>NZ_FOUI01000005.1 GCF_900114825.1 Halopseudomonas yangmingensis | reverse complement strand
CCAGCTGCTCCATCAGCATCCGCTCGCTGCGCAGCGAGTAGAACAACTGCAGCAACTGCGCCCGCATCAGCTTCTCGGGGGCGATCGAGGCGCGGCCGGTGTCGGCATACAAGGTGTCGAACAGGGCGCTCATCCGCTGCAGAGCGGTGTCTGCCAGCTTGCGGATGGCGCGCAGTGGGTGAGTCGCTGGCACGAAGTCATCGAGCTTGGCGACAGTGAACAAGGATTCCTGAGTGATATCGGCGCCACGCATGGAAATCGGGGTTCCCGGCAGATTGGAGCCGATATCGTAAACCTTACACGGCAAAGTCAGACAGGCCGTAGGCGAATTTCAACAGGCTGCTAGAGCGATGGGCGGCATTGGCCGAGCCAGAGGGTATGCAGCAGGGTCTTGAAAAACTGCGCCAGCACCTTGAAGGAGAAAAGAACTACCACGAAGCGCGCTATCGTCTGCGACACCGTGACGGGCACTGGGTCTGGGTCGAGGATCGCGGACAGATCACCGCCCGCAACGACAAAGGCCGCCCTGTCAGCATAAGCGGCACCACCACAGACATCACCGAAGCCTACGAAGCCCAACAGGCCAAGGCACGCTTCATATCCACCGTCAGCCACGAGCTTCGCACCCCCCTGACAGCCATCAACGGCGCCATCGGCCTGCTGGCCGGCGGGGCGCTGGGCTCCTTTGAACCGGCGGTTCAGAACCTGCTGCAGATTGCCCGAAATAACGGGCAGAACCTGGTCATGCTGATCAACGATCTGCTGGATCTTGACCGTCTGCAATCCGGCAAGCTGCAGCTGAGCCTGCAACCCCAACGACTGCGGCCACTGCTGGAGGGTGCCCTGCAGCTCAACCAGCCCTATGCCGACAACTTCGCGGTACGGCTAGTCGCTGAGCAGCTCGACGACGCCGAGGTACTGGTCGACAGCCAGCGGTTACTGCAAGTGCTGGCCAACCTGTTATCGAATGCCGCCAAGTTTTCCCACAGCGGTGGCGAGGTTCAGCTGCGCTCTGTCCTGGGACACAACATGATTCGGGTCAGTGTGACCGATCACGGCATCGGCATAGACCCGCAGCAACAGCACCTGCTGTTCAGGACATTTTCCCAGATCGACAGCTCTGACGCCCGCCAGCGCGGCGGCAGCGGTCTGGGCTTATCCATTTGCCGGGATCTGATCGAACGAATGAACGGCATCATCGGTGTTGATTCAGAGGCCGGCACGGGGTCATGCTTCTGGTTCGAGTTACCGCTGGCCGGCCCCGCAAGCAAGGCAGGAAATACGCATGATCAACAAGACTGAACTGCAGCAACAACTGGCTGCGCTCGGCGCCGGCTATCGCCAGCAGCTGGCCCACGAGCTTCCCGAGCTGTTGCAGCTGCTAAATGAGCCACTGAGCGACAGGTTGCGCCAGCAACTGGAGCAGCGCCTGCACAAGATTGCCGGGTCGGCAGGCACCTTTGGGCACGCCGAACTGGGCGAACAGGCACGCACGCTTGAACTGCAATGTCGCGAGCAGGACAACCTTTCGCTGCTGCACAAGCACCTGAAATACGGCATCGGCCATATGCAGCGCTTGCTGGACAGTACGCAGTCCGATCAACCGGCAACCCCCAAAACACCTGAGCTACCCGGGTCGGTCATGTCTGCCGCCAGCCATAGGATCGCCCTGCTGGTTCCGAACAACGCACTAAGCGCACAGATTGGCAACACCCTCGGCAGCTTCGGTTACCAGGTCCATTTGGCAGAGCAAATCCCGGTTGCCGGAGACGATCAGCAGCCCGACTACGACGCGCTGATTATTGATCTTGATCCGTTACCGGACGCCAGAGCGACCCTGCAACAGTTGGCACAACAGCAACCGACGCAGCCGCTACCACTGCTGGCAATCAGCAGTGACAACAGCTTTGAGTTACAGCTGCTGGCGGTGCGTGCCGGAGCCAGCGGCTTCTTCAGCAAACCGGTAGACCTCACCGCTCTGGAAAATCGCCTGGAAAACAGCCTTAACAGCCATCAGCAGAGTCCAGCACGGGTACTGGTAGTGGATGATGACGAGCAACTGGCTACCCGCTACCTTACGGTATTAAGCGCCGCCGGGATGCGTTGCGAGCACCTGCAGGACCCGACCCTGCTGCTGCATACCATGCACCGTTTTCAGCCGGACGTGGTGCTGATGGATATCAATATGCCCTCAGTCAATGGCGCAGAGCTGGCCCGCCTGATCCGTCTGCACGACAGCTGGCTACGGGTGCCAGTCATCTACCTCTCGGCAGAGTCCGACAGCACCCGGCAACTGGCCGCACTGTTGCAGGCCGGCGATGACTTTATCAGCAAGCCGATCTCCGACCAGCGCCTGCTGACCTCAGTCACCGCGCGCGTCCAGCGTGCCAGGTCAATCAGCCAGGCACTCTCACGCGACAGCCTGACCGGGCTGCTCAAGCACGCCGACATCAAGGAACAAATAGGCCTGGAATGCGAACGTGCCCTGCGCCAGCAACAGCCGCTGAGTCTGATCATGCTCGACATTGACCACTTCAAAAGGGTCAACGATACCTATGGCCATGCCGCCGGCGATAACGTAATTCGCGGACTCGCCAACCTGCTGCGCCAACGCTTGCGCAAGCTGGATCGCATTGGTCGGTACGGCGGCGAGGAATTTGTCGCCTTGCTGCCCAATTGTGCAGCAAACGATGCCGCAACCGTTATTGACGACATTCGCCAGTCCTTTTCCCAGCTCCTGTTCAGCGGCCCCGAGGGCACCTTCCAGTGCAGTTTCAGTGCCGGCATCGCCTGTTGTGCAGCGCCCGACTGGGACGCCACGGAGCTGCTTGAGCGTGCTGATCAGCAGCTGTATGCCGCCAAACATGCCGGCCGTAACCGGGTAATCCTGGAGCAGCGCTGATGCAGAATGTACTGCTGATAGAAGATGATCCCTGGATTGCCCAGCTGCTGACCCAGGTAGTAGCCGGGTTGTGGCCAGGTGCACAGATCGAGCACACCCAGGACTTGCGGCGCGGGCTGAACCGAATCAAGCAGCAACCACCCGACCTGCTGATCGCTGATCTCAATTTACCGGATGGCAGTGGTCTTGAGGCGATTGCCACCCAGGCCCGACTGCGCCCGGCCAGCCAGCGCATTCTGACCACTGCACTGACCTCGCGCGAGCTGGTACTGCAAGCGCGCAAGGCCGGCATTACCGGATTTATCGCCAAGCCCTTCAGCCTGGACAACCTGATTGAGCGCCTGCAGCAACTGTCTCCGGCACACACCGACGCCCCCGCACCGGTGATAGAGGGCGGCCTGTCTGACTACCTGGCCGAACGTTTGCGCCAACAGCTGTACCTGCCTGTACTGGCTCCCTTCCCCAGCCCTGAAGAGCTGCCGCTGTCTGGCGCCCAACTGCTCGAGTGCGCCAACCTGCAACCCGCTTTCGCAGCCAATCTGCTGGCTACCGCCAATTCAGAGCGCGAAAACAATCTCGCCAACCCCTGCCTGTCCGTCGCCGAGGCGCTGGCACAGCTGGGTGGCGACGTTGCGAACGAGCTGCTCGAACGGCTGCTGCGTACCTCGCCACAGCTGCAGGATGACGACCTGCGCGCACTGGCCGATCGCTGGCAAGCCCAGCAGCTGGAAATGCAGCGAATCCTCAGCCTGCTGGCTACCCGCCACAGCATCAACCCGCAGCCCTTGTGCAGTGCGGTCAGCCTGAGCCGCCTTGGCGAGCTGTCACTCTTGTGCGCCGTGCAGAACTTTCGGCGACTAGGCCAGCATTGCACCCTCGAAGACATTGAGCAGGCCCTGCAGCAATCTGCCGGCGAATACGGCAACCAGATCAAAATCCGCAAAGCCATTCCGGCACCTCTGCGGCAACTGATCGGCGCCCTGTTCATGACCCCACGCGGCACCCCCGGTAAAGGGCAGCTGATGATGCGCCTCGCCGCGATAGAGGCGGGCATGCCACACAGCACAGACGAGACTGCCCAGCTTGAGCGTTTGCTCGGTGGGATCTAGGGACTGTTGCTCCGTCAACGCACCACAGTATTCAGACAGGCTGCCAGCAAACCGCTGCGCTGACGCAGACGCCCGGTCAGTCCGGCCATGCGGCTGATTTCGCCCTGCAGGTGAAGCAAACCACTTTCGGTATGCCGCACCACCGCACTGGCGCTGTCGCCCAGTTGCTGGATACGGGCAATCTTTTCGGTAATCTCGGACGAGGCCTTTTGCTGCTGTTCAGCTGCAACCGCTGTACTGTCACACAGCAGCCGGATCTCACCGATATGGCTGACCAACTGTTCCAGCATACCGTTTGTCTGGCCTGAACGCTGCTCGGTATGCCCGGCATGTTCACGACAGCGCTGCATGGCTTCGGTGGCAGCACTTACTGTACTGACAAAGCGACCGATGATGCTGCTGATCTGCTCGGTTGAATCACGGGTGCGCAGCGCCAAATTACGTACCTCATCAGCGACCACAGCGAACCCGCGCCCCGCTTCACCGGCCCTCGCCGCTTCAATGGATGCATTGAGCGCCAGCAGGTTGGTCTGTTCAGTGATCGCGGCAATCACCTGCAGCGCCTCACCAACCTGGTGGCTGGCCTGCTCCAGCTGATTGATTGTGTCTGCTGCCGCCTGCAGTTCACTGGACAACAGCTGCATTGCCTGTCGGCTGGAACCAATCAACTGCTGGCCGTTACCAACATCCTCATGGGCCAGTCGCACGCGCTCGAGCATGCTCATGGCATTACGTGCCACTTCACTGGCAGTCATTGAGGTTTGCTCACTGGCGGCTGCTATGGTGCAGGTTTCACCGGCCTGCTGATCGACTGCCTGACAGGCTTGGCGGCCCTGTTCCAAACCTTGTTCAGCATTATCGTGAAGCCCCTGAATCACCCCCGACAACCGCTTTACCACCGCATCCAGTTCCGCCGCCTGCTGTATCTGTGCCAGATGCAGACTGCCCACATCATCCAGCCGCCCGGTAAAAATCAGCTCGGCCAGAGGGTCGTTCACCACCTGCCGCGCCCGGCCGATAACAGTCCTTAGCGGCCGTATCAACCACCAGCAACCGGCTGCCGCGAGCAACACACTGCCCAGCAGCACCAATAATCCGGCCAATGCGCTGGCACTCCAGTCGGTCAGTGCGAACAACAGCCACTGGCCAATCAGCAGCAGACTGCTGAGTAGGCCCAGCTGCAGCGCCAGCCCGGGACGACGGCGCAGCTGCGGTACGCTAACCGGCCCCTTGTCCGGCTCGTTCTGGCGCAACTGTGAGTAGAGTTTTTCGGCCCGTTGACGCGCGCCCTCTTCGAGCCCGGTACGTACCGACTGATACTCGATGACCTTGCCCTGTTCATCCAGAATAGGGATCGCGTAGGCCTTTACCCAGTAGTGATCACCATTCTTGCAGCGGTTCTTCACCGCGCCCAGCCAGGAATTGCCTGCCTTGAGCTGCTGCCACATGGCCTCGAAGGCAACACGCGGCATATCCGGATGACGGATCAGATTATGTGGCTGCCCCAGCAGTTCTTCCTGCCGGTAGCCACTGATGGCGGTGAACTCATCGTTGATATGGTTGATCCAGCCTCGAGGATCAGTGATAGAGAGGATATTGGCTTGCAGCGGAACCGGTTGTTCGCGCTGGGTCACGGGCTGGTTATTGCGCACGACTGACTCCTCAAGACACCCTCTACCAGATAAAGCCTGAGAATAAGCGTCAAATATGGTGTTTTTACTAAAGCGCAGCCCAGTCTATTGACGGCTTTCCGCCATTACCTTGATCAAAATCAAGTGGCAAAACGAAAAGACCCGGCATTCGCCGGGTCTGGATCTATGGAACAGCTGCAGACTCAGTCTGTTGTGAAGTGGCTGATCTTCTGCTGCAAGGTATCTGCCAGCTCACCCAGACGATTGGCGGTCTGGTGGTTGGCGCCCACCGCATCGCCGTTTTCACGGGCCATATTGGCGATGGTCTCGACTTGCTGGGCAATTTCGTTTGAGGCGGTGCTTTGCTCACTGAGTGCGTGGGAAATTTCCGCCACTGTACTCAGCACCTTTTCCGCGCCGTCACGAATCAATTGCATGGCATCACCCGCTTCACGGGCGCGCTCAACACCCTGATTGACCCGCTCGACACCTTGCTCCATGCGCGTCACCGCCTGCTGCGAGCCTTCCAGAATCAGGCCAACCATATCGGTGATTTCGCGTGTTGAGTTGGCGGTGCGCTCGGCCAGCTTGCGCACCTCGTCAGCCACCACCGCAAAGCCACGGCCCGCCTCACCGGCGCGCGCCGCTTCAATCGCGGCATTCAATGCCAGCAGATTGGTTTGCGCAGCAATATCGCCGATTACATCAACAATTGCCGAGATCTGTGATGAACGCTCACCAAGCTCTTCGATAGTACGTGCCGAACGCTGTGATTCGGCGGCAATCTCGCTGATCTGCTCGACCACCGCGGCAACGATCTGGCCACCACGATCGGACAGCTCGCCAGAATGCCGCGCCAGCCCATCGGCTTCGTTGGCACTGCGGGCGATATGTTCGATACCCACGGTCATCTGCTCAACCGCAGCGGCCATGCTGGACGCCGCATCGGTCTGGCGCTGGGAGGAAACGTGAATCTGCCCCGAGGCGGCGGCCAGATCGCCTGCCGAGTCGGCCACCTGGAAGGCGTTGTGCTTGATGCTGCCAATCAGGCCGCGCATGCTGTCGGCCATTTCATTGAAACTGCTAGCGACGTAACGCAACTCGTCACTGGCATCAAGATTGATATGCGTGCGTAAATCACCGGCAGCCAGCTGCTGGCTGCCATGTCGCAAGCTGCGAATGCTGCCCATTACCGACAGGTAGGCTCCAACTGACAAATAGCCGATGATCAGTAACGCGACACCGAGCACCAGAATGTTCAGGTGCAAGGTGTTGCGCGCCTCGTCACGTCGCTGTTGCAGCAGCGTATCCAGCGTTGGCAGCAGCACTTCATAGACCTGGCTGTAACCGATGGCGATGCCTGCAGTGGTCAGTTCGAAAAACTGCTGGGCCGGCATTACCCGCAGATTGTCCTGCATCACTATGGCCTGCACTACCTGATCAACCTCGCGAGCCTTGGCGTGCATTTCACGTACGGCACTGTTCAGGGCTGTCGCCAATTCCGGCCGCACCGCGGCCACCTTGAGCAGATCGCGCTCGACCAGCCGCAAGCCTCTGCCAATTTCTTCGTTCAGCACCGCAAGCGCCAGTCGCGCCTCGGTATCCAGCGCCCCCTGGGCCAATACGCCAGACCCGCGAGCGCGCAACTGGCCAAAATACTCAAGCATCATCGGCAGCCGGTTCACCGCCGCATTCATCAGGTAAAAACTGCCTGCCTCGGGTGCAAAGCTCAGTCCGTATTGATCGGACAGCTCGCCCTGCCAGTGCAGCATCACACCAATCAGTGCGGTATGCCGGGCAAAGTTCTCACTACGGCTGGCCTGCATGCCATTGGCACGCAAGGACGACCACTCACTGCCAATCTGCCGCCACAGATTGCTGTTACGTTGCGTCTCGTCCAGCTCTGACGCTACCCGTTCCAGCGCACGCTGCACTTCGGCTTCGCGCTCAGCACGACGTCCGCTGGCGTCCTGATTGCCGCCCAGCACCATGGACGACAGTCCGCGATGCTGCTGGGTCAGCTCGATCATGCGCGCCACCGGGTGCATCAGCTCGCCGCCGCGCATCTGGCTTTCCGCCCGCTGGATTGTGCTGTTCAACTGCCCGGCCAACGCCAGCATCAAACTGGCAAAGGCAATAAACGCCAGCACGCCAAGCAGGGCGAACTTGACCGGGTAAATCATTCGATTCATCAGCAACGTGGCGGGGGCAAACAGGGCTTTCATGGTGATTACCTGTGGGAACGGGTAGTGACGCCAATCATGTTCGGAAAGATGGCGCCGAATGTCTGACAGGATCAGTCAGGCTCCTGATGCTCGCCTTGATCCATATCAAACGGTTATGGCATAACGCCGTCAAACACCGCGACCTCTGGTCGCAGCAGGATTCAGCCGGCCGCTATCGGTTGGCCGCAACCTTGCAAGTAGCGGGCAAACGCCTCAGCCGGCAGCGGCCGGCTGAGCAGATATCCCTGGGCCAACTGGCAACCACAATCACGCAGGAAGTCCCGCTGCTGCTCTGTCTCCACGCCCTCAGCCAGGGTCTGCATTCCAAGACTCTGTGCCAACCCAATGGTTGCCTGCACTATCGCCGCATCATCGCTGCCCGGATGCATCTCACGCACGAAAGACTGGTCGATCTTCAACTTGTCCAGCTTGAAGCGTTTAAGATAGCTCATGGACGAGTAGCCGGTACCAAAATCATCCAGGGCAACACTCAGCCCCAGACCATGCAGACTGTCCATCACCGTCACCGCCAGTGCCGGATCCTGCATGGTGATGGTTTCCGTCAGCTCAAGCTCCAGCGCTGATGCAGGCACGCCATGCTGTTGCAACAACTGCCGGATCCGTTCAACCAGGCCCAGATCCATAAACTGCACACCCGACAGGTTGACCGCCACACTCAAGTCCCAACCGCTCGCGCGCCACTCGGCCAGCTGGCGTACCGCCTCTGACAACACCCAGTCACCGATTGGCACTATCAGGCCGCTGTTTTCTGCCAGCGGAATGAACTCCGCAGGGGACACCGGGCCAAATTCGGGATGCTGCCAGCGCAACAGTGCTTCAGCGCCCACCAGTGCGCCACTGTGCAGATCGTGCTGTGGCTGGTAATGCAGACTCAACTGCCCCAGCTCAAGAGCCCGGCGCAAGGCATTCTCCAACTGCAGGGCACGCTGGTAGTAGGCCTGCAGGCCCGGTGTATACAGACTGAAGCTGTTGCGTCCCTGCTGCTTGGCGCGGTACATGGCGATGTCGGCATTGCTGCGCAAACCGGCCAGATCTTCGGCATCTTCGGGGTACAGGGCGATACCGATGGATGCGGTGACGGTCAGCTCGTGGCCTTCCACATGCAGCGGGCTGGCCACAGCATCCAGAATGCGCTGAGCCACATGCGTTGCGACATCCGCATCGGCATCAGGCAACAACAGAATGAACTCGTCGCCGCCGGTACGTGACAGGGTATCCTCATCACGTAACAGGTCTTGCAACCGCTTGGCAAACGCCACCAGCAAGGCATCGCCAGTTGCATGGCCAAGGGATTCGTTGATGTTCTTGAAGTTATCCAGGTCGAGGAACAGCAGGGCCAGCGAATGGTCGCCCCGCTGCGCCATGCTCAGGGCCAGAGTTGCCCGGTCATCAAACAGCACCCGATTGGGCAGGCCGGTCAGCGCATCATAATTGGCCAGTCGGTGTATCTGCTCCTGTGCCTGCTTGCGCTGACTGATATCGGTAATCACGGCAACATAATTGGTCAGCATGCCGGCTGTATCCAGCACCTGGCTGATGACCAGCCACTCGGGATAGATACTGCCATCCTTGCGGCGGTTCCATACTTCACCCTGCCAGCGGCCGTCACGCTGCAGGGCTTCCCACATGTCCCGATAGAAGGTTGCATCGTGCCGCCCCGATGAAAGCATACGCGGTGTCTGACCAATAGCCTCCTCGGCGCTATAACCGGTAATCCGCTCGAATCCGGGGTTAACCATCAGGATACGCTGGTCAGCATTTGTGACCATGTAGCCTTCATTGCTCTGCTCGAAGATGCGTGCAGTCAGACGCAACTGCTCATCAGCCCGAACATAGTCATCAATATCGATATGGGTACCGACAATACGACCGGTCGTCCCACCATCTGCGTCACACAACAATCGCCCGCGAGACAGAATCCAGATCCATCCCCGCTCGACATGCCGCAGGCGAAACTTGATCTCGTAAAGGCTCTCTGGGCGTTCGCGCACATAGCTCTGGAAGCATTCTTTGGCCATATCGCGGTCATCGGGATGCATCAGCTCGGTCCATACATCAAGGCTGCCGGCTGGAGCACGCAGGGACAGATTTCGCGGGTCCATGCCCAGCATATAAAAATATTCCGGGCTGCAATCCAGTCGGTTACGCTCGATATCGAACTCCCAGGCTCCGGTATTGCTGGCCTCGATAAAGCTGCGATAACGCTGTAACGACTGGCGTACCTGCAATTCCGCACGCATGCGCTCGGTGATATCCCTGGACAGAACAACCAGTCGCGCCGGGCCATCGTTAAGGGATGGCTTGCGCGCCACCGACAATTCGAAGCGGCGCTCACCGATAGAGAACTGCCGTCCCATTGACAGGCCTCCATGTGCTGCTTCGCGCAATGCAGACAGCACCAGAGCGGCCTGATCGGCTGGCATGACCTCGCTGACACAACGCCCCTGCAGCTGCTCAAAGGGCAATTCCAGACGATCTTCATGCAAGGAGAAGAACTGCAGATATCGCCCCTCTTCGTCCATCTCAAACAACAGGTCGGGGATGGCGCTGATAACACTCATCAGGTCATTGCGCGCCTCATTGATCTGCCGGGTACGCTCGATCACCTGATGCTCCAGGTCCCGACGGTTATCGCGCACCACCAGCAGCACCCTGACCAGGCTGGCTGCCAGCACACAGAACAACAGCGCCAGCAGGGCCATCAACAGCAGCCCGGGCAGGCCCTCCAAACGCGACGGACGCTCAACCTGCAACAGCCATTCATTGTTGGGCAATTGCAGCGTGCGCTGGTAAGTGGCAATAAAGGGACGCGACGTTGACTCTACGATCAGATCCAGGCCGCCATTATGCGGATTGCGCCGCAACAGGCGGTACTGATGTCCAGCCTCCAGCAAGGCACGCAACTCCGGTTGTGCCGCCAGCAGATCGAGCCTGAGCATGACGCTGGCAAATCCCCAAAAACGTTCGTACCCGTGCTCGTCGCTGAGAAATATGGGCAACCGGGCCGAAGCGCCGCGATCACCCCGTTCCAGGTAGAAGGGACCGGTAACGGTCAGGCTTTTGTTGTGCAGTGCCAGGTAGGCATCGTCACGCTGGACCGGATTATTGAAGTGATCAGTGCCTATTACCCCGGCAAACACCTGGCGCGGCCAAACGTACTGCAGCACGCCGCCAGGCGACAGGGAAATCAGGTCAAAGCTGCCATATTCATTGGCGATATCCTGGGCCAGGCCATCAAAGTCCTCGACCACACCGCCTGATTCACGGACTATCGCTGCCAGTTGCCGGGTGGCGCCAAAGGCCTGATCAAGATAGCGGTTGAGGCTGTTGGCATGCGAGGCAACGCGGGTTTCAAACTGCGCCTGCTGACTGTTCTGGGTCAGGCGGAACACCGTATAGACAATGCTGGTAGCCACCAGCAGACCACCCAGCAACACCACCCAGAAAATCAGCCAGTGACGATTGTGACGTCTTGCAGAGGCTTTGACTGTCGAAATCGGTTCTGGCATGGATGCGATAATCACCGGTTGAAAGAACTGGAAAGATACCCGTCAAAGTATGCAGCCAATCAGAGTACCTGTCAGCCAGCACTTGGCCATTACGCACTGCTGGTGCGTAATTTACGCAATATAGACGCTGTTTGTGGTCTTATCCCGCGCCACAGTGCAAAAGCCTCAGCGGCCTGCTCGATCAGCATGCCCAGCCCGTCGATGCAGCGCGCCGCACCCTGATCCGCCGCCCAGCGGTTGAAGGCGGTCGCCTCGTGGCCGTACATCATGTCGTAACACAGGGTGTGGCCTGGCTCGATCAGCTTTGCCGAGATCCCCGGGACCTCACCGCCCAGGCTGGCGGAGGTGGCATTGATGATCAGGTCCACCGGCTCCTCGATCCAGTCAAAGCCGGCGGCACTGATCGGCCCCTGCCCGACAAACTGTGCGGCCAGCTGTTCTGCCCTGGCCACCGTGCGGTTGACCACGCAGAGCTGCGCCGGCTGTGCCTGCAACAATGGCCGAATCGCCCCGCGTGCGGCGCCACCGGCACCCAGCAGCAGCACGCGCAGGCCGCGCAGGGCGATCCGCTGGTTCACCTGCAGATCCTGCAGCAGCCCGCGGCCATCGGTGTTGTCACCGAACAGGCGGCCATCCGCCAGCCGCATCACGGTATTCACCGCACCGGCGGCCTCGGCCTCAGCACTGCGCTGGTCAACCAGCGCCCAGGCCTGCTCCTTGAACGGCACAGTCACATTGGCACCCTGACCGTCGCGCAGAAAGCCGTGCAGGGTCCCGGCAAAATCATCCAGCGGCGCCAGCAGTGCCTCGTAGCTGATCTGCTGCCCGGTCTGTTCGGCAAACAGCCGGTGAATCAAGGGCGACTTGCTGTGGCCGACCGGATTGCCGATGACTGCATAGCGATCCATCAGTTGGCCTCCGCCAGCCAGTCGCGCGGCGGCAGGAACTCTTCCAGCAGACGCGCTTCCTCGCTGCCCGGCTGCGGCTGCCAGTCATAGCCCCAGCGTACCGTCGGCGGCAGCGACATAAGGATCGACTCGGTACGCCCGCCACTCTGCAGACCGAACAGGGTGCCGCGATCCCAGACCAGATTGAACTCCACATAGCGGCCGCGGCGGTATTCCTGGAAGCGCTTGTGTTGCTCGTCAAAGGACGTGTGCCGGCGCCGTTCGATAATCGGCAGGTAGGCCTGCAGATAGGCATCGCCAACCGCGCGCAGGAACTCGAAGCTGCGGGCAAAGCCCCACTGGTTCAGGTCGTCAAAGAACAGTCCGCCAATGCCGCGCGCCTCGTTGCGGTGCTTGAGAAAGAAATACTCGTCACACCAGCGCTTGAAGCGTGGATACACCTCATCGCCAAAGGGCGCACAGGCGTCACGGGCGACCCGATGCCAGTGCACGCAGTCCTCATGGCTGGCGTAGTAGGGAGTCAGGTCAAAACCGCCACCAAACCACCAGACCGGCTCGGCGTCTTCCTTTTCAGCTATGAAAAAGCGCACATTGGCGTGCGAGGTCGGCACAAAGGGATTATCCGGGTGCATCACCAGCGACACACCCATCGCCTGAAAGCCGCGCCCGGCCAGCTCCGGACGGTGGGCACTGGCAGACGGCGGCAGGCTGTCGCCAAACACATGGGAAAAACCCACGCCACCCTTCTCCAGCACCGCACCGTTCTCGATGATCCTCGAACGGCCACCGCCGCCGCCCGGACGCTGCCATTCATCGGCACTGAAGATGGCACCGCCATCGGCGGCCTGTAGCGCAGTGCAAATGCGCTCCTGCAGGGCCATCAGGTAGTCTTTCACGGCGGCCACGTCGGTGGCGCTGGGCAGGTCTGCTTTCACGGAGCCTCTCAGGATGGTCGGATGATCTGGTCGGTACGCAGATCACGAATGATACTGGGATTGCGCCGCCCACCCAACCGGCCCGGCACTATCGCCTCCAGCTGCCCATGGAAATACTGCTCGATACGCAAGCGGTTGCGTGCCGGCGGTCGTCCGGCCGGATTCGCCGAGGTCGAGACCAGCGGCCCGCAGGCCCGGCACAGCTGGGCTACCAGTGGATGGTCGGTAACCCGCAGGGCAACCGTATCGTGTTCACCGCTAATCCATGCCGGCAAACGGCCCTGGTGCGGTACCAGCCAGGTATTCGGCCCCGGCCACGTCAGCCGCAGGCGCGCCAGCCAGGCGTCCGGCAGGTCATGCAGGAGAAAATCGAACTGTTCGATGGACGCCGCCACCAGGATCACACCCTTGTGCACCGGACGCTGCTTGAGCGCCAGCAGCGCCTCGACTGCGGCACCATCCCAGGGGTTGCAACCCACCCCCCAGACCGCTTCGGTAGGGTAGGCAATCACCCCGCCAGCCGCCACCACCCGCTTGATTTGCACCACGCGCCAACTGGGCAACATTGCTGATTCCTCGCATGCACTTGACCGGACCGGCGCCCATCTTAGCCAGTCCGTCAGCGACTGTCGCTGTCGTGGTTACCGGTTGCAACACTGAGAGGCTAAACACCCAAAGCTGAGCAAGCTCGATGGCCAAGGGGCGGTGCTGGACACGCCGCAAGTACGTCCCTGTAGGCTCGCGCCCAGCCATCCCTGGCTGGGCACGGTCCAGAACCGCTCCTTGGCCATCGAGCTACCCGCAAAGATTGAACGATGCTATTCACTCAGCGCCGGCAGTAACCACCCGCCAGCGACTGCACCAGCCCGTCCAGCTCGAGTTGCAGCAAGCGCTGCAGCACCTGCTCGATCGGCAGGCCACTCCGGGTACTCAGCCAGTCAGCGCTGACCGGCGCGCAGTCCAGCCAGGCCAGCAGCGGATCGGCCGGGGCAGGGGCGCTGTCCTGCTGCAATGCCTGCTGCAACGGCAGCCGCAGACACTGCAACACATCCGCCACGCACTCCACCAGTTGCGCCCCCTCACGCAGCAACTGGTGGCAACCACGCGCCATCGGATTGTGGATCGACCCGGGCATGGCAAAGACCTCACGGTTCTGCTCCAACGCCAGCCGCGCAGTGATCAACGAACCGCTGTCGAGACTCGCCTCGACCACCAGGCAACCCAGACTCAGACCACTGATAATCCGATTTCGGCGGGGAAACACCCCCGGATGCGCCGCCGTCTGCAAGGGCACCTCGCTGACCAGCGCACCGCCGCACTCGACAATCTGCCGGGCCAGTTTCTGGTGCCGGCGCGGGTAGCAGTTGAGCAACCCGGTGCCCCACACCGCCACAGTTGGCGCCGATACATCCAGCGCGCCCTGATGGCAGGCCGCATCCACCCCCAGCGCCATGCCGCTGGTAATGCACAAGCCGGCCTGACTGAAAGCCCGGGCAAACTCGCGAGCTGTAGCCGCACCCCGTGGAGTCGGATGCCGGGTACCAACCATGGCCAGTTGCGGGTCCTGCAGCAATTGCAAATTGCCCTGCACATACAGCTGGGCCGGTGGATCGGCAATCGCCGCCAGCGCAGATGGGTAATCGGGGTCCTCAGGCAGCAGCAGGTGGCAATCATCTGCCCGCAGCCAATCGAGGGTCTGCTGCAGACGCTGTTGCAGCGGCGGATCCTGGCGGTGCAGGTCTGAGAGCGATGGCAGGCTGGTGGCGAACAGGCCGGCAGGGGCACCCAACTGGCGCCGCTGCGCGGGATCCAGCAGGCTCAGGGTCAGTCGCTCAAGGCGTTGCGAAGTGGCAGAGAAAGGCATCGATCATCCTGATCGGCCGCCAGCGGCGGCGAAATGAAACCGGCAGCCACATGGCTGCCGGTCGGTCCTTGCAAAGGGACAGGCTCAGGGATTGCGTACGCGATCCATGGCCGCCATCTGACGGGTGGCATTCAGTACGATGCCGTAGCTCATGCGTTCGTAGGGACGGAACACCATCAGCAGGCCGGCACGCTCGTCGGGCAGGCGCACACTCTCGTTACTAATGCGGTCACGCACCACCTCGCCAGCCTTGAAGATGGCCAGCACGCTGCCCTCTACCAGACCGTCGCGGCTACCTTTGTTGATGATCACCACATCGAACTGGCCGATCTGCTTCACGCCACGCGGCACATCGAGAATCAGGCCATCAATCTCGCGATCAGGATCACTGGGGAAGAAGGTCGAATTGACTGCACGCTCTTCGGTTTCCAGCAGGCGGTCACCCACCCGGACTTCCTCATTGGAGCGGTTGATCACCAGCGTAGCGATATCGCGCTCATGGGCCACCACGGTGGACTGACCAATCTCATCGGCATGCAGACCAAGGAACTCCCCGGTGACCGGATCGCTGTAGCTCTTGCCACGGCGGTATACCGCAAACACTTTCTGATCGTCAGTCACTTCGCCACGGGCATAGACACGGTTGCCGGCACCGGCAATCACGCTCTCGGCCTGACCACCAATGATGTAGGGCGCACCTTCCAGCTCGGCAGGGGATTCAAAGATACGGCCTGCGCGCAGAAAAGCATTGATGGCTTCCAGCGGAATGGTCGGGATGGCTTCGGCAACCGGCGTGCTGCGTACGGTTGGCGACAGGCGGATGGTGCCACCCTGGCCACGGTTGACGGTCAAGCGTGGCTGCCCATCGATATAGACCAGCGAGATGATGTCGCCGGGATAGATCAGGTGGGGGTTGGCGATCTGCGGATTGGCATGCCAGATTTCCGGCCACTTCCATGGCAGACTGAGGAACCTGCCGGCGATGTCCCAGAGGGTGTCACCCCTGACCACCTCGTAACGCTCCGGATGGTTGTCCTTGAATACCGCGTCCTGGGCTTGGGCAAAAATGCTCATGGAGAGCATCAGCAAGCCGACTAGTGTTTTCCTCATGACATGAATCCCTTTATTATAGAGGCCAGCGTCTCAGGTCTGACGGCATGCGCCACGACAGCAGACCCGCTTTGTAATTCCAGGCTGCTCATCATCTTAGCAGCACAACTTGGATTTGATCCACAGGTGCAGTGCAAACCGACATGGCCATTCTGAATATTCTCGAATTTCCCGATCCACGCCTGCGCACCATCGCCAAACCGGTGGCCGAAGTGGACGAGCGCATTCGCAGGCTGGTCGACGACATGTTCGAGACCATGTACGACGCGCCGGGCATCGGCCTGGCGGCAACCCAGGTGAATGTACACGAACGCGTGATTGTGATCGACATTTCAGAAGACAAGAGTGAACCGCTGGTATTCATCAACCCGGAACTGCAGCCGCTCACCGATGACCTCGAGCAGATGCAGGAGGGTTGCCTGTCGGTTCCCGGCTTCTACGAAACGGTCACCCGTCCTGAACGGGTGCGGGTGCGCGCGCTGGGGCGCGACGGCCAGCCCTTCGAGCGCGATCTGGAGGGGTTGCTGGCGGTGTGTATCCAGCATGAGTGCGATCACCTCAACGGCAAACTGTTCGTTGATTACCTGTCCAATCTGAAGCGCGATCGCATCCGCAAGAAACTGGACAAGATCCATCGCCAGCAGGCCAATGCCTGAGATGCGCCTCCCACTTCCAAGGCTTGCTGCGGCAAGCCTTTTTGTTACGCCACGGGAATACCGATGAACGTCGAAGACCTGCGCCTTGTTTTTGCCGGCACCCCCGAGTTCGCCGCCGCCCACCTGCAGGCGCTGCTGGGAGCCGGCCTGCGACCGCTGGCGGTATACACCCAGCCCGACCGCCCGGCCGGACGCGGGCAGAAACTGGCGATGAGTGCGGTCAAGCAGCTGGCCCTGCAACACGACTTGCCGGTACGCCAGCCAGTCTCCCTGCGTGACGCCGAGGCCCAGGCCGAATTGACCGCATTGCAACCCGACCTGCTGGTGGTGGTTGCCTACGGGCTGATCCTGCCGCAGGCGGTACTGGATATTCCGCGACTCGGCTGTATCAACAGTCATGCCTCGTTGCTGCCACGCTGGCGTGGCGCGGCACCCATCCAGCGCGCCATTGAGGCCGGTGACCCGGAAACCGGGGTCACCGTGATGCAGATGGAAGCCGGCCTGGATACCGGCCCGATGTTGCTGAAAACCCGTACCCCGATCAGCACCACGGACACCGGAGGCTCACTGCACGACCGGCTGGCGCAGATCGGCCCGCCGGCAGTGCTCGAGGCGATCCGCGGACTGGCCGCCGGCAGTCTTGCCGGTGAAGTGCAGGATGATGCGCTGGCCTGCTACGCGCACAAGCTGAGCAAGGCCGATGCTGCGATCGAATGGCAGCGCCCGGCCAGCGAACTGGAACGGCGCATCCGCGCCTTCAATCCCTGGCCGCTGGCGCATGCGCAGTGGCAGGGTCAGGCATTGAAAATCTGGGCCGCCGAGTGTGCCGAAGGGCAGGGGCAACCGGGGCAAATACTCAACTGCAGCCGCGACGGCCTGCTGGTCGCCTGTGGTGACCGCGCCTTGCGCCTGACCCGCCTGCAGCTGCCGGGTGGCAAGCCGCTGGCCTTCAGCGATCTGTACAACGCCCGCCGCGATCAGTTCGCCACCGGCATGCGCCTGGACAACGGCGCATGAACCCGCGTCTGGCAGCAGCCCGCGCGCTGGCCGCAGTAATGGCCGGCAAGGCCTCACTGGGCACCAGTCTGCCGACCCAGCTGGCAAAGGTGGAGCCGCGCGACCAGCCACTGACCCGCGATCTGGCCTTCGGTACCGCCCGCTGGTTCCAGCGCCTTGAGGGGCTGGCCAATGCGCTGCTGGAAAAACCGCTGAAGGCCGCCGAACGCGAGGTGCAGGCACTGCTGCTGGTTGGCCTGTACCAGTTGCTGTACACCCGCATCCCGTCGCATGCCGCTATCAGTGAAACCGTAGGTGCCGCCAAGGCGCTGAAGAAACCCTGGGCCGGCGGCCTGCTGAATGCCGTGCTGCGGCGCGCCCAGCGCGAGGCCGCCGAGCGGCTGCCGGCGCTGGAGCATGACCCGGTGATTCGGCTGTCACATCCGCGCTGGTTGCAAAAGCAACTGAAGGCCGACTGGCCGACAGACTGGGAAGCGATCTGTGTCGCCAACAACCAGCACCCGCCACTGACCCTGCGCTGCAACGCGCTGAAAACCGACCGTGACTGCTACCTGCAGCAACTGGCCGATGCCGGGATTGCTGCCCGTGCCTGCCGCTTCAGCCCGGTCGGCATCACCCTTGACAGCCCCTGTGACGTGCAACAGCTGCCCGGCTTTGCCGAGGGTCTGGTCAGCGTGCAGGATGAGGCCGCACAACTGGCCGCACCGCTGCTCGACGTGCAACCCGGCCAGCGGGTGCTGGATGCCTGCTGTGCGCCCGGCGGCAAAACCTGCCACCTGCTGGAGCTGCAGCCGCAGCTGGGCGAACTGCTGGCACTGGATCTGCAGCCGTCGCGCCTGCAGCGGGTAGAAGAAAACCTGCAACGCCTGGGGCTGGCGGCCACCCTGCTGGCCGCCGATGGCCGCCAGCTCGACGCCTGGTGGGACGGCCAGCCGTTCCAGCGTATCCTGCTGGACGCCCCCTGCAGCGCCACCGGGGTGATTCGCCGGCACCCGGAGATCAAGCTGACCCGCCGCGCCGAGGACATTCCGGCGCTTGTGGCACTGCAGGCCGAGCTGCTGGATGCACTGTGGCAGACCCTGGAGGCGGGCGGCGTGCTGGTGTATGCCACCTGCTCGGTGCTGCCGGAGGAAAACAGCCTGCAGATAGCCGCCTTCCTGGCGCGGCATGCCGACGCACGTTTGCAGGAAACCCAGACACCAGCCGGCATTCCCGGCCCGTTGGGCCGGCAGTTGCTGCCGCAGGAGCAGGGTCACGACGGTTTCTATCTCGCCAGCTTGACCAAAATCAGCAGCAGCGCTGCCGACAACAGCTAGACTGAGCCCATTGGAGACCAGTGCATGAAAATCATCATTCTCGGGGCCGGGCAGGTGGGCAGCAGCGTTGCCGCACAACTGGCCAGCGAGGCCAACGACATCACCGTGGTGGACACCGATAGCCGACGCCTGCGCGAGCTGGGTGACCGTCTGGATATCCGCACCGTGCATGGCAAGGGTTCCTTCCCGACGGTACTGCGCCAGGCAGGCGCCGACGATGCCGACATGCTGATCGCGGTGACCAGCAGCGACGAAACCAACATGATCGCCTGCCAGGTCGCCTATACGCTGTTTCGCACTCCGACCAAGATCGCCCGGGTTCGCGAATCCGCCTACCTGTCACGCGGCGGGCTGTTCCACAACGATGCGGTACCGATCGACGTACTGATCAGCCCCGAGCAGGTGGTTACCAACTACATCAAGCGCCTGATTGAACACCCCGGTGCCCTGCAGGTACTGGATTTTGCCGATGGCAAGGTGCAGCTGGTGGCGGTTCGTGCCTATTACGGCGGTCCACTGGTCGGTCAGGAGCTGCGCTTTTTACGCCAGCACATGCCCGGCGTGGATACCCGGGTCGCTGCGATCTTCCGCAAGAACCGGCCGATCCTGCCGCAGGGTGACACCATCATCGAGGTCGACGACGAGGTGTTCTTTATCGCCGCCACCCAGGATATCCGTGCGGTGATGAGTGAACTGCGCAAGCTCGAACAGAACAACAAGCGCATCGTTATTGCCGGCGGTGGCAATATCGGTGAGCGTCTGGCCGAGGCCATCGAAAGCCGCTATCAGGTCAAGCTGATCGAGATGAACCGGGCGCGCGCCGACCATCTGGCAGAAAACCTCGACCGCACTGTGGTGCTGCATGGCAGCGCCTCGGACAAGGAACTGCTGATCGAGGAGAACATCGAGGATGTCGACATTTTCTGTGCAGTAACCAATGACGACGAGGCCAACATCATGTCATCGATGCTGGCCAAGCGGCTGGGCGCACGCAAGGTGATGGCGCTGATCAACAATCCGGCCTATGTCGATCTGGTGCAGGGCGGCGAGATCGATATTGCCATCTCGCCCTCGCAGGCCACCATCGGTACCCTGCTGACCCATGTGCGACGCGGCGATATCGTCAACGTCTACTCATTGCGCCGGGGTGCCGCCGAGGCCATCGAGGCCATTGCACATGGCGACCAGCGCTCCTCCAAGGTGGTGGATCGCTCGATCCGCGAGATCAAACTGCCGCCAGGCACCACCATTGGCGCCATCGTGCGTGACGAGGAAGTGCTGATTGCCCACGACAGCACGGTGATCCGCGCCGAGGACCATGTCATCCTGTTCGTGATCGACAAGAAGCACATCCGCGATGTCGAGCGGCTGTTCTCGGTCGGTCTTACCTTCTTCTGAGGCGGCGACAAGCAACCCATGCAGTATCCACAGATACAGCGCATCATCGGCATCCTGCTGATGCTGTTCTCCACCACCATGCTGCCGGCCGCCGGTGTTGGCCTGTATTACGCGGAACAGGCGCGCGAAGCCTTCCTGATCGCGTTTCTGATTACCCTGCTGGTGGGCTTTCTTATGTGGCTGCCGGTGCGAGGGCAGCGCCGCGAGCTGCGCACCCGCGACGGCTACCTGATTACCGTTCTGTTCTGGCTGGTTCTCGGGCTGTTCGGCGCGATCCCCCTGTATCTGCTGGACATGCCCAACCTGAGCGTGGCCGATTCGGTATTTGAATCCTTCTCCGGCCTCACCACTACCGGCGCCACGGTGATTACCGGGCTGGATACCCTGCCGCGCGCCCTGCTGTTCTACCGCCAGCAGCTGCAGTGGTTTGGCGGCATGGGGATCATCGTACTGGCGGTGGCGATCCTGCCGATGCTCGGCGTCGGCGGCATGCAGCTGTACCGCGCGGAGATGCCCGGCCCGCTGAAGGAAAACAAGCTGACCCCGCGCATCGCCGAAACCGCCAAGGTGCTCTGGTACATCTATGCCAGCCTCACCGCTGCCTGTGCGCTGGCCTACTGGCTGGCCGGCATGGAACCCTTCGATGCGATCGGCCACAGCTTCTCGACGGTGGCGATTGGCGGCTTCTCCACCCACGATGCCAGTATCGGCTATTACGACAGCGCGCTGATCGAATCGATCTGCATCCTGTTCATGATCATTTCCGGGATCAACTTCGCCCTGCATTTTCTCGCCTGGCGCCAGCGCAGCATCCGCAACTACTGGCAGGATCCGGAGTGCCGGGCCTACATCCTGATTCTCGCTGCCGCCTTTATTGTCTGCTGCGTGGTGCTGATCCATTACCAGTACCACGATGTCTGGACCAGCATTCGCTACGCCGCCTTCCAGACTGTGTCAATCGCCACCACCACCGGCTTTGGTATCACCGATTTCTCGGCCTGGCCAACCCTGCTGCCGTTCCTGCTGATCTACCTGAGCTTTATCGGTGCCTCGGCCGGCTCCACCGGTGGCGGCATGAAAGTGATCCGGGTGGTGCTGCTGTACAAGCAGGGCGCGCGGGAAACCAAGCGCCTGCTGCATCCGCAGGGCATCTTTCCGGTCAAGCTGGGCAACCGGCCGGTGCCGGATCGGGTGGTGGAAGCGGTGTGGGGCTTCTGCGCGGTCTATATCTTCGCCTTCGCCGTGCTGTTCCTGCTGCTGCTCGGCACCGGCCTGGATTTCGTCACGGCCTTCTCGGCACTGGCCGCCTGCATCAACAACCTCGGCCCCGGCCTGGGCCAGGTGGCTGCTCACTACGGTGATCTGCAGGACGGCGTGAAGTGGCTGCTGAGCTTCGCCATGCTGCTCGGACGCCTGGAAGTGTTCACCCTGCTGGTGATACTGACGCCGATGTTCTGGAGAAACTGAGGCCGGCGGAACTACTCGTCCTCGTCGAGAAACTGCAGGCCGGCACCCTGGCCGGGAATCGCGCGCTGGACGCGCATGCGCAGTACCGGCGCCTCGATCGGCATGTCCTGCACCTGGCCCTGCACCTCGGTGCCGGAAGCCAGCCCGCCGAGATCCGGGTTTTCCACAAACACCCCGCCATCCGACAGGTCGCGGGTAAAGCCGAACACCTCACCGATATCCGGATGACTGATCTTGATCCGGCAGCGCATCGGTGTACGTGGATACTGTCGTTGATTGGCCATGCTGATCCCCCGATCTTATTGTTGTTGTGACAGCCGTCTCAGTACCAGCGCGGCTCACCCGGCGGGCGCTTCTTGAAGCGCTTCATGCTCCACATGTACTGGCTGGGCCAGCGCCGTACGTGATCCTCGATCACCTGGCTCATGCAGCCCACCGCCTGCTGCTCGTCACTACTGTAAAGCGCTTGCGGCGCGGCTTCCACCAGCACCTTGAAGCCTTGCCCCCGTGGCAGGCGGATGCAGTGCAGAAACACCGCCAGCGCGCGGTCACCCCGCAGCAATCCCGGAACGAATTTGCTGGTCAGTGCCTGGGTGGCAAAGAAGGGCACGAACACACCACTTTTCAGTGCTGGCTCGGGATCAGCGGGAATGCCTACCGCGCCGCCGTTGCGCACCTCGCGCATGACCATGCCAATGCCCTCACGATCAGACGGCGCCACCCGGTTGCCCGACTGCGCGCGCTGGCGGCGCAGCAGCTGGTCCACCGCCGGCTGCTTTGGCGGGCGGAAAAAGATCACCGGATTGCAGCGTGCACAGTACCAGTGATTCAGCACCTCCCAGTTGCCCAGGTGACTGGTGATCGCCACCACCGCCTTGCCACTGGCCAGCGCCTGATCGAGTATCTCGCCACCGTCCACTTCGCGCACCAGCGCCAGGGTCCGTTGCGGCGACCACATCCAGGCACAGGCGCTCTCGGCAAAGCTGCGTCCGGTATCGATCAGCGAAGCACCCACCAGCGCTTCGCGCTCGGCCTCGGGCATCTGCGGGAAGCAATGCTGCAGGTTGATCCGTGTCACCGTGCGCGCACGGTTCGGCAATCGCCACATCAGCCAGCCCAGCGCCGCACCAATGCGCTGCGCCATAGCAAAGGGCAGCAGGGCAAACAGCCGCAAAAAACCGACAATAATCGCGCCCTTGAGTCGCTGCACAACTGTCTCCTGTCACTCAGAATGCCGACATTGTGCCCGATCTTCGGCCATTGCGTCAGCCAGTGGCGCATGCTGGAAGCAATCCAGCGTGTGATCCATGACCATGCCGGTGGCCTGCATAAAGGCATAACAGATGGTTGGCCCGACAAAGCTGAAACCGGCTTGTTTCAGGGCCCGACTCATCGCCTGTGCCTCGGCGGTCTGCGCCGGCACCTCGGCCAGACTGGCAAAGCAGTTGATCTTCGGCTGGCCACCGACAAACTGCCAGAGCCAGGCTGCCGGGTCCTCGCGCCCTGCCAGTTGCAACCAGGCCCGGGCATTCTGCCGCGCCGCCGCCACTTTCAGGCGGTTGCGCACTATGCCGGGATCAGTCAGCAGCACCTGCAAATCGGCATCCGTCTGCGCCGCCATAAACACTGGATCAAAGCCGCGATAGACACGCCGGTAGTGCTCACGCTTTTTCAGGATGGTCAGCCATGACAGTCCGGCCTGAAATCCATCCAGCAGGAGCTTTTCAAACAGCGCCTGCGGGTCATATTCCGGCACGCCCCACTCGGTGTCATGGTAATGCTGGTACAGCGGGTCACTGCTGCACCAGGCACAGCGGGTTGCTGGCGACTCAATCGGCATCGGCGGGACTCCAAACAGGGGCTGATTGACGATCATCGTCGGCACCTGCTGCAGCGTCAATGCATCGCCCCTTCAGGGCGCAGAGCGCCATGGCTTTCCTGTATACTCCGGCTTTTCTTTTCAGCCTGACCGGGTGAACCACGTGATCGAGAACAATCCCGCCGCGCAGACCTTTCAGGGCCTGATTCTGGCACTGCAGAGCTACTGGGCCGAACAGGGCTGCGTGATCCTGCAGCCCTACGACATGGAAATGGGTGCCGGCACCTTCCATACCGCGACCTTCCTGCGCGCGGTTGGCCCGGAAACCTGGAATGCCGCCTATGTGCAGCCCTCGCGGCGCCCGGCGGATGGCCGCTATGGCGAGAACCCCAACCGCCTGCAGCATTACTACCAGTTCCAGGTGGTGCTCAAGCCGAACCCGGACAACATTCAGGACCTGTACCTGGAGTCCCTGCGGCGTATCGGCATCGACACCAGCGTGCATGACATCCGCTTCGTCGAGGACAACTGGGAATCACCGACCCTGGGCGCCTGGGGTCTGGGCTGGGAAGTCTGGCTGAACGGTATGGAAGTCACCCAGTTCACCTACTTCCAGCAGGTCGGCGGGGTCGAGTGCTACCCGGTCACCGGCGAGATCACCTACGGTCTGGAGCGCCTGGCGATGTACCTGCAGGGCGTCGACTCGGTATATGACCTGGTCTACTCCGACGGCCCGTTCGGCAAGGTCAGCTACGGCGACGTGTTCCACCAGAACGAGGTCGAGCAGTCGACCTACAACTTCGAGCACGCCCATGTCGACAAGCTGTTCGAACTGTTCGATCACTACGAAAGCGAAGCCAACCGCCTGATGGAGCTGCAGTTGCCGCTGCCGGCCTATGAAATGGTGATCAAGGCCTCGCACAGCTTCAACCTGCTGGATGCGCGCCGCGCCATCTCGGTGACCGAGCGCCAGCGCTACATCCTGCGCGTGCGCAGCCTGGCCCGCAACATTGCCCAGAGCTACCTGCTGGCGCGTGCCCGCCTCGGTTTCCCGATGGCCAGCGCGGAACTGCGTGACGAAGTACTGGCCAAGCTGAAGGAGACCGAATAATGCAGGTTGCCGATTTTCTGGTGGAACTGGGTACCGAGGAACTGCCACCCAAGGCCCTGAAAAAACTCTCCGAGGCGTTTCTGTCCGGCGTTGAACAGGGCCTGCGTGACGCCGGTCTGGCCTACGCCAGTGCCCGTGTATATGCCGCACCGCGCCGGCTGGCGATTGTCGTCGGGCAATTGGCCACCCAGCAGCCAGACCGTAGCAGCCAGCTGGATGGCCCACCGCTGCAGGCGGCCTTCGATGCCGAGGGCAAACCGACCCAGGCGGCGCTGGGCTTTGCCCGCAAGTGTGGCGTCGAGCTCAGCGAGATCGACTGCAGCGGCCCGAAGCTGCGTTTCCAGCGCAGTGAACCGGGTCAGCCAGCCGCCAGTCTGCTGCCGGGCATTGTCGATGCCGCGCTGGCCGCCCTGCCGATTCCCAAGCGCATGCGCTGGGCAGCACGCAAGACCGAATTTGTACGGCCCACCCAGTGGCTGGTGATGCTGCTTGGCGATCAGGTGATCGACTGCGAAATCCTGGCCCAGCGCGCCGACCGGGTGTCCCGCGGCCACCGCTTCCATGCCAACCATGAGGTACGGATCAGCAATCCGGCCAGCTATGCCGAGGACCTGCGCAGCGCCTATGTGATCGCCGACTTTGCCGAGCGCCGCCAGCTGATCCGCCAGCGCGTCGAGCAACTGGCCGCCGAACAGCAGGGCACGGCAATCATCCCCGAGGGCCTGCTGGATGAGGTCTGCGCTCTGGTCGAATGGCCGGTGCCACTGGTCTGCTCCTTCGAGGAACGCTTCCTCGAGGTACCCCAGGAAGCGCTGATTTCCACCATGCAGGACAACCAGAAGTATTTTTGCCTGCTGGACGCCAACGGCAAGCTGCTGCCGCGCTTCATTACCGTGGCCAATATCGAGAGTCGCGACCCGGCTCAGGTAATCGCCGGCAACGAAAAAGTGGTACGCCCGCGCCTGACCGACGCCGAGTTCTTCTTCAACCAGGACAAGAAGCAGCCGCTGGAAACCCGCAACCAGCGTCTGGCCAAGGTAGTGTTTCAGGCCCAGCTGGGCACCTTGCTGGACAAGGCCGAGCGCGTGTCGCAATTGGCCGCCAACATCGCCGCCAGCATTGGTGGTGATGCCCAGCGCGCCGCGCGTGCCGGTCTGCTGAGCAAGTGCGATCTGGCCACCGAAATGGTTGGTGAGTTCCCCGAGCTGCAGGGCATTGCCGGTTACTACTACGCCCGACATGACGGCGAGGCGGAGGATGTGGCGCTGGCACTCAACGAGCAGTACATGCCGCGTGGCGCTGGCGCCGAGCTGCCCTCGACCCTGACCGGTGCGGCCGTGGCGCTGGCCGACAAGCTGGATACGCTGGTCGGTATCTTCGGTATCGGCATGCTGCCGACCGGCAGCAAGGACCCCTATGCGCTGCGCCGCGCCGCCCTTGGCGTGCTGCGCATTCTGATCGAGAAGCGCCTGGAACTGGATATGCCGGCCATTCTGCAAAGCGCCATCGGCCTCTACGGCGAGCGCGTCAAGCAGGAGGGCCTGAGCAGCCAGCTGCAGGACTTTATCTTCGACCGCCTGCGTGCGCGCTACGAGGACGAAGGTATCGACGTGGCGGTGTACCAGTCGGTACGCGCTCTGAACCCGGTATCGCCGCTGGACTTTGACCAGCGCGTGCAGGCCGTGCAGCTATTCCGCCGCTTGCCGGAGGCCGAGGCGTTGGCCGCTGCCAACAAGCGCGTGTCGAACATTCTGGCCAAGGCCGAAGGCAGCGTTGGCAGCTCGGTGAATGCCTCCTTGCTGCAGGAAAGCGCCGAGCAGGCGCTGGCCAGCGCGATCAGCGCCGCCGAGCAGGCCAATGCGCCGCTGGCTGCCAGCCGTGACTACCAGCGCAGCCTGGAGCAGCTGGCCAGCCTGCGCGCGCCGGTGGATGCCTTCTTCGAGCAGGTTCTGGTGAACGCCGAGGACCCGGCGGTGCGCGACAACCGTTACGCCCTGCTGGCGCGTCTGCGCGCGCTGTTCCTCGGCGTGGCGGACATCTCGCTGCTGGGTTGAGAACGCGGCTTTGAAACTGATCATTCTCGACCGCGACGGGGTTATCAATGAAGACTCCGACGCCTTTGTGAAATCGCTCGACGAGTGGATTCCGATCCCCGGTTCGATCGAGGCGATTGCGCGTCTGAGCAAGGCCGGCTGGACCATCGCGGTGGCCACCAACCAGTCAGGGCTGGCACGCGGCTATTTCAGCGAAGCCACCCTGCAGACCATGCATGATCAGTTGCAGCGTCTGGTAGCAGAGCAGGGCGGACAGATTGCGCTTATCCGCCACTGCCCGCACGGCCCGGAGGATGGCTGCGATTGCCGCAAGCCGTTGCCGGGGCTGTATCGGCAGATTGCCAGCGAACTTGGTCTGCACAGTCTTGACGGCATACCCACCGTCGGTGACAGCCTGCGCGACCTTCAGGCCGGCACTGCTGTCGGATGCACACCCTGGCTGGTGCGCACCGGCAAGGGTGAAAAAACCGTGGCTGGCGAACTGCCTGCCGGTACCCGGGTATTCGACAATCTGGCGGCGGTTGCCGACCATCTGCTGGAAGCACATTGATGAATCTGCTGATGCCCCTGCGTATAGCCCTGTTCTACCTGTTACTGGCCGTCATCGCAGCACTCTGGACACTACCGGCATTGGTGCTGGCGCCACTGCTGCCCTATCGCTGGCGCTTTCGCCTGATCATCAACGGCTGGACCCGTCTTGCCATCGGCATGGCCCGCTGGATCCTGGGTATCCGTTACCGGGTAATCGGCCTGGAGAACATTCCTGACCAGCCCGGCGTGGTGCTGGCCAATCACCAGAGCACCTGGGAAACCTTCTTCCTGCAGCGCCTGTTCGTGCCACAAACCCAGCTGCTCAAGCGTGAACTGCTGCGCATTCCATTCTTTGGCTGGGTGCTGGCACTGATGAAGCCGATAGCCATTGACCGCAGCAATATCCGCGACTCCCTCAACCAACTGACCCGCAAGGGTGGCCAGCGTCTGCGCGAGGGCATCTGGGTGCTGGTGTTTCCCGAGGGCACCCGCATGCCGCCCGGACAGGCGGTACGCTTCAGCCGAGGCGGCGCGGCACTGGCGGTAGCCAATCAGGTACCGGTGATTCCGGTGGCGCACAATGCCGGTGAGTGCTGGCCGCGCAGCAGCTGGGGCAAACGCCCGGGAGTCATCACCGTAATGATAGGTCCACCGCTGCTGCCCACCGGCAGTGACTCACGGGCCATCGGCGAGCTGAACCGCGCCGCCGAAGCCTGGGTCAATCAGGCGTTGCAGCAGATCAATGCCGAATGACTTCTGCTCTGGCATACTGTTATGAGTGTCGATTGCACACCGAGCTCACCGTCCCTGACTGAACAGGCCACGGCGGTACAGCGCTGACAGTCACGTCCCTCATAAACTGTTACTGCGAGTCTGCCAATGGATGTTTTCGCCTATCTTCACCAATTGGTTGAACACTCTGGCTCCGACCTGTTCTTCAGCGTAGGAGCACCCATAACACTGAAACGGGAAGGCGAATTTACCCCGTTAACCGACGAATTGCCGACCGGTATGGCCAAGCAGCTGGCTTACCAGTTAATGAGCCAGAAACAGATCGCCGAATTCGAGCGCAATATGGAGCTCAATCTCGCCGTCGGCATTCCTGATGTCGGACGCTTTCGCGTCAATGTGTATTTTCAGCGCGGTGAAGTGGCCATGGTTATTCGCCATATCACCCACAGCATCCCCAATGTCGAAAGCCTTGGCCTGCCGAAGTTGCTGGAAAAACTGGTAATGCTGGATCGCGGCCTGATCCTGGTGGTCGGTGCTGCCGGCTCCGGCAAATCGACAACCCTTGCAGCCATGCTGGATTACCGTAATCAGCATCGCGCCGGGCATATCGTCTGCATCGAAGACCCCATCGAATTCCTGCACAATCACAAGAAGGCAATCATCGATCAGCGCGAGGTAGGGCTGGATACCCACAGTTTTGCCGAGGCGTTACGCAATGTGCTGCGCGAATCACCGGATGTGATCATGATCGGTGAAATCCGCGACCGCGAAACCATGCAGCATGCACTGCACTACAGCGAAACCGGGCATCTGGTACTGGCTACCTTGCATGCCACCAACAGCGTGCAGGCGATAGAACGCATGGCCAACCTGTTTCCTGAAGACAACCGCCAGCAGGTACTCAGCGACATTTCCATGAATATTGCCGCTATTATCGGGCAACGGCTGGTTCCTGGTGTCGACCGCAAACGGGTAGCTGCTGTGGAGATGCTGCTGCGCACACCCTATATTGTTGACCTTATCAACCGGGGAGAACTGGACGAAATCCGTACAGCCATGGGTCGCAGCCTGGAACAGGGTCTGCAGACATTCGACCAGCACCTGTATCGTCTCTACCAAGACGGTCTGGTCAGCCTTGAAGAAGTGCTCAAGCACGCAGATTCTCGCACTGACCTGATGCTGCGCATCAAGCTTGAGCATGGATTCGGTCATCCCGAGTCCGAGCTCAAGGTCATGCGCGACGCCGACTAGTCCTCCCGCTCACCCGCACAACGGACACAGTTCCTGCCGGCATGCTTGGCTGCATATAGCGCCTCATCCGCATGCCGGATCAACTCCAGTGGCCCGGCATCACGGGAAGGTATTATGCTGGAGCAACCAATACTTACCGTGAGCATGCCCCGCTCGGTAGCGGCATGCTCAATGTTTGCCATCTGCACACTTTGACGTACCTGGTCTGCCAGACTGTGTAACTCCTGCTCCCTGAGTCCCGGAACTATCAACGCAAACTCCTCACCCCCATAGCGGGCCGCCAGATCGCCGGGGCGTCGCGCGTGCTGTGCCATGATTTCAGCGACCTGTCGCAAGCATTCATCGCCGGAAAGGTGGCCGTAGCTATCGTTGTACAGTTTGAAATAGTCAATATCCAGCATCAGCAGCCCCAATGGCCTCTGCTCACGCTGTGCCCGCGCCCATTCATCCTTCAGGGTAGAATCAAACAGCCGCCGGTTGGCCAGCCCCGTCAGGCCGTCGGTACCTGATTGTCGTGCCAGTTCACGGTTGGCACGACACAGCTCTTCTGTTCGACTGGCAACCTGCTGTTGCAGGGATTCGGTATGACTCTCCAGCGTTACCGTTATTTGCTGCAAGGCATCACTCATTTTCCGCACTTCCAGCACCCGGCTTTGGGGCACACTCGGACGCTGCCAGTTACCTTTGCCCAGCTCACTCGCCCACTGACTGATCATTGCCAAAGGTTCAGCAATTCGACGACTGGTTACGCTGGCCACCAGCAGGCTAACCATCAGCAACCCCAGCATCATCAGCAGCATGTCAGCCGCCTGCACCAGCGCCGGATTACCGTCGAGTCGATTACGCGGCAAACTTACTGCTACCAGCAAAGGAGGGCCATCAGGCAGTGCATGGGTATGCCAGGCAAGCAAGTGCTTATCGCCATCCACCTGGAGTGCCTTACGTCCGGCACCACCTCCCGCCTGCTCAACCGCACGCAGCATGGCAGCCAGCAAGGGATTATCACTATCCTGACCACGAATGCGCTTGAAACCGCTATCAGCCAGCTCGTAGAGCCGGTCAGGCTGTGAACTGGCCAGCAGCAAGCCGTTCTGTTCGGCCAGGACAGCCATACCTCCGCTACTGCCTATCACGTCCTTGAGCAAGCGGCTCAACTCGATCAGCGCCATATCCGCTGTAATGACCCCGACGAACCTGCCTTCTGTGTCCCGCAACGGGGCAGCCATCCCCATACCCATTGCACTGTAGACGCCATCCGGGTCGTCAATGGCATAGCGATAAGGGGCGTACCAATGGGGTCCGACTGATAGCTGTCCTGCCAGAAACCAGGGCCGTGTGCGTGCATCAAAATGCGAATTACCGATACCGATCAGGCTGCTGCGGCGGTTGGCATCATCCACCCGGTACATATGCATCCGCCGCCCACCGGCGCTGTCCGACTGCAGTTGGCGCAAACCGCGATCAACTCCCAGTGGTGGGCGGCTGGCCGCCATATAGTTACCCTCATGGGTACCGATTGACAGGAACGTCAGCAGAGGTTGCTGGCGTATCTGCAAGGTAAAGCTTTGACTCAATGCAGCCGAATCCTCAACGCTGAGCGCACCATGACGGAACTGGTCAACATTGAAAGACACCACGCGCCGGGATACGTCGAAAAAGGCCGCAATCCTGTCCATTACCCGGGCACTGACTTCATTCACCAGTTGCGCCTGCAACTCATTGGTACTTCGCTGGGCCATGCGCCAGTTCATCCAGCCCTCCAGCAGCAACATCGGCATAAACAACAGCAGCAGCATGATCATCAACTGGCGCTGCAGTGGCAGCTGGCCGCCCCGGGTGCGGCGCTCGCGTCCCATCCACAGCAAAAGAACCGCCAGTGCTATCAGCAAACCACTCAAGCGCCATAAAAGACTTCGTGCGGGTGGATAAAACTCACCGTATTTCAATCGAGCTGCCAGTTGCCAACTACCTTCAGACAGCGTGATGTTCTGCAACACATCACTGCGCTGGAAAACCAGCGGTGTCCCATAAAACACCTCGCCCAGCTCGCCCGTCGCGTCGCGCCCCCGGAACGCAACCTCAATGCCATCCGGTAGTGTTTCGAACCCCGCACTTGCCAGCAGCATCTGCAAATCCACTGCCGAGGACACCAGCCCCAGCAACTGCTGTCTTTCCTCATCGGCATACACTGCCCTTCGACTGACAACGCCCGGTTTGCCCGTCTGCACCAACGTACGCGGCCCGGTCCATACCGACCCCTCTGCCTCAAGCGCAAGTCGCACGCCCGGCATCCATTCAGGACGCAGGTTGTATTGCATGCCAAGCACAGCCTCCTGGTCACGCATAGGTTCTATCAGCGTAACCGTCAGTTGTTCGGACAGAGTCATATTCAACAGCAGCGGTTCCTGTGCCACTGCTTCGGCTACCAAATCGCGCAAGAGTGTTTCCGGCCTGTGCGGATTCTGCTGTATCGCTACTGCGACCGGTTCAGCCAACAGTTCAATGCTACGCATCCGCTGTTGCAGAGCCGTGCCGGATTCGTTGATCAGGTGGCGCAATTGCTGCTGTTGCTGGCTGGCATAGCGCTGCCGGTCCAGCCATTCAGCAGCCAGACACAACAACACGACCACAACCACCATCACCAATGGCCAATTGATCCTGCGCGCGGTTTTACTCATTCTTTCCCTGTCACTGAATTCTTTTATCCATTAATTCTAGTACGAAGCCTTTGGCTGCGTAGGCTAATTTGGCATTCTGCCAGTACTTTATGCTGCCATTTTCGTTTGCCAGATATAAAAAACCCCGCATTACCTGATGTAAATGCGGGGCTTTTTGTCGCTATTGTCGGTTAAACATCCAGGTTCGAGACTGCCAGTGCGTTGCTTTCGATAAACTCGCGACGCGGCTCCACGTGGTCACCCATCAGCGTATTGAATATCTGGTCAGCGCCAATCGCATCCTCGATGGTAACGCGCAGCATACGCCGGCTCTCCGGATCCATGGTTGTCTCCCACAACTGCTCGGGATTCATCTCACCCAATCCCTTGTAGCGCTGAATGCTGTGCCGGCGGGCTGTTTCATTCATCATCCACTCAAGCACTTCCTTGAAGCTGCTTACCGGCTTCTTTTTCTCGCCACGTTGCACCCAGGCACCCGGCTCCAGCAGGTTCTGCAACTTCTCGCCAAGCTCTGCCATGGTGCGGTAATCATTGCTGGCAAACAGATCGCGATTGAAGGTTACATAGCTGGAAAGACCGTGAGTGATCGACTCGACCTCCGGAAGCCAAAGGTGGCGTTCACGATCCTCTCGCACGCTGACGCGGTACTCCTGTCCGGATTTTTCGTTGAGCATTACACGCTCCGAAAAACCCTGCATCCATTCTTCCATAAAGGCCTTGTCTGCCAGATTGTCCAGACTCAGGCGCGGCAGGTAAATGAAATGCTCCATCAGCTCCTGTGGATACAGCCGCGACAGGCGCTTGAGGGTCTTCATTACGCTGCGGAATTCCTGCACCAGCTTTTCCAGCCCTTCACCGCTGATACCCGGCGCATGTTCGCTGACATACAACCAGGAGTCTTCAAGAGCCGACTGGGTCAGGTATTCCTCCAGCGCCTCGTCATCCTTGAGGTACTGCTCCTGTTTGCCCTTTTTGATCTTGTAGAGTGGTGGCTGGGCTATGTAGATATAGCCACGTTCAATCAGCAATGGCATCTGCCGGAAAAAGAAGGTCAGCAACAAGGTACGGATGTGCGAGCCATCCACGTCAGCATCGGTCATGATGATGATGTTGTGGTAGCGCAGCTTGTCGATATTGAACTCTTCGCGACCGATACCGCAGCCCAGTGCGGTAATCAGCGTGCCAACCTCCTGGGAGGACAGCATCTTGTCAAAGCGCGCCTTCTCGACGTTGAGAATCTTGCCCTTCAACGGCAGGATCGCCTGGGTACGGCGGTTGCGGCCCTGTTTGGCCGAGCCACCCGCCGAGTCACCCTCCACAATGTACAGTTCGGAAAGGGCAGGATCCTTCTCCTGACAGTCGGCCAGTTTGCCGGGCAAGCCGGCAATATCCAGCGCACCCTTGCGACGGGTCATTTCACGGGCCTTGCGTGCTGCCTCACGGGCACGTGCGGCGTCGATCATCTTGCCGACCACCGACTTGGCCTCGTTGGGCTTCTCCAGCAGGTAATCACTGAAGCACTTGTTCATTTCCTGTTCTACAGCGGTCTTCACTTCCGAGGACACCAGCTTGTCCTTGGTCTGTGAGGAGAACTTGGGGTCCGGCACCTTGACTGAAATAATCGCCGTCAGACCCTCACGGGCATCATCACCAGAGGTGCTGACTTTGAGCTTTTTCAACAACCCTTCCTGTTCGATATAGGCATTCAGGGAGCGGGTGAGGGCGCTGCGGAATCCGGCCAGATGGGTGCCGCCATCACGTTGAGGAATATTATTGGTAAAGCACTGGATGTTTTCGTTGAAGCTGTCATTCCATTGCAGGGCCACTTCGACACCAACCCCATCATCACGCTGCGTATTGAAATGGAATACGCTATTTACCGTGGTTTTGTGCTGGTTCAGGTATTCGACAAATGCCTTGAGGCCACCCTCGTATTTGAAGGTCTCACTCTTGCCGCTTCGCTCGTCGCGCAGAACAATACCAACTCCGGAGTTGAGGAAAGACAGTTCACGCAGTCGTTTGGCCAGAACATCCCAACTGAAACTGATGCTACTGAAGGTTTCAGCAGAAGGCTTGAAGTGAATCTGGGTGCCCGTGCTATCGGTTTCGCCCACCGCGGCCAATGGTGCCTGCGGTACACCATGCCGGTATTCCTGCTCCCATACTTTTCCCTGACGACGAACAGTCAGGATCAACAACTCCGAAAGGGCGTTAACTACTGACACACCCACACCGTGTAGACCGCCGGAAACCTTGTAGCTGTTGTCATCAAACTTTCCGCCGGCATGAAGTACCGTCATGATCACTTCGGCCGCTGATACGCCTTCTTCATGGATATCAACCGGAATGCCCCGACCGTTGTCGCGTACGGTAATCGACTCATCGGTGTGGATGGTGATTTCAATATCGCTGCAATGCCCGGCCAGCGCCTCGTCAATCGAGTTATCAACCACCTCGAACACCATATGGTGCAGCCCGGTTCCATCATCGGTATCACCGATGTACATGCCCGGTCGCTTGCGAACTGCATCCAGTCCCTTGAGCACCTTGATGCTTGATGAGTCGTACGCATTGTTATCGGTCATTAGTCACTCCAGACATCATTCGGTCTGCACAATCTGTCCATGTTCCACGTGGAACATGGACCTGGGTGTTGAATCCTGCCAAAGCCCGTGCATTTGGTCGGCAGCAACACAGGTAATGAAAACCTGGCAATCAAGCGACTCGAGCAACCGACACAGGGCTGCACGATGTTGCCAGTCAAGCTCAGAGGGCAAATCATCCACCAGATAGACACAGTCTTCACGGCGACCTGCCTCGCGCAACAGAAAGCCTTGTGCAATTTTCATGGCACAGACCACCAGTTTCTGCTGCCCTCTGGAAAGCATTTCTGCCGCATTCATTCCGCGAACCCTGAGTCTCAAGTCCGCACGTTGCGGACCCGACTGGGTATGTCCCAACTGGATGTCACGCTGAAGCTGCCCTTCAAGTACCTCTGAAAGGCTTCGCTCCTTATCCCAACCACGGCTGTAGCTGAGTGTAAGATCATCCAACTCAACCAAGTCCGCGAGAATCTGCTGGAACACCGGCTTGAGTCGTGTGATATAGGCCTGGCGCATGGCGTCCATCCGCTCACCTGCATCAACAATCTCGCGCTCCCAAGGCTCAAGCAGTGAACGTGTGATTCTACCATGGCGCAGCAGCGAGTTGCGTTGCTTCAGGCTCTTTTGCAGCCTCTGCCAGATGCCGATAAATTCATGTTCCACGTGGAACACACCCCAATCCAGATATTGCCTGCGCAGTTTTGGAGCGCCTTCCAGCAAACGAAAACTGTCAGGGTTGATCACCTGCACAGGAAGTGTCTCCGCCAGCTGGGCTGTGCTGCGTGCAGTTTGGCCATCAATGCGTATCTGGAAATCGGCTTCACAGGTTCGCGTGATGCCCATGGAGGTAACCGCGCCTGACGCGAGTCGCTTTTCTGCAAACACCGTACAGGATTGCAATCCGTGCTGGATTACCGGTTGCAGTCTGGTACTGCGAAATGAACGGGCAAGGCCTAGCAGATGGATGGCTTCGAGCAGGCTGGTCTTACCGCTGCCGTTGACGCCACTAAGGATGTTGATACGTGGAGAGGGGGTCAGCGTTACCGGCAACAGATTCCTCACACCGGTAACGCTGAGACGCTGAATCGGCATGATCAGAGGCGCATGGGCATCACAACATATACGCTGTCGTCGGACTCTGCATCCTGCACCAGGGCACTGCTATTGGCATCAGCCAGCGTCATCTTGATATTTTCCCTGTCAAGCACGTTCATCACGTCCAGCAGGTAGCTGACATTGAACCCAATCTCGAGCGCACTACCCTGATAATCAACAGCCAGTTCTTCCTCAGCTTCTTCCTGCTCAGGGTTGTTGGCTTGCAGACGCACAAGATTGTCGGAAAGCATCAAGCGGATGCCACGGTACTTTTCATTAGAAAGGATTGCTGCCCGGCTCAGTGCATTACGCAGATCAAGACGATCAGCAAGCACTATCTTGTCACCACCGCGCGGCAGCACACGTTCATAATCCGGAAACTTTCCTTCAACCAGTTTTGAGGTGAAGGTGAAATCACTGGTAGTAACTCTCAGGTGATTGCTACCCAGGGTGATGGTTACCAATTCGTCCACCTCGCCAAGAAGACGGGACAGTTCGAGAATACCTTTACGCGGGACAATTACCTGGTAGCGCTCCTGGTGATCGATATCCGCCTGCATGGTAGACATTGCCAGGCGGTGACCGTCTGTAGCAACACCGCGCAGACTACCCTGATTCATCTCAAGCAGCATGCCGTTCAGGTAATAACGGACGTCCTGTTGCGCCATGGCAAAGGACACCTTGTCTATAAGACGACGCAGTTTCACCTGGCTGACATTGAAGCGCATGGCAGGAGCACTTTCATCAATGCTCGGGAAATCAGTCGCTGGCAGTGTGCTCAGGGTGAAACGGCTGCGGCCCGAGCGAACCAGTGCCTTGCCGTCTTCGATACGCACGGTCAACACGGCAGATTCCGGCAGTGATTTACAGATATCCATCAGCTTGCGCGCTGGAAGGGTAATCTCGCCATCTTCGGCAGCATCTTCCAGGCCTATCCTGCCAATCAGCTCAACCTCAAGATCGGTACCGGTCAGGGACAAACGATCGCCGTCAACTACCAACAATACGTTGGATAGCACCGGTAGTGTCTGACGACGTTCAACCACCCCGGCGACCAGTTGCAGGGGTTTCAACAAAGCTTCGCGCTCAATGGTGAATTGCATAGTCTTCCTTCGACCTCGTGCAGTATGGCCGCTGGCCGGACCGCTCACCCCGATCAGGTAGTGAGGGTCCGCAGCAGGTTCTTGTAGTCTTCTCTGATATCCGCATCCGATTCACGCAATTCGGCAATCTTGCGGGTGGCATGCAGTACCGTGGTGTGATCTCGTCCGCCAAAGGCATTACCTATCTCGGGCAGGCTATGGTTGGTAAGTTCCTTGGACAGTGCCATGGCCACCTGTCGAGGCCTGGCCACCGAACGCGAACGCCGTTGTGATAACAAATCGGCAATCTTGATCTTGTAATACTCGGCGACCGTGCGCTGGATGTTATCAATGCTGACCAGCTTGTCCTGCAATGCCAGCAGGTCTTTCAGCGATTCACGGATCAGCTCGATGGTAATGTCACGGCCCATGAAGTGTGCACTGGCGATGACTCGCTTGAGTGCACCCTCCAGTTCGCGCACGTTGGAGCGGATACGCTGGGCAATAAAGAAGGCGGCGTCCGGCGGCAGATCGATGCGGGACTGCTCGGCCTTCTTCATCAGAATCGCCACCCGGGTTTCCAGCTCAGGCGGTTCCACCGCGACTGTCAGGCCCCAGCCAAAACGGGATTTCAGTCGCTCCTCCAGTCCGTCGATTTCCTTGGGGTAACGGTCACTGGTAAGAATCACCTGTTGGCCGCCCTCAAGCAGGGCATTGAAGGTGTGAAAAAATTCTTCCTGAGATCTTTCCTTCTTGGCAAAGAACTGGATGTCGTCGATCAACAGGGCGTCTACCGTGCGGTAGTAACGCTTGAAATCGTTAATGGCGTTCATCTGCAACGCCTTGACCATATCAGCCACGAAACGCTCTGAGTGCAAATACACGATCCTCGCTGAAGGATTCTTTTTCAGCAGGTGGTTCCCCACGGCATGCATGAGGTGCGTTTTACCCAGACCTACACCGCCATACAGGAAAAGCGGGTTATAGCCATGTTTGGGGTTGTCTGCGACTTGCCAGGCGGCTGCCCGTGCCAGCTGGTTTGACTTACCCTCAACAAAGGTGTCGAAGGTGAAGCTTTTATTCAGGTAACTGGTGTGCTTGATATGTGGCGTTCCACTGGCAGCGTCTTGTGCCTCCTGACTGCCGGCGGGCTGCGTTACATCAACTGAACGGTCATCTGCTGCCGGTATCTGGGGCTGAAAGCTCTGCGCCGTTATTTGTGCCCTGGGGCTGGCCTGGGGACGGCTTTCAGGCGCTGCAGGAGCGACACTACTGCGCGAAGCGGCAGCAACGGCTGCCGGAACCGTAGTACGCCGACTGCCGATCAACAGCGTGAGCAGAGGGGCCTGTCCCTGCGACAGATCCTCCAGCAGTTCCTGGATCCGATTCAGGTATTTGTCGTTGACCCAGTCAAGCACAAAACGATTGGGGGCATACAGACGCAGCTCCTGGCTGTCGGCCTCGGCTTGCAACGGACGAATCCATGTATTGAATTGCTGGGACGGAAGCTCATCACGCAGAAAATCAACACATTGCTGCCAGAGTTCGATGGACACACTCAACCTCGCCTGATGAATTCCGTTGTCGGTTACAGCACCGCGCCCCATGCGCGACAACCCCGGGAACAAGGCAGCCATTCTACCGGTAAATACCTTACTTATCCACATTCACGGGTACCCGCAAGACCCGATACATCCAGCGAGAATCACTGCCACTCATTCGGAAAATTCATCCAAACGCCCAGCCATAAAGGCTGTGGAGAAGCAACCATGAGGCTTGTGGGCAACCTGCCGTGCGACCGGTGGATAAAACAGGTTGTGGATATGTAGCAACATTATCCACAGGAAGCGCACCTATCCGTAAACAGCCTGCACACAGCAAGCCAACAGACTTGCCGAACGCCAAGAGGCATGTATACCGCTGGATTGCCGATTCCATGCACAGAAAAGCGCTGCCTAATCATCATTACAAATTCTATCTTTCAATACTTTCTTCATGTGTATTGATTCAATCAGGAAAGTGTCTGGCGGCATGTAAATCAAATTGACCGCAGCCTGGCTTTTCTCTAGAATTGCCGGTCCCTTGAAAGGGCTCATTGGCTCTTAACGTGAAACTCTCAGGTATCTGAAGATGAAAAGAACTTTCCAACCCAGCGTACTGAAGCGCAAGCGCAACCACGGTTTCCGTGCCCGCATGGCCACCAAGAACGGTCGTCAGGTCCTGGCCCGTCGCCGCGCGAAAGGCCGCCAGCGTCTGTCTGCCTGATCCGGATCTGCGGGTGGATCTCGGCTTCGGCCGTCAGTACCGGCTGCTGACGCCTGCCCACTTCAAGCGGGTATTTGACGGAGCCACCTGCAAGGCATCAGGTCCCGGCATACTGTTGCTGGCCAGACACAATGATCTGGAGCATGCACGGCTGGGACTGGTGATAGCCAGGAAAAGTGTTCGCCACGCGGTTGATCGCAATCGAATCAAGCGTGTGGCACGTGAGTCCTTCCGGCACACGCGTGCCGAACTGGGCAACATCGACATTGTTGTTCTGGCCAGAAAAGGTCTCGGCGAACTTGATTCGGCGGCGTTACATACCCTTTACGGGCAATTGTGGCGCCGCCTGATCAAGGCGGCTGACAAGCATTCCTCTCGCACAACCGGACACCCATGATCCCATGCGTAGTATCGCGCTCGGACTGATCAAGGTTTACCGCTACGCCATCAGTCCAATGATGGCCAGTCATTGCCGTTTCTATCCCAGCTGCTCCTGTTATGCCCAGGAGGCCATTGAACAACATGGCCTGCTCAGGGGTGGATGGCTCAGTGTGCGCCGACTGGGCCGCTGTCACCCGTGGAATCCCGGTGGCTACGATCCGGTTCCTCTCGCTGAAAACACCGACAAAACCTCCTCCCGGATGGCTGATAAACCATGAATATCCAACGTTACCTTCTGCTGATTGCCCTGTTCGTCATCGGCTACATGATGATCTACCAGTGGAATCAGGATTATGGCCAGACACCACTGACCGAACCCGATCAGGTCAGCAGCCAGCAGGTTATGCAGACTGCCGACATACCGGATATGAGCACTGGTGACCTGGCTGATGATCTGCCGCAGGCTGTTCCCGGTACTGACCGTCAGGTAGTAGCCAGCGACGCTGTGGAAACGGCGAGCAACGGGCTGATCAGCGTTGAAACCGATAGTCTGCTGGTCCGAATCAACCCGCTTGGTGGTGATATCGTCTCCCTGAGTCTTCCGGGGTATCCGCAGCGCAAGGATCGTCCTGATCTGCCATTCCAGCTGCTTAGCGAAAATGCCGAGCGTACCTACGTTGCAATGAGCGGGCTGATTGGTAGCGATGGTCTGGATGCACGGGCTTCGGGACGCCCCTTGTTCACCAGCAGCAGCAGTGAATACCGTCTGGCAGATGGCGAGCAGCAACTGGTGGTTGATCTGCATTACAGTGCCGAGCAAATCAACTACGTAAAGCGTTTCACCTTTACCCGTGGCGACTTTCTGGTGGGCGTCGAGTACATCATCGACAACCAGAGTGATCGTACCTGGAATGGTGCGCTGTTTGGCCAGATCAAGCGCGATGACAGCCGCGATCCCTCCAGCACCGGTGCTACCGGTATGGCCACTTACCTGGGTGGTGCCTACTGGAGTGAGGATGGTTCCTATACCAAACTGACCGTCAAAGACATGCAGAAAGCCAACCTGTCGACCAGTGTCGAGGGTGGCTGGTTGGCCTGGTTGCAACACTACTTTGTCAGCGCCTGGATACCTTCGGCTGAGCAGACCCACAAGTATTCAAGTCGACAAGACAGGCAGGGCAACTACATTCTCAGCTTTGTCAGCCCGGAAGCCAGAGTCGCTGCCGGTGAACAAGCCGTTCTGCGTGCTGACTTCTACGGTGGTCCAAAGATCCAGAGCCGTCTGAAGGAAATCTCCCAGGGTCTGGAGCTGACCGTCGATTACGGCTTCCTCTGGTGGATTGCCCAGCCGCTGTTCTGGGTGCTCAGCATCATCCACAGCTTTGTCGGCAACTGGGGCTGGTCAATCATCCTGCTGACCGTTCTGATCAAGCTGGTGTTCTTCCCGCTGTCAGCCACCAGCTACCGGTCAATGGCCAACATGCGCCGGGTCGGACCCAAGCTGCAGGCCTTGCGTGAGCAGCACGGTGAAGATCGGCAGAAAATGTCACAGGCGATGATGGAGCTGTACAAGAAAGAAAAAATCAATCCGCTGGGTGGCTGTCTGCCGATTCTGGTACAGATGCCGGTATTCATTGCGCTGTACTGGGTGCTGATGGAAAGCGTCGAGATGCGCCAGGCTGAATGGATGTTCTGGATCACCGACCTGTCGCTGAAGGATCCCTACTTCGTGCTGCCAATCCTGATGGGTGCCAGCATGTTCGTGCAACAGATGCTCAACCCGACCCCGCCAGACCCGATGCAGGCACGGGTAATGAAGATGCTGCCGCTGATCTTCACCGTGTTCTTCTTGTGGTTCCCCTCCGGCCTGGTGCTGTACTGGGTGGTCAACAACGTTCTGTCGATCGGGCAACAGTGGTACATTACCCGACAGATCGAAGGCGCAGCCGCGAAAAAGGACTGAGCCACACTGAACTGACGCAAACGCCCCGATCACGGGGCGTTTTGCCATCTGGAGAATCCCCATGAGCCGATACCACAGCGACAGCATTGCCGCGATTGCCACCGCCCGCGGCCAGGGTGGTGTCGGCATCGTCAGGGTCTCCGGGCCGGCCGCACTGGACGTTGCCAGACAGCTTGGGCGCCTTGAACCGAAACCCCGGCATGCCCATTACGGCCCTTTCTGGGACGGCCCGCAAGTCATCGACCAGGGACTCTTGCTGTATTTCCCCGGCCCGCATTCCTTTACCGGTGAAGATGTACTGGAACTGCACGGGCATGGCGGCCCTGTGGTAATGGACATGTTGCTGCGTGCCTGTCTGGGCTGTGGTGTGCGTCTGGCACGTCCTGGCGAGTTCAGCGAACGGGCCTTTCTGAATGACAAGCTTGATCTGGCCCAGGCCGAGGCGATTGCCGACCTGATCGAAGCCAGCTCGGAACAGGCGGCGCGCAACGCCGTGCAATCGCTGCAGGGTGCCTTCTCGCGACGGATCCAGACCCTTACCGAGGCACTGATCAGTCTGCGTATCCATGTCGAGGCAGCGATTGACTTTCCCGAGGAGGAAATCGACTTCCTTGCTGATGGTCATGTGCTTGGTCAATTGCAGGGAATCCGTACACAACTGGCCCAGGTACAGCGCGAGGCCGGACAGGGCGCCCTGTTACGCGATGGCATGAATGTGGTGATCGCCGGACGGCCGAATGCCGGTAAATCCAGCCTGCTGAATGCCCTGGCCGGCAAGGACAGCGCGATAGTCACCGACATTGCCGGTACTACCCGCGATATCCTGCGCGAACATATCCAGATCGACGGCATGCCGCTGCATATCATCGATACCGCCGGCCTGCGGCATACCGAGGACCTGGTGGAACAGATCGGTGTGCGCCGGGCGATGGATGCGATAGCCGAAGCCGATCGCATCCTGCTGGTGCTGGATGCCAGCCAGCCGGAGGCGCGCAACCCGGACAGCCTGTGGCCGGAATTCATCGAGCAGCACCCGGACCCGGCAAAAATAACCCTGATCTTCAACAAGGCTGACCTCAGTGGTGATGAAATCAGCCTGCAGACAGCCAATGACGGCAGCGTCAGTCTGCACCTGAGTGCCCGCAGCGGCGAGGGTATCGAATTGCTGCGCGAACACCTGAAGCACTGCATGGGTTACCAGCAAAGCGCCGAAAGCCTGTTCAGTGCACGTCGTCGTCACCTCGATGCACTACAGCGTTGCGCAGGTCTGCTGCAGCATGGCGAACAGCAGCTTACCGAGCTGGGCGCCGGTGAACTGCTCGCCGAAGACCTGCGCATGGCTCAGCAGTGCCTGGGAGAAATCACCGGTGAATTCAGTGCTGACGACCTGCTGGGGCGCATTTTCTCGAGTTTCTGCATCGGCAAATAAACCTGTTTGTGCAGCCTGAGCCCTGTGGACAACCACCGTACAAGCCTGTCCGCAAGGCTGTGCAGGAAACCGGGGATTTCCTCCCTGTGGACAAAGCCACCAGTTATGCACAGGAATAGAGGCCTGCTACCCACCGTTGGCACACCCTTTCCCAACAACCTTATGCTTCTTCCAATTGTCTGAAATTATTGGATTTTCCATGGTTTTCCACAGAAAACAGACTGACCATATACAAGATCTATAAAAAAGGTTTTAAAACCTCTTTGAATAAATTCTGTGTATAGTCCGCCACCCCGTGCGATGCAGACTGTTCACTTTATGATCAGTTTACGGCTGCAATTTCCCTGCTTGGGGCCTATAATCAACGGCTTTTTCCGAATTTCGTCCGAAGCGGACACCGAGGTGTGAAGTGGATTATCCGAGTCGTTTTGACGTGATCGTGGTAGGTGGCGGCCATGCCGGTACCGAAGCAGCGCTGGCTGCTGCGCGTATGGGGGTGAAAACCCTGCTGCTCAGCCACAACGTCGAAACCCTCGGACAAATGAGCTGCAACCCGGCGATTGGCGGCATCGGCAAAAGCCATCTGGTCAAAGAAGTCGATGCCTTGGGCGGCGCCATGGCGCATGCCACCGACCGTGCCGGTATCCAGTTCCGCGTGCTGAACAGCCGCAAGGGGCCGGCAGTCCGCGCCACCCGCGCCCAGGCAGACCGCGTGCTGTACAAGGCTGCTATCCGCCAGATGCTGGAAAACCAACCGAACCTGTGGATCTTCCAACAGGCCTGCGATGACCTGATCGTTGAACAGGAGCAGGTACGTGGCGTGGTTACCCAGATGGGCCTGCGTTTTGTCGCGGACAACGTGGTACTGACCGCCGGCACTTTCCTTGGCGGACGCATCCATATTGGTCTGGACAATTACTCTGGCGGTCGGGCCGGTGATCCGCCGGCGATTGCCCTGGCGCAGCGCCTGCGTGAACTGCCATTGCGGGTTGACCGACTGAAAACCGGTACACCGCCGCGTATCGATGGCAAGAGCGTGGATTTTTCCCGGATGACCGCACAGCCTGGCGATACGCCCTTACCGGTGATGTCCTTCATGGGCTCGGTGGATGAACATCCCGAGCAGGTCAATTGCTGGATCACCCATACCAACGAACGCACCCACGAGATCATCCGCAACAACCTGGATCGCTCACCCATGTACACAGGCGTGATCGAGGGTATCGGGCCGCGCTACTGCCCGTCGATTGAGGACAAGATCCACCGCTTTGCCGACAAGGACAGCCATCAGGTATTTATCGAGCCGGAAGGCTTGACCACCCATGAACTGTACCCGAACGGCATCTCCACCTCTTTGCCCTTCGATGTGCAGCTGCAGGTGGTGCGTTCCATTCAGGGCATGGAAAACGCGCACATCCTGCGCCCCGGCTACGCCATTGAATACGATTTCTTCAATCCCCAGGACCTCAAGTATTCACTGGAAACCAAAGTGATTGACGGCCTGTTCTTTGCCGGACAGATCAATGGTACGACAGGCTACGAGGAGGCGGCTGCGCAGGGTTTGCTGGCCGGCCTGAATGCCGCACGCCGGGCCCGTGAGCAGGACGCCTGGTGCCCGCGGCGTGACGAGGCTTATATCGGCGTGCTGGTGGATGACCTGATCAGCCACGGTACCCGTGAACCCTACCGCATGTTTACCTCGCGCGCGGAATACCGGCTGGTACTGCGTGAGGACAATGCCGATCTGCGCCTGACTGAACAGGGCCGTGCCCTCGGTTTGATCGATGATGCGCGCTGGGCCGCCTTCTGTGCCAAGCGCGAAGCCATCGAACTGGAAACCCAACGCCTGCGCAGCAGCTGGGTGCAACCCGGTACAGCTGCAGCAGAGGCATTTGCCGCGCGCTATGGCACTGCACTGACCCGCGAATACAACCTGCTGGATCTGCTGCGCCGGCCTGAGGTGGATTACCCGGGACTCTGTGAAACCACAGACAGCCAGCCAATCGATGCGGCGGTGGCTGAACAGGTGGAAATCCAGGCTCGCTACGCCGGCTATATCGAACGCCAGCAGGAAGAGATTGATCGCCTGCGGCTGCACGAGGCCACCCGATTACCCGATGACCTCGATTATCAGAGCCTCAGCGGGCTGTCGAACGAAATCCGCATCAAGCTGGAAAGTGCCCGCCCGCAAACCCTCGGCCAGGCCTCGCGGATTCCAGGAGTTACCCCGGCAGCGGTCAGCCTGTTGCTGGTACACCTGAAAAAGCGCAATGCGCTGGGTGGCAGTCAACTGGCGCAGGAGGCCTGACCATGCAGGATTTTGAAGCCCAACTGGTTAGTGGTGCCAGCGCATTGGGTATCAGGCTGGAGCCTGTGCAACAGAAACAGCTGCTTGACTACCTGGTCTTGCTGAACAAGTGGAACAAGGCCTATAACCTGACCGCTGTCCGTGACCCGCAAGAAATGCTCAGTCGGCACCTGCTCGACAGCCTGAGTATTTTGCCGTTTGTACACGCTGGAAACTGGCTGGATGTTGGCAGCGGCGGCGGCATGCCGGGCATCATCCTGGCCATCATGTTTCCTGATAGTCACTTTACCCTGCTCGATAGCAACGGAAAGAAAACCCGTTTTCTGACCCAGGTGCGTCTGGAGCTGGGACTGGACAACCTCGCTGTGGTGAATGCGCGGGTTGAAGCCTTTCGTGGCGAGCAACCCTGGGACGGCATTGTCTCCAGGGCTTTCAGTTCGTTAACGGATTTTGTTCAGCTTACCCGCCATCTGGGCAACGCACGCACACGCTGGCTGGCAATGAAAGGCCGTTATCCCGACGATGAGCTGGAAGCATTGCCGGTAGATTTCAGACTGCTGGAAAGCCATCAGTTGCAGGTACCCGGTTGTACCGGTAGCCGTCATGTGTTGATACTGGCGCAGGTCGAAGGCAACAGACCCTAAACACAGGAGAGCAGCGTGGCCAAGGTACTGGCAATCGCCAACCAGAAAGGCGGAGTAGGCAAGACCACCACCAGCATCAATCTGGCTGCCTCGCTGGCGACAACCCGGCGCAAGGTGCTGCTGATTGATCTGGACCCGCAGGGCAACGCCACCATGGGCAGTGGCGTAGACAAGGCCGATCTTGAGTATTCGGTGTATGAATTGCTGACCGGGCAATGCACTTTGCAACAGGCGCTGCGCAAGACCGGCAAAGCCGGATTTGACCTGCTGCCGGCAAATTCGGATCTGACTGCTGCAGAAGTTGAGTTGCTGGATATGACCCGGCGAGAGCAGCGGTTGCGTGATGCCCTGGCGGACGTGCGCGAACGTTATGACTACATCATCATCGACTGTCCGCCCTCGTTGAACATGCTGACTGTCAACGGTCTGGTGGCCGCCGACAGTGTGATCATTCCCATGCAGTGCGAGTATTACGCGCTTGAAGGATTGTCGGCCCTGGTGAAAACCATTCAGCGTATTGGCCAGACGCTGAATCCTTCGCTGCAGATCGAAGGCCTGTTGCGGACCATGTACGACCCGCGCAACAGCCTGACCCAGGATGTGTCGGCACAACTGGCCGAGCACTTCGCTGACAAGCTGTACAAGACGGTAATTCCACGCAACGTACGGCTGGCAGAAGCACCCAGCCACGGATTGCCAGCGTTGCTCTACGACAGACAGTCGCGCGGTGCCGAAGCCTATCTGGCATTGGCTGGCGAACTGGTTCGACGCAACAGGTTGGCTGCCAGACAGGCGGCCACAGCTAACTGATAACAAGGATTGAGGCATGGCGGCAAAGAAACGCGGCTTGGGACGGGGACTCGATGCACTGCTTGGCCAGTCGGCGGCACGCAGTACAGATCCGACCGGCGAGGACGGACAATTGCGCGAATTGCCGGTGGACCTGATCCAGCGTGGCAAATACCAGCCGCGTCGCGACATGGACCCGCAGGCACTTGAAGAACTGGCCGGTTCGATCCGTGCCCAGGGTGTCATGCAGCCGATAGTGGTGCGCCCGATCGGCGAAGGCCGCTACGAGATTATTGCTGGCGAACGGCGTTGGCGCGCCACCCAGCAGGCCGGGCTGGACCGGATTCCGGCGGTGGTACGTGAAGTGCCAGACGAAGCAGCGATTGCCATGGCGCTGATCGAGAATATCCAGCGCGAGGATCTCAATCCAATCGAAGAAGCCATGGCCCTGCAACGACTGCAACAGGAATTCGAGCTGACCCAGCAGCAGGTGGCCGATGCAGTTGGCAAATCACGCGTCAGTGTGACCAATCTGCTGCGCCTGATGGCGCTACCGGACGAAGTAAAGCTGTTGCTGGAACGGGGTGACCTGGAGATGGGGCATGCCCGTGCCTTGCTTGGATTGCCACTGGAGCAGCAAGCCGAGGCTGCGCGTCAGGTGGTTGCGCGGGCAATGACGGTACGGCAGACCGAGGCGCTGGTACGCCAGTGGCTGAATCCGCGACCGGCACCCAGTGAAAAACGCAGTCATCCGGATATCCAGCGTTTGCAACAGGATTTGTCCGAGCGCCTTGGAGCAGAGGTTCAGATACGCCATGGCAACAAGGGCAAGGGAAAACTGGTCATCAGTTACAGCTCGCTGGACGAGCTGGATGGCGTGTTGATGCACATCAAGTGAATGTTGCAGGGAAATCACAGCGATATTGGTCGCGGGGATTACCCATGAAGGGGGAGAACCGTCGGGAATTCTGCCTTTGCGGTTGAACCCGGGGGTTATTCCCCATATACTCCACGCGCAATTTTGTCGGGTGAAATGCACCAGATTGTTGCGCAGAGCGACCCACGCGGAAGTGTCTGCAGGAAGAAACCGATGAATGCGAGAATGCCCAACAGGGTCCCCTTTCACCGGTTGCCGGCGTTTGCTGTGTTGCGCTGGCAGGCTCTGGTTGTGTTGGTCGTTGCACTGATCCTGTGGTTTTACCAGGGTCGAATTGCCGGATATTCCGGCCTGTTGGGTGGACTGATTGCCATTGTCCCCAACGCCTATTTTATCTACCGCGCCTTTCGCTACAGCGGTGCGCGGTCGGCTCGAGCTGTCGTCAGCGAAATATTTGCAGGCGAAGCTGGAAAACTGGTTATGACGGCAGTGCTCTTTGTGCTGTTGTGGGTGGGTGTAAGGCCGCTTGAGGCTGGCGCTGTATTTGCCGGATTCCTCGCTGCCGTGGCTGTTTCAGCCTGTACACCACTAATCGTCAAAGGCTTTCCAAAGCATTAGCGTTTGAGGCAAACATGGCAAACACATCGGCTGAATACATTCAGCATCACTTGCAGAACCTGGTTTATGGCGCCCATCCTGAAAAGGGCTGGATCCTTGCACAAACCCCTGAAGACGTCGCCCAGATGGGCTTCTGGGCTGTGCACGTGGACACCCTCGGCTGGTCGTTGTTCATGGGTATCATTTTTATCACCCTGTTCCGTATGGTAGCCAAGCGTGCAACCGCCGGTGTTCCCGGCAAACTGCAGAATGTGGTGGAAATGACCGTGGACTTTGTCCAGGGCATGGTCAAGGACACCTTCCATGGCCGTAGTCCGATTATCGGACCCTTGGCGCTGACCATCTTCGTCTGGATTCTGCTGATGAATTCGCTGAAGTGGCTGCCGGTTGATTACATCCCCGGTCTGGCGCATGCCCTCGGCCTTGAATACTTCAAGATTGTTCCCACCGCAGACCCCAACGGCACCTTCGGCATCTCGCTGGGCGTGTTCGTGCTGATCATTTTCTACAGCTTCAAGGTCAAGGGTACCGGTGGTTTCCTCAAGGAACTGTCCTTCACCCCGTTCAACCACTGGTCGCTGGTGCCGTTCAACCTGTTCCTGGAAATTCTCGGCCTGCTGACCAAGCCGCTCAGCCTTGCGCTGCGTTTGTTCGGCAACATGTATGCCGGCGAAGTCGTGTTCATTCTGATCGCGCTGCTGCCGTTCTACATCCAGTGGGGCCTGTATGTGCCATGGGCGATCTTCCATATTCTGGTGATTCCGCTCCAGGCCTTCATCTTCATGGTACTGACGATCGTGTATCTCAGTGCTGCGCATGAAGACCATTGATGAGACACCAACGGTTCTGTCAACCAAACCTTAACTGCAACTCAACCTTGTAAACTTCAGGAGTATTTATGGAACTCGTAATCATCGCTGCCGCCATCATCATTGGTCTGGGCGCTCTGAGCACCGGTATCGGCTTCGCCCTGCTGGGTGGCAAGCTGCTGGAATCCACTGCCCGTCAGCCGGAACTGGCTCCGCAGCTGCAAACCAAGACCTTCATCATGGCCGGTCTGCTTGACGCCGTTCCGATGATCGGTGTTGGTATCGCGATGTACCTGATCTTCGTTGTTGCCCCTGGCCTGGCTGGTTGATTCGACGATTTCCTCGCTGGCAGGGCACCCATGGGCGCCCTGCCAGCATTTTCGTCATCACCGCAACAACGAAATAGCATGAGGTAAATCGCAGTGAACATTAATCTGACGCTGTTTGGTCAAACGATTGCCTTCGCTATTTTTGTCTGGTTCTGCATGAAGTTCGTATGGCCGCCGATTACCGCAGCCATGGCCGAACGCCAGAAAAAAATCGCCGAAGGTCTCGATGCGGCCGGTCGTGCTCAGCGTGACCTGAGCCTGGCCCAGGAAAAAGCTACCAACACTCTGCGTGAAACCAGGGATCAGGCGGCCCAGATCCTGGACAAGGCGAACAAGAACGCCAACCAGATCATCGAAGAAGCCAAGCAGCAGGCCCGCGCCGAAGGTGAACGCCTGGTAGTTGCCGCCAAGGCTGAAATCGAGCAAGAAGTGAATCGTGCCAAGGAACAACTGCGTGCCGAGGTTGCCGTTCTGGCAATCAAGGGTGCCGAGCAGATCCTGCAGTCCGAGGTTGATTCCAAGGTCCATTCTGAGCTGGTCGAAAAACTGGCCTCACAACTCTAAGCGAGGCGAGCGATGGCTACCAACAACACGCTGGCTCGGCCTTACGCAAAAGCTGCATTCGAACATGCATCTGCGAGCTCTGCCCTGGATGCCTGGTCCGGCATGCTGGGACTGGCAGCAGCGGCGGCGAACAATGAAGTTTTTGCCCAGAGGGTAAGCAACCCGGCTCTGACCCGTGAGCAGAAGGCTAATGACCTGCTCATGGTGTGCGAAGGTCGTATTGACGAGGCGTTCGGCAACTTTGTCCGGACCCTGGCCGAAAACGATCGTCTGCCATTGATCCCGGTAATCGCCGAGCTCTACGAGCAATTCAAGGCGGAGCACGATCGCAGCATTGCAGTCGAGGTGGAGTCCGCTTTCGAGCTCAATGACGATCAACTGAAAACACTGTCGACCGCGCTGAGCAAGCGGCTGGATCGCACAGTAACGCCCCAAGTACGCATCAACCCGGCGCTGATTGGCGGTGTGGTGGTGCGCGCGGGTGACCTGGTCATCGACGGTTCGGTACGCGGCAAACTTGCCAAGCTGGCCGAAACGTTGAAATCCTGATTTGAGGGACATGGCATGCAGCAACTGAATCCTTCCGAAATTAGCGAAATCATCAAGCAGCGCATCGAGAACCTCGATGCCAGCTCCATGGCTCGCAATGTCGGCACCATCGTCAGCGTATCTGACGGTATCGTTCGCATCCACGGCCTGGCCGATGTGATGTACGGCGAAATGATCGAATTCCCCGGTGGCGTTTACGGTATGGCACTGAACCTGGAGCAGGACTCCGTCGGTGCAGTGGTACTGGGTGACTACCTGGGCCTGGCCGAGGGCATGACTGCCCAGTGTACCGGTCGTATTCTGGAAGTGCCGGTAGGTCCGGAGCTGCTGGGTCGCGTCGTTGACGCCCTGGGTAACCCGATCGACGGCAAGGGTGTGATTAACGCCACTGCTACCGACGCTGTTGAAAAGGTAGCTCCGGGCGTGATCTGGCGTAAGTCGGTCGACCAGCCGGTACAAACCGGCTACAAGTCGGTTGACGCTATGATCCCGATTGGCCGTGGCCAGCGCGAGCTGATCATCGGTGACCGTCAGACCGGCAAGACCGCCATGGCGGTTGACGCGATCATCAACCAGAAGGGCTCAGGCATCAAGTGTATCTACGTCGCCATTGGTCAGAAGCAGTCGACCATCGCCAACGTGGTACGCAAGCTCGAAGAGCACGATGCCCTGGCGCACACCGTAGTGGTAGCGGCATCGGCTTCCGATCCGGCGGCCCTGCAGTTCCTGGCTCCCTATGCCGGCTGCACCATGGGTGAATACTTCCGTGACCGTGGCGAAGACGCGCTGATCATTTATGACGATCTGTCCAAGCAGGCTGTGGCCTACCGTCAGATCTCCCTGCTGCTGCGCCGCCCGCCGGGCCGTGAAGCCTATCCCGGTGACGTGTTCTATCTCCACAGCCGTCTGCTCGAGCGCGCTTCGCGTGTATCCGAGGACTACGTCGAGAAGTTCACCAACGGTGAAGTGAAGGGCAAGACCGGCTCGCTGACCGCGCTGCCGATCATCGAAACCCAGGCCGGTGACGTTTCCGCCTTCGTACCGACCAACGTGATTTCGATCACTGACGGTCAGATCTTCCTTGAGTCCAACCTGTTCAATGCGGGTATCCGTCCGGCGGTCAACGCCGGTATCTCGGTATCCCGTGTCGGTGGTGCGGCCCAGACCAAGATCATCAAGAAGCTGTCCGGCGGTATCCGTACCGCGCTGGCCCAGTACCGTGAACTGGCGGCTTTTGCCCAGTTCGCCTCGGACCTGGACGAAGCTACCCGCAAGCAGCTGGAGCATGGTCAGCGCGTCACCGAGCTGATGAAGCAGGACCAGTATGCGCCGATGTCGATCGCCGAAATGGCCATCAGCATCTATGCCGCGGAAAAGGGCTTCCTGACCGATGTCGAACTGAACAAGGTAGGTGCCTTCGAGAAGGCGTTGCTGGCCTGGTTCAAGCGCGAAAAGGCGGATCTGCTGAAGCAGATCAACCAGAGCGGCGACTACAACGACGAGATCGAGGCCGGTATCAAGTCTGGCATCGAAAACTTCAAGGCAACCCAAAGCTGGTAAGCCGAGTGCGGGGCATGCGTGCATGCCCCGCTTCGTGCCTCCCGGCCAAGGGCTAACCTGAAAGGTGTGACATGGCAGGCGCAAAAGAGATTCGCACCAAGATTGCGAGTATTAAAAGTACGCAAAAGATCACCAGCGCCATGGAAAAGGTGGCGGTCAGCAAGATGCGCAAGGCACAACAGCGCATGTCTGCAAGCCGTCCCTACGCCGAGCGTATCCGGCAGGTGATCGGCCATCTGGCCAATGCCAACCCCGAATACCGTCATCCGTTCATGCTGGAGCGTCCGGTCAAGCGGGTTGGTTATATCGTGGTCAGTACCGACCGTGGCCTCTGTGGCGGCTTGAACACCAACCTGTTCAAGGCGCTGGTACAGAGCATGAAGGAATGGCGCAACCAGAACGTGGAAAACGACCTCTGCGTGATTGGAACCAAGGGTGCCAGCTTCTTCCGCAGTTTTGGCGGCAATGTAGTGGCAGCGATCAGTCATCTGGGTGAAGACCCGTCGGTGAACAATCTGATCGGCAGCATCAAGGTGATGCTGGATGCCTATCATGAAGGCCGTATCGATCGCCTGTATCTGGTGTCCAATGGTTTCGTCAATACCATGGTGCAGCAGCCGAAGGTCGAACAGCTGATCCCGCTGGTTGCTTCCGAGAATCTCGGAGAGAAACAGCAGCGTTGGGATTATGTCTACGAGCCGGACGCGCGGCTGTTGCTGGATGGTCTGCTGACTCGCTATATCGAGTCGCAGGTGTACCAGTCGGTGGTCGAGAACAATGCCTGTGAACAGGCAGCGCGGATGATCGCAATGAAGAACGCGACTGACAATGCCGGTGAGCTGATCAACAATCTGCAGCTTATCTACAACAAGGCACGTCAGGCTGCGATCACCCAGGAAATTTCGGAAATCGTCGGCGGCGCCGCCGCGGTTTAACGGTCAAGGTTTCAAATTTCGAGAGGAACCAACTAATGAGTAGCGGACGTATCGTTCAAATCATCGGCGCTGTTATCGACGTGGAATTTGCCCGCGAAGACGTGCCGAAGGTGTATGACGCCCTGCTGGTATCCGCCAACGAGGGTCTGACCCTGGAAGTCCAGCAGCAGCTGGGTGATGGCGTGGTGCGTACCATTGCAATGGGTACCACCGAGGGTCTCAAGCGTGGCCTGGAAGTCACCAATACCGGCAAGGCAGTTTCGGTACCGGTGGGCATCAAGACTCTGGGTCGTATCATGGATGTTCTTGGCAATCCGATCGATGAGGCTGGCCCCATCGGTGAGGAAGAGCGTTGGGAAATCCATCGCAAAGCGCCGTCCTATGCTGAACAATCAGGCTCCAACGAGCTGCTGGAAACCGGCATCAAGGTAATTGATCTGATGTGCCCGTTTGCCAAGGGCGGCAAGGTGGGTCTGTTCGGTGGTGCCGGTGTAGGCAAGACCGTTAACATGATGGAGCTGATCCGTAACATCGCCATCGAGCACAGCGGTTATTCCGTATTTGCCGGTGTGGGTGAGCGGACTCGTGAAGGTAACGACTTCTATCACGAGATGAAGGACTCCAACGTACTGGACAAGGTAGCCCTGGTTTACGGTCAGATGAACGAGCCGCCGGGCAACCGTCTGCGTGTGGCCCTGACCGGTCTGACCATGGCCGAGAAGTTCCGTGACGAAGGCCGTGACGTACTGTTGTTCATCGACAACATCTACCGTTACACCCTGGCCGGTACCGAAGTATCTGCACTGCTCGGCCGTATGCCGTCGGCAGTAGGTTACCAGCCGACCCTGGCTGAAGAGATGGGCGTTCTGCAGGAGCGTATCACCTCCACCAAGACCGGCTCCATCACCTCGATCCAGGCCGTATACGTACCTGCGGACGACCTGACCGACCCGTCGCCAGCCACTACCTTCGCCCACCTGGATGCGACCGTGGTACTGTCCCGTGACATCGCTTCGCTGGGTATCTACCCGGCAGTAGATCCGCTGGATTCCAGCAGCCGTCAGCTGGATCCGCTGGTTATCGGTCAGGAGCACTACGATACTGCCCGTGGTGTCCAGTATGTTCTGCAGCGCTACAAGGAGCTGAAGGACATCATTGCCATTTTGGGCATGGACGAACTGTCCGAAGAAGACAAGCAACTGGTGGCTCGCGCACGTAAGATGCAGCGCTTCCTGTCCCAGCCGTTCTTCGTGGCCGAGGTCTTCACCGGTGCACCGGGCAAGTACGTACCGCTGAAAGAAACCATCAGTGCCTTCAAGGGCATTCTCGACGGCGAATATGATCACCTGCCAGAGCAGGCGTTCTACATGGTCGGCACCATCGACGAAGCAATCGAGAAAGCGAAGAAAATGTAATGGGTAGCGCCCGCGCAGGCGGGCGCAAAACCGAGGCAAGATTATGGCTATGACAGTGCACTGCGATATCGTCAGCGCGGAAGAAGAGCTGTTCTCCGGTCTGGTCGAGATGGTCGTGGCCCATGGCAACATGGGTGATCTGGGCGTTCTGCCCGGTCACACGCCGCTGCTGACCGACCTCAAGCCGGGCCCGGTTCGGGTGATCCGCCAGGATGGTACTGAAGAGGTGTATTACATCTCCGGTGGCTACCTGGAAGTTCAGCCGAACATGGTCAAGGTGCTTGCCGACACGGCTATCCGTGCCGGTGACATCGACGAGGCGGCTGCCATCGAAGCCAAGAAGGCTGCGGAAAAGGCCCTCAACGAGAAAGGCGCCGAGTTCGACTACGGTTCGGCCTCTGCCCGTCTCGCCGAAGCCGCCGCCCAGCTTCGCACCGTGCAGGAACTTCGCAAGAAATACGGCGGACCGGCGCTCAATAACCGGTAAGTCGCGAAAAAGGCAGCCTTGGCTGCCTTTTTCTTTAGCGGCAAGCTATAAGCCTCGAGCTGTAAGCTGACCGGGTTCCCGGATATCTTTCTGTTTATTCAGACAATCCATTTGACCCCGACCGCACAAACATCATCCTGATTACGCTTGCAGCTTTGCTATCATTCCTCCCCAGCTTCCTCTATCTGCGAAAGGACCTCCGATGAATCTTCATGTTGTCATTCTTGCCGCCGGACAAGGTACCCGCATGCGTTCCGCGCTGCCCAAAGTGCTGCATCCGGTGGCTGGCAAGCCGATGCTTGGGCATGTAATGGATGCGGCGCGGGCCTTGGCACCGCAGAAGATACATGTGGTCATTGGGCATGGTGCCGGGCAGGTGCGCGAACAACTGGATGCCGCGGATGTGAACTGGGTACTGCAAAGTGAACAGCTTGGTACCGGACATGCTGTGGCCCAGGCGCTGCCGCATATCCAGGCAGCGGACCAGTTACTGGTGCTCTACGGTGATGTGCCGTTGCTGCGTGTTGAATCCCTGCAGCGGCTCAGTGCACAAGCAGGGAATGACAAGCTGGGCCTGTTGACCGTGGATATGCGGGATCCGACTGGTTATGGGCGGATTGTGCGTGATGCGGGTGGGGCTGTGCGGGCGATTGTTGAGCAAAAGGATGCCTCCCCAGAGCAGTTACGAATCCATGAGGGCAATACCGGCATCATGGCGATTCCTGGCCGGTATGCCGGCGATTGGTTAAATGCACTGTCGAATGACAATGCCCAGGGTGAGTATTACCTCACTGATGTTGTGGCAATGGCAGTGAACTCCGGGACCAGTGTGGTGGTTGCCCAACCCGGTGACGAGGAAGAGGTAATGGGTGCCAACAACCGCCAGCAGTTGGCGGTACTGGAACGGGTCTATCAGCAGCGGATGGCCGACGCTGTCATGCTGCAAGGAGTAACGCTGCTGGATCCGTCACGTTTTGATGTGCGCGGAGAACTGACGGTCGGCCGGGATATCCTGATTGACGTCAATGTAGTCATCGAAGGTCAGGTAAGCATTGCCGATGGGGCCAGTATTGGCCCCAACTGTGTGTTGAAGAACTGCAGCATTGGTGCGGGCGCACGTATTCATGCGTTCAGTCATGTCGAAGGGGCGCAGATAGGCGCCGAGTGTGATGTCGGCCCCTATGCCCGTCTGCGGCCGGGAACCCGGTTGCAGGAGAAAGCCCGGATCGGCAATTTCGTCGAAACCAAGAAAGCCGATGTGGGTGCCGGAGCCAAGATCAATCACCTGTCCTATGTGGGCGACGCCGATGTGGGTGCCGGCGCCAATATTGGCGCCGGCACCATCACCTGCAACTATGATGGTGTGAACAAGTTTCGTACCGAGATTGGTGCCGGTGCCTTTATCGGTTCGAACACCGCGCTGGTGGCCCCGGTGATAGTGGGTGAGGGAGCGACAACCGCTGCCGGCTCGGTCATTACCCAGACTGTCGAGGCTGGTGCACTGGCTGTCGGACGTGCCCGCCAGCGCAATATTGCCGGCTGGAAACGGCCGGAAAAGCAGGCTTGAAATCTGTGCGGGGGTTGATCAGCGGGGTTGCCCTGTGGTGCACGCTGGCATTTGTGTCATGTGTTCACGCAGCTCAGCCGGAGCGCATGCAACTGATGCTTGGCGGTCAGCTGTTTGATCTCGAACTGGTGAATGACCCCGACAGTCGCCGCCAGGGTTTGATGGGACGCGAAACACTGGCAGCCGATAGCGGCATGCTGTTTGACTTCCCCGAGGGCACTCGGCCGGCGATCTGGATGCGTAATATGCTGATCAGTCTGGATCTGCTGTATGTGGATGCCGAGGGCGTGGTGCGCCAGCTGTTTATCGAGGTTCCGCCTTGCCTGAAGATGCCTTGTCCGGTCTATCAGGCGCAGCAGCCGCTGCGCTTCGTGCTGGAGTTGCCGGCCGGCAGCATAAGTCGGTTGGGTATCGGGGTTGGCGACCGTCTGGCGCTGGACCCACTTCTGCAGCAGGCGCCGCCAGCCTATTGAGGCTGCTGTGCTTCAGGTTCCAGCCAGCTGCCCTGGCTGTGCTGTTCACACCAGACTTTCAGGTAGGGTGCGTCATCCGGATCACTGTAGTAGTGAATCGACTGATGGTAGGCAACACCTTCACTGCTGGCCTGCTGACAAATTCCATAGGCGCCGTCAGGGCAACTCTCTAGCATGTCGACCCTGAATTCACGCTGGTGAATCTGCGGTTGGCAGAAGCTGTCACGGAACAGCTGAGGCGGAATACTCAGGTTCTGCTGGCACATGCGAATGGCTACCCCGTCATCTGTCGACTCGATCAGGCAGGCCTCGGCCAGCAACAGGCGCGGTAACAGGCACAGCAGCAGGATGCAGAGGGGCAGACGCATGGCAGGCTCCGAAAAAGAGCCTACCTTACTGGCTGATCAGGGCCTTCCGCAAGCCGGCATCGAGCTGCTCGGCATGCTCGCGCAGGTCACCCCCGAGCAGCTCAATACGGCTGTCTTCACGTGCTGCCAGCGGTTGCCAGGGCAGGCCGCTGCCCGGTAATGCATTCAGGCTCTGCCAACCCTGATCGGTATGCACCACCGCCTTGGCGCGCAACCAGCCACTGCTGCCCAGCCAGTCGTTCAGGCGTGCCTGGCTAAAGCAATGCCCGGCGGCGATGCGCCAGGCCAGACTCTCGGCAGATGACAGCTGTTGCCAGTCGCTTGCTGGTTGCGTCTGCACAGCCGGAAGTATCAGCGGCAGGGCTGTCGGGCTGCGCGAGGTGGTTTGCGCAGGGCTGTCAGGCAGTTGCCCCAGGGCTATCTGTGAATGGCTGCAGAACAGCGCTGGCAGTGCAGGCAAGCGCTGTTGCAGCTGCCGGCGCTGCGCTGGATCGAGTGTTTCTGCCTTGTTGATCAGCAGCAGCCCGGCCTGTGGCAGTACATCCTGCTGGGACTCCGGCAGTGGTTGGCCGGACAGCAGAGCCGGCCCATCAACCACCATCAGCAGTGGCTGCAGCCTGAGTACCTTGTCCCACGGCGGCTGCGTCAGTTGTTTCAGCAGTGGTTGCGGATGGCCGAGGCCGGACAGCTCGATAAACAGCCGCTGCGGACGTGCGCGGCGCAGCAGCCGTGTCAGTCCCACCTGCAGTGGCAGGCCATTAACACAGCAGATGCAGCCGCCGGGAATCTCGGCAAGCTGCACGCCTTCGGCCTGCGGCCCAAGCAGGGCGGCATCCACGCCCAGCTGACCAAACTCGTTGATCAGGATGGCCCATTGTTCACCGGCCGGTCGCTGGGCCAGCAGGGCTCGCAGCAGGCTGGTTTTGCCAGCGCCGAGGGGGCCTGCGATCAGCCAGGCAGGAATATCATGCAGAGGCTCAGCGGGAGGCATCGTCGGGTTCCACGTGGAACGAATGGGTCGGCAGTCTGATCAATGCAGGCGCACCACCTTGTGGCTGTCATCCTCGGGCGGGCCACCGGGAAACGGGTGGGGTGCCAGCTCGATGCGCAGCAGACGATTGCCATGCAGTTCGATAAAGCCGGTGTAACGGCGCTCGCCGGTAACGGTAAATTCGAAAATATAGCGCCGCACCAGGTTGATACGTCCCGCGCCATCACGGGCAATACGCAAGCGACTCAAGGCAATGCTCTCATCCAGCAGCTGCACGTCAGCCTTGTTGCAGTGCTGGCGGACCTGCGCCAGAGCACGGTCACGCAGCCCAAGTCCGCGCCAGATCCAGTACAGCAGCAGGGCGGCGAGCATCAACAGCACTACATGGCCCAGGGAAAAATTCATGCGTTGTCGTTCTCCATCTGGACACTCCACAACTCCAGCCGGTTGCGGCCTGCCGATTTGGCCTGGTACAGGGCCTGATCCGCACGGCGGAACAGCGATTCCAGGCTGTCATTGGGCTGCCAGCTGGCAATCCCGGTACTGACGGTGATGCTGAGGCTCTAGCATGGCAAGAGTGGCCTGTTTGGACGTCGCTCGAGTATAGCGGTCGTGGCTTTGTCGATGGTAGCTATGCGCTCGCTGGCAAACGGGCTGGGATGGCGATCAGTTCGGCAACACAGACAGCACGCAAATCCGTTCGGGATCGGGGTAGTGCCAGCGCACATTGATGTCCCAGAAGCGCACGCCGTATTCACGTTCGGGCTCAGGTTGCTGGTAGGCCGGCTTTGGATCCTGCGCCAGACACTGTTCGATCAGTTCCACCAGCGGTTGTTGCAGGCGCCGGGCTTCGGCTTTGGCTTGTTGCAAGGCAGAGGCTGTCCAGTCCACCGGTACTGGCGTGGGAGCCGCCTCGGCCAATGCGTTATGGGCGTGTGGCAGGCTGTCGGCATAGGGGATATAGGGTTTGATATCCAACACCGGGGTGCCGTCGAGCAGGTCCAGCCCGGAAATCAGCAGATGACCCTCGGGGCTGATACCGTCCAGCTGCACTACCGATTGGCCAATCGGATTGGGGCGGTGAGTCGAGCGGCTGGCAAAGACGCCGATACGCTGGTTGCCACCCAGGCGTGGCGGCCGCACCCGCAGGTGCTCAGGGCCGCTGCCGGCGCGGTGGAAGACAAAGAGTACCCAGACATGACTGCTTTGTTCCAGGCCCTGCAACGCCAGTGGCTGGTTGTAGGGGGGATACAGTTCGATATGGCCACGTGCCGCCGGTGCCAGTTGCGGTTGCCGGGGGATGGCAAATTTCTCGTGGAAGCACGAATGCACTGTGCCTATGGCAGCAAACTGGAAGTTCATTGGCTTACCGGTGGAATGCTGTCCGGGTAATCGGGAATGACGAAATGGCTACCACCGGGAACGTCGATCAGTTGCAGATTTTCGGCCTGCTGGGCACTGCTGCGCATGCTGTGCGTATCCAGAATCATGTCGGCATCCGGCACCAGAATCGCACCGCGCCGTACATGCTGGAAAACATCTGTGCCGGTATTGTGTGTCCAGTTATGCATATCACGCAGGTTGGTCAGCATGATCGCTGCATTACGCGGGTTGAAAGGGGTGCCCATGATCAGTTCACGCTTTCGCGGGTTATCCAGCGACCCCCACAGGGGACGGTTACGCGCGTTGATCGGTTGCTGTTGCCATAGTGGCAGCAGGAGCGGCAAAGCCCACAGCAGCAGAGCTGAAAGCTGCATGCGCGGCTTGGCCTGGGGCAGTACCGGAGCCTCCAGTAACACTTCGACGGACTCGAACAGGTCAGGCCGCTGACGCGCGGCCTCAAGCACGACGGCCCCGCCACGGGAGTGGCCGTGCACCCGTATATGCTCGCAACTGCACAGGTGTTGAAGGGCCAGATTGAGCATATGTGCATCGCTGGCGATGGTGCCTGCAGGGTAGTCAGCCGGTTTTGCCCAGTCGGCCTTGCTGAAGCGTGGGTGGTTGACTGGCAGATGATAGTCGCTGCTGGTCAGCAGTATCAGTTCGATATCCGGGTCAGAATAGAACTCGGTGAAATACAGAAAGTTTTCCATAAAGCCGGGCATCACGATCACGCTGGTGTGTGCCTGCGTACAGTGACGTCTGGCAATCGCCGCATTGCCTACCCGGTACAACTCGCCGTTGAAGTCCATGGCCTGCTGCTGGGGAATTTCACGCCGCAACAGCCAGCGGCGCAGGGAAAACAGTACTACGACCAACAATCCGGCCATACCCAGAACAATATCCATTACGACTCCTTGAAAAATCATATCCAGTGGCCAGCATACTGCAGCCTTGCCGTCATGCCAGCACCCAAGCGGGGGAGAGCCTGCAGGTCAGTCCCCGTCGTAGAGCCATACCCGCTGTGCTGTCAGACGATAGCTGGCATCCGCCAGCTCGTTGCTGCTTTGCTCGGTGTGCAACTGGCCACTGACCCAGAAGGCATCGTAAAGACTGTCGATTGCCAGACCCTGTGGATAATCGACCAGTACAATCTGGTTCGGCGGTGGTGGCGGTACATGGATGCAGGCGCCGGCGTAGGGCACCAGAAAGAAACTGGTGTAACGGCCATTGCCATCCTGTTGCAAGGGTACCGGAAAGCCGGCAATACGTACCTGCTGGCCATCCAGTTCGGCAATCACCCGGGTCGAGTACATCACCGCTGGCAGGTTGGCGTCGCTCTGGCGCAGGCTCTGCTCGAAAGTACCGGGGGCTTCCTCGGCCCAGTCATGCTCGATCTCAGGCATATCGAGCAGCGCCTGCAGATCGTCATCGGGCAGCAGATCCAGCCAGTCGAGGGTGCGGGGCTCGGCCAATGCCAGGGTACTCGACAGCATCAGTAGTGGCAGCAGCTTGAGCATGACAGTTCTCTGGGGTGGTTGGCATCGGGTATTTTCCGGTGAAGGACCGGGGTGGGCAAGCACTGGCTGATCTGCGGACATGTCCGGAAACTGTTTGCTTTTGGGGTTTGAGTTCAATGACAAGACTACTCTGCAATCTGACCGCCCGTTGTTTGTACGGCCGTTTCCTCGGCCCAACGTGCCTTGATCTCGAGAATCGCCGGCAACTCGGAAAGAAACAGCGCGACCAGCGCCGGATCAAAGTGTTTGCCGGCCTCACGCTGAATCAGCGCGATGGCGTCGTCCACCGACCAGGCGGCCTTATACGGACGTTCGCTGGTCAGCGCGTCGAAGACGTCGGCAATGGCCACAATCCGTGCCTCAAGGGGAATGTCCTCACCTGACAGGCCGTGCGGGTAGCCGCTGCCATCCCATTTCTCGTGGTGACAGAGGGCGATACTGCGAGCCATTCGCAGCAGTCCGCTGGGGTGTTCGCCGATGATCCGCGCCCCGATTTCCGCATGCTGGCTCATCACTGCCCACTCCGCCTCGTCGAGTTTACCGGGCTTGCGCAGTACCGCATCGGGAATGCCGATCTTGCCAATGTCATGCATGGGCGCGGCGTTCAGCAGTTCCTCGGCGGCGGCGTCGGACAGCCCGGCAGCCAGCGCCAGAATCCGTGAGTAATGGCTCATGCGGATCACATGTAGACCGGTTTCGTTGTCCTTGTACTCGGCGGCCAGACCCAGACGCTGGACAATCTGCAGGCGGGTCTCGCGCAGCTCTTCGACATGTACCAGTGACAGGTGGGTACGCACCCGCGCACGCACTATCGTCGGGCTGACCGGCTTGCTGATGTAGTCGACACAACCGGCCTCGAAACCACGGCTCTCATCCTCGACATCGCCCAGTGCGCTGACGAAGATCACCGGAATCGGGCGGGTCTGCGGATTCTGCTTGAGCTGCTGGCAAACCTGCAGTCCGGTCAGGCCGGGCATCATCACATCCAGCAGGATCAGTTGCGGCTGCTCCTCGCTGGCCAGCTGCAGGGCACGCTGGCCGTCACGGGCGAACAGCAGGCGGTAGTCCTCCTGCAGTATCTGCCGCAGCACGTGCAGGTTGGTCGGCTCATCATCGACCAGCAACAGGGTCGGTCGGCTATCAGCGTGCTGCATCGGGGGTCTCTCCGCTGGTTTTGCGCCAGTCATTGATCAGGGCCAGTGCCCGCTCGAAATCGAAGTCATCCAGTGCGCTGGCCAGTTGCTGGCGCTGTGGTGCTTCAAGTGTTGCCAATAGCTGCGCTTGCAAAGCCTGATCCAGCTCGCCGCGCTGCAGCGCCTGTTGCAGTTGCTGCCAGTGTGCCGGAGTGGCGGCACTGGCGGTGGGCCGGGAATCCTGCAGGTCGGCCGGCAACTGCTGTTGCAGTTCCTCCAGGGCGGCCTGTAGCGGCTGCAGTGACACCGGCATATCGGGGGCCACCTGCAGTTGCTGTTCCAGCTTGGTCAGGCAACGGATCAGGCGTGGCACATCCAGATTCAGCGCGCTGCCGCGCAGGCGGTGCAGCAGGGCGGCAAGGTTGTCGGGCTGGTTCTGCGGCGGCTGACTGAGGTATGCCGTCAATTGTTGTTGCGCTTGTCGGACAAAACCCTGCAAGGCGGCCAACAGCCGCTGACGGTCGCCCCAACGGCGCTCGCCGGCCGCCCAGTCGATGACTGCAGTGGAGTCGCTGTCGATCCCACGCGCAGGGCTGACGAGGGTGGTCTGGCTGACACCCAGTAATCGACCGATTTCTTCCTGCAGCTGCGGCCAGTCCAGCGGCTTGCTGGCGAAGCTGTCCATACCGGCGTCGCGTGCGGCCTGGCGGTCGTGGTCAAGCACGCTGGCGGTCAGGGCAATCACCGGCGTGCGGCTGCGCCCCTGCGCGGCTTCGATCCGGCGAATTTCCCGGGTGGCGTCGAGCCCGTCCATATCCGGCATTTGCACGTCCATCAGCACCAGCTCGAAGGGCTGGCGGGCAAACAGTGCGCAGGCCTGCTGACCGTTGCGTGCCAGACTGACCTGATGTCCGGCACGCTGCAGGGTCAGTTGCAGCAGTTCGAGGTTTTCCTCGACATCGTCGGCACACAGCACCCGCAGGCTGGGAAGGCTGAGGCTGGTGGCGCTGCCCAGTGGCGCCTGCCAGGCCTGGGTGGTCTGCGGCAGACACAGACTGAAGCAACTGCCAACCCCTGGCTGGCTGCGCACTTTCAGGCTGCCGCCCATCAGTTCACTGAGCTGGCGGGCAATGGTGGTACCCAGCCCGGTGCCGCCAAAGCGCCGGCTCATCGAGGCATCGGCCTGGGCAAAGGGCTCAAAGATGCGCTCCAGGCGTTCGGCGGGAATGCCGATACCGGTATCCTCGACATCGAAGCGCAACTGCCCGTCGGCCTCGCTGACCCGCAGGCGCACCTCACCCTGCTCGGTGAACTTCACCGCATTACCCAGCAGGTTGGTCAGAATCTGTCGCAGGCGCAGCGGATCGCCGAGCAGCCCCTGTTCCGCCGCCTGGTAGTCAAGGTGGATACGCAACCCCTTGTTCTCGGCCTGCAGCCGCAGGATCTCCAGCAGTTCAGTGCACAGGCCGTGCAGATCTAACAGTTGCTGCTCCAGCTCCAGGGCACCGCGCTCCAGCTTGGCGGTATCCAGAATGTCGTTGAGCAGGCCCAGCAGTGAGCGGGCCGAGCGGTGCACGGTGTGCAGGTGCCGGTATTGTGTGGGTTGCAGTGGTGTATCCAGCAGCAGCTCGCTGAAGCCGATGATGGCATTCATCGGCGTGCGGATTTCATGGCTCATATTGGCGAGGAAGGCGCCCTTGGCGGCGGCCGCCTGTTCGGCACGTTCCTTGGCCTGCTGCAGTTGCTGCAGAATCTCGCGGCGCTCGGTGATGTCCAGTATTACTCCGTCAATCCATTCCGGTTTGCCGGAGGCGTCGTAGATCGCGCTGGCGCTTTCCGAGACCCAGCGCAGACTGCCGTCGCGGCGGATGATGCGGTATTCGATATGGTACTGCTCGCGTTTCGCCAGCCGTGCCATGACCTCGCCATAGACCGCCTCGGCGTCCCCCGGATAGATCACCTCGGCGAAGCTCTTGCCGTCCATGAAGCCTGCGGCTGGCCAGCCGGTCAGTTGCTCCACCGCGTCACTGATAAACAGCATCTGCCAGTCCCGCTGCGGCAGGCAGCGGAAGGACACGCCGGGGATATTGGCGATCAGCGAGCTGTACTGGCGCTCACTGTCACGCAGCGACTGCTCGATCGCCTTGCGTTCGCTGATATCGGTGACAAAGCCGACAAACAGCGGGCGATGATCAATACGCATCTGGCCGATCGCCAGGCGGATCGGCACATGGCTGCCATCCCGGCGCAGGGCGGTGACTTCGCGGCCGGTGCCGATGATGCGTGCCTGTCCGGTGCTCAGGTAGTTTTGCAGGTACTGGTCATGCCCTGAGCTGTAGGGCTCCGGCATCAGCATCCGGATATTGCGGCCGATCACCTCGCTGGCGCTCCAGCCGAACAGTCGCTCGGCTGAGTGGTTGAATGACTCGATCAGGCCTTGGGCGTTGATGGTGATGATGCCGTCGACGGCGGTATCCACCATGGCCCGCAGGCGGTTCTCGCTGGCCTGCATCTTGCCCAGCAGGTAACGGTAGCGCAGTATGCCGTTGATCACCCCGACCACCAATCCAAGGGCCAGCATCAGCATGGCGATCGCCAGTGCCAGTACGGTGCGGTCGGGCACACTGGCCGGCACCGGCAGGCTGTCACTGCCAATAAAGCGGACAGCGGCCATGCCGGTGTAGTGCATCGAGGCAATCGCCAGCCCCATGCCGATACCGCCAAGGGTGACTGTCAGCAGATGGCTCAGGCCAAAGCGCTGCTTCAGGCCAAAGCGCAGCCACAGTGCCAGCATCGACATGCCCAGCGCCACCAGCAGCGACAGCAGGAACCATAGGGGGTCGAACTTCAACTGGGCACTGCTGCGCAGGGCCAGCATGCCGCTGTAGTGCATCGCGCCAATACCGACGCCCATCAGCACACCGCCGATGACGATTTCGCGCAGGCTGATCTGCTGTTGTGACAGCAGGCGCAGGACGATCCACGAGGCAAGTACCGCCGGGAGCATGGACAACGAGGTAATCAGCGGATCGTAGTACACCGGCACGGGCAGCTCGAAGGCCAGCATGCCGATAAAATGCATGGCCCAGATGCCGCCACCCAGAGTCAGCGAGCCCGACAGCAGGGCAGACCGGCGCATCCACGCGGTGCCGGCAACCCGTACCAGGCTGGCCAGCTGGAAAGCGAAGCCGGAGGCCAGCACAGCGATAACCACCGACAGCAGCATCAGCCCGTGGCTGTGCTGACCCTGCAACAGCAGGGCCTGTTCGCTGTCGCTTAGGCTGAACAGATCGACAAGTGACATCAATGGATGCTCCGATAAACCCTAACGGCCTTCAGCACATCCTGTGACGCCGGCAATCAACTTCAGGCAGTATTGATCAGGCTCTGCAGTTCGGCAATGCGTGATCGCAATGTGCTGGCATCGTGGCAGCGCAGGGTCGCATGGCCGACCTTGCGACCTGCCTTGAAGGCCTTGCCATAGTGATGCAGGTGGCAGTCGGCGATGGCAGTGACCTGCTCGACCGGCGGCACGCTGCCGATCAGGTTGAGCATGGCGCTTTCACCGACCCGGGCGGTGGAGCCCAGCGGCAGGCCGGCAATGGCCCGCAGGTGGTTCTCGAACTGGCTGCACTCGGCGCCTTCGATGGTCCAGTGCCCGGAGTTGTGAACCCGCGGCGCGATCTCGTTGGCCTTCAGGCCGCCATCCACCTCGAAGAACTCGAAGGCCAGCACGCCGACATACTCCAGCTTGTCCAGCACCCGGCCGACATAGTCCTCGGCCAGTGCCTGCAGAGGATGCGCGCTGCTGGCCACCGACAGGCTTAGGATGCCGTTGATATGGGTATTGTGTACCAGCGGATAGAAACGGGTCTGGCCATCGCGGGCGCGCACGGCAATCAGCGAGACTTCACCAGTGAATGGCACAAAGCCCTCGAGGATGCAGGGTACGCTGCCCAGCTCGGCAAAGGCGCCGCGCACATCCTCGGGTTGCCGCAGGACCTTCTGGCCCTTGCCGTCATAGCCCAGGGTGCGGGTTTTCAGTACCGCCGGCAGGCCGATGTGCTTGACCGCTGTGTCCAGGCTGTCCTGCGACTGGATGTCGGCAAACGCCGGGGTGGGGATGCCCAGTTCGCGGAACAGCGACTTCTCGAACCAGCGGTCCCGGGCAATCCGCAGCGCCTCGGCGTTTGGATAGACCGGCACGAACTGCGACAGGAAGGCCACGGTCTCGGCGGGTACGCTCTCGAACTCGAAGGTCACCACATCCACCTCGTCGGCCAGTCGGCGCAGGTGCTCGTGGTCGTCGTAGTCGGCGCGGATGTGTTCACCCAGGGCTTGGGCGCAGGCATCCGGGGCCGGATCGAGGAAGGCGAACTGCTGCCCCAGCGGGGTGCCGGCCAGGGCCAGCATGCGTCCGAGTTGACCACCACCGATGACGCCGATCTTCATGCTGTATTCCTCAGGGCTGACGCGGATCCGGATTGTCCAGCACGCTGTCGGTCTGGCGTGCGCGGAAGGCCTGCAGGGCCTCATGGTAGTGCGGATGCTTGCCACCGAGAATGCTCGCTGACAGCAGCGCGGCATTGATCGCCCCGGCCTTGCCGATCGCCAGGGTGGCCACCGGTATGCCGCCGGGCATTTGCACGATCGACAGCAGTGAATCGACCCCGGACAGCATTGACGACTGTACCGGCACACCAAGCACAGGCAGGTGAGTCTTGGCGGCACACATGCCCGGCAGGTGCGCGGCACCGCCGGCGCCGGCAATGATTACCTCGATGCCGCGAGCGGCGGCCTGCTCGGCATACTGGAACAGCAGATCCGGTGTGCGGTGGGCGGAGACCACCTTGACCTCGTGGGGAATGCCCAGCTGCTCGAGCATATCGACCGCATGACTCATGGTCGACCAGTCGGATTTGGAGCCCATGATCACGCCTACCAGTGCGCTCATCTGTTCAGTGCCTCGCGTTCGGTCGCCGGGGGCGATAAAAACCAACAAGCCACGTCAGCGGAACTGGCGTGGCTTGGCGAATCGGTTGCGGCAATGGCCGCCACCGGGAATGGACAAGCGCGCGATTATACCGGCAAATACGTCGCAGCCCAATGCCTGTGGTCAATCGGTACTGCTCAGAACTTGCCGGCCCGCAGTACCTCAACGTCACTCAGCCAGCAAATCATGGCGAAGTTGTCGTAGTAGCGTTCCTGCACATGGCCGGCAATCCGCTCTGCAAGCTCGCGGTTGCAGATCACCTCCACGCGAATATTGCCATCGTTGTCCCAGCCGGCGCTGCGTACCCCGCGGCTGCCGCTGCCGCGGGCATCCGAGAGGGTCCAGCCGGGTGCGCCGAGCTGCTCCAGGTCCTTGACCAGGCGGTTTTGCAGGGCAGCTTCGCAAATCAGCGTCAGCAGGGTGCGGGTCGGGTGGTTCATCTCAGGCTCCTCAGGCCGCCAGCCATTCGGCCAGCGACAGGTACAGGGGGATCCCGAACAGTATATTGAACGGGAAGGTAATGCCCAGTGATGCGGTCAGCGAGAGTGCCGGGTTGGCCTCCGGCAGGGCCAGACGCATGGCCGCCGGCACCGCGATATAGGAGCCGCTGGCGGCCAGGGTGGCGAGCACGGTAATGCCACCCACCGAGAGCCCCATGATGTCGCCCAGCAGGGCACCAACCAGCGCGCCGAACAGCGGAAACAGCAGGGCAAACCCGGCCAGTCGCAGGCCGGTGTTGCGCAGGCTGCCCAGATGGCGCGAGGCGATCAGTCCCATTTCCAGCAGGAAGAACGCCAGCACCGGCTTGAACATGCTGGTGTACAGCGGCTCCAGCGGGGCGATTGCCTGCTTGCCAGCCAGTACACCGATCACCAGGCCACCGAGCAGCAGCATGATGCTCTTGCCGAAGAATACCTCGTGGCTGAGTGCCTTCCAGTCGGTGTTGCGGCTGACACCCTTGGCCAGCAGGATGCCGACGATGATTGCCGGAATTTCCAGTACCGCAACGAACAGCGGCATATAGCTTTCGAAAAAAATCTCGCGGGACAGCAGGTAGGCAATCACCACGGCAAAGGTTGCCGCGCTCACCGAGCCGTAGTGTGCGGCGATACTGGCCGCATCAATGCGGCCGAAACGCAATAGCCGTAACACCGGGAAGGCCACCAGTGGCAGCAGGATGCCCATCAGCATGACCCCCAGCGCCTGACCGATCAGCGCCGGGCTGGCCTGCGCGGCCAGTTCGACGCCGCCGTGCAGGCCAATCGCCAGCAGCAGGATCATCGACAGCGTGTCGTACAACCCGGGCGGCAGTTTCAGTTCGCTTTTGACCAGCCCGGCAAACAAGCCAAAGATGAAAAACAGTACGACAGGATCCAGCCCCATGGTCAGCCTCCAGCGGCGTTACTCGATTTCCACCAGGATTTCGCCCGGGTTGACCCGGTCGCCCTTGCCCACATGCACCGCCTTGACCGTGCCGTCGATGGCGGCCTGGATTTCGCTTTCCATCTTCATCGCCTCGCTGACCAGCACCGGCTGGCCGGCCTTGACGCTGTCGCCGACCTTGACCAGTACCTCGACCACGTTGGCCGGCATGCTGGTGGTGACGTGCCCGGGATGGCTGGCCTGACGGCGCTGGCTGCCGGCGCCGCCGGCGAAGCTGTTCAGTGGCTCGAACACCGCTTCCTCGGGCATGCCGTCGAGGCTCAGGTAGAAATGCCGCTTGCCGTCATTCTTGACACTGACGCCGGTGATCTCGACCCGGTAGCTTTCGCCGTGCACGTCGATGACAAACTCGGTCGGTGCGCCCTCGTCGGTATGCGGCTTGGCGCTGCTGCCCGGTGCCGGCTGCAGGGCTTCGGGGACCAGGGTGCCGGCGGCGCGCTGTTCGAGGAAGCTGCGCCCGATATCCGGGAACATGGCGAAACTCAGCACGTCCTCTTCACTGCTGGCCAGACTGCCGATCTCGTCACGCAGGCGCTGCATTTCCGGCTTCAGCAGATCGGCCGGACGTACCTCGATCACCGCCTCGTGGCCGATGGCCTGGCGCCGCAGATCCTCGTTGACCTGGCCGGGGGCCTGGCCATAGCGGCCCTGCAGGTACAGCTTCACCTCGTTGGTGATGGTCTTGTAGCGCTCGCCGGCCAGCACGTTGAAAACCGCCTGGGTGCCGACGATCTGCGAGGTCGGGGTGACCAGCGGCGGGTAGCCGAGGTCGGCGCGTACGCGTGGAATCTCCTCGAAGACTTCCTGGATACGGTTCAGCGCACCCTGCTCGCGCAGCTGGTTGGCCAGGTTGGACATCATGCCACCGGGCACCTGGTTGACCTGTACCCGGGTATCCACCCCGGTGAACTCGCTTTCGAACTGGTGGTACTTCTTGCGCACCCCATGGAAGTATAGGCTGATCTGCTGGATCAGCTCAAGGTCCAGTCCGGTGTCGTAGGGCGTACCCTTGAGCGCGGCGACCATGGATTCGGTACCGGCATGGCTGGTGCCCCAGGCCATGCTGCCGATGGCGGTGTCGATATGGTCGGCGCCGGCCTCGATGGCTTTCAGCTGGCACATGCTGGCCATGCCGGCGGTGTCATGCGAGTGGATGAATACCGGCAGTGACAGCTCGGCCTTCAGCCCGCGCACCAGCTCGGCGGTGGCGAAGGGTGTGAGCAGGCCGGCCATGTCCTTGATGGCGATCGAGTCGACCCCCAGTTCGGCCATGGCCTTGCCCTGGGCGACAAAGGCCTCGACCGTGTGCACCGGGCTGGTGGTGTAGGCGATGGTGCCCTGGGCATGCTTGCCAGCGGCTTTCACGGCGGCAATTGCGGTGCGCAGGTTGCGCACATCATTCATCGCATCAAAGATGCGGAATACATCGATGCCGTTGGCTGCCGCCTTGCTGACGAAGGCTTCCACCACATCGTCGCTGTAGTGCCGGTAGCCGAGCAGGTTCTGTCCGCGCAGCAGCATCTGCAGGCGGGTATTCGGCAGTGCGGCGCGCAGCTGGCGCAGGCGCTCCCAGGGGTCTTCCTTGAGAAAGCGCAGGCAGGCGTCGAAGGTCGCGCCGCCCCACACCTCCAGCGACCAGTAGCCGACCTGATCCAGCTGCGGGCAGATCGGCAGCATGTCCTCGGTACGCAGACGGGTGGCCAGCAGCGACTGGTGGGCATCGCGCAGGATGGTATCGGTGACGGTGATTTTGCGTGGGCTGTTCATCGGGTCGTTCCTTAAAGTCCGGCGTGGGCGGCGAGGGCGGTGGCAATCGCCAGCGCCAGTTCTTCCGGCTTGCGTTTGATCGAGTAGTTCAGCAGCTCCGGGTGGTTCTCGACAAAGCTGGTGTCGAATACCCCGCTGCGGAACTCGGGGTTGCGCAGGATCTCCTGGTAATAGGCGGCGGTGGTCTTCACCCCCTGCAGGCGCATGTCATCCAGCGCGCGCAGGCCGCGTTCCAGTGCCTCTTCCCAGGTCAGCGCCCAGACAATCAGCTTCAGGCACATGGAGTCGAAGTGCGGCGGAATGCTGTAGCCGGTGTAGATCGCGGTATCCACGCGCACACCGGGGCCGCCGGGGGCGTAGTAACGGGTGATCTTGCCGAACGACGGCAGAAAGCCGTTTTTCGGGTCTTCGGCATTGATGCGGAACTGGATCGCAAAGCCGCGATGGCGCACATCCTCCTGGCCGAACGACAGCGGCAGGCCGGCGGCGATGCGGATCTGCTCGCGGACGATGTCGATACCGGTGATCTGCTCGCTGATGGTGTGCTCGACCTGCACGCGGGTGTTCATCTCCATGAAATACACCTCGCCCTCGGCCAGCAGAAACTCCACGGTGCCGGCGTTCTCGTAGCCCACCGCCTGCGCCGCACGCACCGCCAGATCGCCGATATAGGCGCGCTGCTCCGGGGTCAGCTGCGGGCTCGGGGCTATCTCGATGAGCTTCTGGTTGCGCCGCTGGATCGAACAGTCACGCTCGAACAGGTGCACCACGTTGCCGTGGCTGTCAGCGAGGATCTGCGCCTCGATATGCTTCGGATTGACGATGCACTTTTCCAGAAACACATCGGCGCTGCCGAAGGCTTTGGTTGCCTCGGAAATCACCCGTGGCCAGGCCTGCTCCAGCTCGGCCTGCGAGTTGCAACGGCGGATACCGCGCCCGCCACCGCCGGAGGTGGCCTTGAGCATCACCGGATAACCGATGCGTGCGGCTTCGGCCAGTGCCTCATGCAGATCGGCCAGATTGCCCTCGGTGCCGGGGGTGACCGGCACGCCGGCGGCAATCATGCTGCGACGCGCCTCGGTCTTGTCGCCCATGCGGCTGATCACCTCGGCGCTCGGACCGATAAAGCGGATGCCGCGCTCGGCGCAGATTCTTGCCAGTTCGGCGTTCTCCGAGAGAAAGCCGTAACCCGGATGCAGCGCATCGCAGCCGGTTTCCACCGCCAGATTGACCAGCTGGCGCGGGTTCAGATAGCAGGCCAGCGGGTCGCTGCCGATGTTGTAGGCCTCGTCGGCGCGTTTGACATGCAGTGCCCAGCGGTCCGGATCGGTATACACGGCCACCGAGCGAATGCCCATTTCCGCGCAGGCGCGGATGATGCGAACGGCAATTTCGCCACGGTTGGCAATGAGAATTTTCTTGATCACGTCCGTTTCCTCGTGGTGGTGATCGGGTGTCACCAAGCTACGCCTGGCAGATCATCATGTGAAATGAATAATAATTGGATCAGGTATAAGCAAATAATTATGATTGACGACAATCCATGCGTCAGTCAGCACCGCACGCCAGCCCCGGCATGCACTGAAAAAGGATAGACCAGCATGCGCAAGACCCTGATGCGAATGACCCTGCGCCAGTTGCAGGTGTTCCGGGCGGTGTGTGACAGCCTGTCCTACAGCCGCGCCGCCGAGGAGATGGCACTGACCCAGCCGGCGGTCAGCCAGCAGATTCGTCAGCTCGAGGAACTGGTCGGCCAGCCGCTGTTCGAGTACGTCGGCAAGAAGCTCTATCTGACCGAGGCAGCGCATGACCTGCTGCAGGCCAGTGAGGACATTTTCGCCCGCCTCGAAAACCTCGACATGCAGCTGTCCAATCTGCAGGGCAATCTGCGCGGTGAACTGCGGCTGGCGGTGGTGAGCAGCATCCAGTACCTCACCCCGCACCTGCTGGCGGCCTTCCGCGCACGCCACCCGGAGGTCAGTTTCCGTCTGGAGGTGACCCGCCGCGCCCAGGTGATCCAGCGCCTGCAGGACAACCGTGACGACGTGGTGCTGATGGCGCTGGTGCCGGAGGACCGGGCGCTGGAGTTCTTCCCGTTCCTGAATAACCCGATCATTGCCGTGGCAAGGCCGGAGCACCCACTGGCAGGCCAGCCGGGGCTGTCGCTCAAGGAACTGGAAACGCAGGTGCTGCTGCAGCGCGAACAGGGCTCGGGCACGCGCAAGGCCTGCGACGAATTTCTGCAGCAACAGCGGGTACATCCGCAGCAGCTGCTGCAACTGGGCTCCAGTGAAGCATTGCTGCACGGCGCGTTGGCCGGTCTCGGCGTGGCCCTGCTGACCGAGCATGCGGCGGCGCCCTGGCTGCGCAGCGGTGAGCTGGTGCGGCTGGGGTTTGCCGAATTGCCGTTGTACCGCAGCTGGTGTGCGGTGCACGCGCGTGGCAAGCGCCTGAGTCCGGTGGCCCAGGCGTTTCTCGCCTGGCTGCGCGAGGAGCGCGAACAGATCCGCCGGATTGCCGCGCCCTTTACGCCCCCAGCTCGCTGAGTCAGCGTGCCCGGCGCTGGTGCCCGGCATAGGCGCCACCGAGCAGCTCCGGGTAGTCGCAGCACTGGGCCTGCAGCGCCTGGCTGGCACGGTACTCTTCAATCGCCCGGCGGAACGCCATGCGCTTCTTGTCCTGCTGGCGCTGGCGTTCACGGCGAACACTGTTGGCAGCGGTATCCAGGGTTTCATCAGCATCCATGATCACGGTGGTTTCCTCCGTCTGATGGGTGGCCTTGCGGTTGCATCCATGCTGGTGTCCATCGATGAAGCCTGCGTGACACGGTCATGACATTTTTACGGTCTTGAGCCATTCAGGGGGGTGGCGCAGAATTGCCAGCCTGGACTGGCACAAGGGGTCAATGGATGGAACAGCGCGGCAAATTGCACAGCTGGAATGATGACAAGGGCTTTGGCTTTATCCAGCCCGATCAGGGTGGTGCGCGGCTTTTTGTGCACATTTCGGCCATGCGTGGCGCTGCCCGGCCACAGGTGGGCGAGGTAGTTTTCTATGTGCCCGGGACTGATGACAACGGGCGTCCGCGTGCCTTGCATATGCGCAGTGAGCAGTTGAGCGTGGATCGGCCGGCAATTCGCCGCAAGCCGATTGCGCAAGCCAGGCGTGAATCCGCGCCAAGACCAGTGCCGGTGCGCAGGCATGTCAGGGCATCGGTGTCTGGAGGCATACAGAATCTGCCAGTCAAGCTGGCATTATTTATTTTGCTCTGTGGGCTGCCGCTGGCTGGCGGGGTGCACTTGCTGGTTGAATACCGGCAGATCTGGCCGCTGCTGCTCTATGTGTTCGCCAGTATTATCTGTTTTTTGCTGTATTGGTCGGACAAGCAGCATGCCCTGAACGGCCGTTGGCGGACTCCGGAAAACCTTCTGCACCTCAGTGAGCTGTTGTGTGGCTGGCCTGGTGCGCTGGTGGCCCAGCAGTTGCTTCGGCACAAGACGCGCAAGGTCAGTTATCAGGCTGCTTTTTGGCTGATAGTGCTGGTGCATCAGGCATTCTGGGCTGACTGGCTGCTACTGGATGGCGATTTTACTGGCCGCTGGATTCAGCCCATGCTGGGCTGAATCACGGGACCAGCATCGGCAAGTGCGACAGGGACGCTGACTGGTCTGAGCTTCAGACCAGCACGCCCTGACTGCGCAGGTAATCGTCGTAGCTGCCGGAGAAGTCGGTCACGCCGTTGGCCGACAGCTCGATGATGCGGGTTGCCAGTGAGCTGACGAACTCGCGGTCATGACTGACGAAAATCAGTGTGCCGGGGTAGTTCTCCAGCGCCAGGTTGAGCGCCTCGATGGACTCCATGTCGAGGTGGTTGGTCGGCTCGTCCATCAGCATCACGTTGGCCTTCTGCAGGATCAGCTTGCCGAACAGCATGCGGCCCTGTTCACCCCCGGAGATTACCTTCACCGACTTGCCGATCTCGTCATTCGAGAACAGCATGCGCCCGAGGGTGCCGCGCACCAGCTGCTCGCCGCCCTGGGTCCACTGCGCCATCCACTCGAACAGCGTGCAGTCGGCCTTGAAGTCGTCGGCATGGTCCTGGGCGAAATAGCCGATATCGGCACTTTCCGCCCACTTAACCGCGCCGGAGACGGGCGGCATCTCGCCGACCAGGGTGCGCAGCAGGGTGGTCTTGCCGATGCCGTTGGGGCCAATGATTGCCACCCGTTCGCCGGCCTCGACCTGCAGGCTGAGGCCGCTGAACAGCAGGTTGCCGTCAAAGCCCTGGCTGACATTCTCCAGGGTCACCGCCTGACGGTGCAGCTTCTTGAACTGCTCGAAGCGGATGAACGGGCTGACCCGGCTCGACGGCTTGACCTCTTCCAGCTGGATCTTGTCGATCTGCCTGGCGCGGCTGGTGGCCTGCTTGGCCTTGGAGGCGTTGGCCGAGAAGCGGCTGACAAAGGTTTGCAGCTCGGCAATCTGCGCCTTCTTCTTGGCGTTGTCCGACAGCAGCCGCTCGCGCGCCTGGGTGGCGGCGGTCATGTACTCGTCGTAGTTGCCGGGGAACAGGCGCAGCTCGCCGTAGTCCAGATCGGCCATGTGCGTGCACACGCTGTTGAGGAAGTGGCGGTCGTGGGAAATGATGATCATGGTGCTGCTGCGCGCGGTCAGCACGTCTTCCAGCCAGCGGATGGTGTTGATGTCCAGGTGGTTGGTCGGTTCGTCCAGCAGCAGCACATCGGGGTCGGAGAACAGCGCCTGGGCCAGCAGCACGCGCAGCTTCCAGCCGGGCGCCACCTCGCTCATCGGCCCCTGGTGCTGCTCCAGCGGAATGCCCAGGCCCAGCAGCAGCTCGCCGGCACGGGATTCGGCGGTGTAGCCGTCCAGTTCGGCGTATTCGGTCTCCAGTTCGGCGACCCGCATGCCGTCCTCTTCGCTCATCTCCGCCAGCGAATAGATGCGCTCGCGTTCGGCATGCACCTTCCACAGTTCCGCATGGCCCATGATCACGGTGTCCAGCACCCGGTGCTCCTCATAGGCGAACTGGTCCTGCCGCAGCTTGCCGAGGCGTACATTGGGTTCCAGCATCACCTGCCCGGCGGAGGGCTCCAGCTCGCCGCCAAGGATTTTCATAAAGGTCGACTTGCCGCAGCCGTTGGCGCCGATCAGGCCGTAGCGGTTGCCGTTGGCAAATTTGACCGAGACGTTTTCGAACAGCGGCTTGGCGCCGAACTGCATGGTGATATTGGCGGTGGAGATCACGCGGGGAACCTGTATCGGGAATGGCAAAGGGCGCGCATTGTAACGGCTGGACGTCGCGCCTGACAGTCGCTTCTGCTCAGCGGTCGACGCGTTTGAGCCAGGCCTGCCATAGCGCCAGCACGGCCAGCCCGGCAATCAGCGGCAGCATCGCCAGATTCAGACCGCTCCAGCCCAGCCAGTGCAGCAGGCTGCCGGCCAGCAGCGAGCCAATCGCCACCAGGCTGAAAATGCTCAGATCGTTGACCCCCTGCACCTTGCCGCGCTCACTGTCGCGGTGCACCGTGGTCAGCAGGGTGCTGCCGCCGACAAACAGGAAGTTCCAGCCGATGCCCAGCAGCACCAGCGCCAGCCAGAAGTGCCCGAGGCTGTCGCCGAGCAGCGCCACCAGACTGCAGCCGGCCAGCAGCAGACAGCCGAGCAGCAACAGCCGCAGAATGCCCAGCCGTGCCAGCAGGATGCCGCTGAAGAATGACGGGGCAAACATGCCGAGCACGTGCCACTGCATCACCAGCGCCACCTCCGGCATGCCGAAGCCACGTGCGCGCATCGCCAGCGGGGTGGCAGTCATCACCAGCATCATGATCGCATAGGCAATCGCCGCCGCCGCCAGCGCCAGCACAAAGGTCGGCTGCCTGACAATCAGCCGCAGTGGCCGTTCGGTCTCGGCGCTGGCAGTGCTGGTGCTGTCCGGCAGGCGCAACTGCAGCAGCAGGCCGCTGGCCAGCAGCGCCGCCAGGGCGATGATCAGATAGGGCGCGGCATTTGGCAGGCCGATCAGCCAGTGGTTGGTCAGGCTGGCATTCCAGGGCCCGAGAAAGGCTGCCGCCACGCCGCCCGCCAGCACCCAGGCGATGGCCCGGCTGCGCCGTGGCAGACTGGCGGCTTCGGCGGCGGCAAAGCGGTAGTACATGGCAAACGCCTGATAGATACCAAGCAGCAGGTTGCCGGCACAGAACAGCGCAAAGGCATTCAGGGCAACCCCGGTGACACTCAGCAGGCCACCACCAACGCCGCCGAGCAGCGCGCCGAGGATAAAACCGCGGCGCCGCCCCAGACGCTTCATCAGCAGCGAGGCCGGCAGCGTGGCGGCCAGGGTGCCGAGCATCATCAGCGCAATTGGCAGGGTCGCCAGCGCCGGCTCTGGCCCGAGCTGCAGGCCGACCACGCCGCTGAGGGTCATCACGGTGATCGATGACAGCATCTGCAGGATCTGGCAGGCCGCCAGAATGGCAATATTGCGCCGCTCATGCGGCAGGCTTGGGCTATGCATGTTCAGTTATCGCGGTAGTAGACCTGCACCAGGTGCCAGCCAAAGCTGCTTTTTACCGGCCCATGCACGGTTTTCAGCGGTTTTTTGAAGATGACCTGCTCAATTGCCCGGACCATCTGGCCGGGGCGCACCTCGCCCAGATCGCCGCCGCGTTTCTTCGACGGGCACAACGAATACTTGCGCGCCAACAGGTCAAAGGCCTCGCCGGCGGCCAGACGCTTCTTCAGCGCGGCGGCCTCGGCCTCGGTTTTCACCAGTATGTGTTTGGCCATCGCCAGTGGCATTCGATTACTCCTGCGGTTCGTGGCTGCGCTGGCCGGCCTTGTGTGACAGGCGCAGCCCGCGCAGGCTGCGCTTGACGCTCTTCAGGTGGCTGACCAGCTCCGGGCCACGGCGCATCGCCATGCCCATCGCCAGCACGTCGATCACCACCAGATGGGCAATCCGCGAGGACAGCGGGGTATAGATGTCGGTGTCTTCCGGCACATCAATGGCTATGTGCACGCCGGCCAGATCGGCCAGTGGCGTATGGCTGGGGCACAGGCTGATCAGCGTGGCGCCGCTTTCCACCACCAGCGTGGCCGAATGCAGCAGGTCCTTGGTGCGTCCGGTCTGTGAGATCGCCACGGCCACATCCTGTGGCCCCAGGGTGACCGCTGACATTGCCTGCATGTGCGGATCGGAATAGGCGGCGGTGGATACCAGCAGGCGGAAGAACTTGTGCTGGGCGTCACTGGCCACCGCGCCGGAGGCGCCAAAACCGTAGAACTCCACGCGCCGCGCCGCCGCCAGCGCCTCAATCGCCTGCTCCAGCACCGTGGCATCCAGACGGCTGCGCACGTCCATCAGGGTTGCCAGGGTGGCATCGAAGATCTTCTGCGACAGCTGGGCGACGTTGTCCCCCTCGCTGATGGCGAACTGGCCGAAGCTGGCACCGCCGGCCAGGCTCTGTGCCAGCCGCAGCTTGAGGTCCTGAAAGCCGCCACAGCCGATGGCGCGGCAGAAGCGCACTATGGTCGGCTCGCTGACACCCACCTCGCGGGCCAGTTCGGCCATCGAGGAGTGCATTACCTGGGCGGCGTGGGCCAGCACATGGTCAGCCACCTTGAGTTCAGAGCGGCGCAATGTCTGGCGGTGATCGGCAATATGCTGGAGCAGGTTCACGTTGGCTTCTGGTAGTCTGCGAGTCGAACCGTTGAAATGTCTTGTAGTTATACTACATATCTTCCCGCAATGCCCCGCCAAGGAGAGACGTCGTGCCCGCACATGCCCGCCTGCCCTGCGATCTGGTCGTCATGGGTGGCACCGGTGACCTGGCCATGCGCAAGCTGCTGCCAGCGCTGTATTACCTGCAGCGCGATGGCAACCTGCATCCGCAAAGCCGCATTCTGGCGCTGGCCCGGGCCCGGCATGACAGCAGCAGCTACCGTCGGCTGGTGCAGCGCCACGTCAGCCAGCATGTGGCACCGGGGGATTTCGATCAGGCCAGCTGGCAGGCGTTTGCCGAGCGGATTGATTACCTGAGTCTGGATGTCAGTCAGCGGGTGGAGTTCCCCAGGCTGGCCAACGCGCTCGGGCAGGCCGATGGGCGGGTGCGGGTGTTCTATCTGGCGACCCTGCCGGAGCTGTTTGCTGCCACCGCCGAGCACCTCGGCGCCGCCGGGCTGATCGACGCGCAAACGCGCATCGTGCTGGAAAAGCCGCTGGGCTCCAGCGGGCAGAGTGCCGAGCGAATCAATCAGCGGATTGCCGCGGTGTGCGATGAATCGCAGGTGTTTCGCATTGACCATTACCTGGGCAAGGAGGCGGTACAGAACCTGCTGGCGCTGCGCTTCGGCAACGCGCTGTTCGAGCCGCTGTGGCGCAATGCGCATATCGAGCATGTGCAGATCAGCGTGCTGGAGACCGTCGGGGTGGAGAACCGCGGCGCCTACTATGACCAGGCCGGGGCGATGCGCGACATGCTGCAGAATCACCTGTTGCAGTTGCTCTGTCTGGTGGCGATGGAAGCCCCGGTGCATTTTGGTGCAGAGGCGGTGCGCAACGAGAAGCTGAAGATCCTCGAGGCATTGCGCCCGATTACCGGCATGGATGTGCAGGACCAGACAGTGCGTGGCCAGTACGCCGACGGTGAGCGCGCCAGCGAGCGCCTGCCGGCCTACTATTTCGAGAAAAGCGTCGATCACGACAGCAATACCGAGACCTTCGTTGCCCTGCGCGCCGAGATCGACAACTGGCGCTGGAGCGGGGTGCCCTTCTATCTGCGGACCGGCAAGGCGCTGGCGCATCGCAAGTCGGAAATCGTCATTCAGTTCAAGCCGGTGCCGCACAGGCTGTTTGCCAGTGATGGTCGGGCCCCGGCACACAACCGGCTGGTGATAGGTCTGCAACCACAGGAGGATATCAGCCTGTCGCTGATGGCCAAGGCGCCGGGGCGCGGCATGGCGTTGCAGGAGGTGGAGCTGGACCTGAACCTGGCCGAGGCGTTTCGGCGGCGGCGCTGGGATGCCTACGAGCGTTTGCTGCTGGATGTGATCGAGGGCGACGCCACGCTGTTCATGCGCCGCGACGAGATAGCCGCAGCCTGGCGCTGGGTCGATCCGATCATCCGTGGCTGGCAGGATTGCTATCGTTCACCCAAACGCTATGCCGCCGGCAGTTGGGGCCCGGAGGCTGCCGACAGCTTGCTGGAGCGTTACGGTCATGATTGGCTGGATCGGCGCGAGTCTTAAAAGGCCGGGCAGCCCTGCAGTTCCACTAATTGCTCCACCGGTATTGCGCGGCTGTAGAGAAATCCCTGGATCTCGTCGCAACCGAACTGGCGTAACAATTCCAGTTGCCCTGCGTGTTCGACACCTTCTGCCACAACCTCGAGTTTGAGGCTTTGCGCCATGAGAATGATCGCGCGGACAATGGCGCGGTCCTCTTCGCCATGCTGGAGTTCGGCAACAAAGGCGCGGTCGATTTTCAGGGTGTCGATCGGGAAGCGCTTGAGATAGGCCAGCGACGAATAACCGGTGCCGAAGTCATCCACGGCCAACCGTACACCCATGGCCTTGAGTGCATTGATATTGCTGGCGATGGCAGGTAGCTGCTCCATCAGCATGCTTTCGGTCAGTTCCAGTTCCAGCAAGCTGGCAGGCAGGCCGCTGCGGTTCAGGCAGGCCGCGACCTGATCGGCAAAACCGGACTGACGCAGTTGCTGTACCGACAGGTTTACCGATACCCCGACACCTTCAAGCCCTTGTTGCTGCCAGGCGCTGGCCAGTCGGCAGGCCTGTTGCAGCACCTGTTCGCCAAGGCTGATGATCATGCCGGTCTGTTCGGCAATGTCGATAAAGACGCCCGGCAGCAGCAGTCCCTGCTGCGGATGCTGCCAGCGCACCAGTGCCTCGGCGGCGCACAGGCGCTGGTCGGACAGTCGCAGGCGGGGTTGAAAGTGCACCACCAACTGGTCTTCCTGCAGCGCCCGGCGTAGCTGGTTTTCCAGTTGCAGGCGTTCCAGGCTGCGCGCCTGCATGGCCTCGCTGAAGAAGGCAAAGGTATTGCCGCCCTGTCGCTTGGCATGCTGCATGGCCAGACTGGCCTGAGTCATCAGCAGGCCTGCATCAGCAGCGGGGAGGGGGTACAGACTGATCCCGATCGAGGCAGTAATCATCAATTCCTGGCCGCCCATCTGCAGCGGGCAGTGCAATTCATGCAGCAGATGTCGGGCAAGCGCGGAAAGCTGTTCGGTGGATGCCGGCTGCTCAAGCATGATGACAAATTCGTCGGCGGCCAGACGTGCCAGTGTGTGTGCCTGTGGCAGGCTGTTGAGCAAGCGGGTGCCGGTTTCCGCGAGCAGCTGGTCCGCCAGTTCGTGCCCAAGGGTTTCATTGATTAGTTTGAAGCGATCCAGATTCAGGTGAAGGATCGCCAGTGTCTGCTGGCGCTGGCCGGCCCGCTGAACGGCATCCTGCAGTCGTCGGGTAAACAGGCTGCGATTGGCCAGTCGGGTCAGTGAGTCATAATTGGCCAGTTGGCGCAGCTGTTCTTCGGTCTGCATGCGGTCGGTCAGGTCGAGGAAAAAGCCTACCACCTGCGCCAAACGTCCCTCGCTGTTGCGCACGGCACGCAGCTGAAGCCACTGCGGATAGTGGTGGCCGTCATGGTGCGGGGCCTGCAGTTCGTCCTGCCAGCTGTCCTGCGCCTGCAGCTGCGACACGGCCCCTTGCAGAGCCCTCAGGTAGTCAGGGTCGCTGAAAATGGCAGATAACGGGTGCCCGGCTACCTGTTCACTGCTGAAGCCGGTGATGCGGCAGAAGGCCTGGTTCACGGTCAGGATCTGCAACTGCGTGTCCAGTACAAAGATGCCTTCAGCCGTGGTGTTGAATACAGTGGCGGCCAGACGGTCGGCTTCCTGGCGTGCATGCAGGACGGAAATGTCGCGCCGGGTGCCGGTCATGCGCAATACACGCCCCTGGGCATTCCATTCCACCGCGCGCCCGGTATCCTCGATCCATACCCAGTGGCCATCGGCATGGCGTACCCGGTATTCAATACGGTACGTACTGGTGCGTCCCTTCATGTGTGCAATCAGCGTATGTCTTACCAGGGCGAAGTCATCCGGATGGATGCGTGGATTGAGATCGTCCCGCATACTGATAACGCTATCTGAAGGCAGCCCGAAGATGGCCTCCAGGTGCGAGTGGAACACCTGGTCGGTCTGCAGGTTCCAGTCCCACAGGCCCAGCTCGCTGGCATCCAGTGCCAGTTCCAGTTGCGCCTTGCTGGCGCTCAGGGCCTGGCTGGCGCGTTCGAGCTCAGCGGTACGCTGACGAACCCGCTGTTCCAGTTGGTCATGGTTGTGGCGCAATTGTTGTTCTGCCTCGCGGCGCTGTCCGACTTCGGCTGCCAGCCGGCTATTTAGCTGCTCGGCTTGCAGGCGGGCCTGTTCCAGGCGCTGCAGCAGCGCCTCATTACGAAGTCGGGAACGGTTTACCGCGCGGGAGGCACGGTTGATAAAGGCTACTGCCAACAACAGGCAGCCGAAAACGGTAATCCCCATCAATGCCCAGTAGGGGCTGCTTGGATCATTCTGGAAGAGCAGATAAAGGGTTGCCGGCAGCCAGGCAGGCAGGGCAAATGCGAGAAAGACCGAATAATGGCTGGCATACACCACCGCAATACACAGGCTGATGCCGGTTGTGATGGCATAGGCTGGTGCCTGCAGGGCAAAGCTGTCGATCGGTACCAGTAACAGGTGCACCATGGCCAGTGCGAGGCCGCTGCATAGATTACCGGCCAGCAACAGTCGCATCCAGAGCGCCTTGCGACGCGCGTCGGCGGGGCTGCGCTGATAGGCATTGACCAGGACATGGCGGGCCAGCAACAGCCCCAGCAGCAACCCCAGCCAGCCAGTCAGCAGCCAGGCTGACACATAGGGAAAAACCAGGAGAGCTATCACAGTACCGCCAACCAGCAGCAGGGCTTCGGGCAGGCGGGCGTGCTGGAACAGGTAATCGCGAGTACTGGTTCTGCTTGGAGCCCGAGGCTTTGACAGCAGCCCCGAATCGAATGACGTCATGACGACCTGTTTCCCCCGGTTGCGCAGTGCGCTCATTGTTTTATATGGCGTCAGCCGCTCTGGAACAGCCTTGTTGGCCATCCGGAGCGGGCCAATGACAATATCACCATCCTGCCGGGAGCGCACAGTGGCGCGCTGCAAAAAGTTGTCAGAATCGCGGCGCTTCACCCATTTCGGTCAATTTTGCCGACGACCGTCCGGTCGCTGCTAGAATGCGCCGATGGATATTTCACACCTGCTCGACTCGCTCAATGATGCCCAGCGCCAGGCGGTCACCGCCAGCACCGGGCAGCAACTGGTACTGGCTGGCGCCGGCTCCGGCAAGACCCGCGTTCTGGTACACCGCATCGCCTGGCTGGTGCAGGTGGAACAGGCTTCGCCCTGGAGCATCCTGTCGGTGACCTTCACCAACAAGGCCGCCCATGAAATGCGCCAGCGTATCGAACAGATGCTTGGCATTTCCCCGCAGGGCATGTGGATTGGCACCTTCCACGGTCTGGCCCATCGGCTGCTGCGCGCCCACTGGCGCGAGGCCGGTCTGGTCGAGCAGTTCCAGATCCTCGACAGCGACGACCAGCAGCGGCTGATCAAGCGTCTGCTGCGCGAGCTGGGGCTGGACGAGAACCAGTGGGCGCCGCGTCAGGTGCAGTGGTGGATCAACGCGCAGAAGGACGAAGGCCTGCGGCCGAAACACATCCAGGCCGCCGGCGACCTGTACCTGACCACCATGCAGCGCCTCTACGAGGCCTACGAACAGGCCTGCGCGCGTGCCGGGGTGGTCGACTTTGCCGAACTGCTGCTGCGCTCGCTGGAGCTGTGGCGCGACAATGCCGGGCTGCGCGCACAGTACCAGGCACGCTTCCGGCACCTGCTGGTCGACGAGTTCCAGGACACCAATGCCGTGCAGTACGCCTGGTTGCGGCTGATAGCCGGCGACAACCCGAGCCTGATGGTGGTCGGTGACGACGACCAGTCGATCTATGGCTGGCGGGGCGCACGCATCGAGAACATCCAGCAGTTCCAGCGCGACTACCCCAGCGCCGAACTGATTCGCCTGGAGCAGAACTACCGCTCCACCGCGACCATCCTCAAGGCTGCCAACGCGCTGATCGACAACAACGCCGGGCGTCTCGGCAAACAGCTGTGGACCGAGGATGACGAGGGTGAGCCGATTGCCCTGTACGCCGGTTTCAATGAACAGGACGAGGCGCGCTACATCGTCGAGCGCATCGAACAGGCGATTGGCGACGGCATGGCGCGCCGCGAGATCGCCATCCTGTACCGCTCCAACGCGCAGTCACGGGTACTCGAAGAGGCCCTGCTGCGCGCCGCGATTCCCTACCGCATCTATGGCGGGCAGCGCTTTTTCGAGCGCGCCGAAATCAAGAACGCCATGGCCTACCTGCGGCTGGTGGCCAACCGCAACGACGATGGCGCGCTGGAGCGCATCATCAACCTGCCGACTCGTGGCATTGGCGACAAGACCGTCGAAGCCCTGCGCGAACAGGCGCGCGCCAGCAATGTATCGCTGTGGCAGGCCGCCTGCGATCTGCTCGACTGCAAGGGGCTGCCGGGCCGGGCGGCGAATGCGGTGCACGGATTCCTGCAGTTGGTCGAGGAACTCGCTGCGCGGGTCGAGGGCCTGCCGTTGTACAGCATGACCCAACAGGTGATCGAACACAGCGGCCTGCTGCGCTTTCATGAACAGGAAAAGGGCGACAAGGGCCAGACCCGGGTGGAAAACCTTGAGGAACTGGTATCCGCCGCACGCGCCTTCGAGAACGATCAGGCCGAACAGGAAGAGCTCGGTAGCACCCTGCTGGCGTTCCTCGCGCATGCCTCGCTGGAGGCCGGCGACACTCAGGCCGATCCGTTCGAGGACAGCGTGCAGCTGATGACCCTGCACAGCGCCAAGGGTCTGGAGTTCCCGCTGGTGTTTATCGCCGGCGTCGAGGAGGGCCTGTTCCCGCACAAGATGAGCCTGGAGGAACCCGGCCGTCTGGAGGAGGAGCGTCGACTGGCCTATGTCGGCATCACCCGCGCGATGCGCCAGCTGGTGATCACCTGGGCGGAAACCCGTCGCCTGTACGGCAATGAAACCTTCAACAAGCTGTCGCGCTTCGTGCGCGAGATCCCCAGCGAGCTGATCCGCGAGGTGCGCCTCGGCAACCAGGTCAGCCGCCCGTTTGGCCCACGCCACAACCTGTTCCGCGCCGAAGCTGAACAGGCCGCCGCCAGCGGCGGCTTCGCCCTGGGCCAGCGAGTCATGCACAGCCTGTTTGGCGAAGGCGTGGTCCTGAACTACGAAGGCCAGGGCGCCCAGGCACGCATACAGGTCAACTTCGACAGCGAAGGCAGCAAATGGCTGATGGTCGCCTACGCCAAGCTGCAGGCGCTGTAGCAAGTGCGGAATTGAACAACCATAACGCTGCCGCGCCATGATCGCCCGCAGCCCCCCGTCCGGAGCCTGTTATGAAACGACGTGAACTACTCACCGCCGCCGGCCTTGGGCTCGGCGCCCTGGCCCTCAGCGGCTGCAAGGATGAGCAACCGGCCGCAGCAGCAGGAGAGCAGAGCCAGCAACGCTTTCGCTGGAAAATGGTCACCTCCTGGCCGAAGAACCTGCCGGGCCTTGGCACCACCGCCGAACACTTCGCCCAGCTGGTTGGCAAGCTGTCCAACGGTCGCCTGAGTGTGCAGGTGTTTGCCGCCGGCGAACTGGTGCCGGCGCTGGAAGTCTTCGATGCAGTCGCCAGCGGCACCGCCGAACTCGGCCACAGCGCCGCCTACTACTGGAAGGGCAAAAGCGCCGCCGCCTCCTTCTTTACCGCCGTGCCGTTCGGCATGAATGCCCAGGAAACCAATGCCTGGCTGTATGAGGGCGATGGCCTGGAACTCTGGCGCAAGGCCTACGAACCCTTTGGTGTACTGCCGCTGCCCTGCGGCAACACCGGGGTGCAGATGGCCGGCTGGTTCAACCGCGAAATCAACAGCCTCGACGATCTGCGCGGCCTGAAAATCCGCATGCCCGGCTTTGGCGGCGAAGTGCTGGCGCGTGCCGGCGCCACCACCGTCAGCCTGCCCGGCAGCGAAATCTTCACCGCCCTGCAAACCGGCGTGATCGACGCCACCGACTGGGTCAGCCCCTACAACGACCTGGCCTTCGGCCTGCACCAGGCCGCCAAATATTACTACTACCCCGGCTGGCAGGAACCCAGCGCGGTGCTTGAGCTGAGCATCAACCGCAAGGCCTTCGACGCCCTGCCGGCCGACCTGCAGGTGATTGTCGAGCAGGCCGCCCGCAGCACCAACCAGGCCATGCTCGACGAATACACCCGGCGCAACGCCGAAGCCCTCGATACCCTGGTCAACCAGCACGGCGTGCAGCTGCGCCGCCTGCCCGACCCGGTGCTGCAGCGCCTGCGTGAACTGTCACAACAGGTTCTGGAAGACACCGCCAACCAGGAACCGCTGAACCGCGAGGTATGGGACTCGATGGAAGCCTTCCGGCAAAAGGTCTGGGCCAACCATGCGCTGGGCGAACAGGTGATGTACGGGTTGCGCGGGTGATTTTGGACTGATTGGGTCTGGACCCGATGCGCGCTTGGTAGTGCTGAGTAATCGCCGCTTTCATCCTCAGCCGCCAAACACCGCGCGCAATGCCTTCAGCCCTTCGATTTCCTCGTTGCTCAGCTCGGTTGGGGCGCAGCGTGGATCGGTTTTCTGCAGGGCGCGGGACATGGCGGCGGTCAGCGGGATGGGATCGCAACCGTGGCCCTGTTCGCAGATCATGTCGCGCTGCGGCTCGGCCTTGACGTGACAGGCGAAGCAGTTGAGCCCGAACTTGTTGTTGACGTCGGCAAAGCCGCGCGCACGGATGCTGGCGCCTTCGGCGCTGACGTCCAGCTCGATGAACTCCCAGTCCTTGGTCGCCGGGCTGAAGCCGGGATCACGCTTGACCATCACTTCAGTGGGGATCAGTTGCACCACCGAACCGGGCGGGTAGACACCGCCGTCCGCGTTGTTGGCCACCGCCAGGGTGGCTTCCAGGTCGCCCTTGAGGTTGTCGACAAAGAAGCCGCGCACCGGGGTCATGTCGCGGATGCAGCCAAAGCTGTCGGCGTTGATTGGATCGGCCGGGGCTTCGGCATGGGTGGTGATGGCCAGACTGGTCAGTGCGGCGGCGAGCAGCAGGCGGCGGGGGCTGAGTTTCACGGGGTTGCTCCTGGGTTTATATTGCGTGCAATATAATTTGCCGGATTGGCCGTAGTGTCAACTGCTGGCGCCGGATAGAATGATCGCTGACCTTACCGATGGACGCTGCCGCATGTCTTCCCCTCCGCACCTGCACCTGCGCAACCAGATCTGCCTGGCCCTGTATTCCGCCGGCAACGCCCTGTCGAGGGCCTATCGGCCGCTGCTTGAGCCGCTGGATCTGACCTATCCGCAGTATCTGGTGATGCTGGCGTTGTGGGAGCAGGACGGGGTGTCGGTGACCCGTATTTGCGAGCACACCCGGCTGGATACCGGTACGGTGACGCCCCTGCTGAAGCGGCTGGAGGCCAAGCGGCTGCTGCAGCGAGCCCGCTGCGCCGAGGATGAGCGTCGGCGGGTGATCAGCCTGACCGACAGCGGCCGGGCGCTGCAGGCCCGTGCCGAGGATATTCCCCTGCGCATGGCCTGTCTGGGAGTGCTGACCCCGGCGGAGGGCGCCGAACTCAAGCGCCTGTCTGAAACCCTCTATCGCAACCTGCTGGAGCTGGAGCAGCAGCGTGGCAGTGCCGGGGATATTGACCAGGAACAGGCGGATTAAGCCTGCCTCTGCAGCAGGGCTTCGAGCTCGTTGCTGCCGGGCACCTTGCCCTCGACCAGAATCTCGTCATCCACCGCCAGCGCCGGGGTGCGCATGATGCCGGCGTCGATGATGGCGTTCATCTCGGTGACCTTTTCCACGCTGAAGTCCAGGCCCAGCCGGCGTGCGGCGGCCTCGGCGTTGGCGGTCAGCTGCTGGCATTTGGCGCAGCCGGAGCCGTATACGGTCAGTTTCATTGCGCGGTTCTCCTAGAACAGTTGGCCATACAGGTAGCCGCTGAGGGTGGCCATCAGCACCACCAGCAGACAGTACACCAGGGTTTTCTGTGTGCCCAGAACGGTACGTATCACCAGCATGTTCGGCAGTGACAGCGCCGGCCCGGCCAGCAGCAGGGCCAGTGCCGGACCCTTGCCCATACCGGCACCCAGCAGGCCTTCGACAATCGGCACTTCGGTGAGGGTGGAAAAATACATGAAGGCGCCGAGTACCGCAGCGATCAGCGTGGACAGCAGGCTGTTGTCGCCGACTGCCCAGGCTACCCAGTGCGACGGGATCAGCCCTTCATGCCCGGGGCGGCCGAGTAGCATGCCGGCGATCAGTACGCCGGCCAGCAGCAGCGGCATGATCTGTTTGGTGAAATCCCAGCTCTGAGCCACCCATTCGCGCCCGGCGGCATTCTCGCGGCTGGCCAGCAGCATCAGCCCGGCGATGCCGACCAGCATCGACAGCTCCGGCCATTGCGGGCGCAACAGGGTCAGTACTGCGACCACGCCAGCCAGCACCAGCAGCGGGCCGGGCGACCAGCGCCAGCGGCGCACCAGCAAGACGCCGAGCAGTATTGCCAGCAACGCGGTGACCGGCCATTTCCAGGCGTGGATGGCCATCCATAGCGGGCTGTCCGCCGGTGCCCAGTTGGCAAATACCAGGATGCCGACCATCAGACTGAACAGCGCAATGATGTCACCCAGCGGGTGGCCGTCGCCATCATCGCCGAAGCCGCGTGCGCCGCTGGCGGCGCGGGCGTTTTCCTCGCGCCGGTAGAGCAGGTGCATGATGGCGCCGATCACCACCGAAAACAGGATGGCGCCGACGGCCCGGGCAATGCCCAGCTCGGCACCGAGGACCTTGGCGGTGACCACGATGGCCATCACATTGATTGCCGGCCCGGCATACAGGAAGGTGATTGCCGGCCCCAGTCCGGCGCCGCGTCGGTAGATGCCGCCGAACAGGGGCAGTACGGTGCAGGAACAGACTGCCAGCAGGGTCCCGGCTATCGAGGCTACGCCATAGGCCACCGGCTTGGGTGCCGCCGGCCCGAGATGCCGCAGTACCGCGCCCTGACTGATGTAGACCGCCATCGCTCCGGCAATCACAAAGGCTGGCAGCAGGCACAGGATCACGTGCTCGCGGGCATACCACTGGGTCAGTCGCAGGCCCTCAAGCACGGCATTCTCAAAACGTGGCTGGCCCATCGGCATAAAGAAGACCAGTGCGAACAGGCCACTCATGCCCAGCAGCAGGCGCATCTCGCCCGGCTGGCTGCGCCAGAAGGCACTCAGGTGGGCCAGCAGCGAGGGCCGTGGCGGCGGAGTGCTCGCATCATTCATCGTCCTGCTCCTGCGGGTGGAGGGTTCAGTGGGCTGGCAGGGCGCGTTCGTACCAGTCACGGCTGCGGTTGATCCGGTGCACCAGCCAGAGCATCAGCGGCACTTCGATCAGCACGCCAACCACGGTGGCCAGCGCTGCCCCTGAATTGAAACCATAGAGCACTATCGCCACGGCCACCGCCAGTTCAAAGAAATTCGACGCGCCTATCATGGTCGAGGGGCCGGCAATCTCGTGGCGCACCCGCAGGCGGCGGTTCAGCCAGTAGCCAAGGCCGGCGATAAACAGCGTCTGCAGCAGGATAGGTACGGCCAGCAGGCCGATCACCAGTGGCTGCGCGACTATCGCCTGACCTTGGAATGAGAACAGCAGGATCAGGGTCGCCAACAGGGCGATGATCGAAAACGGCGCGATGCGCTGCAGTGCCGCCTGGAAGGCCGCCTGACCTCGGCGCAGCAGCAGTGCGCGGATCGCCTGGGCGATCGCCAGCGGGATCACTATGTACGTCACCACCGACAGCAGCAGGGTGTCCCAGGGCACCGGAATCGATGAGACGCCGAGCAGCAGGGCGACTATCGGGGCAAAGGCGAACACCATGATCAGGTCGTTCAGCGCCACCTGGGTCAGGGTGAAGTTGGGGTTGCCGTTGCACAGGTTGCTCCAGACAAACACCATCGCCGTGCAGGGCGCGGCGCCGAGCAGTATCAGTCCGGCCATGTAGCTGTCGAGCTGGTCGGCCGGCAGCCAGTCGGCAAACAGCACCTTGATAAACAGCCAGCCAATCAGCGCCATGGAAAAGGGTTTGACCGCCCAGTTGACGAACAGCGTGACGCCCAGCCCGGCCTTCTGCTGGCGTACCTCGTGCAGGGCGCCGAAGTCGATCTTCATCAGCATCGGAATGATCATCACCCAGATCAGCAGGCCAACCGGCAGGTTCACCTGCGCTACCTCCAGTGCCCCGATCGCCTGCGCCGCCGCCGGCAGGGTCAGCCCAAGCAGGGTCCCGGCAACTATGCACAGGGCCACCCACAGGGTTAGGTAGCGTTCGAACGCGCCAAGGGGGGCGTCAGCAGCAGGAGTCGCTGCAACCTCGCGGGAGTTTTTCATGCGGCATGCCTGTAATCAGGTTAGGAGCAGTCGGTATTGTATTCGCTTTACTGTATATATGAAAAATAATATATTCGCCAAACCGTATATTTGACAGGGGTCAACATGGGCCGGAAAAAGCGGGTTCTTTTTCTGTGCGTGGCGAATTCTGCGCGCTCGCAGATGGCTGAAGCGCTGCTGCGGCATCTCGATCCGCAACACTTCGAGGCGTTCAGTGCCGGTTCCGCGCCTGCCGGTGTGGATAGTCGCGCCCGCGCCGCCCTGGAAACCCTTGGCATTTCAAGCGCGGGGCTGTTCAGCAAGTCGGTCGAGCAGCTGGATGACCAGCCCTTCGACTATGTGATCACGCTGTGCGACAAGTCGGCACTGGAGTGCCTGGTGCTGCCGGGTGCCGGTCAGTACATCGCCTGGCATTTCGAGGATCCGGCGGTCAGTGGCAGTCAGGATGACTTCCTGAAGACGCTGCAGCAGATCCAGCAGCGCCTGCGGATGTTTGTGCTGATCAATGCTGGAGCCACGCCACCGCCGGCGGCCGTTCAGCAGATATCGCCCACCGAGGTATTCAAGTGCCTGGCAGACGACACCCGCGCACGTATCGCCCTTCTGGTGACCCTGGAGCAGGAACTCTGTGTCTGCGAGTTAACGGCTGCGCTGGATCAGGCCCAGCCAAAGATATCCAGACATCTGGCCCTGCTGCGTGGCTGCGGTGTGCTGGAGGATCGCCGCAATGGCCAATGGGTGTATTACCGGTTGCACCCGCAATTGCCGGCCTGGGTCGGCGAGATGCTCAGGAGCACGCTGGGCAGCAATGTGCAGTGGTTACGTGAGGATGTACAGCGGCTGTGGCACATGCGCGAGCGACCGGGTCGCAAGCCAGTCTGCGAATGAAGGGATACCTGTTATGCAAAACGATCTGCCGAATACCGAAGCCGAGCTGCTGGATATCCCCAGCCACGACAAGCTGGCCGTTGAGACGTCGTCGACGCACCCGCCACGCATCCTGTTGCTCTATGGGTCAACCCGCGAGCGCTCCTTCAGCCGGCTGCTGACCGAGGAAGCGGCGCGGCTGCTCCGGCATTTTGGTGCCGAGACGCGGGTCTTTGACCCGCGCGGCTTGCCGCTGCCGGATGATGCGCCGGAAAGCCACCCCAAGGTGCAGGAGCTGCGAGAGCTGATGCAGTGGTCGGAGGGCCAGGTGTGGTGTTCACCGGAGCGCCACGGTGCGATGACGGCGGTTTTCAAGGCACAGATCGACTGGGTGCCGCTGGCCATCGGGGCGATCCGTCCGACCCAGGGCAAGACACTGGCGGTGATGCAGGTGTGCGGCGGCTCGCAATCCTTCAACGTAGTCAATCAACTGCGGGTGCTGGGGCGCTGGATGCGCATGTTCACCATCCCCAACCAGTCGTCGGTGCCCAAGGCCTTTATGGAGTTCGATGACAGCGGGCGCATGCAGCCGTCATCCGTCTATGACCGACTGGTGGATGTGATGGAGGAGCTGGTCAAGTTCACCCTGTTGCTGCGTGATCGTTCGGACTACCTTATAGATCGTTACTCCGAACGCAAGGAGAGCGCGGAGGCGCTGTCAAAACGGGTCAATCAGCGTGCTCTTTGAGGCGCTGCTGATGACCGCCGTCAACCGGGCCGCCGGCATCGCCATGGCCCATTGACCAGGCATTCATATCAGGAGAATTCAGCATGACCATCAAGGTAGGTATCAACGGCTTCGGTCGCATCGGCAAGCTGGCGTTGCGCGCCGCCTGGGACTGGCCGGAGCTGGAATTTGTGCAGATCAACGACCCGGCCGGTGATGCCGCGACCCATGCACACCTGCTGAATTTCGATTCGGTGCATGGCCGCTGGAAGCATCAGGCCGAGGCCGAGGGCAATGCGCTGCTGATCGACGGCAAGCGGCTGGCGCTGACCGCTAACCGGGCGATTGCCGATACCGACTGGTCCGGCTGCGATCTGGTGATCGAGGCCAGCGGGGTGAACAAGACCAGCAAGGTATTGCAGGCCTATCTGGATCAGGGCGTGAAGCGCGTGGTGGTGAGTGCGCCGGTGAAGGAGCCGGGCGTGCTGAATGTGGTGCTCGGGGTCAACCAGCAGCTGTTCGATCCGGCCCGGCATCCGATTGTCACCGCCGCCTCCTGCACCACCAACTGCCTGGCCCCGGTGGTCAAGGTGATCCATGAAAGCCTGGGCATCCGCCACGGCTCGATCACCACTATCCACGATGTCACCAATACCCAGAGCATCCTCGATCAACCGCACAAGGATCTGCGCCGGGCGCGTGCCTGCGGTATGAGCCTGATCCCCACCAGCACCGGCTCGGCCACCGCGATTGCCGAGATCTTCCCGGAGCTGCGCGGGCGGCTGGATGGCCATGCGGTGCGCGTGCCGCTGGCGAATGCCTCGCTGACCGACTGTGTGTTCGAGGTCGAGCGGCCGACCAGCGTAGAGGAGGTGAATGCGCTGCTGAAGGCCGCCGCCGAGGGCGAACTGCAGGGGATTCTCGGTTACGAGGAGCGCCCGCTGGTGTCGATTGACTACCGTACCGATCCGCGCTCGTCGATTGTCGATGCGCTGTCGACGCTGGTGGTGAATGGCACCCAGGTGAAGATCTACACCTGGTACGACAACGAATGGGGCTACGCCAACCGTACGGTTGAGCTGGCCCGGCTGGTCGGGTAAACAGCGCATGCTGCAGCGACTGTCACGGCTGTCCCCCGAGGTGCGCCAGTACTTGCTGGTGACCGGCAATTACTGGGCTTTCACCCTCACCGACGGCGCCCTGCGCATGCTGGTGGTGCTGCATTTCCATGGCCTCGGCTACAGCCCGTTGCAAATTGCTGCGCTGTTTCTGTTCTACGAAATATTCGGTGTGGTCACCAACCTGCTGGGTGGCTGGCTGGGCGCGCGACTGGGTCTGAACCGCACCATGAATATCGGGCTGGCGTTGCAGGTGGCGGCGCTGCTGATGCTGACAGTGCCGGCGGCGCTGCTCACGGTGCCCTGGGTGATGGCGGCGCAGGCGCTGTCCGGTATCGCCAAGGACCTGAACAAGATGAGCGCCAAGAGCGCGATCAAGCTGCTGGTGCCGGACACGCAGCAGGGCACGCTGTACCAGTGGGTGGCGGTGCTGACCGGTTCGAAGAATGCCCTCAAGGGCGTCGGCTTCTTCCTCGGCGGCCTGCTGCTGGCGCTGCTCGGCTTTGCCGGGGCGGTGCTGGCGATGGCGGCGCTGCTGGCACTGATCTGGGTCGCCAGCCTGCTGTTGCTGAAGAAGGATCTGGGCAAGGCCAGCCGCAAGCCGAAGTTCCGTGACCTGCTGTCGAAAAGCCGCGCGGTAAATATCCTTTCCGGCGCCCGGCTGTTCCTGTTCGGTGCCCGTGATGTGTGGTTCGTGGTGGCCCTGCCGGTGTTTCTGGCCAGCAGTCTGGGCTGGGATTTCTGGCAGGTCGGTGGCTTCCTCGCGCTCTGGGTGATCGGCTACGGCATCCTGCAGTCGCTGGCGCCCTGGGTTACCGGCAAGCGCAGCGGGCGGGTACCCGACGGGCGCGCGGCGCTGCTCTGGGCCGCCGGTCTGGCCGGTCTGCCGGCGGCCATCGCACTGGGACTGCAGAGCAGCCTGCCAGTGGCGCCGGTGCTGATTGGCGGGCTGCTGCTGTTCGGCGCGGTGTTTGCGGTGAACTCGTCGCTGCACAGCTACCTGATTGTCAGCTATGCCAAGCAGGACGGGGTGTCGCTGGATGTCGGCTTCTATTACATGTCGAATGCCATGGGCCGGCTGGTCGGCACCCTGCTGTCCGGCTGGGTCTACCAGAGCTACGGCCTGCCCGCCTGCCTGTGGGTGTCCAGCGCCTTTGTGCTGCTGGCCGCGCTGATTTCCATCGGCCTGCCAAGGCATGCCGCGCCGGGCAGGGGCTGAGCCGCTGGCGGGTCATGTCTGCGGGCGGGTATGCTCAGGGCCTGACTGCATCGACATAAAGGGGTTGGCGTGGGCAATACAGCATTCACCCGGCTGGCACGCTGGGTTGTCGGCCTTAGCTGGGTGTATCACGGCCTGTTTCCGAAATTGCTGCATGTGGCGCCGCTGGAATACCAGCTGACGGCGCAGCTGGGCCTGGGCGATCCGGCTACCCTGTGGCTGGTTCGCGGCGCCGGGGTGGCCGAGCTGCTGTTCGGGCTGCTGTTTATCCTGCTGTGGCGCCGACCGCTGCTGCACTGGCTGAATATCGCCGGCTTGCTGGGCCTGCTGCTGTTTGTCGCAGTGATGATGCCCGCCGCCCTGTTCGACACCTTCAATCCGGTTACCACCAATGTGCCGTTGCTGGCGCTGAGTCTGTACCTGCTGGCGCAGGTGCGCGCTCACCAGCGTGAGACAAGGGCGACCGGTCAATGAAAGTGGTCAGCTGGAACTGCAACGGCGCACTGCGCAACAAGCTGACGTTTGCAGACAGCCTCGATGCTGATGTGCTGGTGATTCAGGAGTGTGAAGATCCGGCGTATTCGACCCGGGCTTATCGCGATTGGGCGGGTGATTATCTGTGGTGCGGTGAAAGTAGCAGTCGTGGTATCGGGGTATTTCCCAAGCGTGGCAACCAGGTTAGCGCCTGCAACTGGCATGGGCTTTTCGCAGTAGCCGGTCTGCCGGGAAACAGTCCGACACTGCAGTGGCGCACGGATGAATTGCGGCTGTTTCTGCCATTCAGATTGAATGACCAACTGACCCTGCTGGCGGTCTGGACAAAGGGCCATCGGGATGAGGTTTTTGCCTATATGGGGCAGTTCTGGAAGTATCTGCAGATCCATCGCGGCGATCTTCCAATAAGCCGTTGTCTGATTCTGGGTGATTTCAACAGCAACAGTATCTGGGACAAGCCGGACCGCTGGTGGAATCATTCGGATGTGGTGGCCGAGCTGGCCGAACTTGGTTTTGCCAGTCAGTACCATTTGCAGACAGGCGAGCCGCAGGGCAGCGAGTCCCGGCCAACCTTTTTCCTGCAGCGCAATCCGGCCAAGCCCTACCATATCGACTATGTATTTGCCTCCCGCGACCTCGCAACAGGGTCCGAACTGCAGATTGGCGGGCCGGATGACTGGTTGGAAGTCAGTGACCATATGCCGTTGATGCTTGATGTGAGATTGAATGGTTGATGCTGTTGCAGTTGGGCAGGGCAAGACTGGTCAGTATGCAGAGCACTGCTCGGGCGCGATTCCCGCAGACCCAAACTGGACCGCCGATAGCCAGGGATGGCTAGCGGCGAGCCCCCAGGGACGGGTTTACGGCGTGTCCAGATTGGGTCTGCGGGGATCGCGCAGCACAGTAATCGCCTGAGCACTGTTCTTCTTAGGTCAGACCTACCGCAACACCCCCGGCAACCAGGTAATCAGCCCCGGCCAGAGCGCGGCGATGACCAGCATCAGGATCTGGATGGCGATAAACGGCAGTACCCCGCGGTAGATGGCGCTGGTGGGGACGCTGGGCGGGGTCACGCCGCGCAGGTAGAACAGCGAAAAGCCGAACGGCGGGGTGAGGAAGGAGGTTTGCAGGTTGAGGGCGATCATCACCCCCAGCCAGATCGGATCCAGCCCCATCATCAGCAGCACCGGCCCGACAATCGGCACCACCACAAAGGTGATCTCGATAAAGTCGAGGATAAAGCCCAGCAGGAAGATCGCCAGCATCACCAGAATGGTTGCCGTCACCACGCCGCCAGGCAGGCTGTTGAATGCCTGATGGATCATCTCCTCGCCACCGAAACCACGGAACACCAGGGAAAAGATCGAGGCGCCGATCAGGATCATGAACACCATGGCACTGATCTGCGTGGTCGATTCGACCACCTCGCGCAGGCGCGGCAGATTCAATTGACCCTTGCACAGCGCCAGCAGGGTGGCGCCGAGGGCGCCGACCGCAGCAGCCTCGGTGGCGGTGGCGATGCCGCCGAGAATCGACCCCAGTACCGCCATGATCAGCAGCAACGGCGGTAGCAGGCTGCCGAACAGCCCCGTCAGGCGAAGCGGCTGGCGCTGTTCGGCGGGGGTGGCCGGCAGCTTGTGCGGTTGCAGCAGCGCCACGCCGGCCAGATACAGCAGATACAGCCCGACCAGCAGCAGCCCCGGCAGCAGCGCGCCAATGAACAGGTCGCTGACGGTGACGGTTTGCGGGGCAAAGATGCCCATGCGCAATTGCGCCTGCTGGTAGGCGCCGGACAGCACATCGCCAAGCAGCACCAGGATGATCGAGGGCGGGATGATTTGCCCGAGGGTGCCGGTGGCGGCCAGACTGCCGGTGGCCACCGCCGGGTCATAGCCGCGCCTGAGCATGGTCGGCAGCGCCAGCAGCCCCAGGGTAACCACGGTGGCGCCGACGATGCCGGTGCTGGCGGCAAGCAGCGCGCCGACCAGGCATACCGAGAATGCCAGCCCGCCGCGCAGGCCGCCGAACAGCTGCGACATGGATTCCAGCAGGCTGTCGGCGATGCGCGATTTTTCCAGCATCACCCCCATAAACACGAACAGCGGCACCGCCAGCAGGGTCTGGTTGTTCATGGTACCGAACAGACGGCTGGGCAGGGCGCCGAAAAAACTCGGGTCGAAGCTGCCGGTCATTACACCGATGCCGGCAAACAGCAGCGACAGGCCGCCGAGGGTAAAGGCCACCGGGTAGCCGGCCAGCAGCACCAGACACAGGCTGAGGAATAGCGCGATGGCCATCAGCTCGGGCAGCATCAGAGTTCCTCCTGCGGATGGCTGTCGAGGTGGTTCGGCAGGGCGCCGCGCAGTACCGCGATGGTCTTGATCAGCTGCGCCAGTGCCTGCAACAGCAGGCTGGCGACCAGCAGCAGGATGATGCTCTTTTGCAGGTAGACCCAGGGCAGGCCGCCGGCATCCGCCGAGCGTTCCTGACGGGCCCAGGACAGCAGCACATAGTCCCAGCAGCTCCAGGCCAGAAACAGGCACAACGGCAGCAGGAACAGCAGGCTGCCGAGCAGGTCGGTGAGTGCCTGACGCCGTGGGCTGGCGCTGCGATAGAAAATGTCGACGCGCACATGGGCGTCGCGCTGCAGGGTCCAGGCGGCGGCGCCCATAAAGACCAGGGCGTGGGCATACAGGGTGAGTTCCTGCAGGGCGGTGGCGCCAATGCTGAAGCCGTAACGCAGCAGCACCACGGCACTGGTCAGCAGCACCAGCAGTAAACTCAGCCAGGCCAGGCTGCGGCCAAGCAGGGCATTTAGCGCATCAATGCCGCGCGCCAGACCCAGGGCCAGGCGCAGGGGGGATAGGGACATGGCAGGCGGCCTTGTGTCAGGCGGCGTGGGGCCGCCGGTCAGCTGGGAATGACGCGGGTGCGCCCGCGATCATCAATGGCGACAAACACAAACACCGCCTCGGTGACCTTGCGGCTGTCATCGTGCTCCAGGTCGTCGCTCCATACCTCGACCAGCATCTTGATCGAGCTGCGGCCAATTTCCATTACCTGGCAGTAGCAGGCCAGCTGGGCGCCGACCGGTACCGGGACCATGAAGCCCATGCGGTCGATCGCCACTGTGGCCACCCGGCCACGGGCAATGCGCGAGGCCGAACTGGTGCCGGCAATGTCCATTTGCGAGACCAGCCAGCCGCCATAGATGTCGCCAAAATTGTTGCAATCACGTGGCAAAGCGGTGATTTTCAGGGCCAGCTGGCCATTTGGCAGCGGGTCAGTATCCAGGTCGTGCATGGGCTTCTCTGGGAGGCTGTTGTAATTGTAGGGGCTGCACAGACATCGCTGAAGCGGGCACTGTTGCAAGCCTGCGACATATTAAGGGATTGGCGCACTGCCCTCAATCGTTCACGGAATATTGTCCGATGTAATGACTGCAGGGTTTAACGTAACTGTCACATTGCTGGAATAGGGTTGTCATGTGGCCTCCAGATACTGGGTCGCGTGAAGCCAACCCTATCTCCCCAAGGAGTACAGAGAGCATGAAACTGAAGCAATTGTGCGTTGCCGTTACTTTCGCCGCCGCCGGCGCACTGAGCCTGAGCGCTGCCGCCGAGGTTGATCCGAACCTGCCCAAGTATGAGCGCGCCAGTGGCGTCTCCGGCAACCTGTCGAGCATCGGTTCCGATACTCTGAACAACCTGATGACCCTGTGGGCCGAAGAGTTCAACAAGTTCTACCCGAACGTCAACGTGCAGATCCAGGGTGCCGGTTCCTCCACCGCGCCGCCGGCGATCACCGAAGGCACCGCCAACCTGGCGCCGATGAGCCGTGCCATGCGCGACACCGAAATCCAGACCTTTGAAGCCCGCCACGGCTATGCGCCCTATGCGCTGCCGGTAGCGGTCGACATGCTGGCGGTGTACGTCAACAAGGACAACCCGATCGAGGGTCTGACACTGCCGCAGGTTGATGCCATCTTCTCCGCGACCCGCCGTTGCGGCCACAGCGAAGACATCACCCGCTGGGGTCAGCTGGGCATGACCGGTGCCTGGGCCAACCGTGACTTCGCCCTGTACAGCCGTAACGCCGTTTCCGGCACCTACGGTTTCTTCAAGGACAACGCCCTGTGCGGCGGTGACTTCAAGTCCAGCATCAACGAACAGCCGGGTTCCTCCTCGGTGGTTCAGGGTGTGACCGAGTCGATCAACGGTATCGGCTACTCCGGCATCGGCTACCGCACCTCTGGTGTACGCGTGGTTCCGCTGGCTGCCGAAGAGGGTGGTGATTTCATCGAGGCCACCAGCGAGAACGCTGCCAATGGCACCTACCCGATGGCCCGTTACCTGTACGTGTACATCAACAAGAACCCGAACCAGGATCTGGACCCGCTGACCCGCGAGTTCGTCAAGATGGTCTACACCCAGGAAGGTCAGGGCGTGGTGCATCGTGATGGTTTCGTGACTGTGCCCAAGTCGGTGGCCGACAAGGTGCTCAGCGATCTGAACATCCAGTAAGGCGGACGCCGGTGCAGGCTACCGGCGACCAGCAAAGGGGATCCTGACGGGTCCCCTTTTTTGTTGCCTGTAACAATGTTGTCATACAACCGACTTAGTCTGAGCACTCCGAAAAGGCCGCAGTCCAAGAGCGACTCCCATATGACCGATATCACCTCGACCATAGCCAGAAGGACACCCCAGCCTTCGCTGTTGCCGGATGCCGAGGCGCGAAAGCGTCTGCGGCGGCGGCGCTTGATGAAAGACAATGCTTCGCGCTGGGGTATCAGCACCGCCGGTTTCGGGGTGGTGTTTGCCCTGGCGCTGATCTTTGTTTACCTGTTCTGGGAAGTCGCGCCGATTCTGCGCGGTGCGACTGTGGAGCGTCTGGCCAGCCATCCGCTGCCGGTCAGCGAGGCGCAGACCCAGACCGTACTGATCGAACGCTATGAGGAACTTGGGCTGCAGTACAGCGACGACGGCCAGGTCAGCTTCTTCGAGCTGGGTAGTGGCGCGCTGCGCAGCCAGCTGCCCATCGGTGTGCCGCAAGGGGTGAGCATCAGCAGCTTCGGCTCGACCGAGCCGGGTACCCAAACCGTGGTGCATGGCCTGGACAACGGTCAGGCGCTGGTAGTGCGGCATGACTACAGCCTGAGTTTTCCGAATGGTCAGCGGCTGATCACTCCCAAACTGACCTACCCGCTGGGGCAGGCGCCGATTACCCTGGATGAACAGGGCCAGCCGCTCAAGCTGGTGGCCATGGAGAGCCGTACCCGTGGTCGCGCTGCCAGTATGCTGGCCGCTATTACTGCGGATAACCGCCTGCTGGTGGCCGAGTTGAGCACACGCAGCAACCTGTTGACTGGCGAAACCACAGTGCAGAGCAAGCGGTTCGAGCTGCCGGCGGTGCCTGGCGAGCCGGTACGCCTGCTGGTCGACAAGGCGCTGCGCAGCCTGTTCGTCGCCGACAGCGCCGGCAAAATCCACTATTACGACATCAGCCAGCCGGCCAATGCGCGGCTGGTGGCCAGCGTCGATGCCGGCCAGGGCGCGGCGATTACTGCCATGGAGTTCCTGATTGGTACGGTGTCACTGGTGGTGGGCACCGAGCGCGGTGAGCTGAGCCAGTGGTTCCTGGTGCGTGACGAGCAGAATCGCTACCACCTGACCCGCATTCGTGACTTCAAGGGCCATGGTGCGGCGATTACCAGCATTGCTCCGGAATACAACCGCAAGGGCTTTATTGTCGGTGACGCCAAGGGTCAGGTCGGGGTGCACTACGGCACCTCCTCACGGACCCTGTACCTGAAGTCGTTCACTGAGCGGCCGATCGAGAGGGTGGCGGTGTCGCCGCTGAATGGCCGCCTGCTGGTGCAGGATGACCAACAGGTGCATGTTGCCGAGCTGTGGAACCAGCACCCGCAGTTGTCGTTTGCTGCGATGTGGAACAAGGTCTGGTATGAAGGCCGCAGCGATCCGGACTATATCTGGCAGTCGTCCTCGGCAACCGACGAGTTCGAGTCCAAGTTCAGTCTGGTACCGCTGTCGGTCGGCACCCTGAAGGCGGCCTTCTACGCCATGCTGTTCGCCATGCCGCTGGCGATTGCCGGGGCCATCTATACCGCCTACTTCATGACGCCCAAGCTGCGCGGCATCGTCAAGCCGAGCATCGAGATCATGGAGGCGCTGCCGACGGTCATTCTCGGCTTCCTCGCCGGCCTGTGGCTGGCACCCTTCACCGAGGAACACCTGCCGGCGATCTTCAGCATCCTGTTGCTGTTGCCGGTAATGATGCTGCTGTTCGCCTGGCTGTGGACCAGCGTATTGCCGGCCGGCCTGCGCCAGCGGGTGCCGGACGGCTGGGAAGCGGCACTGCTGGTGCCGATCATCATCGGCTTTGTCTGGCTGGCGGTGGCCATGAGCCCGCTGCTGGAAATCTGGTTCTTCAATGGCAGTATGCGCCAGTGGTTTACCGACATCGGCATTACCTATGACCAGCGCAACGCCCTGATCGTTGGTATTGCCATGGGCTTTGCGGTGATTCCGACGATCTTCTCGATTGCCGAGGATGCGGTGTTCACCGTGCCGCGCCATCTGACCCAGGGTTCGCTGGCGCTGGGTGCCACGCGCTGGCAGACGGTGATCGGCGTGGTGCTGCCGACCGCCAGCCCGGGGATTTTCTCAGCAGTGATGATGGGCTTTGGCCGCGCTGTCGGGGAAACCATGATCGTGCTGATGGCCACCGGCAACAGCCCGGTGGTCAACTTCAACATCTTTGAAGGCATGCGCACGCTGTCGGCAAACATCGCCGTGGAGCTGCCGGAGACCGCGGTCGGTTCCTCGCACTTCCGTGTGCTTTTCCTGGCTGCGCTGGTACTGCTGGCACTGACCTTTGTGGTCAACACCCTGGCGGAAATCATCCGTCAGCGCCTGCGCACCCGCTACAGCAACCTGTGATCACCGGATAGGGGACTGAAATGAGAGCTTGGTTCAAGACGGGAGCACCCTGGATCTGGTTGAACGCCGGAGCCGTGGCGGTGTGCATGTTGATGGTGATTGGCCTGATCGGGCTGATCGCGGTACGTGGTTTTGGCCACTTCTGGCCGGCGGATGTCGCCGAGGTGCGCATTACCGACCGTGAAGGCCAGCAGAGCGTGGTGCTTGGCGAGGTGGTACGTTCCCAGGTGATTCCCGCGGCGGTGGCGCGTGATGCCGGTTACTGGGTGCCGGAGGGCATGGAACTGGTGACCCGCTTCCTGTTCAAGCAGGGCAACCGCGACCAGACCGGCCGCGACTTCGTCTGGCATACCGAGATCGGCATGGCCGACTTCGAGTATCCGAACGAGGTGCTGGTGATCGAGCGCCGTGAGTGGGGCAACTTCTATGGCTATCCGCAGGAGCTGCGCTTCGAGGGCCGTGTGCTGCGCCCCGGCGATGCCGAATGGTCGGCAGGTGTGAGCGCTGCCGTGCAGCGCAGCCTGCAGCTGCATGACCAGATCAAGCGCATCGAGAAGCGTGAAATCGGTCGTATCAACACTGAAATGGAGCAGCTGCGCCTGCAGCGCCGCACCCTTGACCTGCGCAATGTGCAGGGCACCGAGCGCGCCCTGCAGGAGGAGCAGATTGCCACCCGCAGCGCCCAGCTGGATGGCGACTATGAAGTGCTGCGCAAGGAGCTGGATGCACTGTATGCCAGCGCCAAGCGCGATACCTTGCTGATGCGTACTGCCGAGGACAAGTCGGTGGAGCTGAACCTGGCAGCCATCGTACGGGTCAATCAGCCGAATGCCATGTCGGCCCTGACCAAGTTCGGCCAGTACTTTGTGCGCCTGGGTGAGTTCATGACCGATGACCCGCGCGAGGCCAACACCGAGGGCGGTATCTTCCCGGCGATCTTTGGCACCGTGACCATGGTCTTTGTGATGTCGATCATCGTCACCCCGTTCGGTATCGCTGCGGCGATCTACCTGCGCGAATACGCCAAACAGGGCACCATGACGCGGATCATCCGCATCTCGGTATACAACCTGGCGGGGGTGCCTTCGATTGTCTACGGGGTGTTCGGCCTCGGCTTCTTTGTCTATTTCCTCGGTGGCAGCATCGACCAGATGTTCTATCAGGCCTCGCTGCCGTCGCCGACCTTCGGTACGCCCGGTCTGTTCTGGGCCTCGCTGACCCTGGCGCTGCTGACCCTGCCGATCGTTATCGTATCCACCGAAGAGGGTCTGGCGCGGATTCCCAGTACCATCCGCCAGGGCAGTCTGGCGCTGGGCGCGACCAAGGCCGAAACCCTGTGGAAGGTGATTGTGCCGCTGGCTACGCCGGCGATGATGACCGGTCTGATTCTGGCGATTGCCCGGGCCGCCGGTGAAGTGGCACCGCTGATGCTGGTCGGTGTGGTCAAGCTGGCGCCGACCCTGCCGGTCGACGGGATCTTTCCCTACATCCACATGGAGCGCAAGATCATGCACCTGGGCTTCCATATCTACGACGTCGGCTTCCAGAGCCCCAACGTCGAGGCGGCGCGGCCGCTGGTCTATGCCACCGCGCTGGTGCTGGTGCTGCTGATCGTGGTGCTCAACCTGACCGCGATTTCCATCCGCAACCATCTGCGTGAGCGCTATCGCAGCGCCTCCGACTGATCCGTCCTTGCAGGTAACCCGCATGAACACAGAGACCCAAATTATGAACACAAGCACTACCGCCAAGGCCGGAATCTCTGCTGCCGCTGCGCTCGGCGAGCGCAGTGGTACGCTGTCGATGGCTGACGAGAAGATCAAGATTCAGGTCAACAATCTGGAGCTGTTCTATGGCCAGGATCGTGCCCTCAACGGCATCAACCTGAGCATTCCGGAACGCAAGGTCACCGCCTTTATCGGTCCGTCCGGCTGTGGCAAGTCGACGCTGCTGCGCTGCTTCAACCGGATGAACGATCTGGTCGACATTTGCCGCATCCAGGGCGAGATCCTGATGGATGGCGAGAACATCTACGGCCGTCAGGTTGATGTGGCCGAGCTGCGCCGCAATGTCGGCATGGTGTTCCAGAAGCCCAACCCGTTCCCCAAGTCGATCTATGAGAACGTCGCCTATGGCTTGCGTCTGCAGGGCGTGAAGTCCAAGCGTACGCTGGACGAGGTGGTTGAGCGTTCGCTGCGCGCCGCCGCGCTGTGGGATGAGGTCAAGGACCGCCTGAACGACAATGCCTTTGGCATGTCCGGTGGCCAGCAGCAGCGTCTGGTGATCGCCCGGGCAATTGCCATCGAGCCGCAGGTGATTCTGCTCGATGAGCCGGCCTCGGCGCTTGACCCTATCTCGACGCTGAAGATCGAGGAGCTGATCAACGAGCTGAAGGACCAGTACACCATCGTCATCGTTACCCACAACATGCAGCAGGCGGCGCGGGTGTCGGATTACACCGCCTTTATGTACATGGGCGACCTGATCGAGTTCGGTGATACCAATACGCTGTTCACCAATCCGGCCAAGAAGCAGACCGAAGACTACATCACCGGCCGCTACGGCTGATCCCTGGGAGACCGCAGTTATGCCAGACAAAGAACTTTTTACCCAGCACATCTCCCAGCAGTTCAATGAGGAGCTGGAGGACATCCGTACCCGCCTGCTGGAAATGGGCGGGCTGGTGGAGAAGCAGATTTCCGATGCGGTGACCGCACTGATCGACGGCAATACCGGCCTGGCCGGTCAGGTGCGCAGTGTGGATGACACGGTCAACCGCATGGAAGTGGATATCGACCAGGAGTGCCTGCGCATCCTGGCACGCCGCCAGCCGGCCGCCAGCGACCTGCGTCTGGTGATCAGCATCAGCAAGATCATCGTTGATCTGGAGCGTATCGGCGACGAATCCTCGCGAATTGCCCGGCGCGCGCTGCAGCTGGTCGAGGAAGGCCAGGCGCCGCGTGGCTACGTCGAGTGCCGGCATATCGGCAACCACGTGCGCAAGATGGTGCAGGAGGCGCTGGATGCCTTTGCCCGGCTGGATGCCGACCAGGCCTTTGCCGTGGCCCGCGAGGACAAGGTGGTCGACCAGGAATACAAGAGCGCCATGCGCGAGATGGTCACCTACATGATGGAAGATCCGCGTTCCATCTCGCGAGTGCTGAACATCCTCTGGGTGCTGCGCTCGCTGGAGCGGGTCGGTGACCATGCGCGCAACATTGCCGAGCATGTGATCTATCTGGTCAAGGGCACCGACGTGCGACATATTGGCATCAAGGGTATCGAGGAGCGCCTGGGCCGCAAGCCGGAACCCGAGGCGGAGTAAGGGCCGGGGGTGATGTGCCAGCATCGCCCGAATGGCTGATTGTGGTGCATTCAGCTGGCGCAATATGGCCCGCAGGCATGGACTGTTGGGCCCTATTTGGGTATGTTTCGGGACATTAGCCGGTTTTGTATCCTGCCGAACATCCAGAGGGAACTGGCGGCGAACAGAACGCTTCCGTCCTTTAGTTACCCACGCCAATGGAGCCCCCATGGAAATCAAGTCTTTCAGCATGAACTGGCACTATCCCACCGCAGTACGTGTCGGCCCCGGTCGTATTGCCGAACTGCCCAAGGTCTGCAGCCAGCTGGGCATGCGCGCGCCCCTGCTGGTAACCGATCCGGGCCTGGCGGCACTGCCGATGGTCGAAGCGGCGCTGCAGAGCTGCCGTGATGCCGGTCTGCAGGCGGGCCTGTTCAGTGCGGTGAAGGGCAATCCGACCAGCGGTAACGTGCACGATGGCGTGGCAGCGCTGAAGGCTGGCGGCCATGACGGAGTGATCGCCTTTGGTGGCGGCTCCGCGATTGATGCGGCCAAGGCCATTGCGCTGATTGCCAATCAGAGCATTTCCCTGTGGGAAGCAATGAAGCCGTCCAACGTTGATGTCAGCAAGATGCTGCCGGTGGTGGCGGTGCCGACCACCGCTGGTACCGGCTCGGAAGTCGGCCAGGCGGCAGTGATCAGCGACGATGAAACCCACACCAAGCGCATCATTTTCCACACCCGCATGGTGCCGCAGATGGTCATTCTGGATCCGGAGCTGACCGTCGGTCTGCCGGCCAAGCTGACCGCCGCCACTGGCATGGACGCGCTGGCGCACAACCTCGAAGCCTACTGTGTGCCGCTGTTCCACCCGATGGCCGAGGGCATCGCTCTGGAGGGCATGCGTCTGGTCAAGGAATTCCTGCCGCGCGCCACCAAAAATGGCGGTGATATCGAAGCCCGCACCCAGATGCTGGTGGCCTCGACCATGGGTTGTGTGGCCTTCCAGCGCGGTCTGGGTGCTATCCATGCGCTGTCGCACAGCCTGGGCGCCCTGTATGACTCGCACCACGGCCTGCTGAATGCGATCGTCATGCCCTATGTGCTGCAGCTCAACCGTCCGGCCATTGAGCAGGAAATCGCCCGCGCTGCGCGCTACCTGGATCTGCCCAAGCAGAATTTCGATGGCATGCTGGACTGGGTGCTGGAGCTGCGTAGCGAACTGGAAATCCCGCACACCCTGGCGGCCATCGGTATTGATGACAGCCAGGCGGAAACCATTGGCGGCATGTCGATCAAGGACCCCAGCGCCAGTACCAATCCGATCCGCCTGGAGGCGGCGCAGTACCAGCAGCTGTTCCTCAATGCGCTGAACGGCGTACTCTGAGCCTCGCCCGTGGCGTCCGGACCTGATTCGGACGCCACCCATCCTCTGTTGTGCATTGGTGCTGGGGTTTTTGCTACTGGCTGGGCTAAGCTATGCGGGTAACCGATAGATGGAACCTGCCATGTCGAAAGTTTCAGTGCTGGTGGTAGATGATGCCCCCTTCATTCGTGATCTGGTGAAAAAGGCCTTGCGAGGGCACTTCCCTGGTTTGCAGATAGAAGAGGCGATCAATGGCCGCAAGGCTCAGCAGCTGCTTGGGCGCAACCGCTACGATCTGATCCTGTGCGACTGGGAAATGCCTGAACTCAGTGGGCTTGAGCTGCTGCAGTGGTTTCGTGCCCAGGCGGATGTGGAGAAGATCCCGTTCATCATGGTCACCAGCCGGGGTGACAAGGAGCATGTGGTCGAAGCGATCCAGGCGGGTGTCACCGATTATATCGGGAAGCCGTTCAGCAATGAGCAACTGGTGGCCAAGGTGCACAAGGCGCTCAAGCGTACCGGCAAACTTGCCGATCTGGCCCGGCGGAACCCGCAGGCGAGTGTTGGTACCGCCCAGGAGACCATTTCCAATCTGATGGGTGGCCGGCGGGTAACACGGCCTGAAGCTGCGCCGCCCAGTGCTACTGCATCCGCCAGTTCATCTGCTTCGCTGCTGACGGCAGGTGCTGCTCCAGCGGCCTCTACGGAGAAGTCTGACCCCAGAGCCAGCGGTGTGCGTGGTCAGGCCCAACTGCGGCTGGCCGGACAGCAATTTGCCTGTGTGGTGAAAACACTCAGTCTTAAGGATGCCCTGTTGGTGGTGCGTCGCGGAGAGCGCCTGCCGGCACTGTTTGAAAGCGGCGTGCTGGATCTGGAGCAGGACAGTGACCGCAGTGTGGCGCGTATCAACGGCTATATCCATGCACTGTCGGCGCTGGAGCCGAAGATGGATTGCGAGTGGGTCAGAGTCACCCTGAAGTTTGTTGACCAGGACCCGCAGAAGCTTGAGTATCTGTCCCGCCTGATTGCCTCAGGCACGACCTTGAGTCAGTACGTGCCCGGTGCCTGAGCCAGCCGCTGTGCCGGGAAGTGGCAGCTGAATCGGCTGCCCTTGCCCAGCGTGCTGTGAATTTCCAGATTGCCGTCATGCCGAAGCAGTACATGCTTGACGATCGCCAGCCCCAGCCCGGTGCCTCCGGTGGCACTGTTGCGGCTCGGGTCAACCCGGTAAAAGCGCTCTGTCAGTCGAGGTAAGTGGCGTTCTTCAATGCCCGGGCCGTTGTCGCTGACCTCAAAATGCCCACCCTGTTCATCCTGCCACCAGCGCATCTCGATACGCCCACCGTTCTGCGTGTACTTGACGGCATTGAACAGCAGGTTGGAAAAGGCGCTTTGCAGCTCTGCCTGACTCCCATGCAGCAGGGTGTTGCCACTGATTTTCAGGTCGATCTGGTGACCACGCTCGGCAGAAAGTGCGCGGGCATCCTGGGCCAGTCCCTGCAAGCCGCTGCTGACATCAAATACTTCCTGTTGCTGGGTTTCATTGCCACTTTCCAGTCGGGAGAGCAGGAGCAGATCGCGTAGCAGTTCCTGCATGCGTTCGGCCTGTTGCTGCATTTGCTGCAGGGCGCGCTGACGTCGGGGCTGGCTGCCATCGTCAGCGTCCAGCAAGGTTTCCAGATAACCTACCAGCACGGTCAACGGTGTACGTAGCTCATGCGAAACATTGGCAACAAAGTCACGCCGCATCTGCTCAAGGTGCTGCAGGCGGGTCACATCGCGAACCACCATCAAGCGGTCACCGGGGCCATACCGGGTAATGCTGTAGTGCAGCCAATGGCTTTCGTCGACAGGCGAAGGGATAGTCAGCGACTCGCTGTAGTTCTGCAGCTCGAAATAGTCGACAAAGCGTGGGTCGCGGATCAGGTTGGTCACATGCTGACCGCTGTCGTCTGGAGCGCGTAAGCCGAGCAGTTGCTCGGCTGCCGGGTTCCACCATTCCAGATCGCCCTTGCGGTCGATCATCACCACGGCGTCACGCAGCGCGGCAGTGGAGCTTTGCACCCGGTCAATCACCGACTGCATGCGCGTACGCATGCGAGCGTCGTTGCGCTGCAAATGGTAGATGCTGTCGAAGATTTCGCCCCAGATACCGCGTGCTTCGGGTGGAGGCTGTTTCGGATGGTGGCGCAACCAGTGGTGGAAGCGCAGCATCTGGCGCAGGGTCCAGACCAGGTACAGTCCCATGCCGAGCGCCAGACACCAGGCCAGCTGACCGGTCAGCAGTCCAGCCAGTACACAGCCGAGCAACAACCAGAACAACTTCTGCAGCAGAGTGCGAATCCAGGTGTCACTGCTGTTTGCGTTCATCGGACAAACCGTGCCGGGCAGCGTCAGCTGCGTGTGGAGAAGCGGTAGCCGGTGCCGCGCACGGTCTGTACCAGATGCTCGTAACCGCTGCCCAGCGCCTTGCGCAGGCGGCGTATGTGTACGTCTACCGTGCGTTCCTCGACATATACGTTGCCACCCCAGACCTGGTCAAGCAATTGACTGCGGGTATAGGCGCGCTCCTGATGTGTCATAAAGAACTGCAGCAGCCGGTATTCGGTCGGCCCCATGTCGGCAGCCTGGCCGTTAATGGTGATGCGGTGGCTGACCGGATCCAGGCAGAGACCGTCGACTTCCAGCATGGCTTCCTCGTCTGCCGGCCCTGCCCGGCGCAGCACCGCCTTGAGCCGGGCGACCAGTTCACGCGGGGAGAAGGGTTTGGTGATGTAGTCATCAGCACCAACCTCCAGCCCCTGGATCTTGTTGTCTTCCTCGCCCTTGGCGGTGAGCATGATGATCGGTATGTCGGCTGTGTTTTCGTCGCGCTTGAGACGCCGTGCCAGTTCGATACCTGTGGTTCCGGGCAGCATCCAGTCAAGCAGGATCAGATCAGGACGGCGGTCGACGATAAGCGCATGGGCTTGTTGGCCGTTGTCCGCCTCAAGGCAGTCATAACCCGCCATTTCCAGTGCCACGGCGATCATTTCCCGGATTGCCGCTTCATCATCCACGATCAGAATGGTCTTGCCTGCCATTACCTGTGCCCCATGCCGTTGTCGTCAGTGTGCCAGTGGCAGCTGTCAGCCAGCGCCGCTATTCCTGATAGCGGATTAGATAACACTTTTATTGCAGTAATGTGACCGGGCTCAGCGCAAGGCAAGATCAGCGGCAAGTCCGGCAAATATCAGCAGGCCGCTCCAGTGGTTGCCAAGGAAGGCGCGCAGGCAGGCCGCCGGTTCGCGCTGGCGGATCAGCCATTGTTGCCAGACGAAGCTGGCGCACATCGCCAGCAGGCCGAGGTGAAAATACAGTCCGAGACCGAAATGTCGTCCGGCCAACAGCAGGCAGAGCAGTGTCAGACCCTGCAGGATGCCGATAATCAGCCGGTCGGCATCACCGAACAGGATGGCTGTAGATTTGACGCCTATCTTCAGGTCATCCTCGCGGTCGCACATGGCGTACTCGGTGTCATAGGCCACGGTCCACAACAGGTTGGCCATGTACACCAGCCACAACGAGGTCGGCAGGGCCTCGGCCTGGGCAGCAAAGGCCATCGGAATGGCCCAGGAGAAGGCGACGCCGAGCACAATTTGCGGGTAGTAGGTAAAGCGCTTGCAGAACGGGTAGAGGGTGGCCAGGGCAATGCCACCAAAGGTCAGCAGTATGGTCAGGCGGTTGGTCAGCAGTACCAACAGGGCGCTGGCCAGTACCAGCAGGGCGAACAGCAACAGCGCCTCGCGTGGTTGGATACGGCCGGTGGCCAGTGGGCGTTGGCGGGTGCGGCTGACATGCCCGTCGATCTTGCGGTCGGCGTAGTCGTTGATCACGCAACCAGCCGCGCGCATCAGTATTACGCCGGCGACAAAAATTGCCAGCACACCGGCGTGCGGAAGTCCTTCTGCGGCCAGCCACAGCGCCCAGAGTGTCGGCCACATCAGCAGCCAGGTGCCAATCGGTCGGTCCAGACGCATCAGTGCGATAAAGTCGGGAGCGCGGGGGTGCAGACGTCCGAGTTGGTGAATCAGCAGGCCGTACATGGCAAACCTCCGGAATCAGGCAGTCTGCCCGGCTGGCCAGCCGGGCAGAAACACTTCACAAACCAGCAGCTGCAGGTGTGTGGCGCTGAACAATGAGCGGCGTGCCCAGCATGCGCTGCCGCGCCATGGGTCGGGTAGCCATTCGTCTGGCCAGCGACTGATCTGGATGGGGCCGCGCTGCACGTCTGGGCTACCGAACAGCCGCTCGCCAAGGCTGCGGCTGCCCAGTTCTGCCAGTCGCAAAGGGCTGTTCGTCAATTGCTCAGGGCGCATCACCGAGCGGGCAAATATGCAGGGAGTTCCATTGCTGTGCAGCAAAACCTCACGGGTCCACAGCGGGCTGCCGGGAGCCACGCCGAGTGCCGCCGCTTCGTCGGCACGTGCGGGCAGTGCTGATTCGCGCAGCAGTTCAACACGGAAGCTGCCGAGTGCCTGCAACCGGCTGGTCAGCGAGCCAGGTTCGCAAAGCCAGTCGTACAAGGCTGCCTCGGGTGGTTGCGAGAGGGTGTCGGCAGGTTGCCAGTCGGGCAGAGTCACGGCGCATCAGTCCTGGTTCGGCAGCGGGAAGCAATGACGCTGGCGGGCAGCGACGTGCGCTAGGTTACCACGTTTGCCAGAGGCCAGCGGAGCTGTGCCGAGTTTGCCACTGGTCGGGAAATATGGCGCTGTTGCCGGGGCGCAATGGCCTCAAGGCTGGCGCATGCAGCCAAGTCATGCGATGCTGATGCGGCACTGAATCGCCGTTCGCGGTATTCGGCGAGTCGGGCCATGCTGCACGGATGTTGCAGTGGAAACAAAAACAACAAACACCATGAGGCTTTTATGCGTAAACCGGATCTCGCAGCGGCTATCGCTGAAAAAGCCGACCTGAGCAAGGATCAGGCCGGCCGCGTTCTCAATGCAATGCTTGAAGAAATCACCAAGGCGCTGGGCAAGAAGGACAGCGTTACCCTGGTTGGTTTCGGCACTTTCGTCCAGCGTCACCGTGGTGCACGCACCGGGAAAAACCCGCAGACAGGGAATCCCGTTACCATCAAGGCCAGCAACACTGTTGCTTTCAAGCCAGGCAAGAGCCTCAAGGACGCTGTCAATTGAGTTGACCGCCGCACATCCGCCGGTTGCCGGCGGATGTGATTTACAGCCGTATTAGCGGTTCAGTGTTGCAGCTGCTTTGCCAACAGTCGCAAAGCCTCTTCCGCCACCAACACCTTGTCTGTGATCTGCGCGGTCCGTTCTGCCGAGAGCCCGAGGCGCTGGTACAGCGCATCCGGTACTGACTGTCCGGGGCTGCAGCCAATCCCGCGTTCTGCCAATTGACTAAGCGCGACATAGATCAGGTTGGCATACACATGCTGGTCGCCGCTGTAGTCGGGGTCGTGCTGGTGGCGCAGTGCCAGAACCAGCTCTTCCGGCATATCCCAGTAACGCATCAGCCAGCAGCCGATCTGTTCACGGCTGACACCCAGCAAATGCTGTTCGATCAGTGATGCGGGCACATGCGGGTTGGCCTCCATGTGACGGCACAACAGGGTGAAGTGCGGTGGAAAGATATGAGCCAGCAGCAGGTAGCCGAAATTGTGCAGCAGCCCGGCGAGATAGCTGAGGCCTGCTTCCGGGCGCTGTGCCGGGGGCAATGCGCGACCCAGTCCTTCGATTACCGCGGCAGTGTAGATGGCCTGTTCCCAGTACGGAGTGCAGCCTTGCGGGGCATCCTTGGGCAGTGCCAGCGTGCGTCCCAGCGTCAGGCCTATCGCCAGGTTTATCACCAGGTCAAAGCCAAGCACGCGCCCAATGGCGTCTTCGACCGAGCGAATCCGGCCGGGCGCTGCATAGAACGGAGAGGCGGCCCAACTGACGACCTGGGCGGCCAGGCCCGGATCGGTCTCGACAATATCCGCCAGCTCGGTAATGCCTGCATCGGGGTCGGCACGCAGACGCAGAATGCGTTGTGCTGTCTGAGGCAGCGGTGGCAGGTCGACGGTTTCTTCGAGGCGCTGGCGAACCCGTAGCGCGGTGAATTGCTGCACAGCGTTGGTCAGGTCCTGCACGTCATTGCTGTCATCCCGCGGTGGCCGGGTGATGGCTTCCAGGGCTACGGCAAAGCGTGCGCCGCTGGCCTTTTCCAGCAAGCGCTGGGTGTCACTTGAGCGGACTTCCAGCAGCCAGCCCGGCAGTCCACTCTGCAGCCACAGGGTTTGCTGTTCACGTAGTTCAAGGTGATAGATGCAGGGGGAGTCGAACAGTACCGGCAGACCGGGCAGCTGGTTCAGCTGGTGCTTGCTGAGGATTCGCTGGAGTTGTTCGTCACGTACCGGCTCCAACTGGCGTCCGACAACCTGCGCCAGCCTTTTCAGGTCAAGCAGGTGATCAGCCGGAAACAGCGCCAGAACATGTCCGCCACTGTCACCCAGCAGGCAGGCGCGAACCTGGCAGTTGGTGGGGCCGGCATGGGATTGCAGGCGCAGTTGATAGGCAATGCCCTGCTGTTGCAGCAGTTTTTCCAGCAGCAAGGGTAGCGTTGTCTGTTCGTGGTTGATGCTGACACTGGTCATCAAGGGCTCCTGTGCCGGATGAATCCGTTATCAGCTTAGCATTGATCAGACCTGGGCAAACTGGGGATTGTGTGCCAGCCAGCGACGTACCAGTGCCCGACCGGTTTGCGGTTGGTGGTTGGTCAGCTGACGGGCAGCCTGCTGCACCGCTGGCAGCAGGTCGGCATCACGCAGCAGGTCGGCAATGCGGAACTGCACCAGCCCGGTCTGGCGGGTACCGAGCACTTCGCCGGGGCCACGCAGGGCCAGATCACGCTCGGCAATTACAAAGCCGTCACTGGTTTCGCGCATGGTATTCAGCCGTTCGCGGCTCTGCTGGCCAAGTGGCGCGTGATACAGCAGTACGCAATGGCTGGCGGTGCTGCCCCGGCCGACCCGGCCACGCAGCTGATGCAGCTGGGCCAAGCCCAGGCGTTCGGGGTTTTCGATGATCATCAGGCTGGCATTGGGCACATCGACGCCGACTTCGATGACCGTGGTAGCGACCAGCAGGTGTAACTCCCCTGCCTTGAACGCCGCCATGATTGTGGCCTTCTCGGTTGCTTTCATGCGTCCGTGCACCAGGCCGATTGACAGCTCCGGCAAGCTTTCACAGAGGGTTTGCCAGGTGGCTTCGGCAGCCTGTGCCTGCAACTGTTCGGAGTCCTCGATCAGAGTGCACACCCAGTAGGCCTGGCGGCCATCGCCGCAGGCAGCACGAACCCGCTCGATCACCTCGTCACGCCGGCTGTCGCCGATCAGCACGGTATTTACCGGCGTGCGTCCGGGTGGCAGCTGGTCGAGGATCGAGGTGTCCAGATCGGCATAGGCGCTCATTGCCAGGGTGCGCGGGATAGGCGTGGCGGTCATGATCAGCTGGTGCGGCGAGCAGTCGCCGGCGCTACCCTTGTCGCGCAATGCCAGCCGCTGTTCGACACCAAAGCGGTGTTGTTCGTCGATGATCACCAGTCCCAGCTTGTGGAACTGCACATCGGCCTGAAACAGCGCGTGGGTGCCGACCACCATGGCCGCTTCACCACTGGCAATCAGTTGCAGCTGGTTGTCGCGGATCTTGCCCTTTAGCTTGCCGGCCAGCCAGGCGGTGGAGATGCCAAGTGCCGCCAGCCAGCGCCGGAAGTTGTCGAAATGCTGTTCTGCCAGCAGCTCGGTGGGGGCCATCAAGGCCACCTGCCAGCCAGCCTCGATGGCCTGCAGTGCGGCCAGTGCGGCAACCACCGTCTTGCCGGCACCGACATCACCCTGTACCAGGCGCAGCATCGGTTTGTTGCGCTGCAGGTCCTGGCGGATTTCCTCGCCAACCCGTTGCTGGGCGTCGGTCAGAGCGAAACCCAGATTATCGATAAAGCGCTGGTGCAATTCGCCCTCGGCCTTGAGTACCGGGGCTTGCAGGCGGCGCAGGCGGTTGCGCAATTGCAGCATGGCCAGTTGGTGCGCCAGCAGTTCCTCGAAGATCAGCCGCCGACTGGCCGGATGCTGGCCGGACTCGATGGCCTGCACATCAGTGCCGGGTGGCGGCCGGTGCAGCCAGCGCAGAGCCTGGTGCAGGTCGGGCATACCGGCCTCCGGCAGCAGTTCTGCGGGCAACAGGTCGGGCAGCAGATGGCCCTGTTCCAGCCAGCCCAGGGCGGCATCCGCAAGACTGCGAAGACGCAGTTGCGAGAGCCCTTCGGTGGTCGGGTAGATGGGCGTCAGACTGGTTTCTACCGGCCGTGGCAGGCTGGCCTCGATGCGTTGCATTTCCGGGTGGTAGATTTCCAGGCCACTGGCGCCGCTGCGTACCTCACCGTAACAGCGCCAGCGACTGCCGCGCTGCAGGTTGGCCAACTGGGCGGCGGAAAAGTGGAAAAAGCGCAGGCTCAGGGTGCCACTGCCATCCTGCAGGCGACAGATCAGGCTGCGTCGCCGTCCCTGCACCACATCGGCGGCGGCCACCACACCCTCAATTACCGCATCCATGCCGGGACGCAGCGCGGCAATCGGTGTGATGCGGGTGCGATCCTGGTAGCGCAGCGGCAGGTGGAACAGCACGTCCTCGATGCAGTCCATGCCAAGGCGCTGGAGTTTTTCGGCGAGCGCAGGGCCAATGCCCTTGAGTTGGGTCAGTGGTGTGCCGGCGTCCATCCGCACGCTCAGTCCGGCTTGCCTGCGGGGCGCACCGAGCACAGGCGGATCGAATCACACAGCAGCTCAATCGCCTTGGGTCGTGGAAAGCTGGCGCGCCAGGCAATCGCCACGGTACGGAACGGAGCCGGTGTACGGAATGGCCGGGTCACCAGCAGGTCAGTGCTGTAATAGCGGTCATCGGTAGCTGACAGGGGCAACACGGTCATGCCGATACCCGAGGCGACCATATGCCGGATGGTTTCCAGCGAAGTGGATTCTATAGTGGTATGACGGCTGTGTTCTTCGTTTTTGCGCAGGGTCGGACACGCCTCGAGTATCTGGTCGCGGAAACAGTGGCCTTCGCCAAGCAGCAACAGTTTGTCGTCATCCAGTTCGTCGAGGCTCACGCTGTCACGCAGCGCCCAAGGGTGGTCAGCTGGCATTAACAGGCTGAAGGGTTCGTCGTAGAGGGGGCGGGTCAGTACATCGGCCTCGCTGAACGGCAGTGCGATGATGATGGCGTCGAGCTCACCGTTGCGTAATTTGTCACGCAGCACGCTGGTGAAGTTTTCCTCGATGTACAGTGGCATTTGCGGGGCAACCCGGTGCAACTGCGGAACCAAATGGGGAAACAGGTAAGGACCGATGGTGTAGATGGCGCCAACTTTCAGTGGCGCGGCCAGCTGGTTCTTGCCTGCGCTGGCCAGTTCACGGATGGCGCTGGCCTCTTCAAGCACCTTCTGCGCCTGGGCAACGATACGTTGGCCAATTGGCGTGACGCGGACGGCTGTCTTGGAACGCTCGAAGATCATTACCCCAAGCTCTTCCTCAAGTTTCTTGACACCAACACTGAGGGTTGGCTGCGACACATGGCAGCGCTCGGCAGCATGTCCGAAATGCTGCTCCTGGGCCAGCGTCACTATGTAGCGCAGTTCGGTAAGGGTCATGGCGTATACTGTTTCCGTTGATTTTGACGAAGCATAGCCGGTTGCTTGATAGAGGAAAACAATCAAGATGAAACAGGTTCTGATCGCCGGATGCGGCGACCTTGGCAGTGAGTTGGCGCGTCGTCTGCAGGCACGAGGCTGGCAGGTGACCGGCCTGCGGCGCAATCCCGAGGGCCTGCCGGATGGGGTGCAGGGGTTGGCGGCGGATTTGTGTGCGCCCGAGTGCCCGCCGGACTGGCCGGCACGGATTGATTATCTGGTGTATTGCCCGGCTGCTGGCCGGCGTGATGCCGAGCTGTACCAGCGGTTGTATGTGCAGGGCCTGCAACATGTGCTGGACTGGATGGCCGCGCATCGCCAGCGTCCGCGCTTGCTGTTGCAGGTGTCGAGTACCGGGGTATATGCCCAGCATCAGGGTGAGTGGGTCAGCGAAAACAGTGCGGCGCTGGCCGACAGCGATACCTCGCGGGCGCTGCTGGCGGCCGAGGATGTGGCCTTGCGCAGCGGTCATCCGGCCAGCGTGGTGCGTCTGGCGGGCATCTATGGGCCGGGCCGCACGCGGCTGATCGATCAGGTGCGTGAGGGCTTGCGGGTGCCGGCGGAGCCGCCGCAATACACCAACCGTATCCACCGCGACGATGCGGCAGCGCTGCTGGAACACCTGCTGCTGCAGGCGGATGCCGATGAACTACTGGCGCCCTGTTATATCGGCGTGGATGACCAGCCTGCGCCGCTGCACGAGGTGACCGACTGGCTGCGTGAACAGTTGGGGGTTGCGACGCCAACCAGTCTGCGGCCCAGCCCGCGCATGGGCAGCAAGCGCTGCAGCAATGCGCTGGCCCGGGAAAGCGGCTGGGAACCTGCCTACCCGAGCTATCGGGAAGGCTATGCGCAGATGCTGCGGACCTGAGATCCGCGCTGAAGGCTGTAGGTGGTGTGCCGCGACCAGGGCCGGCTCTTCAGCCGACCACCATCACCGCATCCATCTCCACCGGCACGCCCTTGGGCAGCGAAGCCACACCAATGGCGGCGCGCGCCGGGTAGGGCTGCTTGAAGTAACGGGCCATGACTTCGTTGACCAGGGCAAAGTGGCCAAGGTCGGTAAGGAAGATGTTCAGCTTGACGATGTCCTGCAGGGTGCCGCCGGCGGCTTCGGCCACTGCCGAGAGGTTTTCGAAAACCTGGCTGATCTGCTGCTCGATGCCTTCAACTACGTGCATGCTGGCCGGGTCCAGCGGGATCTGGCCGGACAGGTAGACGGTGTTGCCGACCTTGATGGCCTGGGAATAGGTGCCGATGGCCGCAGGTGCGCGGTCACTGGTGATGACTTGCTTGTTCATGGTGACTCCAGAAAGGTCAGTTTTTCAGACGGGTGATGCGAGCCACCCCGGAAATCGCACGGATGCGCTTGATCAATTGTGACAGATGCAGCCGGTCACGAACCCTGACGGCCAGCTGGACCACGCTGATACGTCCGTCGCGCTCGTCAACGCTGATACGCTCGATGCTGGCATCCGCCACCGTGATACTGGTGGCCAGTTGCGCGATGATACCGCGCTGCTGCTCAAGCTCAACACGCAGCTCGACGGTGAATTCGCCGCTGACGTCCTTGTCCCAGGTCAGGTGCAGCAGTTTCTCGCTATCATGCCGCTGGGATGCAAGCTCCTGGCAGTTTTCCTGGTGGATCAGCATGCCCTTGCCGGAGGTCAGCAGGCCGACAATAGGGTCGCCGGGGATTGGATTGCAGCAGCGCGCAAAGTTCATCACCAGGCCTTCTGTGCCGCGAATGGCCAGTGCGCCGCCTTGTTCCTCGCGTTTTTCGCTTTTCTCCGGAGTGCTATCGGTACGGGTGCCAGCCTGCAACAACAGGCTGCGGGCGACCACGTAGGCCATGCGATTGCCCAGGCCGATATCGGCCAGCAGGTCTTCCATCAGAGTCAGGCCGCAGTCGCCCAGAACGGCTGAAATACTTTGCTCGTCGATATTCGCCAGGCTGGTGTCGAAACTGCTGAGTACCTTGTCCAGCAGACGTTCGCCGAGGGCTACCGACTCTGCGTGGCGCTGGTGCTTGAGTGCGTGCCGGATATGTGTGCGGGCCTTGCCGGTGATAACGAAATTCAGCCAGGCCGGGTTGGGGCGAGCGCCCGGTGCGGTGATGATTTCGACGGTCTGGCCGCTTTGCAGCGGCTCGGACAGCGGTGCCAGCCGGCGGTTGATGCGGCAGGCGATGCAGTTATTGCCGATATCGGTATGTACCGCGTAGGCAAAATCGACCGGTGTAGCCCCTTTGGGCAGCTCCATGATCCGGCCCTTGGGGCTGAATATGTACACTTCATCGGGGAACAGGTCGATCTTGACGTTCTCGATGAACTCCAGCGAGTTGCCGGCGCTTTGCTGGAGTTCCAGTACCCCTTTCAGCCATTTGCGGGTACGCGCATGGTTGCCGTTGAGCACTTCGTCCTTGGATTTGTACAGCCAGTGCGCGGCGATGCCGTTATTTGCCAGCTCTTCCATTTCCTCGGTACGGATCTGGATCTCGATGGGCACGCCGCCGATGCCGAACAGGGTGGTGTGCAGGGACTGGTAACCATTGGCCTTGGGAATCGCGATGTAGTCCTTGAAGCGGCCGGGAAAGGGTTTGTACAGGCCGTGCACGGCCCCCAGCGCGCGGTAGCAGCTGTCGACGCTGTCAACGATGATGCGGAAAGCGTAGACATCCATGATCTCGTTGAAGGCCCGGCGCTTCAGGCGCATCTTTTGGTAGATGCCGTACATGTGCTTCTCGCGGCCCAGTACCCTACCGTTCAGCCCTTGCTGTTGCAGGCGCTCTTCCAGCGAGGCGAGCAGCTTGCCGAGCAGTTCACGGCGGTTGCCGCGTGCCTGGCGTACGGCTCGCTCGATCATCCGCGAGCGCAGCGGGTACATGGCGCGAAAGCCCAGATCCTCGAATTCGGTACTGAGATTGTGCATGCCCAGCCGGTGGGCAATAGGGGCGTAGATTTCCAGGGTTTCGCGGGCAATGCGGCGGGCCTTGGCTGGCGCCAGTGCACCCAGGGTGCGCATGTTGTGCAGGCGGTCGGCCAGCTTGACCAGAATTACCCGAATGTCACGGGCCATGGCCAGCGCCATCTTCTGGAAGTTTTCGGCCTGGGCTTCGGCCTTGGTGTCGAAGTCCATCTGGGTCAGCTTGCTGACGCCGTCGACCAGTTCGGCGACGGTTTCGCCAAACTGCTTTTCCAGGGCCTGCTTGGGAATTCCGGTGTCTTCGATCACGTCGTGCAGCATGGCAGCCATCAGGCTCTGATGATCCATGTGCATCTCGGCAAGGATGCCGGCTACCGCTAGGGGGTGGGTGACGTAGGGCTCGCCGCTGCGGCGGGTCTGGCCGTCGTGTGCCTGTTCGGCATAGAAATAGGCGCGCCTGACCAGATTGACCTGATCGGCTTCCAGATAACTACCGAGGCGTTCGGCAAAGGCTTCGATATCAGACATGCCACCGGCCTCTGCCGGTTGCTGAAAGTCAGCGCTGAGGGCGGTGGTGTCTGATCGAGGCAAAGGCGTTACTCCGGAAACTCTTCTTCCAGAGCGTACAGCGGCTCGTGCTGGTCGGCAATGGCTTCCTGGGCAAGGATGTCATTGGTGATCAGGCCTTCGGCAATTTCACGCAGGGCAACCACGGTCGGCTTGTCGTTTTCCCAGGCGACCTTGGGGTCCTTGCCGCCGGTGGCGATTTGCCGGGAACGCTTGGTGGCGAGCATTACCAGCTCGAAGCGGTTGTCTACGTGTTCAAGGCAATCTTCAACGGTAACGCGAGCCATGCTGTACTCCGAAGCGTCAGAGGTGGATTCGGTGAAATGAAGCGCCCGTTGTCGACGCCAGACAACGGACCGCACAGTTTACGCAATGCGCTTTCAGTCTGACAAGAGTGCATCCAGCAGTTGCTGCAGTTGCGCTTGCTGGCGCTGGCTTGCCAGGTGGCCGCTGCGCACTATTGCCTTGAGGTCCTGCAAGGCAATGCTGAATTCATCATTGATCACCACGAAGTCATATTCATGGTAATGGCTCATCTCGTCAGTTGCCTGGGCCATGCGCTGTTCGATTACGCCATTACTGTCCTGGCCACGGTTATTCAGGCGTTCGCGCAGCGCCTCGCGGCTGGGCGGGAGGATAAAGATGGAACGCGCCTGCGGCAGCACTCGACGGACCTGTTGGGCGCCCTGCCAGTCAATCTCGAGGATGGTGTCGTGACCCTTGGCCAGTGACTGCTCGACACTGGAGCGGGCGGTGCCGTAGTAGTTGCCGAACACCTCGGCGTGCTCGAGAAACGCCTGCTGGTCGATCATCTGGCGAAATTGCGCATGATCGACAAAGTGGTAGTTGACCCCGTCAACCTCGCCCGGGCGCATTGGCCGGGTGGTGTGCGAGACCGACACGCGCACCTCGTCCACTTGCTCGATCAGCGCCTTGACCAGACTGGTCTTGCCGGCGCCGGAGGGGGCCGAGACGATATAGAGGGTGCCGTGGCTGTGGGTCATCCGGATGTTCCTGCTGGGGGTGTGGGCGCATTATACGGGCTGGCGCAGTGCGCGTCAGCCGCTGCTCAGGGCTCGATACGGCCGCGCAGCGCCTTGATCTGGCCCTTGTGGGTTTTCTTGTCCATGCGTTTTTGTTGCGAGCTGCGGGTTGGTCGGGTGGGGCGGCGTGGCCGCTGTTGTTTGAGGGCTTCGCCAATCAGTTGCGCCAGGCGCTGCAGGGCATCCTCGCGGTTAAGCTCCAGGGTACGAAAGCTCTGCGCCTTGATAATGATCACGCCATCCTTGCTGATGCGCTGGTCGGCCAGTGCCAGCAGGCGCTGCTTGACCTCGGCCGGCAGACTGGAACGCTGGATGTCAAAGCGCAGGTGTACCGCCGAGGAGACCTTGTTGACGTTCTGGCCACCGGCACCCTGGGCGCGGATCTGGCTGATCTCGATTTCCCAGTCGGCCAGACTGATGTGCTCATTGATCTGCAGCATGGCTACTCGATGTTCTGCACCTGAATGTTGATCGCCAATAAAATATAGTTAAAAATCATACGCTTGTGTTTCGTGCGTGCATTTATTGATTAATGTACCCACCACTTTACTCGCCGCTTGGCTTTGAGGGTTCAATTTGACCTTTGGCTAGCGGAGGCCTGGTGTAAAAGGTGACGACTATCTTGCAAGCCTCGCATGGGCTTAGAGTGAAGCGGTGTCACATTGTTGTTTGGGCTATTCTCCGAGTGCGCTCCATGCTACCTCGGTACGCTGGGCGGGCAGGCGATCTCAATAGGTTACTTTCGGTTGTTTGGTTTTACCCTTGTTTGGGTGCTCATGTATCCCATAATCGTATCGCTAATACCAATTTTGACTACTGCTCCGCTCTCAGCACTAGTTTGATCACTGCTATCTTCCTGCTCATTACGCTGACCCCCACGGTCATTGTGATCATCAGTTGTGGGTGAATCATTAGGCAGTTCTAAAGACCCTGATTCCTCTTGTGCTGTCGTTTCACTGTTATCGTTGTAAAAGTTTTTGGTGTTTTCTGTTTTGAGCAAGAGGGTTGTTTGGCTGTCGACTCTTCGATAATGGTTTATGGCTGGGATTTTCCCTGTTTTTATTTTTAAATCAGAGATGCTTGTGGCCGGGTCTTCAGGGTTAAAGAAATTATAAATTTCAAACAGCGCTGGCCGCTTTTCTATATCAGGCTTCAGCTGTGCGGCATCAGTATCTTTCGAAGTTCTGCGCTGCATTGCAGTGTAAGATCGTTCAATTATTTCATCCAGAAAGTCTCCTTCGCTGATTCCTTTTTTCTGAGCGAGTTCAGCTAATCGCTCTTTTGTCGTTGTCCGGATTTTGAACTTGCAGATCTGTTGCCCATCCGTTCTGTTGTGGTAGCGCCGCTGCCTCCATGCGTCTCGCATGTCTCGCAATATCAGTTTGTAGCGTGCGCCCTTATCGGTTCGTGCCTGAATTTCTCGTTCGAATTCATAGCCGATCTCAAGCATGTCTTGGTGGGTGTTTTCTTCTGGTCGGGTTCTATTCGTTCTGATTCCCTTCGCCATTAAGTGATGCGCTGCCCAGATACGTTGAGACCTGTCGTTTTCGTCCAACCATTCCAGCCCCGGGGTTCGTCTTCGTGCCATCGCCCACCGCTCCTTCTATCAATGCTGCCAAGCCGCTCCGTAAGTCTAACCTACAACCCAGCCAAACTCGTCACTCATAGCGCCATCAATAGCGTTATGCCTGATGATTATTATATAAAATCATAACAGACAGGTGTTAATATAGAATTTTAAGGGGGAAGGGTTGCCATGCTGTGTACGCTATTGCGTAAGAATTTCCCTCAGCTAGGGCCGGATGAGAAGTATCTTATCGCCTCATTCGCAGCCTGCTATGGCCACGCTTCAGCTGAGCTAACGGTTAAGGAAATGGCGAAAGCACTGCATATTTCGCCCAGGGTTGTGGCAAAGAACTTGACTGCACTGATCGACAAACATGAGCTTTTGAGAGCTGAGTTTCCGGCGCGATGGGAGGGAAAAGGTAAGCCCGCGCGTCGATACGCCATTGCCTCGGAGCTACTTGATGAACTCGGATCCAGGCAAAATTCCGAGTATTGGCCAGGTCAGGCTGATCTGGCCAAGCGTGTGCTCACAGGGGAGGTGGAGCTTTTCAGAAAGACTGTTAGCGATGACGAAGCAATGGACTCAGCTGGGGTTGGTTATAAAAGTCCTCCCAGGCGAGTTAAAGGGGATGGAGGCAGTATACGGTTGCGCCTCTTCACTGCTGTTCTCGTGTGCCACTCGGACGAACTAGGTGTTGTACGAGGGCTGAGAGGGGAAAAGCTGTACGATCTTACTGGTATAGGAGCTGCGCAGGTCAGACTCAATGCCAAGCAGCTAGTTAGTTCTGGAGTCCTCTTGGGGCATGTGCCGGGCACATCAAGTAAGTGGTTTGCAGAGTCCAAAGCCGCTTCGACTTACTACCTTGATATGCCCACCTCGCTTGATGTGATGCGAAGAAATTTGTTGCGCCTGGAGTTTTATTCCGACTTCGATGTGTGGGGGCGAGTACTTGAGCCAATCGCAAGACAGAAGTGGCCATGGATGCCTGTCATACGGCGTGGTGAGGTTCGCGCAGTTTTGGTATCGGAACTGATGGGCGAGGTGTCATACATCCTCAGCACTTATTGGGAGGACGTAGATGGTGCGCAGAGCTTTTATGACAAGCATGCCGAAAAATGCGGGCTGGAGCGCAGGGTTCGGGGCATTCTTCGAGTTCCTGATGAGGCGCTGCAGGCAAAGGACGCTCCATCGAACCTTGAGAAGATCATCTACGAGGGGCTCGTATTTAGCTGCATAGAACTGGCTTGGCTGGTGAAGCGTTGGTTGCAGGAGCCAGTATTCTTGGATCTGAGCGTTGATAAGGTGCAATTGCTGCCAGTATCAAGGCTTCCGAGTGGACAGTTGTGTATGCCTGTTGTGGTGGCGGGCGGTTTGGGAAAAGCGCGGTGTATTCGTTTGAATGTTCCGGGCGAGTAGGTGCGTAATGGTCGAGGCCAGTGATTTTTTACCGCTCCCGCCAATCCTCTGAGCCAACAGAGGAGACAGCTCATGAGGATCATTCGCCTGAAAGAAGTCATGAATTCAACGGGCCTGGCACGGTCAACCATCTATAAGTACATCGGGGAGCGCGCGTTTCCGAAACCCGTCTCGCTGGGAGGCCAGTGTGTCGGCTGGGTAGAAAGTGAGATCCACGATTGGATTCTGGCAAGAATCGAGGAGCGCGATCTCGCTTAGTGTGTTCCATCCCGACAGGCCTCCACGGGCTAACCATCCAGAACCAGCTATCAATGCCATGATCAGTTGTGGCTGGTCATGGCATTTATGCCGGATTAACGGCAGTGTTTTTTTTCCAGAGTTAAGCGCAGAGTAAATATGCAGGCGTGGCTGGAGAATCCGAGTTGCTTTTCGTGTGCTCCGGGGGAACTCGTTTTCGGTGCGGGTATTATGCTTTAGGGTTATCACCCGTAGGGTTAGGAACCAGCTACATGAAGCAGTATCACAATACAGGGATACAACCAGCAAGGAGTCAATAAGCTATAAGAACACATGACCCCATAAGGCTAGAGGCCAAGCTATCTCATCAAGCTTGAATAGCCAGATAGACAGACCACTACGAGGTAACGGTTAAAAAATACTCATTGGACACAGGTTATGAACCTATCCAAGGAGTAGTAACCATGATCCGACATCCCGATAACCCCAATCTCCGCTTGCATTACGACAACAGCTTTGAAGGCCTATCAGTGATGGTCGATAAGGGCCCTTTCATCGAGCAGTATCTATCACGCTTGAAACGCACCATCGAGCTGGCTCTGGATGAGTATCCGCGACTATTGGCTTTCAGAGCCGACCTACGCTTGCCAGCAGGTGTCGACCTACCTGTCCATACTGACAGCAACGTAGTCATCAGTAGGTTTCTTGATTCCTTCAAAGCGAAAATCAAACACAACCGGCTCAGGGCTCGTGAGTGCAACAAGTATGCACATGACAGCAAAGTGCGTTACGTCTGGGCGCGCGAGGTGGGACAGAGAGAGCGGCCTCACTACCACTTGCTCATCCTGCTCAACCTGGATGCCTTCTACACGCTGGGGAAGCTGGACTCGACTGCTGACAACATGATCAGTCGCATGCAAGAGGCATGGGCCAGTGCACTGGGTATGCGCGTGGAGCTGGTGAAAGGTCTGGTCCATATTCCGGCTAACGCTGTGTACCGAGTTGACCGGAAGGTGAAGGCCGGTAAGCCAGATCGATTGCCTGAATTGTTTTACCGTACCAGCTACCTGTGCAAGGCAGTGACCAAGTCTTACGGGAGAGGGCACTGGGGATTCGGCACCAGCAGAGGGTAGCGGCTTGTTGGGATCACCTGGTTACACGTAAGCCGTACTCGGCTTTTGGATCAGTCTGTTAGATATTAGAGTGATTTGCGACTATACTTAGTCGCATTGAGGGGCGTCATGTCGCGACAAGAGAAATTACTGGCCAAGCTGTTGAGCAAACAGTCGAGCTTCACGTGGCAGGAGCTGACTTCATTGCTGAGTGGTTTGGGATACCGGCAGCTGGAAGGGCAGGGCAGCCGCGTGAAGTTTGATAATGGAAATCCGCACGCGATGATTAACCTGCACCGACCGCACCCCGGCAATGAACTGAAAGCTTACGTCAAGCGCCAAGTGATAGAGCACCTGAAGGCGGGAGGATTGATTTGATGAGCACCCTACTGAAACACCGAGGCTACTACGGCTCCATAGAGGCAAGCCCAGAGGACAATTGCCTGTATGGGAAGCTTCAATTCATCCGCGCGCTGGTCAGCTATGAAGGGGAGACGGTTGCCGAGCTGGAGGAGGCATTTCGGGAAGCAGTCGATGATTACCTGGCTACCTGTGCAGCGCAGGAGCAGGCACCTGAGATTCCCTGCAAAGGTTCGTTCAATGTCCGGGTGGGTCATGATCTGCACCTTGCGGCCAGTGTTGCAGCTACGCAGCAGAGCATTTCGTTAAACGATCTGACTCGCCGTGCGCTCAGCGAGTACCTGGAACAGCGTGCCTGACTATACCGGTACTGCATCAGGACGGGACGCGCTGATTTAATAACGTCCGTGCCGCCCCTACGGCTGGTTTCGGTATCTCGTCGAACCCTGACTCATGGGTGAGTAACCCGTGATATTACGAGCTTGCTACGTAATAATGGGGTCAGGTCATATAGGGACGCAGTCATATGGAACTGATCGATAACATCAACACCCTGCTTGGTGAGAACCTCAAAGGCACGCTCAAGCCGGGCTCGAAGCTGAAGATCGCCGCTTCCTGCTTTTCGATCTACGCCTACGTGGCGTTGAAGAAGGAACTGGAGAGCATCGACTCCCTGGAGTTCATCTTCACTTCACCAACCTTCGTCCCCAACGAGGCCAGTGACAAGATCAAGAAAGAGCAGCGCGAGTTCCATATCCCCAAGACTGAGCGCGAGCGGAGCCTGACCGGCAGTGAATTTGAGATCCAGCTGAAGAACCAGCTCACACAAAAGGCCATCGCCAGAGAATGCGCTGACTGGATACGCCGCAAGGCCACCTTCCGCTCCAACCGTGGCCAGGCTCCGATGCAGCCCTTTATAGGTACGCGCGCGACGGCGGGTGACGCCGTCTTTATGCCCGTTCAGGGGTTTACCGCTGTCGACCTTGGCTACCAGAAAGGTAACGCGCTCTCGAACATCGTGACCCGTTTCGATGAGCCGGCCCATACCGGCATGTTCCTCCATCTGTTCGAGCAGATCTGGAGCGACCCGGAGAAGCTTGAAGATGTGACCACCAGGCTCTGCGAGCACATTGCCTCGGTCTATCGGGAGAACGCCCCGGAGCGGATCTACTTCCTGATGCTCTACAACATCTTCCGTGAGTTCCTGGAAGACGTGAACGAGGACGTACTGCCCAACGACCGCACCGGCTACCAGGACAGCCTCATCTGGCAGAAGCTGTTCAACTTCCAGCGTGACGCGGCCACCGGCCTGATCAACAAACTGGAGACCTACAACGGCTGCATCCTGGCCGACAGCGTGGGCCTGGGCAAAACCTTCACCGCGCTGGCGGTAATCAAGTATTACGAGCTGCGCAACAAATCTGTCCTGGTGCTCTGCCCGAAGAAGCTCGCCGACAACTGGCTGAACTACAACCGCAACCTCAAGACCAATATTTTCGCCAAGGATCGCTTCAACTACGACGTGCTTTGCCACACCGACCTGGGCCGCACCCGTGGCGAGTCGTTGGGCACTCCGTTGGATCGAGTCAACTGGGGCAACTACGACCTGGTGGTGATCGACGAGTCGCACAACTTCCGTAACAACGACGCCTACAAAGACAAGGAAACGCGTTACCAGCGGCTGATGAATCAGGTGATTCGTCAGGGTGTGAAGACAAAGGTGTTGATGCTCTCGGCTACCCCGGTCAACAACCGCTTCAGCGATTTGCGTAACCAGCTGGCTCTGGCCTACGAAGGCGACAGCGACAACCTCAACGACAAGCTGCGCACTGAAAAAGACATCGACGGCATATTTCGCCGCGCTCAGGCGGCGTTCAATGCCTGGTCAAATTTACCGCCAGAAAAACGTACCGCGGCAGCAATTCTCAACACGCTGGACTTCGACTTCTTCGAACTGCTCGATAGCGTGACCATTGCCCGCTCACGCCGGCATATCGAGACCTTCTACGACACCGCTGATATCGGCAGCTTTCCTGAGCGCCGTAAGCCCCTGTCCTTTCACTGCCCGCTGACCCATCGTGATGATGTCATCGGCTTCAATGAAATTTTTAACCAGCTTTCGCTGCTCAAGCTCGCTGTGTATGCCCCAGTCAGCTATATCCTGCCCAGCCGGATGAAGAAGTACGAGGAGATGTACGACACTGAAGTGGAGGGCGGCAGAGGCAAGCTCAAGCAGGTCGACCGTGAAAGAAGCCTGCAAGCGCTGATGACCACCAACCTGCTCAAGCGCCTGGAAAGCTCAGTCGAATCCTTCCGTCTGACCCTCAAAAATCTGCAGGCGACTCATCGCAGTGCGTTGGACAAAATCGCCACCTTCAAGAAAACGGGCGTAGCCAGCGGCTTTGCTGATGTCACTGCCGCATTTGAGGATGCGGACTTCGACGATGACAACCTGCCCCAGCCGGGTGACATCAGCATCGGCAAGAAGATTCAGATCAGCCTGGACGACATGGACGTGCCGTCCTGGGAGCAAGATCTGCAGGGCGATTTGGTCTTCATCGAAGAGTTGCTGGCCGAAATGGCCAAGGTTACGCCGGCTGATGACGCCAAACTGCAACACCTTAAAACCCAGATCACCAGCAAGCTGACATCGCCGATCAACCCCGGCAACCGCAAGGTGCTGATCTTCACTGCCTTCTCCGATACCGCCAATTACCTTTACGACAACCTGGCCGAGCACTTGCTGCGCACTCATCAGGTACATTCCGGCAAGGTAACGGGGAGTGACGCCCCCAAGTCCACCTTGGGCAATATGCAGGGCAGCCGGCAGACCTATGACTTTCAGGGGCTGCTCACGTTGTTCTCGCCACGCTCCAAAGAGAAGTCGGCCATCTACCCGGACGAGCCGCGCGAGATCGATATCCTGATCGGCACCGACTGCATCTCCGAAGGCCAGAACCTGCAGGATTGCGACTATCTGATCAACTACGACATCCACTGGAACCCGGTGCGCATCATCCAGCGTTTTGGTCGCGTGGATCGGATTGGCTCGCAGAACGCCAGCATCCAGTTGGTCAACTACTGGCCGGACATCAGCCTGGACGAGTACATCAACCTCAAGGAACGGGTTGAAAATCGCATGATGATTGCCGACGTCACGGCCACCGGCGATGACAACGTGCTCAATGCCCAGGCCAATGACGTGGCCTACCGCAAGGAGCAGCTGCGCCGCCTGCAAGATGACGTGATCGAAATGGAAGACATGAAGACCGGTGTTTCCATCACCGATCTTGGCCTCAACGACTTCCGCATGGATTTGCTCAACTACATCAAAACCAACGGCAGCCTGGAGCATGTCCCCAATGGCATGCATGCCGTCGTGCCGGCGCGGCAAGAACTTGGCCTGTTGCCTGGGGTGATCTTCACCCTGCGCAATCGCAACAAGGGCTCCAGCCTCAACCAGCAAAATCGTCTGCATCCCTACTACCTGATCTACATCAGCCTGGAAGGGCAGATCATCAGCGACCAAACAGAAGCCAAGCGCTTGTTGGATCTGGCCCGTAGCGCCTGCAAGGGTCACAGCCAACCGATACCTGAGGCCTACCAGCGGTTCAATCAAGCCACCGAAGACGGCCGCAACATGCGCGTCTACTCCGACCTGCTTGATCAGGCCATTCGCTCGATGATCGAAGTCAAGGAGGAGAAGGACATCGACAGTCTGTTCAGCGGCGGTAGCACCACGGCTCTGGTTGACACCATCTCTGGGCTCGACGACTTCGAGCTGATTGCCTTTATCGTGATTCAGGGTGCGGCATGAGTGCGGGTGACATTCAGCCTGCGCTGTTCAGCTTCCCGGTGCAGGCGCGGGTTGCTCGCGTGGTGCCCAAAAGCAAAATTTACGAGCACGGCCCGATAAATTCGGCGTTGCGCGACAAGTTTGTCACACAGGTCGAGCAGATAACCTGGGCCTTCAAGCTGGCACCGGAAACCATCAACCTGCCGGCACGCGGCGGCGTGGCAGAAATCCAGATTTTCGACATCGAGCAAAAAACTCCCGAGCTGGATGAAGACGTGCTGCGCGCCATAGATCGCGCGATCCCGTTGCCGATCATCTTTCAATTGCACCATAAGCAGCGCACCCGCATGGTGGCGACGTTCAAGCGTCCGAGCGAAGCAGACGCCAGCAAATGGGTGATTGATGGCTACTTTGCGGGCGACTGGTTGCCCGCCGACAGCGCCCGGCAGCCTCTGCCGGTGGCGCTCGATCTGCAGGGCCTTTACGAACAGCTGCTGCGCAGCCTGCTGCCCAACCCGGCAAGGGTGGGCGAGGGCCTGCCTGAGCAACTGCAGCGGCTAAACCGTTTGCGTAGCTTGCACACGGAGCACGCCAGGATGACTGTGCGCCTGCACAAAGAAAAACAATTCAACCGCAAGGTGGTGCTCAACGCCCAGCTGCGGGAAATCCAGAATGCAATCGCCGAGCTGAGCGTTTAAGCCTCAGTCGCGCCAAATACTTAAGAGATACAGGAAGCCCCATGGACAAGCTGAAAATGCACTCCCCAAACCTGACCGAAGCCAATATCGCCAAGCTGGCCGAGCTGTTCCCCAATTGCATCACCGAAGCGCGCGATGCCAAGGGCGAGCTGAAAAAGGCTATCGACTTTGATCTGCTGCGTCAGGAATTGTCTACCTTTGTGGTAGAGGGGCCGCAGGAGCGCTTTCAGCTAAATTGGCCTGGTAAGCGTGAGGCGCTGCTGACAGCCAATCAGCCTATTGCCAAGACGCTGCGACCTTTCCGCGAAGAAAGTACTAATTTCGATACCACTAAGAATCTTTTCATCGAGGGAGATAACCTCGATGCTCTTAAGCTGCTGCAGGAGGCATATCTCGGGAAGGTCAAGATGATCTATATCGACCCGCCCTACAACACAGGTAAGGACTTCATCTACAAGGATGACTACCGTACAGATGCAGATGATTACTTGCAGCAGTCGAGCCAGACCCATGCCGAGGAAGGGCGTCTGGTTGCTAACACGGAAGCCAACGGACGGTTCCATTCGGACTGGTTGAGCATGATCTATCCTAGACTGAAACTCGCACGTAATCTGCTGCGAGATGATGGGGCTATCTTTATTTCTATTGACGATAACGAAGCGGATAACCTTCGAAAGGTTTGCGATGAAGTATTCGGAGAGGAGAACTTCGTAGGTCAAATAGTCTGGCAACGGTCAAAAAAGGGCGACTCGAAACTTATCGCTAAGGTACACGAATACATCTTGTGCTATGTGCGCAACAAGGACGCCGTGCTTGTGAACGGCCCTTGGCGTCGGCCGAAAGAGGGCGCTGATCAGGTCCTTGAAAAATATTCCGAGTTGCGAGCTAGTCTTGAGAGCAACCACGAAGCCATTCGAGCTGAGATGCAAGCGTGGTACAAGAAGCTGTCTAGCGACGACCCACGCAAAGCCCACAAGCACTACAACTGGTCCGATGAGCGTGGTCTCTACTTCGCTGCGGACTTTGCAGGGCCGGACGATGGAAGGGAATCAAGACCGCGTCATGACATCATTCATCCTGTCACCGGCAAGTCGTGCAAGAAACCATCGACCGGATGGCGCTGGGATGAAGCTAAGACCAAGTGGGCGTTGGCGCAGACCCCTCCGCGCATTCACTTCGGTCCTGACGAAACCACGATCCCAACTCGTAAGAGCTATCTGTTCGAAATTGATAGCGAACCTTACTCGTCTGTTTTCTACAGGGATGGCCGGTCAGCGACCCTTGAGGTCGAGGAACTTATCGGTAAAGGATGGTTCCCGTTTCCGAAGAATACTGACGTTTTAAGCGAGTTGATCGAACTCGTCACCAAGCCAGACGACATCATCTTGGACTTTTTTGCCGGCTCCGGAAGTACCGGGCACGCCGTTATGAAGGTGAACCTTGCGCATGGCTCACAGCGTCGGTTCGTGCTAATTCAGATTCCAGAGGCAACGGGGCGGGCTGAATACAGCACTATTGCCGAAATTACGAAAAAGCGATTACGAGAGGCAGGGAAGAAGGTAGTAGTTAGCATCGGTTCTGCGTCTATGGATGTGGGATTCCGTGTCATGAAGATCGACACCTCCAATATGAAGGAGGTGTACTACACCCCGGATGTGGTGAGTCAGGATCTGCTTTCCGACCAAGTTGATAATATTCGGGAAGATCGTTCAGCGGAGGATCTGCTGTTCCAGGTGCTGTTGGATTGGGGCGTAGACCTGGCTCTGCCGATCAGCCAACAAAGCATCGCTGGCAAGACCGTGTTCTTCGTTGACGGCAACGCACTGGCTGCCTGCTTCGATACGGGTATCGACGAGGACTTCGTCAAGGCGCTCGCCGGGTACAAGCCGCTGCGCGTTGTGTTCCGTGACGCCGGTTTTGCCAGCGACAGCGTGAAGATCAACGTCGAGCAGGTGTTCAAGCTGCTGTCGCCGGTTACTGAAATCAAGACCCTTTGACCGACAGGGAGCCGTCGCCATGGATAATCAAGCACTGACCCAATTGCAGCAGCGCCTGGATGCGCTGGTGCAGCGTGTACCAGATGAGAATATCGAGTTCTGGTTCGCTCGTGATCTGCTGGAGCCTTTGGGGTATGCCCGCTGGGAAAATTTCCTCACGGCTATCCAGCGAGCCATGACCTCATGTGAGGCAACAGGGCAAGACGTGCCAGACCATTTTCGTGGCGTCACGAAAATGGTCACCCTGGGCAGTGGAGCCAAGCGTGAAATCGATGATTTCATGCTCACCCGTTATGCCTGCTACCTGATCGCGCAAAACGGCGACCCGCGTAAGCAGCCCATCGCCTTCGCCCAGAGCTACTTTGCACTGCAGACCCGCAAGCAGGAACTTGTTGAAGACCGGATGCGCCTGCAGGCCCGGTTTGAGGCGCGTGATCGTCTGCGCGAGTCGGAAAAAGAGTTGTCGCAGAACATCTATGAGCGCGGCGTAGATGACGAGGGCTTTGCCCGCATTCGCTCACGGGGCGATGCCGCCCTGTTCGGTGGCAAGAGCACCCAGGCTATGAAAGACCGCTATGGCATCGTCAAGTCTCGCCCGCTGGCGGATTTTCTACCGACGCTGACTATTGCTGCGAAGAACCTGGCCACCGAGATGACCAATCACAACGTGCAGCAGGCTGACCTGCAGGGTGAAACGGCGATCACTAAAGAACATGTGCAGAACAACCAGAGCGTGCGCGGCATGCTGGATCAGCGCGGTATCAAGCCCGAAGAGCTGCCGGCAGAAGAAGACATTCGCAAGCTGGAGCGGCGGGTGAAAACGGAAGAAAAGAAAATCGCCAAGCAGGCTCCCAAACTGCCTGCGGACGATGCGAGTACTGACGTATGAAACTGAAATTTAAACAGCAGCCGTACCAAACCCATGCCGTCGAGGCTGTTGCCGACTGTTTTGCTGGCCAGCCAAAAGCCTCGGGTGTCAGCTATCGCATTGACCCCGGCGCAAACCCGGTACAGCCCGTCACGCCGCAGCAGGCCGATCTCTATGGCATGCCGGGTGCTGTTGAGCCAACTGAGGCTGGCTTCAAGAATGCCGAACTGGCACTTAGCCCTGCCCAGCTGCTGGAGAATATTCAGGCTGTGCAGCGTCGACAGAATCTGCCAATTTCTCCTGCATTGGCAAAGGACAACAAAACCGGCTGCCCGATCAACCTCGATATCGAGATGGAAACAGGCACCGGTAAGACCTATTGCTACATCAAGAGCATGTTCGAGCTGAACAAACGCTATGGCTGGAGCAAGTTCATCGTCGTGGTGCCGAGCATCGCCATCCGTGAGGGCGTGTACAAGTCCCTGCAGATTACTGCCGAGCACTTCCTGGAGAGCTACGGCAAGAAGGCGCGCTTCTTCGTCTACAACTCCAAACAGCTGCATAATCTGGAAAGCTTTTCCTCGGATGCGGGCATCAACGTGATGGTGATCAATACCCAGGCGTTCAATGCCACGGGCAAGGACAATCGCCGAATTTATGAAGAGCTGGATGACTTCCAGTCGCGCCGGCCAATCGACGTGATCAAAGCTAACCGGCCGATCCTGTTTCTCGATGAGCCGCAGAAGATGGAAGGGGCCAAGACGCTGGCGTCCTTCAGCGAGTTCAACCCGTTGATGATCGTGCGCTACTCGGCGACCCACAAAACCGAGTACAACAAGATTCACCGCCTTGATGCGCTGGATGCGTACAACCAGAAGCTGGTGAAGAAGATCAACGTGCGTGGGATCACGATCAAGAACCTGACCGGCACCAACGCCTACCTGTTTCTGCAGGACATTGAGGTCTCAACCAACAAGCCGCCCATGGCGCGGGTTGAGTTAGAGGTGAAGCAGAACAACGGCATCAAACGTGTGCCGCGCAAGCTTGGCCGCAACGACAACCTGTACGATCTGTCTGGTGGCCTGGATCAGTACAAGGGTTATGTGGTTGCCGACATCGACGCGCGTATTGATACCTTGAGCTTCACCAACGGCGTAGAGCTGGTTGCTGGCGATGCCGTGGGCCATGTGGATGAGGCCGCCATGCGGCGGATTCAGATCCGCGAGGCCGTCAAAGCGCACTTTCAGAAAGAAATGATGCTGTTCAGCCGCGGCATCAAGGTGCTGTCGCTGTTCTTCATTGATGAGGTAGCCAAGTATCGCCAGTACGACGAGGCCGGAGAGGTGCAGGGCGAGTACGCGAAAATCTTCGAAGAAGAATACAACGCCTACCTCAACGAGGTAATGACGCTGGAGGACACGCCCTATAACCGCTACCTGAAGGGTATTCAGGCGCACCAGACGCACAACGGCTACTTCTCCATCGATAAGAAGAGCAAGCGCCTGGTGGATCCCAAAGTGAGCAAAAGGGCAACCGAGACCGATGATGCTGATGCCTATGACCTGATTCTCAAAGACAAGGAACGTTTGCTGTCCTTCGCTGAGCCGGTGCGCTTTATCTTCTCTCACTCAGCCCTGCGCGAAGGCTGGGACAACCCCAATGTCTTCGTCATCTGCGCTCTGAAAAACAGCGATAACACCGTTTCCCGCCGCCAGGAAGTAGGCCGTGGCATGCGCTTGTCTGTGAACCAGCTTGGCGAGCGTATGGACAACCCGGCCACGGTACACGAGATTAATGAGCTGACCGTGGTGGCCAGCGAGAGCTACAAGGAATTTGTCAGCGCCCTGCAGAAAGACATCAGTGAATCGCTCTCGGCACGACCACGAGTGGCTGACGAGAAATACTTCACTGGCAAGGTTTTGCAGACCTCTGGTGGTGATATTGAAGTCACGCCGCAGCTGGCCAAGCAGATCTACAAATACCTGCTGAAGAACGACTACACCGACGATAACGATCAGATCACCCAGGATTACCATGAGGCTAAACGCGAAGAGCAGCTGGCCGAGCTGCCAGCCGATCTGCAGCCCTATGCCGAGCAAGTATTCCAACTGATCGATAGCGTATTCAGCGCGGCGCAGATGCCGGAGATTGGTAACGACCGCAATGCCAAGCTCAACCCGCTGAACTCGAATTTTGAGAAGAAAGAGTTCCAGGCGCTGTGGAACAAGATCAACCGCAAGGCGGCTTACACCGTTCACTTTGAAACCGATGAGCTGCTGGGCAAGTGCGTGGCTGCGTTGGATGCAGAGCTGAAAGTCAAACCGATGCAGTACATCATCGAACGTGGCACTCAGCTGGACAACGCCAGCTTCGATGATATGAAAAGCGGTACAGCCTTCAAGGTAACTGAAAGCTCAACCGAGAAATACACGCATTCGGTTCATTCTGCCGTTAAATACGATCTGATTGGCAACCTGGCAGAGCTTACCCAACTGACGCGCAGCACCATTGCCGCCATCCTCAAGCGCATGAATGTGGCCGTGTTCAGTCAGTACAAGACCAACCCGGAAGACTTCATCGCCAAGGCGGGCACGCTGATCAACGAGCAGAAGGCCACGGTCATCGTTGAACACATCGCTTACGATCCGGTCGACGACACCCACAGCTCCGATATCTTCACCGCCGAGAAACCGCGCGACGATTTCAGCAAGGCGTTTGAAGCCAAGCAGCATGTTTACGATTACGTGTTCACAGACTCCAACGTCGAGCGCAAATTCGTTGAGGAGCTGGATGCCAGCACCGAGGTAGCGGTCTACGCCAAGCTGCCCAAGAGCTTCTTCATCCCGACCCCTGTTGGCAACTACAACCCTGACTGGGCGATAGCGTTTCAGGAAGGCAAAGTGAAGCACGTTTACTTCATCGCCGAAACGAAAGGCTCGATGTCTTCGCTTGAGCTGCGCGACATCGAAAAATCCAAAATCGCCTGCGCCCGGAAGTTCTTCGCCAATATCACCTCGGATCAGGTGAAGTACCAGGTAGTGGATGGGTATGGGGCTTTGATGGATTTGGTGAAGTAGCGAACCTTTCAATGAAGATCAATTTTTTGGGTAGCACGTGATATGGATATTCAACCGGACAAGCAGAACCTAGACCGCACCTTTGCATCTACGGTCTATTACATCGATTTCTATCAGCGCGACTACAAGTGGACGGAAGAGCCCGTCCGGAGGCTAATCGACGATATTTTCTACCAGTTCGAGGATGCCTATGCCAAACATGCAGCGTTGGAGCCGAACGCGGAGAGTATCAATGCGCGGTATCCCTGGTACTACCTCAACACCTATGTCACCAACACGGTGCAAGGTAAGGTGTTTGTGGTGGACGGGCAGCAGCGCCTGACTACCCTGACACTGTTTCTGGTACAGCTGTTTCGGATGGCCAAGAATTTAGAGTCGAAGACATCTGGTTGGTTGGAGCGCAAAATCGCTGGATATTCGGGGGTGGAATACGAGTTCTGGATGAATCATGTTCGCCATATCCATGTCCTCAAGAACCTTATGGATGGTGCAGCTCCCGAGGATATCGATAAGTCGTCGGGTTTGACTGCTGCCAATATGCTGAGGAACTTCTCGGTGATAGCAGCAGAGCTATCAGCCAGATTGGACAGCAAGCATAAGTTCGAGACTTTCGTTCACTATTTTCTTTACCGCCTTGTGCTCATCAATCTATCCGTTGACTCTACTCATGTGCCTATGGTGTTCGAGGTCATAAACGACCGTGGCGTAAGATTGAAACCTTACGAAATCCTGAAGGGCAAGCTTCTCGGGCAGATCGACAAACTTGAGCTTGATTCCGGTGGCTATAACGAGCTGTGGGACGAGAAAGTTCGAGCAATAAACGCTTTCCGGGAAGATGAAATTGACAGCTTCTTCCGTTACTGGCTGAAGAGCAAGTTTGCAGATAATAGAAAGTCTGGGCAGCGCTTTGATGGTGATTATCACAGGGAAATGTTTAAAGCCGAAATCAATCAGCAGCTGCTGCTTGAGCATGATTCCGCAAAGGTCAAAGCGTTTCTAAAGGACGACTTTTCATACTACACGATGCTATATGTTCGGCTGCAGCGCGCCAGTCAAAAAGAAAATGAACTCTATCCTGCGGTTTTCTTCAATAGTCTCAATGAGCTGGACAGTCAATATCTTCTTGTTTTGTCTGCTTGTGCTGTCAATGATCCAGAGGAAACCGAAAAGATTCGTGTGGTATCAGAGCAGCTGGACAGGATGTTCTCGTTGCAACAGCTACAGGGGGCTTACGACAGCAATGAATTTGCAGTTAAGCTGTATGAGGTTAGCGCGGAAATTCGCAATCAACCAGTAGCGCGAATTCCGCTAGTGTTTGAGAAACACCTTCTGCAGGAGATATCGCGAAAGCGAGCGACTGCTGTTTCCTCTGCTTTCAACTATAGCCTGTTTCGCGGTATGACTATTGATCGTTTGAATACGCGTTTTGCTCGCTTTTTCTTTGGTCGGGTAGAGCGATTCTTAGCTGATGGGATGAAGTTGGCAATGAAACACCCCCTTCAGAATCTTGTCACACTCCGGGGTGCCAAGACGGGTTTTCATATTGAGCACATATTGTCTCGTAATGCCGAAAGCCTGGATGCTTTTGGTGGCGATGAAGAGCGCTTCGAGGTTGAGCGAAATCGCCTGGGTGGCGTCTTGCTGATGAAGGGTAAGGACAATATTTCAAGTGGCAATGAGCTGTATGCCAACAAGCTAAAGTCGTATGCAAACACGCTGTATTGGAATGAGACGTTGCGCAGTGACTCTTACCACAAAAAGTTGGATTTTAGCTGTTTTGCAAAAATATCTGAGCTGGAATTTAAGGCGATGGATAAGTTTGGCATCGAAGAGCTAGAGGAGCGGCAGAAGCTACTGTTTGACATTGCATCCCTGATCTGGGGGGCGAAGCAGTATGTTACAAGTTGATTCTGATGACTTGGCGGACACGGTCGATATGGCTTGTATGTAAATAAAAAACAGTTTATGCACCCAATCAAACAGCTTTTCAACTGTTTGATTGGGTTGGTTTTATAAGATGGGTTATATCAGACCCCGCTCTGCAAAGCTCACTACCTCAGTCCCGCCAATCACCAGGTGATCGAGCAGCCGGACATCAATTGTGGTCAGCGCCTCCTGCAATCGTGTGGTCAGCGCAATATCAGCGCGACTGGGCTCAGGGTTACCACTGGGGTGATTGTGAGCGATGATCACCGCAGCGGCGTTGGCATTCAGAACGGTCTTTATCACCTCCCGGGGGTAGACACTGGCGCTGTCGATGGTGCCGTAGAACAGCTTTTCAAAACCCAGTACTCCATGCTGGCCCCCTCTGTCAGGATTGATGTCGCGTCCCTTGTTACACTCTCTTAAACATTCAGGGGCGTTTGGAGATCTGTATGCCTCGCTATTCCGATGAGCGACGTCAGGCCGCTGTGGCCAAGCTGTTACCGCCTTATAACCAAAGCGTAGAAGAGGTCGCCCGGCAGGAGGGTATCTCGCCAGCCACTGTTTACAAGTGGCGCAAAGAAGCTCGTGCTGAGGGACGCTGCTTGCCCGATGCAAGTGACCAGGGTACGTCCGGCTGGTCGTCCCGAGACAAGTTTGCAGCGGTGGTTGAGACCGCAGCGATGAACACCGAAGACGTTGCTGCCTATTGTCGTCAACGGGGACTGTATCCCGAGCAGCTGCAACGCTGGCGTCATGACTGCGAACAAGCCGCCAGCCTGTCCTATGAGGACCGCCGTCGAGAAGCGGATGAAGCCAAGCAGCAGCGCAAGCGGATCAAAGAGCTGGAACGAGAGCTACAGCGCAAGAACACAGCACTCGCGGAGACAGCTGCACTGCTGACGCTGTCAAAAAAAGCACGGGCGATCTGGGGGGACGAGGAGTCATGATCAGCATTGAGGATCGCCAACATGCCGTAGAGCTGATTGCTGTTGCCTGCAACGAGGGCGCCACCTTGGCGGCTGCCTGTGAAGTTGTCGGGATTTCTATCCGGACTCACCAACGCTGGATGCAGACGGGAAAGCTAACAGGCGATAAACGCCCTTTAGCCGAACGCCCAGCCCCTGCTAATGCGCTGACCCCAGAAGAAGAGGCTGAGATCTTGAGGCAATGCCACCGTGACGAGTTTGCTGCTTTACCGCCGGATCAGATTGTTATTCGGCTGATGGATGAAGAGCAGCGTTACATTGCCTCCGTATCGAGCTTTTATCGAGTACTGCGTAAACATGGCCAGCTGGCACACCGGGGACGCGCCAAAGCCCGCAAATCACAGCCAGCGCCGACTACACATACAGCAATCACCCCCAACCAGGTATGGTCCTGGGACTGCACCTGGCTTCCTGGGCCAGCCAAGGGTACCTACTACTATCTGGTGATGATCCTCGACATCTTCAGCCGTAAAGTCGTGGGCTGGGAAGCCTTTCTGGGGGAGTCTGCAGCTAACTCACGCCGTGTCATTGAACGAGCCGTGCTGGCCGAAAACATGGTAGGCCAGCCTCTGGTGCTGCACGCTGATAACGGCAGCCCCTTCAAAGGCGTCACCTTGCTTGAGAAGCTGAGAGATCTGCAGATCCAGCCTTCGTTCAGTCGACCGCGTGTGAGCAACGATAACGCCTTCTCCGAGGCTCTGTTCCGCACCTGCAAGTATGTGCCGAACTACCCCGTCAGTGGCTTCGCTGACCTATCAGCTGCCCAGCGTTGGGTGCACGGCTTCGTCCAGTGGTACAACTATGAGCACCGCCACAGTGGTATCAGCTTCGTGACGCCGATGCAGCGCCACACAGGAGAAGACAAAGCCATATTAGCCAAGAGACATGCGCTCAACCTTGCAGCCAGAGCTGCGCATCCTGAGCGCTGGAGTGGTGACACCCGCAACTGGCATCCTGTGACATTAGTATCGCTAAACCCAGAGCGCCGAGTAGTTAGGGAGGTAGAGAAAATAGCTGCATAAAAATCAAACAGGGCGACAGATACCTTGACAGTTACCGCTGGCTGTCGAGCAAGATGAGGGCGAACACCTCGCGCTCTTCCGTTGCCAGCCGGGCTTTGAGATATCCTCTGACCAACGACGGGTTGGTCAGGTAGTTGCTGCGTTTGAAGCGTGCTTCGAGGATGGACTGGGCCCATTCCAGGACGTCCAGTTCAGACAGGTTGGGTGCCGCCAGATATTCTTTGACCTTGTTCATTGGGTCGCTCCTGATGATATGTCTGCGTTGGCGGCAGCATCGTGCTGCTGCATGTGGTGGCTGCGCTCCAGAATCAGCTCATGCAGGGTTGGGGTGTGTTGCCGTGAGCGTGGTCTGTCGCTGGCAGGGCTGGCGATGACGCCGGACTCCGGATAGAACTCCTCCAGTACCTGGTGAGCCTCGTCTTCACTGTCCTCAAAGGCCCCGTTGTTCAGGCCTGTCTGGGCCGCAGCATCTAACGCTTGCTGATCAAACCCCGCCTCCCGACGTGCCTGATCCAACTGCTGGGCCTGTTGCAGGGCTTCTTCGGTGCTGATGCCCGAGCGCAGGATCAGATCGACGTAGAAGATCGGTGTGCCATGACTCTGGCGGGTGGATTTGCCGCGCAGCCGTAGTTCCAGGGGCAGGCAGGCTAACCGGTCACCGGATAGCGCCTGCAGATAGCTGAGCCGTGCGGTGAGGGTGCGGATGCTGTTGTAACCGGTGGTTCTGAACACGAAGCTGCCCAGCGGGTCATCATCGCTGAGCCCCACATTCAGCCGACCGTAGGGCTTGCAGTTACCGCCTTGCGCGAGTGGGCAGCCATCCGGTGAAGGGCAGGGGAGAGACTGGATTCCTTCGTTGGTAGACCGCCTGCAGGTCTCGCCATTGCCCACGCACAGCGGGCGTCCACTATTGCGATCAAACAGGCTGTATTCGGCCCGGAAGTTCAAGGCGGGATCGTTGAACAACAGGCGTACGGGGATGCTGCGTATCTTGCCGCCTTGCTCTTGGCGTAGCTGTTCATCCAGTGGGTGGGGGAGCCAGCCTTCACGGGTTTGGACTTGGGACGTGATGGTGAACTGGTCGTCCTTTTCCGGCATGCGCTTGCGGTTCTTCTCGACGACTCGGCCAATGGATATACGCCCCAGCGCAGGTGGGGTAATGACGAGACCTTTGATCATGGGACTACTCCTGATTTATGAGCACAAAAAAAGCCGACGGCGCGGGCGGTCGGCTTGGAGGGGTTGTGTTGGTACAAGGGTGGTCTGTACTGGTCAGCTGATAAGAAAGCGTCGGCTTCCGGGTTTGCTGATCTGGTATTGGGTTTTCAGCTCTGGGTGTGCGTTGAAAATCGCTGTGGTATCAACGCCAACGGAGTCTCTGGACTTCTTCCAACTGATACTGCCGTCGGCAAACACTGCCTTGCTGGCGCTGCCGATGGCCTGTTGCAGCTGTTGCTTGAGTTCGCTTTCACGCTGGTTGAGTTCCGCCTGGGTATGGCGCACCTGCTTCAGAGTGAAGAAGGCCTCGTTCAACGCCTGATCCTGAGTGAAGTCCAGCTCCTCGCCATCATCCTCGGGATACAGCAGGCGCAAGGCCCGTTCAGCTGAGTCAGAACCGTCCGCTGGCGGTGGAGTATCGGTTTCAACGTAATGCCAGAATTGGCGCTCCAGCTCGATCAGGTGCCTGATCAGCAGCTCATCCCGTTCGATGCGGTAGACCTCCAGCTGTTGACCACCGAGCAGCACCGCTACGTCAGCCGCCTGCTTGCCGGTCACCGCCAACTGGTGCATGACCTGCACCTCGACGTAACGGGGCACGCCATCGCGCCACAGTCTGGCCCCGTTGATGCCCGCTGTCTTGCATTCCAGAATCTGCACATCTGGATTGCCGACCACCTCGCGGTCGATATTGGCCAGCATCCAGGGGATCTCCGGGTGCTGCAGTACAGCATTGACCTTGCGTACCTTGTTGCCGGAGCGGCGCTGGTATTGGGAGGCCACAATCGGCTCCAGTACTACGCCCCAGAACACCGGAGCGGTATCGTCGTCCGGATTCGGCTTGGCCAGATGCTGATCGCGGTTGGTCTTCTCCAGCCACAGCTCCAGCTGCGACTTGTAAGGATTGAGGCCGATTGCAGCAGATGAGTCAGAACTGCCGATACCGCGTTTGCGGACATCCAGCCATTCATCGCGACTCAGATCCTTGGTGCTGACCAGGCGCAGTACGCCACGTCCTGCCTTGTGGGCGGTCGATTGTTGTATTGATTGGGTCGTGCTCATAAAAACCTCCAGACGCAAAAAAGCCCCGGTCAGCGTGTGCTGGCCGGGGCTTATGCCGTTGAATGGGATATCAGTTCTATGGAAGAGGGTGAAGTGGACTCAGGCGACCAGTTCAAGCGCGTGATCCAGCGCTTTCTGCTTGAGATTGGCACCCTGGCCGAACCAGGCTGAATCCAGCCGGTGATCCACGCTACGTGCGCGCTTCTCGTGATCCACATACTCGGTAATGGCGCACAGGAGGCCCCATGCGGTGTCTTGGGCAGACTCCAGGGTTGATCCGCGTCCTTGCCCCGAATACAGGTCCTGTACCTTCTGCAGGGCCCTGTGTTGGGTCAACTCACGTCGATCCTCTACATCCTTCTCGGCATCGCAGATGACCCGCAGGAAGTAGCCCAGAGCTTCTCCTGTGTTTACCCGGCGATTGGATAAAGTCTTCATGCGGTACATGAAGTCATCCCACTGGGATACGGAGATACCCAGTTGCTGTTTCACCGCCTGCGGATTGAATTCCGTGCTGTGGGGGACACGGATGGACTGGGGCGCACCATTAACCGCTATGGCGAGGGTGTTATTGCAGACCACACGTACTGTTGTTGGAGTAGCGACGGTAGCCAGGCTGCCATCGCAGGATGTGGCCAGCAGCAGGTAACCGTTGACCTGGTCGTTGCCCTTGAGCACGGAGGCCTGTCCGGTGCGGGCCAGAGCCCAGAACTTGCGACCGCCTTTGAGTACACCGGCGGTCTCCAGCTCGAAGCCAGCGTACTCGGTCAGATCGCGGTAAAACTCCAGGACATCCCACGGCTGAACCACCTTGTAGCGATCGGACACCACGGAAAGCGGTGCCTTGGTGTCTGACCGGTACAATACCTTCTTCTCCGGAAAGGAGTGGATGCCGCCCAGATATGATGCTGAATTGCTCACGAAGCGCACTGGGGACTCCTCGATATGCCAGTTCATACCGGCTTCCTGCTGCCAGACCTCCAGCGGCTGGTGACGGGACAGTTGATTACCCAGGCCGTGCCAGGGGGTAGTGCCAACATAGGCCATGTTTTCAAGTTCGTGTGCCATGGTTATTTCTCCGAAACAGCATAAACCGCCCGGGCCATGCACAGGCCCGGGCAGTGAATGAAAAGGTAGACGAGGGGGGAAGCGTCAGAAATGCGAGCGACAGTCGAGACAGCGGTAATGACAGAGCAAGTGCTGGTCGACTACCTTGCCCAGCCGCAGACCGGCCAGGCAGCCAGCAAGAGCACCAGCAATCGCACCGAGCACGGCACCCGCGCCGACACCGGCAGGCCCGGCAATGACACCGACCTGCATGCCAATACGGCTACCGATCAAAGCACCGGTAGGGCCGGACGTGACAGCACCACTGACAGCGCCCGCCACGGTACCGACAGTGCCACCGACACGCTGGCCGTAATTGGTGTACACCACCCGCTGGGATCCGCAGCGGGGACAAAGTTTGGTCATAGGGGATTCCTCATGAGACAGGCCAGTTGAGCGGACTGGCTGCGGTAGGCTCATGTGGGTTATGTAGGGTTGTAGAAAGTTTGAGTTGAAAATTTGAAGCGGCGATACTGAAGCTCAGTACTGTCGTTTGCTTATAGCATCAAATGCTAGCAGAACCGGTGGCCTGGATCGCTCAGGCTTAGCTGTAATTGTCAAAGGACTGCAAACCATGATCACCAAGATCCACATTTGTGGGTATCGAATCTACAAGAATTTCACATTTTGTCCCAATCCGAAGACAAATATCCTGGTAGGTGACAACGACGCCGGTAAATCCACTTTAATGGAAGCTGTCTCGCTAGCGCTGAATGGGCGAATCGGTGGCCGGAGCGTGATGGAGGAACTGAACCCGCACTGGTTCAATGCTGAGTTGGTGGGTCAGTTCGTCACCGCACGGAAAGCGGGCGAAAAGCCTTCTTTTCCAGAAATACTGATTGAGCTGTATCTGCGTGATGATGCCGAGCTCCAAGTGCTGTGTGGAGCCGTGAACACAGATGTTCCGACTAATGCCTGCCCTGGTGTGTTCCTGCGAATTTTTCCGAATGAGGAATACCAGGACATGCTGGACGAATGGTTGAAGGAGCCGAGCGAACTATTACCCGTGGAATACTACACGTGCGAGTGGCGCTCATTTGCAGATCGGGAGTTGGTGAGACGACCGAGATTACTATCTGTAGCAACAATTGACTCCCGAACAGTCAAGTCTACAACCGGCGTGGATTATCACTTGCGGCAAATCTTGAGTGATCATCTTGAGGTCACTGAAAAGGCGGCGATCTCGCTGGATTATCGGAAGATCAAAGCGTCGATGACAGAAGGGGCGCTTGCCCCCGTCAATGCTCGTATCGCAGAGCTGGATGCATCATTGCAGGCGGAACCCATGGCCTTGGCAATGGATCAGACTTCCAGAACGTCATGGGAGAGTGCCATTACACCGCACGTAGACCGTGTGCCTTTCGCGATGGCAGGGCTTGGCCAGCAGGCGGCAATCAAGATATCCCTTGCCATGAAGCGGCATGCGGCCAAGGTGAAAATCGTAATGATCGAGGAGCCCGAAAATCATCTTTCGCATACCAGCTTGAGGGTGTTACTTGACCGGATCGAAATGCTTTCTTCCGATGAGCAGCAGCTATTTATCTCGACTCACAGTACCTACGTGCTGAATAGGCTTGGCCTTGACGCCCTGCACTTATTGACTCGTAACCAGGTGTCGAAGATCACTGATCTTTCCCCGGATACCGTGCGTTACTTCCAGCGTTTGCCGGGTTACGACACCTTGCGCTTGGTGCTGGCCAGAAAGGTTGTTTTGGTCGAGGGGCCTTCGGATGAAATAATCTTCGAACGAGTATTTTTTGATCTGTTTCAACAGAAGCCGATGGATGCTGGGATTGATGTCATCAGTATGCGAGGGCTTGCTCTCGCACGCTGTCTGGAATTGTGCCATACGATAGACAAGCCAGCCGCGGTGATGCGAGACAATGACGGAACAGAGCCCGATGAGTTGAGAGAGCCGGTCAAAGGCTGGCTTGATGGCGAGAGGCGAGAGCTATTCATTGGGGCAGTGGCCGACGGTTATACCCTTGAGCCGCAATTGATAAATGCGAATGGTGAGAAGCATCTGAGGGAGGTTCTAGGCATTGCTGATCGAGCAAATTTGAATACATGGATGGCACGCGAGAAGACCGAAGGAGCGTTACTTATCGCAGAGTCAGACAAGGCTCTGACGGCACCGGGGTATATGCGTGCTGCTGCGGAGTTTATCCTCAATGCCTAACTTCCTTACCTTGGCGGTGGCAGGCGGGCGCAAGACACAAGGCCTGGTAAATCACTGCCGGTCGTTACCCTCAGAGCGTAAGGTTGCATTATTGACTTTCACCCAAACGAACCAGCAAGAGGTCAGGTCGCGCCTGGCTGCTCAAGCAGGTCATGCCACTGGGGTGGAAGTGATGGGATGGTACACCTTTCTGCTCAAACACTTTGCTTACCCGTTCCTACGTTTCAAGCTTCCCGGTGAGCGAGTAGGGGGGTTCGATTTTGACGGACGCCCAAGCAGGTTTGCTCAAGGCAAGAACAGATTTATGGCTTTTGGCAACCGCATCTATGGCTGTGAGTTAGGTCGGCTCGCTTTTGAATTGATGGAAACGACCCCAGTGCTACTACACCGACTAGAGTGTATCTATGATGAAATTCTGATTGATGAGGTGCAGGATCTTGCCGGCTATGATTGGGAGATTTTGCAGGCGCTACTGCATTCAAGAATTGAGGTGCGGTTGGTAGGGGATGTGCGCCAGGCTGTTCTATCCACTAATCCACGGGGGTTTAAAAACAAACAGTTTGGTTATGCCGCATCGTTGGAATGGTTCCGGGATCGCGAGGCTGAAGGCTGCCTGAGCATCACCTATGCAACGATTACTTATCGGTGTAGGGAAGAAATCGCGGCCTTCTCAGACAGTATTTTTGATGCGAGCTGGGGCTTTCCAGGCACAGTCTCGGAGAATAATGATGAGACGGATCATGACGGTGTCTACCTAGTGCACACCGAGCACGTCCATGAGTATCTCGCTCGGTACACCCCTCAATGCTTGCGGAACAGTATAAGCACGGCAAAGCATTTGGATCTTCCATTCCAGAATTTCAAAGGGGTGAAAGGTGCCACCTTTGAGCGCGTACTGATTGCTCCTACCAAGAACATAGAACATTTTATCAAGAAGGGAACGCCTTTGGAGGCGACAGCCGCTGCAGCGTTTTACGTTGCGGCCACCCGTGCAAAGCAAAGCCTCGTCATCGTTATAGATCAGCCGGGGAAATCTCAATTGCCATACTGGACTCCCTAATTATGAATGATCGCGATTTGGATAACACTTACCTCGGACACTTTTGGCTACCTCATATGGATGAGGCGAGTGCAGTGGAGGGAGTGATGAAGCTCAACAAGGATGGTGCAACTGTCCTGCTTCGTGCTCGTATGGGCGATGAGATGTTGAATGACTCGATTATCTTTGCCCGCCTGCAAGGAAGCTGCACTCAGGCCACGCTTTTAAATTGTTTCAGTTCTTGGGAGCTAGATGCGAAAGGGGCGGTGTTGTTGTCTCGCATAGATTCAACACTGGCGGCGATGGGGTCTCTCAGAGAAGACATAGGAGCCTATTGTTGTGAATTTCGTGTTCCAGGCAGCGAAAAATGGTTAAACGATAGCTGCTTTGATTTGGAAATCGGGGAAGGCGGTGAAATGCATCTTCATTTCAAGGCGCTGGAATCATTCGAGTCTGACTTGACCAATGGCTTGAAGTTGGAGCGGATCTACAGGGCGCTAATCGCAGGTGCGCGTAGTGGTACTGAAAAATACGAAATAGTTAGAAGGATGATTTATAGGGTTAAGTCTGAAAGTCGTATGACGCTTGATGACTATTGGAGCAAGATGATCAGGCTGAGGCGGTTGTTTGAGTTTTTGATGCGGCGCAGTTTGACTTGTGAAGAAATTAAGCTATACGAAGTCGCGCCCATAACGAGTTATGAACCAGATATTGATATTCACCATGCGAAGTTGTCATCACCGGAAAACAGGAGTGAGATAAACAAGCACGATTTTCTTGTTCACTCTCACGATGTGAAAGGTGGAATCAATGAGCTGGTGGTAAAATGGATGGCTTTTATCGAAAAATACCCGGCTCCGCTCGATCACTACTTTCACGCGTTCGACCGCCAGCACAAGGATCCTGTGTTGCACTTTGTCTGGAACGTGGCTGCGTTAGAAGAGCTGCATAAAATGCGTTTTGGGAGGAAGCTTCCTGGCAATAAGTCTCACAACTTGATTGATCAGCTAAAAGCGATGAGGGAGCGGTGGATTGGTGCCTTCCACAAAATGCCATCCGATGAGGTTCTCACGCACATCAAGGACAGCCGTCACTACCATGCTCACGCAGCAGCAGATCTCCGGGATAAGGCCGCGAAAGGATGGTGGCTGTTTCGGTATGGTGATTTTTTGATGGCGCTATCCAATCTTGAGATTTTGTCGCATCTCGGCTTCACAAAACAGGAGGCCATCGCCCTCACTCGGCATAACCACTGGATGAGAGAAGCCCTGGATCTGACCATATACCCCGGATCTGATGACTAATTTCGGTGAGATCATGCTATGTTGCGCCAGTTTATATAATCGGAGCGAGCTTTTGAGAAAGTTGACCTAGCGCTTCTCTTCTTTCATCAAAGTAGTCGTGGCGGTTATAAATGCCCTCTACTCCTTTCAGTTTGTGATTCAGGCAGCGTTCAGCTATATGGCCTGGGATGCCTATCGATGCCAAGAGGCTCCTACAGGTGCGTCTTAAATCATGAACAGTAAAGTGTTCAATATCGGCCATTCTGTTTTCAGGCTGCACGGCCCTGCCGGGTTCTCTACCAAACAGGCTTGATATGGCTCGATTCAACGTATCCTTGCCCATGTGCGGTGTTTTACTTGCTCTTCTGTTTGGAAAGACGTAGTCAGAGCTGCAGGCGCGGACTTTTAGTTCGTTTAACCACTCTACGGATAAATCCGGTAATGGGATATCAATGGCTACGCCTGATTTGCTGCGATCACTGTGTAAGTACCACACCTTGCTATTGAGATCGAACTCACTCCACTTTGCTTCGGTCAGCTCACTTTTTCTAACACCTAGCGATACCAAAAGCGCGCATGCCAAATAGTTGTCGCGTGTAAAGCTGTCTGACTCTTCTCTGAATTTATTAAAGACAAAGCTGAGCTCTTTTATTGTCAAGGCTCTATCCCGGCTTTTCTCAATGCCGCCAGCATCACTCACTGTAAAGGCACTGGCTGGATTGCTGGAGACGATGTCCAGCTTTATGCCGTGGTTAAAAAGCTGTTTGCAATACAGCAAGGCGTCATTGGCGATAGTTGGGCGGTTGCTTTCAGTGATGTTCCGCAGGATCTGCCGTATATCACGAGCTGTTACGGCCTCTGGTTGCATCTGCCCGATAATCGGTGCGATGTCCTTGGAGTAAATGCGAAGGGGTATCAGGTGGTGTTTCAGGCGCTTGATATTGCCTTCATGCCAGTCTGCAAACAGGTCATCCACGCTGCGAATGGAGTCGTGCTGGGCCCGTTGTTTTGCGACAAGAGGATCAAGCCCTTCACGGTGCTGCTTCATCTTGAGCGCGGCTTCTGTTCTAGCGTCGGCCAGGGACAGGTCATCAACCCTGCCCAGGGTCATTTCCTTGCGCTTTTTATTGGATGTGAAACGCAGCATCCAATAGGCCCGACCGGCTTTCGGTACTACCAGATAAAGACCGCCACCATCTGCAAAGCTCCCAGGCGCCCCCTTGGTTTTTGCGCTCACGCTCTTGGTTGTCAAGCTGCCCATCTCTCACTCCCAAAGTACCCACCACTCGTGTGTGTTGAGATACTAGCATACCCACCGATTTACCCACCACTTTGTAAGGGATGGTGGTGGGTATCTGTGGACTTGTGTGGATGGGGATATTTCTTAAATGGTTGATTTTGCTTGGTCTGTAGACGAGTGTGGACGACTACGGAGCTTACTCAATATTCTGCACCTGCTCGCGCATCTGCTCGATAAATACCTTGAGGTCCACGGCGGCCTGGGTGCTGCGGCTGTCGATGGCCTTGGAGCCGAGGGTGTTGGCCTCGCGGTTGAACTCCTGCATCAGAAAGTCCAGGCGCCGGCCGATGGCGCCCTTGTCGTCGAGCACCCGGCGGGTTTCGTTGACGTGGGTATCGAGCCGGTCCAGTTCCTCGGCGACATCAATTTTCTGCGCCAGCAACACCAGTTCCTGCTCCACGCGCCCGCCATCCAGCTCCAGGCCGGCGTCGTTCAGTCGGTCCAGCAGTTTTTGCCGGTGCGCGCTGAGCAGTTGCGGCATCATTTCGCGCAGTACTGCGACACGCTCAGCGATGGCCAGCAGGCGCTCTTCAAGCAGCGTACGCAGCTCGGCACCCTCGCGGGCGCGCTGTTGGCGCAGGTCTTCCAGCGCCTGGTCAAACAGCTGGTCGGCCTGTTTCAGCAGTTCAGCCTGATCGACTTCACTGCCAGACAGTACGCCGGGCCATTGCAGCAGGTGCAGCGGGTCGATCGGTGCGGGGTTGTCGAGTCGACCGGCGATCTCGTGACTGACGCCAATCAGTTGCTCCAGCAATGGCAGGTTCAGCTGCAACTGACTGCTGGTCTCGTTGCTCGGGTTGAAGCGCAGGGTGCATTCCACCTTGCCGCGCGCCAGTCGTTTGCGCAGGCGTTCGCGCAGCGGGCCTTCGAGTTCGCGGAAGGCTTCCGGCAGGCGCAAGCTGGCTTCCAGCCAGCGATGGTTGACCGAGCGCATCTCCCAGACCAGGCTGCCCTGTGCGGTGGGCAGTTCGCGGCGTGAAAAACCGGTCATGCTGTAAACCATCGTTTGCTCCCTGAATATCTGCCGGCAAAGCATCGATTGTACCCGCGCCGAGACTCAGGTGTCGCCCTGTGGCGGCTGTCCGTATAATCCCTGCACCTAACATGCATTATCGAGATAAGGAACAGCCCCATGAAGCGACCCAGTGGCCGCAGCGCCGAGCAGATGCGCGAAATCCGCCTGACCCGCCATTACACCCGCCATGCCGAGGGCTCGGTGCTGGTTGAGTTCGGCGATACCAAGGTGATCTGCACTGCCAGTGTGGAGTCCGGGGTTCCTCGCTTCCTGCGTGGTTCGGGGCAGGGCTGGATTACTGCCGAATACGGCATGCTGCCGCGTGCAACCGGCGAGCGCATGCAACGCGAGGCGAGCAAGGGCAAGCAGGGTGGACGTACCCTGGAAATCCAGCGGCTGATCGGCCGTGCCCTGCGCGCGGCGGTGGATCTGCGCAGCCTGGGTGAGAACACCATTTATGTGGATTGCGACGTGATCCAGGCCGACGGCGGCACCCGTACCGCCTCGATCACGGGTGCCTGTGTGGCGCTGGTGGATGCGCTGCGGGTGATGAAACAGCGCGGAGCGATCAAGAAACTGCCCGAGGTGCAGATGATCGCGGCGGTGTCCGTGGGAATCTATCAGGGCGAGCCGGTGCTGGATCTGGATTATCCGGAGGATTCGGCGGCGGATACCGACCTGAATGTGGTGATGACCGACAAGGGTGGCTTTATCGAGGTGCAGGGCACCGCCGAGGCTGCGCCGTTCAGCGCCGAAGAGCTGAATGCCATGCTGGCACTGGCGCGTCAGGGCATTGATCAGTTGTTTGCCCTGCAGCAGCTGGCGCTGGATAGCTGAAAGACTGGCTTGCCGGTACCTGGTACCGGCATTTGAGGGTGTATGCCGCAGTCAGATGCTCAGCGTCCAGTCATAGTCAATGATTACCGGGGCGTGCTGTGAAAAGCGTGCATCCTGTGGGATACGGGCATTGTTGACGAAACGGCGCAGGCCGGGAGTGAGGAACTGGTAGTCAAAGCGCAGGCCGAGATTCAGACTCTCGGCCTGTTCGCTGTCCGGCCACCAGCTGTACATCTCCGAGTCGCGGGTGACTTCGCGCAGGGCGTCGACATAGCCCATGGTGCCGAAAATTTCATCCATCCAGGCCCGCTCCGGGGCCATGAAGCCGGGCTGGTGCTGACAATCGCGCCAGTTCTTCACATCCAGTTTCAGGTGCGCAGTGTATAGCGAGCCGCAGTAGATGAACTCGCGGCGCTTGCGCCGCTGTTTGTTCAGGTAGCCGGCAAAGTCGTTCATGAACTTGAACTTCTGGTTCAGGTCGGCATCACCGTTGCGCCCTGAGGGCAGCAGCAGGGAGCCGATGCTGAGCTTGTCGAAGTCTGCTTGCATGAAGCGGCCGTAGCGGTCGGCCAGCTCAAAACCCAGACCCATAATGATGGCCTTGGGTGCGGTGCGGCTGTAGATGGCCACGCCACCCTGGCTGGGCACTTCGGCCTCGAAGCAGTACTGCCAGTAGCCGTCCAGCCAGTAAGGATCGCGTTCCAGTTCGGGCGCGGTGACGCGGATATCCTGCAGGCAGATGACATCCGCATCCTGGGTGCGCAGCCAGTCGAACAGCCCACGGGCGGCAGCGTTCTCCACGCCATTGACGTTCAGACTGATGATGCGCATACATGACTCCCCTGAAAACCTCGGTGTATGATAACCGAGCTTTGTAGTTTTTGTCAGAATGAGGGTCAAATGCAGGAATATCAGCGGGAGTTCATTCGTTTTGCCCTCGATCGCGGGGTGTTGCGTTTTGGCGAGTTCACCCTCAAGTCCGGACGTGTCAGTCCGTATTTTTTCAATGCCGGATTGTTCAACAGCGGGGCCACGCTGGCACGCCTGGGCCGTTATTATGCGCAGGCGCTGGTTCACAGCCAGTATGCTGACCAGGCCGATGTGCTGTTCGGGCCGGCCTATAAAGGGATTCCGCTGGCGGCAGTAACGGCGGTGGCACTGGCCGAGCAGTTTGATCGCGATTTGCCCTATTGCTTCAACCGCAAAGAGGCCAAGGATCATGGTGAGGGTGGCAACCTGGTCGGGGCGCCGCTGCAGGGCCGGGTGTTGATCGTCGATGACGTGATCACCGCCGGTACCGCCGTGCGCGAGGTCATGCAGATCATTCGTGCAGCCGGTGCGCAGCCTGCCGCCGTGTTGATTGCACTGGACCGCCAGGAGCGTGGGCAAGGTGAGTTGTCGGCGATCCAGGAGGTCGAGCGTGACTTCGGTATTCCGGTGATCAGCATCGTGTCGCTGAACCAGTTGCTGACCTTTCTGGAAGAGGACCAGGAACTGCAGGCGTACCTGCCGGCAGTTGCTGCCTACCGTGACCGTTATGGGGTGGTCTGAGTCTGTTGACTTGCCTGAGTGGGTTTTTTCCGCTATTCAGTGACAGTTGATTCATTCAGGCAAGGGAGCCATGGCATGAAACCCGCAATCAGCTGCATTCTTGGCGTCTCGCTGGCGCTGCTGGGGACTTCTGCCAGTGCGCAGCTGTACCGCTATGTGGATGACAAGGGCGTTACCGTGCTCGACAGTCGGGTTCCGCCCGAGCATGTGGCGCGTGGTTATGAGGAACTTGATGCCCAGGGCCGGGTGCGGCGGGTCGTGGAGGCGGCGCCCTCACCGGAAGAGCTGGACGCTGTGCGTGCTGAAAGGCAGCGCCAGCAACGCCAGGCTGCCGAGGATGCGCGACTTGTTCGCCTGTATGGCAGCGTTGCAGAGCTGGACCGTTCCGAGCAGCGTCAGCTGGGGCAGATCGAGAACCAGATAGCGACTATTGAGGGCAACCTCTTGTCGCTGCAGTTGCAGCGCGAAAACCTTCTGAGCAGGGCTGCCGATCACGAGCGCGCTGGCCGTGCAGTCCCTCCGGAAGTGCTGACTGAGCTGGCTGGTCTGGATGAGGATGAGCGCCGGCAGCGTTCCGACCTGCAGCGTCGCCAGGCGGAAATCGGCGTGGTACGTGCCCAGCTGACCCAGCAGCGCAAACGTTTGCAGGAGCTGCTGGGCGACTGAGGTGTTTCAGCCTTCCTGCGGAGGGCTGGTCTCGAATTGACGGACGGCTGCCCGAAAGCTGTCCGGAACTGGTGTCGGCCGCCGGCTTTGCTGGTCGGCATGCACATAGACCACCTCGCCGGTCACCAGCAGTTCATCTTCGCGATAGATACCGATCTCGAACTGCATGCTGGAATTGCCCAGACGGGCAATTCGCACGTGCACATCCAGTATTTCGTCAAAGTGTGCAGGCGACTTGTATTCCAGCAGTGTGCGTACGGCAAAGAAGTCGGCGCCCTTGACGCCCGTTTCGGCGTCATAGGCCTGGCCCATGGCGCGGAAGTATTCGGTGATGCCAACATCCGCGTAGGTCAGGTAGTGACCATTGAAGACGATGCCCTGCAGGTCGGCCTCGGCCCAGCGCACCCGCAGGCTGTGACTGAAACGGAAATCGCTGCGCTGCATGTTCAGTCCTTGTTCTGGTTGGTGATCAGAGTACCGACACCGGTGTCGGTAAAGAGCTCGAGCAACACCGCATTGGGTACCCGGCCGTCGACGATAATCGCGCTGCCTACGCCGCCCTGCACTGCATCGAGGGCGCAGCGTATTTTCGGCAACATGCCGCCGTAAATGGTGCCGTCGGCAATCAACGCGTCAACTTGTGCTGTGCTCAGCCCGGTCAGCACATTGCCTTCCTTGTCCATCAGGCCGGCTATGTTGGTCAACAGCATGAGTTTTTCCGCCTTCAAGGCTTCGGCAACCTTGCCAGCTACCAGATCGGCGTTGATGTTGTAGGAGGTGCCATCTTCACCAACTCCGATCGGAGCGATGACCGGGATGTAGTCGTCGGAAACCAGTCGTTCGATCAAGTGTGCGTTGACGCTGGAGACTTCACCGACGTGGCCTATGTCGATGATTTCCGGCTTGTCCATGCCAGGGGTCTGGCGACTGACCTTGAGCTTGCGGGCCTTGATCAGGCCGGCATCCTTGCCGGTCAGGCCTATGGCGCTGCCACCGTGCTGGTTGATCAGGTTGACAATGTCCTTGTTGACCTGGCCACCGAGAACCATTTCCACCACGTCCATGGTCTGGCTGTCGGTAACGCGCATGCCTTCGATAAACTGGCTTTCGATATTCAGCCGCTTCAGCAGGTCGCCAATCTGCGGTCCGCCGCCATGCACCACTACCGGGTTGATACCGACGGTTTTCATCAGCACCACATCACGGGCGAAGCTGTTTTTCAGCTCGTCATTTTCCATGGCGTTGCCGCCGTACTTGATGACGATGGTCTTGCCGGTAAAACGCTGGATGTAGGGCAGCGCTTCGGTAAGTACCCGGGATACCTGGGTGGCGGCGTCACGGCTGAGCATGATGTAGGGTCAACTCCTTGGGGTCAGAAGGTCGGTGATATATCGGGGGCCACGCGAGCCAGTTGCTCTCGGAACAGCTGCTGTAATTGCTGCAGTTCCTCGTTGCTGTCGGCTTCAAAGCGCAGGGTCAATGCGGGTGTCGTGTTGGAGGCGCGTACAAGTCCCCAGCCAAAGGGAAACTCCACCCGCAGGCCGTCGATTTCTATGAGGCGTCCGCCGTTCCAGTCAGCTTGTTGTCGCAGGGCATCAATCAGCGCGAACTTGCGTTGGTCGTCGACGGGCTGCACCAGTTCCGGTGTGGTTGCGCCGCTGGGGTAGCGTGCCATCAGGGTGGCGCTGTCGTCTTCTTGCAGGGAAAGCAGTTCGAGCAGCCTGGCTGCAGCGTACAGGCCGTCATCAAAGCCGTACCAGCGCTCGTTGAAGAACAGATGACCGCTCATTTCGCCGGCCAGCAGGGCGCCGCTTTCCTGCATGCGGGCCTTGATCAGCGAATGCCCCGATGCTCCCATTAGCGGGCGGCCACCGAGCCGGCTGATGAGGGCGGGCAACTGGCGCGTGCATTTTACGTCGAAGAGAATATCGGCACCGGGGTTGCGGGCCAGAACATCTTCTGCAAACAGCATCAGCAGGCGATCGGGATGGATTATCTGCCCCTTGCTGTCGACGACGCCGACCCGGTCGCCATCGCCATCAAATGCCAGCCCGATATCGGCTTTCAACTGGCGCACACTGTCGATCAGTTGAACCAGGTTCTCGGGGTTGCCGGGGTCGGGATGATGGTTGGGGAAGCGTCCGTCCACTTCGCTGAACAAGGCGGTGACTTCACAACCCAGTTGTTCGAACAGCTGTTGCGCGATCACGCCTGTCACACCGTTGCCACAGTCGATCACGATGCGCAGGGGGCGGGCCAGCACCACATCATCACAGATGCGCTGGCAGTACGCTTCCAGCAAGTCAAGGCGCGAGCGGCTGCCCGCAGCCTGATGCAGATTGCCGTCTTCGATACGCTTGCGCAGTGCCTGAACCTGTTCGCCATACAGCGTCTTGCCGGCTATGACTATTTTGAGGCCGTTGTAGTCGGGTGGGTTGTGGCTGCCGGTGAGTATCACGGCCGAGCCGCTACTGCGGTTGGCACAGGCATAGTAGGCAACCGGGGTGGGTACCATGTCCAGGTCAACCACCTCGCAGCCGCTGTCGAGCAGGCCGGTGATCAGGGGTTCGACCAGCGTCGGGCCGGACAGGCGGCCGTCACGGGCAACGGCAACACGTGATTCGCCGGCATCCTGCGACTGGCTGCCAATGGCGCGGCCGAGCCAGTAGACCACGTTGGCATCCAGGTCGCGTCCAACGACGCCGCGGATATCGTAGGCGCGGAAAATGTCCGGGGATATATGCGGCGGTTGTCCGGCATCCTGCTGCATGCCGAATGGGTCGTCATCATCCATGATGTCTATGTCCAGCACATCATCCAGCAGCGGCTGGTCGTCAAAGTCATCCGGCGCAGCGGTTGGTGCTGCTGCCGGGCGCGTTGCTTGCTCGCGTGCAGGGCTGGGCCCGGGATTGACCTGATGCTGTCGGGCCAGTTGCATTATGTGCTGTGCTACCGGCTCCAGTTGCATCAGGTGCAGGCCGGCGACCTTGTGACCGTGGGTTAGTTGAGCCAGTGTATGGCTGTCCTTGCGTAGCTGGGTGGTCCAGCTACGTTGCAATACCAGCAGGGCAAGCAGGGTGCCAAGCGTTGCCAGCAGGGCAGCAATACCCAGTGCCAGCGGATTGACCAGGCTGTTGCGCAAGGCCGGGCCAGGGCGGAATTCCAGCCGCCAGATCGGGTTGCCGGTTGACAGTACCAGTGGCTCGGCAGTGCTGGTGTCGCCGTTACGCAGCAACGTGTGCGCTGGCGTGCCGGGGAACTGTTGTACCAGGCTCAGCTCGCCGCTGCCGGCGGGAAGGGGAGGCAGGCTGCCGAGGATCCGGCGCATGTCGAATACCACCAGCAATGTGCCGCGAATCGGCGCGTCAGCGCTGCTGCGCAGGGGTTTGACCATGTAGAGGCGCCATGCACCGCTGACCTGGTGGGCTTCGGGCAGTACCGGCATGTTCCGCTCTGCACGGCGGATCATGTCCAGTGCGGCAAAACTCACCGGAGCCCGTTCATCACTAATCTGCTCGGCTTTTCCGATGGCATGCAGATAGGCCGCCAGGCTGTCATGAAAGCGATGGGCCAGGCTGTCGGGGCGAGTATTCCCGGCCAGCAGCAGGCTTTGCAGTTCCGGACTCGAGGCCATGAGTGCCAGGTCACGGTCAATTTGCTGCAGTGCCTTGTCCAGTGCGCCGAGTTGCTGGTGTGCGTAGTTCGCGGCCAGTTGCTGACTGGCACGTTGTTGGCTCTGTTCCAGCATTCCGAACCAGATCACGGCGCAGGCCAGCAGCAGGCAGCCGAGGCCGAGCGCAACCGGCAGCTGCAGGCCTGGTTGGGCTGCGCTGGCTTTGGTGCGAGTTTTTTTCTCGGTGCTTGCGGTCGTTTGCTGTGTGTTGCTGGTTTTCTTGTTCATTTTCATTGTTGCCTCCGTGCCACCCTGAGCGCTGTCAATGCGTGCCGCTGTGCCCGAAACCGCCTGCCCCGCGCTGACTCTGGTCGAAGCTGTCAACGATCTGCAGTTGCGCTTGCAACACCGGTACCAGAACCAGTTGCGCGATACGTTCGCCAGGCTCGATGGTAAAGGGCTGCTGGCCACGATTCCAGCAGGATACCATCAGCGGGCCCTGATAATCGGAATCAATCAGTCCGACCAGATTGCCCAGTACTATGCCGTGTTTGTGGCCCAGGCCGGAGCGCGGCAGGATCATGGCTGCCAGTCCCGGGTCGGCAATATGGATGGCCATGCCCGTGGGCAGCAGTTCGGCCTGGCCGGGCTGCAGCACAAGCGGTTGCTCAAGCATGGCGCGCAGATCCAGTCCGGCGGAGCCGTTGGTGGCATAGGTGGGTAGTGGCCAGTCGCGGCCAAGGCGTGGATCAAGAATCTTTGCCTGCAGAGCGTGCATGGAATGTCCTCAGGCCGTACGGCCGATATGTTCACCTATGATGCGGATGATGTGCCTGGCCAGGCTGGCCTTGCTGGCCAGTTCCAGATGCTGAGGTGCTTGCTGGCGGCTCAGCAGGGTGACGCGGTTGTCATCGCTGTTGAAGCCGATATCACGCTGGCTCACATCGTTGGCGATAATCAGGTCGAGATTCTTGCGTTGCAGTTTGTCGCTGGCATAGCGCAGCAGGTCGTGGGTCTCTGCGGCAAAGCCGACACACAGCCCTGGTCGCCGGTTGGGATGCATCGCCAGGGTCGCCAGAATGTCAGGATTGCGTACCAGTTCCAGACGCATGCCTTGCTGGTTGTCGTCGGTCTTCTTCAGCTTGCTGTCGCTGACATGTGCCGGACGGTAGTCGGCTACTGCCGCCGAGGCGATCAGGATGTCCGCGGGCAGTGCCGCTTCACAGGCGGTCAGCATGTCCAGTGCGCTGACTACATCGACGCGCTGTACCCGGTCCGGGGTGCGAAGATTGACCGGACCGCTGACCAGGGTAACCCGGGCGCCGGCTTCAGCTGCTGCCTCGGCCAGTGCAAAGCCCATTTTCCCCGAGCTGTGGTTGGAGATATAGCGCACCGGATCGATTGCTTCGCGTGTGGGACCGGCTGTGATCAGCAGGTGCAGCCCGTCCAGCAGACGGCTTTCAAAGCAGTCGGCGGCGAGCGCCGCCAGTTCGCTCGGCTCCAGCATGCGTCCGGGCCCGACATCGCCGCAGGCCTGCTCGCCGGCGGCCGGCCCGAACACATGGAAGCCACGCTGCTGCAACAGTTGCAGGTTATGTTGTGTGGCAGGATCGCGCCACATTGCCTGGTTCATGGCCGGGGCAATGGCGACAGGTGCATCGGTAGCCAGTACCAGTGTGGTCAGCAGGTTGTCACCGCGGCCCAGGGCCAGGCGTGCCATCAGTTCGGCAGTGGTCGGGGCTATCAGCACCAGATCGGCCCAGCGCGCCAGCTCGATATGGCCCATGGCGGCTTCTGCCGCAGGGTCGAGCAAGTCGCCGTGCACCGGATGGCCGGATAGCGCCTGCATGGTCAGCGGTGTAATGAATTCGCGGGCGGCCTGGGTCATGACCACGCGAACTTCGGCACCGGCATCGCGCAGGCGTCTGACCAGTTCGGCACTCTTATAGGCAGCAATTCCTCCGCTCACGCCAAGCAGTATCCGTTTGTTGATCAACCGCTGCATGCAAGACTCCTGAGCCGGCCTGCCATTGCTGTAGAGCAGGCAGAAAGTGGACAAATGAGCGGTACGATAGCACAGCGCTTGACCGCTGGCGCCACTCCCGGTAGCCGCCTATACTGCGCTTCGCACCCTATGCCACGAACAGGAAGTACGTGGCTGTCTATCAAGGAGTTGATGATGCCTATTACCGACTGGCCGGCCGCCGAGCGGCCGCGTGAAAAATTGCTGCAGCAGGGTGCTGCCAGCCTCTCCGACGCCGAACTGCTGGCGATCTTTCTGCGTACCGGATTGCCCGGGCGCAGTGCGGTCGATCTGGCGCGTGACCTGCTTTCAGCCTTTGGCAGCCTGCGTCAGCTGATGCAGGCAGAGTTGGCTGAATTCGCCAGCCATGCCGGTCTCGGACCGGCCAAGTACGCACAATTGCAGGCGGTGATCGAAATGGGCCGTCGCCATCTGTTCGAGGAGCTGCGCCGCGGTGATGCGCTGACCTCGCCGGGGGCAGTGCGGCGCTACTTGCGTAGCCGTCTGGCCGCGTTGCCGCATGAAGTATTTGCCTGCCTGTTTCTCGATAACCAGCACCGGGTGATTGCCTTCGAGGAGCTGTTTCGCGGCACCCTCGACAGTGCCAGCGTGTATCCGCGCGAGGTGCTCAAGCGGGCGCTGGCGCATAATGCAGCGGCGCTGATCCTGACGCACAACCATCCGTCCGGCGTCAGCGAGCCGAGCCAGGCCGATTTGCACCTGACCCGGCGGCTGCGTGAATCCCTGGCGCTGGTTGATATCCGGGTGCTGGATCATCTGGTGATAGGTGATGGCGAGCCGGTTTCCTTTGCCGAGCGCGGACTGCTCTAATTGCAAAAATAATTGCGGCTTGGCGGTGATTTTGGTATAAAGCTCCGCTCTTCTCGGGGCCGTACCTGTCATTGCCGTTTTTTGGCATGTCTTCAGGCTTTTGCCCCGGCTGGCAAACGAATTCTTTTGGCTTCCAACCAGTTCGGGTTGGGCACGTGGTTGGAGAGGGTTTAACATGTCTCGAGTATGTCAGGTAACCGGCAAAGGGCCGGCCGTCGGGAACAACGTTTCCCACGCGAACAACAGAACCAAGCGTCGTTTTCTGCCTAACCTGCAGTATCATCGCTTCTGGGTCGAATCCGAAAAGCGTTTCGTGCGTCTGCGCACCAGTGCCAAGGGCATGCGCATCATCGACAAGCGCGGCATTGATGTCGTGCTGACTGAAATCCGCGCCCGTGGCGAAAAGGTCTAAGGAGAACCATCATGCGTGAGCTCATTCGTCTGGTTTCCTCTGCCGGTACTGGTCACTTCTACACTACCGACAAGAACAAGCGCACTACCCCCGACAAGATCGAGATCAAGAAATTTGATCCGGTTGTGCGCAAGCATGTGATGTACAAGGAAGCTAAGATCAAATAAGGTCCTGGTTTCTGACAAAAAACCCGCTGCGGCGGGTTTTTTGTTGGCTGAATTCAGGCGTCCGTGAACTCAGGGACCCTCACCGCCAAGGGCGAAGTTGGGCATGCTGTTTACCGGCTGACTGAACTCGAAGGGAATGGATACCGTCTGCATCCCGGTATTCTGCTGCACTACGAAGTGCAGGTGGGGGCCGGTGCTGTTGCCGGTATTACCGCTGCGCGCCAACAGGTTGCCAGTGCTTACCCGTTGTCCTTCGCGTACCGCAACCGAGCCCTGTTGCAGGTGCAGGTAGACGCCCATGGTGCCGTCATCGTGCAGGATGCGTACGAAATTGCCGGCGGGGTTGTTGCCGCGGCCGTTCTGGTTGTTTTCGGTTTTCACCACCACGCCGCCACGCGCCGCAACGATCGGTGTGCCCTCGGGCATGGCAATGTCGATAGCGTAACGTCCGCGTGGTCCGGTATGGCTGTACTGGCCACCTGGGCCCTGGGTTATGCGGAAGGGGCCGCCGACCCAGGGCAGTGGGTAACGGCTGACAACAGGTCGGGCTCTAGGGTCACCCAGTGCATGGCGCAGGGTGTGGGTGTAGCGGGGCGGTTGGCCATCACTGCTGCCGAGAGTCACCAGTCGAACCTGCTGGCGTGCGGGCAGAATCCAGCGCACCGGCTTTTCCGGTACGCCGGTGGTATTACCCTGATTGGTGATAGACAGTTCGACCTCCACCGGGGCCCACAGATCGTTGTGAACCACCAGTGTCTCGCCACCAGCGTGGCGGTCGCGGGTGACCCGTACATGGCGTTCGGTATTCTCGACCATGCGATCACGGAACACCATTACCTTGGCACCAGCCACCTTGCGGTCTGTATAGGTGACCACGCCGTTGGCATCGGTATATTTGTAGATGGTTGAGGCGCCGACTGTGCCTGAAAACAGCAGTACGGCGCCGAGCAGCAGCAGGTTGCGCATTCCCTGTAACCCTGATGGTTTATCTCTACAGGATAGCCTGAGTGAATGTGTTTGACGATCCTTCAGCTATAGTAGACATACATACCTGATTCTGGATCGGCCCATCAGCATGACTTCCAACCGCAGTGCCTGGCATATAGCGCTGATCTACGCCGCAGTTGCGGGCGGCTGGATTCTGTTCAGCGACCGTGCGCTGGTGTTGGTTGGGCTGGATGAGTTGACCCAGCAGCGCGCGCAAACCTGGAAGGGGCTGCTGTTTGTTCTGGTGACTGCCTGCCTGTTGTACTTTCTCAGCCTGCGCCATTTGCGCAGCCGGCGTGAGCAGGAACGGCAGTTGCGTCTCAGCGAGGAGCGACTGTTGCTGGCTCTGACCGGTGCCAATGACGGTGTATGGGACTGGAACCTGGAAAATGGCAGCGCCTATTATTCACCGCGGTGTCGGGTGCTTCTTGGCCTGACCGGTCCCGAGCCGCTGCGCGCTGAGCAGCATTTTTGGCCGCACGTGCATCCCGAAGACCAGCAGCCGCTGCGTAGCGAGTTGCTCGAGCATTTGCGTGGGCAGAGTGAGCGACTGGCCATCCGGGTGCGGATGCGTCACCGCCAGGGTCACTACTTGTGGATCGAACTCTGTGGCCAGGCACAACGCAATGCCGAAGGCCGTGCGCTGCGCATGATAGGCACTGCCCGTGACGTCACGGATCAGGTGGCGGATGAAGAGCGCTTGCGTCAGGCCTCGGTGGTGTTTGGCAGTACCACCGAGGGCGTGATGATCATTGATGCGAAGGTACAGATCGTCAGCGTCAATGCGGCATTCAGTCGTATCACTGGTTATACCGAGGATGAGGTGCTGGGGCAGCATCCGCGCCAGTTTGACAGTACCTGGCAGGATGCTGCACTGCTTGCCAGTATATGCCGGCAGCTGGAAACCCATGGCAGCTGGCAGGGCGAGGCCTGGAACAGACGCAAGGATGGTGAGGCCTATCCGCAATGGCAGACGGTCAGCCGGGTGATGGATGCACATGGCCAGCTCAGCCACTATGTGGTGGTATTTGCCGATATCGGTCAACTCAAGCGATCACAGCAGGAGATAGACTTCCTTGCGCATAACGATCCGCTGACCCGTTTGCCCAATCGCCTGCTGTTTCGTGAGCGCCTGGACAGTGCGATTCAGCGTGCCCGGCGTTTGCACGGGCATCTTGGAGTGATCTTCATCGACCTGGATCGTTTCAAGGGCGTCAACGAAAGCTTCGGTCATGCCATCGGTGACGAGTTGCTGCAAGAGGTGGCGACCAGACTGCATCAGCGCTGCCGCGAGCAGGACACCCTTGCTCGTCTGGGTGGTGACGAGTTCGTTATGCTGGTTGAGGATTTACAGCGGGCAGAGGATCTGACACCGGTCGCCCGCCGGCTGCTGAATGCCTTCCAGCGGCCGTTCGAGATCGCGGGCCAGCGTCTCCATCTTGGCGCGAGCCTGGGGATCAGCGTCTATCCGGAGGACGGCGAAGGGGATATCGAACTGCTTGGCAATGCTGACACCGCGGTATCTGTGGCCAAGGCCAACGGGCGCGGTACCTATGCTTTTTATACCCATGCACTGACCGAGCGAGCTCGCGAGATGATCGCGCTGGAAAGCGACCTGCATGTTGCCCTGCACAGCGAACAGCTGGTGGTGTATTACCAGTTGCAGCGGGATTTGCGCGGTGATTTTTTCAGCGGGGTCGAGGCCTTGGTACGCTGGCAGCATCCGCAGCACGGGTTGATGGCACCGGACAGGTTCCTGCCGGTAGCTCAGCAGGCGGGTTTGATGCCGGCGATTGACGAATATGTGCTGCGCCATGCCTGTCGCCAGTTCCAGACGTGGCGTGCGAGCGGCTGCGCCCTTTCGAGTTTGGCTGTGAATATGTCCGGCAGCTGGCTTGATCGTGGCCAGGTAGTGCCTGTTGTGCAGCAGGTGCTGAAGGAAACGGGTTTGCCGGCAACCTTCCTCGAGCTGGAGATCACCGAAACCGAATTGATGCAGCAGGATGATCGCTGTATCGAAGTGCTGGACAGTTTACGTGCGCTGGGTGTGCGCCTGGCGATTGATGACTTTGGAACCGGCCATTCCTCGTTGATGCGCCTGAAGCGATTGCCGGTGAGCCGTTTGAAAATCGACAGGGATTTTGTGCGTGGTCTGCCGGGCGACAGCAACGATAGCGCTATTGCCCGCGCGGTTATCGCGCTGGGTGACAGCCTGCAGTTGGAGGTGCTGGCGGAGGGGGTGGAAACTGCCGAGCAGGAGCAATTGTTGCAGGGCTTCGGTTGCGGGCTGGGGCAAGGTTATCTGTACAGTCGGCCGGTGCCGGCGGCCGAGTTAGAACTGATGCAGGGATTTCTGTGACGCGCTGGTCGTAATCTGTCTGAGCGATCCATTCCAGGTGTTTTATTGATTACGGTCAATGTGATATTCCCGATTGTCTCTACTATGGATGCACTCTGACATCATGGTCGTTGATGCATGCCTTTGCTCCGGCGTCTGCCGCTTCACTTCAAGTTCTGGGCTGTTAACGGCCTGGCCTTCATCAGCACCCTGCTTCTGGTTCTGGTGGCAATGGCTGTGGAGCAGAATTCGGTCAACCAGAGTCGTCAGGAGCAGGCTCTCAACCTGCTTGAACTATGGGACGGGTATGGCATCTCCACGCACCTGAAGGGGCCGTTGCGTCCGCAATTGCTGCTGCCGGGCGATGCAGACCCCATGGCTTTGCTGCTGCTGTCGCGGGTCACCGATGAGCCCCGGTGGGTGCCGCTGCCATCTGCAGGCGATGGCGAGCCGAAGATGCTTGGTGCCTGGGTGCGCAGCACCTATGAGCAGGGCGTTCTGGTGGTTGCAGTCCAGGCCAAGCGGTTTGGCGAAGTCTTTGCTGAGCGAGCACCACTGTATGCCATAGCGGTATTTGTGTTGATGCTTGGCGTATTGTTTGGCTCCCAGTTGCTGATCCGGTTCGTTTCGGGGCATCAGGCCCAGTTGCGGCGCATGGCCCATTACGACAGCCTTACCGGGTTGCCCAACCGAACCTTGGCCAATCTCAGGCTGGAGCATGCGCTGGACAGGGTACGGCGCCGTGGCGGCAGTCTGGCGGTACTCTTTATCGATCTTGATCGTTTCAAGACCATTAATGACAGCCATGGGCACCTGTTTGGTGACTCTGTGCTGGTGGCTGTTGCCGCGCGCCTGGCTGGACGCTGCCGTGACGAGGACACGTTGGCGCGTCTGGGTGGTGATGAGTTCCTGATGGTGCTGGAACAGCTGCAGTCGCCGGCCCAGGCGGCGCTGGTAGCGCGGGACCTGCTGGCGCAGATGGAGCAGCCTCTTTTGCTGGAAGATGGCCGGGAGCTGTTTATCGGCGCCAGTATCGGCATTGCCCTATACCCTGCCGATGGTGCTGATGCCCAGGAGCTGGTACGCAATGCCGATGCGGCCATGTATCAGGCCAAGTCCCGCGGCCGTAATCGCTACAGCCACTATTTGCCGTGCCTGACCACTGCCGCGCGCGAGCGCTTCGAGCTGGAGCGCTCGCTGCGTCGGGCGATAGCCCAGGAAGAGCTATCGCTGGTTTTCCAGCCGCTGGTTGAGCTGCCGGCGCAGCGTGTGGTGGGTGCTGAGGTGTTACTGCGCTGGCACAGTGCCGAGCACGGCGACGTCTCTCCTGTACGCTTTATACCGCTGGCCGAGGACAGTGGCCTGATTGTGCCTATCGGCGCCTGGGTCTTGCATCAGGCCTGTCGTCAGGGCCGGCTTTGGCTGGACCAGGGCTTGCCGCTGGAAACCCTGGCGGTAAACCTGTCCCCTGTCCAGTTTATGCACCATGATGTGGTTGCGCTGGTGCGCGAGGCGCTGGCGCATAGCGGTTTCCCGGCACACGCGCTGGAGCTGGAGATCACCGAAGGTGCGCTGGTGCAACAGGTGGCACGTGCCACGGACACCCTCAAAGCCCTGTGCGATATGGGGGTGCGGGTCAGTGTGGATGATTTTGGCACCGGCTACTCATCGCTGGCCTATCTGCGGCGGTTTGCACTGCACAAGCTGAAAATAGACCGCAGTTTCATGCAAGGGGTGCCGGTAGAGCGCGCCGAAAGTGGACTGGTGCAGGGCATACTCGATCTCGGACACAAGCTGGGCATGTGTGTGTTGGCCGAGGGTGTCGAGCAGCAGGCACAGCTTGACTGGTTGGTGGCCGCAGGTTGCGACCAGATTCAAGGCTACCTGATCAGCCGACCATTGCCGGCACAAGACTATGTGGAGTGGTGGACTGCCCGGCTGAGCGAGCTGCGAGCCGACTGACGCGCTCTGTCAGGTTGTCAGGCACAGCTGGTTGCGCCCGGCCTGTTTGGCGCGATACATGCGGTGGTCGGCCTCTGCCAGCAAGCGTTCCACGCTGTCTGCCGTGTCCCGCTGGCGTTCCGCCAGACCAATGCTGGCGGTCAGTGGCGCCCCGTCCGGGCGTGTACCCAAGCCGCCTGCCAGCAGCCTTGCCAGTGCCTGTTGTGCGGCGCCGGCAGGGGTGTCCGGCATGACCAGCAGGAACTCTTCCCCTCCCCAGCGGATCAGCATGTCGGATGCACGCAGGGCGCTACCAAGATGGGCAGCGGCCTGACGTAGCGCCTGATCACCGGTCTCGTGACCATAGTCGTCGTTGATCTGTTTGAAGTGGTCCAGGTCGATAAAAGCCAAGGCCAACGGGCTGTCATGGCGCAAGGAATGCGCCCATTGGCGGGCGAGAATTTCCTCGCCGCTGCCACGTGAAAGCACGCCGGTCAGCGGGTCTCGCACCGCCTGGCGTACCAGTGCAATCAGGAAGGCCAGTTGGCTGGTGCAGGCCAGTGCTGTGACCCCGGCAATCAGCATCAGCAGCCAGAAGGCACCGGCAAACGACGGCCAGTTCAATGTGCTCCAGCTCAGGTAACCGGCAAAGGCATGGGCCAGTAACAGCACGCTGGCCATCACCAGATTTTCCACCAGGGTCAATGGAAAGATAGCCAGCCCGGCCATTAGTACAAAAGGCAGGAACGCATACCCGGCGCCTACGGCGGCAGACATTTCGGCAAGCTGGTAATTGCCCAGCAAGGTGTGCGAGCAGATGTAGAAGACGGTGGGTATGGCAAACAGGATAGCTATCGAGCGGTAGGCATCCGGCATGTCACCACTGGGCTTGTAGAACAGCAGTACGCAGATAAACGCAATACACACCATAAGTCGTAGCCCGGCCAGGCTAAGCCAGAGCGGAAAAGGGAATACCACCAGATCGATAACGCTCCACAGAGGCGTCAGTACTGCAAACAAAAAAGCGAACAGGCGCACACGATTGACGATCAGGGTGGCACGTCGCTGGGTCAGCAGGGACATGTGCGGCCCGGGGCTGAGCAGCCAGCGCAGCTCGCTGGATTGCAGCTCATTAGGGAGCAGCTCTTTAATTTTTTGCCAGACCAGCCGGTGCAGTGTGCCCATGCTCGATCAAATCTCCTGTGCGCAAGCGGATTGTTCGCGCAGTCCTGGTTGCGCTGTTGTTGTTAGTCTGCTGATGCAAGCGTATTGAAGCACAGGGCATGACGGGAATGATTGACATGGGTCAGTTTGATGGCTTGATGCTATTGTAGGCGCGGAGTGTCAAGTTGTCGCAGATCAAGAAAAAACCAGGGGCGATCGCCTACACTGACAGCATGAACATTATCAGCCGTGACCACAGAGCCACCCTGGCGACCTTGCTGGGCTGGCTGCTGATCTTCCAGGTCTATGCCTGCTGCTTCCAGCACGGACAGGGCAGTGGCGCGCTGCTGAATGGAGTGATGCCCTACTGTGCGGTGAGTGGCGCCGACCCGTTGCTGGCGACAGCCGACAATGTCGATATGGGCAACAACCTGTCGGCTTCGCTGGGTTGTCCGTTGTGTGCCAGCGGCACCGCGGTGGTTGCCGCTTCGAGTGGTTGGCGCTTGTCGCCGGTCCCGCCGGTTGCCGAGGCTCCCGAACCGTCTGAATTTCTCTTCGCTCTGCCGGCAGCGCCGCCCTGGCGGCCGCTGAATCCCCGCGCACCCCCTGCTCTGGTCTGATCGCCTCGGGCGACACGACCATCCGCGCAGCTCTCCTCCTCTCTGCCTGCCCGGATGGTCGTTGCCGGCGCCCTCTTATGCACCAATGGCCGCAGAGCCATGCCAGTGCCCTGAACCCGCTTGTACGATCTGACCAACGGAAGTACCCCACATGAATCAACCGAATCTTGCCCGCAGCCTGTTGGCTGTGGCGCTTGCCGGCCTGACTGCGCATGCCGCAGCCCAGACTGCCGGCCATCAGCAGCATGCACAGTCCGCCGAAAACGCCCAGGCGCTGGAACTGGCACCCCGTGTGATTACCGGGGTCGAGCAAAGCTCGCCGCTGCGCTTCGAGACCGACCCGCGCCTGCCGCGTCAGCCGATACCGGCCAGTGATGCTGGCGACTACCTGAAAACCATCCCCGGTTTTTCCGCCATTCGCGGTGGTGGCACCAACAATGATCCTGTCCTGCGTGGCATGTTCGGCTCGCGTCTGAAGCTGCTGGGTAATGGCGGTGAGATGCTCGGTGCCTGTCCGTCACGCATGGACTCGCCGTCCTCCTATATCGCACCGGAGACCTACGATCGCCTGCAGGTAATCAAAGGCCCGCAAACCGTGCTCTGGGGGCCGGGTGCCTCGGCCGGGGTGATTTTGTTCGAGCGTAGCCCGGAAAACTTTGAAGAGCCCGGTACGCGGCTGAATGCCAGTGCCACCGCGGCCTCTAACACCCGCCGCGACCTGCTGGTGGATGGCGCCGCCGGCAACCGTCAGGGTTACTTGCGCCTGGGGGCCAACCGTACCCGCTCGGACGATTACCGCGATGGCAACGGTGACCGGGTGCATTCCAGCTGGAGCAAGTGGAATGCTGATGTGGCGCTGGGCTGGACACCGGATGACCAGACCCTGCTGGAGCTGACTGCCGGCGGCGGTGATGCCGAGGCAGCCTATGCCGGACGCGGCATGGACGGCAGCATGTTCAAGCGCGAGAGTCTGGGCCTGCGCTTCAAGCGTGACCTGGACATGGGCGCCCTGCAGGCCATTCAGGCCCAGCTGTACTACAACTATGCCGACCATGTGATGGACAACTTTACCCTGCGCACACCGGACACCAGCTCGCCGATGATGATGATGCGCAACCCGATGGCCACCAATGTTGACCGGCGCACGCTGGGGGCACGGCTGCAGAGTGACTGGCGCTGGTCCGACTGGCAACTGCAGGCGGGTGCCGATGCCCAGCGCAACGAGCATCGCCGGCGCAGTTCACGTTTCAGCATGATGACCGGCTATACCGACTACAATGTCTTCCCGGCAGTGACCGATGCCGAGTTTCGCCAGTACGGACTGTTTGCCGAGCTGACCCATGATCAGGGGCAGGGTGAACGCTGGATCAGTGGTCTGCGCGTTGACCGCGCCAGTGCCACTGACCGGCGTGCCCGCTTGAGCAATCCGAATATGATCAGCTGGGACAATCCGAGTGCGGACAAGACCCGTGCCAGCAACCTGCCGGGCGGCTTCCTGCGCTATGAGCAGGACCTGGAGGCGGTCAGCTGGTATGCCGGTATTGGCCACAGCCAGCGCTTCCCGGATTACTGGGAGCTGTTCTCGCCCAGTGTCGGACCGGCTCCGGGGGCCGTGGTACAGGCCTTCGAAACGGCCGACCCGGAGCGCACCACCCAGCTGGATGTCGGGCTGGAATACCGTCAGGGCGACTTCAAGGGCTGGCTGTCAGCCTACGCCGGACGCATTGATGACTACCTGCTGTTCAACTACCAGCGCATGCCCAGCGGCCACATCTTCACCTCGGTGGAGAACGTGGATGCGCGCATCATGGGTGCCGAGCTGGGTGGTAACTACCGGCTGAATGGCAACTGGAGCACCGAGTCCAGCCTGGCCTGGGCCTGGGGCAAGAACCGCAGCGATGGTCAGGCCCTGCCGCAGATGCCGCCGCTGGAGGCCCGTTTCAGTCTGAACTACCAACAGGCGGACTGGAGCGCAGGCCTGCTGTTGCGTGGCGTGGCTCGCCAGACCCGGGTGGCCGAGAATCGCGGCAACGTGGTCGGGCGTGACCTGGGAGACAGCAGCGGCTTTGCCACGCTGGCACTTAACGCCGCCTGGCAGGTCAGTCCGCAGGCGCGCCTGAGTGCCGGTGTCGACAACCTGTTCGACCGCGCCTACAGCGAGCACCTGAACATGAGCGGTAACGCCGGGCTGGGTTTCCCCGCCGACCCGGTGCGCTTCAACGAACCGGGCCGCACCCTGTGGACCAAGCTGGATCTGAGTTTCTGACGGGTTGTTTGGCGTGATGCAAAAAGGCCGCAGTTATCACTGCGGCCTTTTTGTTTGGTGAACTGTACTACCTGTCAGTTACTCCAGCGGCTTCAGCTGTTCCTCGCCATACTCTGCCAGCAGCGCCGGTGAGGCCCAGCTTTCCCAGCCCTGCTCGGCAGTGCGGGCCAACAGCAACACCATCAGGCCATGCTGTTCGGCTAGCTGTTTGGCAATATCGGGACCGACCACCAGCAGTGCAGTGGCCCAGCCGTCGGCCAGCATGTTGGACGGATGCAGTACCGTGGTCGAAGCCAGGTTGTGCTGTACCGGCAGGCCGTTGCGTGGGTCTATGGTGTGCGAGTAACGCTGCCCGTCGGCTTCGAAGTAGTTGCGGTAATCCCCTGAGGTGGCTACCGACAGGTTGCTGATCGACAGGATATGCCGCGCTACCTGGCTTTGGCTGCTGTCCGGCAGCTCCACGCCAATCCGCCAGGGTTGCTGCTGGTTGTCACGCCAGCCACTGGCGATCAGGTCGCCGCCGATATTCACCAGATGATCGTTAAGTCCCTGGCTTTTCAGAAAGGCTGACACGCGGTCTACGGCATGGCCTTTGGCAATTGCCGACAGGTCGACATAGTTGTTGCGGGTACGGCGTGCGCGCAGGCCATCAACATCCAGCTCCAGCGATTGCCAGCCGATTTCCGACAGGCGCTGCTGCAACTCGGTATCTTCAGGCGCCTTGAGCGGACGTGCCTCGGGGCCAAAGCTCCATAGATTGACCAGCGATCCGACGGTGACATCAAAGGCACCGTCACTGGCGGCAGATATGTCCTGCGAGGCCTGGAGTACCTGCATCAGCTCGGCGGAGATAGCCATCCACTCGCCAACCGGTTGCTGGTTCAGCCGGCTCAGTTCGGACTCTTCACGGTAGGTCGACATGCTCGCGTTGATCAGCTCCAGCTCGGCCTCCACGCCTTGCTGGAGCTGATCCAGACGCTGGTCGTCGAGTCGTGCATTCAGGCTGATCTGGTAGAACGTGCCGAAAATGGCGCCCTCCAGCCGGTGTATTTCGCTGTCGCGGGACGAGCAGCCGACCAGCAGGGTCAGCAGCAACGGCAATACTAACCAGAGGGTATAGGGACGAACAGGGGCCATGAAAACTCCGTCAGATGAAAATCCACAACAGCATTACACCCAGCACGATCCGGTAGATCACAAAGGGCTGCATGCCGATGCGTTTGATAAAGGCCAGGAAGTAATGAATGCACAGATAGGCACTGATGCCGGACAGCAGCACCCCGGCAGCCATAAAGCCCCAGTCGACACTGGCGCCCGACTGGATGAGTCCCTTGGCCTCCAGGCCGCAAGCCAGCACTATCACCGGAATCGACAGCAAAAAGGAAAAGCGTGCCGAGGCTTCCCGGCTGAGGCCCAGCAGCAGGCCGGCAGTCATGGTGATGCCCGAGCGTGAGGTGCCGGGGAACAGCGCGATGGCCTGGGCGATGCCGATCAGCGCCACATCCTTCCAGTTCATCTGGGTGACTTCGCGCTGGCCGCGGTGCCTCCAGTCGGCATAACCGAGCAGCAGTCCGAAACCGATCAGGCCGGCGGCGATCCATAGTGGTGAGCGCAGTACGGTTTCTATGGTGCCCTTGAAGGCCAGTCCAGCCAGGCCCACCGGTATGGTGCCGAGGATGACGGCCCAGGCCAGCCGTGCATCCGCATCCAGCTGACGGGTCGCCAGCGAGCCAAACCAGCTGCGCGTCATGTTCAGCAGGTCCTGGCGGAAATAGATCAGCACGGCGCCCAGACTGCCCAGGTGCAGCGCGACATCGAAGGCCAGGCCCTGATCCTCCCAGTCGGTCAGCTCCGGCACCAGAATCAGGTGTGCCGAGCTGGAGATGGGCAGGAATTCGGTGAGGCCTTGCACTATGGCCAGGACGATGACTTGCAGCCAATCCATAGAGAACGTTTCCTGTCACAAAAAAGGGCACAAGTAGAACATGTTGGCGCGCCGGGCGCGAGTCCCGGCATTGGCTCAGACGTCGGGCAAACCGAGGATTGCAGTGGCTATACCGAAGTAGATCAGTACGCCGCTGGCGTCAGCTATGGAGGTGACCAGCGGCGCCGAGGCGGTTGCCGGATCCAGCTTCAGGCGTTGCAGCAGGAACGGCAGGCACATGCCGATAAGGCTGCCTATCATCACCACCAGTACCATGCTCAGGGCCACCACCAGGGCGATCTGTTCGCCACCACGGATAAAGCCCAAACCTGACACGGCCAGTGCCATGGTCAGGCCCAGGGCGGAAGCCACCCCCAGTTCACGGCCAAGTAGCCGCCCCCAGTCGCGAAAACGCACATCGCCGGTGGCCAGACCCCGTACCATCAACGTGGCGGCCTGGGAGCCGGCATTACCACCGCTGTCGATCAGCAGCGGCAGGAAGAACACCAGTGCGATATAGGCAGAAATGGTGTCCTCGAAATAGGCGATGCCTGCCCCGGAGAAAATATTGGCAAACACCAGCAGTACCAGCCAGCCGATACGCTTGCGGTACAGGGTAAACAGGCTGGCACCACGCAGGCCGCCTTCCAGCTTGCCGATGGTGGCACCCTTGTGGATGTCCTCGGTGGCTTCTTCCTCGACCACATCCAGGGCGTCGTCGTAGGTGATGATACCTATCATGCGCTGGGCTTCGTCGATGATCGGCAGCGTCATCAGGTCGTAGCGAGAGATCAGCCGGGCTGCTTCTTCCTGGGTGGCATGTACCTGTAGCGAGACCACATCGCGGGTCATCAGCTCGCTGATCGGTGCCTGCGGCCGGCCAAGAATCAGTTCGCGCAGCGACAGGGTGCCGATAATGCGCTGCTGTGCATCCAGCACATAGATCTGGTAGATGGTCTCGGCATCCGGTGCGGTCAGGCGGATGTGCTCCAGCGCATCGCGGGCACTCATGTCGGCCGGCACCACCACATAGTCGCTGGTCATTACCGAGCCTGCGGTGCCCTCGGCATAGCTGGACAGGCGCCGCAGGTCTTCCCGCTCATGGTGAGCCAGGCCCCGCAGAATACGCTCCTGCCGCTCGGCATCGAAGAGCTTGAACAGATCGGCGCGCTCGTCGGCGTCCATGCGGGTCAGCAGTTGGCTGAGCGCATGGTCGTCCATCACTTCGGCCAGTTGCAGCTGTGCTTCAGCCGGCAGATAGCCAAATACTTCGGCGCGTTGGGCAGTATGCAGTTGCTGGAACAGTTGCAGGGCTTCGCGTGGCTGTTCCTGGCGCAGGAATTCGGCCAGGTCGGCCGGACGCAACTCGCTCAACAGGCGGCAGATGGCTTCTCCGTCCTGGCGCGCCATGGCGGCACGCAGGGCGTCGGCAACAAGGTTGTAGGTCATGGGTCAACTCCATTGGGGCAGCCTGCAGGCGCCTCGGAGTTGACCTCAATGGAGGCTGAACGTTCCGGTGTCGCGCGTGCGGGCAGAATCCACATCAAACAGGGGGTTCTGGTCTAGCGGGCATCTACTGGGAAGGTCCATGTCGGCCTCACGTTGGCACCGGCGATTCGCGGCGCCGGCATTTTCATGCAGTGTGTCTGGTTGGTCAAGATTGAAGGTGCCGCCGACGCGTGCAGGCGGCACCCCGGGTCGGATCAGGCCGGCTCCGCCGCCTGTGCCAGCTCCGGCAGCCAGCGCAGTAGCAGGCTGAACTGCGGGTCGCCGTTGAAGCCCTCCGGGCGCGGAATGCGGACCACATGACCGGTACCGGGCGCGACTTGTCCGGGCTGGCCGTGGCGGTCAATCAGCTCCGACAGGACAAAGCTGTGGTTGCCTTGCGGGCTCATCAGTTCCAGCTGGTCGCCGACCTCGAAGCGGTTCTTCACGTCTATGCGCAGCCACTTGCCGTCGTCTTCCAGGACCTCGCCAACAAACTGGTGACGGGTCATCCGCGAATTGCCGTGCTCGTAGGTCTGGAAGGCGCCGTGCGGGTGGCGGCGATAGAAGCCTTCGGTATAGCCACGATTGGACAGGCTTTCCAGATCATCCATCAGGCGCATGTCGAAGGGGCGGCCAGCCACCGCATCATCAATCGCCTTGCGGTAGGTCTGCACGGTTCGCGCGACGTAGAAGTGGGTTTTGGTGCGGCCCTCGATTTTCAGCGAGTCGACACCCATCTTCACGAAATTTTCCACATGCTGTACTGCACGCAGATCCTTGGAGTTCATGATGTAGGTGCCGTGTTCGTCTTCTTCGATGGCCATCGGCTCATCCGGCTTGTCGCTCTGGTGCAGGATGTGCACCGGTTGTGCCACAGGTTCGAGGTTGCCCTCGAGGGTTTCGGTGGCCGGCTGCACATCGTACTTCCAGCGGCAGGCATTGGTGCAGGCACCCTGGTTGGCGTCACGGTGGTTGAAATAGCCGGACAGCAGGCAGCGACCGGAATAGGCAATGCACAGGGCGCCGTGGACAAATACCTCAAGGCCGACATCCGGGCACTTTTCACGGATCTCGGTGACCTCTTCCAGCGACAGTTCGCGCGACAGGATGACCCGCTCGATGCCCTGATCCTGCCAGAATTTTACCGTGGCCCAGTTCACCGCATTGGCCTGCACCGACAGGTGCACCGGCAGGTCGGGCCAGTGCTGGCGCACCAGCATGATCAGACCGGGGTCGGACATGATCAGCGCGTCCGGTGCCATTGCCACCACCGGTTCGAGATCCTTCAGGTAGGTGGCCACCTTGTTGTTGTGCGCCGCGATGTTGCTGGCCAGGTAGAAATGCTTGCCCAGTGCGTGCGCCTCGGCAATCGCTTCGGCCATGACGTCGGGGTTGTGAAAGTCGTTTTCACGCACGCGCAGGCTATAGCGTGGCTGGCCGGCGTAGACCGCATCGGCGCCATAGGCGAAGGCAAAGCGCATGGCCTTGAGGGTGCCGGCCGGGGCCAGCAGTTCCGGGGTTTTCAACATCGCGAGGGTTCCTGTTTGCAAGACAAGAAAAAAGGGCGCACAGGATAGCCAGTTCCGTTGCCAATTGCATGGTCTGCCCGACCGGCAGTCATGATCTCCCAACAGTCACACTGATAGTGCTGACCATTTACCTGTAGCCGTGGCATGTTTGGGGAAACAGGACGGAGGACAGCAGATGCGTTGGAAGCACAGACCGCAAGGCTCCAACTGGGGGGACTTCGGTCCCGATGACGAACTCGGCCGGCTCAACCTGCTGACCCCGGACAAGGTGCTGCAGGGCGTGGCCGAGGTGCGCGAGGGGCGCAGCTTCTGCCTCAGCCTGCCGCTCGACTACCCCGGCGGCAATGCACTGAACCGCCTGCGTCATCCGCCACGGCGCTTTACCTCCGGGCGTGGCGACAAGCTTAACTACAACTTCGAACTGCAGCGCATCAATTCGCAGTTCACCGACGTGGTCAGCGACGATGCGGTGCTGCTGTACACCCAGTATTCGACTCAATGGGATGCGCTGTCGCATGTCGGCGGGCTGTTCGATGCAGATGGCGATGGGGTGTCCGAGCCGCTGTATTACAACGGCTGGCGCGCCGGCGAAGATATTCGCGGGCCGGCCGGGCACGCCGATGCACTGGAAGGCGTCAGTGCCGAGCGCCTGGGCATCGAGAAAATGGCGGAAACGGCGGTCAGCGGCCGTGCCGTGCTGATCGACCTGGAACGGCACTGTGGCCGGGAGCGGGTGCTGGTCGATCATGCCCGTCTGCAGCAGATCATGCAGGCCGATGCTGTGGTGGTTGAGCCGGGCGACATGGTCTGCCTGTATACCGGGTTTGCCGATCGCTGCTGACGCGGAAACTGTCGGACAGCTGGCTCAGCTGTTCGGCGGTCTCGCGGACCTGCACCGAGCTGCCCTGCAGGGTCTGCATCACTGCGGCCATCGCACCGGTGGCCTGTGCCACGCGGGCGGCCTGCTGGCCGTGGGTCTTGCTGTTGCTGTCCATGCGTGCAATCAGCGCAAACAGTGACTCCACGCTGTGCTGCAGGGCGGCATTCTCGGCGGCGGCATTATCGGTCTGCTGCAGCTGCTGGTCCACCTCCGCCACACCACGCTGCATCTGGCCGACCGCTTGGCGGGTGGCGTCACTGATGCTGGCAATGCCCTGGCTGATATCGGCAGCCGCCTTGGCGGTACGCGCTGCCAGCGCGCGTACTTCATCGGCCACCACGGCAAAGCCGCGGCCGTGCTCGCCGGCGCGGGCCGCCTCGATGGCCGCATTGAGTGCCAGCAGGTTGGTCTGGCTGGTGATGTCGGTGATCAGCGAGACCATCCCGGCAATTTCCGCCGAGCGCTGGTCCAGCAGCTGCACGGTGCTGGCGGAGTGCGCCACGGTATCGCGAATCTTCTGCGTGCCTAGGATGACATCCTGCAGTTGCCGGCGTGCCACCGCCATCACGTTGCCCAGGCTGTCACGCATCTGACCGGCGGTCCGGGTGGTTTCATCGAGGCTGGCCAGCTGCTGTTCGATCATTTCCAGCATGCGCTGAATATCGCGACTGACGTCTGCCACGCTCTGGCTGATCAGCTGGTTGCGTTGCAGCATCTGCGAACTGCTGTCCAGCACATGACTGCTGGTGTGCTTGACCCGACCGACTATGCTGTCGAGGTTGTCGATAAAGCTGTTGACCCAGCGGCCCAGCTCACCGCTTTCATCGGGTACCAGCCGGCTGTTGTCCAGCCGCTGGCGCAGGTCGCCGCCGCCCTCGGCGATACTGCGGATGATCTCGGTCATGCGCCCCAGACGCCTTGCCAGCTTGCGGGTGGCCATTCGCTGGAACCACAGTGCACCAGCACCCATCAACAGCAGGCTGCCGACCAGCTGCCAGCCATTGCCCGGCTGCAGGTAGGCCAGCGCGAACTGGCCTGCGGCGATCAGCGTCAGTACCAGCAGGAACTGGCGCATCAGGTTGTAACTCAGCGAGCGGTAGCGGTAGACCTCCTGCAGATCGGCCTCGCACATCATGCCCCAGCGGTCCGCCGAACCCTGCAGGCTGAAGGTCACGCCCTTGCCGATCACCGGAATGTGCCGGTAGTCGGAGTAACCGGGATAGCCAACATACAGATTGCTGCCGTGGCGGATGGTTTCGCGCACACCGGGGTGCAACTGGCCGGTGGCCGGGTCGGTGAAGCGCAGCTCCAGTTCGGTGTGCGCCTGCACCCGCACCTTGCCCCAGCGCGTGGCGATACCGTCCTTCAGGTTGTCGCCGTGGCTGAAGGTGCTGTCCTCGAAGCGCGAGCGCGACAGTGCGCGGCCCGGCTCGATGGCCGGGTCAAAGCGCGACTCGACCATGAAGATATAGTTGTCGCCGGATTCCGGGTAGACATGTCCAGCCTCACGCTGAATCAGGTCGCCCAGCACGTCGTTGGGAACCCGCGCGCAGAGGCAGCCACCGCTCTCCAGCGGCAAATAGAACATCAGGGTTACCGCATCATGGAAGCTCGAGGTGCTTGGTCCCAGTGCCAGGGTGCGAGGGTCCACATAGGGGCCGTGCAGGAAGGCCTGACGCAGGCCACGCTGTACAGCGGCGCCGGGCAGGCCCAGCGGCAGGTCGCCGGCGCTGGAGTACAGCGGTTGTCCGGTGGTATCCAGCAACAGCAGTTCGCTGGCATCCGGCATGCGCTGGCGCAGGCGCGCCAGCAGTGTATCGTCGATATGTGCAAGGTCGGCCTGCAACTGTTCGGCCAGACTGTGCAGGGTGCTCCACTGGTTGTCACACCACTGTTGCAGCAGGCGTACCCGGGTGTCGGCAATGCTTTCGAAGATTTCCTGCAATTGCCCAAGCCGGGCGCGGTTCAGCCAGCAGGCCCAGCCCATCCGCCACTTGCTGGTGTTGCCGGTCCACGGCAGCCAGCCGCGTTCACTGTCGGTGAGTGCCATAGTCTGCTGGATTCTGTGCATTGCTTGCCTCGCCTTACGGATAATCTGAGGTTGGCAACGCAAGAACTGCGCCAGCTGTATTGCAACGAATTGTGGGGGATGCAGGCGGTGATACGGCCAGCCACGCACCAGGACGGTGCGCGGTTGGTCGGCCCGGGGTGATGCGCCCCATACAGGGGCGCAGTGAGATTCAGGCGGGTCTGAGTGTGCGGTGCGCCAGGGTCAGTAGTACGCCCGCAGCGATCAGCGCGAAGGACAAACCGAACAGCTGCAGCTCACTCATGTTGATCAGCGGGTTGTGCGGCATCGCCAGCAGCATGCCGCCGAAGATGAACAGCAGTCGCAGTGGCCAGTGCAGCCAGCCGCGTTCACTCAGGTCGCCGAGCTTCGGCAGGTAGCCTTGCAATCCGCCGGCCACCAGCAGGATGCCGGCTGCCGCACAGGCGATCGCCTTGGCAATCTCGGCACCGCTGCCCTGCAACACCAGTGCCGGCTCCAGCACGAAGAAGAACGGAATGAAGTAGATGATGCTGCCCATCTGCATCGACACGAAGCTGGTTTTCATCGGACTGGAGCCGGCCACCGAGGCGGCGGCAAAGGCGCCGATCGCCACCGGCGGCGTGATAAAGCTGAGCATGCCCCAGTAGAGGATGAACATGTGCACCGCCATCGGGTTCATGCCGCCGTTGATCAGCGCCGGTGCCAGGGCAATGGCGAGGAAGATGTAGGCGGCGGTTACCGGCATGCCGATACCGAGGATGAAGCTGGTCAGTGCGCCCATCAGCAGCAGCACGAACATGTCGCCGCCGGCAATGAACAGCAGGTCGTTGGCGATGGTGCCGGACATGCCGGATACCGCCAGCGCACCCATGATCAGGCCGACCCCGGCCATCAACCCGGTCAGCTCGGCAAACAGCGCGCCGCAGGATTCGGCAAAGTCCTTGAAGTCCTTCCAGCGCCAGCGGCTGTGTTTGCGCAACTGGTTGATCACCAGCAGCAGGGCGGTGGCATAGAAGGGTGCAATCGCCTCCTGCTTCATAAACAGCAGCATCCAGATCAGGAAGGCGAATACGAAGATGTAGTGCCAGCCTTCCTTCAGGGTGTCCTTGACCCGAGGCAGATCAATGGCCGGCAGCCCCTTGAGTTTGTTGCGTGCCGAGTAGAAGTCAATTTGTACGAACAGGCCGAAGAAATACAGTGCCGAGGGAATCGCCGCCGCCAGGGCGATTTCGCCGTAGGGAATATCGAGAAAGGTCGCCATGACGAAGGCGGTGGCGCCCATCACCGGCGGCATCAGTACCCCGCCGGTGGAGGCGCAGGTTTCCACCCCGGCGGCATAGGGCCTGGAGAAGCCGACCTTGCGCATCGCCGGGATCGACAGCGGGCCGGTGGTCAGCACGTTGGTCACCACGCTGCCGGACATCGAGCCCATCAGGCCGCTGGAGAAGATCGACACCTTGGCCGGACCACCGCGCACCTTGCCGAGCAGGGCAAAGGCCAGGTCGATAAAGAACTTGCCGCCGCCGGTGCGCTGCAGGGCGATGCCGAACAGCAGAAAGCCGATCACCAGATTGGCGAATGCCTGCGAGGGAATGCCGAGCAGGCTTTCATCACTGTTGGTGTGATAGATGGCGACCAGATCGATCGGAGTGGAGATGCCGGCGAAACTGTCTGGTAGCCGGCCGGCGAAGATCGGGAAGATCGAGGCGAGGAACACCACCACGAAGATCGGCCAGCCGCCGCAGCGGCGCGTGGCCTCCAGGGCGATCAGCCACAGCGCCAGACTGAACCAGACCACATGCTCTGGAGCGGCGTACTCCCAGCCCTCATCCACTGAAACTGACTGGTTGCTGATAAAGAACAGGCAGCAGCCGGCGCTGGCCAGTGCCATCATCCAGTCATACCAGGGCACCGGGTTGACTCTCCTGCCGCGACCGGCAGGAATGGCGATAAATACCATGGGCAGCATCATCGCCAGCAGGCCGTAAATATATTCGCCAGTCAGCATGGTATAGCCGGTCAGCGCACCGAAGTTGAAGATGTGATAGATCGCCAGTGCTGCCGTCAGCACCGCGACAATGCGCAGCAGTACGCCGGTGAGCGGATTGCGTAGTGCTTCCTGTTGTTCTTCTGACATGGATAGGGTCTCGTAATACGGGTTCCGGGTATGTCTGGGCAGTCATACCCCCTGACGGGATGGCCTCAGCGGCGGAAACCGGGGTCGAAGCCGGCGGCGGTCAGTGCCTGGGCTCTGCGTTTCATCCAGCTGGCCTGGAAGTTGTCTGCATGATCGCCGGCCAGTTGCTCCTGCCAGGCGCTCATCAGCACTTCCTGACGGCGCAGCAGATCCTGGTTATGGGCTTCGTATGCATCGGACCAGACGCCCGCTTCGCGGAAGTAACGCACGGCGCCTTCGTGATAGGGCATTACCCAGTCGTACACCTGCCGGTCCAGCGCGTAACCGTCGGCGCCCGGGGCCAGGTCCTTGAAATGCTCGTAGTTCTGGTCGACAAAGCGGGTCAGGGCATAGATCTCGTCAGCACTGCGATCGGCATTGGTCACCAGAATCGGCAGGGCATAGCCGCCGCCATGCCAGGGGTTTTCGGGAGACACGCCAGCACCACGGGTTTCGATTTGCGCTGTGTAGTAGGGAATGACCTGTTGGGCGCGATCCCAGGCTGCCTTGTCTTCATCGGTTTTATTAGGCATGTGCAGCCAGCTGACACCTCGCGGACTGGCGGCAATACGTTCCATCAGCGGCGTACGGGTGGACATCGGCATCACATCGGCATGCCCGTTGATCAGCATCTCGATAGCCTCGTTGGTGCCGGCGGCATCGACGCGACGCACGTCCTGCCAGGTCAGGCCAGCGTAGGCCAGCACCGCCGTGGTGATCATGTTGATCGAGTCGGCCCCGCGAATGAACACCAGGCGCCGGTTACGCAGCTCGCTGGGCGAGGTCAGGCCGGTGTCTGCGGCGGCCGCCAGGCCGAAGCTCTGGGTGCCCTGCGAGGCCAGCACCATGCGGATTGGTTGCGGTCCCCAGTCGGGTTTGTTGAACAGGAAAATGCCTTCCTGACCGAAATAGCTGGCGATACCGCACAGGCAGTAATCAGCGCGACCGGTTTTCAGCGGGATCATCCGTGACACGTCATTGCGACCGGGCAGAATACGGATATTGCTGCCTTCCTGATGCTTCAGTAGCCCGCCAAGGGCAGCGGCCTGGGCATAACCGGCGGAACCGGTACCGTAGGCGGTCCACACCATCACGCGAGGCAGCGCGCTATCCGCAACGGCGGTAGCCGCGACCCCCAGTGCCAGCACCAGACCTGAAGCCAGATGACGAAGTCGTATTGCCATGGAGTTGCCTATATTGTGATTATAGTTTCGCAGTGCGAAATCAAATGGCGCTTTGATTTCGCACGTCAGAATAGCATTCTACTCATGGTGAGACACATTGCAAAAGGCATTGAGTAAGGAAAGGTTAACTCAGCATAGACGAAAAACCGCGAGCGGAGAGGGGGCAAGCTGCAAGCCTCTAGCGGCAAGCATCAAGCAGGAAGTTATTTGCGGTCATATGTAAAAAACCCCGACTTGTGAGAGTCGGGGTTTTTTCAGCTACAGGCCATAAGCTTGCCGCTAGAGGTTTTTAGCTTGTGACTTACAGCTTGCCGTCCAGCTCCGGAACCGCGTCGAACAGGTCAGCGACCAGGCCATAGTCGGCGACCGAGAAAATCGGTGCTTCCTCGTCCTTGTTGATCGCCACGATCACCTTGGAGTCCTTCATGCCGGCCAGGTGCTGGATGGCACCGCTGATGCCGACCGCCACGTACAGCTGCGGGGCAACGATCTTGCCGGTCTGACCGACCTGCATGTCGTTCGGCACGAAGCCGGCGTCGACCGCAGCGCGCGAGGCACCCACGGCAGCGCCCAGCTTGTCGGCGACCTTGTACAGCATCTCGAAGTTGTCGCCGTTCTGCATGCCACGGCCACCGGAGATGACGATCTTCGCCGAGGCCAGCTCGGGACGGTCGGACTTGGCCAGCTCTTCGCCAACAAAGGCCGAGACGCCAGCGTCGTGGGCGGCACCCACGGCTTCCACCGCAGCACTGCCACCTTCGGCGGCGACGGCGTCAAAACCGGTGGCG
>NZ_FOUI01000003.1 GCF_900114825.1 Halopseudomonas yangmingensis | reverse complement strand
TTGTAGCTGGCATTGAGGTCGCAGTTGTACTGCTTGCCTGTGCTGAAGGTGGCCAGCTCGTAGTGCTTGGCGTCACGCTTGAGTTTCCCTGAGCCGTCGAATGCCCAGGATGAAGTGCCCCGCGCATAGACATACTCGACTCGGCCACCAGTCTCGGCAAACTTCGCCTCGATCAGTGTTGCCAGCCGCCGATGTAGCCAGCCGTGGAAGCGCTGGCGCAGCATCGAGCGCTTGGCGCCGGCCTTGGGCCTCCAGCCTTTCAGGTTCTCCAGCCTTTCAGGTTCTCCAGCACGATCACATCCGCCCCATGCGCCAATGCGTACTGCACCAGATGCTTTGAGGTGAGCTGTGCAATCTGCTCATTGATGTGTCGCGCCTTGCGGTGCAATCCAGCGCAAAACCCCTTGGAGAGCTTGGCCGTTTTGCGGGCTTTGCGGCGTATCAGCAGGCCGCGTTTATTGCGGCGGTCTATGTCCGCAGCCGGATGAAAAAACCTCCGGGCTACGACAGTGCCGCCAGATGAAACGATACTGGCCGTGGCCAGCGCGTTGATACCAATGTCCACAGCGCAGACCCGATCAGCCATTGGCAGGCGTTCGGGCTTCACTTCGACAGGGACGGACAAGTAGCAGCGGCGAGCCACCACCAGGGACGGCGATTTAATTGTGCCAAGCAGGTGGCGATGCCGGACCGACTTAATCGGCATGTCATGCCAAAGCCATTCGCGGCCATTCCAGAGTTTCAGGCTGACCTGAGAGAAGTCGTCGTTGAACTTGATCTGCTGGCCCCGGTACATCGCCGGGTAGCACCCCGAAACTGGGGTAAAGATCGGTGGTTTGGCATCAGGGCGGCGCCGATCACCGTCCAGCCATGCGTCATAGCGCGTCAGGTAGCTCGACACTTGGCCTTTGACAAACTCGATAGCCGCCCGCCGCAGGTAGGACGGGAATTTGTAGAAGCGCCTGGCGAAGTAGCTGTGGCGCGGCTTCGGGTTTTTCGCCGTAGGGTGAATCAGCCGTTCAACGGCAGCGGCAAAGCTGGGCGCCTTGCTGAGCGCTGGCCAGTTGTTAAGCACGACAATTGACAGGGCACGACAGTATGCCCGGTATTCCGCCAGGGTCATGCGCATCAGGTGGTGCTGATGTGCAGTGGCTTGCAGAGGCCATTTGTCGGTGCGTATCATAGCCGTTCCCATTGGTCATATAGTTAATCATGTATATGGAATATGCAAGACTTAGAACCAGCAATCACAGTGCTTATAGGCTATTTTATCATTTGGTGCTATCAATGAAGTATCGCCATAAGTGTCTGACACCAGGCATGCTTGAGCGCCTGGAAGAACTGATGCGCGGGCTGCTTGCCAAGTGGGACTGTGTGTTGGTGGAGTTTGGCGGTGAGGCTGATCACGTCCATCTGCTGTTTGAGACGAATCCAACGGTCAAGCTGTCTGACCTGGTAAAGAATCTGAAGTCCGTTACTGCGCGACACATGCGCAAGGAGTACGCCGCACACCTGGCACCGTTTTATTGGAAGCCATGTTTCTGGAATAGTGCCTATGCCCTAATCAGCGTAGGTGGGCGCGCCAACATCGAAACACTGCTTCGCTACATCGAGAATCAAGACGATCCTCGCAAGCTCGGACAGCCGCTTGACTAGCGCACGACGCCAAAGCGTTCATGCGTAGGATGCGCGGCTAAACATCTCAAAGGTTTCGAGTAAATCTGGGTATAACAATAAAAAAAAACTATTTCCGCAATCCTCAATCTGCCGCTATAAGGTGCGCAAATGGCACCTTCATTGCGGAGCTGAGTCATGAGCAAGGCCAAAGCCGATATTGAACTGGACGACGACGACTTTATTGAAGAAGACGATGCGCCGGATACCGATAATGCAGCAAGCACCAAGAGCAGCCTGACCAAGCGCCGGCTGATCGATAACTACCTGGAAGAGCGCCGCCTGCAAAAGCAGTTGTCGGATTTCGATTTCGACTTCTGATGGGCGTTTTCCTGCCACGGCGTCAATAGAGCCGGGCAATCGACTAAATTGACATTTTCTGTTTTGCCTTTTACCGGCTGACGTCTAGGCTGAACTCATCGGGAATAATTCCCATTTGCGAGTTAGGGGTGAAACATGACCAAGACCATTACTTTTGCCATCATGCATTTCGCCATTGCCTTCGCCGTGGTGTATGCCATGACCGGTAGCCTGCTGCTTGGCGGCGCAGTAGCGCTGGTAGAACCGGCTCTGAACACTGTGGCTTTTCATTTCCACGAAAAGATCTGGACACGTATCGAGCAGGCACGACGCAACGCCAAATCTGCAGAGAACCTGCTGCATGCCTGATATTTCCCAGGTTGCGTCTACTGTTGTATTTGCAGTTGGCGCAGCTTGAGATACAGATAGCGGATCTGGTCATACTCGAATGGGCTATCCAGCACGCCATAGCGAAACGGGGTGTTGTAACGCAGGTCAACCACATATAACGCCCAGGTCTCCGGGTGATGTCTGTACAGTGACTGCTGGCCAAACAAATCCAATCGCCTGTCGACCCGCCAGTCTGCCAGCAAGCCTCCTGCATCTCGCACATTGGATGGACCCAGCACCGGAAGCACCAGATAGGGCCCGGGCGGCACGCCGTAATACCCCAGGGTCTGTCCGAAATCCTCACTTTCCTGTGGCAAGCCCATCCGCTCTGCCACATCAACAAGCCCGGCAACGCCGAGCGTGCTGTTAAATAGCAAGCGTGCCGTAGTCCGCATGCCCTGTTCGAATTTGCCCTGGGCCAGGCTGTTTACCAGATTCGGTATGTCGGCCAGATTCGCGAACAGGTTTCTGATTCCCGAACGGACAAAACGCGGTGTAACAGTTTCGTAACCACGCACCATCGGAACCATGACATGCCGGTCGAGTTGGCTATTGAAACGGTAAACACGCCGGTTCAGCGGCTCCAATGGATCATGCACATCCAGTGCCCGCAAGCTGGAGCGCTCGAAACGCAACTGACTCCAGGAGTCATCCAGCGGCAATCCTTCCAGCGCGTCCCGATACTCGGCCAGGGCGGGCAGGCTTAAAAACATCATAAGCAGACCCAGCTTTACCTTCATGGCTTGCCTCCGGACAGCAGGTCCAGTGCTCTTTCAACCACGGCCTTGTGCTGCAAATGTCCGCCATGCCCGCCACGGGGGTAGATGACGGCTCGATCACCGAAGATTTCCAGCAAAAAATCGTAATCCTCGCGGGTCAATATCAGGTCGTCAGCAGCACCGATGACGGCGATACGGGGTTCATTGCCGAGGTAGTCAGCTATCGCCTGCAGGCTTGCCTGATGCGCCAGTTGCCCAAGCGTTCCGCCGGCGTGTCGCGTTTCCCAGGCGGGCCGTAGCCGGGTATTCAGATAGCAGCCAAAATCGCAGAACAACGCCTTGCGCAAATAGGGCGTCAGGGAGGTACTGACCCACAGGCGGCGATCGCCAGGGGCATATTCGGCCCGGCCATTGAGCAGATCGGACATAAATACCAGGTCGGCTGCAGCAAACCGGAAAACAGCGCCGATCAGCATCGCCAACTCGGCATCGCTGAGTGAGTTCTGCAAGCTGCCATAGAGTGCGGTCTCAAGGTCACCGCCTCCCTGCTCGGCATAATAACGGGCCACCTTGTCAAACATGCGCTCGTAGAAATCATCTGCTCCGGAGCTGTCGTCCATCTGAACCTGCACCAGCGCATCCAGCCGGCGAACCGAGTTAAGCAAGCTGACCGGCGGGTTCAACAATAAAACACGCTGAAAATCGAATTGCTTGAGCAATCGGTGATCCAGTTCGGCAACAAAGGCCGCATGCAATGCCCCCAGACTGAAGCCGACCAGATGATATCCAGTGATCTGGATGCCGGTAGCCTGTTGCGCCCGCTCGCTAGCCAGCATCATCGCCGCGTGCAGGTCACGGGCGTCATCTGCCGGCAAACCCGGCAAGGCACTGCGCGAGGCTGCCGCAAGGAAGTCATGATTGGTCGGTGAGGAAAGTACCAGCACATGCATTCCCGCCTGCCAGAACACCCGTTTCAGAAAATCCATCCGCGCACTGTCATAGCCGGAGCCGGTGCCAGCCAGCAAAAACACCAGCGGCGCAGGCTCGCGCTGCCAGGCCAGCCGGAACTCCAGATCCCGAAAGCCCGAGAGGGCTGCAGGCAATTCACGTTCGGGCAATACCCGCACGCGCAGGTCGCGCTGCCGAACATCGACATCACGCGGCAGGTCCGGCTGTTGATGGCGCGGCGTTCCGGCGATAGTCGCAAGCAGCGGGTTGGTTTCGGCGAAATCGAAATCACTGGCAGCCTCACCGGCAAATGCCGGGAGCACAGAACACAGCAGGCACAACAGAACCAGACGTACAGGCTTCATTGTTCCGACCTGTTGCGCGCCAGCGCGCCTGCAGCCAGGCCTGCAGCGCAACCTGCCAGCAGCCCACTGACGTGCGCTGTGTTGGCGATAGCACCAAAACCCGCCAGTGTAACCAGCCCGCTGAGACACAGCAGCAACCAGACCAGCATCAGTACGACCACGCCCTTGGGCAGGTCAAAGTGATGGTTGGGCGCCAACCACTGATAAAGCCAGCAGTAACCCAAGAGGCCGTAGAGCACGCCGGACATACCGCCAAACCAGGGATTCCCGCTCACCAACAGTTGCGCCAAATTGGAGACAAGGGCAAACAGCGCCAGCAGACCAAGCAGCCAAAACCCGCCGGAACGTAATTCCACACGCCTGCCAAGCTCCCACAACCAGAGCATATTGAATGCCAGATGCAGCAGACTGAAATGGATCAGTATCGGGGTAAACAGCCTCCAGGGCTGTTGCAGGTCGAGTGCCAGCTGCAGATGCTGCGGCCCCACTGGCGGGGTAACAGTGAACCACACAAGTGCATCTATACGATCACCCAGACCGGTCAAGACGGCGACCAGCAGGCACAGGGCAACCAGAAACATTGTCAGTGGGGCGTGGCGAAGCCAGAACAGCAAGCCGGGTGCAGCCTGAGCCGGTTGCTCGACAAAAGCTGCCGACAACGCCGGCACACCGTCAGCATGGAGCCGGCGAACCACCAGCGCATCTGCTTCATCCAGCGTCCAGACCACTTGCAGGCCACGCTCTTCGCTGATGCGGTGGACTGTGCCCTGCGCCCGCAAAAAACGCGACAGGGGTGCCAGATCCTCAGTCAAAGGGCATTCCAGGGCTCGGTACATGTTTGCCTCAGTCCAGTCGGGGCACATCAACCCAGACAAAGTTATCCCGCTGAAGATGCTGTTCGCCGTTCCAGCGATAGGCTACCAGTTTGCCGTACTTCACTGCGCTGTAATCAAGACAGGCCAGATTGGGACGTATCGGATGGGGTTTGCCCTGCTGCCAGTAATGACCGACAAAAAGTAGCGGCTGGCTCTGATCATAGATCAGCAGTTCGGCCTTCTGCTGCGGGCTCAATGGCCGGTCGGCTATATACTCGGGCAAGGCATCCGGCTGGAATACGATATCACCATAGGTATGCGGGTTTTCTTCCCAAAACTTGGTGCGGAAAAATGCCCGGGTAAAGCCGTCCTTGCCCGTCATGGTCATGCCGTGCGGCAATGGCATGTCAGTCCCGCGCAGCAACCGGTCAAAAACCTGATGGGCAAAACTGTCACACTCCACCGAAGCCTGCAGAAATTCCCGGTCTATACAGGCATCCGGGTATTGCGCGGCAAACGGCTGGATCAAACGGTCATCCCAGCAGGCATGCACCAGACGCACGCCTCCAAGATCGAGATACAGCGGCAACTGGTGGAACCAGCCGACAAACTCCTGCCATTCAGCCGGGTAGGCCGCGAACTGCTCCAGGGTTTCGCGAATCTGGCGCAGATGCCGCTCGCTGTGCTCGCGCACAAAACGCCGGCTGCTTCCGGCTGGTGCCGGTGTTTCCCATCCCAGTGCGTTGTACTCGTGATTGCCCATGATGCACAGCGCCTGTCCGCCCTCAACCATGTCGCGCACCAGGTGTAACGCCTCGCGAATACGCGGGCCGCGATCAACAATATCACCGAGGAACAGCGCCTTGCGTAACGGGTGCTGCCAGACGCCCTGACGTTTGCGGTAGCCAAGACGCTCGAGCAGACACTCCAGGGTATGCGCACAACCGTGCACATCGCCAATAATGTCATAGCCCTGAACGTCCGGATCAACGTCCATTTGCCTACTCCGTCAACCGGCTGGACCAGCCAAGCTTGCTGCGGCAGGTTGCATAGAAGTTATGGTCCAAAGGATGTATCAGTCGCAATTTTTGCGGCTTCTTGCGGATGGTTATGCTGTCGCCCGGTGCGCAAGTAATGTGAACCTGACCGTCGCAACTGATCTGCGGGTAGATACCGTTCTGTTTGGAGATGATGATCTTCAGCTCGCTGTTACCATCGACCACAATCGGACGGCTCGACAGGGTATGCGGGAACATCGGCACCAGTACTATGGCATCCAGCTTGGGATGCATGATTGGTCCGCCGGCTGACAGCGAATAGGCAGTGGAGCCGGTAGGCGTAGCGACGATAAGTCCGTCCGACTTCTGGCTGTACACAAACTGGCCGTCGATGAAGAGTTCAAACTCGATCATCCGTGCCGATTTTCCGGGATGCAACACCACATCATTGAGGGCTTCGCTGCTGCCCAGTTGCTCCTCACCCCGCCGCACAAAGGTATCCAGCAGGAAGCGGGTTTCCACCATGAAGCGCCCATCAAGAACATCGCCGACACGTTGCTCGAGCTCATCGGGCGAAATATCGGTCAGGAAACCCAGCCCGCCCCTGTTCACGCCCAGAACCGGCACATTGTAGCGGCACAACGCCCGTGCCGCGCCAAGCAGGCTGCCATCGCCACCGACGACAATAACCAGATCACATATCTCGCCCATCATCTTGCGCGAGCAAACCTGTAAATTGTGGCCTGGCAGCAGATCGGCCACGGCATCCTCGAGGATCACGCCGTGCCCGCTGTCGAGCAGAAAACGCTTGAGTCTTTTCAGGGTATCGACCACCCGGCCGCTGCCAAGGCGGCCAATCAGGCCGATATTGCGAAACTGCTCCATGCCACGTCTCTATATCCGGGCACTGGCGCCACATCAGAGCAGCCAGCGCGATGCCAGTCGTGGCACTGATTATTCCGCAGCGGCGCCGCCGCTGCAAATCAGTCGGTATCGCCGGTTGTGCGGGTTTGCAAGCGGGCCAGGTCTCGCTTGAGTGTGCCGTTGATGCGCTGCTGCTCCTGCAGCTGATTTTTTACGTCCATCAGTTCGCCCTGAACAATATGCAAATGCTCGGAATGACGCTCTTTGATCAGACGCATTTCTTCGGCTTTCTGCTTGCGAAAACCGTCGATCTGCTCATGCAGCTCATCCAGCTGACTCTTGAGCGATTCGATCTGTTGCACATGCAACTGCCGCTCGTCACGCAGATGCTCTATCTCGGCCTGCAGCTCACCTGGCGTCTGCGGCATCGAGGTGTCGCCGTACAGCGACTCGACGGCCGCAAGATGCAAGCGCTCGGAGGAAAGCAGGCGAGCGGCCTCTTCATCCTCGCCAAGAATACCCAGGCTGTTGCTGCGCACGGCATCGCGTATAAGGACAAAATCGGGTTTACCGGCTCGCTGCGCCGGCTTCCAGAGATGCTGGCGGTGCTCCTTGGTCGGAGCAAACCCCAGACACACCAGACGGATCGGACCGCCACCAAGATCAGGTCCGCGCGCAGCTCTCTCGGCCAGTTGTCGCAAGGGCATGTTCCAGAGTTTGCTGACCTGACCGTCCTGATTGATATCGATCAGAAAAAAAACGGCTGCGCGAATCTGCAACCGTGGATTGATCTGCAGAAACACGGCTTCAACCGTCTCGTCGGCAAATTCAGGTGCCGAAACCATGCCGTCGAGCAGCGCCTCGAACTCGGGATAAAGCATCTGCTTTGCAACACCCTGATCGGCCATGAACATAACGGCTTCGGTCAGTACCGGCTTCTGTGTCATCTATATTGGGTCCTTTTCCTGTTGTCTCCTACCCGCTCAATGGTCGGTTGACTGGAGCGCTCCCTGGACAGTGCAACCACCAACCGCGGGGCGACGGTGCACATCAGCTTCAGTGTAGCCAAATGCAGCTCAAATGTGCATCCGTATCATTGCTGCCGCCTTGCGTGCAAAGCATGGCCGTCCCAGAGGGCGCCATCGTCCGCCTCAGGCTGGCTGTAACCTGTGCCCAGAATAAGGTCCGCATGCCGCACCAGCAGTTCCTCCTGCCAGGCGTGCTGCAAGTAATTGCCCAGCAACACCAGAATCAGGACCAATGGAGGCACCAGCAACCCCAGAACACTGGCCAGCTCAATCGCGATATGCCCCCGCTGGGTCCGGAATAGTGTAGGTAGGGGCATGCGGCAGTCCTGAGGCAATTCACTGAGTTGCAACATTTAGCCACACCCAGCCGATCCTTCAAAAGCGCAAAGCACCACGCTGTGACCAACATCACATCCATCCCCTCTTCAGGCTCCGCTACCGGGCGCAATACGCCTGAAACGGATCATCCCACCCCCTGTTCCCCTGCAAAACAGTCGACGGCAAGGCAGGGATCTGCTGCATTTATTTGTTATTGACAATCAATCTCATTATCTTTAGTCTTTGATTCAAGAGCCTTCCGGGAGTTGCCATCATGTACGTATGTCTGTGCAAGGGTGTAACCGACAGCCAGATCCGCGCCGCCATCCATAATGGCGCTGACAGCATGCGTGAACTGCGTGATGCACTTGAGGTTGGCACTCAATGCGGAAAATGTGCCCGCACGTGCAAAAGCCTGTTGAAAGACTCCCGTCCAGCCCACTCCGAACATTTCGGCGGTGCACAATGGGTTGCAGCCTGAGTCTGCCCGACCGGCTGTGCAGCCCCCCCTGCCCAATCCGGCAGCGACTGCCGCTGGCACGCCAGGGAATCAGCCACAGGATACCCGCTTCCTGAGCCATTAAGCGCCATGCACTTGGTTGTTTGACAGCCTTGCACGACAGGGCCAGACTTGTCGGCCAGTACATCTGCGCGAGGTTCCCGTTATGAAAGGCGACGCCAAGGTCATCAAGCATCTGAACATCCTGCTCGGCAATGAGCTGGTTGCCATTAACCAGTATTTCCTGCATGCCCGCATGCTGCAAAACTGGGGCTTGGACAAGCTTGGCGAGCGTGAATACAAGGAATCAATCGGCGAAATGAAACATGCCGACAAGCTGACCAAGCGCATTCTGTTCCTTGAGGGCATCCCAAACCTGCAGGATCTCGGCCGTCTGATGATCGGTGAAAATGTCCGGGAAATTCTTGAGTGTGACCTCAAACTCGAAGAGGGAGCCATCCCTGCCCTGCGTGAGGCCATCGCGCATTGCGAAAGCGTCGGTGACTATGTGAGCAGAGATCTCTGCCGTGAAATTCTCGAAGACGAGGAAGAACATCAGGACTGGCTTGAAACCCAGCTGGAACTGATCGATCGTATTGGTCTGGAAAACTACCAACAGTCCCAGATAGGCTGAACCCCATCGGTGATCTGCCGGCTTTGATACAGATCAACCCGCATTACCTGCGCAACAGCTATGGTGGAGATTCCACTATAGCGTTGCGGAGGTCGTTGCATGAACACCATGAAAGCTGCCGTTTTCGTCGAACCCGGCAAGATCGAGTTACAACAACGACCGATACCCAAGCCGGGCCCCACCGACGCCCTTCTCAAAGTTACCACCACCACGATTTGTGGTACTGACGTCCATATTCTCAAAGGCGAATACCCGGTCACACCTGGCCTTATCGTTGGCCACGAACCGGTCGGGGTGATAGCCGAGCTCGGCTCTGCCGTTACCGGCTACCAGGTTGGGCAACGGGTGATTGCCGGCGCCATCACGCCCTGTGGCCAATGCCACTCCTGTCTTGATGGCGTGTCCAGCCAGTGCGGCGGCAAGGCCATGGGCGGCTGGCAATTGGGCAACAGTATTGACGGATGTCAGGCCGAGTACGTATTGATCCCGAATGCCCAGGCCAACCTGACGCTGGTTCCCGACGGCCTGACCGATGAGCAGGTACTGATGTGCCCCGACATCATGAGTACCGGTTTCGGCGGTGCCGAGAGCGGGCACATTCGCATTGGCGATACCGTGGTTATTTTTGCCCAGGGGCCGATCGGACTCTGCGCGACTGCCGGCGCCAAACTGATGGGAGCAACACGGATCATTGCGGTGGACGGCGTACCGGAGCGTCTGGAGGTAGCCCGCAGGCTGGGAGCGGACATTACCTTGAATTTCCGTGACTGCGACCCGGTGACACGCATTATGGAGCTGACAGGTGGCAAAGGTGTGGATGTAGCCATCGAGGCACTAGGCACCCAGCAGACCTTCGAGTCCTGCCTGCGGGTTTTGCGGCCGGGAGGCACGCTGTCCAGTCTGGGCGTCTACTCCGGCAAGCTGAGCATGCCGCTGGATGCGATTGCAGCCGGTCTTGGTGACCACCATATAGTGACCACCCTGTGCCCTGGCGGCAAGGAACGTATGCGGCGCTTGATGGAGGTGGTGGCTTCTGGTCGGGTTGACCTGACCGCGATGGTCACGCACAGCTTTGCGCTCGACGACATAGTCGAGGCCTATGCGTTGTTTGCGGCGCAAAAGGATGGCGTGCTGAAAATTGCCATCAAGCCATGAGTTGAAAGGGGTTCTGCAGCAGGGATCGCCTGAGTCGAGTTAAACCCGGCGATCCCTGTTTACCGTCAGAGGCTGGCAAGAATCTGCGCAAGGGCTTGTGCAGGAGCCTCGGCGCGGGTTATCGGGCGACCGATCACCAGATACGAGCTGCCGTTTTCCAATGCCTGGGCGGGAGTGACCACACGACGTTGATCATCGGCAGCACTGTCGTCGGGGCGAATCCCCGGAGTCACCAGCTTGAACTCCTCGCCCAGACTGGCCCGCAGCGCCCGAGCTTCACGCGCCGAGCAAACCACGCCATCCATGCCCGATTCAGCCGCCAGTCGCGCCAGCCGTTGTACCTGCACCATGGGCTCGATATCAATACCCACTTCCTGCAGATCTTCCTGTTCCAGACTGGTCAATACGGTCACTGCTGTCAGTAACGGCCGATTACCGTTAAAACGGGCCAGGGTTTCTCGGCACGCCTCCATCATCCGCCGCCCGCCACCAGCGTGCACATTGACCATCCAGACACCCAGTTCGGCTGCAACACGAACAGCTGCGGCTGTGGTATTGGGAATATCGTGGAACTTGAGATCAAGGAATACCTCGAAGCCCTTGGCCTGCAACTGTTCTACCACCACCGGCCCACTGCGGGTAAAGAGCTCCTTACCAACCTTGAGCCGACAGTCCTGCGGATTCAACTGATCCGCCAGCGTCAGTGCATCGGCAGCGTGCGGATAATCCAGTGCAACTATGATCGGAGATGTGGTTGTCATCAGCTGTTCCTTGAAAAAAACATGGCCTTCAATGGGCTGTCTGTGCTGCTGCGGGCTCGGCTTGATCCAGCCTGCGCATGGTTGACCATGCATGACAGGCCGGACATTGCCAGTGCATGGCTTTTGCGGAAAACCCGCAGCCATCACAGCGGTAATTCATCCGCACGGCATACAGGCTACGGATAATTTGGCGAAGCTCCAGCAACTGTTCCGGGCCATTGCCTTTCTGGCGTTCCAGACGCAAATCGACCAGATACAACAACCCTTGCAAGGATGGTATCCGCTGAAGTTGTCGCAGCATGAGCTGCTCTGCCGCGAGAGAGCCATCACGCTGGCGCACGGTCTCGGCCTGCAGCAGTAGCGTATCTGTTGAAGGCGCTTGAGTTCGATGAATTTTATCGAGGTATTCTAGCACGTCGAGCTGGCCGACTGCCGCCATTCGATGGATCAGCGGCAGACTCTGGGGTATCAGGGCCATATCTTCACAGGCCAGACGCAGCAACCATCGCCTGGCTTGTGCCGGCCTGCCTTGCTCGTGTTCCAGCTCTGCCAGCATCAACATGGCACGCAACGAGCGCGGGTCTTTCTTCATGGCCATGCGCAACCGGCTGCGCGCCGATCTGACCGAACCGGCACGCAAGAGCTTCTCGGCCAGTTCGCAATAATAGTGTGACAGCGTTACAGCAAACTGAGGCCGCTCCCGGTAGAGCAAGGTGCCGTACTCGACTGCCTGTTGCCAGTCGCGCTCACGCTCGCTGAGTCTGACCCTGTCGGCCAGGGCCTCGGCCTTTACACTTGATCCTGCAATCAACTGGTCCAGTAACTGCCCTGCGCGCGGGTCAAGCCCAACGGCAAGGTAATTCCGGGCCAGCTCAAGCTGCACCCTGTCTGACTGTGTTGTCGGCAGCGCCGGTCTTGCAAGCAAATTCTGGTGGATGCGAATGGCTCGCTGCACATCGCCACGCTGGCGAAACAGCTTGCCAATGGCGATATGCGTCTCCACGGTCTCGGGATTTATTTCAAGCGCACGAACAAAGGCTTCCAGGGCTTCGTCAGGTTGCTCGTCGAGAAGATGGTTGAGTCCGATGAAGTACTGACGGTCCAGTGCACTGCCGTGCGGCCCCGGCATAACACCTATGCGGACGGCCTGACGACGCCCGAGAAACCATCCGATCGCCAGAGCCAGCACAAACAAACCGGCGAACCACAGGTCCTGCATTACCTGTCAGTCCTTTATCGGTTCTGTACGCAGTTTGTCGACTTCCTTGCGATACCGGCTGAGCTCCTGCCCCTGCCGAAGCAGACGTAACCGCAGGCGGGCACTGACCAGCCAGCCGGCAAACAGACCTAAGGCACTACCGGTGATGAACACCAGTATGCTCAGGAGGGCCAGAGGTAATTCGGGGGACTGCATGTCAAGAAAGCCGATCTGGACACGCTGCTGGTTTTCCAGGACAAAGTCCAGAGTGGCCAGCGCCACCAGCAGCAGAATGATGATCAAGAGTGCGCGCTTGAGCCAGTGCATGCCCTACTCCCAGCAGTTGTCCGGTCTGCGAGTATAGCCCAGCGCCACGCTTGACTGATACCGGATCAGTCGGTCAGCGACTCGTTGACGCGGTCTCTGAGCTCCTTGCCGGGTTTGAAATGCGGGACGTATTTGCCATCAAGCTGGACAGAGTCACCGGTACGTGGGTTGCGCCCTATGCGTGGTGCCCGGTAGTGCAGGGAAAAACTGCCAAACCCGCGGATCTCAATCCGCTCGCCGCTGGCAAGCACTTGTGTCATGTGCTCCAGCACGGTTTTTATGGCCAGTTCAACATCCCGATATGTCAACTGCGCCTGTTTGTCGACAATGCGTTCGATCAGCTCCGACTTGGTCATGGTTTTCCTTTTCTTATCAAGCGGCTGCATCCGTTTAGAACGGTTTTACCACGGCTGCAGGCATTTGAACAGGATTACGCTGATCGGCGGATTTGATCGAGTGTGCGGCAAGCGCTCACCGGGTTGCAGATGGCAAGCGCTCAGGGAGTACAACTATCGCAGTAGCAGCAGCGGCTTGCGTGTACGGGCCAATAGGTTGGTGGTGGTGCTACCGACGAAGAACTGGCGAATGCGTGAATGACCGTAGGCGCCCATGACAATCAGGTCGATATCATGCTCTTGTTCATAGCCAAGCAATGTGGCCTCCACCTCTCCGGCGCGGATCTCGCTGTGCACGTCATGGCCGGCGCGGCGAAGGCGTTCAGCAGCCTCGTCCAGGGCTGCGCGAGCATCACCGGTATCAGCCCCTACCTGCAACAGGTGCACCGGCAATCCCTTGAAAAGAGGGCTTACGGCCAGCATTTCAACACCCTTGCGCGTGCTCGGACCGTTATCGAAAGCCAGCATCAGACGGCGAGGGACACTAAACTCGCCGGTAGTCACCAGAATCGGTCGGTGCAGGGTACGGACCACACTTTCCAGATGGCTGCCAACGTGTTGCCCGAGCGAGTCACCCTCCTCGCCCTGGCGACCCATGACCAGCAGCCGCATTTCGCTCTCCAACTCCTGAAGCGATTCGACCAGATCTCCGTGACGCTGGCGCTGCAACGGCTCGACAATGCCTTGTGCGCGCACTCGCTCAGCGGCCACATCAAGCAGATGCCGCCCCTGCTCGCGCATCAGCCGTGCGCGCTTCTCGTCCAGTTCGGCAAGCTCCTGCAACAGTAACTCGCGACTGCCCAGGCCGATATTGCCAGAGAGGTCGCCCGGTACCGGAAAGCTGGAATGATCCAGCACATGCAGCAGGGTCAGAACCGACTGCAGGCGCTGGGCGCACCAGGCCGCATAATCACAGACCGCCAAGGCGGAGCGCGAGGCGTCAATACAGGCAATGACTCCCGGTGTACCCGTGCTTGTCCCAGTGTTCATCGTCAGTGCCCCATCAGCTGGTCAATGGCTTGCGGCTTGTCGTGTACGCCAAAACGGTCAACGATGGTGGCGCTGGCCTGATTCATGCCAAGAATCTCCACCGCTGTACCTTCCCGACGGAACTTGATAACCACCTTGTCGAGCGCCGCCACAGCGGTGATATCCCAGAAGTGCGCGCGCCCAAGATCGATAACCACCTTATCAAGGGCTTCCTTGAAATCAAAGGCGGCCACGAACTTGTCAGCGGAGCTGAAGAACACCTGACCAACCACTCGATAGCTGCGCTGACGACCACCGGCATCCAGTTCGCTGCCGATATGCAGGTAGTGCGCCATCTTGTTGGCAAAGAACATCGCTGCCAGCAGTACGCCGACAAATACACCATAGGCCAGATTATGCGTGCCTACCGTTACCACCACGGTGGCGAGCATCACGATATTGGTCGATAGCGGATGTTGCTTGAGGTTACGCAACGAATCCCAACTGAAGGTGCCGATTGACACCATGATCATCACGGCCACCAGTGCAGCCATGGGGATCAGGCCAACCCAGTCACTGAGAAATACCACCATCAGCAATAGCACCACGCCGGCCGTCAAGCAGGACAACCGGGTGCGCCCGCCCGACTTCACGTTGATCACCGATTGCCCGATCATCGCACAGCCGGCCATGCCGCCCATCAAGCCGGCACCGATGTTGGCAATGCCCTGCCCCTTGCATTCACGATTTTTGTCACTGCAGGTATCGGTCAGATCATCAACGATGGTTGCGGTCATCATCGACTCCAGCAAACCCACCACGGCCAGTGCCGCCGAATAAGGCAGAATGATCAGCAGTGTTTCAAGAGTCAGCGCCACATCCGGCCAGAGAAAGACCGGCAATGTATCCGGCAGCTCGCCCATATCCGCAACACTGCGGATATCCAGCCCCAGCAGCAGTGCCACCGCGGTAAGTGTGAGGATGCATACCAGCGGCGAGGGTATCGCCTTGCCGACCACCGGCACATAGGGGAACAGATAGATGATTCCCAGACCAGCCGCGGTCATCGCATACACATGCCAGGTAACACCGGTCAGCTCGGGTAGCTGCGCCATAAAGATAAGAATTGCCAGCGCATTGACAAATCCGGTCACCACCGAGCGCGACACAAAACGCATCAGAGAGCCCAGTTTGAGGTATCCGGCAGCAATCTGCAGCACCCCGCACAACACGGTGGCAGCCAGCAGATATTCAAGACCGTGCTCACGCACCAGGGTGACCATCAACAGCGCCATGGCGCCGGTTGCTGCCGAGATCATGCCCGGACGGCCGCCAGTAAAGGCTATCACCACCGCTATACAGAATGAGGCATATAGCCCAACCTTAGGGTCAACACCGGCGATGATTGAGAAAGCGATCGCCTCGGGAATCAGCGCCAGCGCCACCACCAGACCGGCAAGCAGGTCGCCGCGTATGTTGGAAAACCATTCGAAACGGAGTTTCTGGGAAAAGGTCATTGCTGCAATCCGGGAGCCAGTTCGAAAGGGCGCGAAGTCTAGCACAGCAACATCTTTGCTTTCCCCTTCGGCAAACTTCGCCGGCATGCTAGAGTCCAAGTTGCTCATTTCACTGATTTTTGCCAGGTCACTCATGCCGATCCACCAGCCCCATTCCCCTGCCCTGTTGCGTGGCCGCCCCCTGTGGCTGCTGGCTGCCACTCTGCTGCTGACCGGCTGCGCCGGCCAATCGACACAGGCTCTGGCCAGTGCCCAGCCGGCGGCACAACCAGCCGTCATTCAGACACCTGCCAGTCAGCCGACTCAGGCTGTTGCAGTAATCCCCGTGGAACAGAGCATGCAGGACTGGTTGTCTGCCTTGCGTGGCGATGCCCTGGCAGCAGGCATTGATGCCGCACTGTTCGATCGCGTGACCGGCGGCCTGGAACCTGACCCGGTGGTGCTGCGCGCCGACCGCAGTCAGCCGGAGTTTACCCGCCCGGTGTGGGAGTACCTGGACGGAGCGCTGTCAGCGCACCGGGTAAATCGCGGTCGCCAGCTGCTCGGCAACCATGCACAGACACTCGGGGCAATTGAGCAGCGCTACGGGGTGGACCGGCATATTCTGGTTGCCATCTGGGGGCTGGAAAGCAATTTCGGCAGCCATATGGGCAACCATTCGGTAGTCCGCTCATTGGCCACGCTGGGCCATCAGGGCCGGCGCCCCGAGTTTGCCCGCAGCCAATTGCTGGCGGCACTCGACATCTTGCAACGCGGTGATATCAGCCCCGAGCGCATGCTTGGCTCCTGGGCCGGCGCCATGGGCCAGACGCAGTTCATCCCGACCACCTACAACTCCCATGCGGTGGATTTTGACGGCGATGGCCGACGGGATATCTGGCAGTCATCCGCTGATGCCCTGGCCTCGGCAGCCAATTACCTGACTGCCAACAACTGGCGCAGCAGTCAGCCGTGGGGCATCGAAGTGCGACTGCCAGACAGCTTTGATTATTCGCGTGCTGACATGTCGATCCGGCTTCCCTTGAATCAGTGGCAGACACTGGGCGTTCGCAGCGCCAGCAATATGTCCATGCCCGGCGATGGCGAGCTTGAAGCCAGCCTGTTACTGCCCGCCGGCCATCAGGGACCGGCGTTTCTGGTATTCGGCAACTTCCGCAGCATCCTGCGCTACAACAATTCCACCAGCTATGCACTGGCCATCGGCCTGCTCAGCGAACGCCTCCAGGGCGGTGGCCAGATCCATGCCAGCTGGCCAATGAACGAGCGACCACTGTCACGCTCCGAGCGGGTAGAGCTGCAGGAACGCCTGCATCAGGCAGGCTTTGACCCCGGTGGCATCGACGGCATCATAGGTGCGAATACCCGACACGCCGTTCGCGATCTGCAACAACACCTGGGCAAACCGGCTGACGGCTATCCGTCGGCCACCCTGCTCGAACAACTGCGCGGACTCTGACCGGGACCGCTGCTGTGCTAGAATCCGGCGCGCCAGCCCCGCGGCGCCCGCCGCGTATTGCCGAGGAGCCCTGCAACCATGTCCGATACTCCGCGCAAACCCGCCAGCGGCGAGAAATTCCGCACAGCCGAAGGCATTACCGCGATCAAGGACGGACAAAAGCGCCGCGCCGGCAGCGAGGCGCCCAAGACCTTCGAACCCAAGCCCAGGTGGCTACGGGTCAAGGCCGCAGGCGGTGAGCGCTTCGAGGCTGTAAAGCGCAATGTGGCAGAGCATCGGCTGAGTACTGTCTGTGCTGAATCACACTGCCCGAACATGGGCGAATGCTGGTCCAGCGGCACGGCCACCATCATGCTGATGGGCTCGGTATGCACCCGCGCCTGCCGTTTCTGTGCGGTGGATACCGGCAATCCGAATGGCTGGCTGGACCTTGAGGAACCGCAAAATACGGCCCGTTCGGTGGAACTGATGGGGCTACGCTATGTGGTACTGACCTCGGTCGACCGTGACGATCTGGATGATGGTGGTGCCGCCCACTATGCAGCCTGCATCCGTGCCATAAAGCAGAACACCCCGCAGGTAGTGGTGGAGGCGCTGACGCCGGACTTTGATGCTGATCCGGCGGCGGTTGAACAGGTGGTGGATTCAGGGCTTGAGGTATTTGCGCAGAATGTCGAAACCGTCGAGCGCCTGACCCATGAGGTGCGTGATCCGCGGGCCGGCTACGGCAAGACCCTGCAGGTACTGGCGCATGCCAAGCGCCATCGCCCCGAGGTATTGACCAAGACCAGCCTGATGCTCGGACTCGGGGAAACTGATGATGAGGTACTGCAGACCTTCCGCGACCTGCGTGCGATTGGGGTGGACATTGTGACCCTCGGCCAGTACCTGCAACCGACCCGCAACCACCTGCCGGTGCAACGCTGGGTCAGCCCCGAGGAATTCAACCGGTTGCGTGACATTGGCCTGCAGATGGGCTTTATGGAGGTGGCTGCCGGACCGCTGGTGCGCTCCAGCTACCGGGCCGACCGGGTATTCGAAAAAAACAACCTGGGACTGGCTGCTCCGGCCGTAGTGCCCGGGCAAGTCGTGGAAGTGCAGCCGAAGCTTATTCCACTGCACGCCCTGGATCAGGACAACGGATAACCAAGCTGGCGGCGCAGGGCCTGCTCCAGACGCCGGCTGACCTCTTGCATGTCAACCGGTTGCGCTGTCTGGTCACACAGACGGGTCATCTGCAGTCCGCTGTAGCCACAGGGATTGATACGGCTGAAGGGTGACAGGTCCATATCCACGTTCAGCGCCAGGCCGTGAAACGAGCACCCCCGGCGCACGCGCAATCCTAGCGAGGCAATCTTGGCATTGCCGACATACACACCGGGCGCATCGGCCCGCGCCGCCGCCTTGACCCCGTAGCTGTCCAACAGTTCTACCAGCGCCTGTTCGAGTGCCGTGACCAGCTCGCGCACGCCAATCCCCAGCCGGCGCAGATCCAGCAACACATAGCCGACCAGCTGGCCCGGACCGTGGTAGGTCACCTGCCCACCGCGCTCCACCTGCACCACAGGAATATCACCCGGTGCCAGCAGATGCTCCGCCTTGCCAGCCTGCCCTTGGGTAAATACCGGCGGATGCTGCAACAGCCAGATCTGGTCTGGTGTCTCGGCATCGCGCTCGGCGGTGTAGGTGCGCATCGCCTCCAGAGTCGGCAGATAATCCACCAGGCCAAGACGACGCACGTCAAGGGCCGGCATCAGAGCACCATATGCACGCGGCCAGTGGCCTTGAGTTCTGCATGCAGCGCCTGCAACTGCTCGGCGCCAGTGGCATGTATCTCCATCCGCAGCGACAGAAACCGGCCGTTGCTGCTGTCACGCACATCGATACAGGTCGCATCAAAACCGGGCGCATGTCGCTCGACAATCGACACCACCAGTTCGGTAAAGCCCTCGCCAGCCGAGCCAATCACCTTGATAGGGTACTGGCAGGGAAACTCGATCTTCGGCGCTTCGGGGGTCTGTATAGCCATGCCTGGACCTCAGTTGAACAGGTTATGGAAGAACAGCCGGATGCTGTCCCACAGCCGACCAAAGAAACCAGCCGCCGGCACCTCGTTCAGCGCCACGACCGGTGCACTGTGCAATACCTGGTTGCCATTACGCACTTCGACTGTGCCCAGCCTGGCACCTGCTGCAATCGGGGCCTTCAGCGCCTTGTCCAGCTCGATTGTCGCTTCCAGGTTGTCAAACTGGCCGCGCTGCAGGGTCAGGATCAGGCCATCGGCAAGCCCTACATCAACCTGCATGCTCTCGCCTCCCCATACCCGCGCCGAGGACAATACCTGACCAGGCTGGTAGAAACGCCGGGTTTCATGGAAACGAAAACCCCAGGTCAGCAGCTTCTGGGTTTCTGCGGTGCGCACGGCATCACTGCTGGCGCCCATCACTACCGAGATAAGACGCATCCCCTCACGCTCGGCGGAAGCCACCAGACAATAGCCGGCCGCTTCGGTGTGGCCGGTTTTCAGGCCATCAACGCTGGAGTCGCGCCACAGCATGCGGTTGCGGTTGGACTGGGTGATGCCGTTCCAGGTGTATTCCTTTTCCTTGTAGATCGGGTAGTAGTCGACATCATCGCGAATGATCGCCTGGGCCAGGATCGCCATGTCGCGGGCGCTGGAGTACATATTGTCATCCGGCCAGCCGGTGGCATTGGTGAAATGGCTATTGCGCAGACCGAGCCGCTCGGCGTGGCGGTTCATCATGTCGGCAAAGGCATCTTCGCTGCCGGCCACATGCTCGGCCAAAGCGATGCTGGCATCGTTGCCGGACTGGATGATAATGCCGCGCTTCAGGTCGATGAAGGGCACCCGGTCACCGACCTTGACGAACATCTTCGAGCCGCCCTTGCGCCAGGCCGTTTCACTGATCAGTACGCCATCCTGCTCATTGATGCGCCCCTCGATCAGCTCCAGGCTACCGATATAGCTGGTCATCATCTTGGTCAGGCTGGCCGGCGGCAGACGCTCGTCGGCATTATGCTCGACCAGCACGGCGCCACTGCTGGCATCCATCAGAATATAGCTGCTGGCGGCAATCTGCGGCGGCGCCGGCACCGCCGGCTGGATCATCGCCGGCGTCGGCTGCGGAACAGGTGTGGGCGTCTGCGCTACGGACAGCGAAGCCAGCATCAGGGTACAGCCCACAACAGCGGTTTTGCACAGGGATTTCAGCATGTCACTCTCTGGCTATCAAAGATCATCAGAAGACCATACGCCACGGCATACGGCCACAGGGTGTTCAGTTTCGGGTTACCAGTACCGGTGTTCCCAGGTTAGCCAGTCGCAGGGCTTCGATCAGCTGCTCTGCTTCGGCCTGGCTGTTGATCGGCCCCAGGCGGACGCGATGCAGCGTTTGCGCGTCGCCCTGTGTCGGTGACACAAACACGCTGGCCTGAACCATTGACTGCAAGCGCTGGCGCAACTGCTCGGCAGCCTGCGGCGAGGCGAAGGCGCCGGCCTGTAGATACAGGTTCTGACCAGACGACACGGCTACCGGTGCGGGTGCGGGTGCACGCGCGACCTGTCGCTGCGTCGGCGCGCCGCGATTTTCGCGCTGCCAGGCCACCGGATCAATACCCTCAACCCTGACTCTGGCTGTGCCGCTTTCGGCAAAGCCGAGTTTTTTCGCGCCGGCATAGGACAGATCGATAATCCGGTTCGAATGGAACGGGCCACGGTCGTTGACCCGCACAATAATCTGCCGACCGTTATCCAGATTGGTCACACGCACATAGCTCGGCAATGGCAGTGTCTTGTGTGCGGCTGTCATGCCGTACAAATCATAGGCTTCGCCATTGGCCGTGAGCTGGCCGTGGAACTTGGTGCCATACCAGGACGCCAGACCTGTCTCGCGATAATTGCGACCATCCTGCATCGGCACATAACGCACACCGAACACTTGATAGGGGCTGGCCTTGTAGGGACCGTTATGCGGAGTGGGCACGGCATCCGGAATTTTTGACACATCAATCTGGTGCAACGGAGGGCCATCGCGGTCAGGGCGAGTCTGCATACCGGCAGGCGGAAGACTGCCGACTCCCTGCTTCGGTGCTTTCGAAGAGCATCCACTCAGCAGCAGGCTGGCAGCCGCCAGCACCACCATCAATAGTTGCAGGGATTGCCGATTGATCACTGTCGCGCCTCTTTGAGCAGCTCCGCCAGTTGATGCACCACCATCGCGTACATCACGCTGCGGTTGTATCGGGTTATCACGTACAGGTTATCCAGTCCCAGCCAGTATTGCATCCCGTCGCCTGCATCGAACTCAAAGGCCATGACCTCCTGCGAGTCCGCCAGCTCGACCTGAGGCTGCCAGCCCAAGGCTCGCAGCTCGCCGAGGCTACGCCGGGCTTCCAGTCCGTCCGGCACGGTCACACCCTCGGCAAAGCGCTCGCCAGCCACCTCGGCAGCGACTGCCACTGTGGCGCCATGCTGCCAGTTGTGCTCGCGGAAATAATTGGCCACGCTGCCGATGGCATCGGCCGGGTTGTTCCAGATATCGACCTTGCCATCGTCGTCAAAATCCACGGCAAAGGCCTGATAACTGCTGGGAATGAACTGCGGATAGCCCATGGCGCCGGCGTAGGAGCCGGTTAACGCCAGCGGGTCCATCTGCTGCTCGCGGGTCAGCACCAGAAACGACTTGAGCTGGCGACGAAAGAACTCGGCCCTTGGCGGATAGTCAAACCCCAGGGTGGTCAGCGCATCAATCACCCGGTGACTACCCTTGATACGGCCGTAGAAAGTCTCCACACCGAGAATCGCCAGAATCACCTCAGCCTCGACACCGTACTCGGCTTCGGCACGCGCCAGGGTCTCGGTGTGCGCGTCCCAGAACGCCAGCCCCTCTCGGATGCGCTGGTCGGTAATAAAGATAGCGCGGTACTCATGCCAGGGGCGCACACGCTCAGCCGGACGCGAAATGGCATCCAGAATGGGTTGGCGACGCTCGGCATTGGCCAATAGCGAGCGCACGTACTCCTGACTGAACCCGTGCTCCTGTTGCATTTCCTGCACAAAGGGCTGCACCTCAGGGTGCTCATCCGTGTAGTTCTGTGCCAGGGCCAAGGGGCTGCACAGCAGCGCGCCCATCCACCATCCATGCCATGCGCCGGTTTTCAATCGAACTGCTCCTCGCCGCTGCCTCAGACAGTCGGACTCATCCATTTGCGGTGGGTATGCACGGACATCAGGATACCGAACCCGCACAACAGGGTTACCAGTGATGTGCCGCCATAGCTGATCAGTGGCAAGGGTACCCCGACCACCGGTAACAGGCCACTGACCATACCTATGTTGACAAAAACATATACAAAGAAGGTCAGGGTAATGCTGCCGGCCAGCAACTTTCCGAAGCTGTCCTGGGCTTGCAGGGTAATATACAGGCCGCGGGCTATTACCAGCACATAGACCATCAACAGCAGCGCAACGCCAATCAGACCAAACTCCTCGGCCAATACCGCGATAATAAAGTCGGTATGCCCCTCTGGCAGGAAGTCCAGGTGGGACTGGGTGCCATGCAGCCAGCCCTTGCCATAGACCCCGCCAGAGCCTATCGCTGCTTTCGACTGGATGATGTTCCAACCGGCACCCAGCGGATCACTCTCAGGGTTCAAAAAGGTCAGCACCCGTTGTTTCTGGTAGCCGTGCAGCACAAACATCCACATAGCCACGGCCGCCGGCACCAAAGCCACCAATGCGCCCAGAATGTAACGCCAACGCAGTCCTGCCAGCAGCAAGACGAAAATACCGGACGCAGCGATCAGCAGTGAGGTGCCCAGATCAGGCTGCTTCAGAATCAGCAGCACCGGCAGGGCGAGAATTAGCAGCGTCCCGCAAACATGTTTGAAGCTCGGCGGCATGCTGCGACTTCCCAGGTACCAGGCAACCGCCATTGGCATTACCAGCTTCATCAATTCTGACGGCTGGAAACGCATGACCCCGGGAATGGTCAGCCAGCGCTGGGCGCCCTTGGCTTCGGTGCCAACCAGCAGCACCGCCAATAACAGCAAGGTCCCGCCCAGGTAGGCCAGCGGTGTCCAGCGCTGCATGAAGCGCGGCTGGAACTGGGCAATCACCAGCATCGCGGCCAGGCCTACGGCCCAGGCCGCGGACTGCCGGTACAGCATGCCCATATCCTTGCTGCTGGCAGAATACAACACCACTCCGGCGACCACCGCCAGCAGCAACACCAGCAGCAGCAACCAGGGATCCACATGGATACGCTGCCACAGGGGCATGCGACGACGCAGCGGGTCAGTGCTGCCCGCCGTGATACGGCTCAACAGGTTCATGGCTGTATCTCCCAGTAGAGTTCCGGCTCGTCTTCTTCCGGCTCCAGCAACCAGGCATCAAACACCTCTCGCGCCACCGGCGCTGCCACCCGTCCACCGGACTCGCCATTCTCCACCATCACTGCCACGGCAATTTTCGGATCATCTGCCGGGGCAAAGCCGACAAACAAGGCATGGTCGCGGTGACGCTCCTGCAAGGCGGCCGAATCGTATTTGGCCCCCTGGGCAATCCCTACCACCTGGGCTGTACCTGTCTTGCCGGCAATCCGGTAGGCTGCGCCCTGGGCCGCAGCACGGGCCGTGCCACGCTCGCCATGCATGACATCCGCCATGGCGTCGATAATGAACTCCCAATCGGCGGGGTTCTTCAGCACAATATTCTCCGGGGTACCGCTTTCGTCCGGCTCCAGCCCGTCAGCTTCCTTGAGCAGCCGCGGTCGTTTCCAGACGCCGCGATTGGCAATCAGCGCGGTTGACTGCGCCAGTTGCAACGGCGTTGCCAGCATGTAGCCCTGTCCGATACCGGCAATAAGGGTTTCACCGGGGTACCAGGGCTGACGACGGTTGATGCGTTTCCATTCCCGCGACGGCATCAATCCAGCCGACTCCTCGAACATGTCCAGGGACACCCGGGTGCCGATACCGAAGCGGGTCATATAGTCATGCAATCGGTCGATGCCCAGCTTGTGTGCCAGATCGTAGAAGTAGGTGTCATTGGAACGCACAATAGCCAGCCGCATATCCACCCAACCGTCGCCGGTCCGGTTCCAGTTGCGGTATTTGTGACTATGGTTGGGTAACTGATAGAAACCGGGGTCGAATACCCGGCTGCTGCGGGTTACTGCGCCGCTATCCAGGCCGGCCAGTGCGACCATCTGCTTGATGGTTGAGCCCGGCGGATATAATCCGCGCAGCACCCGGTTAAACAGCGGCTGATCCAGCGAGTCACGCAATTCGGCATAGTCGGCAAAGCTGATCCCGGTGACGAACAGATTGGGATCAAAGCCTGGCTGACTGACAAAGGCCAATACGCCCCCTGTCGCCGGCTCTATGGCAACTACTGCACCCCGTCGCCCACCCAGCGCCCGCTCGGCGGCAGCCTGCAGGCGCACATCCAGGTGCAGGGTAAGATCACGTCCGGCTACCGGATCAGTGCGTTTGAGCACCCGCAGTACCCGACCCCGGGCATTGGTCTCGACCTCTTCATAGCCGACCGTACCGTGCAGCCAGTCCTCGTAGTGACGCTCCACGCCGGTCTTGCCGATGTAGTGGGTGCCCGCATAGGCCACGGTATCGATACGCCGCAGGTCCTGTTCGTTGATCCGCCCGACATAACCGACAGCGTGGGCAAAGTGCTCGGCATGCGGGTACCAGCGTACAAAACTGGCCTGCACCTCGACACCCGGCAAACGGAACTGGTTGACCGCTATTCGGGCAATCTGCTCCTCGCTCAACTCGGCCATCACCGGCACCGCCTCGAACGGCCGTCGCGGCTGTTTCAGACGCCGTTCGAAACGCTCCAGCGCCTCATCATCCAGTTCCAGTAACTGACGCAGCAACTGCAGATTGGCCTGCATGTCGGGCACCCGTTCGCGGGTAATCGTCAGACTGAAGCTCGGACGGTTCTCGGCCAGCACTTCACCGTTACGGTCGTGGATACGCCCACGTGGTGGTGGCACCGGCTGCACATGGCGGCGGTTGTTTTCTGACAGGGTCGAGTGATATTCGTGTTGCACTACCTGCAGAAAATACATGCGCGCCAGCAAACCACTGATCAACATCAACATGCAAAACGCAGCCAGCAACAGGCGTCGCTGGATAATGCGGCTGTCGTTGGTATGGTCACGAATATGCAGCGGAGCGGGCATGTATCACTTATGGTAAGGATGGCGATTAAGAATGGTCCAGGCCCGGTAGAGCTGCTCGGCCAACAGGATGCGTACCAACGGATGCGGCAAGGTCAACGGGCTGAGCGACCAGCGCTGCTCGCTGCGCGCGCAGACTTCCTCGGGCAATCCTTCAGGACCGCCCACCATCAGGTTGACGGTGCGGGCCTCAAGCCGCCAACGCTCCAGTTGCTCAGCGAGTTGCTCGGTTGACCAGGCACGACCATTGACCTCGAGGGTAACGATTCGTTCCCCCGGCTGCACCGCAGCCAGCATCTGTTCGCCCTCGCGGCGAATCAGCCGGGACACATCGGCATTCTTGCCGCGGGTATTCAACGGAATTTCCAGCAACTCCAGTGGTAGCTCCGGCGGCATGCGCCGGGCATACTCCTGATAGCCTTCCTCGACCCAGCGCGGCATGCGTGACGCCACGCTGATCAGGCGCAGTTTCACCCGACCTCAGTCCTGCGGCTGCTGCAGCTGCGCACGGCGCGACTCGGCGCTCTGCCACAGTCGCTCCAGGTCATAGAACTCACGGGTGGCCGGCTGCATGATATGTACTACCACGCTGCCCAGATCGACCAGTACCCACTCGCCACCTTCCTTGCCTTCCACGCCCAGCGGCTGCACACCGGCTTCCTTGGCCTTTTCCACCAGATTGTTGCTGAGTGCCACCACCTGACGGTTCGAGGTGCCGCTGGCAACCACCATATAGTCGGTAACACTGGTCTGCTCACGCACATCCATGACCACCAGATCCTTGGCCTTGAGTTCAGCCAGGGCATTTTCGACCAGTTGCAGCAGTTGTTGATTTTCCATGAAGATTTCCGAGTGATTCACGGCCGATAGAGGCCATGTTGATTGATATAGTCGAGTATCGCGTCCGGCAACAGATAGCGCACACTGCGCCCGCTGCCCAACAACTCGCGAATTCGCGTGGCAGATATTGCCAGCGGTGTTTGTGCCAGACAGATGATCTGGCCATGACTGGCGTCGGCTACCGCCGCTTCGGTTGTACGCGCCGCCAACAGATCCTTGAGCACCTCCGGCAGGTCCAGATCACAATCCGGGCGCTGCAACACCACCAGATTGGCCAGTTCCAGCAACTGTTCCCAGCGTGACCAACCGGGCAGTCCGCAGAAAGCATCCCAGCCCAGCACCAGAAAGATCGCTGGCTGCTGCCCCAGTTCCTCACGCAGCGAGTGCAGGGTATCCACTGTCCAGGACGGCGTCTCTCGCCGCAGCTCACGGTCGTCCACCTGCAACCCTGACGCACCCTGAATCGCCAGCCGGACCATCTGCAGGCGCTGTTCGGCGCTGCACCCAGGCTGGCCGCGATGCGGCGGACGGGCACTGGGCAGCAGCCGCAATTCGTCGAGGGCCAGCGCCTCGTGCACCTCAATGGCGCTGCGCAGGTGGCCGAAATGCACGGGATCGAAGGTGCCGCCAAGCACCCCTATGCGTTGTTTCACCGGCACATCACTGGCGCACGTGGCCGTCACCGAACACCACATATTTCTCGCTGGTCAGCCCTTCCAGACCAACCGGACCACGGGCATGAATCTTGTCCGTAGAGATGCCAATCTCGGCACCCAAGCCATACTCGAAACCATCGGCAAAGCGGGTCGAGGCATTGATCATCACCGAACTGGAATCCACCTCGGCGAGGAAGCGTCTGGCGCGCGTGTAATCCTCGCTGACCATCGCATCGGTATGCTGCGAGCTATAGCAGTTGATGTGCTCGATCGCGGCGTCCATGTCGTCCACCACACGCACCGACAGAATCGGCGCCAGATATTCGGTGTGCCAGTCCTCTTCGCTGGCTACAAGCGCCTGCGGCAGAATCGCCCGGGTCGTCTCGCAGCCACGCAGTTCGACGCCCTTCTCGGCATAGCGGCCAGCCAGTCGGGGCAGCAGTGCGGCGGCGACACTACGGTGCACCAGCAGGGTTTCCATGGCATTGCAGACGCCGTAGCGATGGGTCTTGGCGTTCACGCAGATGGCTTCGGCCTTGTCCAGGTCGGCACGATCATCCACATAGACATGGCAAATGCCGTCCAGATGCTTGATCACCGGCACCCGGGCATCCCGGCTGATACGCTCGATCAGGCCCTTGCCGCCACGCGGCACTATCACATCGACAAACTCCGGCATGGCAATCAGGCTGCCCACCGCCGCCCGGTCAGTGGTTTCCACCACCTGCACCACCTCGGCCGGCAGGCCGGCGGCGGCCAGCCCCTGCTGCAGGCAGGCGGCAATCGCCCGATTCGAGTGGATCGACTCGGAGCCACCGCGCAGAATACAGGCATTGCCTGATTTCAGGCACAGACTGGCAGCCTCGACCGTCACATTCGGACGCGACTCGTAAATGATGCCGATCACCCCGAGCGGCACGCGCATGCGCCCGACCTGGATGCCCGAGGGCATGAATTTCATGTCGCGGATGGTGCCGACCGGATCATCCAGCGCCGCCACCTGGCGCAGCCCCTCGAGCATCGTCTCGATACGTGCCGGGGTCAGTGCCAGGCGATCCAGCATCGCCTCGTCCAGGCCGTTCTCGCGACCAGCCTGCAAATCCAGGGCATTGGCCACCTGCAACTGCTCACTGGCCGCCTGCAGGGCCTCGGCCGTGGCCAGCAAGGCACGGTTCTTCTGCGCCGTACTGGCCCGGGCAATAACCCGCGAAGCGCTACGCGCCTGCTGCCCGAGCCCGATCATGTATTGGTGAATCTGCGCCTCACTCATCCGGTCATCCGCCGTTAACGCAAAAGGCGCCATTATAGCGATCCGGCCGGTCACTTGACAGCGCAGCAGCCTGCTATCATCCCGGCATGTTCAACGCAGTCTATCGGCCTTTGCCCGATCTCCCGGATAACGCATGGAAGAATTGCTGAGCGGCCCCCTGCTGGCATGGCTTGAGCAACACCGGCACTGGACAGGTGCGGTGATCTTTGCCATTGCCATGCTCGAATCCGTCGCCATTGCCGGCCTGCTGGTCCCCGGCGTAGTCCTGCTGTTTGCTGCAGCGGCACTGGCCGGCAGCCAACAGATGGGGCTGATTGAAATTCTGGCCTTTGCCTTTGCCGGCGCCGTCTGTGGAGACCTGCTGAGCTTTGCTCTGGGCCGTTGGCTGCATCAGGACATCCGACGCATCTGGCCGCTGCGTCGCTATCCGGAATGGGTCGACCGCGGCGAGGTATTTTTCCGCAGGCACGGCATGCTGAGCATTCTGATAGGGCGTTTCGTCGGCCCGGTACGGCCTGTAATACCCCTGGTTGCCGGCATGTTCGACATGCCGTTCTGGCGCTTCCTGCTGGTCAATCTATTCTCGGCCCTGCTCTGGGCACCCGTTTATATTTTGCCCGGTTATGCCACCGGCAGCGCCCTGCACTGGCCGGTACCCGAGCATTTCTGGAATGCCGCCGGCGTACTGCTGATCGAATTACTGGCTATCGGCATCGGTTGTTTCTGGTTGCTGGCCCGCCGGCAACGCTGGAGCCCCCTGGCCAGCGCCGCCCTGTTGCTGGCCAGCGCCGGCGCACTGCAGTTCACCCTGCCATTACAACAGGTACTTGACCACACACTGGCCAACTGGCTGAACGGCATGCAGCCGTGGCCAGTACCTGCCGCAATGGGCACTCTGTGGCTGCTGGCCGGTCTGCTGCCAACCCTTGGCAGGTCACCTCGCCCTGCGCTGCTGATGCTGCTGGCCGCCCTGCTGAGCAGCGCCACCCTGTGGCTTGCTGCACACGACACCTCCACCCTGCTACTCGGCAGTATTCTGGCGTGGCTGCTGGCCGCACTGGTCAATGCCACCCGCGACCTGCAGTTGCACTGGCAAGCACTGGCACTGTTCTGGCTTGTCCCTGCGGCGGCGGTCTGGGTAAAACTGCTGGCATTGCCGGCCGACTTCCCGCTAAGGGCTTTGCTACTGCCCTTGCTGCATGCCGCCGCCGGGTGTGCGCTGGCCAGCTGGTTGCTGCAACGCAGCGCCCCGCTGCCGCCCCTCAATGCCTACCGACGCCTTGGGCTGCTACTTATCCCGCTGGTGCCTCTGGCCAGTTTGCTGCTGCCACGCTGAACACTGATGAGCATGCGCCAGCATTCAGCTCGGCAATACAGCAGCCCAACGCATTGACCCGCAGCGAGACACTTGGAAACATGCTGGCCAGTACCCTGTGATGCAGGTATAAACACTGCAAAGGGCCAGGGAAGCAACTTGCGACAGGCCCACTACAACGACAACAACCGCACTGGAGAATCCCATGAGCGCAACCGTACCCGCCAGCGAGCTATCGTCCTTTATTGGCAAGGACCTCGGCCACTCCGACTGGATGACTATCGATCAGGAACGCGTCAACCAGTTTGCCGAATGCACCGGCGACCACCAGTTCATCCATATCGATGAAGAAAAAGCCAAGCTGACCCCGTTCGGCGGCACCATTGCCCATGGTTTCCTGTCGCTGTCACTGCTGCCGGTATTGTCGGCCGGCCTGCTGGTCAAGCCGCAGGGCCTGAAGATGGCAGTCAACTATGGTCTCGACAGCGTGCGCTTTATCCAGCCGGTACGTGTTGGCTCGCGAGTGCGCCTGCAAGTAACAGTGCTTGACGTGACCGAAAAGAAACCCGGCCAGTGGCTGCTCAAGGCACGCTCCACTCTGGAAATTGAAGGCAGCGACAAACCGGCCTTCATTGCTGAAAACCTCAGCCTATATTTCGTCTGATCCGTTGCATTGAATACGCGAAGACTCTGTTCCGGGGTCTTCGTGCAGACGCCGACAGGCCAGAGGCTGTACCAGCAGAATCAACAGAACGGCTTACAGCCTGACCCCGACATTCACCATCAGTGCTGCTGCGCCAAGAAATACCAGGTCAGCCCCAACCCGCTGGTAACTGACACCCACCGACGGAATGATCACCGGCGCCACGCCAAGCTGGTTCAACGGAATTTTGTCCCGGTACTCCCCCCGATAGCCCTGCAACAAACCGCCAGTCAATTTGGCATTGAACGGAGTGCCACCAAAGCCGAAACGCTTGCCAACATAAACATAGTTGGCCCGCTCGCTGAACGAATGCCGGAAGGTGGCCGCACCCCACAGGTAACTGTCATCGCGCCACCGCTCGACACTGATCAGATCCTGATTGTTGTTGTGGTCCGGCTCGGGACTGTAATGGCTGGTCCAGACACTGGTCTGCACGTACCAACCGTCTTGCGCCGGCTCCGGGCCAAACAACTGCAGGGTGGTATCACGGGCATGCTGCCAGCCGCGCTGCAAGCTGCCATCGGCAGGCGTGTCGTCGGCCAGCACAGGCGCGACCAGCGCCCCCAGTAGAAAAGCAAGTAAGGTTTTAGTCATTGATATTCCATAAATTGCGACTGGCTCACTCACCCCAGCGAGCCAGCAATTGCTGTTCAATACCCAGCTGATCGAGGATACGCGCCACCACGAAATCGACCAGATCAGCGATGCTGCGCGGCTGGTGGTAGAACCCCGGACTGGCCGGCAGTATCAGCGCACCCAGGCGGCTCAGCTTGAGCATGTTTTCCAGATGGATCTGCGAATAGGGTGATTCACGCGGCACCAGTATCAGTTGCCGGCGCTCTTTCAGCGCCACATCGGCGGCCCGTTCAATCAGATTATTGCTGGCACCACAGGCAATCGCCGACAGGGTTCCGGTGGAACAGGGACACACCACCATGGCCGACGGCGCGCCCGAGCCCGAGGCCGGCGGCGCCATCCAGTCCTGTTTGCCATAGACCCGCAGTTGACCCTCGGGCACGGCAAAATGTTCCGCGAGAAAAGCCTGCAGCGCCTGCGGCTTGGGCGGCAGTTGCCAGTCGGTTTCGGTGGCCATGACCAACTGCGCCGCCTGGGAAATCATCAGGCTGACCTCAACATCGGCACGCAGCAGGCACTCCAGCAGGCGCATGCCGTACTGCGCACCCGAGGCCCCGGTGATGGCCAGGGTAACCCGCCGACGTTCAGGCATGACGTGCCTCCAGAGCCTGCAGCAACTTGCCGTGAATACCGCCAAACCCGCCATTGCTCATGATCACCACCCGGGTCCCGGGGGTGGCACGGGCCAGCACCGCATCGATAACTGCATCAATACTGCCCTGCAATGACGCCGGCACCGGACTCTGGGCGACGGTGTCCTGCAGCGACCAGTCGAGCCCCTCCGGCTGGTACCAGACCACCTCGCTGGCATCCGCCACGCAGCCGGCCAGCGCTGCCTTGTGACTGCCAAGGCGCATGGTATTCGAGCGCGGCTCGATCACTGCCAACAGCGGAGCATCACCGATCTGTGCGCGCAAACCGGCCAGGGTGGTGGCAATCGCCGTCGGATGGTGAGCGAAATCGTCATACAGACGAATACCATTGACCTCGCCGAGCAGCTCCATGCGCCGCTTGACGCTGGCAAAGCTGCCCAGCGCAGCAATCCCCTGCGCCGGAGCAACGCCAACATGCCGGGCGGCAGCCAGTGCCACCAACGCATTGGCCACGCTGTGCGCCCCGGTCTGGGCCCACTCGACCACGCCCTGCAGTTCTCCAGCAAGCCATACCTCGAAACGTGACCCATCGGCGGACAACAGCCGCGCCTGCCAGTCGCCGCCCTCCCCGGTGGTCTGCCGCGGTGTCCAGCAGCCCATGCTGACCACCCGCTGCAGGGCGACATCGGCCTGCGGATGGATGATCAATCCGGAACCCGGCACCGTCCGCACAAGGTGATGGAACTGCCGCTCAATGGCGGCCAGATCAGGAAAGATATCCGCATGGTCAAACTCGAGATTGTTCAGGATGGCGGTGCGTGGGCGGTAATGCACAAACTTCGAACGCTTGTCGAAGAAGGCGCTGTCGTATTCGTCGGCCTCAACCACAAAGAAAGGCGTCTCGCCCAACCGTGCGGAAATCCCGAAGTTCTGCGGCACCCCGCCAATCAGAAAGCCCGGCGCCATGCCAGCCTGCTCAAGAATCCACGCCAGCAGACTGGAGGTAGTGGTCTTGCCATGGGTGCCAGCCACCGCCAGCACCCAGCGCCCCTGCAGCACATGATCAGCCAGCCACTGCGGCCCGGAGACATAGGGCAAACCCTGATCCAGCACATACTCCACCGCCGGATTGCCGCGCGACAGGGCATTGCCGATCACCACCAGATCCGGCGCCGGTTGCAGGTGAGCAGGGTCATAGCCCTCCATCAACTCGATCCCCTGCGCCTGCAGCTGGGTACTCATTGGCGGATAGACATTGGCATCCGAGCCGGTCACCCGATGCCCGAGCTCCCGCGCCAGCAACGCCAGCGAGCCCATAAAGGTGCCGCAGATACCGAGAATATGCAGATGCAACGAAAGAACTCCTGTTCACTGATTAGGGTTCAGGCGAAAACCGCCGCTCCAGCTTTCCAGCTTTCAGCAGCTTTTATAAACCCGGGATCTTAGCACGCCCGTCCGCTGCCCATGCAAAGCGTCCGGCTTTCGGCTATCATGCGCGCCATTGTTGGCCCCGACAGATTTCGGGGCCTGTTCCATTTGCCTTCCGTGGAGTCCGCATGACCGTCAAGAATGCCTTTTATGCCCAGTCCGGTGGTGTCACCGCCGTGATCAACGCTTCCGCCGCCGGCGTCATCGAAACTGCCCGCCAGCATCCGGATCGTATCGGCAAGGTATTTGCCGGCCGCAACGGCATCATTGGTGCGCTGACCGAAGACCTGATCGACACCAGCCTGGAATCGGCAGAGAACATTGCTGCCCTGCGCCACACACCGTCCGGCGCCTTCGGCTCCTGCCGCTACAAGCTGAAGAGCCTGGAAGCCAACCGCGCCGAGTACGAGCGACTGATCGAGGTGTTCAAAGCGCACAATATCGGCTACTTCTTCTACAACGGCGGCGGCGACTCCGCCGACACCTGCCTGAAGGTCTCGCAGCTGGCGGAAACCATGGGTTATCCGATCCAGGCCATCCATGTTCCCAAGACCGTCGACAACGACCTGCCGATCACCGACTGCTGCCCGGGCTTTGGCTCGGTGGCCAAGTACGTCGCCACCTCGATCCGCGAGGCCGGTTTCGACGTCGCCTCGATGGGCGCCACCTCAACCAAGGTATTCATCCTTGAGGTGATGGGCCGCCACGCCGGCTGGATCACTGCCGCCTGCGGCCTGGCCAGCGAAGGTGAAGGCCAGCCGCCACACATCCTGCTGTTCCCCGAGGTGCAGTTTGACCAGGCCAAATTCCTCGCCCGGGTCGATGAATGCGTCAAGACCTACGGCTACTGCGTGATTGGCGTCTCCGAGGGCATCAAGAACAGCGACGGCAAGTTCCTCTCGGAAACCGGCCTGACTGACGCCTTCGGCCATGCCCAGCTGGGCGGCGTGGCACCGACCGTAGCCAAGCTGGTCAAGGATGCGTTGGGCTACAAATACCACTGGGCAGTGGCTGACTACCTGCAGCGCGCCGCCCGCCACATCGCCTCCAAAGTCGATGTCGAGCAGGCCTATGCACTGGGCCAGGCAGCGGTGAACATCGCCCTGCAAGGCAAGAACTCGGTAATGCCAGCGATCCGCCGTTTGCAGGATGCACCCTACCAGTGGGACATCATCGAGGCTCCGCTGAAGGACGTGGCCAACGTTGAGAAGTTCATGCCGCGCGACTTTATTACCGAGGACGGCTTCCATATCACCGACGCCTGCCGTACCTACCTGTCGCCGCTGATCCAGGGTGAGGACTACCCGCCGTTCAAGAACGGTCTGCCCGACTATGTGCGTCTGGGCAACCACAGCATCGAGCGCAAGCTGCCGCCCTTCTCTGTGTAATCTTGCTCTACTCTGGCCGGGAACCTCCGGCCAGAGCTATCCATCGACCCACTCCCGCATTCAGCGCCACTGCTTGCTGCTTGAAGAATGTCTCGCGCTGAGGCACGATTTGTCATGTCTGACTGCTATAACGGCATCAGACACACTCTGACTGAAAATGAGGAAAGCGTATGCGTATTGTGCAGGCCGGTGCTGAGCGCCTTGACGAAATCACTCCGCTGTTCATCAAGTACCGCGAATTCTACGGCCAACTGCCCAAGCCCGAGGCATCCCGTCGCTTTCTTGAAGACCGCCTGAAGCACGAACAGGCCATCATTCTGGTCGCCGAAGACGAGACCAGTGGCAAGGTGCTGGGCTTCTGCCAATTCATCCCCAGCTTTTCGGCACTGACACTGGCACCCAGCTGGGTGCTCAAGGGCATCTATGTGATCGAGGAAGCCCGCCGCCAATTGGTCGGTGACAACCTGATCAATCATGCCAAAGACATGGCCCGTGCCGCCGGCATCAAGCGCATGACGGTGATGACCGGTGAAACCAACGATGTTGCCCAGAGCCTGTACCGCTCACTGGGCTTTACCGACGACGTGGACTTCCGCTACTTCGCCCTGAAGCTCTGAGCCCTCTCCGGCGGAGCGCAGCCGGGCTGCGCTACAGCACACCCCACACCACCCGCAGCGCCAGGCCCAGCAAGACCACCCCGGTCAGGCGCTGCAGCCAGTGTGCCTGGCGCCGTACCAACGGCAGAATGCGAGAATTGGACAGCGTCAGCGCCACCAGCACGTACCAGCTGGCATCAATCAGCATGGCGGTCAGCACGATGATCAGCTTGCCGGCCAGTCCCAGATCCGGAGTGACGAACTGGCTGAGCAGGGCAACAAAGAACACCACCAGCTTGGGGTTGCCAAAGGCCACCAGCAGCCCATCGCGGGCAGCGCGCAGCCTGGCCGTGGCCTGTTGCTGCGGCTCGATGAACTCACCCGGACGGCTGCGCAGCGCCTGGATTCCCAGCCAGGCCAGATAGGCCGCGCCGGCCCAACTGATCAGCTGGAACAGCAGCGGCTGACGGGCCATCAGTGCGCCCAGACCCCAGACCGTCAACAGCGCATAAACGCCTACACCGAAGGCATGCGCGACCCCGGCGCTGACACCGCTGGCGCGGCCGCCACCCAGTGTGTGCCGCAGCACCAGCGCCAGACTCGGGCCGGGTGACATCGCCCCGAGGGCACAGACTGCCACCAGCGACAACCACAGACTCAGACTCACGGACAATCCCCTCGACAAAATGCATGGCGCCGGTCAGCGGAACTGACCGGCGCCATCATACGGGTCGGACAACAGATTCAGATGATACGCGAGAAGCGCTGCTGGTTGTCCGCTGCCAGGTAGGCATCAAACACCATGCACACCGAACGCACCAGCAAGCGGCCAGCCGGTAGCACTTCGATACCCTGCTGATCCAGACGGATCAGGCCGTCGCGGTGCATCTGCTCAAGCAGCGGCCAGGCATCGGCGAAGTAGCTGCGAAAATCGATGGCAAATCGCTGCTCGATATCGGCAAAGGCCAGCCGGAAATTGCAGATCAGCTGGGTGATCACCGCGCGCCGCAGGCGGTCATCGGCGTTGCGGATCAACCCGCGGCGTACTGCCAGCTGGCCGTTGTCGACGGTTTCCTGGTACAGGTTGACGTCGGCGGTGTTCTGGCAGAACAGATCACCCACCTGACTGATCGAAGACACGCCCATGCCCAGCAGATCGCAATGATCGTGGGTGGTGTAGCCCTGGAAGTTGCGTTGCAGCTCGCCATTGTCCTGGGCCTGACTGAGCAGGTCGTCGGGTAGCGCGAAGTGATCCATGCCGATATAGCGATAACCGGCTTCGGCCATCTGGCGGATGCTGTTCTCGAACATCAGCAGCTTGTCTGCCGGGCTTGGCAGATCCTCGGCGTTGATCCGCCGCTGCGGCTTGAAGCGCTCCGGCAGGTGCGCGTAGTTGAAGATCGACAGGCGATCGGGGCGCAGGGCGATGATCGCCTCCAGGGTTTTCGCAAAGCCCGCCGGCGTCTGCTTCGGCAGGCCATAGATCAGATCGATATTGATCGAGCGGAAGCCCAGTTGACGCGCCGCCTTCATCACCGCCTCGGTCTGCTCGAAACTTTGCAGCCGATTGACCGCGCGCTGCACCTCGGGGTCCAGATCCTGCACGCCGAAACTGACGCGGTTGAAACCGATTTCACGCAGCACGCCCATGGTCGCCCAGTCGGCCTCGCGTGGATCGATTTCGATGCTGTAGTCGCCACCGTCATCGCTGCGCAGGCTGAAGGATTCGCGCAACTTCAGCAGCAGTTCACGCAACTGCTCATTGCTCAGGAAGGTCGGCGTGCCGCCACCCAAATGCAACTGCTCAACCTGCTGTTCGGGGCTGACGTGCGACTTGAGCAGGTCGATCTCACGGTACAGGCTATCCAGATACGGCTGTGAACGGCTGCGATCCTTGGTGATCACCTTGTTGCACGCGCAGTAGTAGCAAATGTTCGCGCAAAACGGGATGTGGATATACAGCGACAGCGGGGTGCGCTGCTCGCAAGATTTATCCAGCGCCGCCAGCAGGTCGGACGGGGTAATGCCGTCATGGAACTGCACAGCGGTCGGGTAGGAGGTATATCGGGGACCGGCCTTGTCGTAGCGACGGATAAGCTCGGCATCCCACTGAATCGGATTGAACATGGTCATGACTCCGCAAAAAGGCTGTTAAAAACTGGCAGGCGTCTGGTGGCCGCTGCCGGTTCCATCGCCGGCGGCACTGCGTCTGTTCGAATGGGCCAAGTCTGCTGACAGAGTGGCCTGGGTACTTTGATGCACATCAACGTATAGGGTTTTGGCTGCGTGATCATTTGATTGCCAACCTGCGCGCCAACTTGTGCAGGTTACTGGAATCCACGTCCAGCAAACGCGCTGCCGAGGCCCAGTTGCCCTCGGCCTGCTCCAGAGCCAGTACGATCTGCTCACGCTGACAGGCATCCACTGCTTGGCGCAACGGCATCAGCGGACGTGGCGCGAGGGCGACCGGCGCTGCAACAGCCATCCCTTCAGGCTGGGCGACAGCACTAATATCCAAATGCGAGCTGTCGAGCGTCAGAATCGCCTGACGCTGGCCATGCCGGCCAATCGCCTTGAGTGCCGCACGGCTGATCACATGCTCCAGCTCGCGCACGTTGCCCGGCCAGCTGTAACCGAGCAGCAATTGCTCGGCGTCTGCTGACAGGCGCAGGCTGCGCACACCCAGCCGACTTCTGTTAAGTTCCATAAAATGTCCGGCCAGCAACAGAATGTCGTTGCCGCGCGCACGCAATGGCGGGATGGGCACAGGATACACCGACAGGCGGTGATACAGGTCGGCGCGAAAATCACCACTGGCAACACTGTCGGCCAGATTACGATTGGTCGCCGCCACAATGCGGACATCCACGCGCAGCGGTTTGTCAGCCCCCAAACGCTGGATTTCTCCGTTCTGCAGGGCACGCAGCAGTTTGGCCTGTACGCTCAAGGGTAACTCGCCCACCTCGTCCAGAAACAGGGTGCCACCGTTGGCCGCATCAAAGCGCCCACTGCGATCCGTGTTGGCACCGGAGAAGGCGCCACGCACATGGCCGAACAGCTCGCTTTCCGCCAGGCTCTCGGGCAGGGCCGCACAGTTCACATGCACCAGCGGCTTGGCGGAACGTCGGGAATTGCGGTGCAACCAGCGGGCAAACAACTCCTTGCCGACGCCTGTCTCACCGGATAACAGCACCGGCAGGTCTGACTCTGCCACTACTCTCAACTCATCCAGCAGGGTAGTAATCACCTTGCTGCGACCGATGATGCCCTGCTCGTCTACCTCGACAGGCGCCTCGCCTTCGTGGCTGCGCGACAGCCGCAGGCTGCGGTTTTCCTGCTCCAGACGGGTAACCCGTACAAAGGCTTCGACCATAGGCACCAGCCGCTGCAACTCCAGGCGTGCTGCTTCGTCAAAGGTTCCTGCCTCCAGCGCATCCAGTGTCAGCGCCCCCCAGATCCGGCCTTCCACGTACAGGCTGACGCCCATGCAGTCATGCACTGGCAGCGGCTCCCCGGGCGAGTCATCGAGCAACCCGTCGTAGGGGTCGGGTAACGGACTGCCCGGGTCAAACCAGGTCGGCTCACGACGTGACAGCAAGGCAGCCAGCCGCGGGTGGCGGGCGGTCTCAAAGCGCCGACCCAGAGCCTCCTGCACCAGCCCCACGGCTGCCAGCGGACGCAGGCAGTCATCTCCATGCTGCAGCAGCACCACGGCGCCGCAACGAAAATGGTTGCGCAGGCTATGCACCAGCCGCTGCAAACGCACGGCAGCTGGCAATTCAGCAACAAGGTCTGCCATCAGCAGGGTTTCAAGCATGGTATAAAAAACCCTTTAAAGGTATCTCTGACCCGAAATCCTACGGGTAGATTAAACCCATGTAAAGCCTGAACAGAAAACCAGACTTGATGAAACCCGGCTTGCCGGAAGCTGGCAGGAGCCCCTTGATGAGCGGCAAGCCAGGCGGGCAAAGGCCCGCAGCAGAGCCATAGCGACCAGATGTCGCAGGATTCGGTCACAACACACCTATCTGCCTCTGCTTTCCACGCTGGCACGCTGCTTGCTGTGTAGAGAGCAGCCCTGTCATCCAACGACCTACACTGGAAGCTTTTGCATGCACATCGATTACCTGAAAAGCAGCCTTGGCACCCTCGCCACCCAAATTCCCGGTGCTACCGGTGTTTTCCACCAGCACAATCTGAACTTCTGTTGTGGTGGCCATCACAGCCTCGCCGAAGCCGCCGCTGAAAAGGGTCTGGATCCCCAACAGATCATCAAACAGCTGCAATCACTGGAACAGCAGCCCGGCAGCGGTCGCGACTGGACCCAAGCCAGCGAAAGCGAACTGATCGAGCACCTGCTGCAACGCTATCACGACCGCCATCGCGAGCAGCTACCGGAACTAATCCGTCTGGCACGCAAGGTCGAGCAGGTACATAACGATCACCCGGCATGCCCGCACGGGCTGGCCGATCACCTCAGCGACATGCTGCAGGAACTGGAAAGCCATATGCTCAAGGAGGAACAGATTCTGTTTCCGATGCTCGCTCGTGGCCAGATCGCCATGGCCGGCGGCCCCATCAGCGTGATGCGTTTCGAGCATGACCAACACGGGGAAGCACTGGCACAACTGCAACGCCTGAGCAACGATGCCTGTCCGCCCGAAGGGGCCTGCCGCACCTGGCAGGCGCTCTATCTCGGATTACAGGAACTGCGCCAGGACCTGATGGATCATATCCATCTAGAAAACAACATCCTGTTTGCCAGCAGCCCTCGTCCGTCCTGGAGCTGATCTGTGCTGCGGTGGCGGGGATAACCCGCCACCCGAGGTCAAAGTACGAACATCGCCTTGGCGCACACCACCAGCAGCACGGCATGCAGGAGCAGACTCAGATTGATCAGACGCATACCACGCTCACCTGCCGCATTGCGCATGCGCAACACAATCAGCAGCACGTAATGCCCGACAATCAGCACGGCCAGCAGAATCTTCAGGCTCAACAACAGCGCGAAATTACTGGCAAAGGGATCGTTCAACAACTGCCGGTAAGGCCACACCAGCAGGATGCCGCAGCCGTACAGCACCAGGGCCACAATATGGATGACATGTCTGGCGCGCTTGCCCAACGCCTGCGACAGGCGCGTCCTGTCTGACTCATCCAGGGCGTGACGGGAAGCACCGAGTATCGCCACCTGAAAGAACAGCGTACCGATAAAAGCGATAGCTGCCAGCAGGTGCAGCGTTTTGATCAACAGATAGGACATGCTCACCTCGGACCCGCAAAAGTGTCAGAATACCCGATAACGACCTGTGCAGCAGCGCCCGTGCGCGGCTGAAATACGGATCGCAAACACCCACAGGGCTCATGCCGAGCCACCCGTGCCGGAGTTCCGGCTGCTGGAGTAGACCATGCACGCTTCATCCAAACCTGCTGCCCTGCTGCAATTGGGTTTCAGGCCATTCTTTCTCGGCGGCGCCCTCTATGCTGCCCTTGCCATTCCGCTATGGATTGCCGGTTTTTTTGGTCATCTTGGCGGTCTGCAACCAGCCGGTGGCTGGCTGATCTGGCATCAGCATGAAATGCTGTTCGGCTTTGGTGGCGCTATTGTTGCCGGTTTTTTGCTGACCGCCGTGCAAAACTGGACCGGCGTACCCGGGCTGGCTGGCCGCCCCCTGGCGTTGCTGGCGGGTATCTGGCTGGCGGCACGTCTGGCCTGGCTGCTGAATGCTCCGCTTTGGCTGCTGATCCCGCTGGATCTGGCATTTTTCCCGGCAGTTGCCATTTCCATGGCGATCAGCCTGGGCAAGGTCAAACAGACCCGCAATTACCCCATAGTACTGGTGCTGGCACTGCTGGCCGTAGCCAACCTGGTGGCACTGATCGGCCTGCAACAGGGCGACTACAGCCTGCTGCGCCAGGGTTCGCAAGGCGCCCTGTGGCTGGTGGTGGCGCTGATGAGCCTGATTGGCGGCCGAGTGATTCCCTTCTTCACCTCTCGCGGGCTGGGACGCAACACACAACCCCAACCGATAGAATGGCTGGACAACGCCCTGCTGGTTGGCAGCATAGTACTGTCTCTGCTGATGCTGTCCGGCTTTGGCCTCAAGCAACAGCTTTGGCAAGCCCCGCTGTACGCCCTGCTGGCTGCCGGACATGGCGTACGCCTGCTGCGCTGGCATGATCGCGGCCTGTGGCAGGTACCCCTGCTATGGTCACTGCATCTGGCCTACGCCTGGCTGGTGATTGCACTGCTGGCCATGACCTGCTGGCATCTTGGCTGGTCAATCGGCTTCAGTCAGGCCACCCATCTGCTGGCAATCGGCAGCATGAGCGGGCTGATTCTGGCAATGACTGCACGGGTCACCCTGGGCCATACCGGCCGACCCCTGCAACCCCCTGCCAGCATGTCGGTGGCATTCCTGTTCATTAACCTGGCCGTACCGGCACGTGTCTGGCTGACCAGCGTCTGGCCCCAGCCCGGTTACTGGGTAGCTGCCATCTGCTGGGGCATTGCTTTCGGTCTGTTCCTCTGGCATTACGCCCCGATGCTGACGCGCATGCGCATTGATGGCCGCCCGGGATAAACCACACAATATTGCTGCGTATTGTCGCAGCCAGCCTTCTGCACGACGGACCGTGCTAGGCTTGGCGTAGCGGCAATCGCAGACGGTGTGGACCTGATTTCGTCGCAGCGCTGGACGAAATTTCGGGCCATCTCTAGGATGTGCTTGACGGACATCAAAACCACAATCATGAAGACGCACACGGGCCTTAACATGACCCTCAGCAAGGAACAACGCACGCAAGTCCTGATGCATCCGATGTTCTCCGGTTTCAGCACGGAGATACAGGATGAGCTGCTCTCGGAAGCGCAGTACCGGGAACATCACCCTCAACACCTGATTCTGCGCCAGGGCGACACCGCCGAGCGTTTTTTTCTGGTGCTGGAGGGCAAGGTCAAACTCTTCCGGATTTCTGCTGACGGCAAGGAAAAGGTCGTCGAAATCATCCAGCCCGGGCACACCTTCGCCGAGGCGGTGATGTTCATGAACAAGCCGCTGTATCCAGTGTGCGCCGAGTCACTGGATGCAGTGAAACTGATCAGCTTTTCCAACCGCATGATGCTGGATTATCTGGAACGCTATCCGAAAATCTGCCTGCATCTGCTTGGCCATCTGAGCATTCGCCTTCACCAACGTCTGGATGAGCTGGAAAACCTCACGCTGCAGAACGCCACCCAACGTTTTGCCCTGTATCTGGTCAGCCAGATCAAGGATCGCACCGAGGATTGCGTGGAGATGGACCTGATGCTGCCAAAGGGCCTGATCGCCGCCCGTCTGTCGATCAAGCCGGAAACCCTGTCCCGCGTGATGGCTACCCTGCGCGGTGATGGATTGATTGAAAGCCGTGGCCGGCACATCACCATTCCCAGTGTAAGCCGGCTGCTCAGCGAGTTTTCTGCTGAGGCTTAAGGCTACCCGATAGCCGGGAGTGACGCATGCTGATACGACTCTTGTGGCGCGCGCTGGCTTCACTGTCACTGGGGCTCGGCGCGCTGGGCGTATTGCTGCCTGGCCTGCCGACTACCCCCTTCCTGCTGGTCGCTGCCTGGGCCGGCTCACGCGGCTGGCCCAGCCTGGAAGCCCGTCTGCTGGCACACCCGACCTATGGCCCGAGCATCCATCACTGGCGCACCAGCCGGGCGGTGCCACGCCAGGCCAAATGGCTGGCCAGCGCGCTGATGGCCAGCAGCCTGCTGATGATCTGGCTACTGCCTGCCCCGCACTGGCTGCGTATCGCCCTCAGCCTGTTCCTGCCACTAGTCGCCCTCTGGCTGTGGCGCCGCCCGGAAGCCTGAACACAACAAGCATCACGCAACGACACCTATCAGCACAGCCCGGTATCCGCTGGCGGATAGCGGGCTGTGCACGGCACTCGAGCTGATCAGGCCTTATCTGACAGATCAACCGGCAAGCCCTGCTGAAAAATCGACAATACCCGCATAAAGCTCTCCTCTGGCGCGGCTCGCAACTGCATCGGCTGCCCGGTGTGCGGATGTACGAAGCCCATACCGGTGGCCGCCAGCATCAGCCGGCCGCCGCCGAAACGCTCGGCAAAATAGTGGTTGTGGCGAGTCCTCCCGTAATTGGTATCACCAATAATCGGATGACTGATGTGTTGCATATGCCGGCGCAACTGGTGCTTGCGCCCGCTGTGCGGGGTCAGCGCCAGCAGGCTGTAGCGGCTGCACGGATAACCCTCGATAGCCACCGGCAGCTCAGTGGTCGCCAGCCGCCGGAAGCTGGTACTGGCCTCGCGCAGTGGCTGCGGATCCTCCTTGCAACGCCGGTCAACCGCCTGCTCACGCAGGGCGTGCTCGATAAGCCCTTGCTCCGCCGGCCAGCCGCGCACCAGCGCCAGGTACTCCTTGTGTACCTCGCCGGCCATAAATGCCTTGCCGAGCAGACTGGCGGTCTGCGCATCGCGGGCAAACAGCAGCAGCCCGGAGGTCGGACGATCCAGTCGGTGTAACGGATAGACATGCGCCCCGCCATTCAGCGTCCGGGCATATTGCAAGGCAAACTCGGTCTCGTGCCGATCAATCGGGCTGCAGTGCAGCAGCAAGCCGGCCGGCTTGTGCACCGCCAGCAACCAGCCATCACGGAAAATTTCGCGCAGTGGATTGGCCAACGTCTCAGTCATCGCCAGCCTGCTCAGCCGCCGCAATGCAGACCGCACACAGGCAGGCACAGCCGCGCTGCTGCTCCGGCACGCTCTGCAGCAGCGCCGTCTCAACCTTGACCTGGCGGCACCAGCAATCGACCTCGAAACTCCCGGCCAGGGCCGGGGCACACTGATTCGGCTGACCGCACAGCGGGCAGTGCAACGCAGACTGTGGCTTCATGGAACTGCCTTCCGATTGATCATGATCTGCGCGGCATTTTGCAATCAGATGGCTTTCAATTCAACGAAGCAACGGAAGATACCATGCACCTGAAAAAAACGGGCCGCAGCAGCGGCCCAAAGGGAGAGATAGTGGTTGGCAGCGGCCTCAGCCGCCACTGGCATTCATGAAACGCACCACCTGCACTTCGTTGACATCGAACTCATGGCGCGCCGGCTTGCGTTGCAGGGCGGCCTGCAGGGCCTCCAGCACCGGGGTGTCAGTGGTCGGATGACGGCGCAACAGGCCGCGCATGTCGATCGAATTCTCATGCCCAAGGCACAGCAGCAGCCGGCCCTCGGCGGTCACCCGTACGCGGTTGCAGGTGCTGCAGAAATTGTGCGAGTGCGGTGAAATAAAACCGATGCGGCTGTCCGGATAGCCTTCAACACGCATATAACGGGCCGGGCCACCGCTCTGTTCGGCACTGTCGATCAGTACATGCGAGCGGCGGATGATCTCGCGTACCTCGTCGCTCGAACAAAACGCCTCGGCACGCGAACGACCGACATGGCCGAGCGGCATTTCCTCGATAAAACTGATATCCAGACCACGCTGCAGGGCATAGTCGACCAGTGCCGGCACCTCATCGGCATTGCGCCCCTTCATCACCACCACATTCAGCTTGATGCGCTGGAAACCGGCTTCGCGTGCCGCCTCGATGCCATCCAGCACCTGCTGCAACTCGCCGGTACGGGTAATGGCGCGAAAGCGTTCGGCATCCAGGCTGTCGAGGCTGATATTCAGCCGCTTGACGCCTGCCTCGGCCAGCGGCCTGGCCAGCTTGACCAATTGCGAGCCGTTACTGGTCATCACCAGTTCACGCAGCCCCGGCAGCGCACTGATGCGCGAACACAGGTCAACTATGCCCTGACGCACCAGCGGCTCGCCGCCGGTCAGGCGGATTTTCTTCACACCCTGAGCCACCAGAATACCGGCCAGTCGCTCGATTTCCTCCAGCGTCAGCACCTGCTGACGCGGCAGGAAAGTCATGTCCTCGGCCATGCAATAGACACAACGGAAATCACAACGGTCGGTCACCGACAGGCGCACATAATCAATGCGCCGCCCCAGTCCGTCGATCAGCTGTTGTTCGGCCATGGCCATCTCCTCGTTATTGCACCAGCGGTGAATCGGCGGCACGCAACTGGATACCCTTGATATCAGCCTCACCGATAAGGGTTTCCAGATACTGCACCACAGCTTTCTGCCATACGCGTCCATCCAGCTCTTCAGAAATGGCATCACGCACCATCTCGAAGGGCAACTGACGGCCGTCAATACGCTGATCGACAAACACTATGTGTAGCCCGTAGCGGGATTCCAGCGGACGCTCGCACAGGCCTTCTTCAAGACGCAGCAACTGTCGCTCGAACTCTGGAACCGTCTGGCCCTTGCTGATCTGGCCCAGTGCGCCACCCTGCTCCTTCGACGGGCAGCCGGAATGACGCTTCGCCAGATCAGCAAAGCGATCCGGATTGGCTTTCAATTGCTGGATGATTTCTGCCGCGGCCTCACCCAAACGGCTGCGCTCGATCTCGTCATCCGGAGCCGCCGCCAGCAGTATATGCCGGGCCGCCACTAGTGGTGCGGTCTGGTAACGCGCCTGATTGGCCTGATAGAAACGCTGCAGGCTGTCTTCGTCAGCCAGCGGGATCTGCACCTCGCGCTCCAGCAGGCAGCGTACCAGCGCGTCGTGTTCAGTTTCCCCTTCGTGACATTCAACATTCAGGCCCAGGGCTGAAGCCCGTTGTTCCAACAGGGTCTGGATCACCAGTGCCTGGGCAGCCAGATACACCGCATCGTCACGGTTCTCGGCGGGGTGGTACTGCATTTCCCTGGCAATCGCCTGCGGATCGAGCGCTACGCCATTGACCCGTACGTCGGGCCACTCCGGGCGTTCACTGGTGGCGATGATGGCTGAGTTGTTCATGGGGGAATCCTGTATTGCGAAAATTAGGGATATTCTAAAGAAAGCCGTGAATCGTCACTCCCGCGAAGGCGAGAGCCCAGGTAATTCGAAAACTCTGGATTCCCGCCTGCGCGGGAATGACGGCATTTTCAGAAATTCCTTTGTGCGCCAGCGTCCGATCGAGATAGCTCCCCGACCGGACGCAAACGGCTCAGCCCTTCTGGCGGACAATCTGGTAACGGCGTCCCAGATACCATACCGGAGCACTGATGATGTGCACCAGACGGGTGAACGGGAACAGTACGAACAGCGTCAGGCCAAGGAATACATGCAGCTTGTAGACCAGGCTGACCGGCTCGATCGACGCCGCCGCCATCACCGGCTGGAAGGTTACGGTGTACTGGGCCCAGTTGGCCAGCATCACCATCACCGAGCCATCCATATGACCGGCAGAAGCCGGAATGGTAGCCAGCCCCAGCAGCAACTGCGCCAGCAGAACCCAGAGGATCATGATGTCGGAGAAGCTCGACTGGGCACGTACGCGCGGGTTGGTCAGCCGGCGATGCAGCAGCATGACCAGACCCACCAGACACATCAGGCCAGCGATACCACCAACGATCATCGCTACCAGCTGCTTGCCGGAAGTGCTGATGACATGGTGATAGATCGACTCGGGCACCAGCAGACCAACAAAGTGACCGCCCAGAATCAGCAGAATGCCGACATGAAACAGGTTGCTGGCCATGCGCATGCCCTGGGTCTGCATCAACTGGCTGGAATGCGCCTTCCAGGTGTATTGCGACAGGTCAAAACGCGCCCAGCTGCCGATAATGCAGACAGCCAGAGCGATATAGGGATAAACCCCGTACAGAAGAAAATTGAAGTTGGACATCACTGCCTCCTACGCCTTGCTCGCCGGCACGGCGCTGTTGTTGAAATCTACCCAGTGCACAGGAACAGCACTTTCTTCGCGGGCCTTGCCGGGGCTACGCGAAACGCCGCAGTCACCCTGGCTGTCGCCATTCAGGAAAGTTACCTGCTCCTCTTCCCATTCCTTGTCCAGCGCCTCAAGGCTGTTGTCCGGCACCTCGGCGGCCACCTTCTCGCGCAACTCGCCCAGGGCTTGCTGCGGATCGGCTCCGGCAATCTGCAGCAGCGCCGTAAAACAGGCCGCGTAAGGACTCTCACGCTCCTGCAAACGGGCTGCCAGCAGGGCCAGCAGGTGCTCGACATCGGCCAGGCCTTCGCGCGCTTCGATATCCTCACGACTGGCCAGATACTCCAGATACAGCGGGATATAGTCAGGCAGCTCCTTGACACCAATGGCAAAGCCGGCTTCTTCGTACTGGGCCATCAGGTCAACCATGGCCTGGCCACGATCACGCGATTCGCCATGCACATGCTCGAACAGCAGCAGTGACAGATAGCGGCCGCGCTCGAACAGCTCGGTGTAGTTTTCCTGAACGTCCATCAGCTCGCCACGGGACAGGTACTGAAGCAGCTCGCCAAGGGCCTGACGCTGCTCAGGACTGATCTCGCGCGCCGCGTCAATCGCCGCGGCGAGCTCGTCCCGGGCCGCCACAAGGGCGGCCTCGGGGTAATCCATCAACAGCGATATCACCTTGAGAATGCGCATGCTCATTCCTCCCAGAGCTGGACGGTCTTCAGCACATCACGACGAGTGGCCTTCTTGCCACCGAACATGTTGACGTCGGAAGAGCCACTGCAGCCGCTGCCGAAGCTGAAGCCGCAGCCATTACGCTCGGCAAAGGCTTCGCTCATGGCTTCTTCACGGTGCGCACTGGGGATCACGTAGCGGTCCTCATAGTTGGCAATGGCCAGGTAGCGGTACATGTCCTCGGCCAACGCCCTGGTCAGGCCCACCTCTTCCAGTGCCTTGAGGTTTTCCACGCCATCCACCTGCTGCGAACGCTTGTAGACACGCATCGCCAGCAAACGCTTGAGGGCCAGTTTGACAGGCTCTTCATCACCGGCAGTCAGCATGTTGGCCAGATAGCGCAGCGGAATCCGCAGGCTGTCAACGTCCGGCAGAATGCCGTTCATGCCCACCTTGCCAGCCTCGGCAGCGTTCTGGATCGGCGACAGCGGCGGCACGTACCAGACCATCGGCAGGGTGCGATATTCCGGGTGCAGCGGCAGCGCCAGCTTCCAGTCAACCGCCATCTTGTATACCGGCGACTGCTTGGCCGCCTCGATCACGGACATCGGCACGCCATCGGCCAGCGCCTGCTTGACCACCTTGGGGTCATGCGGGTCGAGGAAGATTTCCAGCTGCTTCAGGTACAGATCCTTCTCGTTCGGGGTGCTCGCCACCTCATGGATGCGGTCGGCATCATAGAGCAGCACGCCGAGGTAGCGGATACGACCTACGCAGGTTTCCGAGCACACGGTGGGCATGCCGGCTTCGATACGCGGGTAGCAGAAAATGCACTTCTCGGACTTGCCGCTCTTCCAGTTGAAGTAGATCTTCTTGTACGGGCAGCCGCTGATACACATGCGCCAGCCGCGGCACTTTTCCTGGTCGATCAGGACGATACCGTCTTCTTCACGCTTGTAAATCGCACCGCTTGGGCAGGCTGCAGCACAGGCCGGGTTCAGGCAGTGCTCGCACAGGCGCGGCAGGTACATCATGAAGGTGTTTTCGTACTGGCCGTAGATATCTGCCTGTACGGCGTCGAAGTTCTTGTCCTTGCGGCGCTTGGCAAACTCGGTACCGAGAATCTCTTCCCAGTTCGGGCCCCACTCGATCTTCTCCATGCGCTTGCCGGAAACCGCCGAACGCGGACGGGCAACCGGCTGGTGCTGACTGATCGGCGCGGTATGCAGGTTCTGGTAGTCGAAGTCGAACGGCTCGTAATAGTCGTCGATGGTCGGCATATCCGGGTTGGCGAAGATATTCGCCAACACGCGGAACTTGCCACCAATCTTCGGATTGATCGAGCCATCCTTGTTGCGGACCCAGCCGCCCTTCCACTTGTCCTGGTTTTCCCACTCTTTCGGGTAGCCGATACCGGGTTTGGTCTCGACGTTGTTGAACCACGCATATTCCATGCCTTCACGGCTGGTCCACACGTTCTTGCAGGTGATCGAGCAGGTATGGCAGCCGATGCACTTGTCCAGATTCAGCACCATGCCCACTTGTGAACGAATTTTCATGGCTGTCTCCTCAATCGATATCCTGGGGCAAAGGCTGCGGCAGAGCGTCCCCGTTGGGGCCGTCGAGCCAGTCAACCTTGCTCATTTTGCGCACCACCACGAACTCGTCGCGGTTGCAGCCGACGGTGCCGTAGTAGTTGAAGCCATAGGACTGCTGCGCATAGCTACCGATCATGTGAGTCGGCTTGAGCACTACCCGGGTAACCGAGTTGTGGTGACCACCACGGGTACCGGTGGTCTCGCTGCCAGGCACGTTCACGATACGTTCCTGGGCGTGGTACATCATGACCATGCCTTCCTTGACCCGCTGACTGACTACCGCGCGGGCGGTCAGGGCACCGTTGGCGTTGAAGCACTCAACCCAGTCGTTATCTTCAATGCCGGCCTTCTTGGCATCGATTTCCGACAACCAGATGATCGGACCACCACGACTCAGGGTGAGCATGATCAGGTTGTCCGAGTAGGTGCTGTGAATACCCCACTTCTGGTGCGGAGTGATCCAGTTCAACACGATCTCGGTATTGCCGTTGGGCTTCTTGCCTTTGACGTAACCGATGGAGCGGGTGTCGATCGGCGGACGGTAGCTCATCAGCTGCTCACCGAAGGCCTGCATCCACGGGTGATCCTGATAGAACTGCTGACGACCGGTGATGGTGCGCCACGGAATGTACTCGTGAACGTTGGTGTAGCCGGCGTTGTAGCTGACATTCTCGTCTTCCAGGCCTGACCAGGTCGGGCTGGAGATGATCTTGCGCGGCTGCGCCTGGATGTCACGGAAGCGGATTGCCTCGTGCTCCTTGCTGGTAGCCAGGTGTGTGTGATCAAGACCGGTCATCTTCGACAGTGCGCCCCAGGCCTTGACTGCCACGTGACCATTGGTCTCCGGTGCCAGACTGAGAATCACTTCTGCCGCATCGATCGCCGAGTTGATCCGCGGACGGCCCTGGCTGACACCCTCATCCTGCTCCAGATAGTTCAGCTTGCCGAGGAACTCGACTTCATGGTCGGTGTTCCAGGTAATGCCCTTGCCGCCGTTGCCGAGTTTTTCCAGCAGCGGACCCAGCGAGGTGAACTTCTTGTAGGTATTCGGGTAATCGCGCTCGACCACCGCCATGTTCGGGAAGTTCTTGCCCGGAACAGGCGCTTCACCAGCGGTTTTCCAGTCGCTGCCACCAAAGGGCTGCGCCAGTTCGCCGGGGGTGTCGTGCTGGGTCGGCACGGTGACCAGATCCTGCTCCACGCCGAGCACGCCCTCGGAGACTTCCGAGAACTTCTTGGCGATCAGCTTGTAGATCTCCCAATCCGACTTGGCTTCCCAGGCCGGATCAATGGCTTGCGACAGCGGGTGAATGAAGGGGTGCATGTCCGAGGTGTTCATGTCGTCCTTCTCGTACCAGGTCGCGGTCGGCAGCACGATATCCGAGTACACGCAGGTCGAGGACATGCGGAAGTCCAGGGTAGTCACCAGGTCTACCTTGCCGGTAGCACCGTCATCCACCCACTCGGCTTCCTGCGGCTTGAGACCGTCGCGCTTGCCCACATCCTCGTTCATCACGCCATGCTTCTCGGCACCCAGCAGGTACTTGAGCATGTATTCATGGCCCTTGCCGGAGGAGCCCAGCAGGTTGGAACGCCAGATGAACATGTTGCGCGGGAAGTTGGCCGGGTTGTCCGGCTGTTCGCAGGCATACTTCAGGCTACCGTCCTGCATCGACTGCAGTACATAATCCTTCGGATCCATGCCCTTGGCAGCCGCTTCGCGGCAGATCTGCAGCGGGTTACGCGCCAGCTGAGGGGCGCTCGGCAACCAACCGGCACGCTCGGCACGGATGTTGTAGTCGAGCATGTGCTCGGGCATCTGCGACTTGTCAGCCAGCGGCGACAGCACCTCGTGGATGCTCATCTTCTCGTGACGCCACTGCGAACTGTGGTTGTAGAAGAAGCTGGTGCCGTTCATCTGGCGCGGCGGACGGCTCCAGTCCAGACCAAAGGCCAGCGGCAGCCAGCCGCACTGCGGACGCAGTTTCTCCTGACCGACATAGTGTGCCCAGCCACCACCGCTCTGACCCACGCAGCCACACAGCATCAGCATGTTGATCAGACCACGGTAGTTCATGTCCATGTGGTACCAGTGGTTCATCGCCGCACCAACGATGATCATCGACTTGCCACGGGTCTTGTCGGCGTTGTCGGCGAACTCGCGGGCCACCTGGATGACTTTCTCGCGGGATACACCGGTAATCGCTTCCTGCCAGGCCGGCGTACCCGGAACGCTGGCGTCGTCGTAGGTGCTGGCAACGTTCTTGCCGCCCAGACCACGATCGATACCCAGACCGGCAGCCTGGATGTCGAACACGGTGGCGACTTTGACCTGACTGCCATCGGCCAGGGTCAGGCTGCGCGCCGGTACGCGACGGAACTGGATTTCCTCGCCTTCGACGTGCTGGAAGTGCTCGTGCAGTTGACCACCGAAGTACGGGTAGGCAACTTCAACGGCCTCACCGGCTTCAATCTGCGACAGTTGCAACTCGACATCGCGGCCTTCGCGGCCTTCGCGGGCCTCGATATTCCACTTGCCGGATTCGCCCCAGCGATAGCCAATCGAACCCAGCGGCGACACCAGCTCGCCACTCTTGCTGTCGACGGCAACGGTCTTCCACTCGGGATTGTTATCCTGACCCAGCTTGTCGCTGAGGTCGGAAGCGCGCAGGAAGCGGGTCGGCTTGAAGCCGCCATCGAAGTCTTCCAACATCACCAGCATCGGCAGGTCGGTATAACGACGCACGTAGTCGGTGAAGTAGGCGCTCGGCTTCTCCAGGTGGAATTCCTTGAAGATCACGTGGTTGAACGCCTGAGCCAGCGCCGCATCGGTGCCCTGCTTGGGGTTCAGCCAGAGATCGGTGAGCTTGGAGACTTCCGCATAGTCCGGGGTAACCGAGACGGTCTTGGCACCCTTGTAACGGACTTCGGTGAAAAAGTGCGCATCCGGGGTACGGGTCTGCGGAACGTTGGAACCCCAGGCAATGATGTAGTTGGAGTTGTACCAGTCGGCCGATTCCGGCACGTCGGTCTGCTCACCCCATACCTGCGGAGAGGCGGGCGGCAGGTCACAGTACCAGTCGTAGAACGACAGGCAGACACCACCGATCAGCGACAGGTAACGGCTGCCGGCAGCATAGCTGACCATCGACATGGCCGGGATCGGTGAGAAGCCGATGACCCGGTCCGGACCGTACTGCTTCACGGTATAGACGTTGGCTGCGGCGATGATCTCGGTCACTTCATCCCAGCTGGAGCGAATGAAACCACCCAGACCGCGCTTGCTCTTGTAGGAATCGGCCTTGGCCTTGTCCTCGACGATGCTGGCCCAGGCATCGACCGGGCTCATGCTGGCCCGCGCCTCACGCCACAGCTTGAGCAGCGGCTTGCGTACCTTGGGGTACTTCAGACGGTTGGCGCTGTAGATGTACCAGCTGTAGCTGGCACCGCGCGGGCAACCACGCGGCTCGTGGTTGGGCAGGTCCGGGCGGGTACGCGGATAGTCGGTCTGCTGGGTTTCCCAGGTGATCAGGCCGTTTTTCACGTAGATCTTCCAGGAACAGGATCCGGTGCAGTTCACCCCGTGGGTGGAACGCACGATCTTGTCGTACTGCCAGCGGGCACGGTAAACGTTCTCCCAGTCACGGGACTCCTGGCGGGTCTCGCCGTGACCATCGGCGAATTCACCCTGCTTCTTCTTGAAGAAGCGCAGTTGATCGAGCAGGTGGCTCATGGTTTCTCTCCTCATTCCGGTTTGACGCAGGGTCTGACCGGGTGGCTGTCAAGTCGTTGGCCGCCGGCCCCACGGTGGGCCGGCAGGCAAAAATAATTTCAGGTCGCTTGCTGTCTTTGTGCCTCCAGTTCCCGATCCACCGAGGACACGTAATATTCTTCGGAGAACGCACCTTCGGGTTCCTTCAGCCAGACAAAGCACAGGGCGAAGCTGATAAAGGCCCCGGCAGCAATGATCATGAAAAACTGTGAGGGTGTGACAAAGGTGTACAGGGTCAGGTAGCAGACCGCGCCGACGTTGCCATAGGCCCCGGCCATACCGGAGATCTGCCCGGTAATGCGCCGCTTGATTGACGGAATGATGCCGAAGGTGGCGCCTTCTGCACCCTGCACAAACACCGAGCAGGCGACGGTGACAGCCACAGCAATCAACAGCGGCCACTTCTCGTTCATCAGGCTCATCATCAGGAAGCCCACACCGATGCCGAACATATAAGCCAGCATGACAAAGCGGCGGTTACCCATACGATCGGACACCAATCCACCCATCGGGCGCGCCACCAGATTGACGAAAGCAAAGGACGCGGCAATCAGACCAGCAGTGGTCGGCGTCAGACCCCAGGTCAACTCGAAGAACATCGGCAGCATGGAAACTACCGCCAGTTCCGCACCGAAGTTGGCGAAGTAGGTTGAATTCAGCGCCGCCACGGTATTGAAAGGATACTTGTCATCCTCGGGCACACCCTTTTTCAGGATCGGAATATTCACCCGCAGGATCTGTACCACCTGATAGGTCACTACCAGTGCAATGGCTAGGTAGCAGATCAGGGCTCCGGTAGCACTGAGATAACCCATGCCCTCAATACGCCAGACCAGCACCGCCAGCACCCCGACCATCGGGATGGTCCAGAGGATCAGTTTGATCATGTCAGCCCAGCTGCTGACCTCCATGGCGCTGGCCTTCTTCGGCTTGTGATGTACGGTGCCGGGCGGGCCATCGGTCAGGGCAAACCAGTAATAAACGCCATAGACGGCCATGATGATCGCCGAACTGGCAACTGCCCAACGCCAGCCCTCGGGGCCACCGAAGATATGGATAGCAATAGCCGGCAAGCTCATGGCAGCGGCGGCTGAACCGAAGTTGCCCCAGCCGGCATAGAAGCCCTCGGCAAAGCCGATATCCTTGGGCTTGAACCACATGGCGGTCATATGGATGCCGACCACGAAGCTGGCACCGATCGAGCTGAGTACCAGACGCGACACCAGCAACTGCGTGCGGCTGTCACCAAAGGCAAAGAAGAAGGCCGGCAAGGCCATGACCACCATCAGCACCGAGAACACCCGGCGCGGACCCCAGCGATCCAGCGCCATACCGACAATGATGCGTGCCGGAATGGTCAATGCCACGTTGCAGATGGCGAACAGCTTGAGGTCATCCGGAGTCAACCAGTCGACGCTCTTCAGCATGCTGGAGGCCAATGGAGCCATGCCAAACCAGACAAAGAAGCAAATGTAGAATGCCAACCAGGTCAGGTGCAGCGCCCTGATCTCCGGATTACTCCACTTGAACACGTCCGATACTTTCACTTGTCTCTACTCCGTAAAGCCGGGTCAGGGGCAGGACTGGATCAACACCGGGCACGAAGCCCGGCGCGCCAGAAATGCACTGACACTGCCGAAGGTCATGTAGTCGAGCTCGTCAACCAGCAGGTTGAGCGAGCGTGAAATAAAACCACCGTCGGGCTCGTTACTGTGGCGGGCAATCACCAGCAGATCCGGCTTCTTGTTTTCCGAGGCTTTCAGAAGCATCTTGCGTGCATCACCCTCGGCGAGAATGACATCCACATCCAGCCCTTCGGCCGCGACCTGGTCCGCCGCCTCACGCAAGAACCGGCGGAACTCGCTCTTCTGTGCCTCATGTAAATCGTTACTGGAGTCGCTGCTGTCCAGCGAGCCCTCAACCACACCGACCAGCATGATCAACGGCTTCAGCGGCTTGAACATCTCCAGCGTGGCCCCCAGGGCCTTGCGTGCGTTGCGCGATCCGTCGTAGGCGATCATGATTTTCATGGCTGTGCTCCCGTTGTGTCAGGGGTTCTTCACGTAGGCATTGCTACGCAGGTAGAACCACCAGTTGAGTACCAGACAAAGAGCATAGAACACCGCAAAACCATACATGGCTATTTCAGGGGTGCCGGCACGCACCTGCTCACCAATCACGATAGGCGCAACAAAGGAGCCGTAGGCGCCCACAGCCGAGGTCCAACCGAGCACCGGGCCTGCCTGTTCGCGGTTGTAGATCACGCCAATCGAGCGGAAGGTTGAACCGTTACCGATACCACTGGCAGCGAAGAGCACCAGGAAGATCAACAGGAAGCTGAAGAAAAACTGCTCGGGCTGTTCCGCCACATAGGCCTGCTGCATCACATAACCGGCAGCAATAGAAGCCAGCACCATGACCACCGAAATCACCTGGGTCACGATGGAGCCGCCAACCTTGTCGGAAACCCAGCCGCCCAGCGGACGGATCAGCGCACCGATAAAGGGTCCGATCCAGGCATAGGTCAGGGCGCTCGGGGCATTCGGGTTGGCTACACGGGTTACCGTGCCATCCGCTGCCACTTCATTCATGAAGCCGAAGATCACCGTAATCGACAGCGGGAGTGCCATCGAGAAACCGATAAAGGAACCAAAGGTCAGGATGTACAGCACGGTCATCGACCAGGTGTGCTTGTCACTGAAAATGGCGAACTGACGCTTGATGTTCGGCTTGATGCTGCCCGGCAGCATACGCAGCATGCCAAGGGTCAGACCGATGGTCAGCAACATCACCAGCCACATATTGATCACACCCAGGCCGGTCGGCGCTGGCAGGTACAGATACAAACCGATAGCTGCCGCGATAAAACCGACACCGTACAGACCAAGGATCTTGCCAAAAGCACCCATGGCATTACCCGGATTTGGGGTAATCGGCAGCAGGTTGTTCATGCCGAACCAGCCGGCGAAGGCCAGCGGCACCAGAAACAGCAGCCAGACAAAACCGGCGTTCTGGATCCAGGTATCAGTGCCGGCGAGGATTCGGCCGATCAGGGTTCCGCTGTCCTGAACCAGCACCATGGAGCCACCGGCAAAGGCACCGAATACGCCGGCAGTCATCACCAGCGGAATCAGGATCTGCATGGTGGTCACACCGAAGTTGCCAAGACCGGCATTCAGACCAAGCGCCAGTCCCTGCTGGTTTTTCGGAAAGAAGGTGCTGATATTGCTCATCGAGCAGGCAAAGTTACCGCCACCGATACCGGAGAGGAAAGCCAGCAACTGGAATACCCACAGCGGCGTATCAGTGCTCTGCAACGCCAGACCGGCACCAAAAGCCGGTATCATCAGCATGGCGGTGGTGAGGAAGATGGTGTTGCGGCCACCGGCGATGCGGATCATGAAGGAGGCCGGAATCCGCAAGGTCGCACCGGTCAGACCGGCAATTGCAGTCAGGGTAAACAGGTCTGCCTGGGCAAAGGGAAAGCCAAGGTTGATCATCTGTACAGTGATGATCCCCCACATCAGCCAGATGGCAAAGCCCATCAGCAGACTGGGGATGGATATCCACAGGTTACGGTTGGCAATTTTCTTGCCGGTGGACTCCCAGAACGACGGGTCTTCCACATCCCATTTCTTGATGTCGCTCATGCTGTTTCATTCCTCACTGGAGACTGTTCGGCCTGCCACGTACAGCAATGGCAGGCTCCATGGCTGTAACGCTATAGCTCAGAGGCGCGACGATGGTTGATCCAAGTCAACTTTTCCAGTTCAGCTTTGTGACAGAAAGCCGTCCAATACCACTTACTGAGTACTTATATTTATAAAATTTTTCCTTTTAAAACATAAGCTTAAATCAGAACAAAGAGACACCCCTGAAAGCTTCTGACAGAAGCAATGCATTGGGGTATTCCCCTGACGACTAGGCAAAAACAACCGGGGCCGTCACACTGGCAAAACCTGACCTGCCCGATCGGATAATCGTCAGTAATGGCGCCGTAAAGGTGCAGCTTTTCCATTTGCAGCGAGCCAGTCAGACATGGCGCAAACACTCCACGACAATCTCACACCCCGTCACTCGGTTGTCTTCAATACCCTGCTGGCTTTTGTGGTCATCATCAGCGTGTCCCTGCTTAGCATGCTTGGCAGCCTGTACATGGCCGATGCCCTACAGGGTGACGCGGCAGCCCTGAACCAGGCTGGCAGTCTGCGCATGCAGTCCTATCGACTGGCAATGACCGCCCGTAGCGGCGACATGCAACAACTTGACCGACATATCGCCAAACTTGAAGAAACCCTGGTCGCCCCTGCCTTGCAGTCCGCCCTGAGCCGCCATAGCCGCACCGAACTCCCGGCGCGCTACACGCTGGCAGTCGAGCACTGGAAAGAGGTCATGCACCCACTGATCAGCGTCCGCCCACCACGTATTGACGACTACCGCGAAGAAGTAGGCAGCTTCGTTGATGAGCTGGATGCACTGGTCAAATCACTTCAGGAAGCCTCCGAGAGCCGGCTTGAGGTGATACGCGGCCTGCAGGTCGGCACCCTGTTTATCATCGTGATCATTGCCTTCCTGCTGATCTACGGGCTGCACAACAACCTGGCAACGCCGCTGCGCACCCTGACAGCCATAGCCCGGGACATTGGGCGCGGGCAATTCAACCGACATATCCGGGTAGACGGTGATACCGAGCTCAGCCTGCTGGCGCGCACCATCAATCAGATGAGTCAGGAGCTGGCCGGCCTGTACGCGGATATGGAAGACAAGGTGCATGCCAAGACGCTGGAATTGCAGCACAGCAATTCCAGCCTGCAATTGCTTTTCGATAGCGCGCGAATGCTATACGGACAACCCGATGACCCTAGCCAGATCATGGGTCACATGCTGGCCAAGGTACAAGGTGTGCTGGGCTGCGGTCCTATTACGCTGTGTCTTAACCAGCCTTCCGAAGCCGGCAGCCATACTGCCATGACCTCCCAGGACATGTTGCCGCCCAATTACTGCAACCTGCCCAAATGCGACAGCTGTCCTGCCCTGCAGGATAATGGTCAACTTCCCGACGGCCGCCAGTTGCTCAGTTTCAGCCTGCGCTCGGGACCAACCGAGCTGGGCAGCCTGCGGGTAGAACAGCGGCGCGGCCATGAACTCGACAGCTGGCAGAAACAGCTTCTTGAAACCCTCGCCGACCTGTTCGCCGCCTCGCTGAGCCTCTCCCACCAGTCGCGCCAGCAAGCCAGCCTGGCGCTGATGGAAGAGCGCGCAGTGATTGCCCGTGAACTGCATGATTCGCTGGCGCAAGCGCTGTCGGCACAGAAACTGCAACTGGCACGCCTGCGCCGACAGATGCTTAAGGATTGCAGCAGCGAGGAGCTGGGCGCCACCCTGGAGCAGATCGAGCAGGGGCTGAATGCCGCCTACCGGCAGTTGCGCGAGCTGCTCACCACCTTCCGCATCCAGGTCAATGCCCCCGGTCTCAAGCCGGCGCTGCTGGCCACCGTGCAGGAATTCAGCCAGCACTCGGGCGTAGCCATTGAACTGGACTACCGGCTGGATCACTGCCCGCTGACCCCCAACGAGGAAATCCACTGCCTGCAGATTATCCGCGAGGCCCTCAGCAATGTGATCAAGCATGCACAGGCGAGCCGCTGCAATATCCAGCTGCAGCAGGACAGCCATGGCACCATCGATATCCGCATCGAGGATGACGGCATCGGCATCGGCGAAGCCATCAGTCCTGGCGGCCACTATGGTCTGAGCATACTGCACGAGCGCGCCGCCAGCCTGCACGGCACGCTGGCCATCAGCAACCGCAATGTACGCGGTACTCGCGTCTGGCTGCGCTTCCCGCCACAATACCGGCACATTCCCCTGGTACAGGAGACCACCCCATGACCGACGCGGAGATCACCCGCATACTGCTGGTGGATGATCACCCGATGATGCGCCGCGGCCTGCGCGACCTGCTGGAGCTGGAAGACGACCTGAAGCCGGTCGGCGAGGCTGGCAGTGGCGAACAGGCGCTGGAGCTGGCCGACAGCCTGGAACCGGACCTGATTCTGATGGACCTGAACATGCCCGGCATGGACGGTCTGGAAACCGTGCGCTGCCTGCGTCAGCGCGGTGTGGATGCACGCATTATCATGTTCACCGTCTCGGATGATCAGGGGCACGTGCTCGAGGCCCTGCGTAACGGAGCCGATGGCTACCTGCTCAAGGATATGGATGCCGAACAGCTGGTCGAACATATCCGCCTGGCCGCCCATGGCAAACTGGCACTGAGCCCCGAGCTGACCATGGTGCTGGCGCAAGCCATTCGAGAGCGCCCCAAGTCCGCCCAGCAAAACCAGGCAGTCGCTCTGACCAAACGCGAAAAGGACGTGCTCAAACTGATCGCCAAGGGCTACAGCAACAAGATGATTGCCCGGCGTCTGGATATCACCGAAGGCACCGTCAAGGTCCACGTCAAGCGCCTGCTCAACAAGCTGGGGATGCGCTCGCGAACCGAAGCGGCAGTCTGGGTTGTCGAGAACAATCTGCAATAAAAAACGGGCGCTGTCACCAGCGCCCGAATACCTGAGATTTTCCCATGAAACGGGAGCGCCACAAGGCACTCCCCAGCCCGGTTACAGGCTGTACTGCAGTTGCAGCCAGAGTTTGTCGGTATCCACTGTGCGACCGGCCACAGCATTACCCTGCTTGCTGTCGTAGCTGGCATACTTGACCAGCGCCTGAAGCCCTTTAACGCCAGGCACTGCCCTGCCCCAACCAAGGTTCACTTCGTTGCCATAACGCTGGCTGCCCTTGTCAGCACGGAAATCGTGATACCACGCCTGCAGGCGACCACCGAGCACCGGGTAGCTACCGCCAATCCAGGCATCGGTAATACCTGCTGCCGGTGTGGTAAGGAACACATCAGCCCAGCCCTGGAACATATGCCTGGTGGCCAGCGGGGTCTGGAAGGCACGGTTGCCCGTACGGTTATCACCGCCCAGCACCTCATAGCCGGCCTTGACCGCCAGATCGGCAAAATTGGTACCGGCTTCAACCAGATAGTACTTGCTGCTGAGGTTCAGCGGATTGTCCGCCCAGTCACGCTGACGCGCATACTCGGCAGCGTAGTCCCAGCCCTGCACCTTGCCGGCCACCCGCACACCGGTGGTCTTGCTGGATTGTGCTCCATTCTGCAGATTATCCAGCCCCAGGCGGTACTGGTACAGGGTCACTGTAGCCTCAGGGCGCAGCTGGTAGCTGGCATTCAGCAGGTGGCTGTGGCCTTCGATATTCGCCGGGTTATTAGGGAAGTTGTTGGTGCCATCCGGACCAAAAATACTGTTGACCTGATCGATATAGCCATAGGTCAGGGTCAGTCCGTCCAGCGGCTTCAGTGCCAGCAGCGCACCGTCGTAGGTCTGTTCGTTCTGCCGCCAGGCCACACCACCGACAAAACGCTGGTTGTCCAGGTTGATGCGCTGGCGGCCCACAGTAGCCTGACCCAGTTCATGGGTATAACGCAGCAACGCCTGATTGATCTCAGTACCATCCGGGTCAGCCACCACGGAGTATTGTCCCTGGCGGTTGCGGGTAGAGTTGTACTTCATATCGCCAATACGGCTGACATTGTCTGCCTCAATCAGCGCGGAGAAACCGGCAAAGCTACCGGTCTGGTAACCGATCCGGGTACGCAGGGTCTGGGCATTGGCATTGTTCAGGGCATTATTCTGGTCTACATGCTCATAGCGATAGCGCATATCCAGGGAAGCTTTGCCATCGGCGAACAGCTGCGACGGTGATTCGGCGGCCAGGGCCGGCACGGCAAGACTGCAGCCCATCAGGGCAAGGGTCAGTTTACGCATCAGGCATACCTCGGTGTGGTTGGCTTGGGTGAGCCACCGATACATGCCTGGTGGCTCGTCAGTCTATTGACTGCTTCTCGTTGAGGGTGTCGACAATCCGCAACAGCTCGGCTTCCAGTTCATCAATCTGGGCTTCGCTGCAATCCTCGCCGTAACGCTTGCGTACACCGAAATCGCTCAAGGTCAGATGCACATCCGCCTGCACCTCACAGCCTTCCAGACAGGCCTTGGCACAATGCAACATGCATCCATCGATGGCGATAATCCGGCGGCCGGATTTCGCGTCCTTCACCAGCTTTGGCACCTTGCCACCAACTCCGGCAATACAGGACATCTCTGCCTTGCCGGCGCGGTCCAGACGTACTGCCAGCGTGTTGGCCAGTTGCGCCACGTTGGAGCAACCGGAGCAGGAGTAGATCAACGGCAAGTCCTTGCGGACCATGGCAACCCCCTTGCGTTCAAGTCTCGTTGCAGCCTGATGATCAGGCCTTGATGACTGTCAATATTCTGTAACACTTGGCTGTCGCAATTTGTCGCACCCTCAGAGCACAAACTCAGCAGTACGCTGCTGCAGTGTCTGCATACTGCCAATGATGCCCTGACTGCTTTGCTCCACCTGCTGGGTCGCGGCAACGGCCTTGTGCGACACTTGGGCAATCCGGCTGAGCGACTGGTTCATATCCTCGGCCACCTGCGACTGCTCCTCTGCCGCAGTGGCTATTTGTGTCGCCATACCACGGATTGACTGTACCGCATCGACAATTGGGAGGTCGCCAGCATTTCATTCATCGCCGTGGCGACCTGATCAATTTCCGCCTGCTGCCCCTGCACGTCACTGGCACTGCGGGCAGCCGCCTTGCCCATCTCGGCACTTTGTTGGCCGGCTTCATCGGCCGCCAGACGCACCGCACGGATCATGCTGCCGACCTGCTCCAGCAACTGGTTGTAGGCCAGCGTGATCTGGCCCATTTCATTGTCGGGATAACGTGCCTGCAGGGAGCGGGAAAAGTCCCCACGACTGACATCCTCCAGCCGGTGACGCAGCTCATCGATCTGTTTCATCAGCCAGCTCATGCCACACACCCGACTGAGAACCACCAGCAGCAGTATACTCAGGGTTGCCAGCAGCGATACCCAGCGCTGGATCGCCGCCAGGCGGTTGTTCTCCGCCGCCATCAGGGTGACTGCCGCATGCATTTCACTGAGCAGGGCCTCGGACTCGCTGCTGACCTGGCCCAGTCGTCCCAGCTCACCCCCGGCCAATGCCAGTACCGCCGGCCGGTAGCTTTGCCAGAGCCGATCCACCGCCTGCAGGTGCGCCAATGCCTGCGGCTTGCTGACCGCCGGTTGCCCGGTGGCGGCATCGCCCTGCAACAACTGCCGGTGTACCTGATCAAAACGCTGCACGGTCGCCTGCAGGGTCGTCACCGGCATCAGCCCCTGCTGCACCAGCAGACTTTCCTTGGCCATTTTCTGGCTGAGCATGCGCTGGGCGCCAGCCCGATCAATCTGCCCGGCATCGCGCTCCAGCAAAAACAGCACACCGACCGTAGTCGCAGCACAGACAAAAATCAGGCTATAGGAAAAAAATGAACTGCATGTTGATGCTGCGCAAGCCAAGCAAACGCAGCAGCTTTTGTATCAACGAGGCCAGAGCATCCATCATGGTGCAACTCCTTCAACCAACTAACGAATGTCGGCTGGCCCCATCGCTGTTGCCGCCGACGCTTTAGCCAGCCCTTGGCTTGAGGGCCTGGCTGGATTGTTTGGCACGCTGTGCCGTTACCTCTTCGCGGGCGGCCTGCCCCAAGCAGGGTCAGCAGCTGCCACAGGCGTGGCGGTAGCTGATCCGGGTCCAGACTGTCCATCAGGTTCTTTACCGCCAGCCCCAGATCAGTGTCGCCCTCGATCACCAGCCGGCGCCGGAAGAACAGCGTATCCGGATCTTCCTGACGGCTGGCCAGCAGCAGAAACTCGCGCCAGTTGCCCTTGATGCAGACATCCACCGGTGCCTGTTTTGCCAGGCGCAGGCCACGCAGATCACGGGTTACGCACCAGGCCAGACCAAGATCCAACACCTCCAGACGCAACCAGCGGCCCTGCAATACATCAAACTCACCCTCCTTCAACGGCTGGGCAAACAGATGCGCCATCACCCGCTCCAGCACCACACGCTGCAACAGGAAGGGTACGTGCTGCCCCAGTGGCAGCAAGGGATCACCGGCACGTAACGCCAGTTTGGCAAGCTTCAGCATAGACCAGCCTCCTCAACACGCAGCATTCCGGGTTTGCCATGCCAGTAACCGTTACAGCCATCCACCGCCAGCGGTGCCGGTTGACCACGGCGTACCTGATCAAAGGCCTGAACTACCGACTGCATGTCCTCGGCCCGCGGGCTCAGGCGCAGCAGGTCGATACCCAGCGCCTCGATGCGCGGGTACTCGGCCAGCAGGTTGCAGGCATCCGCTGACATGGTCTGGATGCCATTGATGGTGAACAGCGGCTGGTTTTCCTGACTGTGCAGGGGCAACCCGTCCGGGTAATCCTGACAGATGAAACCGCAGTCATCCTTTGGCCGGTTTTCCGCCCGTGCGGTAAAGCAGCGTGCCGAGTAGGCCAGCGGCAACTTGCCCCAGGCAAACAGCTCGATTTCCGGCAGTGTGATACCTGCTTCGCGGGCCTGCTCGATCAGGTGTCCGATCAACTCACCGGAGCATTCCACCGGCGGTACCCAGCGGCGCATGCCAGCCTCGCAAAGCTCCTGCATGGCATAGGCGTTGTAGATATTCAGTGCCGGACCGCCAACAAAGCTGACACCATTCTGACTGAGGCGCTGAATCGCACCCATGTCGTTGGCTTCAACGGTGATCTCGCCGTTGTCGCACAGTCGGCGCAGACTCGACAGCTCGGACGCCGCCTCGATCAGCGCCAGTCCGGACACCACCACCTCTCGCTCAGGGTTCATCTGCCGCAGTTCGCGGGCCAGCCCCAGCCAGTCGTCCAGCGACAGCGCCCGGCGCTTGGAGCACACGGTTTCACCCAGGTAGATGACGTCCAGTGGCTGCTCCGCCATGTCGGCGTAGAAATCCATGATTTTCTGCCGGTCCCAATAGAACAGGATGGGACCCATAGTCAGTTTCAACATATCAGGCCCTCACTGCCAGGCACGGTGGTAGGCACCCAGGGTGGTCTGGCTGCCCTCGGAGACATTTGCCAGCACATCACTCCAGGCCGGATCAACGGCAAAGCGTTGCGGGTTGGCCTTGTAGCTGTCCAGCGCCTTGCGCCAGGCCCCGGTGACCTGCTCGACATAGGCCGGACTGCGCTGACGGCCTTCAATCTTCACCGCTACCACACCTACCGCATCCAGTTGCGGAATCAGGTCCATGGTATTCAGACTGGTCGGCTCTTCCAGCGCATGGAAGCGCTTGCCATTGACCATAAAGCGGCCCTTGCACAGGGTCGGATAACCGGCCGCCTCGCCATCTTCGTAACTGTCAATCAGCACTTCGTTGAGACGTGAGGTGAGCCGGCCCGGCTCCTCCTGCCAGCGCACCGCACTGGCCGGCGAGCAGACACCGCAGAGGTTCGGCGACTCGCCGGTAACATAGGACGACAGGTGGCAACGCCCCTCGGCCATGATGCACAGGCTGCCGAAGGCAAACACTTCGATTTCCACCGGACTGCCAGCGGCTACCTGGCGCACCTGGTTCATCGACAGCACACGCGGCAGTACCGCGCGCTGAATGCCATAGCGCTCATGATAGAACGCCAGCGCTCCGGCATTGGTCGCCGAGCCCTGTACCGACAGGTGCAGGCGCAGGTCTGGATGATGCTTGCTGGCATAGGCGAGCACACCGGGATCGGCACAGATCAGCGCATCCACACCCAGATCGGCGGCACGGTCGACCGCCCGCTGCCAGCGCTTCCAGCCATCCGGCAGGGCGTAGGTATTCACCGCGATATAGAGTTTGCGGCCCTTTTCACGCACCAGTTGCAGCCCCTGTTCAAGCTGCTGGTCGGTAAAATTCAGGCCGGCGAAATGACGGGCATTGGTGTCGTCACGAAAGCCGGTGTAGATGGCATCCGCACCCTGGCGTACGGCGGATTTGAGGGCAGGCAGGCTGCCTGCGGGACACACCAGTTGCATGGGGACTCCTCACTCGGGATGTACAGGACAGCCGGGTAGTCTGCCGCAGGGCGCCCGGCAGTTCCTTGACCGTCATCAATGCCCGGGTCTGCCGGCCGCATCGACAACCACTATCCGGCCCCCAGCATGCGCCGCTGACGACGGCAGTCCCATTCCCCCTTGGGGGTAGCCGAACGGGGCATTGGTGGGCCGCAGGCAAGAAAAAACCCGGCACCTTGCGGTACCGGGTTTTTCCGGGTCACTGGTGTGACGGGCTGCTTACATCATGCCGCCCATGCCACCCATACCACCCATGCCGCCCATGTCCGGCATGGCCGGCTTCTCTTCCGGCAGCTCGGCGATCATCGCCTCGGTGGTGATCATCAGGCTGGCCACGGAAGCGGCGGCCTGCAGCGCGCTACGGGTGACCTTGGCCGGATCGAGGATACCCATCTCGATCATGTCGCCATACTCACCGGTCGCCGCGTTGTAACCGAAGTTGCCTTCGCCGGCCTTGACCCGCTCCAGCACCACGGCCGCTTCTTCACCGGCATTGGTGACGATCTGGCGCAGCGGCGACTCGATGGCACGACGCAGCAACTTGATACCAACATTCTGGTCTTCGTTGTCACCCTTCAGGCCTTCCAGCGCCGCCAGGGTACGTACCAAGGCAACACCACCGCCAGGTACCACGCCCTCTTCCACCGCCGCACGGGTCGCGTGCAGAGCGTCTTCAACGCGGTGCTTCTTCTCTTTCATTTCCACTTCGGTGGCCGCACCGACCTTGATTACCGCAACACCGCCAGCCAGCTTGGCCAGACGCTCCTGCAGCTTCTCCTTGTCGTAATCCGACGTGGTCTCTTCGACCTGCTTGCGGATCTGCGCCACACGGGCTTCGATGTCGGTTTGCGCGCCGGCACCGTCGATCACGGTGGAATTGTCCTTGTTAATCTGTACCCGCTTGGCCTGACCCAGGTGCTCAAGGCCGGCGCTTTCCAGACTCAGACCAACTTCTTCGCTGATCACGGTACCGCCGGTGAGAATGGCGATGTCCTGCAGCATGGCCTTGCGACGGTCACCAAAGCCCGGGGCCTTGACCGCAGCGACCTTGACGATGCCACGCATGTTGTTGACCACCAGGGTAGCCAGGGCTTCGCCTTCGACGTCCTCGGCAACGATCATCAGCGGACGGCCGGACTTGGCGACAGCTTCCAGAACCGGCAGCAGCTCACGGATGTTGGAGATTTTCTTGTCGACCAGCAGGATGAACGGGTTGTCCAGCTCGGCGGACATGGTTTCCGGCTTATTGACGAAGTACGGAGACAGGTAGCCACGGTCGAACTGCATGCCTTCAACCACCGACAGTTCGTTGTCCAGACCGGAACCTTCCTCAACGGTGATCACGCCTTCCTTGCCCACGCGGTCCATGGCTTCGGCAATGATCTTGCCGATGGAGTCGTCGGAGTTGGCGGAAATGGTGCCAACCTGGGCAATCGCCTTGGAATCGGCGCAGGGCTTGGACAGGTTCTTCAGCTCGGCAACCACGGCCGCAGTGGCCTTGTCGATGCCACGCTTCAGGTCCATCGGGTTCATACCGGCGGCAACCGCCTTCAGGCCTTCGGTAACAATCGCCTGGGCCAGAACGGTAGCAGTAGTGGTACCGTCACCGGCGTCGTCGTTGGCACGCGAGGCAACGTCCTTGACCAGCTGGGCGCCCATGTTCTCGAACTTGTCCTTCAGCTCGATTTCCTTGGCTACGGACACGCCGTCCTTGGTGATCATCGGCGCACCGAAGCTGCGCTCGATCAACACGTTACGGCCCTTCGGACCCAGGGTAGCCTTGACCGCATTGGCCAGGGTGTTGACGCCGTCGAGCATCTTGTTGCGACCGGAAATACCGAATTTGACTTCTTTGGCAGCCATCTTTGCTTTCCTTCAATGAATTCGTTCGTTGGGATCTGGTGCGGAAACGGCTCAGCCTTCGAGGATGCCGTAGATTTCCGACTCGCTCATCATCAGCAGCTCTTCGCCATCGATCTTGATGGTGCTGCTGCCGGAATACGGGCCAAATACCACCTTGTCGCCTTCCTTAACGGCCAGTGCGCGCACCTCACCGTTATCCAGCAGACGCCCGGTACCCACAGCAATCACCACGCCGGTGTTGGGCTTTTCTGCGGCAGAGCCCGGCAGAACGATACCGCCAGCGGTCTTGGTCTCTTCTTCGCTGCGACGAACGACTACGCGATCGTGTAACGGACGGATTTTCATCGTTATGAGTCTCCCACTGTGAATGTCATTGGCCGGCAACGCCGGCATTTCGTTGATAAAGGGGTCTTGCGACCCGAGGACCGGCCCGCAGGCCGCGTCACTGTCCTGTGCAGCCCGCCGTGGCGAGCCCGCTGATGAACAAGTGAGGCCTAGATGGGGCTGGCCGGATGCATTTCAAGGGCCGGATGAAAAAAATTTCAGTCGCGATCGATGCGCGGGCCTGACGAATCACGCGGCTCGGCGCTGCGCCATTCACCCTCGATAATGGTGTGCTCGCCGCGCTGCCAGACCTGCGGCCCGCCCGGCTCACCCGGGCCTGGCCGGTTGCGATTGCGCCAGGCCAGCAGCAGACAGGGCAACGCCAGCGCATCGGTGATCAGCCCGGGAAACAGCAACAGCAACCCGGCCAGCACGCCCCACAACCCGGCCTGCAAAATGCCGAACGGCGAACGCTCCTGGGCCATGCGCTGCTGCACCTGCTGCAACATGCTCCAGCCCTGGCGCTGGATGATCAGCACCCCGAGCAGACCGCTGGCCAGCACCCACAACAGAGTCCAGGCCACCCCGACCCGCTGCCCCAGCAGAATCAGCGTGGCCAGCTCGATCAGCGGCAACAGCAGCAGCAAAAAACGCACAAAGGCCATGGGCACCTCAACGGTATTGGCAAAATCCCTAGATGGGGGAAGCCCCGCGACTTTTCAACCCCGAAAACCAGTCAAAAGGTGACCAATAACGCGTGACGGGCCTTCTCAACAACCATCACTCTGTTGCAAGCTTGCGCCCCGACGCATTTGTTCAACCGTGGCTATGAGGAGTGCCCAGCAATGCAACTGAAAGACAGCGTGATCATCATCACCGGCGGCGGACAGGGCCTTGGCCGCGCCATGGCCGAATACCTGGCTGGCCGTGGCGCCCGCCTGGCACTGGTCGATCTTGGCCAGGAACGCCTCGACGACGCGGTTGCCGCCTGCCAGGCCGCCGGCAGCGACGCCCGCGCCTATGTTTGCAACGTAGCCGACGAAGAGCAGGTCAGCCATATGGTTGCACAGGTCGCCAGCGACTTCGGCGCCATCAACGGCCTGATCAACAACGCTGGCATCCTGCGCGACGGCCTGCTGCTGAAGAGCAAGGACGGCGAGATCCAGAAAATGAGCCTGGCCCAGTGGCAATCGGTGATCGACGTCAACCTGACCGGCGTATTCCTGTGCACCCGCGAAGTCGGTGCAAAGATGATCGAGCTGGGCAACCAGGGCCTGATTATCAATATTTCCTCGATCTCCCGCGCCGGCAACATGGGCCAGTCAAACTACTCCGCCGCCAAGGCCGGGGTTGCCGCGATGACCGTGGTCTGGGCCAAGGAACTGGCACGCTACGGCATCCGCGTGGCCGGCATCGCCCCCGGCTTTATCGAGACCGAGATGACCGGCAGCATGAAGCCCGAAGCGCTGGAAAAGATGTGCGCCGGCATACCGCTCAAGCGCATGGGCAAGCCCGCCGAAATCGCCCACTCGGCCGCCTACCTGTTCGAGAACGACTACTACACCGGTCGCATTCTGGAACTCGATGGCGGCCTGCGGCTTTAAGGCAACGCTGATCAAACAGGAATTGTGACAACGCGAGAAGCGCCGACCTGTTCTGGACACGCTGTAAATACATCCTTGTACGCTCGGCGATGCCCATCCAGGGCATCGACGGTCCAGAACAGGTCGGCGCTTCTCGCGTTTCGACGCAGTTATGCGACCCGACTACCAGTTGATTCCCATGCCCAGCCGATAGCGGCGATAGTTGATATCGCTACCATCGGTGGCATTCAGGTAATCCCAGTCGGCAATCAGGCTCAGGGATGCCCAGCTGTTAAGTAGATAGCGCAGGCCCAGCTCGGCATCCACCGACCAGCGAATCTCGCTGGCATCGGGTATCAGTGTCTCCGCCGTGTGGTACAGCTCGAAGCGCTTGCCGAACAGAAAGCGCCGATAATCCCATTCCAGCGCCAGCGCGCTGGCATGCCAGGCGGAGCCGTCTCGCCGATCCAGCCGCAAATGTCCAAGCCGTGCCGCCGTTTCAAAGTGGCCCAGACTGTTGTTCCACCACTCATAACCCGGCCCCACACCCAGCTGTCGACGGCGTGCCACCTCTTCCAGAAAATCACGCCGGTAGCCCAGACTGGTCTGCCAGAACCACTTGTCCGCAAAAAACCAGCTCAGATCGTACTCTGCTTCCCAGACATGCCGGCTTTTCTGCTCGTTACGAAAATCCCGCTCGAACTCGTAGCCCAACTCATGCCGCCAGTCGCCATGCCGCGCCTTGGTATCGACAGAAATATCCAGATCACGGGTATCGCTATCCGCCTGCTTTACATCCAGCGCCGCTGCTGCCTTGCCGCTCCACTGCCAGTCCTCGATCAGCGGACGCGGCTCAAGCAACTGACGAATATCGCGCAGGGCCAGCGATTGCACGGCGCCGTTCACCAGCAACACCTCGCCAGGGGTCTCGCTGGCACGTAGCGAGAGCGCCCGTTCAGCGTGATCATGTGTTTTTATCAGCAAGCCGCGATCACTCTCCAGGGTCCGGATACGACTGACACTGACAGTCACGGTACCAGCCAGCTCGGTGGCCATCACCAGACGACCGCCCTCGATCAACTCGATACGGCCGCTCAGACGATCCCCATTGTCCAGCCACACGGTATCGGCGAGACTGTGGCCGCTGAACAGACAGATCAATATGAAAAACCAGGAACGCAACAGCATGTTTACCCCCAAACGGCTAGCGCCGGCCATTATCCATGCCGCAAAGCCCCTTGTCAGTGCCAACCGTTGAGGCGGCTGACCAGCCACAGCAGCGTTTTATGCTGGTGCTGTCACAGATACCACCCGGACGCGTGTGCAGTTACGGGCGTCTGGCCGAGTTGGCCGGACTCGGGCGTGGTGCCCGACTGGTGGCGCGCTGGCTTGGCCAGTTGCCGGCGGGCAGCCGCCTGCCCTGGCACCGCGTGGTGAATGCCCAGGGTCGCATCAGTCTGCCCGCCGATCACCCATCCCATGCGGAACAACTGCAGCGTTTGCAGGACGAAGGCATAGTGCTGCGCAATGGCCGTATCGACCTGCGTCGCCATGGCTGGCCCGACACCCACTGATTGAATTGCCACGGAAGCTCCTGATGCACGATAGCGCCACTCCCCATGCCCGCCCCGAAGGCCTGCGCGTTTACCTGCGTCCGCGGGTGATCGGCATGCTGTTCCTTGGCTTCTCCGCCGGCCTGCCGCTACTGCTGGTGGGCGGCACCTTCAGTGCCTGGCTGCGCAGCCTGGGTATCGAACTGGCGGCTATCGGCTTTCTCAGCTGGGTCGGCATGGCGCATTCGATCAAGGTGCTCTGGGCACCACTGGTCGACCGCGCGCCACTGCCACTATTGAGCCGCTGGCTGGGTCGCCGGCGCAGCTGGATGCTGCTGGCCCAGCTGTGCATAGGCACGGCCCTGCTCGGCATGGCACTCACCGACCCACGTGACAACCTGACTCTGGTAGCGGTATTCGCGGTGCTGGCGGCCTTCGGTTCGGCAACCCAGGACATCGCCATCGACGCCTACCGGGTCGAAGCCGAGGCGCGTCATCGTCAGGCCGCGATGGCTGCTACCTACGTTGCCGGCTACCGGGTTGCGGTGCTGGCTGCCGGTGCCGGCGCCCTGCATCTGGCACACATCCAGGACTGGGGTCTGGCCTACGGGGTAATGGCGCTGCTGATGGGTGTCGGCGTACTAACCACCCTGCTGATTAGCGAGCCCGAGGTGCATGTCAGCCAGACCACTGCGCGGCTGGAGCAACGGGTTACCGATTATCTGGCCAGCACGGCACATGCCGGCTGGCGCCGTTCCCTGACCGCCTGGTTTATTGGTGCGGTGGTCTGCCCGTTTGCCGAGTTCCTGCAGCGTTACGGCAAGGCCGCCATCATCATCCTGCTGTTTATCGGCTGCTTCCGGGTCAGTGACATCTTTATGGGGGTGATGGCCAATCCGTTCTACCTGGACCTGGGCTTCACCAAGGCACAAATCGCCAATATTGCCGCCGCCTTCGGCCTGGCCATGACCTTGGCCGGTGCCGCCATTGGTGGCGTGCTGGTAGCGCGCTTCGGCATTGCGCCTATCCTGCTGTTTACTGCTTTTATGGCCCCGGCGACCAACCTGACCTTTGCCTGGCTGGCCGGTATCGGCGCTGAACAATACGGACTGGTAATCGCCATCATCGCCGACAACATCACCGGCGGGCTGGCGATCTCGGTGTTTATTGCCTATCTGTCGAGCCTGACCAACAGCGCCTACACCGCCACTCAATACGCCCTGTTCAGCTCGCTGATGACCCTGCCCGGCCAGTTTGCCGCCGGCTTTACCGGCGTACTGGCCGAGCATGTGGGCTGGGAGATGTTCTTCGTGGTCACTGCCGCCACCGGACTGCCGGCAATCCTTCTGGCCTTCCTGCTGCTGAAGGTGGCCCACCCGGACCACACACAGCGGCCCGGGATTCAAGGCTGAACCTGTCAGTCCTGGTGTTGTACCAGATGCACGGTCCGCTGCGGGAAGGGAATGGTAATGCCGTTGGCATCGAAGCTTTCCTTGGCCTGCTCCTGAATATCCCAGAACACACCCCAGAAGTCCTCGGTCCGGGCCCACATGCGCAACGACAGGTTCACCGAGTTGTCGCCCAGCGAAGCCAGCCAGACTACCGGCTCCGGGTCCTTGAGCACACGCGAGTCAGCCTGGGCAAGCGCCAGCAACAGCGAGCGTGCCTGCTTGACGTCGTCGCCATAGTCAATCCCAAGATTGATATCGACGCGGCGGGTCGGCTGGCGTGAATAGTTAACGATATTGCCATTCGACAGGCTGCCGTTGGGCACTATCACGGTCTTGTTGTCCGGGGTTTTCAGTACCGTGTGGAAAATCGAGATGGTATCCACGGTACCAGCCACACCCTGGGCCTCGATGTACTCCCCAGCCTTGAACGGACGCAGGAACAGGATCAACACGCCGCCGGCAAAGTTCGCCAGACTGCCCTGCAAGGCCAGGCCAATCGCCAGACCGGCGGCACCCAGCACGGCAATGAACGAGGTGGTCTGCACACCGACCATGCCGGCCACACTGATCAGCAGCAGCACCTTCAGGCCCATGCCCAGCAGGTTGCCGACGAAGCCGTGCAGGGTGCGATCAATATTGCGCTTTTCCATAAGCGCCAGCGCCCTTCCAGTGATACGGCCGATGATCCACCAACCGACCAGCAATGTCAGCAACGCCAGCAGCAACTGGCTACCGTATTGCAGGATTAATGGCAGCCAGGCGTCCTGCAACTGCTCTACCTGAGTTATCAGATCGTCCATCGTCTTTCCTCCGGATTATCGCCCTGAAAAAGAAAAGGGCGGACAAGTCCGCCCCTTTCAACACGGGCATTTTGCGAGTTCATTCGCGAAAATTATCGAACTGCAGCGGCATGCCCAGTTCTGCACCACGAAGCAGGGCAATAACCTCCTGCAGCTCGTCACGTTTTTTCCCGGTGACCCGTACCTGGTCCCCCTGGATTGCCGCCTGCACCTTGATTTTCGACTCTTTGATCAAGGCCACGACCTTCTTTGCCAGCTCCTTGTCGATCCCCTCACGCATCAGCACATCCTGCTTGACCACCTTGCCGGAAGCAAAATGCGGTTTGATCTCCAGACATTGAATGTCTATCTTGCGTTTGATCAGATTGTTACGCAGGATCTCAAGCATTTGCTCAAGCTGGAATTCGACCTCTGCCGTCATCTGCACGGTCAACTCCTTGTCCTTGAACTCGAAGCTGCCCTTGCCGCGAAGATCGTAGCGACGGTCGAGCTCCTTGATCGCATTGTCGACCGCATTGGTTACTTCGTGACGGTCAAGTTCGGATACCACATCGAAAGATGGCATGGAATTACCTCAAAAAACGATTTGTCTGGTCCCAATCGACCAATAAGCGTTTAAGCTTGGCATTATAACGATATTGCCCGTAAAGCGAAAAACGGGCCCCCTGGCAAGCCGGAGCCTTGCAATGCTCAACCCACAACTCAGTATTCTGGTTGTTGACGACACTAAATTCAGCAGCGCAGTCATCGGGCACACCCTGACCCAGGCAGGCTACCGCAACATACGCTTTGCCGCCTCGGCCATGGCAGCGCTTGAAATGCATGCCCAGCAACCGGCCGGCATCATGATTGCCGACTGGCTGATGCCTGAAATGGATGGTCTGCAACTGACCCAGCGCATCCGCCAGAACGACGAGCAAAGCAGCCACTACACCTATGTCATCCTGCTTACCGCCCGCGAAGGCAACAACGCCTTGCGGGAAGCCTTTGATCGCGGCGTCGACGACTTCATCAGCAAGTCAGCCATGAGCGAGCAACTGCTACCGCGCATCTATGCTGCCGACCGCACCTCGCTGCTGATCAACCGTCTGCTGGATGACAACCGGCACCTGACTGAAAGCCTGGCACTGTTAGAAGACAACAACCTGATCGATCCGGTAACCGGGCTTGGTAATCGTCGCTACCTTCTGCAACGTCTGGATAGCGCGCTTCGCAGCGTGGATTCGCGCGGCGGCGCCTGCAGCCTGCTGTTGATTGGCCTGCAGAACCTTCCTGAACTGGATGAACGGCACAGCCAGGGTGTTATTGAAGAATTGCTCAAGGGTGTCACCCGACGCATACAGCAACTGCTGCGCCCCTGCGACGTAATCACCCGCATCAACAACGACACCTTTGCCCTGCTGGCAATCGCAGACAATACCGAAGAGCTCAAGCCCGGCAGTTTTCGCCGATTGCATGACGGCATCAACCTGAAAGCCTTCAAGACCAGCGAGGGCTATCTGACCCTGCGAACCGGCTTGGCGCTGTGCAACCTGCCCGGCAACAGCGAAATAGCGGATACCTCCCGCTTGCTGGCATCCCTCGAAGACCAGCTGAAAGAGGCCTATAGCACCGGGCTGATTAGCGAACTGCGCTGGCCGCCGGCACCTGCCTTGCAGGCATGATCTACATTCTCGGGGCTGGCAGCCTCGGCTTGCTGTGGGCGGCACGGCTGGCTCGCAAAGGCCAGTCTGTGACCCTGCTTGTGCGTGACGCCCGACAACAGCGCCTGTGGCAGGCAGCAGGCAACCGGCTGGAACTTCAGCAGAACGGCCAAACGCAATCCTTCCAGGTAATTACAGAGCACCTGTCCGGGCACCAACCGATTGATTATCTGCTGGTCTGCACCAAGGCCACCGACAGTCTGGCGGCAGTCCAGAGTTTGCGTCCCCGTCTTGCTCCCGATTGCGAAATACTCCTCATGCAGAATGGTCTGGGCAGCCAGCAGGCAATCAGCCGTCTGCTGGCGCCGCACCGTGTTCTCTGGGCCAGCGTAACCGATGGTGCCTGGCGAAACGGCAGACACCGGGTGGTCTGGGCAGGAGCTGGCCAGACACTGATCGGTGACCCGCAGCAAGGCCCGCCTGCTGGCTGGCTGAGGCAGTTCGACGGCAGCATCGACTGGCTATGGGTGGATGACATAGAGCAGCGTCTGTGGCTGAAGCTCGCTGTCAATTGTGCTATCAACCCTTACACAGTGCTGTTTGACTGCCATAACGGCGAGGTTCCCCTGCACGCCGGCGCCGAACTAGACGCTGTGATCCTTGAACTGCAGAGCCTGTTGCAGCATCAGGGTCTGTCGCTGACGCCCGCCGCACTCGGCGAGCTGGTTCACAGCGTGATAGTCAAAACCGCCGCCAACAGCTCATCCATGCGCCAGGATGTGCATGCCGGTCGACAAACCGAGATCGACTACATTCTTGGCCATGCGCTGCGCCAGGCCCGCCAGCACGGATTGCGCACGCCCTTGCTGGCCGACCTGCATTCCCGGCTCCGTACACACCTGCAACAGGCCGGCATCCCGACAGGATAAGAACAGGCTGTCACCACGAGGATTTTCCGGCTAGTCTTGCACGCCAACGCAAGAACTGGAGAGCATCATGGGGTTCAGAGTAAGCAAGGTATACACCCGCACCGGTGACCGCGGCGAGACCGGGCTGGCAGATGGCAGCCGGATCGCCAAGCAGCATCCGCGCATCGAGGCCATGGGCGATGTTGATGAACTGAACAGCCAGCTTGGCATGCTGCTGGCCGAGATGAACGAACAGGGACTCTCCGAGCTGGCCGAAGCGCTTCAACCTGTCCAGCACCGGTTGTTTGATCTGGGTGGCGAGCTGGCCATCCCCGGGTACGTCACACTGGGCGAGCAGGACAGCAACGATCTGGAAAACCTGATTGACGACTGGAACGGTGAACTGGAGCCACTGCGCGACTTCATTCTACCCGGCGGCTCGCGCATCATCGCCCAGGCCCACCTGGCCCGCAGCCTGTGCCGCCGCGCCGAACGCCGGCTACTGGCAGTGGCTGCAGATGCAACGCAACAGATCAATCCGGCAGCCTGTATCTACCTCAACCGCCTCTCGGACCTGCTGTTTGTAGCAGCCCGCCTGATCGGCAAGCGTCTGGGCACCCCGGAAGTACTCTGGGCTCCGCGTCGCAATACAGAGCCCAAAAGCTGATCACACCTTGAAGGCGCTGATGATTTCCTGCAGCTGGCGAACACGCTCACTCATCTGCTGACTGGACTGCTCGGCACGCAGGGCACCCTCGGCAGTCTGCTCGCCAGCCTGGTTGATCTCGACAATATTCTGGTCAATATCATTGCTCACTGCGGTTTGCTCTTCGGCCGCGGTAGCAATTTGCTGACTCTGGTCAACGATCTGCCCGACTGCTGCCAGAATGCGCTGCAGCGCCTCCTGAACGCGGTGTGACTGATCCACCGAAGCGCCGGTCAGATCATGGCTGGCACCCATCGCCTTTACGGCAGCACCGACGCCGGACTGCAGGCGGCCGATCATCTGCTCGATCTCCTCGGTTGACTTGTGGGTGCGCTGGGCAAGCGTGCGAACCTCATCAGCCACCACGGCAAAGCCTCGACCCTGCTCACCGGCTCGCGCCGCCTCGATAGCTGCATTGAGCGCCAGCAGGTTGGTCTGCTCCGCCACCCCCTTGATCACATCCAGTACCTGGCTGATCGAGGCACTGTCAGCCTTCAACTGGTTGATCACCTGCACCGAGTTCTCGATCTCGCTGGCCAGCCGGTTGATGCCACTCACCGAAGACTCGACCAACCGTTGGCCATCCAGTGTCTGGTCATTCACTTCACCGGCACTGGACACCGCCATTGCGGCACTGCGTGCGACCTCCTGGGAGGTTGCCGACATCTCGTTCATGGCAGCCGCAACCTGCTCGATCCGGCTGAGCTGGGCGGAAACAGCCTCGCTACTGCTGGTGGAAATGCTCTGCACTTGCTGCGCCTGCTCACCCACCTCAATGACCGTCTGGCTGGCCTGGGCAATCAGGTTGCGGATACGCGCCACAGTGTTGTTGAAATGGCTCGCCAGATCGCCCAACTCGTCACGGCTGTCAACCTCAATATTGACGCGCATATCCCCGGCAGCCACTTGCTCCATCAGCACAGAGAGTCGGCTGAGGGTTCGCCGTGTAGCCATGTAGAAACCGGCATACAGATAGATAATCAACAAGGTTACCAGTGACAAGGCGAGGATCAGTAGCGTCATGGCGCGCGTGTTTTGGGCCAGGCGCTGCTGCAGCAAACCATCAAGCACACTGAGGATGTCACGATTCATCACATAGGTCTGGTCGATCTGCCCGGTGACTCGCTGGAAGAACTGATCCCAGGTACCTTCCAAGGTGTCAGCCATGACCACTTCGTCCTCAAACATCATCGCTGCTGTAGCCAGTGTTTCAAGGCTGGCATTAGCCACACCCTGCAAGGATGAGAGCCGCTGATCAGAAAAGGTTGCATTCAGTACCTGGGCATAATCGGTAGACAGCGCCTGCAGAGCTTCAATGAGATCATCCATCTCACGACTGGCATCGGAATTCAGGTAACCCACACCTGTCGAGTAGGCGCCTACCGCTCGGCCATGGCCGAGCGTAGAAGTAACCCGTGGCGTGACATTGATCAGCAGATCGGAAAGCTGGCGTACATTGCGGTCGAAGTCTTGCGGTAATCCGGCGAAGGCAGCACCGAAGGTGTAGAGGGAAGTCATCTCGTTGTAGGCCTGGACAGACATCGGCGCACGGTTGCGGGAAGACTCTTTGCCGATTCTCTGCTGTGTTTCCAGCAAGGTATCACGCAAGGCCAGCAAGTCAGCCTGGCCAGCATCGCCTACATCCAGCGGCAGGGCTTGCAGGGACGCGACAACATGCTCGCGCAATTGCTGGCTCTGGCGCTCGATGGTCTCGGCGTACTCACCCTGACCGAGAATGAAAAGCACTGCATCAAGATCGCGCAGCGTCTCGGCATCACGCACCAGCTCCATGCCCTGACGCACCAGCTCCATACCGTCCAGGGCGCGCTGGGTAACCTGTACACGCTCCCATGATTGCTGCACCAGCATGGCGCTGATAATCCCCAGAGGGACGAAGAACAACACACTGATCAAACTGAACTTCATGCCATAGGACAGTCGGTTCATCAGCGCAATAGCCGGTGCCAGAATTGTCTTCACGTGGTTACCCCTGAGAGCTGCAAGGCGCACATCCCGGCCGGACAAGGCAACGCTGCCGGACGACGCTGTATTTTTATAGTGATGCCACCCTGGCGTAGTTCGGCCTCCAAAGCCGTCATCAGTCATTATCGGCGCACCGAACAAGGACTTGACCGATTGTAAACCGGCCAGCCGCTTATGTGTGCATTACGGAAATACATTACCACCAATGAGTTCAACCCAACACGGCAATGAATGCCAACACCACCGCCCATACCAGTAATGCCTTGAGCAGCAGCCGACGGCCGGCCAGTGGCCCCGCCACCGGCTCCGCACCCTGTTCAGCCGCTGCAGCAGCTTGCGCCAGCAGTTCGGCACTGTCGATATCCCAGTCCAGCATATAGCGGCGCAGCACCGCCAGCACAGCATCGAAGTTGCCGGTCAACGCCAGACTCAACACCAGCAAACGCGCCGGCAGCCAGGCCAGCGCATGTACCAGCATGCCAGCCAGACGTGCACCTGACGCCTGCGGATAAGCTGTCAGACGGGTACAGAGTGCTGCTGCCAGTGCAGCCAAAGGTCCCAGCAGCAGGTACCAGAACAACGGCAGCAGATAACCTTGCAGCGATTCCAGCAGCACGCGGTCTCGCACACGGTCCAGCAACATTACGGGATCATCGGCAACCACTCCGATATCACGCTCAGCCAGCAAGGCGGCCGCCTGATGATCGCCACGCCACCAGGCATGGGCAAACCCCTCGATCAGGCTGCGCAACGGGTCGCGTGGCGTCAGTGCCAGCAACAGCAACAACAGGTGCATCAACAACACCGGAAATGCCCAGAAACGCTGGTCAGCCCAGTTCAACAGCCACCACAGCGGCACCAAGGGTAACAACAGCAGCAGCACCTGACGCCATCCAGGGGCCGCTGCTGTGCGCTGCAGCACCGCGTCACACCAGCGCTGTAGCGGCTGCAGGGGCACACCATGGCGCAAGGGTGTCCAGATCAGCAGCGCAGCTGCCAGCAGCACAACCAGAAATTGCATGAAAACCCCTTGTCCCGATCAGTCGAACCGGCCGCATTCAGCCGCCAGCGCCGCAAAATACCTTTGCCAGTCAAACGCAGGCCCCGGATCTGTCTTGCGCCCCGGCGCAATATGCTCATGGCCGGTGATACGCCAGGTGTGCAGGGCCGGATAGACCTTTTGCAGGGCCATGGTCAGTTCAACCAGCGTCCGGTATTGCTGATCACTGTAGGGAAGCTCATCTGTCCCTTCAAGCTCGATACCAATGGAAAAGTCGTTACAAGCCTCACGCCCTGCATAGCGGGAACGACCAGCGTGCCATGCACGATCATTACAGGAAACAAATTGACTGGGCGCGCCATCACGCTCGATGAAAAAATGCGATGAAACCCGCATGCCGGCAATGCCGGCGAAATAAGGATCAGCCGACGGATCCAGCTTGCCGGCAAAAAAGCGCTGCACATCTCCCGTGGCAAAACGCCCGGGAGGCAGACTGATATTGTGGATTACCAGCAGGGATATTTCGGTATCCGATGGTCGCGCATCAAAATGCGGCGAGTGACAGATAGTGGCCTGGTCAAGCCACCCACTGCGGGGATTGAGCTGCATGCATTGCCTCGGCAAAGGGATCAGGTACAGGGCCTAGGCTCCATGCCACACCACCCAGCGTCAAGGCCCGATCCGACACTAAATCAGTGACGCTGCTCATGCAGGCTGCGCAAATTGCCAATGACCGACTGCAACGCCCTGTCGAACAGCAGGTTATCGTCCAGCTGGCGAATCAGCCCCCGGTCAAACAGGCGTGTCAGGTCATCACTCAGGTATTCAGCCACCTTGATGCCGGTCCGGTTAACGAATACGTGTTTGCCGCTGAAACTGATAATGGCTACCAGCTTGCAACGAATCGGCGGCTCACCCTGCTCAAGGGTCAATTCAAACCAGGAGCCTGCCCGCAACCCTGTTAACCAATGCTGGGCGGCTGTACTGGGAAGATCCTCGACCGTTTGCGCTTGCGCAGCCTGACCCGGCACCTCCAGCAAGGGTGCTTCGATAGTAACTTCCTGGAGCACCTGCGAAACTGCTGGTGGTTCTGCAGGCCCGACCTCCGAGCCTGCAGCCATGTCATCCAGCGTTTCTGCAGCGACATCAGACACACGCACGTCCGAAGGCGCAGCGGCCAGCAACACCCGCTGCAGTTCCTGCATGCCGTCAAGCAACCGCTCTCGCTCGGCCAGATCCATTCCGATGCGTTCAAAGCCCTTGGCCAGAGCAGTCAGCAACGCTGCATTCAAACGCACACGCAGCTCCCTGTCAGCCTCGGTACGCAGCGGTGTCATGCTGTCGAGCAACCTGCGTGCAACCTCACAGACCGATCGCCAGGCATCCGACTCACTGCCTTCACGCAACCAGGCTGCCTGCATCACCTGGGTCCAGCCATTGCGCAGCAGATCCACCACGAATACCGGCAGGGTCTTGCCCAGCAGCATGGTGTTCATTTCGGCAGCCACCGCAGCGCGCGCAGCCTCCAGGCGCGCCCTGCCTTCCTCGGTATCACAGGTACGCTGCTCGATTCGCTCCGCGCGGCGCTGTTCCTGCTGCACACGCTCACTGAGCTCGGCATGCAACCCGGCAAAAAGTTCAGCTGTTGGGTGAGCCTCCTCAAGCAGGCGCTGTACCTGCCCCTCCAGCACAGCGTACAACTGGTCGCGCCCCGGATCATCCTGGTCATTCCAGCCCATGGCCGCCCGCGCCAGCTCGTTCAGCAATCGACGGGCCGGGTGACCGCTGTGACTGAACATCGCCTTGTCACTGATTGCCACACGCAATATCGGCAGTTGCATGCGGGCAATCAGTGCCTTCAGTGCAACCGGCAGCTGGGGATCATCCAGAATAAAATCAAACAACATGGAAACCAGACTGATCACATCGTCATCGCCACGCTCAAGACTGTGACGGTGACCCGTCATCTGCTGGCGATGTTGCAAATGCTGCTGTATCTGACCGCGCAGGGCTGCCACTGTCTGGCCGGACTGTCCCTGGGTTTGCATGGGCATATCTGCCAGCAGATCAAGCAGTTCGTCACTGGCAATCGAGCGAGCCGACGAGGCATCCAGCAATGACATGGCAGCATCGCCACTGGCTTCGCGCCACTTGCCAAGCAGACTGCTGAACAAGCCGAGCACCTGGTGCTCGGCAATGCCCTCTTCCCGACTTGCCCCGGTCAACCGCCCTTCGCCGCCGACAGCCCCTGAATCTCCCCGCGAAGGGCGCACAACGGAGCGGCGACGCCCTGCAGCGCCCAGATCGGGCAACACGCCTGCCTCGGCCAGCAGCTCATTGGCCTGCTGGTAAAGCTCATCGACCGGATTGAACACATAGCGCTCGAAGAGCTTGAACATGATCAGGCGGACGCGGATATCCATGTCCAACGGCGTTACCGCATCAATGAATATGTCAGCCAGGACTGCCGGAGCCAGGGGGTTATCGCCGGCTTCGACCTGACGCTTGACCATGCTGTTGATGCGGGTTGCCAGCTGCGCCAGAGGCTCGTCGTTGCGCTCGGCCACACGCTTCACCATGGACTCCACCGCAACCGTCTGCTCCAGCTCATCCGGCTGCACCAGCGACAGAGTATCGAGATGATAGCCAGCGAAGGTCTCCGGCGTTACCGGCAGATTGAGCTTCTCCAATCGTTGAGCAAGCCCGTTGCAGCAGTCGCTGATGATACGCTCGCGCTCAAGACGGATATTGCGCAGGGTATCGAAATACAGGTTCTGTTCGGCATTGGTGGCAGCACGACCAGCCAGCTCGAACAGTGAGTCGTCGGTATTGTCGAACAGCCGGGACAGACTGACCTTGAAAAACCCCAGCGCGCGCTTGCGAACCGCCTGCATCGGGTAAGGCAAGCTGCTTTGCTGCGCAGACTCCGAAGCCGGCGCAGCCGTCTTGTCGATCATCGGCTTGATCGGAACTACTTTGGGATCCTGCGCCATGATGAATATTCTCCGGACAATAAATGGGGAGGGTGCAACGTCACCGGAGCCTGCCTGCTAAAAATTCCCTGAACGACTTTTTATTGACGCCAATTTGCTGATTTTAAGTATACCCTAATGCTTTTTACAGCATCAGGATTCACTCGAATCCATGACGAAGTTCACAAAATCCCGGAAATTTATGCCAACACCGCTCCAAAAAAAAACGGCGAGCGACACGCATTCGCATACGCAAGGTGCTGATGTGTGGTTTATGCTTCGCCTGTCAAAAAAACAGATGTACTCATCATAATAACGCACTGCGCGCCTGCCCGAGCACCGGACGACAGCGCGCCATCTGAACACTCAGGAGCTTTCGATGGATTCCATCATTTCCGCAATCAATACAATCAACGGCGTGGTCTGGGGGCCACCCATGCTGATATTGCTGGCCGGTACCGGCCTGTTCCTGACCTTCGGTCTGAAGCTGATACCGCAACGCAAGCTGGGTTACGGTTTCAAGATGCTATGGAGCGGCCGCAAGAGCAAGGAAGAAGGCGATATCAGCCCGTTCAATGCGCTGATGACGGCTCTCTCTGCCACCGTTGGCACCGGGAATATCGCCGGCGTTGCCACCGCCGTATTCCTCGGTGGCCCGGGTGCGCTGTTCTGGATGTGGGCGATTGCCGTGGTCGGCATGGCCACCAAGTTCTCCGAGGCGGTCTTGGCAGTACATTTTCGCGAGAAGGACGCGCTCGGCAACCATGTTGGCGGCCCGATGTACTACATCAAGAACGGCCTCGGTGAAAAGTGGAAATGGCTGGGCATTCTGTTTGCCATCTTCGGCATGCTGGCCGGCTTCGGTATCGGCAACACCATCCAGTCCAACTCGGTAGCTGGCGCGCTGGAAAGCACCTTTGGCGTTCACCCACTGGTCACCGGCATCATCATCGCGGTACTTGTGGCACTGGTGCTGATCGGCGGCATTCGCCGCATCGGCGAGGTGGCTGGCAAGCTGGTGCCACTGATGGCGCTGTTTTATGTTGGAGGTGGCCTGATCATCCTGATTACCCATGCCGAGAAACTGCCGGAAGCCTTCGGCATGATTTTCTACTACGCCTTCAACCCGATTGCCGCCAGTGGCGGCTTTGCCGGCGCTGCGGTATGGGCCGCCATGCGCTTCGGTATTGCCCGCGGCGTATTCTCCAACGAGGCAGGCCTGGGCAGCGCGCCGATCGCCCATGCTGCCGCGCAGACCAACAACCCGATCCGCCAGGGCACGGTGGCCATGCTCGGCACCTTTATCGACACCATCATCATCTGCTCTATTACCGGCTTGGTAATCATGGTTACCGGCGTCTGGGACAGCGGCGCCAACGGCGCTCCGCTGTCGGCCATGGCCTTCAATGCCGGCCTGCCGGGTGGCTGGGGCCAGTACATCGTCAGCATCGGACTGGCGGTCTTCGCCTTCACCACCATCATCGGCTGGAGCTTCTATGGGGAAAAATGTACCCAGTTCCTGTTCGGCGAGCGCTCCAACGTGCCCTTCCGCCTGCTCTGGGTACTGGCCATTCCACTCGGCACCCTGCCCGGCGTCGACCTAAACAGCCTGTGGCTGGTTGCCGACACGCTCAACGCCATGATGGCACTTCCCAACCTGATCGCCCTGCTGCTGTTGAGTCCGGTAGTGTTCAAACTGACCAGGGACTATTTCAGCAAGCAGTAACTGCAATGGCCGGAGCGCCTGCGGGCGCTCCGGCTGCCGACCATTCGGGTATACTTGCGGCCTTTTCCACGCCCACCGGAGAGGCCGCATGCCCAACCTGCAACTCGACAGTCTGCGCGACAGCATCAGCCAGGACGTCACCCGCGCACTGGCCGAGGACATCGGCAGTGGCGACATCACCGCGCAACTGATCGACGCCGAACAAACCGCCAGCGCGACCATCATCACCCGCGATCAGGCAGTGTTTTGCGGCCGCGCCTGGGCCGACGAAGTATTCCGCCAGATCGACCCGCGCGTGCATATCGACTGGCAGGTCGAAGATAGCCAGCCAATCAGCCCCAACCAGCTGCTCTGCACTCTGCAGGGGCCGGCGCGGGCACTGCTAAGCGGCGAACGCAGCGCGCTGAACTTTCTGCAGACGCTGTCTGCCACCGCCACCCGCAGCCGACAACTGGCCAATCTGGTGGCCGACCTCCCGGTGCGCTTGCTGGATACCCGCAAGACCCTGCCCGGCCTGCGTCTGGCACAGAAATATGCGGTGACCTGTGGCGGCTGTGACAACCACCGCATCGGCCTGTACGACGCCTTTCTGATCAAGGAAAACCACATAGCCGCGCGCGGCGGTATTGCTGCCGCTGTGTCAACCGCCCGGCAACTGGCGCCGGGCAAGCCGGTGGAAGTCGAAGTGGAGAATCTGCAGGAACTGCATCAGGCCCTGGAAGCCGGTGCCGACATCATCATGCTCGATGAGCTGAGTGACGCCGACATGCGTACTGCGGTGCAACTGGCCCACGGCAAGGCCAGGCTGGAGGCCTCCGGCGGTATCAATGAGCAGAGCCTGCGCCGGGTCGCGCAGACCGGGGTCGACTATATATCGATCGGCAGCCTGACCAAGGACATCAAGGCGGTCGATCTGTCGATGCGCCTGCGTATGGATTGAACTCAGCGGCGTAGCGCTGGCTCGAAACGCTGGCGCGCCTCCTCAAGAACGCGCAGCAACGGCAACATATGCGGCTGCAGCAGCCAGCCACCGGCCTCGGTCTGGTTCAATCGCCCTTGCAGACGCAGCATCTCGTAGTGGCTGCATTGCTCGGCCAGCAACAGCCGCCTTGCTGTCCGCTCGCCAAGCTGGCGTGCCTCATCAGCCAGTGCCTGCAACTGGTCAAGTACCGCTGCCGGCAACTCCCAATTGCCGACCACCACTGCACTGAGTTGGCGGGCCAGCAAATACCACTCCAGATGGAACTGTTGCGAGCAAGGCGTATGGGTGCCATCAAACAATTCATCGAGCACCCGACAGCCAACCAGCAAACCCAGATTGCTGCTGATGCCTGCCAGGTAGGCCGTGAACTCGTCTTCGCCATCGCTGCGTGCCAGCCCCGCAGCAAGCAATGCAGTCAGCTCGGCCTGCTCCCACAGCATCTGCCCGGCCAATTTGCTGAAATGCCCTGTCCGGGCACTGAACAACGGGCGCATCAGCAGATTGGCCACCACTTGGCGCAAGCCGCGCTGCCCCAGAACAAGTACCGCCTGTTCCAGACTCTCGACCGGTTTGCTGCGTCGGTAGTAGGGCGTATTGGCCAGGCGTACCACTTCGGCCACCGACACCAGATCGCGGCCTATCAGCTCCGCCAGATCACGGCTGGTCGCCATGGGATCGCGAAAACTGCTGAGCAGTTTGGGCAGCACACTGGGCATGCGCGGCACCAGTGTGGATACCTTGTGCTCATCCTCCAGCAGCCGCCCCAACCGCTTGAGGGCATGCCGCTCAAAGGGGTTGGACGGAAGCTCCAGAGGCGAGTTGACGCCGAGCAACATGCCGATCCAGGCATCACGCAGACGCCCGGCCATCGCACCGCTTTCCTCGGTAAAGGCCGGCTCGAGTAAAGGAACCCCTGAAACAAGCGACCCGGAATGCTGGCGACGTGATGGAAACAGCAGACTGCGCAGGCGACTCAGCATGGATCTCTCCGTGACTGGAATGTGATGACAGCCAGGACCGCACGGCAGCCGGGTACCAGATAACACGTGTCGGAAAGTGTATCAGTTGCCTGCCAGAATAGTGTCAAGCAAATGCGAGCAATCCTGCCTGTGCCAATCTGCCAGCGCCGGCCAGAGGTTCTGCCCGGCCAGCAGGCAGGTACGGCAGCCAGCGGCGCGACCAGCCTCCAGGTCAAAGCGGTAATCACCAACCATGATCGCCTGCGGCGGCGCCAGCGACCACTGCCCGAGCACCTGCAGCAGACCCTGCGGGTGCGGCTTGGGCAAGGCCTGTTCACGGCCGATTACTGCCGCCTCGGCAAAGCAGTCCCGCACCCCCAGGGTATCCAGCGTGTGTAGCGCAACGGCGCGGAGGTTGCGCGTAACAATACCCAGCGGCAGTTGCTGGCGCTGCAGCCAGCGCAGCAGCTCGACCGCCCCCGGTGCAGCCTGCACCGAGGCGGCCAGATCATGCTCGATAGCATCCAGCTGCCGGGTCAGTCGCTGGCGTTCGGCAACCGGCCGGGCTGCAATGAAGTCGAGAATATCCTCCTCGGCAGGGATCTCCAGCTCCCGGCGGATCGCAGCAAAATCATGCTGCGCCAGGGTCAGGGTGCCGTCAAGGTCGAAGATCCAGCCCTGCGGCAAGTTCATCTCAAACCTTGCGCATCAGCGATTCCTGGGTCACCGAGGCCACCAGTTCGCCCTGACGATTGAATATCTGCCCACGCGACAGACCGCGCGAGCCGCAGGCGGTTGGGCTCTCCATGGCATACAGTAACCAGTCATCCATGCGCAGCGGACGGTGATACCAGAGTGCATGATCAAGGCTGGCAATCTGCATCGAGGGCGTCCAGGCCGACACCGCATGCGGCAGCAGCGCGGTACCCAGCAGATGGAAATCGGAGGCATAGGCCAGCATGTAGCGGTGCACCTGCGGATCATCCGGCAGACTGCCGGCAGCGCGGAACCACATATAACGGCGCGGATCGGCCGGCTGCGGATTGAACGGATTGAAACGCCCCACCGGGCGAATCTCGATCGGCTTGCCCACCAGCACCTTGTCACGCACCGCCTCAGGAATCAGGTGACTGTTGCGCTCGGCCAGCTCCTCTTCACTGGGCAGCTCGTCGGGACCCGCCACTTCCGGCATCTGGCACTGGTGCTCAAAGCCTTCCTCGTCACCCTGAAAGGACGCGCTCATGGCAAAGATCGGCTTGCCCTTCTGGATTGCCTGTACCCGACGCGTAGTGAAGCTGCCGCCATCGCGCAACATGTCAACCTGATAGACGATCGGCAGGGTGGCATCTCCGGGACGCAGGAAATAGCCATGCACCGAATGCACATGGCGCTCGCTGGGCACCGTGCGGCTGGCCGCCGACAGTGCCTGCCCGAGCACCTGACCGCCGAACAGCTGACGGAAGCCAAGGTCCTGGCTGTTGCCGCGAAACAGGTTTTCCTCGATCTTTTCCAGCGCCAGCAGGCGCACCAGATCATCCAGCACTTTGGTCATGCACGTCTCCGCAAAAACCCTTGACTCTGCGACCCGATGTCGCAGTCATGAGACGCCAAGTGTAACCCGATACAGCCCGACCCGCAGCACCAGCCTGCCCGACATCAACGCCATGAATGGCAACAGGCCGCTTGCCTGCAGCGTCACCGCGGCAATTGTGGCAGGATGGCGACTGATTCCCGACCAGCTCCAGGAAACCTGCGTGCCCAGCAGCCCTCCCACTCCCATCCTGATCATCGGCGCCGGCCCGGCCGGCCTGATGGCCGCCGAAACCCTCGCCACTGCCGGCTGGCCGGTGGAAATCTGCGATGCCATGCCCAGCGTCGGCCGCAAGTTCCTGCTGGCCGGCGTCGGCGGCATGAACCTGACCCATAGCGAGCCCGCCACTGCCTTTCGCAGTCGTTACCGCGAAGCCCGGGACTGGGTGGGCGACTGGCTCGAGCAACTGGATGCCGATCAGTTGCGTGAATGGGCGCAGGGGCTGGGCATCGACACCTTTGTCGGCAGTTCCGGCCGGGTATTCCCGCGCGACATGAAGGCCGCCCCATTGCTGCGCGCCTGGCTGCGCCGACTGCGCGCCCTCGGCGTACAGATCCACACCCGCCAGCGCTGGCTCGGCTGGAGCGATGACGGCCAGTTGCGCTTTAGTGGCCCCGGTGGCGACAGCCTGCGCCAGCCACGCGCCACCCTGCTGGCGCTTGGCGGCGGCAGCTGGGCTCGGCTGGGCTCGGACGGCAGCTGGGTCGCCCTGCTGCGAGAACGGGGCGTTGAGGTTCGCGACTTGCTGCCAGCCAACTGCGGCTTTCTCTGCAACTGGAGCGAGCACCTGCGCCAGCACTGCGCCGGCCAGCCGCTGAAAAGTGTCGAAGTGCATCTGCACAACAACCAGGGCCAGCCCCTGCAGCGCCGTGGCGAGTTCATGCTCAGTCAGGATGGCGTCGAGGGCAGCCTGATCTACGCCGTATCTGCCGAGCTGCGCGAGCAACTGCTGCGCGAGGGTCAGGCCCGATTATGGCTGGACCTTACCCCGGACCGCAGCCAGGCACAGCTGCAACAATGGCTGGAGGCGCCGCGCAACGGCCGCAGCCTGGGCAAGCTGCTGCGCGGCAAACCCGGTCTGGACGCCAGCAAGATTGCCCTGCTGCACGAACTGACCAGCGCGGCCCAGCGCAGTGACCCGGCGCAACTGGCGGCCTGCATCAAACGCCTGCCACTGACCCTGACCGGCCTGCGCCCGCTGGATGAAGCCATCAGCAGCGCCGGTGGCATCTGCCGCCACGCACTGACCGACGGCCTGATGCTGAAAGCCCTGCCCGGGGTCTTCTGCGCCGGCGAGATGCTCGACTGGGAGGCGCCCACCGGCGGCTACCTGCTGACCGCCTGTTTTGCCAGCGGCAAGCACGCCGCGCTGGGCATGCTTGACTGGCTCAACGACTCGACTTGATCCCGGACAGGCGTGGCACCATCCAGCGCTCGAACAGGCGCGGGAACAACCGCGCCAGCAGCCGTGCCCGCCAGTCGACATTCGACAGCACCAGTTGCCGGCGTCGGCGCACAGCTCCCTGATAAACCGCATCGGCGACATCCGCCGCCGCCGCCACCTTGAACGGGGCCGCCGGGCTCTGCTGGATAATCGAGCCATCGCCCTTGAGCGCATTCTTGCGGATATCCGTGGCGGTATAACCGGGGCTTACCAGCATCACATTCACTCCGCTGTCCTGCAGCTCCAGCCGCAGCGTCTGAAACAACCCGTGCAACGCATGCTTGCTGGCGTTGTACGCGCTGCGATAGAGCAAGGGGGCAAAGCTCGACAGCGAACTCATCACGATAATCTGCCCCTTGCGCTGCACCAGACTGTCGAGCGCCGGGCGGGTACAGTGCAGCGCGCCGAAGTAGTTGACGCCCATGATACGTTCGAACACCTTCAGCTCGGTCTCGGCAAAGGCGCTGCGATGGGTAATCGCGGCATTGTTGATCAGCACGTCAATCCCGCCAAAGTGCTCGATCACATGGCCGATGGCCTGTTCGCACTGCTGGTGATCGGCGACATCACAGGGCAATGCCAGTACCTCGACATTCAGTTTGCTCTGCAGTTGCTGACGGAAGGCCTCCAGCGCCTCACACTGAATATCCAGCAGCGCCAGCCGTGCCCCGGCCTGGGCAAAGCGCAGGGCCAGCGCCCGTCCGATGCCGGCACAACCGCCGGTAATCACCACCACCTTCTGCTGAAATGCACTGCGCGCCATGCGTTTCTCCGTATTCGGGTCCTGCCTTGCAGAAATAAATCGACTCCTGCCCTGAGTGCAAGCATAGCCGTCTTTCCTGACTCACAGCCGCGAAGCACAGAACTAACTGATGCGTACCCGGGGTCAGCCCCCTCGCGGCTTGGCCCGCCGGGTCGGCTCGGCCTGCAGCGGGTCATCCGGCCAGTAGTGTTTCGGGTAGCGGCCCTTCATATCCTTCTTCACCTCGGCATAGCTGCCACGCCAGAAACCGGCCAGATCACTGGTGACCTGCAGGGGGCGCTGCGCCGGCGACAGCAGGTGCAGTTTCAGCGTAACCCGGCCATCGGCAATACGCGGCGACTCGGCACTGCCGAACAGCTCCTGCAAGCGTACCGCCAGCACCGGTGGCGACTCGGCATAGTCGATGCGGATGCGCGAACCGGTGGGCACCGTCCAGTGGGTGGGCGCCAGCTCATCCAGCCGTTGCGGCAGCGGCCAGGGCAGCAGCGCAGTGAGAATCGCCGGCAGATCCAGACTGGCGAAGTGGCTGAGCCGGGTGACCCGTTCCAGATAGGGCGCCAACCACTGCTCCAGCGAATCCAGCAAGGTCTGATCGGACAAATCCGGCCAGTCACTCGCCTGCCCGGCCTGCAGGTCCAGCCCGCGCAACAGGGCAATTCGCGCCTGCCACTGACGCAGTGCCGGAGTCCAGGGCAACAGAGTCAGGCCCTGTTTGCGCACCACTGCACAGAGCGCCCGGCTGCGCTGCGCCGGGTCAATCGAGGCCAGCGGTTCGCGCGCCAGTACCAGCGCACCCAGGCGCAACTGTCGCTCGGCCAGCAGGGTTTCCGAGCGCGGGTCCCACGCCAGGGCATCCTCGCTGCTCAGCAGTTCGGACAGATGACTGCGAATCAGCCCCTCGTCCAGCGCCGCCGCCAGAAAGATCCGCGCCTGACGCTGCGCGGCATGCCCGCCCAGACTGGCCACCACCAGCCAGCGCTGCTGGCGCAGTGCATCAACCTCGGCAAAGGCCGCCGCACGACCATTCGCCAGCCGATAGTCACTGCCGGGGTCACCGCGCCGCTGCGCCACCCGGTCCGGATAGGCCAGCGCCAGCAACACCCCGATCCAGTGTTCCGCCGCAGGATCCGGCACCGCCTGGTGCACCGGCAGGCCGTCGATCAGCCGTTGCCACTGCCCGGCCAGTTGCCGCGCACGTTGCAGGGCGCCGCGATCAACTGCCGCCTCAGCACGCGGATCATCAAACAGCGCCAGCCGGCGCTGGATATCCGCATCCGCCACGCCGCGCAGCAGGTCACGCTCGCCCAGCAGCGCCGCCAGCCGGCAGGCCTGCCGACCCAGCCCGAGCGCCTGACCACGCAGCAGCATATGCGCCAGCCGGGGGTGCATCGGCAGGCCGAGCATGGCCTGGCCGTGCTCGCTCAACTGCCAGCCACGGGCATCCTGCTGCAGGGCACCGAGACGCTGCAGCAGCTCACGCCCCTGGGCCAGTGCTGCCGCTGGCGGCTGATCCAGCCAGGCCAGTTCGCTCGACTGCTGGATACCCCACTGCGCCAGCTGCAGGGCCAGCGGCGCCAAATCGGCCTGAAGGATTTCCGCCTCGGCACGCGGCGCCAGCTGCTCATGCTGGCTGGCTGACCACAGCCGATAGCACACCCCCGGCTGCAAACGCCCGGCCCGCCCGGCGCGCTGCTCGGCGGAGGCACGCGATACCCGGCGCGTCTGCAGCCGGCTCATGCCGCTCTGCGGATCAAAGGCCGCCTCACGCGCCAGCCCGGCATCCACCACCACGCGGATGCCCTCGATGGTCAGGCTGGTTTCAGCAATATTGGTTGCCAGTACCAGCTTGCGTCGGCCGTCCGCCGCCGGACTGATTGCCCGGCGCTGCTCGGCCAGCGTCAGATCGCCATACAGCGGCGCCAGCACTATGTCGGGGCGCTGCTGCAGCCGTTCAGACAAGTGTTCGTGTACCCGGCGGATTTCTGCGGTGCCGGGCAGAAACACCAGCAGGCTGCCCGGCTCCTCGTCCAGCGCCTGCATCACCGTCTGCAGCACCCGTGACTCGATCCGTTCACCGGTCTGCCAGGGCGCGCCCCAGCGCACCTCCACCGGGTACTGGCGACCGTCGCTGCGCACCAGCGGCGCCTCCCCCAGCAGGGCGCAGACCGCTGCGCTATCCAGCGTCGCCGACATCACCAGCAGTTTCAGTGGCGGCGAATCGCGCAGGTACTGCTGGGTTTGCAGGCACAGCGCCAGCCCCAGATCGGCATCCAGACTGCGCTCATGGAACTCATCGAAGATCACCAGCCCCACCCCGGGCAGCTCCGGATCGGCCTGCAGCAGGCGCTGCAGGATGCCCTCGGTGACCACCTCGATGCGCGTCTGCGCGCTGATGCGGCTTTCCAGACGAATGCGATAGCCAACCGTCTGCCCGACCTCCTCGCCGAGCAACTGTGCCAGGCGTTCCGCCGCCGCGCGTGCGGCCAGCCGGCGAGGCTCGAGCAGGATGATTTTCTGCCCGGCCAGCCAGTCGGCCTGCAGCAGCGCCAGCGGCACCAGGGTGGTCTTCCCGGCGCCCGGCGGCGCCTGCAGCACCACCGACGGATGCGCCGCCAGCTGCTGCTGCAACGCCGGAATGACCTGACTGACCGGAAGATCCTGCATGCCTGCTACACCCAATTGAAAGACGCGGCATTATACTCTGTGCCTGGAGCCTGTCCGATTGAGTTCCCCAAGGAGAATCCCATGCGTCTCAAACCCCTTGCCAGCCTGCTGCTGAGCGCCACCCTGATCACCCAGCTGAGCGCCTGTGGCACGGTGTTCTACCCCGAGCGTCGCGGCCAGATCAGCGGCGAGATTGATCCCGGTGTGGCCATTCTGAATGGCATCGGCTTGCTGTTCTATCTGGTGCCTGGCATCGTCGCCTTCGCCGTGGATTTCGCCACCGGCGCCATTTACCTGCCGGATGCCCGCTTTTCAGTCGCCCCGCAACAACTGCAACAGGCGCTGGATGCCAACGGCGAGGTCGATCTGCAAAAACTGCAGGCAATCCTCGAGCAGCATACCGGCCAGCAACTGCCGCTGGAGCAGGCCCACGCCTGTGGTGAGCAGGTACGCCAGCGTATTGAACAACGCTTCCCGCAGGCCGATGTGCTGGTACACAAGGATCCGGCCTGAAACGAACAGGGCCGACGCATAGCGCCGGCCCTGTTCGTGGTGTCCGCTGTCGATCGTATGGATCGCTGCCTGCTCCGCGGCCTTGTGGGCTGCAGTGACCGGCTGGTGTGGCACCCGGTAGGGTGTGTAACCCCGGACCGCCTGGTGGGCGGGCCGGCTGGACTGCCGGTCGTGACGTTGTTCGATGGTTGATATCTTATAAAGAATCGCTGGACATTTCTTGTCTTTTATTGCACATATAAACCATCAAAGCGCAACAATTAACCAAATATATAGACAAATGAGCAATTAATGACAGAGCACACCCTGGATCGCCACGATCTGAAGATTCTTGCCGCACTGCAACACGATGCCAGCATCAGCAATCAGGATCTGGCCGAACGTATCGGCCTGTCACCCTCGCCCTGCTCACGACGGGTCAAGCAGCTTGAAGAAAGCGGCTATATCCGCCGCCAGGTGGCGCTGCTGGAGCCGGCCAGACTCGGCCTTACGCTCACCGCCTTTGTCATGATCGGCATGGACAAGCACACCCCCGAGCGTTTTGCCGGCTTCGAGGCAGTGATCAAAGGCTGCCCGGAAGTGCTCGACTGCTGTCTGGTCACCGGCATGGAGGCCGACTATCACCTGCGCGTCGTAGTGCCGGACATGGCCCATTACCAGCAATTTCTGCTCGGCACCCTGACCCGGATTGAAGGCGTTTCCAGCGTGCGCTCCAGCTTCGTGCTGAATCAGGTGGTCGCCAGCACCGAACTACCCCTGACACACCTCAAGCCCTGACCCCCGGCAACGTCTGCGCTATAATCGCCACCCATTTACCTCAGGAGGCACGGGATGGACTACGAACAGTTCGAAGCCTTGGCCATGCCGATCATGATCTTCGCTCTGGTCGCCTTTATGGGCTATATCGTCTGGGACCTCGCCAAGCAGTCCAAGGCTGGCCGCTACGGCACTCTGGTGCTGTTTTTTGCGCTGGGTCTGGGCGTGCTGGGCTTCGTCATCAAGGCCCTGATTGTCGGGCAGATTGACAACTGATGGTTTACCGGGTCACCGAAGCTCGCCTGCAACGGGATCGTGTACTGCGCGAACGCATCCTCGACTGCGCCCTGCAGCAGGTCGCCGAAGCCGGCTTCGCCAGCCTGGCAATGACCAGCCTGGCGCGTAGCGCCGGCGTTGCCACCGGTAGCCTGTACCGGCACTTTTCCGGCAAGGACGAAATTGCCCGGGAAATCTTTACCCGCGCTACCGATCTCGAAGTCAGCCAGTTGCGCCAGCAATTGCAGGCACCCGGCACTGCCGCTGAACGCCTGCACAGAGGCATACGCACCTTTGCCGCGCGTGCCTGGCATAGCCGTCAACTGGCCTTTGCATTGATTGCCGAACCGGTGCCGGGTGAAGTCGACGCCTGCCGCCTGCACTACCGGGAAATCTATGCCGAACTCTTCAGCCAGCTGCTGGAACAGGGTAACCGTGATGGCAGCCTGCAGGTCGGCAATATCCCGCTGACAGCTGCCTGCCTGGTCGGCGCGACTGCCGAAGCACTGGTAGGCCCGCTTTCTCCGCAAGCAATCAAATCAAGAGCTGAAGGAGATTCCGCAGCCGACTTTGAACAGGTCTGCAGCGCCCTGCTGGAGTTTTGCCTGCGCGCCGTCGCCGCCCGTCTCGACTGACTTAGCCCAAGACAATCTCGCGCCACTGGCCCGGCTGCAGATCATCCAGCGCCCAGTCGCCAATCCGCACCCGCACCAGCCGCAAGGTCGGCAATCCCACCGCAGCGGTCATCCGTCGAACCTGACGGTTGCGCCCTTCACGCAGGGTAATCGCCAGCCAGCTGGTGGGAATCTGCCGGCGAAAACGCACCGGCGGATCTCGCGGCCACAAATCCGGCTCGGCAATCCGCTCGACCTGTGCCGGCCTGGTCGGTCCGTCATTCAACACCGGGCCGTCGCGCAACTGCTGCAGTTGCGTCTCGCTCGGCTCACCCTCGACCTGCACCCAGTAGATCTTTGCCAGCTTGTGCTGCGGGTCGGTAATGCGCGCCTGCAGGCGGCCATCGTTGGTCAGCAGCAGCAGGCCCTCGCTGTCGCGGTCCAGCCGCCCTGCCGGATACACGCCCGGCAGCGCAATAAAGTCAGCCAGGGTGGCGCGGCCATCGGCATCGGTGAACTGGGTCAGCACATCGAACGGCTTGTTGAAGGCAATCAGCCGTGGCTGTGCCGGCGGCGGGGCTGGCTGGCGCCGTGGGCGAAAGGTCTTGCCGGCAGCAGGTCGGTGACGCATGCGCACTCCGCAAACAACACAACGCCGGCCAGCGCCGGCGTTGCCAGGATGGATATCGGGCCGCCGAAGCGGCCCGCACTCAGGCGCTGAACACCAGTGCCTCGCCCTCGACCTCGGCGTGGATCTGCGCCCCCGGCGCAAAATCGCCGGACAGAATCCGCTGCGCCAGCGGGTTCTCGATCCAGCGCTGGATCGCCCGTTTCAGCGGGCGGGCACCATACACCGGGTCGTAGCCCACGGCAATCAGCTTTTCCAGCGCCGCCGGCGACAGCTCCAGATTCAGCTCGCGCTCGGCCAGACGCTGGCGCAGACGTTGCAGCTGGATCTGTGCAATGCCGCCGATCTGCTCCTTGCCCAGCGGATCGAATACCACCACCTCGTCGACCCGGTTGATGAACTCCGGCCGGAAATGTCCGTGCAGCGCATCCATCACCGCCGCCTTCTGCGCCTCCGGATCGCCGACCAGCTCCTGGATCTGCGTAGAACCGAGGTTCGAGGTCATCACCACCACGCTGTTGCGAAAATCCACGGTACGCCCCTGACTGTCAGTCAGGCGACCATCCTCCAACACCTGCAGCAGCACGTTGAACACATCCGGGTGGGCCTTCTCCACCTCGTCCAGCAGGATCACCGAATAGGGTTTGCGGCGCACTGCCTCGGTCAGGTAACCGCCCTCCTCGTAGCCGACATAGCCGGGCGGCGCGCCGATCAGCCGGGCCACCGAATGCTTCTCCATAAACTCCGACATATCGATGCGCACCATCGCCTCTTCGGTGTCGAACAGGAATTCGGCCAGCGCCTTGCACAGCTCGGTCTTGCCCACCCCGGTCGGGCCAAGGAACAGGAAGGAGCCGCTCGGCCGATTCGGGTCACTCAGGCCGGCACGTGAACGGCGCACCGCATTGGCCACCGCCACCACCGCCTCGTGCTGACCCACCACCCGCTTGTGCAGGGCGTCCTCCATGCGCAGCAGCTTGTCGCGCTCGCCCTCAAGCATCTTGCTCACCGGAATGCCGGTCCACTTGGACACCACCTCGGCGATTTCCTCGTCAGTCACCTTGTTGCGCAGCAGCTGGTTCTCGCTCTTGCCGTGCTGATCAACCATCTGCAGGCTGCGCTCCAGATCCGGAATGATGCCGTACTGCAGCTCGGCCATGCGGTTCAGGTCACCACGACGGCGCGCCTGCTCCAGCTCGGCACGCGCCTGCTCGATCTTCTGCTGGATCTGTGCCGAGCCCTGCACCTCGGCCTTCTCGGATTTCCAGATCTCTTCCAGATCGGCGTATTCCTTCTCCAGCCGGACGATGTCCTCCTTGAGCTTTTCCAGCCGCTTCAGGGCCGCATCGTCGTCTTCCTTCTTCAGCGCCTCGCGCTCGATCTTCAGCTGGATCAGCCGGCGTTCCAGCCGGTCCAGCGCCTCCGGCTTGGAGTCAATCTCCATGCGAATGCGGCTGGCCGCCTCGTCGATCAGGTCGATTGCCTTGTCCGGCAACTGGCGATCGGTGATATAGCGGTGACTGAGCTTGGCGGCAGCAATGATCGCGCCGTCGGTGATGGTCACCCCGTGGTGCACCTCGTAGCGCTCCTTCAGACCGCGCAGGATGGCAATGGTGTCCTCCTCGCTGGGCTCATCCACCAGCACCTTCTGGAAGCGCCGCTCCAGCGCCGCGTCCTTCTCGATGTACTGGCGGTATTCGTCGAGGGTGGTAGCGCCGACGCAGTGCAACTCGCCACGCGCCAGCGCCGGCTTCAGCATATTGCCGGCATCCATCGCGCCCTCGGCCTTGCCGGCGCCGACCATGGTGTGCAGTTCGTCGATAAACAGAATGATCCGCCCTTCCTGCTTGCCCAGCTCGTTGAGCACCGCCTTCAGGCGCTCCTCGAACTCGCCACGGAACTTCGCCCCGGCAATCAGCGAGCCCATATCCAGCGCCAGCAGGCGCTTGTCCTTCAGGCCGTCCGGCACCTCGCCATTGATGATGCGCTGGGCCAGCCCCTCGACAATGGCGGTCTTGCCGACCCCCGGCTCACCGATCAGCACCGGGTTGTTCTTGGTGCGCCGCTGCAGCACCTGAATGGTCCGGCGAATCTCGTCATCCCGGCCGATCACCGGATCCAGCTTGCCCTCCTCGGCACGCTTGGTCATGTCGACGCAGTACTTGTCCAGCGCCTGACGTGACTCCTCGGCATTCGGATCATTCACCGCCTCGCCACCACGCAGGTTGTTGATGGCGTTCTCCAGCGCCTTCTGCGAGACACCCTGTCCCAGCAACAGCTTGCCCAGCGCGGTGCTGTCATCCATTGCCGCCAGCAGCACCAGCTCGCTGGAAATGAACTGGTCACCCCGCTTCTGCGCCAGCGCATCGGCCTTGTTCAGCAGGCGCGCCAGCTCCTGCGACAGGCTGACATCGCCGGTCGGACTGCTGACGGTGGCCAGCTTGTCCAGCGCCGTGGACAGCGCCTGCTTGAGTTGATTGATATCGAAGCCGGTCTGCATCAACAGCGGGCGCACCGAGCCACCCTGCTGGTCAATCAGGGACAGCATCAGGTGCAACGGGTCGATCTGGTTATGGTCGCGACCGACAGCCAGGGACTGGGCATCGGACAGGGCAACCTGAAGCTTGCTGGTAAGGCGGTCTATACGCATGGAGTTCGATCCTGTCTGGCAGGCCGGCACAGGGCCGGCACTGATTCATGTGACTATGAACGCTAGATGGGATCGATTATTGCCCTTTCAAGGGCGAAGGCGTTGATGCCGATCAAGAATCCTGGCGGCTGTCAAGCCAGATCAGGCTGGCCATGCGCCCGGTCTGCTCGCCATCGCGGCGGTAGGAATAAAAACGCGCGGCATCAGCATGGGTGCACAAGCCACCGCCATACAGGTGCTGCACGCCGACACGCTTGAGGCGCAGGCGTGCCAGCTGGTACAGATCGGCCATGAAGTGCGCCTCACGCGCTGCCGGCTCGAAGGCCTGGTCAGCATAGTCATCGTGATCCAGAAAAGCCTGCATCACCTCTTCGCCCACCTCGAAAGCCTGCGGGCCGATGGCCGGACCAAACCACACCAACAGCTCGGCGGGGTCGGTATCCATAGCCGCCACCGTCTGCTCAAGAATCCCATCGGCCAGTCCGCGCCAGCCGGCATGCGCTGCGGCTACGCGGGTGCCCGCGCGGTCACAGAGCAGCACCGGCAGGCAATCAGCAGTCAGTACCGCACAGGCAATCCCGGGCTGATCAGTCCAGCTGGCGTCAGCATCGGCAAGCTGCTGCGGATCGGCCTGCACCACCCGCGTGCTGTGGGTCTGCTGCAACCAGGTCGGCTGGCACCCGAGCTGCTGCTGCAACAGCTCGCGGTTGGCTGCTACCGCCGCGGCATCATCCCCGACATGGGTAGCCAGATTAAAGCTATCCCAGGGCGCCTTGCTCAGGCCCCCGGCACGGGTAGTCACACAGGTTCTTACATGGGCAAGGGCAGGCCACTTGGCCGTCAGCCAGTCACGAGTCATTCGTCGATTTCTCCGTCTTCCTTGAGCAGAGCCAGCAGCTCAAGCATGTCCTCAGGAAGAGGAACTTCCCAGTTCATGCGCCTGCCGTCAAGAGGGTGCAACAATTCAAGACGCCGGGCATGCAACGCCTGGCGTGGAAATTCGCGCAGCAGACGAATCAGTTCGGGGCTGGCCCCGGCCGGAATGCGCAAGCGGCCACCATAGGTTGCATCACCCACCAGCGGGAAGTGGATATGACTCATGTGCACGCGAATCTGGTGGGTACGCCCGGTTTCCAGGTTGACGCGCACATGGGTATGCGCACGGAAACGCCGCAGCACGCGATAATGGCTGACCGCTGTCTTGCCCTCGGCAACCACCGCCATCTTCTGGCGGTTGACACCGTGCCGGGAAATCGGCGCATCCACCTTGCCACCGGCAGTCATCACCCCGACCACCACACACTCGTATTCACGGGTCACGCTGCGCGCCTGCAACTGCTTGACCAGATCGGTCTGCGCCTCCAGGGTCTTGGCTACCACCATCAGCCCGGTGGTGTCCTTGTCCAGTCGGTGCACGATACCGGCACGCGGCACTGTGGCCAGTTGCGGCGCATGATGCAGCAAGGCATTCAGCAGGGTGCCATCCTGATGCCCGGCAGCCGGATGCACCACCAGACCGGCCGGCTTGTTGATCACCAGCAGGCTGTCATCCTCGTACACCACATTCAAATCAATCGCCTGCGGCTGCCAATCGCCCTGCACATCACGCTCGGCCTCCAGTTCCAGATGCTCGCCACCGTACAGGCTGTCGCGCGGCCGCAAGGTCTTGCCGTCAACGGTCAGCCGCCCATCCTTGATCCAGCCCTGCAAACGTGACCGAGAGTGGTCCGGGAACATTTGCGCAGCAATCTGGTCAAGACGCTGACCACCCAGCTCGACGGGGACCCGGGCGGACAATCGAATGGTTTCTGACATGCGGAACTCGCTGAGGCAGGCAGTGACCAGAAAGGATTCCCTTTTGGTTTCAGCACCGCGCTGTGGTTAAATACGGCTTCGCTGTCTGCGCAACGGCCGGGATCGGCGGGGCAGGCAGCGCTGTTGAGCGCCAACTATAACAGGACGCCCCAGTGCGCAACAGCACAGGGCAACCCCTTCGGAATCATGCTATGCCGCTGAAACATCTTCTGCTGGTCGCCCTGCTGTCCCTGCTTGCCGCCTGCTCCAGCAAAACCCTGGACGAGTCGCTCAGCGAGTCGGAAATCTATGTAATGGCCCAAAAGGACCTGGACGCCAAAAGCTACGGTGCTGCCGTAGAAAAACTGCGCGCACTGGAGTCCCGCTATCCGTTCGGCCGTTTTGCCGAACAGGCGCAACTCGAACTCATCTATGCCTACTACCAAAACTTCGAGCCGGAAGCCGCGCGTGCTGCTGCCGACCGCTTTATCCGCCTGCACCCGCAGCACCCTGATGTCGACTACGCTTACTACATGCGTGGTATGGCCTCCTTCACCCGTGACCGTGGCATTTTCGAACGTTTCCTGCCACTGGACATGACCCGTCGTGACCCCGGTGCCGCTCGCGACTCCTTCAACGAATTCGCCCAGCTGGTCAGCCGCTACCCGAACAGTCGCTACGCTGAAGATGCTCGCCTGCGCATGGTCTACCTGCGCAACCTGCTGGCTGCCTATGACGCCCACGTCGGTCACTTCTACCTCAAGCGTGGCGCCTACGTCGCCGCTGCCAACCGTGGCCGCTATATCGTCGAGAACTACCAGCAGACACCGTCGGTAGGTGACGGACTGGCGCTGATGGTCGAAGCCTATACCCGCCTGGCGATGGATGATCTGGCCGAGTCAGCCCTGCTGACCTTGCAAGCCAACTATCCCGAGCATCCCAGCCTGACTCGCGGCAGCTTCCGCCATCACGTTGAACCTGCCCAGCGTGATGCCCGCTGGTTCGAGCGCATGACCGTCGGCGCACTGGACAAGGTCTTGGCACCGCCACAGAGCATGGGCAGCACCCAGATGGAACGCGAGATCCGCCAGCAGCACGACAACCTGCGTGCCGCCCTGCCTCGCGAGATCCGCTCGCCACAGCAGCCCAAGCGCTCGTTCTGGAGTCGCCTGACGTTCGGCTTGCTTGACTGACAACACACCCACAAAAAAACCGGCCTGGCCGGTTTTTTTGTGCCTGACCGATAGTCCCGCCTTAGCCGGCAGTTGTCACCCTGGCAGCTCGTGCTGCATGCAGCTTGTGGTAACTGGCCAGCAGACGCTGGTGCCGGTCCAACCCCTCCAGCTGCAGGCTGCTGGGCGTCAGGCCATGAAAGCGCAGCTCACCACGCACCGAAGCAATCACCTCATTCAGCGTCTGCACCCCAAACATGCGTCCCAGATTGAACTCGAAGTCAGCCAATTCCAGCTCTTCGTCCAGCTCGATTTCCAGCACGGCTCTCACCGCCTGATAGAACAACCCACGCTGCACAGTGTTGTCGTTGTACTGCAGGAACATTTCCACCAGCTCCAGTGCCGCCTCAAGCTGCCCCAGCGCCAGATTCAGCAGCAACTTCAGTTCAAGAATAGTCAGCTGACCCCAGGCAGTATTCTCGTCAAACTCGATACCGGTCAGAGTGGTGATGCTCATATGCTCGTCAAGCTGACTGTCTTCCAGGCGCTCTAGCAGGTCAGCCAGCGCCGCGTCATCCAGCGCATGCACACCGAGAATGTCGGCGCGGAACGCCAGCGCCACGTTGGTGTTGTCCCAGATCAGGTCTTCCACCGGATAGACCTCGGAATATCCCGGCACCAGAATACGGCAGGCCGGTGCGCCCAGATCCTCACGCACCATCATGTACACCTCGTGGCCCATCTCATCAAGAATGCCCATCAGGGTCGCCGCTTCCTCCTCATTACTGCCGGAGAAGTCCCACTCGCAGAAGTCCACATCCGCACGCGAACTGAAAAAGCGCCAGGAAATCACCCCGGACGAATCAATAAAATGCTCAACGAAATTGTTCGGCTCGGACACCGCCAGCGAATTGAAGGTAGGTGGCTGCAGATCATTCAGCCCCTCGAAGCTACGCCCTTGCAGCAACTCGGTAAGGCTACGCTCAAGCGCCACCTCCAGCCGTGGATGCGCGCCGAAAGAGGCAAACACCCCACCGGTACGCGGATTCATCAGCGTCACGCACATCACCGGAAACTGTCCGCCCAGCGAAGCGTCCTTGACCAGCACCGGGAACCCCTGTGCTTCCAGCGCCTGAATGCCCTCGACAATCGCCGGATAGCGCTGCAACACCTGCGGTGGCACATCAGGCAGAACCAGCTCTTCCTCAATGATCTGCTTCTTCACCGCACGCTCGAAGATTTCCGAGAGGCACTGCACCTGCGCCTCGCACAAGGTATTGCCCGCACTCATGCCATTGCTCAGATACAGGTTCTCGATCAGATTGGACGGGAAATACACCGTCTGACCATCCGACTGGCGGACAAAGGGCAAAGCCACGATGCCACGATCTGCCCGACCGGAATTGGTGTCGATCAGATGCGAGGCACGCAACTCACCTTCGGGGTCAAAGATCGCCAGGCAATGCGCATCCAGAATACCTTCCGGCAAGGCATCCTCCGGACCTGACTGGAACCAGCGCTCCTCGGGGTAATGCACAAAGTCCCGGTCAGCGATCTGCGGCCCGAAATACTGGTCGTTGTAAAAGAAATTGAAATTCAACCGCTCGATAAACTCGCCGAGTGCCGAGCACAGCGCACTTTCTTTGGTGGCACCCTTGCCGTTGGTAAAACACATCGGCGACGCGGCATCGCGCAAATGCAGTGACCAGACATGCGGTACCAGATTTCGCCAGGAGGCGATCTCGATTTTCATCCCCAGCCCGGCGAGGATACCGGTCAGGTTGGCGATCGTTTGTTCCAGCGGCAGATCCTTGCCCTCGATCCAGGTCGCCCCGTCTCCAGCCGGACTACCCAGCAGCAACGCCTGGGCATCATCGTCGATACTGTCAACCACCTCGATGACAAACTCCGGCCCGGCCTGCACCACCTTCTTCACCGTGCAGCGGTCAATCGAGCGCAGAATACCCAGGCGGTCGCGCTCGGAAATATCCTCAGGCAGTTCCACCTGTATCCGGAAGGTCTGGCGGTAGCGGTTTTCCGGGTCGACAATATTGTTCTGTGCCAGCCGGATGTTCTCGGTCGGAATATTGCGCGCGTTGCAATAGACCTTGACGAAATAGGCGGCACACATCGCCGAGGAAGCCAGAAAATAGTCAAAGGGCCCCGGCGCCGAGCCATCCCCCTTGTAGCGGACCGGCTGGTCGGAGATGACCTTGAAGTCGTCGAAACAGGCCTCCAGACGGAGGTTGTCGAGATAGTTGACCTTGATTTCCATTAAGAGATACCGAAGCGTGGCGTAGGCAAAGCCGGTGATTATCCCGTATTTGCTGCCAGCTGTCTGTGACCGACCTGCAAGCGCAAACCGGCAGCAGTTGCGATGGAACGGCAACAGCCCCTAGGATGAAGCCATCCGGAACAACAACCACGGCCACCCATTGACGTCACCGAGCAACCAGACCCCATATCGCCGACACCCGGTTCGCTGGCTGGGCGTACTGGCGATCCTGCTGGGCAGCCTGCCAGCACTTGCCAGCCAGTCGCTCACACTGCGGCTCGGTGCCTTGAACAACGTCGACTACCTGGCCGAACTCCTGACCCGGGTTCTACAGGACGACGGCCTTGTCGTGGACGTCATCACAATTCCGGGGATTCCCACCACACGTCTTGAACGCATGCTTGAGCAAGGAGCCATCAGCGCCATGCTGCTGGGAGAAACCCCGGCACGCAACCAGCGCCTGCTGCCGATATACGTGGAAATGACCGACAACCTGATGAACCAGCGCATCCTGTTTATTCCACGCGGCCAGCAGGAGCGCTACAGCAGAGTGCATACGCTCGAGGATTTTCGTGCACTGGGTGTCGTTGCCGGCATGGGTAGCGACTGGCGCGACCTGCAAATCTGGCAGGCCAACAACCTGCCGGTAACCAGCATCAGCGGTGACTGGCGACGCCTATACGAGATGTTGGCCAGCGGCGGCCGAGGAATCGACTATCTGCCACGGGGAGCCATGGAGATGGCCGGAGAATGGTCACTCCATCGCAAGCTGCAGATGGAAGAGAAGCTGGTGCTGGTCTATCCGCACGACCATATTCTGTACATCTCGCCACAACACCCCGAACTGCACGCCAGGCTGGCCCGGTTACTGCCTCAGGCACACGCCAGCGGACTGATTCGCCAACTGGCACACAAACACTTCCAGGCCGTGTTCAAGGCGCCAGTCAATCTGCAGCAACGCCGGGTTATTCATCTGACGGAATAACGCTGCCCTGGCGCAGCCTGGGCTATCGCCCGAATCAATACCCGCCCTGGCGCTCAACGCAGTAGACAAACGAGCGACCGGGATCACGGGGATCGGCAACCAGCGAAGGGGCCTCGCCAGCCAGTGCCGGTACCGATAACGCAAAATCAATCCCGAAACGCGCCGTCAGCACCGGCTTGGCCTCAGTTGCCGGCACATCAAACACGGCCATATGGAAATTCTGGGTTCCCGGCACCACCAACTCTACCACCGGCAACCCAAAGAGCTGCTCCTGCACGTGAAAATGGTACAACCCGTCACGCTCCTTGTAGGGCTTGAGACCACGTTCAGAAAAAAAGCTGTGGGACGGGTTTCTGTCAGGCTCGTCATAGTAGAAAAAATCAAACTGGCAAACATCCAGCCCGGCAAACAACTGGTCAAGATCAGCAGCTCCCACCGGGGAGGCAAGCAGCAAACCGGCCAGTGCGGCTTTATGGACAGATCCTTTCATTGGCCCTCCAGGGCAGACACAGTATTTTTCATCGCTGGACACAGTCGCCACAGGAGTGTGGCGACTGTTTCAGTCCGAACTCAGGGACACACTGATCCAATCAGACAGCTGCAAACACGTCACCTTATGGCAAGCGTTCCGGATTTCCCGCAGACACAGTAAAGACAGAGGTTACCTGGCTGTTATCAAGATCGAGCAACTGGTAATGGTCGCCGGCATCAAGAACCTGATAACACTTTCGCATGCCACGGCGAGTCTGCCGATACTGGTTGCAGAACTCACCTTGCGCAGCAATTTCCCACTCACCGGTATCAATATTCCCCTCGAAGTTACGAATGGTAAGCGTACCGTCAGCCTTGACATAGATCGTAAAGGTACGCACTTCCTCGCGTTCAAAACGCGCCAGGCGCGTTTCGCTGTGAAGTGTGTTTCCGGCAATCAGCTGCTCTATCTGACCGGCGTTCAGCGCCGGGCCAGGTTGAGCGGCGTGCGCTGTGCCGGTCACAGCTATCAGGATTAAAGTGATGGCAAGGGTTACTCTGATCATCATGACATCTCGACGGTAATTGGATAAAAATACTGCCCACAGGGCCTGCAAATAAACTGGTATGACCTGTGCATCATCACATCCTGACAGGGCACGCGTACAGGGTTGATGTGATGCCCCCCCCAGGGCATCCGGAAAACACCCTGGGTCGCGGTTCAGTCATCCATGCGCCAGCCGGATGTGATCGGATAGCGGCGATCCCGGCCAAAGCCACGCTGGGTAATGCGTGTACCCACAGCAGCCTGGCGGCGCTTGTATTCATTCAGGTCGACCAGCCGCACCACCTTGCGCACCATATCGGGGTCATGGCCAGCGGCAATGATGGCACTGGCCGAGAGATCCTGCTCCACATAGAGCCGGAGAATGTCGTCCAGCACCGGGTAGGCCGGCAGCGAGTCCTCGTCCTTCTGGTCGGGTGCCAGTTCGGCTGACGGCGGCCGTTCGATAACCCGTTGCGGGATCGCCGCTGACAGCGTGTTGCGGAACTCAGAAAGGCGGAACACCAGCGTCTTGGGGACATCCTTGAGCACATCAAAACCACCGGCCATGTCGCCGTACAGCGTGCAATAGCCGACCGCCACCTCGCTCTTGTTACCGGTGGTCAGCACCAATGCACCGGTCTTGTTCGAGATGGCCATCAGCAGGGTGCCCCGGCAGCGTGCTTGCAGGTTTTCTTCGGTAGTATCACGTCCGCGCCCTGCAAACACCGGTGCCAGGGTCTGCATAAAGGACTCGACCATGGGAGCGATCGGCAATACCCGGTAGTGCACGCCAAGCAACCTGGCCTGCGCCTCGGCATCTTCCAGGCTCATGCCGGACGTGTAGTGATAGGGCATCATCACCGCCTCAACACGATCCGCGCCCAGGGCATCTACTGCAATTGCCAGAGTCAACGCCGAGTCGATCCCGCCGGACAACCCCAGCAGCACACCCGGAAAACCGTTCTTGCCAACATAGTCGCGCACACCCATGACCAGTGCCTGATAAACGCTGGCCTCCAACTCCGGCAACTCTGCCACGCCACCCTGGCGGAGTTCGACTTGCTGCTCATCCCAATGCACATCAACCGGATACAGTCCCTCAGCACAGGCCGGCGCCCTGACCGCCAACCGGCCATCGGCATTCATTGCCAGCGAACCACCGTCGAACACCAGCTCATCCTGCCCCCCTACCTGGTTAACGTAGATCACCGGCATGCCACCTTCGACACAACGCTGGCGAACTACCGCCTCACGCTCGTTCTGCTTGTCCATGTGGAAGGGCGAGGCGTTCAGGTTAAGCATCAGGCGCGCACCGGCGGTACGGGCCTGCGCCATGGGGGCCGGGTGCCAGATATCCTCACAGATGCTCAGGGCGACTGGCAGGCCGTCTATCTCGACCACGCAGGCGTCGCTACCGGGGGTGAAATAGCGTTTTTCATCAAACACCTGGTAATTGGGCAACTGCTGTTTGGCATAACTGGCAAGCAGACTGCCGTCGGCCAGCACGGCAGCCATGTTGTAGCGCTGGCCGTCCTGTTGCCAGGCGTAGCCAACCACCATATGTATGCCACTGACTGTGCTGGCCAGTTGCTGCAAGGCACGTTCCGTTCGCGCCTGCATGCTTGAACGCAGCAGCAGGTCTTCCGGCGGGTAGCCGCACAGCGAGAGCTCGGAAAACAGGATGATGCGCGCATCCATTTCGTCACGGGCATGCCGGGCGGCTTCGACCATGCGCTCCAGGTTGCCGGCAATATCGCCGACCCGCAGGTTCAGTTGGGCCATGACGATCCGCAAGGTGGCACTCATCACATATTCTCCGGCTGGGCAATCGGCCTATTGTCAGGGATGCCGGCGTTCGCGGCAATCATCGCCCGGCTGCTTTGGTGCTGGCGGGTCGATAAGCTACACTGCCCCTTTGATTTACCGGGAGCCTCTGGCCATGGGTCTGATTCGTCTGGTCTTGTTACTGCTGCTGGTGTTTGCCGCGATCACCCTGTGGAAGCGTTTCAAGCTCTGGCAACAGCAACGCAATACGTCACAGGATAGCGAGCAGCCTGCCTTGATGGTCCGCTGTGCGCACTGCCGGGTGCACCTGCCGGCCGATCAGGCGTTTCCGGGTAACGGCCGCCACTATTGCTGCCCGGAGCACCGGGATGCCGATCAGCAGCCCTGAAGCAGGCCTGACGCTGCACGAACGTGTGCTGCGCCTGTTCAATCTGTATCGCGTGGTGCTGGGCTTCGGTCTGGCCCTGCTGACCAGTCCGCGTCTGCGCGAAGGGCTGCTCAGCCTGCATGATCCGGATCTGTATGAGGCCGCGAGCTGGATCTACCTGTTTATCGGCCTGATGACCGCGCTGATGCGCCATGACGGCAGCCGCGACATCCATCTGCTGGTACTGGCCAGTGTCGATATTTTTTTGCTGGGACTGGTGTTCTATGCCGTTGGCGGCGTCAGCAGCGGTTTTGGCAGTCTGCTGCTGATCCCGGTGGCGGCCGGCAACATCCTGCTGCACGGGCGTACCGGTCTGTTGCTGCCAGCCTTTGCCAGTCTGCTGCTGATCTATCTGACCTTCTTTCTCAGCCTCAACGACAGCAACAGCGGACAGAACTACCTGCAGGCTGGCGTGCTGGGCAGCATCCTGTTTGCTGTTGCCCTCTTCGTTCAATGGCTGAGCCGACGCCTGCGCCAGTCGGAATCACTGGCCGAGCGCCAGGCCGTCAGTCTGGCCAGCCTTGAACAGCTTAATCAGGCAGTGATCCAGCGTATGCGTACCGGCATTCTGGTACTCAACCCGCTGCAGCAGGTACATCTGTTCAACGAGGCCGCCGCACAATTGCTGGGACGAACCATTATCCCCGGCATTCGACTGGCCGAGCTGTCGGATACGCTGGCTGATCGCCTGCACAGCTGGCAGGACAACCCGCAAAGCCGACTGGGCAGTTTTCGCAACCAGAGCAACGGCCTGGACATCATGCCCAGTTTCAAGCCGCTGCCGCTCGGTGAAAGCAGCAACCTGCTGGTGTTTCTGGAAGACAACAGCCATCTGGCCCAACAGGCACAGCAACTCAAGCTCGCCTCGCTTGGCCGCCTGACGGCAAGCATCGCCCACGAAATCCGCAACCCGCTGGGTGCCATCAGCCATGCCGCGCAACTGCTTGGCGAGGGCAGCGCACTGGATGCCCAGGACCGCCGCCTGGTACAGATCATCCAGCAGCACTCAAAGCGCATGAACCGTGTGATCGAAACGGTGCTGGAGTTATCACGCCGACGCCCGAGCGAGCCGCAACTGATCGACCTGGGCATGTGGCTGCAACATTTCCGTGAGGATTTCCTGCACGGCTGCGCCGAGGGCGACGAGCTGATCCTGCATCTGCCCGAGGAAGAACTACTGACCCGCTGCGACCCTCAACAACTGACCCAGGTGGTTGGCAATCTCTGCCAGAACAGCCTGCGTCACAGCGGGGCGGCAGGTGAAGCCCGCCGCGTTTGGCTACGACTGTCCCGTCAAGCCGAGACAGAGTTGCCACAACTGGAGGTAATTGATCAGGGCGGAGGTATTGCTGCAGAGCATCTGGAGCAGATCTTCGAGCCTTTCTACACCACTGAAAGCAGTGGCACCGGACTTGGACTGTATATTTCACGCGAGCTGTGCGAGAGCAACCAGGCGCAGCTGCAATGCCTGCCTGCAGAAAACGGCTGTTGCATGCGGATCACCTTTGCCCACCCGAAACGGCTGGTATGATGTAGCGATTTTCTGCCTGAATGGATCACCATGAGCAAACCTCTGGCCCTCATCATTGATGACGAACCCGACATTCTCGAACTGCTGGACATGACGCTGGCACGGATGAATCTGCAGTGCCGACGCGCCGGCACACTGCAACAGGCGTTGCAGTTGCTCGACAGCGAAGAGTTCGATCTGTGCCTGACCGACATGCGCCTGCCTGACGGTGACGGATTGCAGATTGTGCGCCACATCCAGCAGCAGCACCCGCGCCTTCCGGTGGCGATGATCACCGCCTATGGCAGCCTGGATACCGCCATCAGCGCACTCAAGGCCGGCGCCTTCGACTTCCTGACCAAACCGGTGGATTTGCAGCGACTGCGCGAACTGGTCAACCAGGCACTGCGGCTAGGGCAAACCGACAACGACAGCCAGCATGCCGAACAGGACGACCAGTTACTCGGCATATCGCCACCCATGCAACACCTTCGCCGACAGATCGACAAGCTGGCGCGCAGTCAGGCACCCATCTATATCAGTGGCGAGTCCGGTAGCGGCAAGGAACTGGTCGCCCGCCGCATTCACCAACTGGGGCCGCGACGCAGCCAACCCTTTGTACCGGTAAATTGCGGTGCAATACCTGCCGAGTTGATGGAAAGCGAGTTTTTCGGCCACCGCCGGGGCAGCTTCAGTGGTGCCGTAGCGGACAAACCCGGCCTGTTCCAGGCTGCCGAGGGTGGCACGCTGTTCCTCGACGAAGTCGCCGATTTGCCCTTGCACATGCAAGTCAAGCTATTGCGGGCAATCCAGGAAAAGGCCGTACGGCCGGTTGGCAGCCAGCAGGAACAACCGGTGGATGTCCGGTTGCTATGCGCCACCCACAAGGATCTGGCAGAGCAGGTAGCCAACGGGCATTTCCGGCAGGATCTGTTTTACCGGCTGAACGTCATCGAATTACGCGTCCCGCCACTGCGCGAGCGCCGCGAGGACCTGCCACTGCTGTGCGACAGTATTCTGTCCCGCCTGGCCGAGCGCAGCGACATGACGCCACCTCGCCTGACACCGGCTGCCGTGGAAAAACTTGCCAATTACCGCTTCCCCGGCAACGTGCGCGAACTGGAAAACATACTGGAACGCGCCTTTACCCTGTGCGAAGGCTCACTGGTTGATGGCCAGGATTTGCAACTGGAGCAGTTGAGCCCATCGACAGGGGACAGTGACAACCTGACCCACATCGATTCACTGGAAGACTATCTGAACGATATCGAGCGTCGGGCCATCACCCAGGCACTGGAGGAAACCCGCTGGAACCGCACCGCAGCCGCCAAGCGGCTGGGCCTGAGTTTCCGTTCACTGCGTTACCGGCTGAAAAAGCTCGGCCTGGACGACTAGGGACTGTACCCGGCGTGCCGCTCAAGCGGCACTGCCAATACCCCGTGTGGCCGGATTGTAGGGTGCCGCATCCAACTCAGCGGGCTGGCCATCCATCAGCGCCGCCAACAGGTGGCAGGACGCTGGCGCCAGTACCAGACCATTGCGGAAATGTCCGCAGTTCAGCCACAGCCCCTGAACCTGCGGCAACTCGCCGATCCACGGCACGCCATCCGGCGAGCCTGGCCGCAAGCCTGCCCACTGCATGACCGGCTCGATGCCGGCCAGTGCCGGCAGCATACGTTCGGCGGCGGTCTTCAGGGTTGCCAATGCCTGATCATCGGTAGTTTTGTCAAAACCACTGTATTCCAGGGTACTGCCCACCACGATATGACCGTCACGACGGGGAATGGCGTAGCGGCCGTCGTACATCACCATGCATTCCAGCCAGCCCGGCGGCATCTTGTACAACAGCATCTGGCCCTTGACCGGTTCTACCGGCAGTTCCACACCCAGCGGCTGCAGCAGCCCGGCACTCCAGGCACCGGCAGCCAGCACAACGGCATCGGCAGTAAAGGTTTGCGGTCCGCTGCGGACCCCCACACAACGCCCCTGCTCGACCAGCAGACTGCTGACCGGGCAATGTTCCTGCAACTCGAAACCGGCAAACTGGCGCAAGCGGGCACGCAGCGCCTGCATCATCCGCGGGTTACGCAGGTTTGCCAGATCAGCCTGCCACAACGCACCGGAAAAGCCCGGCGCCAACTGTGCCACCCGCGAGTACAGCTCGGGCTGTTCCAAAGCCTGCAAATCACGCTCATTGCGCTGCGCCCAGTCCAGCGCCAGATCGCGCTCCTCGGCATCCAGCCACATCAACCCGCAAGCGGTCAGCTCCGGGTCAATACCGGTAGCCTCAGCCAGGGACGCGGCCAGTTGTGGATAAGCACGCTGCGACCAGTTGGCCAGCGCACTGATGGCCGTGCAGTAATGCCAGGGATATAAGGGAGTAACCAGTCCGCCTGCAGCCCAGGAGGCTTCACGGCCGGTTTCCCCGGCCTCCAGCAGGGTTACCTGCCAGCCACGCTGCAACAACTCCAGCGCACTCAGGCAACCCATTACACCACCACCCACCACTATCGCCTGTCGCATCCGCACTCCCCGCATCGAAGCTGATGACGTACCGGCCGAACGGTCGGCACCGAAAAACGTATGACAATAACCCAGGCACCGAATATCCCGCCATGACCAAAAGCATGGAAAATCCTGTCAGAACCTGCATCAGACGCGACTTTCGTACCCCTGTCGACAGAGTGCCTCACCGACCGGAAAGGAGTATCATTGCCGGCAGTTTCACCCAAGAGGCGACATGTTAATGACAGCAAAAGATATCGACGTATTGCTGGTCGGTGGTGGCGTCATGAGCGCTACCCTGGGAATGTTGCTCAAACAGCTCGATCCAAACATGACCATTACCCTGGTCGAACGCCTGGATCACGTTGCCCACGAGAGCACCGATGGCTGGAACAACGCGGGTACCGGCCATGCCGGCTACTGCGAGTTGAACTACACACCGGAAAATGCCGACGGCAGCATCAGCATTGATCGTGCACTGGCGATCAATGCGGCCTTTGAGTCCTCCCTGCAGCTGTGGTCCTGGCTGGTCGAACAGAACATCCTTCCGCAGCCGCACAACTTCATCAACCAGACACCGCACCAGAGTTTTGTCTGGGGCGAGAAGGACGTGGCTTTCCTGCGCAAGCGGCATGAACTGCTGAGCGCCCACCACCTGTTTGCCGGCATGCAGTACAGCGAGTCACCCGACACCCTGGCTGAATGGATGCCGCTGGTGATGGAGCAGCGCAAACCCGGCACGCCGATCGCCGCCACCCGTGTTGATCACGGTGCCGACGTCGACTTCGGCTCACTGACCCGCAGCATGATCGACTGGCTTCAGCAGCAGGACAACTTCGAACTGCTGCTGTGCCATTCCGTGGACAGCCTGCACAAGAGCTCAAAGGGCTACTGGAAGGTCAAGGTCGAGGATGACCGTGAGGGTGAGCACAAGCTGTTCAATGCGCGGTTCGTGTTTATCGGTGCCGGTGGTGGTTCACTGCCGTTGCTGCAGAAATCGGATATCGACGAGAGTCAGGGATACGGCGGCTTTCCGGTCAGCGGCCAATGGCTGGTGTGCCAAAATGAAGAGATCGTCGAGCGTCACCATTCCAAGGTGTATGGCAAAGCTCCGGTCGGTGCTCCGCCCATGTCGGTACCACATCTGGACACACGCATCATCAACGGCAAACCGGCACTACTGTTTGGTCCCTTTGCCGGGTTCACCACCAAGTTCCTGAAAAAGGGCTCGGTGTTTGACCTGTTCTCTTCGGTGCGTGCACAGAACATTCGCCCGATGATGTCGGTCGGCATGGACAACATGGACCTGACCCGCTATCTGATTGCCGAGTCATTCCAGTCGCACAAGGACCGGGTAGCGTCCCTGAGCAACTTCTGCCCCCAGGCTCGCGAAGAAGACTGGCGCCTGCAGGACGCCGGCATGCGCGTGCAGATCATCAAAAAGGATGCCAACGGTCAGGGCAAGCTGGAATTCGGCACCGAAATCGTTGCGGCAAAGGATGGCAGCCTGGCTGCCCTGCTGGGTGCCTCACCGGGCGCCTCGACCGCCGTGCAGGCCATGCTCGATGTGCTGCAGCGCTGCTTCCCGCAGCGCCTCGCCAGTCCCGAGTGGCAGGCGCGCCTGCGCGAACTGGTGCCGGCCTACGGTCAATCGCTGATCGAGGATGCCGACCTGCTCGAGAAGGTACGCAGCCGCACACTCGATACCTTAGGCCTCAAGCGTAAGGCCTGAGTATCAACGGCGGCAACTCGGGTTGCCGCCGCTTTTTCCGACTCACCCCCACCACCTTGTTGCCCGCACTGGCCAGACCTGTTCAGGGCCGGGCCTGCTCCTCAGCCTGCTCAAAGCGTCGAATACGTTCACCGGTGGACGGATGGGTAGACAGCAGCATTTTCAGGCCACGCCCAGCTTCCTGATCAGTATCTGGCGGATCAAGCCGGCGCATGATGTTGCTGAAATGCACCGGCGAAATACCCTGCTGTAGCAAGTACTGGAGAGCGAAATCGTCCGCTTCACGCTCCATATCCCGTGAATAGCCGAGCTGACTAAGCGCCAGTGGCAAGGCGGCAGCAATTTCCGAGGCAGCCGACAGGTCACCGGTTACGGAAATCATCAACCAGGCCACCAGCGAGGTCTGGATAATGCCGCGCAGGTTGTGCCGGTGCACCACATGCCCCACTTCGTGGGCAAGGATTGCCAGCAACTCGTCATCGTGCCCGGCAAGGGCCACCAGCTCATCGGTAAAAATCACAACACCAGCCGGAAGAGCCAGTGCATTAGCCCCAATGCCGCTCTCACCGGAGCGGAACAACAACTCAATGCCATGCCCAGGGTAGGATGCCGACAACAGCTCCAGGTGCTCCGCAAAATAGGCACGGATTGCCTGTTCGCGCTGAGGGTCCAGCTGACTGGGCTTCAGCCAGAATCGATCCAGTGCCGACAGCGTCTCGCGACCCAGATAAGTCTCGACCTCGACCGGCAGAGCGTGGGCAATCATCCTGGAAGCCCAGGGCACGCCCCAGAACACCCCGCCCAGCAGCAAGCCGACCAGCAGCACCACACTGAACAGGATCAGCCGCAGATTGGACTCCAAACGGCGCAACAAGCCTGCCCCGTGGTACCCGGGCAGCCCTTGCAGGACGTCGCCCAGGCCGGGCTGGTCAGCGCACTCGAATACGGCTCCATCCGGCAGGTGCAGGTAGTAACGGCCACTGCCTACCTGCATACCATGCCTGATCTGCTGCAACTCAAGTCGCCGCTGAATACCATCCACTTCAAGCAGCAGAACAGCACCCAGACGACGTATAGAGGCGGCTTTCGGGAGGCTGCTGCGGCCGTCCAGAAAACTGCCTTGCACATACTGATCAGACGCCAAGGACGCCGACATCGAAGGCCTCGCCCAATTCCATGCCCAGCGCCCTCTGCTGGCGTTGCTCAGCCGCCAGGAACTGGTCCAGATCGCCATTCACCAGCACATCGGTGCAACTGGCACGGTACCGGGCCATACGCACCTTGGCCCAGGGAGTGAACAGCCCCAGTGTGAGCACAATAAACAGGGTGTTGCTAAAAAATATCCAGACCATGCGACGCTTGCCCAGACGCGACTCAAAACCATGCGTACCCAGTTTCAGGCTCCTGTAAACCATGTTTGGCAGTGCCGCCATAAAATAACCGAACGCCAGAAGGTAGGCGGCAAATATCAGCAACCCGCCAAGCGGGCCAATCACCGGCACCAGCATGAACAAGGAACCACCAATGACCAACAACAGCACCATACCCAGCATTTTCAGCACAAACAGGTAATAGTCACCGGCCGTCAGCTGCAGGCTGAACGGGGTGGTACCGAAACGGGTGTTATCCAGCACAAACTTCTGGCTGCGATACATGCTGTAGGGCACCAGCAGACCCAGCGTCAGGATGCTCAGCAGCGGCCAGACATAAAGCACCATAAAAGCTTGCCAGTAGCTGCCATCAAAGCCGAAGCGGATATTGCGCCAGGCACTGTTGTGCATATTGAAGCGCAACGCTGCCACAACCACCCAAGGTGCCAGAGGAATAAACAGCAGCATCAGGACCAGCGCACCCACCATGCTCAGGTTGGACACCACAACCCAGACAATCAGTGCGACCAGCGCGATCAAACGTCCGCGAAAAATCACCCAGGGATCAGCCAGATACTGGAAGCTTGAGCCTTCAACGCTGGTATGGCCGTAGAAATACTGGTTATTGCGCACCTTGGCCCAGGGCGCATAGAAACCCAGTGTGAGTACCATCAGAATGATATTGACGATCCAGATACCGAAATACTCGGCACCCTGACCGCTGAATTGCACTGGCGACACCCGCTGGGCAGAGTCAACAGCATCCTTTACGGGTGGCGTCGAAGATACGACAGGTGCGACTTCAGCGGGCTGCTCGGCCTGACTGGTCTGCTCGACCAGCTCAACCACCAACCCTGCTCCGCGCAGTCGCTCGGCCCACTGCTCGGCTTGCGCCAGACTCAGGCCGCTACGCAGCACCGCAGAACGGGATTGTAGTAACTGGCGCGCCTTGTCGGCGGGCATACCGAGCTTTTCAAGCGCGGCAACAATCTGGTCGGATGAAAAACCTTCGACGGTGTCGCCACTGAAGCGCACCTTGAAAAAAGTGGTCTGCATGACTGGCATCCCTGTGTTGTTGTGGCGGGCCGTCCCCCGACGACCCTTTTGAACTTCCCTGACCGTCACTTCTGATGGCAAAGCTGTTGCCCTGCGCCGAACAAAACCGCAAGCCTGACGGATCAACGGTCATTCAAACAGTCACCACCGAGCATTGCAAGTTACTCCACCAGATCTTCCCAGCGGTAGCGCAAATCGAGTGATTCGCCCCGCTGATGCAGCCTCACCCAGGCCGCATCCAGATCATCACGCAACTGTTCGGCTCGCGGCGAGTGCCTAGAGATCAGCAGTCGCATACGCTCACTGGATACAATTTGCAGGGGAAGCATCGGCATGCCGCGCGCCTGCAACAAAGGGCCAACCTGGGCAACATACTGCAGCAGATAGTCGCCCCGGCCACGCAGCAACATCTCAAGGGCGCCAGCATGCGAGTTGCTGTGATGTCGCAACAGGCCGTCAACGCCCGCCAAGGCATTCAGCAGCGGCTCGGTATAGGTGTAATTGGTGATGGTGATCAGCGAACTGCCTTCAAGTCCGGCAGGCCAGTCAACGGCGGGTGTTCCCGGCCGCCGCAGCAGGGCTATCTCGATCAACCCGAGATCGCCGCGAGTTACCAGTGTGTGCTCTTCAAGGAAGGGCTTGTTGAGCATGCCCGGCCAGATCTCCACACTGCCGTCAGCCAGTCCACCCAGCACGCGTGCCGGTGGTAGCAGGCGAACCTCATAGTCGTAGCCTGCCTCTTCAAGCAGTCGCACTACAATATCAACACCGGCACCGGTTGCCTGGCCAGCTGCGCCCATCTCGGCATAACCGGCAAACGGCATCATGCCCACCCGAACCGGATCGGGTTGGGCATGGGTACTACTGCAAGCCGTGATCAACAGCAGATACAACAAAACTCTCTGCATACTCACCCCCGTTCAGCACAATGCGGGTGAGCCGGCGAATGGCTCGTGACCACCCGCCGCAGCCACTGCACTGTCAGTCGCGGTATACCGGATGACGCGCACAGATCGCCTCGACCTGCCCACGCACACGCTCGATTACCGACTCGTCACCCATGTTCCCGAGAATATCGCAGATCCAGCCAGCCAGGTCACGGCAGTCCTGCTCGACAAAACCGCGGGTAGTCACCGCCGGAGTGCCGATACGCAGGCCCGAGGTCACGAAGGGTGAACGCGGATCGTTAGGCACGGCGTTCTTGTTCACCGTGATATGCGCACGACCAAGGGCGGCATCCGCATCCTTGCCGGTAATGTCCTGTTTGATCAGCGACAGCAGGAACAGGTGGTTCTCGGTGCCGCCAGACACAACGTCAAAGCCACGGCTGATGAATACCTCGGCCATGGCCTTGGCGTTCTTCACCACCTGCTGCTGGTAGACCTTGAACTCGGGAGTCAGGGCTTCCTTGAAGCAGATCGCCTTGGCCGCGATCACATGCATCAACGGGCCACCCTGGCCACCGGGAAATACCGCCGAATTGAGCTTCTTCTCCAGCTCTTCGTTGGCACGCGCCAGGATCAGGCCGCCACGCGGACCACGCAGGGTCTTGTGGGTGGTGGTGGTAACCACATCGGCGAACGGCACCGGGTTCGGGTAGACACCGGCCGCCACCAGACCGGCAACGTGGGCCATGTCGACAAACAACCAGGCGCCAACCTTGTCGGCGATGGCACGGAAGCGGGCAAAGTCCAGCACCTGTGAGTAGGCGGAGAAACCGGCAATGATCATCTTCGGCTTGTGCTCGACGGCCAGACGCTCGATCTCGTCATAGTCGATCAAGCCAGTGTCGGGGTTCAGACCGTACTGCACAGCGTGGTACTGCTTGCCGGAGAAGTTCACCGAGGCGCCGTGGGTCAGGTGTCCACCGTGTGCCAGGCTCATGCCGAGGATGGTGTCGCCGGGGGTCAGCAGCGCCTGGAACACCGCAGCATTGGCCTGGGAGCCGGCATGCGGCTGCACGTTGGCATAATCGGCACCGAACAGCTGCTTGGCGCGGTCGATGGCCAGTTGCTCGGCGATATCGACATATTCACAGCCGCCGTAGTAACGCTTGCCCGGATAGCCTTCGGCATACTTGTTGGTCAGCACACTGCCCTGAGCCTGCATGACCGCCGGACTGGTGTAGTTTTCCGAAGCGATCAGTTCGATGTGCGCTTCCTGACGCTGCGCCTCCTGCTGCATGGCAGCCCAGAGATCGGCATCAACACTGGCAATATCATTGGAACGGCTGAACATGTCACGGCCCCCTGTCAGGACGGTATAAGGCAAAAATGAGGCGTGCATTCTACCTCATGCGAATGCGGCTGGCACATGAAATGCGCTCACTCACCGGATGAACGCGACAGCAACGCAGCCAGTGTTGCCGCCGGCATCGGCCGACCCAGCCAATACCCCTGCACCTCGTCGCAGCCAAAGCTTGCCAGCAATTCGAACTGTTCAGCGTCTTCCACACCTTCTGCCAGAACCCGCACACCCAGACCGTGAGCCATGACGACCATGGTCTGGGTCAACTGCGCATCACGTCCACCGGCGGTCATTGCCTGAATAAAACTGCGATCGATTTTCAGGGTATCGATCGGCAACAGCTTGAGGTAACTGAGCGAGGAATAACCGGTTCCGAAATCATCGATAGCCAGACTGACACCCAGCTTTTTGAGTGACTGCAAGGTATCCCTTGAACTGTCGATATCCTTTAACAGGGTTGACTCGGTAAGCTCCAGCTCGATCTGCGACGGATCCAGTTGATGGCGTTGCAGCGCTTGCCGGAGTTGTGACACCAAACGCTGGTCAGCCAGCTGCCGGGCGGACAGATTGATCGCCAGCCGTGGCATGTGCAGACCCCGCGCCTGCCATTCCGCCAACTGGGCGCATGCACGCTCCAACACCCAGTCACCGAGCACACCGACCAATCCGAGTTCTTCGGCCATGGGCACGAAATCCGCCGGCGATACTGCACCACGCTGGGGGTGCTGCCAGCGCACCAGCACCTCGGCACCCGTCAACTGGCGGTCGGCACAACTGAACTGAGGCTGGAAGTTGAGATGCAGCCCACCCTCCTGCAGGGTACGACGCAAATCATTCTCCAGACTGAGTCGTGCCATGGCGCTGGCATTCATGCCGTCATGAAAAAACTGGAAGGTATCCTTGCCCTGCCCCTTGGCGTGATACATGGCCGTATCCGCATGCTGCAGCAGTTCTGACTCGTTACCGCCGTCCTCAGGGTACAGCGCAATCCCGATACTGGCGCTGATATAGCACTCCCTGCCCTGCAATACGAAAGAAGGCGCCAGCCCCACCAGCACTTTTTCCGCGACATGCGCTGCCACCGACATGGCGCTGTCACGCCCAGCCAGATTCCCCAGCAACAGGGTGAACTCGTCCCCGCCCATCCGCGCAACCGTATCGGTATCACGCACGCAGGACTGCAGCCGCTGCGCCACCTCGCGCAGCATGGCGTCACCGGCCGCATGCCCCAGGGTGTCGTTGATCGGCTTGAAGCGATCCAGATCGACAAACAACACCGCCAGCCAGCTCTGGTCCCGCGCTGCCTGGCGCAACGCCGCCGCCAGCCGATCCTGGAACAAAGAGCGATTCGGCAATCCGGTCAGCACATCGTAGTAGGCCAGACTTTCGATGCGCTGCTCACTGGCCTTGCGCTCGCTGATATCGACAAAGAACCAGACGTAGCTAACCAGATCGCCTTCGCTGTCACGTACCGCAGTAATACCGGTCCATGCTGGAAACTCTTCACCATCTCGACGCCGCAACCACAACTCCGCTTCCCAGCGCCCCTGCCTCAGGAGCTGCTCGTGCAGCCCGGCAAACCAGTTCACATCATGCACGCTACTGGCCAGCATTTCAGGCTTTTGGTCCACCACCTGATCAGCGCTGTACTGGGTTATCTGACTGAAGTTTTCGTTGACCTGGACTACATAGCCGGCCGGATCGGTGACCATGATCGCGCCTGTGGTGTTCTCGAACACCGTGGCCGCCATGCGCAGGCGGTTTTCCGTACGCCGCTGCTCGGTTATGTCGCGGGCAATTCCAAGCAGACCAAGGAACTGACCGTAGGCATCCCACATCAACGAAACCCTTAACTCCAGGGGGCAACGATGACCGTCGGCTTTGACGCAGTCGAAACTGATTTCACGATAAAAACCATGCCGACGCAGACGTGCAGATGCCTCGTTATCAACGACCCGATGGCGTAATTCACGAATCAGATCAACCATGAAGGTACGGTACCGGTCACCGGCAACAAAATCGGCAAAGCCCCGCTCAATCACCTGATCGGGGGTATAGCCCAACGTGTGTCGTACCGAGGGGCTGACATAGTCCAGGCGGAAGTCACTGCCGGTAGACCAAATAACATCAGAAATATTTTCTGCCAGCAAACGATAGCGCTGTTCGCTTGTCGTCAGCCGCAAAGAGCTCTCGACATGCTGATGAATATCCCGCACCAGGCCTATCACCAGCTTCGGCCTTCCGCCGGCATCCCGCGACATTATCCGGCAGCGGATACTGAACCAGCGCCAGCTTCCGCTCTGATGACGCCAGCGCACCCGCCACTCGTGCTCTCGCTCCCCCAGTACCTGCAACAGGTTCTGGTTGATCGTCATGTACTCCTGGTCATCGGGGTGCAGCAAACGGAACACATAATCTTGCGGCAGTTTTTTCTGCTCCTCAGCGGTATAGCCAAGTACCCGGGCAAGATGGCGGTTAAAGAAGGTATAGCGCCGTTGCTGAAGATCCTGGATATACAGAATATCCGGCACCTCACGCAGCACTTCACTCCAGAACTGTTCACGCTGCATCAGCGTCAGCTCAACCTGCCTACGGGTGCTGATATCACTGATACTGAGGGTGACAGCCGAGTAATCTTCGAGCTGCTCCGGCAGCTTCATTACCACCCAGATATGCCGCATACCACCGCCGGGCGAAGGCAGCGGAGTTTCCAGCTCCAGCCGTTGCGTGCGGTCAGCCACCGCACACAACAGTCGATAGCGCGCCCCACCAGGTCGCAAAGGGCGAACGCTGTGAAGCAGATCCTCAATCTGGCTACAGCTATCAACACCAAGCATCTGCAGCAGCTCAGGATTGGCATCCAGAACATGCAAGGTACTCACCAATAGCTGCTCTCTCTCTGGATGCCCTTGCAACCACTGCTGCAACGCCTCGGCATCGTGGATCTGCAAACGGTCCAATAGCTCACGCAAACGCCGCAAATCCAGCAAACCCACGGCAATGCCAACCCCGGAAAAAATATCGTGGTAGCGCCTCTCGCTGTCACGCAAACTCAGCAGCGAACGCTGGCTGCTATGTTGCAGGTTGCGGTTGATACGCATCAGCAAGGTAATCAGCCAAATGCCGGCCAGCATCAACAAAATAAAGCCAATCACCACCACCAACTTGCTGCGCATCAGTTGCAACCGGTAGCTGTCGAGAAATCGCTCGTCAGCCAACGCATGAATCTGCCAGAGCGTTCCAGACAACGGTGCGCTGACTCGCACCCTGGATCGCATTGCAGCATCCAGCCCCATATCCCTTGGATACTCCAGCAACTCACCTTGCTGAATCACCAGCACACGCCCCTTGCCACTGTCCTCAACCATCCACAAAAAGCCGCTCCCAGGCTGGACGGGCAAGAGTTCATCCAGGAAACGCACATCCAATTGCAACACCCAAACATGCCCGATACGCTGACTGGGCAACAGCCAGTAAAGCACCGGTGCATTGAAGGAATGTTCCAGATAATGACCGTAACCTTGCAGCACCAACAGGCGCGCCGCCGGCAGCCACTCCCAGGTCATCAGAGGATCAGGGTCAGTGACATCCACCAGCTGCAGCTGCTGTAACTCCGGGCGTAATGTCTGCACCAGCTCGAACATGCCTTTTTCATCTGTCATGACGGCAAGCTCATCAAGCAGCAATTGCAGGCTGAGTGCACGCGCACCCAGACTTCCATCCGCCTGATCAGCCAGCAACCAGACGCTCTCCTCCATCTGCTGCTGGTGGCGTTCGGTGAACAGGCGCAAATCGGTAGCCATCTGCCAGGCCATCAGCAATGAGAGCAATAATGTGGCGCACAGCGTCAACATTAAACCGTGACGCGCACGAAACTGCATCTGCCGGGTATTCGGCAAATCTTCAAAGCCTGTCGTCAATCGCTCTTGATGTTTGGTACTCAAAGGGCTGCGTGCTCCCGTCATACTACGCTGGCCTTATCGGGTAGTTTGTCCGGGCAAGCGTTTGCCCTTGCCTGCCAGTTCAGCTAGCCTAACCGGCATTTGCCGTCTGCCACCCATGGCGGTTACATCCGGCAAGAAAATCCCTGCTTACTTTACTCGTCATACAGGTTCGCCACCATGGCTCAATACGTTTACAGCATGCATCGGCTCAGCAAGGTAGTACCGCCGAAGCGTGAAATCCTGAAGAACATCTCGTTGTCGTTTTTTCCTGGTGCCAAAATCGGCGTACTGGGCCTGAACGGCGCAGGTAAATCCACCCTGTTGCGCATCATGGCCGGTGTCGACAAGGAGTTCGACGGCGAAGCTCGCCCTATGCCCGGCATCAAGGTCGGCTACCTGCCACAAGAGCCTGAGCTGGACCCGAGTAAAACAGTGCGCGAGATTGTCGAGGAAGCTGTCGGCGAGATCAAGGACGCCCAGGCGCGCCTGGATCAGGTGTACGCCGCCTACGCCGAGCCTGACGCCGATTTTGATGCACTGGCCGCCGAGCAAGCCAAACTGGAGGCAATTCTGCAGGCTGCCGATGGCCACAACCTAGAGCGTCAGCTGGAAGTCGCTGCCGATGCGCTGCGCCTGCCGCCGTGGGATGCGCAGATCGAACACCTGTCTGGCGGCGAGAAGCGCCGCGTGGCGCTCTGCCGCCTGCTACTGTCGGCCCCGGACATGCTGCTGCTGGACGAACCGACCAACCACCTGGATGCCGATTCGGTAGCCTGGCTGGAGCGCTTCCTGCACGACTTCCCCGGCACCGTGGTAGCGATCACCCACGACCGCTACTTCCTCGACAATGTGGCCGGCTGGATCCTCGAACTGGACCGCGGCCACGGCATTCCGTTCGAGGGCAACTACTCGCAGTGGCTGGAATCCAAGGCCGCACGCCTGGACCAGGAAGCCAAGCAGGAAGCAGCCCACAGCAAGGCAATGAAGGCCGAACTGGAATGGGTACGCAAGGGTGCCAAGGCTCGCCAGGCCAAATCCAAGGCGCGTCTGGCACGCTTCGAGGAAATGCAGTCGCAGGAGTTCCAGAAGCGCAGCGAAACCAACGAAATCTATATACCGGCCGGTCCGCGCCTGGGCGACAAGGTCATCGAGTTCCACAACGTGTGCAAGTCCTTTGGCGACCGCGTGCTGATCGACAACCTGACGTTCAGCGTACCCAAGGGTGCGATTGTCGGGGTGATCGGTGGCAACGGCGCCGGCAAGTCGACCCTGCTGCGCATGATCACCGGCAAGGAGCAGCCTGACACTGGCAACATCGTCATCGGTGATACCGTACAGGTAGCCAGTGTCGACCAGAGCCGGGATAACCTCGACGGCAGCAAGACCGTCTGGCAGCAGGTATCCGACGGCTTCGACATGATCAAGGTCGGTGGTTACGAAGTGCCCTCACGCGGCTATGTCGGACGCTTCAACTTCAAGGGCGCCGACCAGCAGAAGTTCGTCAAGGACCTGTCCGGTGGTGAGCGTGGTCGCCTGCACCTGGCGCTGACCCTGAAACAGGGCGCCAACGTGCTGCTGCTCGACGAACCCTCCAACGACCTTGACGTGGAGACCCTGCGCGCCCTGGAAGAGGCGCTGCTGGACTTCCCCGGCTCGGCCATCGTGATCTCCCACGACCGCTGGTTCCTCGACCGTATTGCCACCCACATCCTGTCCTACGAGGATGATGGCCAGGTGACCTTCTTCGAGGGCAACTACACCGAGTTCGAGGAAGACCGCCGCAAGCGACTCGGTGAAGCCGCTGCCCAGCCGCACCGGGTACGCTACAAAAAGCTTGCCTGAGCCTGACAAGCTGCGCCCCATGATGGGGCGCAGCCATGACCAAAACCTTAACGCACGGCATTTTTCACACAGGCGACATTGCACCATAAAAGTGCGACACCTGTTTTTCTTGCTTCGCGACTTTGTGTCACACCCGCTAAAACCCCCGCAAAGCCTGCAATTTCCAAGCCCGCACCAGATTTGTGCGCTCATTTTTTTGTCAAGCACTATTTCGAAGCAACAAATCCTCTGTTAGAGTTGCGCCAATTCGTCGCAAACTTGCAAAAAAGAGACCTATCCAAATGACCGATACACTTGGCGCCTGCCTCGCTCATCTGAAACTGCGTGACCCGGACCAGCCTGAATTCCATCAGGCGGCCGAAGAGGTCCTGTCCAGTCTGTGGCCGTTCCTCGAAGCCAACCCCAAGTACCTGAAAAGCGGCATCATCGAGCGCCTGGTCGAGCCCGAGCGGGTCATTCTGTTCCGCGTGCCGTGGGTCGATGACAAAGGTCAGGTACACGTCAACCGCGGCTACCGCGTACAGATGAGCAGCGCCATTGGCCCCTACAAGGGCGGCCTGCGCTTCCATCCGTCGGTCAACCTCGGTGTGCTCAAGTTTCTGGCCTTCGAGCAGGTCTTCAAGAATGCTCTGACCACCCTGCCGATGGGCGGTGGCAAGGGCGGCTCCGACTTCGACCCGAAAGGCAAGAGCGATGCCGAAGTAATGCGCTTCTGCCAGTCGTTCATGACCGAATTGTCGCGCCATATCGGTGCTGACCTTGACGTTCCGGCTGGTGATATCGGTGTCGGCGGCCGCGAAATCGGTTACATGTATGGCCAGTACAAGCGTCTGCGCAACGAGTTCACCTCGGTACTCACCGGCAAGGGCATGACCTACGGCGGCAGCCTGATCCGCCCGGAAGCTACCGGCTACGGCTGCGTGTACTTCGCCGAGGAAATGCTCAAGGAACGCGGCGACAGCTTCAATGGCAAGCGCGTAACCATCTCCGGCTCGGGCAACGTAGCCCAGTATGCCGCGCAGAAAGTCATGGAACTGGGCGGTCTGGTTATCTCGGTATCCGACTCCGGCGGCACCCTGTACTTCCCGCAGGGCATGAGCGAACAGCAGTGGCATCAGTTGATGGAACTGAAGAATGAAAAGCGCGGCCGCCTGCAGGAAATGACCGGCGACAACGCCGAGTTCCAGGCCGGCAAGACGCCGTGGCACCTGGCCTGCGACATCGCCCTGCCCTGCGCCACCCAGAACGAACTGAACGAACAGGACGCCAAAACCCTGGTCGCCAATGGATGCTTCTGTGTCGCCGAGGGCGCCAACATGCCGTCGACCCTGGAAGCCGTCGATGTATTTATCGAGAAGCGCATCCTGTTTGCGCCGGGCAAGGCAGCCAACGCCGGCGGTGTTGCCGTCAGCGGCCTGGAGATGAGCCAGAACGCCATGCGCATGCTGTGGACAGCCGGTGAAGTGGACGAAAAACTGCACAGCATCATGCAGTCGATCCATGCCGCCTGCGAGCGCTACGGCAAGGAAGAAGACGGCTTCATCAACTACGTCAAGGGCGCCAACATCGCCGGCTTCGTCAAGGTTGCCGACGCCATGCTGGCCCAGGGCATCGTTTGATAACCGGGCAGTAAAGACGGGTAAAAGGCGCTATAGTGCAGATCAGTCACTAACCGATTGCACAGGAGCACAGGCAGATGAGTGACGATCGACGCCGTTTCAGTCGCATCCCCTTTGATGCCCCCGTCATGCTGTCTGGCGACAACTGGCATTGCCAGGCTCGCCTGCTCGACATTTCCCTGCGCGGCCTGCTGGTTATCCGGCCGGCCGACTGGAACCCTGCTTACGGCAAAGCTCTTGTGGAAGCACGAATAGAGCTGTCTCCCGGCTGCCAGATTGTTATGCAAATCCGCCTGGCACACGCCGAAGACGACATGCTCGGTTTTCTCTGCGAACACATCGACCTCGATTCGATCAGCCACCTGCGTCGTCTGGTTGCCCTCAACCTCGGTGATGAAGCCCTGCTGGAGCGTGAACTGGGCGCACTGCTGTAGCTACTCGAAGATCGCCGACAGCGCCTGATCCAGCCTGGTAACCGGCACCACCGTCATGCCCTTCGGCGCCTCCTTGGGCGCATTCGCCGCCGGCACTATAGCGCGCTTGAAGCCGTGCTTGGCAGCCTCCTTCAGACGCTCCTGACCACTTGGTACCGGGCGTATCTCGCCGGACAGCCCTAGCTCGCCAAACACCATCAGATCCATCGGCAGCGGCCGGCTGCGCAGGCTCGACATCACCGCCGCCAGCAACGCCAGATCCGAGGCGGTTTCCAGCACCTTGACCCCGCCGACCACGTTGACGAACACATCCTGGTCGTAAGTCGCCACCCCGCCATGCCGGTGCAGCACCGCCAGCAGCATCGCCAGTCGGTTCTGATCAAGACCCAGAGTCACCCGCCGCGGATTGCCCAGATGACTGCTGTCGACCAGCGCCTGCACCTCCACCAGCATCGGCCGCGACCCTTCCCAGGTGGACATCACCACGCTGCCGGGAATCGGCGTTTCATAGCGCGACAGGAAGATCGCCGAAGGGTTGGCGACCTCCTTGAGACCCTTGTCGGTCATGGCGAATACGCCCAGCTCGTTGACTGCGCCAAAACGGTTTTTCACCGCCCGCAACAGCCGTAGCCGGCCGTCCGACTCGCCCTCGAAATACAACACGGTATCAACCATGTGCTCGAGTACCCGCGGGCCGGCCAGCGCGCCCTCCTTGGTCACATGCCCGACCAGAAAGATTGCCGTGCCACTCTGCTTGGCATAACGCACCAGCAGCGCGGCACTCTCGCGTACCTGGGCCACCCCGCCGGGTGCCGATTGCAACTGCTCGGTAAAGATGGTCTGGATCGAGTCCACCACCATCACCTTCGGCTGTTCCTGCCGGGCGGTGGCGATGATCGACTCGATACAGGTCTCGGTCATCACCTTCAAGCTATCCTCCGGCAGCCCCAGCCGTCGGGCGCGCATTGCCACCTGCTGCTGCGATTCCTCTCCGGTGACATACAGTGCCGGCATCGTCTGCGCCAGGCGACACAGGGTCTGCAGAAGGATGGTTGACTTGCCGATCCCGGGATCACCGCCAATCAGCACCACCGAGCCGGCCACCAGACCACCGCCGAGCACCCGATCCAGCTCCGACGAGCCGCTCGGCTGACGTGGCATTTCCTCGGTGGACACTTCGGCGAGGGTCTTCACTGTGGCTTGCTGGCCTGTCCAGCCGGCGGCCCGGGCTCCCGGACTACCGCCAGTCGGCGTAAGGTCAACGACTGTTTCCACCAGCGTGTTCCAGGCCTGGCATTCACTGCACTGACCCGCCCATTTGCTGAAAGTGGCCCCGCATTCCGTGCAACCGTAGAGTCGTTTCTGTCTGGCCATGCCCTGTGCTTCCAATAGAAAACGGCAACCATATTCATAGCCATGATTGCCTGATGACAGCATTCGCTTTGATCTATACTGCAGCCACTATTTTGCCCTCGGGAATCTCCACTGATGACTCCAGAAGATCTCAACATTCCACCCTGCAGCGCTTGCCAGAGCAGTGAGCCGCTCGGCTTCGAATTCAGCATGGCGTTCCAGCCGATCATTGACCTGCGCGACAACAGTCTGTTTGCCTGCGAGGCACTGGTACGGGGTACCGATGGCAGTGGCGCGGCGAGCATTCTGGCACAGGTCAACGCTGATAACCGCTACAAGTTCGACCAATCCTGCCGCGTCAAGGCGGTGGAGCTGGCCGCGCAACTGGGCATTGATAGCCATGTCAGTATCAACTTCCTGCCGAATGCGGTGTATCAGGCCGCCACTTGCATCCGTGCCACCCTGGAGGCAGCCCGCCGCTTCAACTTCCCGACCAGCCGTCTGATCTTCGAGATCACCGAAAACGAGAAACTGGTCGACAAGCAGCACCTGAAAAACATCATCGAGGAATACCGCCGGCAGGGCTTCAAGACCGCCATCGATGATTTCGGCGCCGGCTATTCCGGGCTAAATCTGCTGGCCGAGTTCCAGCCGGACATCATCAAGCTGGACATGGCGCTGATTCGTGACATCCACAAGGATCGGGTACGCCAGGCGATTCTCTTGGGCATTCTCGGCGTGTGTCGCACCCTTGACATCGAAGTGATCGCCGAGGGCATCGAAACCGTCGAGGAACTGGATTTTCTGCGCGACCAGGGTATCTATCTGATGCAGGGCTACCTGTTTGCCAAACCGGCCTTCGAGCAAGTCCCACCGGTAGCCTGGCCAGCCGCCGATGACTGAGGAAGACAAGGCATCCAACAAACAACGCAAGGCCGAACGCGAGCAGCTGCGCGAGGAACTGCTGGAAGCCCAGTTCGAGCTGAATCGCCAGCAAAAGGGGCCGGTGCTGCTGCTGATCAGCGGCAACGACTTCGCCGGCAAGGCTGAGGTCATCCACAGCTTTTATGAGTGGCTGGACAATCGTTACCTGCACACCCGTGCCTTTAGTCTGCCGCAAGGTATCGAGCGACGCATGCCGCGACTGTGGCGCTACTGGCGCACCCTGCCGCCCAGCGGCGAGCTGGGTTTCTATCTTGGCTCCTGGTATCACCAGCCGCTGATGCAGCTGAGTCGTGGCAAGCTGAGCAACAACCGTTTCCAGTCACAGATGCAGGACATAGCGCGTTTTGAACAGCTGCTCTGCGATGGCGGTGCTGCTGTACTGAAAATCTGGCTGCACCTGACCGACGACCAGCAGGACAAGCACCAACCGCCAGCACCGGCACTGCTTCGGCAAACGGTGGCAATGCGCGAGTGGGGTGATTTCAGCGCCGCCGACTATGAAAAGGTACGTGCCGGCGCCCGTCTGATGAGCGAGCTGACATCCACCGAGCGCGCGCCCTGGGTCAGGGTATCCGCCAGCGACCCGCATCAGCGAGACATGGAGATTGGCCAACTGGTACTGCAGACCATCCAGCACCACCTGCAATCAAAGGCTGCCGAGCCCGTGCCTGCAACATGGCGCAGTGCCGTCGACAATCGGCTGCAGCAACTGGATTACCAGCAAACGCTGGACAAGGCAGAATACCAGCGCCAACTGCAATACTGGCAAACCCGCCTGCGCAACCTGATGCAACACCCGCGATTTGCCCGGCGCAGCCTGTTGCTGGTGTTCGAAGGCAGCGATGCCGCCGGCAAGGGCGGCACCATCCGCCGGATCACCCAATGCATCGACCCGCGCCTGCTACGCGTACACGGTACCCGAGCACCGACCGACGAAGAACGGCGCATGCCCTACCTGTGGCGTTTCTGGCGACGCATACCGGCCCCCGGCAATGTCGTGGTATTCGATCGCAGCTATTACGGCCGGGTGCTGGTAGAGCGGGTCGAGGGCTTCTGCAGCGATGCGGACTGGCAACGCGCCTATGGTGAAATCAACGACTTCGAGCGCCAGCTCAGTGACAGCGGCACCCTGGTGATCAAGTTCTGGCTGGCAATCAGTGAAGAAGAACAGCTCAAGCGCTTCCAGGAACGCGAAGACTCCGCCGTGAAGCGCTACAAGCTGACCGAGGAAGACTGGCGCAACCGCAAGCGCTGGCCCGCCTATGTCGAGGCGATGAATGACATGCTGGAGAATACTTCCAGCGTTGACGTCCCATGGCATCTGGTGGTTTCCGAGGACAAGCGGCATGCACGCATCGAAACCCTGAAAATTCTCTGCCGGCAACTGGCCAGGGCGCTTGAATAAACACCCGGAAATAATTGGTTGCATTTATCCGAAAACGGCTATGATCGTCTGCACACCATGTGGTGTTGATCAACAAGGATAACCCGATGAAACTTCTGGATGAATTCAAGGCGTTCGCCATGCGCGGCAATGTCATCGACATGGCCGTGGGCATCATAATCGGTGCTGCCTTCGGCAAGGTGGTATCGAGCTTCGTCGCCAATATCATCATGCCGCCGCTGGGGCTACTGATCGGCGGCGTCGACTTCAGCGACTTGCGTGTGATCCTCAAGGAAGCCGAGGGCGAACTGGCTGCAGTCACGCTGGACTACGGCATTTTCATCCAGACGCTGGTGGACTTCCTGATCATTGCCTGGGCCATCTTCATTGCCATCAAGGTCATGAACAGCCTCAAGCGCAAGGAAGAAGCCGCACCGCCAGCACCGCCGCCTGGCCCGAGCAACGAGGAGCAACTGCTCGGCGAAATCCGCGACCTGCTCAAGCAGCGCAACGGCTGAGCCAGAGAACCCCGGTGCCCTGACCCCCTTGGATCAGGGCACCGGGTGGCATTCTGACGCACTCACTACGGCTGCTGGACAAACTGCTATGATTGCCGCAGGGATGAGCGGGCCATGGTGGCCGGCCAGCAGACGGATGCGGGCATTTCTATGAACACCAGTAATACTCCCGATTCGGCCTACTGCATTGCCCTGCAGCCTATCTGCGATGCACAGTTACGGCATGTGGCCGACGAAATGCTGTATCGCAGCCATGCCGGTGCAAGCCAGGCGATTATTGACAATCCCGTTACCAGCTCTGCCAGAGTTTGGAATACCGCATTCCACGAAATCGGCCTGGAAGCGCTGGTCGGTCAACGTGACCTTTACTTCAATGCACCCCGTGAGTGGCTGCTGGACCCTGACCTGCTACCCGCCGGCAGCGAGCAGCTGGTTATCGAGGTGCTGGAAAACATCAGTGTCGACCAGCCGCTACTGGAATCCCTGCAACGCTTGCGTACCGCCGGCTTCCGTATCGCGCTGGATGATTTCTGCCTGGATGATCAAAGCCGGCCCCTGCTGGCCCATGCCGATATCGTCAAGCTCGACATGCTGCAACCAGGCTGGGAAAACTGGCTTCCCGAAATCCGCGATCATGGCGTCACACTGCTGGCAGAAAAAGTTGAGCAGCCTGAGCTGTTCGAGCGTTGCCGCGATCTGGGTTTCTCGCTGTTTCAAGGCTATTTTTACGCTCGCCCGCAGGTTCAGGGAGACAGCCAGCGCAAACGCGCCAGCAACCACTCAGCCCAGATCCAGCTGCTATCCGCCCTCTATCAGGAAACCCCCGATCTGCAACAGCTGGAACGTCTGCTGGTTCAAGATCCACAACTCTGTATCTCCCTGCTGCGTCTGAGCAACTCGGCAGCCTTTCGTCGCTCGCGGGAGATATCCAGCATTCGCCAGGCATTGCAATTGCTCGGCACTCTGCGTCTTCGCAGCCTGGTGCTTACCCTGATGCTGGCCCAAAACGGCCCCGCCAGCCTGCTGATGCTGCCGAACCTGCTGATTCGTGCCGCTATGTGTGAAGACCTGGCCGGCTCGTTGACTGATGCAGACCCACATGCGGCGTTCACAGTAGGTGCTTTTTCGATGCTTGACCAACTGCTCGATGATGATCTGCCAAGCTTGCTGCAGAGCGCATCGCTTAGTGCCGAAATACGTACTGCCGTCCTGCAACAAACCGGCAAACTGGGCAAGATCCTCAAGCTGGTGCTAACGCACGAACAGGGACTGGCGAACCGTTTGTCCGCCAGTCTGCTGGAACGGGTCAATCACAGCTATCTGGTTTCGGCCAGCTGGGCTAACCGGCTGCTGGGCAGCCTCTGAGCATATGCTGTCTGACGGCCTTTAGGTGACAGATAAGCCAGGATTGATGCGCATCATGGCCTGTCCTGTTAAAAAACCGTCCAATACAAGCCGGTCATTGTTGATGGATGCCTTGCAATGCGCGCTATTCGCTTGTCCTTGTGGTTGATCATTGGCCTGCCTGTGTTGCTCTGGCTGCCCTTCGAGCAGATCCAGGGGCAGGGGTTCTTTGCCCTGCGTGGTTCAGTGGTGCAGCTGACCGGCCTGCTTGCACTCAGCTGCATGGCCGCGGCGCTGCTGCTGGCAATTCGGCCCCGCTGGCTGGAGCGGCCACTGAGTGGGCTGGACCGCATGTACCGGCTGCACAAATGGCTGGGTATCGCCGCACTGGTGCTTTCGGTGTTGCACTGGCTGGCGGCCAAGGGCCCGAAATGGGCAGTCGGCTGGGGCTGGCTGGAGCCACCGAAACGCCACGGACAAACGCAGCTGGAAGGTCTGCATGGCTGGCTCAACAGCCAGCGCGGGTTGGCCGAAAGCCTTGGCGAGTGGGCTTTCTATGCGCTGCTGTTGCTGGTAGCCCTGGCACTCTGGAAGCGCTTTCCCTACCGGCACTTTTTCCGGCTGCACCGGCTGCTCGGGCTGGTCTGGCTGGTACTGGTCTGGCATTCGCTGGTGCTGGCCAAATTCAGTTACTGGAGCACCCCGGTCGGCCTGCTGCTGGCCGGGCTGTTGCTGACCGGCAGCTTGGCTGCACTGGTTTCGCTGAGTGGGCGTATTGGTCTGGGACGGCGGGCTGTGGCCCGTATCGAGAACCTCGAGTACCACCCGGACAACCGAGTGCTGGGAGTGGCATTGCAGCTACTGAGTGACTGGCACGGACACCGCGCCGGGCAGTTTGCCTTTGTCACCTTCGATCCGGCCGAAGGGCCGCACCCATTCAGCATTGCCTCGGCCTGGCAAGGCGATGGCCAGCTGCGCTTTCTGATCAAGGGTCTTGGGGATTACACCAACACATTGCCGGACAGCCTGCGTAACGGTGATCTGGCTGTGGTCGAAGGCCCCTATGGCTGCTTTGACTTTAATGACGACTGCCCGACACAGGTCTGGGTGGCCGGCGGCATTGGCATAGTGCCCTTTATTGCCCGTCTGCGGGCACTGGCGGCGCAACCCGACGGGCGTCAGGTGACGCTGTTCTATTGCACCAATATGCCGGATCAGGGCTTTATCAACAGACTGCAGCAACAGGCAACAGAGGCTGGCGTACAATTGCAGGTGCTGGATACCCGGCTACAGACCAAGCTGGACCTGCCGACGATCCGGCAACAGGTGCCAGGCAGCCAAGCCGCCAGTCTTTGGTTCTGCGGCCCCAGCGGATTTGGCCAGTTGCTGCGCCGGCAGTTGCGTGACGAAGGCAGCCGCGGGCGCTTCCATGCCGAGTTGTTCGAGATGCGCTGAGGCTGTCGCTCAGCCATCCAGTTGCTGCAGCGCCTGCAGCAGGTCGGCAATCAGATCACCGGCCTCCTCAAGGCCAACTGACAGCCGCAACAGACCGTCGCTGATGCCACGGCGCCGGCGCTCATCGGCTGGCATATCATGGTGGCTGGTGGTACAGGGTTGTGTCACCAGACTCTCGACGCCGCCCAGGCTCGGCGCCAGCAGGAACAACTGCAGCGCCTCGGCCACTTGCCGCGCGGCTTCACCACTCTCCAATTCGATGCTCAGCATGCCGCCAAAACCGGACATCTGCCGGCAGGCCAGCGCATGCCCGGGGAAGTCTGGAAGTCCGGGATAGCAGACCTGGCGTATCCGTGGGTGACCCTGCAGCGCCATGGCCACGGCCAGTGCATTGGCATTGTGCAGACGCACCCTGGGCACCAGGGTACTCAAGCTGCGCGCCAGCAGCACGGCGGTCTCGGGCGCCGGCATCTGGCCCAGCGCCCGACGCCAGTCGGCCAGTGGCGCCAGCAGTTCGGCGCGTCCCAGCACCACACCGGCGGTCAGGTCACTGTGCCCGCCCAGGTACTTGCTGGCGCTGTGCAGCACCAGGTCGGCGCCGAGGGTCAGTGGCTGCTGGTTGACCGGTGTGGCGAAGGTATTGTCGATCGCCACCAACGCGCCGCAGGCCTGCGCCCGGCGGCTGATAGCGGCAATGTCCAGCAGCGCCAGGGTCGGGTTTGCCGGTGTCTCGAAGTACACCAACCGGTAGCCCTCGGCCAGCACCTGCTCAAGCTGCTCCAACTGTTCAGCGGCTAACAGGCGGTGGCGAATACCCAGCGCAACGCCCTGACGTTGCAGGAAGTCCTGGGTGCCGCCGTACAGGTCGCCGATACACAGCACCCCCTGCTGGCCGTGGGCAAAGAACAGACTGCTGATGGCCGCCATGCCGGCGCTGAACAGCACACCCTGTTCGGCCTGCTCAAGCGCTGCCAGGGTCTGTTCAACCGAGACGATGTTGGGATTGCCACCAAAGCGGGTATAGATGCAGCCGGGCTTTCGCCCCTCGACCACATCCAGCAGATCGGCGGTACTGTCATGCCGGAAGGCGGTGGTGTTGTAGAGCGGCAAACGCAGGGCGCCGTGCGGGTCACGCGGCTCCTGCGGATGAATGCAGCGGGTGGCCGGGGATACGGGCTTGTCAGTCATGCTGCCTCCGCTGGCTGATAGAAACAGGAGACCGCAGCCCGTTCATTGCCCGTGCAGGGCAGCAAACCACTGCAGATCCTCGGGACGGGTGATTTTCAGGTTATCGGCCCGGCCTTCCACCAGGCGCGGTGACTGCCCGGTCCATTCCAGCGCACTGGCTTCATCGGTAATCCGCACACCGGCGGCCAGGGCGGCGGACAGCGCCTGTTGCAACGGGCCAAGACGAAACATCTGTGGCGTGAAAGCCTGCCAAAAGCAGCTGCGATCCGGGGTGTCCAGTACCCGGCCATCGGCCCCGGCACGCTTCAGGGTGTCGCGCACCGGCACCGCAAGCAGGCCTCCGACCGGATCCTCAGCCAACTGCTGCAGCAAGCGCTGCAGATCGCTGTGCGCCAGATTCGGCCGTGCCGCATCATGTACTAGCACCCAGTCCTGCTCGGCGGCGCCCAGCCCGCGCAGGCGCTGCAAACCGGAAAGCACTGAGTCGGCACGCTCGGCACCGCCTGCGGCACGCTGAATGCGTGGATCCTTGGCACAGGGCAACTGCGGCCAGTAGGGATCATCAGCAGCCAGACAGACCACCAGCCCGCGCAGGTCGGGATGCGTGAGAAAGCAGTCGAGGGTATATTCGATCAGGCAGCGCCCGGCCACCTCAAGGTATTGTTTGGGACGGTCAGCGGCCATCCGTGCGCCGACCCCGGCCGCCGGTATTACCACCCAGAACGGCAGGCTCATTCGTTACTCAGCTGGAACAGCGTCTCGCCATCGCGGATCATCCCCAGCTCGTGGCGGGCACGCTCCTCAACGGTTTCCAGACCCTGCTTGAGTTCAACGACTTCCGCCGCCAGCACCCGGTTACGCTCTTCGAGCTGCTCGTTTTCCTGGCGCTGCTCGGCGATCTGCTGTTTCAGCTGCGCCACGTGGGCAAGGCTGCCCTCGCCGATCCACAGACGATACTGCAGGCCGGCCAGCAGGGCCAGCGTGACTATCCAGAGCCATTTCACGGTCGGGTGCCTGTGGGGTCAGAATGCCCCCTCGCACTGCTGCAAGGGGGCCGGGGCATCAGCCGCGGAACTCGGCACGACCCTTGTACGGCGCCTTGGCGCCCAGCTGTTCTTCGATACGCAGCAGCTGGTTGTACTTGGAAACGCGGTCCGAGCGGCACAGCGAGCCGGTCTTGATCTGGCCAGCGGCGGTGCCTACGGCCAGATCGGCGATGGTGCTGTCCTCGGTCTCGCCGCTGCGGTGCGAGATAACAGCGGTGAAACCAGCCGCCTTGGCCATCTGGATGGCTTCCAGGGTTTCGGTCAGCGAGCCGATCTGGTTGAACTTGATCAGGATCGAGTTGCCGATCTGCTCGTCGATGCCGCGCTTGAGGATTTTGGTGTTGGTGACGAACAGGTCGTCGCCCACCAGTTGCACCTTGGCACCGATCTTGTCGGTCAGCACTTTCCAGCCGGCCCAGTCAGACTCGTCCATGCCGTCCTCGATCGAGATGATCGGGTAGCGCTGGCTCAGACCGGCCAGGTAATCGGCAAAACCGCTGGCATCAAACACCTTGCCTTCACCAGCCAGATCGTAGTTGCCGTCCTTGTAGAACTCGCTGGAGGCGCAGTCCAGCGCCAGGGTCACGTCGTCACCCAGGGTGTAACCGGCATTGGCCACGGCCTCGGCGATGGCGCCCAAGGCATCCTCGTTGGAACTCAGGTTGGGGGCGAAGCCACCCTCGTCACCCACTGCGGTATTCAGACCGCGGGCCTTGAGTACGGCCTTCAGGTGATGGAAGATTTCCGCGCCCATACGCAGTGCGTCGGCAAAGGTCTTGGCGCCAACCGGCTGCACCATGAACTCCTGGATATCGACGTTGTTGTCGGCATGCTCACCGCCGTTGATGATGTTCATCATCGGCACCGGCATCGAGTACACGCCGGGGGTGCCGTTCAGCTCGGCAATGTGGGCATACAGTGGCATGCCCTTGGCCTGGGCGGCAGCCTTGGCCGCAGCCAGCGAAACTGCAAGGATCGCGTTGGCACCCAAAGTGGCCTTGTTCTCTGTGCCATCCAGTTCGATCATCGCCAGATCCAGGGCGCGCTGGTCGGTGGCATCGCGGCCCACCAGCAATTCACGGATCGGACCATTGACGTTGGCCACCGCCTTCAGCACGCCCTTGCCCAGATAGCGGCTCTTGTCACCGTCGCGTAGCTCCAGGGCTTCACGCGAACCGGTGGAGGCACCGGAGGGTGCGCAGGCGCTACCAATAATGCCGCCCTCAAGGATGACGTCGGCTTCAACAGTCGGATTACCGCGGGAATCGAGAACTTCACGTCCCTTGATATCAATGATCTTGGCCATGCTTGCTGAATGCTCCATTGGTTTGCAAAGGAAAATCGGGATTGCTCAGGCGGTTTCCAGCGGCGGGAAACCCTTGACCAGCTCGTCGAGTGCCTTGAGCTGGGTGAGGAAAGGCTCCAGTTTGTCCAGGCGCAGGGCACAGGGGCCGTCGCACTTGGCATTATCCGGGTCCGGATGCGCCTCGAGGAACAGTCCGGCCAGCCCCTGGCTGAGTCCGGCCTTGGCCAGGTCGGTGACCTGGGCACGCCGTCCACCGGCGGAATCACTGCGACCACCCGGCATCTGCAGGGCGTGGGTAACATCAAAAAACACCGGGTATTCGAACTGCTTCATGATGCCAAAGCCCAGCATGTCGACCACCAGATTGTTGTAGCCGAAGCTGGAGCCCCGCTCGCAGAGAATCAGCCGGTCATTGCCGGCCTCCTCGCACTTGGTGAGGATGTGCTGCATTTCCTGCGGCGCGAGAAACTGCGCCTTCTTGATATTGATCACCGCACCGGTCTTTGCCATAGCCACCACCAGATCGGTCTGGCGCGAGAGAAACGCCGGCAACTGGATGATGTCGCAGACCTCGGCCACCGGAACAGCCTGATGCGGCTCATGCACGTCGGTGATTACCGGCACCTTGAAGGTCTGCTTGATCTCCTCGAAGATCTTCAGACCTTCATCCAGCCCCGGACCGCGGAAGGAGTGGATGGAAGATCGGTTGGCCTTGTCGAAGCTGGCCTTGAACACGTAAGGAATCTGCAGCTTGCCGCAAACCTCGACATAGGTTTCGCAGATGCGCAACGCCAGATCACGCGACTCCAGCACATTCATGCCACCGAACAGCACAAAGGGCAGATCATTGGCGATGCGGATATTGTCGACGACGACGGTCTTGTTGCTCATGGCTGCGCCTCAGTCCTTGCTGCTGCGCTGGGTCAGCGCCGCATTGACGAACCCGGTAAACAGCGGATGGCCGTCACGCGGGGTGGAGGTGAATTCGGGGTGGAACTGGCAGGCGACGAACCACGGATGATCCTCGACTTCGACCACTTCGACCAGCGCGCCATCCACTGAACGACCGGTAATTTTCAGACCACCAGCCTGCAACTCGGGCAGCAGGTTGTTGTTCACCTCGTAGCGGTGACGGTGACGCTCGACAATGGTGTCCTTGCCATAGCAGGCATGCGCCCGCGAGCCAGGCTCCAGCGCACATTCCTGACCGCCAAGACGCATGGTGCCACCCAGATCGGACGCCTCATCGCGCTGCTGGCGGTCACCGGTCGCGGTCTGCCACTCGGTGATCAGACCCACCACCGGATGCGTGCTGGTCTTGTCGAATTCACTGGAGTTGGCGTCAGCCCAGCCCAGGACATCACGCGCGTATTCAATCACGGCCACCTGCATGCCCAGGCAGATGCCCAGGTAAGGAATGCGATTTTCACGGGCATACTGCACGGTGCGAATCTTGCCCTCGACCCCGCGCAGACCGAAGCCGCCAGGCACCAGAATGGCATCCACCCCTTCCAGTACTGCAGTGCCCTTGGTCTCGATATCCTCAGAATCGATATAGCGCACATTGACCTTGGTGCGGGTCTGGATGCCGGCATGACTGAGCGCCTCGATCAGCGACTTGTAGGCATCCAGCAGCTCCATGTACTTGCCGACCATGGCGATGGTCACTTCATGCTCGGGATTCAGTTTGGCATCCACCACCCGCTCCCACTCATCAAGGTCGGCCTGACCGCATTCCAGACCGAAACGCTCGACGACGAAATCGTCCAGCCCCTGGGCATGCAGGACGCCGGGGATCCGGTAAATGGTGTCGACATCCTCCAGGGCAATCACCGCACGCTCTTCAACGTTGGTGAACAACGCGATCTTGCGCCGTGAGGACAGGTCGATCGGGTGGTCGGAACGGCAGACCAGCACGTCCGGTTGCAGGCCGATGGAGCGCAGCTCTTTCACCGAATGCTGGGTCGGCTTGGTCTTGGTTTCGCCGGCAGTGGCGATATAGGGCACCAGGGTCAGGTGCATCAGCATGGCACGCTTGGCACCGACCTCCACACGCAACTGGCGAATCGCCTCAAGGAACGGCTGTGATTCGATATCGCCGACCGTTCCGCCGATTTCCACCAGCGCCACATCGGCGCCGGCAGCACCCTTGATGATGCGGTCCTTGATCTCATCGGTGATGTGCGGAATTACCTGAATGGTCGCACCCAGATAGTCACCCCGGCGCTCCTTGCGCAGCACGTGCTCATAGACGCGGCCGGTGGTGAAGTTGTTGTTCTGGGTCATGGTGGTGCGCACGAAACGCTCGTAGTGCCCCAGATCCAGATCGGTTTCGGCGCCGTCATGGGTGACGAAAACCTCGCCGTGCTGGAACGGACTCATGGTCCCGGGATCCACGTTGATATAGGGATCCAGCTTGAGCATGGTGACCTTGAGTCCGCGCGCTTCCAGTATGGCGGCCAGGGATGCAGAAGCAATGCCCTTGCCCAAAGAGGAAACAACACCACCCGTGACGAAAATGTAGCGCGTCATGAAAAATCCGTGTTTGAACTGTGGCGGCCGGGCCGCAAGGGAACGAAGGGAGCCGGGAAAGTAACCTTTCCCAAAGTCTCGTCAAGATGGGACGTCAGGATACCAGACCCCCCCGCCTTGCTCAATCCGAAACACCACCATCGATCAATACAAACGGGCAAAATCCGGAGCGCGCTTGCCCTTGAAGGCCGCGATACCCTCAGCCGCCTCGGCTGAACCAAGCGCCACCGCCATCAAGTCGCGCTCACGATCAAGCTGGCGCTCAAAGACCTCACGCTGGGCACTGTCGAGCAGTTCAAGGATTGCCGTCTGCGATTGCCGCGCGCCACCTGCCAGCTGCTCACCCAGCTGCAAGGCCACTGTCAGTGCCTGTCCCGGCTCCACCAGACGATTGACCACGCCTGCCGCTGCCAGCCGTTCGATCGGCAGGCGCTCACCAAACAGGGCAATTTCCGCCGCCAGCTGATGCGGCAGCGACAGTGCCAGAAATGCCGAACCGCCGCCGTCGGGAACCAGCCCGGCCTTGACGTAGGCCAGCGACACATAGCTGTCACGCGCCGCCACCACCAGATCACAGGCAAACGCCAACGAGGCACCGGCACCCGCCGCGCCACCCTCGATGGCGGCAATCACCGGCTTTGGCGATGAGCGCAGGCGCCGTACCAGCGTATGCAGGTGTTCGATCAACGCCGCGCGCTCCTCCACCGCCAGCGCGGCCCGGGTTTCCAGTGCCAGCAAATCACCGCCCGAACAAAAGAAATCTCCGGCTCCACGCAGCACCAGGTTAGCAACCGTCGGGTCATCCAATGCCTCATCCAGATAGCGGTTCATCAACTGATAGGTGGCGGTTTCCAGCGCATTGCGCCGCTGCGGACGGTTCAGGGTAAGAATGCAGGTGGCGCCACTGCGCTGGCAGAGAACGATATCGTCCTGTGAACAAGGCTGGCTCATAAGGGCTCCATGAAGGGTTCTGGCACTGGCATCAAAATACTGGCGATGCGCCGTACTTTACGTTATGGTCAAAGGGTTTTTTGCCACAGACCGGCACAAGACCACAATTTGCCATCATATGCATAGGGAATGTGTAGTATGAATATCGTAAGGATACTCATCGCCATAGTGCTCACGCTGATCGTCGTCCAGATGGTCCACAGTCATAGCCTGCTGAAGCGCCCCGACATCAGTCACTTCGCCGAAGTACGGATCAACTACCTGATCACCCGACACAACGCCATAGCCGACTGCCTGAAGGCTTCCGATCTTGGTGCCAGTGATATCCATCAGGCCTGTGAGCAACAGGTCAATGAAAGCCTCGGCCCCGAGCCAAGCAGGAGCGATCGCAGCACCTGGCAACTGCCCTGAACCAGGTCAGCCAGCGGGAAACCAGTGTACGCACCAGCTGGCCGGTGCATTTGCCGCTTGCCAGCGTCCACCGACACTCACCAGTTCTCCCTGGTAGTGGATCAGCGGCACCGCCGGCCGCAACCAGGCTGGAATGCCCGCCTCCTGAAACAGTTTTTTGAGGGTTTGCGTCGGACGTCCGGCCATTCGGATAAGTTCACCCCCGGTACGATAGCGTATCTGCCACTCGCCGGATGGACGTTCACCTGACTGCCTGAGCAGACCATTACCCCCTGACAGCCGCAACTCAGCCACATCAGGCAATGGCTCTGACTGACCTGCCGGCATGCCACCAGCCGGAAGCAGCCACAACTGCTCTACTCCACCCAGCACACAGGCATCGTCGATTTCCCAGCGCAGCCCAGCTGTAGAGCCCCGGTCAAACTGCTGCTGCAACGCCAGCAGATGACGCTGGTCCGGCAAACGGCACCCCTGAGCCAGCAACCAACCGCGTAACAGGTTACGTTGGCGCGGCGCCGACAAGCGTCGCAGTCCAGGCAATTGAAGCGCAGGCCACTGCTTCAACCAGGGGTCGGTATCAACATGGGCCAGCGCACCCATATCTGCCTCGGCCAATTCATCCAACAACGCGCCTGCTTCAGCTACGTGCCCTGCCAGTCGTAACAAGCTCCGGTCGGTCTGCGGCCACTGCCGACGCAAGGCCGGCAAGGCCGTGTGGCGCAGCCAGCTACGCGCAAAACGCGGATCGGCATTGGCCGGATCCTCAACCCATTGAAGGTTACGCTGGTGTGCAGCTGTTTCGAGTTCGGCACGGCTGACATCCAGCAGGGGTCTGAGCAAATGGCCCCGCCCCAACGGACGCTGACGCGGCATGCCTGCCAGCCCGCGCAGGCCGGCACCACGCAAGGCACGGAAGATCAGGGTCTCCAGTTGATCATCGGCATGCTGAGCCAGCAACAGCAGATCGCCTGGCCCGAGCAGACGCTCATAGACGGCATAGCGAGCGTCCCGTGCCGCCTCCTCAATAGAGGCCTGCCTTGCCAGAACCACCCGTTCAACCTGTAATGGCACGCCATATCGGGCACAGGCGCGAACACAGAGCGCTGCCCACTGGTCAGCCAGCGGATGCAGGCCATGGTGCACATGTATGGCGCGCAAGGGGGGGCATGTCGAGGTACTGGTCAGTTCGGCCAGCAGATCCAGCAGCAGCATCGAGTCAAGGCCGCCGGATAACCCCAGCCAGAGCGCCGGGGCGTCGGAGTGGGCGCTCAGCTGGTGCTGAAGCGCCCGCAACAGGGACGGGTCAGACGGTGCCAAAGGACATCAGGCGCTCGTAACGTTGCTCCAGCAGCCCGTCAACGTCATAGCTGTCAAGCTCGGCCAACTGCTCAAGCAACGCGGACTTGATCCGTGCCGCCGTATCCCTTGGATGCCGGTGCGCACCACCCAGAGGTTCGGGCACCAGTTGATCGACCAGCCCCAGCTCCTTCAGACGCGGCGCCGCCATACCCATGGCTTCGGCGGCGTCGGGAGCCTTGTCGGCCTTTTTCCAGAGAATCGAGGCACAACCCTCCGGGGAAATGACCGAATAGGTGGAATATTGCAGCATCATCAGGCGGTCACAGACACCGATCGCCAGTGCCCCGCCGGAGCCGCCCTCACCGATCACTGTGGAGATGATCGGGGTTTTCAGCCGAGCCATCACCTGCAGGTTCCAGGCAATCGCCTCGCTTTGCCCACGCTCCTCGGCATCAATGCCGGGATAAGCACCGGGCGTGTCGATAAAGGTGATGATCGGCATGCGGAAACGCTCGGCCATCTGCATCAAGCGGCAGGCCTTGCGATAGCCCTCGGGCTTGGGCATACCGAAATTACGACGTACCTTCTCCTTGACGTCACGCCCCTTCTGATGACCAATGACCATTACCGGGCGGTCATCCAGACGCGCAATACCACCGACAATGGCCGCGTCATCGGCAAAATGCCGATCACCATGCAGCTCTTCGAAGTCGGTAAAAATATGCTGGATGTAATCCAGTGTATAGGGCCGCTGCGGGTGCCGGGCCATCTGGGCGATTTGCCAGCTGTTCAGATTGGCAAAGATGCTTTCAGTCAGAGCCCGGCTCTTGTCCTGCAGCTTGCTGATCTCTTCACCGATGTTGAGCGAGTTGTCACTGCCGACCAGCCGCAGCTCCTCGATCTTCGCCTGCAGGTCGGCAATTGGCTGTTCGAACTCCAGGTATTTCTGGCTCTTGCTCATACGCATCCATATCCGCTGTGCGGCCCGCAGGCCTTCTTGAAGTTGTCCGGCAATACCTTACGGGATTGCCGCATGGCAGTCGAGAACCGGACACCCTTGCCGGTATCCGGGTATGCCGGAACTTTAGCTGCCCACTATCTGTAGTGCAGGGAGACGCTGTCTTTGCCGAACTGGTCACGCAGACTCTGCAACAACTGGTCAGCCGGCTCGACCCGCCAGTCGTCACCCAGTCTCAGTAACGCGACTGCCCCTGCACGTTGCACCTGGGCCGTTACCGGGCAGTCACCGGCGTGTTGACGCAGAATCTGCTGCAAGCGTTGCATGCTGGCAGCATCCTGCGCGCGACTGTCGAGACACAGACGCACACTGTCGAGCAGCGTGGTGCGCGCCTCCTCCAGACTCATCACCCGCTTGGCGCGCATGCGCATGCCGCCGGAGAAGTCGTCAATCGCCACCTCACCCTCGACCACCACCAGCGCATCCTTCTGCAGCAGGTTCTGCGCCGCAGCAAAGGCTTCGGCAAACAGCGACACCTCGATGCGCGCAGAGCGATCATCGAGCATCACAAAACCGACCTTGTCGCCGCGCTTGTTCTTCATCACCCGCAGGTCGAAGACCAGTCCGGCGATGGTCTGGCTGTCACGCGAGGGTTTCAGGTCGAGAATGCGCTGGCGGGCAAAACGCCGCACTTCCTGCTCATACTCGTCAATCGGATGACCGGTCAAGTAAAGCCCGAGGGTGTCCTTCTCGCCGCGCAGACGCTCCTTGAAGGTCCACTCGCGCACGCTGCTGTAGCTGGCGTACACATCACGCTCGGTGGAGGGGCCGAGCAATTCACCGAACAGGTCGTCGTGACCACTGTCGGCGCTGCGCGCGGTCTGCTCCGCCGAGGCAATCGCCTCCTCCATCGCCGCCATCAGGGCGGCCCGGTTACGGTCAATAAGCTTTTGGTAGGCCTGCGGCTCATCATCGTAGAAGGGGCCGAGGCGGTCCAGTGCGCCACTGCGAATCAGCGCTTCCATCACCCGCTTGTTGATCCGCTTGTGGTCAATGCGTGCGCAGAAATCGAACAGGTCACGGAACGGGCCACCGGCCTGACGGGTTTCCACGATGGTTTCCACCGGCCCCTCACCCACACCCTTGATCGCGCCCAGGCCATAGACCACGTCACCCTGGCCATCGACCGTGAACTTGAACTCCGAGACATTCACATCCGGCGCACGCATGCGCAGCTTCATGCTGCGGCATTCCTCGATCAGCGTGACCACCTTGTCGGTGTTGTGCATATCCGCTGACAGTACCGCCGCCATAAAGGGCGCCGGATAGTGCGCCTTCAGCCAGGCGGTCTGGTAGGAGACCAGGCCGTAGGCCGCCGAGTGCGACTTGTTGAAACCATAACCAGCGAATTTTTCCACCAGATCAAAGATATTGCCGGCCAGATCAGCATCGATACCATTCTGCGCACAGCCCTCGATAAAGCCGCCGCGCTGCTTGGCCATTTCCTCGGGCTTTTTCTTGCCCATCGCCCGGCGCAGCATGTCGGCGCCGCCGAGGGTGTAGCCGGCCATCACCTGGGCGATCTGCATCACCTGTTCCTGATACAGAATGATGCCGTAGGTCGGCTTCAGCACCGGCTCCAGCCCGGCGTACTGGTAGTCCGGGTGCGGATAGGACAACTCGGCACGCCCGTGCTTGCGGTTGATAAAGTCGTCAACCATCCCTGACTGCAGCGGGCCGGGGCGGAACAGCGCGACCAGGGCGATCAGGTCTTCCAGGCAGTCCGGCTTGAGTTTCTTGATCAGCTCCTTCATGCCGCGCGATTCCAGCTGGAACACCGCGGTGGTTTCGGCACGCTGCAGCATCTGATAGGTCGGGCCGTCATCCAGCGGGATGAAGTCGATATTCAGCGGCTCCTTAGCCTGCTGGGCGCGGTCACGGTTGATGGTTTCCATCGCCCACTTGATGATGGTCAGGGTGCGCAGGCCAAGGAAGTCGAACTTGACCAGACCGGCCGCCTCCACATCATCCTTGTCGAACTGGGTCACCAGACCGCCACCGGCCTCGTCACAATACAGCGGCGCAAAATCGGTCAGTTTGGTCGGCGCAATCACCACGCCACCGGCATGCTTGCCAACATTACGGGTGATGCCTTCGAGTTTCAGCGCCATGTCCCAGATTTCCTGGGCCTCCTCGTCGGCGGCGAGGAACTCGCGCAGCGGCTCCTCCTGCTCGAAGGCCTTCTCCAGGGTCATGCCGACCTCGAAGGGAATCATCTTCGACAGCTTGTCGGCCAGGCCATAGGACTTGCCCTGCACCCGCGCCACATCGCGCACCACCGCCTTGGCCGCCATGGTGCCGAAGGTGATGATCTGTGATACCGCGTTGCGGCCATACATGTCGGCCACATAGTCGATCACCCGGTCGCGCCCTTCCATGCAGAAGTCGACGTCGAAGTCGGGCATCGACACCCGCTCCGGGTTGAGGAAGCGCTCGAACAGCAAGTCGTACTGCAGCGGGTCCAGATCGGTGATCAGCAGCGAGTAGGCGACCAGCGAGCCGGCACCCGACCCGCGTCCCGGACCCACAGGGACGCCGTTCTGCTTGGCCCACTTAATAAAGTCCATGACGATCAGGAAGTAGCCGGGAAAACCCATCTGATTGATGATATCGAGCTCGAAATTCAGCCGATCAACATACAACTGACGGCGACTGTCGCGATCCGGCGCACCCTCCGGCAGTATCACCTTAAGCCGTTCCTCCAGCCCCTCGAAGGACACCTTGCGGAAGAACTCCTCGATGGTCATGCCCTCGGGAATCGGGAAATCCGGCAGGAAGTGCTTGCCCAGCTGCACCTCAAGATTGCAGCGCTTGGCAATCTCCACCGAGTTGGCCAGCGCCTCGGGGATGTCGGCAAACAGCGCGCACATCTCCTCTTCGCTTTTCAGATACTGCTCTTCGCTGTACTGGCGAACCCGCCGCGGATCCCCCAGCGCGCGGCCCTCGCCAATGCATACGCGGGTCTCGTGGGCCTCGAAGTCTTCGCGGCGCAGAAAACGCACATCATTGGTCGCCACCACCGGACAGCCGCTACGACTGGCCAAGGCGACGGCTGCATGCAGGTGTTCCTCGTCATTCAGCCGACTGGTGCGCTGCAGCTCCAGGTAGAAACGCTGGGGAAACACACCCATCCAGTACGCCAGTAGCTGGTCAGCGAGCGGCTGGTTGTCAGCCAGCAGGGCCTGGCCGATTTCGCCTTCACGGGCCCCGCACAGGGCAATCAGTCCGTCACTGGCGCTCGCCAGCCACTCGCGCTGCAGGGTTGCCAGACCATTGCGCTGACCTTCGGTAAACCCCCGGGAGATCAGTTCAGTCAGGTTGCGGTAGCCCTGCTGATCCATCGCCAGCAGGGTCAGGCGCCCAAGCTGGTCGGGCTCGTCGCGGCCCAGCAGCCAGACATCGGCGCCGCAGATCGGCTTGATGCCGGCACCCATGGCGGTCTTGTAGAACTTCACCAGACTGCACATGTTGCTCTGATCGGTCACCGCCACTGCCGGCATACCAGCCTGCTCCAGCGCCTTGATCAGCGGCTTGATCTTGACCAGCCCGTCAACCAGGGAGAATTCGGTGTGCAGACGCAGGTGAATAAAACGGGGTTGCATGGCAGGCCTGTACAGATCGGAAGTTGAAGCTGGATTGTAACGGCGGGGTCGGCTGGCGGCCAGTTCAGCACTCAAGCAATGCGCGCACCGGAGCAAAGGAGCGCCGGTGGATCGGCGTCACGCCAAGCTGGCGCAGGGCGGCCAGGTGCAGCGGTGTCGGATAGCCCTTGTGTTTGGCCAGCCCGTAGCCCGGATAGCGTAGATCCAGCTCGCCCATTTCACGGTCGCGCGCCACTTTGGCCAGAATTGAAGCCGCGGCAATCGCCGGCACCCGGCTATCCCCCTTGACCACCGCCGCCGCCGGCATCGGCAGCGTCGGGCAACGGTTGCCGTCGACCAGCACCCGCTGCGGAGTGATCGACAGCCCGGCAACCGCCCGCTGCATGGCCAGCAGAGTGGCCTGCAGGATATTCAGCTGGTCGATTTCCTCAACCTCGGCGCGGGCAATGCACCAGGCCAGCGCCTGCTGCTGGATCAGCGGAAACAGTGCCTCACGACGTGCCTCGCTGAGCTTCTTGGAGTCGTTCAGACCTTCAATCGGGCGGCTTGGGTCGAGAATCACCGCAGCGGTTACCACCGCGCCACACAAGGGCCCACGGCCAACCTCATCAACCCCGGCGACCAGTTCACCCTCGCCCGGCAACAGCCAGTCGATACTCAGCTGAGTCACAGCCGGCCCTTGTCACGCAGCAGTTCGAGAATGGCATTGGCCGCCGTCTGATCAGCATCGCGGCGCAGCAACTGGTGCAATTCGAGGAAGGTACGTTCGGCATCAGCACGTTCCGGGCTGGGTTGCAGCCGAGCCAGCAAGGCTTCGCCAAGCGCCTCGGGAGTCGCCGCATCCTGCAGGAACTCCGGGGCCACCTCACGTCCGGCGAGCAGGTTGGGCAGCGCCACATGGCCAACCTTGACCAGCCGTTTGAGTATGCGGAAGGTCAACCCGGCCATGCGGTAGGCCACCACCATCGGCCGCTTGAACAGCATCGCCTCCAGCGTGGCGGTACCCGAGGCAATCAGCACCGCATCACAGGCGGCCAGCGCCTCTTGGGCCTGGCCATCGAGCAGGGTCAGCGGCAACTTCAGACCGGACTCGGCAAGGATCGCCTCCATCTGGGCACGGCGCTCGGGGTTGGCGCAGGGCAGCACAAACTGCAGATCCGGCTGGCGCTGCAGACACCAGTGCGCCGTGTCCAGAAACAACCGGCCCAGTTTGCGCAGTTCGCCATTGCGACTGCCTGGCAGCAGTGCCAGCAGACGCGCGTCATCGGCAATACCCAGGGTCTGACGTGCCGCCGCTCGACCCGGCTGCAGTGCAATACGATCGGCCAGGGTGTGTCCGACACAGCGCACGCGCACGCCATGGCGCTGGTAGACCGCCTCCTCGAAGGGGAATAGCGTCAGCATCAGGTCGGTGGACTGGCGAATACCCAGCACGCGTTTCTCGCGCCAGGCCCAGACCGAAGGGCTGACATAATGCACGGTGGGAATGCCGGCCTCACGCAGGCGGCGCTCGACCCCCAGGGTGAAATCCGGCGCGTCTATGCCGATGAATACATCCGGCTGCTCGGCCTTCAGGTAATCCACCAGCTCCCGGCGAATACGCAGCAGTTCGCGCAGGCGCCCAAGCACCTCGACCAGCCCCATCACCGACAGGCGCTCCATTGGCACGCGGGTCTGCATGCCCTCGGCCAGCATGCGCGGACCACCGATACCGATAAAGCGTGCCTGCGGATACTGCTGGCGGAGAGCACGAATCAGCCCGGCACCCAGGGTGTCCCCGGAGGCTTCGCCGGCAACCAGGGCAATACACAGGGGACGATCGGACATGCCGTTCAGCGGGTGATGCCGCGGGTAGAGGCAAGGATGGAGTCGCGGTACAGGGCGATCTCCGGATACTGCTCAGCTGCCTGTTGCAGTTCGACCAGCGCATCCTGCAAGGTCAAACTCTGGCGATAGACCACCTTGTAGGCGCGGCGCAGGGCGCTGATCAGTTCGGGACTGTAACCACGCCGGCGCATGCCCTCGAAGTTCATGCCATGCGCCTCGGCCGGATTGCCACCAACCATGACGAACGCCGGAATATCCTTGAATACCGCACTGTTGGCCGCGCTCATGGCGAAATCACCGATGCGGCAGAACTGGTGCACTGTGGTGTAGCCGCCGAGGATGGCGCCATTGCCAACATGCACGTGCCCGGCGATGGTCGCGTTGTTGGCCATGATGATGTGATCGCCGACCACGCAATCATGCGCCACATGCACATAGGCCATCAGCAGGTTGTGACTGCCGATGCGGGTAATGCCCTGATCCTGCACGGTGCCGCGATGGATGGTGCAGCCCTCACGGATCACGTTGTGGTCACCGATTTCCAGTCGGGTCGGCTCGCCGGCGTACTTCTTGTCCTGGCAGTCCTCCCCCACCGAGGCGAACTGGAAGATCCGGTTACCGGCACCAATACGGGTCGGCCCACGGATGACCACATGCGGCCCGATCACACAACCGGGACCGATTTCCACATCGGCACCGATCAGCGTCCAGGGGCCCACCTCGACGTCATCCGCCAGCCGGGCGGACGGGTCCACAATGGCCAGGGGATGAATTCGACTCATACCTTGTGTTCCGCGCAGATGATTTCGCCGGAGCAGGCTTCCTTGCCGTCAACCAGTGCACGACAGGCAAACTTCCAGATGCCGCGCTTGTTGCTCAGCCACTGGGCTTCCAGTTGCAACTGATCACCCGGCACCACCGGCTGGCGGAATCGTAGTTTGTCGGTGCCGACAAAGTAGTAGAGGGTGCCATCCTCAGCCTTGGTATTCATCATGCGAAAACCCAGTAGACCGGCTGCCTGGGCCATGGCCTCGATAATCAACACGCCCGGCATGATCGGATGACCGGGGAAATGGCCGTTGAAAAAGGGCTCGTTGACCGACACATTCTTGTACGCACTGATACGGCGCTGCTCCAGATCGAGCTCAACCACCCGGTCTACCAGCAAAAACGGGTAACGGTGTGGCAAATACTCTCTGATTTCATTGATATCCATGAATGCGAAGGCCTTGCAGAAATAATGGGGATAGGTAGCGCACTGCGCCGTTCAGGTCTCAGATGAATCTGCTGACCCGCTGGTCACGCCCTGCAGCTGTTTTTCCAGCTGCTGCACCCGCTTGAACAGGCTGTCAATCTGGCGCAGGCGTGCCGCGCTTTTCTTCCAGTCACCGGCAGTCTGCATGGCAGTGCCCGACGAATAGGCTCCCGGCTCGGTGATAGAGCGGGTAACCATGGTCATGCCGCTGACGAACACGTTATCGCAGATATCGATATGGCCAACCATGCCCACACCGCCGGCAATCATGCAATGCCGGCCGATACGGGTACTGCCGGAAATACCGACACAGGCAGCCATTGCCGTGTGATCGCCGACCTGAACGTTGTGGGCAATCTGGATCTGGTTGTCGAGCTTGACGCCATTGCCGATCAGCGTATCGGAAAGCGCGCCACGGTCGATACAAGTATTGGCACCGATTTCCACATCATTACCGATACGCACACCACCGATCTGGGCAATCTTGTGCCACTCACCCTGCTGGTTGGCAAAACCGAAGCCTTCGCCGCCAATCACAGCGCCGGACTGAATAACTACCCGCTCGCCAATGCTCACATCGTGGTACACGGTTACCCGGGGAGCCAGCCAGCCGCCAGCACCGATACAGCTTCGTGCGCCGACAAAACAGCCAGCCCCAAGGGTTACGCGAGGTCCTACAACGGCATCAGCCTCGATCACTACATGCGGGCCAATACTGGCAGATTCGTCGACCCGTGCCCGAGCGTGCACCACCGCTGTAGGATGGATGCCAGCATCTGCCTGCGGCTTGCGATCAAAACGGTGGGAAATCCGCGCATAGGCAAGATAGGGGTCGGCAACGACCAGTGCATTGCCGGCAAACCCGTCCAGATCGTCTTCACGCAGCAGCACAGCGCCCGCTGCCGTTGTTGCCAACTGCTTGCGGTACTGCGAGTTGGCCAGAAAACTCAGCTGGGCCGGCCCGGCGTCCTGCAGCGAGGCCAGACCGGAAATTTCCGCCTGACCATCACCGCGCAGCCGTGCATCCAGCCATTGAGCCAACTCGGCAAGTTTCATCTGCTCTACTCCGCAGCAATCAACGCAGACTGTTCAGACGTTCGATCACCTGGCGGGTGATATCGAACTGCGGCTTGACCTCAACCACGGCGGCACGATCAATGACCATGTCATAGTCACCCGCCTTGAGAACAGCTTCCACCGACTGATCCAGCTTCGGCTTGAGGGTCTCCAGCATCTCGCGGTCAGCACCGGCCTTGGCTTCGTTCAGCTCGCGGGACTGCACCTGGAACTCGCGGGCCTTTTGGCGAAATTCCAGTTCGAGCTTTTCCAGTTCGGTCTGTGTCAGCTTGCTGCCGTCACGCTCCATGCGCTCTTGCAGGCGCTTGGCTTCGGTTTCCAGGTTTCGCAGTCGCTGCAACTGTGCGGCAAACTTCTTCTCGGTATCGGTCGCGTAACGCTTGGCCGCATCCGATTCGAGCAACGCCATCTGGTAGTCCAGCACGGCAATCTTCATCTGCGCTGCAGCAGGGAAGCTGGCCATGGCCAGTACCGACAAAATTGCAACCGCTATGTACTTTTGCACTCTCTATAACTCCTGCTAGGCAGTGATGGTTGTTGTTGGTTCAGAAAGTCTGGCCCAGGGTGAACTGGAATACCTGGGTCTTGTCACCCGACTGCTTGTTCAGCGGCACGCCCAGACTGAACCCCAGCGGACCCAGTGCGGTCAACCAGTTCAGACCTACGCCGACGCTATAGCGCAGGTCACCCAGATCGACACCTGTGGTGCAGTTCGGGTTGCCGCGCAGACAGGTATCGGTATAGACGTTGCCGAAGTCGGCAAACAGCACGGTACGCATGGAGCGCTGATCCTGCACAAAGGGCAGCGGGAATATCACCTCGGCACCACCGGCAACCTTGATATTACCGCCAAAGGGCAAGGCATCCCGGTCCGGATCAAGGTCACTTGGCGTACTGCGCGGACCTACACTGCTGTCACGATAACCACGCAGCGAGCCTATGCCGCCCACATAATAATGTTCGAAAAAGGGTACCTGGCTGGTTGAGCCATAGTTCTTCACCACACCCAGATCACTGTGCAGACGCAGGGTCAGGTCATCACTCATGCGGAAATACTTCTGCGCCCGGTAATCCACCGAATAGAAGCTCAGGTCGCTGCCGGGAAGGGTTGTTTCGAAACGTACCGACTGGGAGTGTCCGCGATCTGGGAACACGCCGCGGTTCAGCGTCGACTGGCTCCAACCGGTACTGAACTTCAGGCTGTTGAAATTATCTCCCTCTTCATCAAGAAACCCAATGATTTCCTTGACGGTAAAGGTACCAGTCTTGACCTTGTCATTCTGTACGCTCAGCCCGAAATTCAGGCGCGAGGTATCACTGACCGGATAACCAAAGTTGAAACCGGCGCCGTAGGAATCCACCGCATAACTGGACACATCAACGTTCAGGCGGTCGTAATCGGTGGTGCGGTAAAAGGCATTGTAGCCAAGGCTGACGCCATCCACGGTGAAGTAGGGGTCGACAAAGCCGAAGGACAGGGCCGTCTGGTATTCCGAGCGGTTGGCACTGAAGCTGACACGGTTGCCGGTACCGAAGAAATTGTTCTGGCTGATCGAGCCACCCAGGATAAGACCGGTACCCTGGGCAAAACCAAGGCTGGCAGTTACCGAACCGGAAGGCTGCTCCTCAACCGTGAAATTGACATCGACCTGGTCGTCCACACCGGGCACAGGAAGGGTCTCGACATTCACTTCCTTGAAGAACCCCAGCTGTTCCAGACGGGACTTCGAGCGATCGATCTGGTGGGTCGAGGCCCAGCCACCTTCCATCTGGCGCATCTCCCGGCGCAGCACCTCGTCATCGGTCTTGGTGTTGCCACGGAAGTCGATACGGTTGACATAGGCGCGCTTGCCCGGATCAACAAAGAAATTCACGCTAACCGTACGATCTTCCTCGTGCACCTCGGGAACGGCGTTGACGTTGGCAAAGGTATAGCCCTCGTTGCCCAGACGCCGGGTAATCAGGTCTGAACTGGCCGTCATCACCTCGCGCGAGAAAACCTGGCCCTGCTCGATCAGCAGCAGGCTGCGTACCGCCTCCTCCTCGACGACCAGATCACCGGACAGGCGCACGTCGCGAACGCTGTACTGCTCGCCTTCATTGATGTTGACGGTGATGAACACGTGCTTTTTATCAGGACTGATCGATACCTGGGTGGAGGCGATATCCATGTTGATATAGCCACGGTTCAGATACCAGGAACGCAGGCGCTCAAGATCGCCTCCGAGCTTTTCCCGCGAGTATTTGTCTGCACTGCTGAAAAAGCGCCACCAGCGGCTGCTTTTCAGCTCGAACAGTGCGGCCAGATCCTCATTGCTGAATACCGTATTGCCAACCACGTTGACGTGGCGGATGGAGGCTACCTTGCCTTCATCAATAGTGATTTTCAGTGACACACGGTTACGCGGCTCGGCAATCACCTCAGCCTGGATATCGGCCGAGTAGCGGCCCTGGGCCACGTACTGGCGCAGCAACTCGTTACGCACCCCTTCCAGGGTCGCCTGCTGGAAAATCTCGCCTTCGGCCAGGCCCGCCAGACGCAAGCCATTGAGCAGATCTTCGCTCTTGATTGCCTTGTTGCCCTCAAGTTCGATGGTGGCAATTGACGGGCGCTCTACCACGTTGATCACCAGCACATCACCTTCACGACCCAACTGGATATCCTGGAAAAAACCAGTGGAAAACAGCGAGCGACTGGCTTCAACCAGCCGTTGCTGGTCCAGCTGGTCACCGATATTCAGCGGCAGGGCAGAAAATACACTGCCAGCCGAGACGCGCTGCAGACCGTTAATGCGGATGTCGGAAACCTCGAAGGTATCGGCCTGGGCTGCCGAAGCCAGCAGGCTCAGCAGTAATGCGGGCAAAAGGTAGCGTTTCATGAAATCCGTTCTGACTGAAATGTTGCAGTGGCGCAGACATTCTCGCCACCCTGAAGCCGGGTCAACCGCCCAGCCGACTCAAATCGTTGTATATGGCAAACAGCATGATGCAGAGAATCAGCGCCAGGCCGATCTGCAGCCCCCAGGCCTGTATCCGCTCCGATAACGGCTTGCCACGCACCCATTCGGCTGCATAAAACAGCAAATGCCCACCATCCAACACCGGTATCGGCAACAAATTGAGCACACCAAGACTGATACTCAGATAGGCAATAAAACTGAGAAAACTTTCCAGTCCTGATCTGGCCGAGGCGCCCGCCACTTTAGCAATGGTTATCGGGCCACTCAAGTTTTTTGCCGAGACCAGTCCGGTCAGCATCTTCTGCAGGGATTCCAGTGTCAGGACTGTCATGTCCCAGGTTCTGCCGGCGGCAACCGGAATGGCCAGCAGCGGGTTGTAGCTGATTCGCCGCAACATGTGATCAGGCCACTCGAAGGCAGCCACGCCGACACCGGCAAAACCCTGCAACCCCTGATCACTTTCGCGCCCATCTGGAACAAGGGTCAGTTCGATCAACCGGCCTCCCCGTTCGACCTCCAGCGCCAACGGTTGCCCGGGCGACGTCTGGATCAGCGGCACCAGCCCGGTCACCCAGTCATTCACAGGCACACCATCAACACGAACAATCAGGTCATCAACCTGCAGGCCGGCCCGCTGTGCGGCGCCATCCGGATTAACCTGACCTATGCGCGGCAATACCTGCGGCTGCCAACTGGTCAAGCCAAGGGCGCCAAGCGGGTCCGGCTGATCCACACCGCGCAGCCATCCATCCAGCACCAGACTGTAGTTTTGCGGTTCACCGCCGGCCAGCTCGCGAGCACTTATGCCCAGCGTACCGCTTTCGCCAAGTCTGCGGATCAGTCGTAGATTGATGTCATGCCAGCTGCTGACTGTCGCACCGTCGACGGCAACGATTTCCAGCCCCTCGCGCAGACCGGCACGCTCGGCAATACTGCCCGCCTCAGGCACACCGGTAACCGGCTTTACGGTGGTCAGGCCGACCACGGCCACCACCCAGAATGCCAGCAAGGCCAGCAGGAAGTTGGCCAGAGGGCCTGCTGCCACTATGGCAATACGCTGCTTAACCGACTTGCGGTTGAATGCCTGATCCAGCTGCTCGACAGGCACCTCGGCCTCTCGTTCGTCAAGCATTTTCACGTAACCGCCCAACGGAATGCTGGCAATCATGAACTCGGTACCATGCCGATCATACCAGCGATACAGCGGTGCTCCGAAACCAATCGAGAAACGCAACACCCGCACACCGCAACGGCGCGCCACCCAGAAGTGGCCGTACTCATGAATGGTAACCAGCAAGCCCAGAGCGACCAGGGTTGCGAGCAAGGTAAACAGCAAGTCCATCAAGACTCCCGTAGCCGGTTAAGCTGCATCAGTGGTGCCGCCCGAGCCAATCCCGGGCCGACTGGCGCGATCGCCGATCAGCATCCAGCACCTGATGCAAGTCTGTGACAGGCTCTGCCGGCAGGGAGTTCAACACCGCCGCATTCAACTCGGCTATCTCGACAAAGCCGATACGCTGCTGCAGAAAAGCCTCGACTGCCACCTCGTTGGCCGCATTCAGCACAGCACAGGCCGTCCCGCCGGCATGCATCGCCTGGCGGGCCAGATCAAGACAGGGAAAACGTTCCGGATCAGGGGCGCGGAAGTCCAGGCGCGAAACTGCCAGCAGATCCAGCGGACTGACTCCCGAGTCAATACGCTCTGGCCAGGCCAGTGCGTGGGCAATGGGGGTGCGCATATCCGGATTGCCCAGCTGGGCCAACACCGAGCCGTCGACATAATCGACCAGCGAGTGGATTACACTTTGCGGATGCACCAGCACCTCGACCTGATCGGGCGTGGCATCGAACAGCCAGCAGGCTTCGATCAGCTCCAGCCCCTTGTTCATCATGGTCGCGGAATCCACTGAAATCTTGCGCCCCATGGACCAGTTGGGATGGGCACAGGCCTGCTCCGGAGTGACTGTTGCCAGTTGTTCCAGCGGCCAGTCACGGAAGGGGCCGCCGGAGGCGGTCAGCAGTATGCGACGAACTCCGGCACGTGCCAGTCCGGCGTGTGTCGTCGGCGGCATGCACTGGAAGATTGCGTTGTGCTCGCTGTCTATCGGCAGCAACAGGGCATCATGTTCACGCACCGCCTGCATAAACAGGGCGCCGCCCATCACCAGGGCTTCCTTGTTGGCCAGCAGCACGCGCTTGCCGGCCATCACCGCAGCCAATGTCGGCTCCAACCCGGCAGCACCTACTATCGCAGCCATTACTGTATCTGACCGGGGATCTGCTGCCACCTCGCACAGTGCCTGGGCACCCCAGAGCACTCGGGTAGCAAGGCCGTCGCGCTGAAGTCTGGCCTGCAACCAGTCAGCCTGTTCGCTGACGCCCACCACGGCACAGACCGGCCGATGGCGGACACACAACTCGGCCAGCAACTCGATACGGCTGTGCCCGGTTAACGCATGCACCTGATAGGACTCAGGGTGGCGCGCCAACACATCCAGGGTGCTCAGGCCGATCGATCCGGTAGCACCCAGTACCGTTACCTGTTGCAGACTCACCCGAGACGCGCTCCGAACAGCAGCCACAACAGACTGAAGGTGGGAATGGCTGCCGTCAGGCTGTCAATACGATCCAGCACACCACCATGCCCGGGCAGCAGCTTGCTGCTGTCCTTGAGCCCTTGTTCACGCTTGAACAGGCTCTCGGTCAGATCACCCAGCACCGATACCAGTACTACCAGCAGCGCGCCACACAGGGCCACCAGAATTGAAGCCAGACTCCAGCCCAGCCAGAGCAGCGCCGCCAGCGCCAGCAACTGGGTCAGCAGCACCCCGCCCAACAGCCCCTCAAGGGTCTTGCCGGGGCTGACACGCGGCATCAATTTGTGTTTTCCGAAGGTTTTGCCGGCAAAGTAGGCGCCAATATCGGCAGCCCATACCAGCACCACCAAGGCCAGAATCAGCCACAAACCATGCTCCTGGCCACGCAGCCAGACCAGTCCGTACCAGGCTGGCAACAACACCAGCAGACCGAACAGCTGGGCGATCATCGAGCCGACCCAAATCCCCCTGCCTGCGGGATAACGCACCACCAGGAAGGCCGCCAGCAACCACCAGCCCATTGCCGGCCATAACAGATACTGTGGCGCCCAGCTGTCACGCCAGAGACCGGCCATCAGCAACGCCACGGCCAGGGCATAGACGATTCGACCCTTCTGCCCCTGTTCACCGGCCAGTCGGGCCCACTCCCAGGCCCCAAGGGTAACGATGGCACCGACAAACAGGGCAAACCAGCCGTCCTGCAGCCAGACAAAGCCGGCAATCGCAAGGGGCGCCAGTATCACGCCGGTAATCACCCGTTGTTTGAGCATCAGGACTCCGCTGCTATCTGTTCGCTGGTCTTGCCGAAACGGCGCTGCCGCCCGGCATAATCGGCCAGCGCCTCGCGCATGGCCGCATGCCGGAAATCCGGCCAGAACAGTTCGGAAAAGTACAGCTCGGCATAGGCCAGCTGCCACAGAAGAAAATTACTTATACGCCGTTCGCCGCCAGTACGGATACACAGATCCGGCAACGGCCACTCGGCGGTGGCCAACTGCGCCTGTATCTGCGCCGCATCGATTTGCCCGGGCTGCAGGCGACCGTCGGCCACCTGCTGCGCCAGGCGACAGGCAGCCTGGGTAATATCCCATTGCCCGCCATAATTGGCCGCCACCACCAGAGTCATGCGCTGACCGCTGGCGGTCAGCGCCTCGGCATCGGCCATGGCCTGTTGCAGCTCGGGGGAAAAACGCGAACGCTCGCCAATGATACGCAAACGAATATCGTGCTCTGCAAGACGTCGCACTTCCCGACGCAGGGCACCAAGAAAAAGGTCCATCAGGGCGCCGACCTCATCTGCCGGTCGCTGCCAGTTTTCACTGGAGAAGGCGAACAGGGTCAGCACCTCAACACCGCTTTCGGCGCACACTTCGATCGCGGCACGCACCGCACTGACGCCCGCCTTGTGGCCGGCAACACCCGGCAGCAGGCGCTTGCGCGCCCAGCGGTTGTTGCCGTCCATGATGACCGCCACATGGCGTGGCACAGCCGCTGAACCGGTGATATCTGTCATAGGGATGCTTCGATGACGGTCAGACCGCCATCAGATCCGCTTCCTTGGTTTCAAGGGCCTTTTCGATCTCGGCGACAAACTTGTCAGTGAGTTTCTGCACCTCATCAGCGGCACGACGCTCTTCGTCCTCGCTGATCTCCTTGTCCTTCTGCAGGTCTTTCAGCTGGCCCAGTGCATCGCGACGGATATTACGTACTGCCACCCGGGCATTTTCTGCCTCGGATCGAGCCTGCTTGGTGAAGCCCTTGCGGGTTTCCTCGGTAAGCGCCGGCATGGGCACACGAATGGTGGTGCCGGCAGTCGCCGGATTCAACCCCAGGTCCGACGTCATGATAGCTTTCTCAACAGCCTGGATCATGCTGCGGTCAAAAACAGTCAGTGCCAGGGTGCGGGAATCCTCAACGATAACGTTGGCGACCTGGCGCAGCGGAGTATCAGAGCCGTAGTAAGAAACCATGACGCTGTCGAGGATGCTCGGATGCGCGCGGCCGGTACGAATCTTGGCAAAGGCATGGTCCAGCGCCTCAACCGACTTTTTCATGCGCGTCTGCGCTTCCTGCTTGATGTCATTGATCATTGTTCAACCCTCGATCAGAGTTCCTTCGGCGCTACCCACCACGGCATTCAGCAGGGCGCCAGGCTTGTTCATATTGAAGACCCGCAACGGCATCCGGTGATCACGGATCAGGCAGATGGCAGTCAGGTCCATGACGCCGAGCTTGAGGTCCAGTACCTGGTCATAGGTCAGGGTATCGAAACGCTCGGCATTCGGATCCTTCATCGGATCGGCATTGTACACACCATCGACCTTGGTTGCCTTGAGCACCAGGTCGGCATCCATCTCGATACCGCGCAGACAGGCTGCGGTATCCGTGGTAAAGAACGGGTTACCGGTACCGGCGGAGAATATTACCACGTCACCACCGGCCAGATAGCGCATGGCCTTGCGCCGGTCGTAATGCTCGGTCACGCCCTCCATGGTAATCGCCGACATCACCCGGGTCTGGATATTCGAACGTTCCAGGGCATCACGCAGCGCCAGCGAGTTCATCACCGTGGCCAGCATCCCCATATGGTCGCCGGTGACCCGGTCCATACCGGCCGCGCTCAGGGCCGCACCGCGGAACAGGTTACCACCACCGATGACCAGACCAACCTGCACACCGATACCGATCAGCTGTCCGATTTCCAGCGCCATGCGATCCAGCACCTTGGGATCGATACCGAAGTCTTCGGTACCCATCAGGGCCTCACCGCTGAGCTTGAGAAGGATACGCTTGTATTTGGGCTGACGACTGCTGGGGGTATGGACCATGACTCATCTCCTGCTGGAATTGGAGAAACACTCAACACGTTGCACTGACTGCTCGAATGACAACTTGTTCAATGCTTCTTGAAAAAGAGGCCTCCCGTTTGCACGGGAAGCCTCCTGAACTGCTCAACGGGCAATTGCCGGATAAATGCCGGACATTGACCGATGTAATGCCAATCGAGTGATCACTGCTTGGCAGCGGCCACCTGGGCAGCCACTTCGGCAGCAAAGTCGCTCTCGGCCTTCTCGATACCCTCGCCCACTTCAAAGCGGACAAAGCCAAGAATCTCGGCACCAGCCTTCTTCGCCAGATCACCAACCTTGACTTCCGGATCCTTGACGAACGGCTGCTCGACCAGACTGCCCTCGGCGAGGAACTTGCTGATGCGGCCCTTGACCATGTTCTCGACGATATTTTCCGGCTTGCCGGCAATCTTGTCGGCGTTCAGCTGCAGGAAAATTTCCTTTTCCTTGGCCACGGCTTCCTCGGACACCTGCGACGGGTCAAGGAACTGCGGGTTGCTGGCTGCCACGTGCATGGCGATATCGCGTGCCAGTTCCTCGTTACCACCCTTCAGGGTTACAGTCACACCGATGCGATGACCGTGCAGGTAAGCACCCACAACCTCGCCTTCAACACGGGTCAGACGACGGATGTTGACGTTTTCGCCACACTTGGCAACCAGCGCTTCGCGGGCGGATTCCTGATCGGCGATCAGCGGTGCAGCGTCGCTGTAACCGGCCTCAACTGCGCGTTCAAGACTCGCGGCAACAAACGCCTTGAAGTCATCCTGAATGGCCAGGAAGTCGGTCTGTGAGTTCACTTCGATAATCACCGCAGACTTGTTGTCAGCGGCAACCTTGATAGCAATCGAACCTTCGGCGGCAATGTTGCCAGCCTTCTTGGCGGCCTTGATGGCACCGGAAGCGCGCATGTCGTCGATGGCCTTCTCGATGTCACCGTTGGTGGCAACCAGGGCCTTCTTGCATTCCATCATGCCTTGGCCGGTACGCTCGCGCAGTTCTTTGACCAGGGCTGCAGTAATCTCTGCCATGAGTGATTCCTCTAGATGCGTATTTGATGGGAGGCTGCCGGGTCACGTGGGCAGCCGAATCATGATGCTGTCAGGATATTGCAAAAAGGGGGCATGGCCCCCTTTTCGACTTGGCAATACGGGACAAATGCCCGATCAGCCCTCGGAAGCCTCGGAGGCCGAAGCTTCTTCTACAAACTCGTCACCAGCGCCGCCGTTGTTCTTGCCACGCAGAACCGCGTCAGCAATAGCAGAGGCATACAGCTTGATGGCGCGGATGGCGTCATCGTTGCCGGGGATCACGTAATCAACGCCTTCCGGGCTGCTGTTGGTATCGACAATGCCGATAACCGGAATGCCCAGCTTGTTGGCTTCAGTGATCGCAATACGCTCATGTTCAACGTCGATCACGAACAGCGCATCCGGCAGACCGCCCATGTCCTTGATACCGCCCAGACCACGATTCAGCTTCTCCAGATCGCGCGAACGCATCAGGGCTTCTTTCTTGGTCAGCTTGGTAAAGGTACCGTCCTGGGACTGGACTTCGAGATCACGCAGGCGCTTGATCGACTGGCGGATGGTCTTGTAGTTGGTGAGCATGCCGCCCAACCAGCGGTGATCAACGTAGGGCATGCCGGCACGGGCTGCTTCGTCGGCAATGATCTTGCTGGCAGCACGCTTGGTACCGACAAACAGGATCTTGTTCTTGCCGGAAGCCAGCTTTTCCACGAAGCCCAGCGCTTCATGGAACATCGGCATGGTCTTTTCCAGGTTGATGATGTGGATCTTGTTACGCGCGCCGAAGATGAACTTGCCCATCTTCGGATTCCAGTAACGGGTCTGGTGGCCAAAGTGGGCACCGGCCTTGAGCATGTCGCGCATTGAAACTTGGGTCATGATAACTCCGTAGGTATTCTCGGGTTGAGCCTCCACGCATCCCGTTATCCAACCCCGAGGGGCACCCAGAATAACGTGTCGATACGTGTGCGGTTTCAGTGTTGCTCACCGGCCCTATCCTGCGCGGCCGATCAAGCGCGGCGCTTTATACCACAAACCAGCCTCGCGGATAAAGCACAAGCTGCCGAACGGAGAGCATTCGGCAACCACCCGCAGGCTCTGGTAAACTGCTCCATCTGCCCGGAACCGCTTACCCTCAGCGGCAACACTCCGGCCTCAGATCCAACCGAGAGAGCACGACATGAGCGTCAGCATCAAAACCGCCGAAGACATCGCCGGCATGCGCGTGGCTGGCCGCCTGGCCGCCGAGGTTCTGGAAATGATCGGCGCGCACGTTCGCCCCGGCGTGACCACCGACGAACTCGACCGGCTCTGCCATGACCACATCGTCAATGTGCAGAAGGCCATCCCCGCCCCGCTCAACTACGGTGCCGCCCCTGGCCGCCCAGGCTTTCCCAAGTCAATCTGCACCTCGATCAACCATGTGGTCTGCCATGGCATACCCAACGACAAGCCGCTGAAGAGCGGCGATATCGTCAATATCGATGTCACCGTGATCAAGGACGGCTACCACGGCGACACCAGCAAGATGTTCATGGTCGGCGAGGTTCCCGAGTGGGCCGAACGCCTGTGCAAGGTCACCCAGGAATGTCTGTACAAGGCCATTGAGGTGGTTCGTCCCGGTGCCCGCCTCGGTGATATCGGCCAGGTGATCCAGGACCATGCGCATGCCAACCACTACACGGTGGTGCGCGACTACTGCGGTCACGGTATCGGCAAGGTATTCCACGAAGAACCCCAGGTGCTGCATTACGGCCGCGCCGGCACCGGACTGGAACTGCTGGAAGGCATGACCTTCACCATCGAACCGATGATCAACCTGGGGCGCGCCGAAACCCGTTTGCTCGGTGACGGCTGGACTGCGATCACCAAGGACCGCAAGCTGTCGGCGCAATGGGAACACACCATTGTTGTCACCGCCGACGGTTGCGAGGTGCTGACCCGCCGCCAGGAAGAGCAGTTCGGCTAAGCCGTCAACAACAGGGTCATCCCGTGGACAACGAACTTTTCGACAGCGCGCGTTTTGCCAGTGAACTGGCCAGCGGCAAGCCGCCGATCAGCCTGTTCCGCAGGACTATCGAGAATGCCAACAGGGTGCTTGAGGCACGCTTTCGCGGCGGCCGCGACATCCACAAACTGACCCATGATCGCGCCTGGTTTACCGACTGCCTCCTGCGCCAGGCCTGGCAACTGCATTTCCCCGAACAACCGGCAGGCATTGCCCTGCTGGCCGTTGGTGGCTACGGCCGCGGGGAGCTGCACCCGCACTCGGACATTGACCTGCTGATCCTGTTGCAGAACGATCACCAGCCGTTCAGCACCCCCATTGAGCGCTTCCTGCTGTTGCTCTGGGATATCGGCCTGGAAGTCGGCCAGAGTGTGCGAAATATCGAAGAATGCGCCGAACAAGCCCGCGCCGACCTGACAGTCATCACCAACCTGATGGAATCACGCACCCTGTGTGGCGACGAGCAATTGCGCCAACAGATGCTGGTCGCCACCGGTCCGGATCGCATGTGGAGCTCGGCCGAGTACTTTCGTGGCAAGCGCGCCGAGCAGCAGGCCCGGCACCGCAAGTACAACGACACCGAATACAACCTTGAGCCGAACGTAAAGACCTCGCCCGGTGGCCTGCGCGATATCCAGACCATCGCCTGGGTTGCCCTGCGCCACTTCGGCACCAACGACCTGGGCGAACTGGTGGAGCGTGGTTTTCTTAACCAGAGCGAATACAGCATTCTCGCCGCTGGCCGCGCTTTCCTCTGGCAGGTACGCTTTGCCCTGCACATGCTCGCCGGCCGTGCCGAGGACCGTCTGCTGTTCGACCACCAGCGCGCGCTGGCGCGCCTGATGGGATTCGACGACAAGGACGAGAAGCACGCCGTGGAGCGTTTCATGCAACGCTACTTCCGCGCCGTGATGTCGCTGTCGGAGCTGAACGACCTGCTGCTGCAGCACTTTGACGAGACATTGCTGCGCGATGCAGAAAATGCCGACATCCAGCCGCTGAACAGTCGCTTCCAGATTCGCAACCACTACATCGAGATAATCCAGCCACAGGTATTTCGCCGCACACCCTCGGCCATGCTGGAAATCTTCCTGTTGATGGCGCAGAACCCGGAAATCCGCGGCGTTCGTGCCGACACCATCCGCCTGCTGCGTGACAACCGGCACCTGATTGACGACCGCTTCCGCGCCGACATCCGCAACACCAGCCTGTTCATGGAGCTGTTGCGCTGCCCGCAGGGTGTGCACCGAAACCTGCGGCGCATGCACCGCTACGGCATTCTGGGCCGCTACCTGCCGGAGTTCGGCCGGATTGTCGGGCAGATGCAGCACGACCTGTTTCACATCTATACGGTGGACGCGCACACGCTGAACCTGATCAAGCACCTGCGCAAGCTTGGCTACCCTGACTATCAGGAAAAATACCCGCTGGCCTGGAAAATTTTCAGCCGGCTGCCGAAACCCGATTTGCTGTATATCGCCGGCCTCTACCACGACATCGCCAAGGGGCGCGGCGGTGATCACTCGGAACTCGGGGCCGAAGACGCGCGCCTGTTCTGCCAGCGTCACAAGCTGCCAGCCTGGGATACCCACCTGGTCAGCTGGCTGGTGGAAAGCCACCTGCTGATGTCGACCACCGCCCAGCGCAAGGACATTTCCGACCCGCTGGTAATCCATGATTTTGCCGTACTGATGGGCAATCAGGTACGCCTTGACTATCTGTATGTGCTGACCATCGCCGACATCAACGCCACCAACCCGAGCCTGTGGAACTCCTGGCGCGCCGCGTTGCTTCGCCAGCTATACACCGAAACCAAGCGCGCCCTGAGGCGGGGTCTGGAGAATCCGCCGAACCGTGAGGAGCAGATCCGCCAGACCCAGCAGGCAGCACTGGACATCCTGGTGCGCAGCGGTATTGATGAGGACGATGTCGAAGCACTCTGGACCCAGCTTGGCGAGGACTACTTTCTGCGCCACACCGCCAGTGACGTAGCCTGGCATGCCGAGGCAATCATCCAGCATCCGGCCAGTCTGGGCCCACTGGTACTGATCCGCGAAACCGCCCAACGCGAGTTCGAGGGCGCCACCCAGGTCTTCATCTACACCCCGGACCAGAATGACCTGTTCGCCGCCACCGTGGCCGCCATGGACCAGCTCAACCTGAGCATTCAGGATGCGCGCATCATCACCTCGACCAGCCGCTTCAGCCTCGACACCTATATAGTGCTTGACGCCGATGGCGATTCGATCGGCGACGACCCCCAGCGTATCCGCCAGATTCGCCAGAGCCTCACCGAGGCGCTGGCCAACCCTGATGAATATCCGGCAATCATCCAACGTCGGGTGCCGCGCCAACTCAAGCACTTCGCCTTCCCCGCCGAGGTCAACATCTTCAATGACCCGCAGGGACTGCACACCATCCTTGAGCTGAGCGCACCGGATCGTCCCGGTCTGCTGGCGCGCATGGGACGGATCTTCCTGGATTTCGACATCAGTGTGCAGAACGCCAAGATCGTTACCTTGGGCGAGCGCGTGGATGACGTATTCGTGCTGACCGACGCTGACAATCAGGCGCTCTCCGACCCTGAACTGTGTCGCCGACTACGCGAAACCATCATCAGCACTCTGGACGACAGCAACCAGCCCGCTACCGATCATTCGGCGCCGATACGTATCGGCCACTGAGGACAGTCATTGATGAACCACGACCTGCAACTGCTGCAGCCCTATCCCTTCGAAAAACTGCGTGAACTGACTGGCGGTGTCACACCCAACCCGCAGTTGCGGCCGATTTCGCTGTCGATTGGCGAGCCCAAGCACCCGTCCCCGCAGCCGGTACTGGACACACTGGCAGCCAATCTGGACAAGGCCGCGGTATACCCCACCACTCTGGGTCTGGCCGAATTGCGCCAGGGCATCGCCGACTGGCTGTGCCGGCGCTTTGCACTGCAGGACATCGACCCAGCCAGCCAGATACTGCCGGTCAATGGCACCCGCGAGGCGCTGTTTTCCTTTGTCCAGGCGGCGGTAACCCGTGACCCGCAGGGGCTGGTGGTCAGCCCCAACCCGTTCTACCAGATCTATGAGGGTGCCGCCCTGCTCGCCGGGGTGCAGCCGCACTACCTGGCCTGTGATGCCGGCAACGGCTTTATCCCGGACTTCGATAAGGTCCCCGTGGACATCTGGCAACGCTGCCAGCTGCTGTTTATCTGCACCCCGGGCAACCCGACCGGCGCAGTGATACCGCTGGATACCCTGCAGCAACTGATCCACCTGGCCGACCAGTACGACTTCGTGATTGCCTCGGATGAGTGCTACAGCGAAATTCACGCCCCCGGCCAGCCCGGCCCGGTCGGCCTGCTGCAGGCCTGCGCCGCCATCGGCCGGCATGACTATGCGCGCTGCGTGGTGTTCCACAGCCTGTCGAAGCGCTCCAACCTGCCGGGCCTGCGCTCCGGCTTTGTTGCCGGCGATGCGCAACTGCTGGCGCCGTTCCTGCAGTACCGAACCTACCACGGCTGCGCCATGCCGGTGCAGACCCAGCTGGCCAGCCTGACTGCCTGGCAAGACGAGACCCACGTCGAGGAAAACCGCCAGCAGTACCAGGCCAAGTTCGATGCGGTGCTGGACATCCTTGGCGACGTAATGGATGTGCAGCGTCCGGACGCCGGCTTCTACCTCTGGCCACGCACACCAATCGACGACGAAAGCTTTACCCGCCGCCTGCTCGCCGAGCAGAACGTCGCGGTGGTACCGGGCCGTTACCTGTCCCGCGAGGTTGACGGGTATAATCCCGGCGCCGGGCGAATCCGCCTGGCACTGGTGGCGCCGCTGCAGGACTGTATCGAAGCGGCGCAGCGCATCCGCACGCTGATCGAGAGCCTGTAGCCCATGATCACCCTGTATGGCATCAAGGCCTGTGACACCATGAAAAAGGCCCGCAACTGGCTGGATCAGCAAGGCGTGGCCTACCAGTTCCACGACTACAAGAAAGACGGTATCGACGCCGAACGGCTGAGAGCCTGGTGCAACGAGCACGGCTGGGAGATCCTTCTCAACCGTCAGGGCACCACCTTCCGCAAACTGGATGATGCGGACAAACAGAACATCGACACCGACAAGGCCATTGCCCTGATGCAGGCCAACCCGTCGATGATCAAAAGACCGGTACTGGATACCGGCGAGCGGCGTCTGGTGGGCTTCAAGCCCGAGCTGTACGCCAGCGCCTTCGACTGACACTCCATGCACCTGCAGCCCAAGGAATCACCCATGAGCGAATGTTTCAGCCTGGCCTTCGGTATCGGCACCCAGAACAGTGCCGGTGACTGGCTTGAAGTCTTCTACCCGCAGCCACTGCTCAACCCCGAGCCGGCACTGGTCAAGGTCATTGCCGAACAGCTCGGCTACACCGGTGGCAATCAGGCGATCGCCTTGGCCACCAGCCAGTGCGGCACCCTCGGCAAGCAACTGGAAGCCGCCGGCTTTGCCGAACAGGGCGCCCTGGCTACCCAGCTGGAAGGCAGCGACCGCCCGCTGGTGGTGACTATTCTCGCCACCGATGAGGCACCGAGCTCGACCCCCGAGGCCTATCTCAAGCTGCACCTGCTGTCACACCGACTGGTCAAGCCGCACCAGGTGGTGCTGGCCGGCATTTTCCCGCTGCTGCCGAACGTAGCCTGGACCAACCAGGGCGCCATCGACATCAGCGAACTGCCGCAGCGCCAGCTGGCCGCGCGCATGCGTGGTGAAACCCTTAACGTGCATGGTGTCGACAAGTTCCCGAACATGACCGACTACGTGGTGCCCAGCGGCGTGCGCATCGCCGACACCGCCCGCGTGCGCCTCGGCGCCTATGTGGGCGAAGGCACCACGGTGATGCATGAAGGCTTTATCAACTTCAATGCCGGTACCGCCGGCACCAGCATGGTCGAAGGCCGCATCTCCGCCGGCGTATTTGTCGGCAAGGGCTCAGACCTGGGTGGCGGCTGCTCGACCATGGGCACCCTGTCCGGTGGCGGCAATATCGTTATCTCGGTGGGTGAAGGCTGCCTGATTGGCGCCAACGCCGGTATCGGCATTCCGCTGGGTGACCGCTGCACCGTCGAGGCCGGCCTGTACATCACCGCCGGCATCAAGATCGCCCTGCTGGATGACGCCGACAAACTGGTCAAGGTGATCAAGGCCCGCGAACTGGCCAACCAGAGCGACCTGCTGTTCCGCCGCAACTCGCAGACAGGCGCCATCGAGTGCAAGACCAACAAGAGTGCCATCCAGCTCAACGAAATGCTGCACGCGCATAACTGATGGCAACTGCCTGAACTTTTCAGGCGCCCACAAAAAAACCCGGCTTGCGCCGGGTTTTTTGTGCTCTGGACTCAGTAACCGAGGGCGAAGTCGTCTTCGGCCATGGCCATGAGGTTGTCGGCACCGGACAGCATGGCGTCAACGTGGGTGCGGGTACGCGGCAGGATGCGCTGGAAGTAGAAGCGCGCAGTCTGCAGCTTGGCCTTGTAGAAGGCCTCCTCAGTGGTACCGGCAGCCAGCTTCTCGGCCGCCAGACGTGCCATGTCAGCCCAAAAGTAGGCCAGGCAGGCGTAGCCGGAGTACATGCAGTAGTCCACCGCAGCAGCACCGACCATTTCACGATCCTTCATCGCCGCCATGCCGATCTTCATGGTCAGCTCGCCCCACTCCTTGTTCAGCTGGGCCAGCGGAGCAACAAACTCCTTGACCGCGTCGTTGGCTTCATTGGTCTGGCAGAACTTGTGCACGATCTTGGTGAAGCCTTTCAGTGCCTCGCCCTGGGTCATCAGTACCTTGCGGCCCAGCAGGTCAAGGGCCTGGATGCCGGTGGTGCCTTCGTACAGCATGGAGATACGGGCATCACGCACGTTCTGCTCCATGCCCCACTCGGCGATAAAGCCGTGGCCACCGTAGATCTGCACGCCATGGTTGGCCGCTTCGAAACCGACCTCGGTCATGAATGCCTTGGCGATCGGGGTAAGGAAGGCCAGCAGGGCGTCGGCCTGCTTCTTCTGCTCGGCATCCTGGCTGTTACGGATGATGTCGACCTGCTTGGCGGTGAAATACACCATGGCACGGTTGCCTTCGGCAAAGGCCTTCATGGTCAGCAGCATACGGCGCACGTCAGGGTGCACGATGATCGGGTCGGCCGGCTTTTCCGGCGCCTTGTTGCCAGTCAGCGAACGCATCTGCAGACGCTCACGGGCATACTTGATGCCGCCCTGGAAGGCCACTTCAGCGTGGGCCAGGCCCTGCAGCGCGGTACCCAGACGGGCAGTGTTCATAAAGGTGAACATGGCGTTCAGACCCTTGTTCGCCTCGCCGATCAGGTAGCCGGTGGCGCTGTCGAAGTTCATTACGCAGGTAGCGTTGCCGTGGATACCCATCTTGTGCTCAAGCGAACCACAGTTGACGCCGTTACGCTCGCCCTTCTCGCCGTTGGCGTCGGGCAGGAACTTGGGCACGATGAACAGCGAGATACCCTTGGTACCGGCCGGTGCGTCAGGCAGGCGAGCCAGCACGATGTGCACGATGTTCTCGGCCATGTCGTGCTCACCGGAGGAGATGAAAATCTTGGTACCGGACACCTGGTAGGAGCCGTCAGCCTGCGGCTCGGCCTTGGTGCGCAGCATACCCAGGTCGGTACCACAATGCGGCTCGGTCAGGCACATGGTGCCGGTCCACTGGCCGGATACCAGTTTGGTCAGGTAGACGTGCTTCTGCTCGTCGGTACCGTGCAGATCGATGGTGTTCATCGCGCCATGCGACAGACCGGGGTACATGCCCCAGGACCAGTTGGCCTGACCGACCATTTCACTGATTGCCAGACCCAGCGAGTCCGGCAGACCCTGGCCGCCGTGGGCCGGGTCGTGCGACAGGCTCGGCCAGCCGCCTTCTACGTACTGATCATAGGCCTCTTTGAAACCGGTCGGGGTCTTTACGCCTTCCGGACTCCAGGTGCAGCCTTCGGTGTCGCCGACACGGTTGAGCGGAGCAATTACCTGCTCACAGAACTTGGCACCTTCCTCGAGGATGGCATTGACCATGTCCGGGGTGGCTTCTTCGCAGCCTGGCAGGCTCTGGTAGTGTTCTTCATAACCCAGCAGTTCGTCACGAACGAAACGGATGTCACGCAAGGGAGCCTTGTAATCGGGCATGGTTCCAGACCTCAACAGTGTTATCGGATTGCTTGGGGAGGCAGCCTGTGGCTGCAGTTTTATTTGCACCGCTCGGGCGGTGTTTCAAACGCACGTTTGAAACTTACGTTTAGGTCAGACCTTTGTCAACCCCCACATGAATGATTGTGTATCGACAGAGGTGATCGCCCGCCCCCAATACGCCGGCCGGGATAGCAAAACAGGGTGTATCAGATAGTGAGGGAAATGCCGGAAGCAGTCTGGCTACTGGCAGCCACTGCACGGTAATCGTCAAGCTGTGCTGCAACCGAGCGGGGCACGGGATCAGCTTGTGATTCTGCTGTCTCGTCTTCAGCGGGTGAGGTGGCAGGGGAAGCTCCGTCATCTTGTTGCTGCAACAATTGCGCGCGTGCTTCGATCATCTGGCGGCCCGCCTCGGCGGCAATCGAGCGATCGGCTGCCGAGGGTTGCAGTGGCGCCAGCGCAGCCCGTTGGACCTGCTGCATTTTTTGCAATGTTGCAGCCGGGTCACCCGGAATCGGGCTGATATCAATGGGTACCGAACCGCCGATGGCATACATGCGCCCATCAGGGCCGCGCTGGTAGTTGTAACTTGGTGCGCCAGCATACTGCCCGCCAACCGCCTTGTGCGCCTGTTCATGGGCTCGCACCTCGCGGTCACGCATCGCCAGCTCGCGGATTTCCTGTTGCATTTGCTCAAGCACCCGAGCCTCGGCACGGGCCAGTGCCGATTCAGCCTGACGTACGCGCACATCATCGGCATCCGACCGGCCACCCTCTGCAGGGGGCGGGCTTTGAGCAGCTGCATCGGCTTGCGGGGAAGCAGTTCCTGTCGCAGAAACAACAACACCCCCGGCTGCAGGGCGCAACCCGGAGGTGTTGGGGATATAACCGACCGCAGCCGGAGCAATACCGTTCATATCGGTGGGGATGTCAGCCTGCGGTCAGGCGGTAACATCCAGCAGGGTACCGAGCACTTCATCGGCCGTATCGATTACCGAGGCACCGGCCTCAACTTCGCGACGGCCCTGTTGCAACTCGACCAGACTGTCCACCAGGTTGACCGGACGATTGGTCTCGACTGGCGTGCTGGCAACCGGTTGCGGGTTGGCAGGCTGGGCCGGAACGGCGCTTGCCGCAGCAGGATCTTCCGGCATCGACACACGGGCAATGTCGCTTGCCGCATTGGTCATCCGGTACTGGCCTTGACGTACACCGTTGAGGCCCGCAGACATCACATCAAGCATGGCCATAGGATTTCTCCACTGAGAGGTTCGAACTCATTCAAGCACAAGAGCACGGCAAGTGGTACCGCCGCCGGTCGGATCACACCAGCGGCGCGATATCAAGATGTGTCGCCACGACGTCTGCGGTAGCGTTCGGCAGCCAGGGCACAACACCCAGACAGGGTGCCTTGAGCAGTTGCCGCAGAGTCTGCAGATTCTCCTGCGGACGACTCATCTGCGGGTCGACATGATTGGCCACCCAGCCAGCCAGGGTCAGGCCGCTGGCGGCAATCGCCTCGGCGGTCAGCAGCGCGTGGTTGATGCAGCCGAGGCGCATACCCACCACCATGATCACCGGCAGGCGCAGATCCACCGCCAGATCGGCAAGGGTCTGCCGGGTGTTCAGCGGCACCCGCCAGCCACCCGCCCCTTCCACCAGCGTCAGGTCGGCGTTGCGGTCAAACACCTGCAGGCAGGCACCGGCGAGCAGCTCCATGGTCAGCGCCACACCCTCCTCGGCGGCGGCAATATGCGGTGCAATAGCCGCTTCCAGAGCAATCGGGTTGATCAGTTCGTAGGCCAGCGGCGGCTGGCACTCGGCCTGCAACGCCAGCGCATCATCATTGCGCAAGCCTTCGGCGGTCTGTTCGCAACCCGCCGCCACCGGCTTTACCGCAGCAGTGCTCAGCCTGCGGCCGCGCGCTGCATGCAGCAGAGCTGCCGCAACAGTGGTCTTGCCAATTTCGGTATCGGTACCGGTAACAAAGTAACGTCTGGCCATCTCACGCCTCCTGTTTCAACAGTATCTGAGCCACCTGCCAGCTGGCCGGCAGGCCCCGATCGGTTCGAAAGGCTTCATAGGCTGCCGTCAGCGCCTGCAGGCGGGCACGCCCGGTCAGCCCGCCGGGTCGCCCCGGATTGATATTGTGGGCGCCCAGCGCCTTCAGTTCGCGGGTCAGTCCGGACAGCTGCGGGTAGTGCATGACATGGGTTTCAATCTCACAATGCACCTCGGCAAAGCCGCTGGCCTCAAGCATCTGCTGCAGGGACTGGCGGGGACTGAAACGGTTCACATGCACATACCCATCCACCTGCTGCCAGCTGTCACGCAGCTCGACCAGCGAACCATCGACCAGGGTGGAAAAGGCCATGATGCCGCCAGCACGCAACACCCGGCGGGCCTCGGCCAGTGCCTGTGGCAGATCATTGCACCACTGCAAGGCCAGACTGGAGAACAACAGGTCCTGACTGGCGCTGCGCAGCGGCAAAGCCTCGGCATCGGCGGCAACCCAGCCGGCTGCCGGTGGTAACGAGGGCTGCTGCCGCGCATGCCGCAGCATGCCCTCGGCCAGATCCAGCCCCAGAACCGGGCGGCCATAATGACTGGCCAGCGCCCGGGTGAAATACCCGGTCCCACAGCCCAGATCGACCAGTGCCTGCGGTTGCAGACCCGCCGGCAACCGGGCCAGCAGGTTGTGTCCCACCCGACGCTGGAAGGCCGCGGCCTGATCATAGGTGGCCGCCGCACGACCAAAGGAGTCGGCGACCTGCCGCTTGTCGAACAACGGCTGGTTCATGGCGCGCCCTGCAGAAAGCCGGCAATCTGCCCGGCCAGCCAGTCCGGCTGCTGCAGTGGCAGGGCATGACAGGCTTGCCCATGCAGCAGCACCTGTTGCTGCGGTGCCAGTTGCCGCAAGGCCTCTGCAGCCGCCGCCGGCACCAGCTCATCCTGACCAGCCAGACAATGCAGCTGACTGCCCGCAGCGGCGCCACGCATGGCCGCACGGTTGTCCAGCAGACCAAGCAGGGAAAGTGCCTGCAGGCGTTGCAGCGGATCGGCCTGATCCCACTGCAGCTGCTTGACCAGTTCACGGGGCTGCTCCGCACCCTGGGTCACCAGCAGGCCAAAGCGCCGCAGAGTGCGCTCCGGGCTATCGCGCATGTTCTGCAGAAAAGTCTTATAGGTATCCACCGGCATGGCTGCTGACCAGTCGGCGCGGGCCACAAAACAGGCATTGCTGGCCAATGTGACCACCCGGGTAAAGCGCTGCGGAAAACGCCGTTGCAGTTGCACCGCCAGCATGCCGCCCAGCGACCAGCCGATCAGCGGACCATCCGGCAGGGCGGCGGCCAGCGCCTGCAGGTCATCCTCCAGGCTCGACAACTGCAGCGGCGGCAGTTCGCAGAGCCCACAGCCGACACCCGGCAGGCGCTCGACCAATGCATCGGCCAGCGGCTCCAGATTGCTGGCGGACAGCGCCCAGCCGGGCAACAGGCTTATTTCAGTCATTTGTTACCTCCGGCAATTCCTTGATTGAATCAGCCAGAGCTTGCAGCAAGCGGTCGATATCCTCCAGCTGGTGTTCGGCCGACAGTGTTACACGCAGTCGGGCAGTGCCGCGTGGTACGGTAGGCGGGCGTATGGCGCCGACCAGCAGACCACGACGACGAAGCGCCGCAGACAGTTGCAGGGCACGCTCGCTACTGCCCAGCACAATCGGCTGGATCGGCGTCGGGCTGTCCATCAGACTCAAACCCAGCTCGCTAACCCCGGCACGCAAACGGACTATCAACTGCTGCAGGTGCTGGCGGCGCCAGCCTTCCTCGCGCAGCAACTGCAGGCTGCGCAGACTGGCACAGGCCACCGCCGGTGGCTGGCTGGTGGTGTAGATATAAGGGCGGGCAAACTGGATCAGCGTCTCGATCAATGCTTCGCTGCCGGCAACAAAGGCGCCGGCGCTACCAAAGGCCTTGCCGAGGGTGCCGACCAGTACCGGCACCTGCTCAATACCCAGCCCGAAGTGCTCGACGATGCCGCCGCCGTTACGCCCCAGACAACCGAAGCCGTGGGCGTCATCGACCATCACCCAGGCGTTGTGGTTACCGGCCATGGCGCACAGCGCCGGCAGCTCGGCCAGATCTCCGTCCATGCTGAACACACCGTCGGTGACCACCAGGGTATTGCCTTCGGCACGACTCAGGCGTTTGCCCAGGCTATCAACATCGTTGTGCAGGTAGCGCGAAAACCGTGCGCCACTGAGCAGGCCGGCATCCAGCAGCGAGGCGTGATTGAGACGATCCTGCAGCACCGTATCGCCCTGCCCGACCAGCGCGGTAACGGCAGCCAGGTTGGCCATATAGCCGGTGGATAGCAGCAGCGCCCGGGGCCGGCCGGTAAACTCGGCCAGGGCTTCCTCAAGAGCATGGTGCGCAGCACTGTGACCGGCCACCAGATGCGAGGCGCCGCCACCCACTCCCCAGCGGCGCACCCCCTCGATCAGCGCCTCGCGCAGCTGCGGATGACTGGCCAGACCCAGATAGTCATTGCTGCAGAACGACAGCAGCGCCTGACCATCCACCACCACCCGCACCCCCTGCGGTGATTCGAGCAGCGGGCGCTGGCGGTACAGGTGGGCGGCATGGCGCTCGGCCAGGCGGGCAGACAGATCAAAGGGCATAGGGCTCACGCAGCGGCAGGCAGTCAGCGACAGACATCAAGCCGCGCCAACGGCAGGTGGATTGATCAATAGGTATATCAGCGCCGTCACACTGGCCGCCGGCAACCTTTCACCAGCGGCATCCAGCAGGCATCAGACCGCTGCGTTGACAAACAGGGCGCTGTCGCGCTGCTCCACCAGTGCCTGTTCGATAGCCGCCTGGTGGACCTCGTCATCATGCTCTTCGCGCTCCTCGGGCTTGATGCCCAGACGCTGAAACAGCAGCATGTCGCGGTCTGCCTGCGGGTTGGCGGTGGTCAGCAGCTTGTCGCCGTAGAAAATCGAATTGGCCCCGGCAAAGAAGGCCAGCGCCTGGGTCTGGTCGTTCATTTGTTCACGCCCGGCGGACAGGCGCACGTGGGACTTCGGCATCATGATCCGGGCAACCGCCAGGGTGCGAATAAAGTCGAACGGATCAACATCCTGCTCCTCGGCCAGCGGCGTACCCTTGACCTTGACCAGCATATTGATCGGCACGCTTTCCGGATGTTCCGGCAGGTTGGCCAGCTGGATCAGCAGACCGGCACGATCCTGCAACGACTCACCCATACCGAGAATGCCGCCGGAGCAAATCTTCATGCCGGCATCGCGAACATAGGCCAGCGTTTGCAAACGGTCGCTGTAGGTACGGGTAGTGATGATATTGCCGTAGAACTCCGGCGAGGTATCCAGGTTGTGGTTGTAGTAGTCCAGCCCGGCCTCGGCCAGGGCGGCAGTCTGTTCCCTGGTCAGCTTGCCCAGGGTCATGCAGGTTTCCAGCCCCAGCGCCCGCACCCCACGCACCATCTGCAGCACATAGGGCATGTCCTTGTCCGAGGGATGTTTCCAGGCCGCGCCCATACAGAAGCGGGTAGCACCGATGGCCTTGGCACGCGCAGCCTCGTCCAGCACCTTCTGCACTTCCATCAGCTTTTCCTTGTCCAGCCCGGTGTTGTAGTGGCCGGACTGCGGGCAATACTTGCAGTCCTCCGGGCAGGCACCGGTCTTGATCGACAGCAGGGTCGACACCTGCACACGGTTCGGATCGAAATGCTGGCGGTGCACACTCTGGGCCTGAAACAGCAGGTCGTTGAACGGCTGTTGGAACAGGGCCAGTACCTCGGCCTGGGTCCAGTCATGGCGAAGTGCGGATTGCGTCATGGAATGCATCTCTGGTGATTGCCGCCAGCCGGCGACGGGTTCAGTCTGTGCGCCAATCATAATGTCAGCATGGAGACTGTCAACCATTTATGGTGCTAAAGGTTTACAACTGGCTAAAAAACAACCTATCGCAATCCTGCATGCTCTGCCTTAGCCGTACCCGGCTGAATCACCACGGGATCTGCGATGGCTGCCTGGGTGAGCTGCCCTGGCTGCTGCATGCCTGTCGCCAGTGCGCCCTGCCGCTGGATGGCATGGCCGACCTGTGCGGGCAGTGCCTGTCGCACCCGCCGGCGTTCAGCCGCAGCCTGGCAGTGTTCAGCTACAGCTTCCCGGTGGATCGGCTGATTGTGGCCTTCAAGCACCACGACCAGCTGGGCTATGGCCGCCTGCTGGCGGAACAGTTACTGCAGCAGGTACGCCATGCCGATCGCGAACTGCATCCTTTGCCTGACCTGTTGCTACCGATGCCGCTGCACCCGCGCCGGCACGCCCGACGCGGCTTCAATCAGGCACTGGAACTGTGTCGACCACTGGCTGCTGGCCTGCACCTCCCACTGTCGCGCAACCTGCTACTGCGCACCCGCAACACCCGCACCCAGCAAAACCTTAACGCCAGTGAGCGCCAGCACAACTTGCATGGCGCTTTCCACTGCCCGCAGCCGGAAAAACTTGCAGGACTGCATCTGGCATTAATTGATGACGTAATGACCACCGGCACCAGCGCCGACGAGGCCGCGCGCACGCTGATGCAGGCCGGCGCCGCGAGTGTCAGTATCTGGTGCGTGGCACGCACCCCGGAGCAGCAGGCAAACCGTTAGCAATCTATTGCCGGACAACTGCTGGACGGCAATAGATTGCTTCAGGCCTGCGGCCTTCGCCATGACGGCGGCGTAACTTCGCACCAGCTCAATGAAGCAACAGCCAGACTCGACCTGCTGCTGCGCAACCTATAGCCTATGCCCCGACGCCCGCGCGCCCTGCCCGGTCGCATCCCGTTGCGGAGTTCCCCCATGTCCAGCCACCCGTTTGCCAGCCTGACCCCGGATACCGTGCTGGATGCGGTGGAGTCGCTCGGACTGCGCAGCGATGCGCGGATCATGGCGCTGAATAGTTACGAAAACCGGGTCTTCCAGGTCGGTATCGAGGATGGCGAGCCGCTGATCGCCAAATTCTATCGGCCCGACCGCTGGAGTGACGCAGCGATCCTTGAGGAACATGCGTTTGCCTTTGAACTGGTCGAGCGCGAGATCCCGGTGATTGCGCCCAACCAGTACCAGGGTCAGAGCCTGTTCGAGCATGCCGGCTTTCGTTTCAGCCTGTTCCGCCGCTTCGGTGGACGCGCGCCGGAGTTCGACGATCCCGATCAGCAACTGATGCTCGGACGCCTGCTCGGACGCCTGCATGCGGTGGGCGCCATGCGCTCGTTCGAGCATCGCCCGGCACTGGATATTGACAGCTTTGGCGATCAAAGTCTGGCCTGGCTGCGTGAGCATGACAGCGTCCCGCAGGCCCTGCGCGCCGCCTACTTCTCGGTGGCGGACGATCTGCTGGCACAGATCCGCCAGCGCTTTGCAGAACACCCCTACAATTCGATCCGTCTGCACGGTGACCTGCATGTCGGCAATATCCTGCAGCGAGATGAACTGCTGTACATGGTCGATCTGGACGATTGCCGTATGGGCCCGGCGATCCAGGATCTGTGGATGATGCTATCCGGCGAGCGCGACCAACGTCAGGCGCAGCTGGCCGAACTGGTCGATGGTTACAACGAGTTCCACGATTTCGACCCGCGCCAGCTGCAGCTGATCGAATCACTGCGCAGCTTGCGGCTGATCCACTACAGCGCCTGGCTGGCCCGGCGCTGGGAAGACCCGGCATTTCCCATGCACTTTGGCTGGTTTGCCAGCGAACGCTACTGGGCCGATCAGATTCTTACCCTGCGCGAACAGCGTGCAGCACTCGACGAGCCGGTGTTGCGCCTGTTCTGAGCCCGACCGCCACACCGACTGGATTGCCACGGCACTGTGCGCTTGGTAATGACAGTGCAGTCTGGTCTGGCCTGATCCGCCTGCATAAGGGTTATCAATGCCGGTTTTCAGCCGGGTGGCAGTGCGCATACACTCGACCGGCTATCAACAGAGGTGACCGTCATGACCGACATTCTGCCCGATGCCCGCAATCTGGCCTTTGAACTCTACGAAGTACTGGACGCCGAGGCGCTGACCCGGCGCGAGCGTTTCGCCGAGCACAACCGCGAGACCTTCGATGCCGCGATCCAGACTGCCCGCAGCATCGCCGAGAAGTATTTCCTGCCGCACAACCGCAAGAATGACGAGAACGAGCCACAGTATGTCAATGGTGCCGCCGAGCTGATCCCCGAGGTCAAGCCGGCGGTCGATGCCTTCCTGGAGGCCGGTTTCCTCAACGCTACCCGTTCCTTTGAGCAGGGCGGCATGCAGCTGCCCAACCTGCTGTCGCAGGCCTGCTTTACCCAGTTCCAGGCGGCCAACATTGCCACCTCGTCCTACGCCATGCTGACCATGGGTGCGGCCAACCTGATTGAGAACTTCGGCAGCGAGGAACAGAAACAACGCTACCTGCAACCGATGATCGAGGGCCGTTTCTTCGGCACCATGGCGCTGACCGAACCGCATGCCGGCTCCTCGCTGTCGGACATCCGCAGCAAGGCCGAGCCGCACGCCGATGGCAGCTACCGCCTGAAGGGCAACAAGATCTTTATCTCCGCCGGCGACCACCCGCTGTCGGAGAACATTGTGCACATGGTGCTGGCCAAGCTGCCCGACGCACCGCCCGGGGTGAAGGGCATCAGCCTGTTTATCGTGCCGAAGTTCCTGGTCAACGATGATGGCAGCCTGGGCGCACGCAATGACGTGACCCTGGCCGGCCTGTTCCACAAGATGGGCTGGCGCGGCACCACCTCCACCGCACTGAACTTCGGTGACAATGGCAACTGCGTTGCCTATCTGGTCGGCAAGCCGCACCACGGTCTGAACTACATGTTCCAGATGATGAACGAGGCACGTATCGGCGTCGGCATGGGCGCGGTGATGCTCGGCTATGCCGGCTACCAGTATTCGCTGGACTACGCGCGCAACCGCCCGCAGGGCCGCATGCCCGACGGCAAGGACCCGACCAGCCCGCAGGTGGCCATCGTCGAGCATGCTGACGTCAAGCGCATGCTGCTGACCCAGAAGGCCTATGTCGAAGGGGCCTATGATCTGGGCCTGTACGCCTCGCGCCTGTTCGACGACACCGAAACCCTGCCCAGTGAGGAAGAGCGTCGCACCGCGCTGGAGCTGCTCGACCTGCTGACACCGATCGTCAAGTCCTGGCCCTCGGAGTTCTGCCTGAAGGCCAACGAGCTGGCGATCCAGATTCTTGGTGGCCACGGCTACACCCGTGAATACCCGGTCGAGCAGTACTACCGCGACAACCGCCTGAACCCGATCCACGAGGGCACGCACGGCATCCAGTCGCTGGATCTGCTCGGGCGCAAGGTGGTGATGAACAATGGCGCGGCACTCAAGCAGCTGTCGGCACTGATCCAGAACTGCTGTCGCAAGGCGGCCGAACACAGCGAACTGGATGCCCTGCGCCAGCCGCTGGAGGCACTGCACACGCAGATCGGCAAGGTCACCCTGACGCTGCTCGGCAATCTCGGTCAGGGCAAGGTCAACGAGGCGCTGGCCAACTCGGCGCTGTACCTGAATGCCTTCGGCCATATGGTGATCGGTTGGCGCTGGCTGGAGCAGGCGATCCGTGCCCAGCAGGGGCTGAACGCCGGCAATCCGGCGGATGCCGACTTCTACCGCGGCAAGCTGCAGGCGGCACGCTACTTCCTGACCTGGGAAGTGCCCGGCTGCGCGCATGCACTGACCCTGCTGGAAAGCCTCGACCCGACCTGTCTGGACATGCGCAACGAGTGGTTCTGAGCCCGTCCCCGGAACCTTTTGCCGCTGTGGCACTCCGAGTGATCCCGGAGTGCCACAAGGTCCAGCCCCATCTGCTTCCCTTGCGCCCTCCGGCAGTCTAACCTTCGTTTTTCGATTGCCCGGTAGCCAACCATGCGTCTGACCGCTTCCCTCCAACTCCTGCTGCTCGCCCTGTGCCTGCTGTGTACGCCCGCACGGGCCCAGCAAGCCGACCTGAATGAAGCGCTACAGAGCGTCCGGGCCAGCCTTGAAGCACTGCCCGACAGCGGTGCCAGCGAGGCCGAACGCCGCGAACTCCAGGAAATCTTCCAGCAGACCATCGGCTTTCTGCAACGTAGCCAGAGCCTGCAGGGCGAACAAGTTGCTCTTCGCGAGCAGATCGATCGGGCTCCCCAGTCCAGTCGCGACGTTCGCCTGCAACTGGAGCGGCTGAAAACTGTGGACGGCGAGACGCTCCGCCGCAATGCCGGGCGACAGGATCTGGTAAGCCTGGAGCAGGCACTCGAGCTGCGTGTCACCCAGATGTTCAACTGGCAGAACGAACTGACCGCCGTCAACAGCGAACTGATTGCTGCACAAACGCGTCCTGAACGCACCCAGAACAGCGTCACCGCCAACCAGAATCGCGAACTTGCGATCAATGAACAGCTGCGCAACCTGCAGCGCCAACCGAGCTCGAACATCAATCAGGCACGCATCGGGCTGTTGCGCTCGGAGCTGCAAAGCCTGCAAATATCAACGGAGCTGCTACAACAGCGACTGAACAACAATGCCGTACTGCAAGACCTGGCTAACCGCCGTCGCGACCTGCTGACCCGGCAAATTGCCGATATAGAGCAGGAAATCCAGATATTTCAGGAGCTGATCAACAACAAGCGCCTGGCAGATTCGGAACAGACCTTGAGTGAAGTCAGCGCTGGGCTTGATGCCGACAACCACCAACTGCTTCGTCAACAGGCCAGTATCAACCGACAACTCAGTGAAGAATTGCTGCGTGCAACCACCGAAGTCGGTGAATTGACCCGGAAAAACCTGCAGACCCGACAGCAGATTGACAGCCTCACGCAGATCGACCGCGCCCTCGAGCAGCAGATCGATGTGCTTAAAGGCAGCCTGCTATTGTCACGCATACTGCATCAGCAAAAGAAAGCTCTGCCACAGCTCAGGGTGGATGGCTCGCTGGCAAACCGGATTGCCGACCTGCGCCTGCGCCAGTTCGAACTTAACCAGATCCGCGAGGAACTGGCCAATCCTGCCGAATATGTCGAGCGTCAACTGGCCTCACTGCCAGAGCAGCAGCGCGAGGGACTGGTCAGCGACCTGCAACAACTGGCCAACCATCGCCTACAACTTTCAGAGCAACTGAGCAGCAATATTGACAGTCAGCTCAGCCTCGCTGTCAGCCTGCAGATCAACCAGCGTCAACTGCAACAACTCAGCAGCGACCTGCAACGGACTATCGACGACCAACTGTTCTGGGTAGCCAGTAACCGCCCGATCGACCGGCACTGGCTTCATGCTCTACCGACGCAGCTGGTCGACGAGTTGCAGAAACTGCATCTGCACCGGCTGGCAGTCGAGTTACTGCATCTGTTGCTGGGTGAATGGCCATGGTTCCTGCTGTTGGCATTACTGATGGGTGTTTATGCCTGGCGCCGCCCGCTGCTGCGACAGCAACTGCACAGACTTCATCAGGATGTCGGACATTTCCGCGAGGACAGCGGCTGGCATACGCCCAAGGCCCTGTTACTGACTACCCTGCTTGTCCTGCCGCTACCCCTGCTTATGCTGACCTGCAGCTGGCTACTGTGGCGTGGCGCGCAGCCGGCGATGCCACTGATGTCAGCTGTTCTGTTGCAAATGGCACTGGCCTGGCTGGTAATCCACCTGATGTATCGGGTACTGGATCCACAAGGCATCGCAGGCCGACATTTCCGTTGGGATAACGCGTTGGTACAAAGACTGCATCGACTGACCGGTCGTGGCAGCTGGGTATTGCTGCCATTGGTGATTGTGACCACGTTGGGCATGCAACAGCCTGATCAACTGAGCAGTTCAGTACTGAACCGTATGGTTATGATTGGTGGGCTGATCGGCTACGCCTGGTTGCTTGGTCGTCTGCTCTGGCGCAGCCAGCCCCTCTACAGTTCACGGCTGGTCCACCTGAGCATCACGCTGATTCTTACTGCGGTACCGTTGATACTGGCTGGCATGACCTGGCTGGGCTACCAGTACGCTGCGGTCAAGCTCGCCGCACGCTTTATCGACAGTCTGTATCTGATCGTTCTGTGGATGCTGCTGGACGGTACGCTGGTCCGCAACCTGAACGTTGCCGGTCGCCGGCTGGCCTGGCAACGGGCGATGAGCAAACGTGCCACGACTACCCGAGAGGGTATTGAAGGAGAAGTCCAGGTTGAAGTTCCCGAACTGGATATCCGCCAGGTCAATCAGCAATCCCTGCGCCTGTCGCGTCTACTGCTGACACTGGGCTTCGGCGTCGCATTGTATTTCACTTGGTCCGACCTGATCAGCGCCACGTCCTACCTTCAATCGGTGACTCTGTGGGAATACAACAGCGGCACAGCCGATAATCCGCTACTGGTACCCATGAGCGCCGCCGATGTGCTGGGCGCGCTGGTAATAGTGCTCCTGACAGTGACCCTGGCGCGCAACCTGCCGGGCCTGCTGGAAATACTGCTGTTGTCCCGCCTGAACCTGGCGCAGGGCAGCGGCTATGCCATAACCACCCTGCTCAGTTATGCCATCGTCAGCATCGGCGTGATTACCACGCTATCGGCTTTGGGGGTCAGCTGGAACAAGTTGCAGTGGCTGGTGGCGGCACTCAGTGTTGGTCTGGGTTTCGGCTTGCAGGAAATCTTCGCCAACTTTGTTTCCGGCCTGATCATCCTGTTTGAGCGGCCGGTACGCATTGGTGACGTGGTGACCATCGGCAACCTGTCCGGCACGGTCAACCGAATCCGTATCCGCGCCACCACCATCACCGATTTCGATCGCAAGGAAATCATTGTCCCGAACAAGACCTTCGTCACCAGCCAGCTGATCAACTGGTCGCTGAGTGACACCGTCACCCGCGTCACCATACGCATTGGCGTGGCCTACGGCTCGGATCTGCAGAAGGTCCGTGAACTGCTCTACCGGATTGCCAATGGCAACTCGCGGGTACTGCGTGATCCGGAACCCATGGTGCTGTTCCTGAATTTCGGCGACAGCACCCTGGACCACGAACTGCGCATTCACGTTCGCGAGTTGCGTGACCGCAACCCGGCCATCGACGAGATCAACCGGGAGATTGACCGGCTGTTCCGCGAGCACGGTATCGAGATCGCCTTCCGCCAGATGGATATCAACCTGCGCAACAGCGAAGGACTGGAGCGGCTGGTACTCAGCAGCAAGCCGCAGGCGGCGAGCTAAAAGACAGGGGAATGCGGGGCAGTTGCACAGGCGTTCAGCAACGCGGCCACCGGCAACCTGTTCAGGACCGTCGATAGCCATGGATGGCTATCGCGAGCCCCCAGGGATGGGTTTACGGCGTGTCCAGAACAGGTTGCCGGTGGCCGCGTTTACACACCAGCTGTTTGACTCGCAGGCAAAAACTTGCCGTTCAGACCCGGATAAAGTGTTCGCGGTAGTACTGCAGCTCGGCAATCGAGTCACGGATGTCATCCAGCGCCAGGTGGCTGCTGCTCTTGCTGAAGCCGTCACGGATACGCGGGGCCCAGCGCGCCGCCAGCTCCTTGAGGGTGGATACATCGAGATTGCGGTAATGGAAGTACTTTTCCAGTTCCGGCATGCCGCGGTAGAGAAAGCGCCGGTCCTGGCAGATGCTGTTGCCGCACATCGGCGAACGGCCGGCCGGCACCCACTGGCGCAGGAACTCGATGGTCTGGCGCTCGGCCTCGGCCAGATCGACGTCACTCTCCAGCACCCGTTGGGTCAACCCGGACTGGCCGTGCTGGCGGGTATTCCACTCATCCATCGCCGCCATTACCGCCTCCGGCTGATGAATCGCCAGCACCGGCCCCTCGGCCAGGGTATTGAGATTGGCATCAGTGACCACCGTGGCTATCTCGATAATGCGGTCGTTATCAGGATCAAGACCGGTCATTTCCAGGTCGATCCAAATCAGGTTATCCGGGTGCAGCATGGCAACTCCTGTGCGCTAGAGAGCGGTTTTGGCAGAGCTGCAGTATAGCCGCATCATGCTACACTGCGGCCACTCTCAGCCAGCAGACCATCCATGAGCAAGCGCCACTTGACCCGCCGCCAGAACTGGCGAATCCAGAAGATCCAGGACGAACGAACCGAGCGGGCCAGCCGGCGTGCCGAAAAGGCGGAACAGACCCTCATCGGTGGTGATCTGGGTGAAGAACGCGAAGGACTGGTGATTGCCCACTTCGGCGTACAGGTTGATGTCGAAGCCCTCGACGGCGGGGACGCCGGCGAGGTTCGCCGCTGTCACCTGCGCGCCAACCTGCCGGCACTGGTCACCGGTGACCGGGTGGTGTGGCGAGCGGACAATGCCGGCAGCGGCGTGATTGTCGCCCAGCTGCCACGCCAGAGCGAGCTGTGCCGTCCGGACATGCGCGGCCAGCTGAAACCGGTGGCAGCCAACGTCGACCAGCTGGTGATCGTCTTCGCCGTCGAGCCTACCCCCTACACCAACCTGATCGACCGCTATCTGGTGGCCGCCGAGCAACACGGCCTGCAGCCGTTGCTGCTGCTGAACAAGGCCGACCTGCTGCGCGCGCCGGAGCACGACTGGCTGCAGCAATGGCTGGCGGATTATGCCGCACTCGGCTATCGCACCCTGCGCCTGTCGGCCGATCGCGGTGAAGGGCTGGAGCCCCTGCATGAAGCACTGAAGGATCACGTCAGCGTGTTTGTCGGCCAGTCCGGGGTCGGCAAGTCGTCGCTGATCAATGCCCTGCTGCCGGGCGTCGACCTGCGCGTCGGCGCACTCTCGGAAAGCACCGGCAAGGGCACCCATACCACCACCACCGCCAGACTCTTTCACTTCCCCGTCGGTGGCGACCTGATTGACTCGCCCGGCATCCGCGAGTTCGGTCTGAGCCATATCAGCCAGGATGATCTGCTGGAGGGTTTTATCGAGTTTCGCCCGCACCTGGGACGCTGCCGCTTCCGCGACTGCCGGCATCTGCACGAGCCCGGCTGCGCACTACTGCAGGCGCTGCAAAACGGCGAGATCAGCCAACGGCGGATGGACAGCTACCGGCATATCCTGTCCAGCCTGGCCTGAGATTCAGTCCTCGCGCAAGCGCTGCAGCGAGCGCGCATCCTCGAACAGGTTGAGGGTTCTTGCTCCATCCTGCGTCGCAGGCGCAGCATCCTCGGTTGTCTGCTCTGGCTGGCCGGCGTCTGCCGGCTCTGGCGTTGCCGGGGTTGCAGGTACTGGCAGGCTGATAGGCTGATCCGGCAGGTCACCGGCTGCCGACGAGCCGGCCCCGGCCGGTTCCTCAGTGTCCACCGCCTGATCAACCGGTGGCTGGTCAACCTCCTCCGGCTGCTGCCCCTCGTACAACTGTTCTTCAGCGCGCTTGTTCAGCACCACGATGTCGATGCGCCGATTGACCGGGTTGAATGGATCTGCCCGGTCAAACAATGCCGAATCGGCAAAACCGACCACCCGGGCCACCTGCGCCTCAGGATAACCGGCTGCCAGCAAGGTGCGCCGCGCCGCATTCGCCCGGTCACTGGACAGTTCCCAGTTGCCGTAGTCGCGCCGGCCAACAAAAGGCTTGGCATCGGTATGTCCGCTGATGCTGATCTTTTTCGGCACCCGGGCAATGGTGTCACTCAACGCCAGCAATATGCCCTCGAAGTAGCTCTGCAGCTGGGCGCTGCCACTGGCGAACATCGGCCGGTTCTCGGCATCGACAATCTGGATGCGCAGACCGTCCTGGGTGATTTCCAACAGTATCTGGTCCTTGAAGCGTTGCAGCACCGGCTCCTGGTCGATCTTGTTCTGCAGTTCCTGCAGCAGCAAATCCAGTTCCAGGCGCTCGACCTCCTCGGCCAGGCTCATGATCGACTGGCTATCCAGGGTCTGCAGGTCAGCGTCACTCTGCTCATTCAGCGTGCGCTGCGGCGCCACTGTCGGTGATCCACCAAGATCTATCGCAAAGGGACTGCCACCTTCGCTAAAACCGACAGGATCGTTGAAATAGCCTGAAATCATTTTCAACTGTTCCGGTGTCGCGCTGGCCAGCAACCACATCACCAGAAAGAACGCCATCATCGCCACGGCAAAGTCGGCAAAAGCAATTTTCCAGGAACCGCCATGGTGGCCATCGGCCTTGCGACTGATGCGCTTGACGATAATCGGCTGATTGTTGTCCACGCTCAGCGTCCCCGCACCGACTCTTCCAGCTCAGTAAAACTGGGACGATGGTCGGAGATCAGCGCCTTGCGGCCAAACTCGACGGCCAGCGCCGGCGGTAGCCCCTGGGCGCTCGCCACCAGGCACATCTTGATGGCCTCATAGCTATTGGCCTCCTCGTTCGCTTCATGGGTCATGGCAGCGGCAAAGGGACCGACAAAACCATAGGCGGCCCAGATACCAAGAAAGGTACCCACCAGAGCTGTCGCCACCTTCTCGCCGATTTCGGTGTTGTCGGCATCACCAAGAATACCCATGGTGATCACAATACCCAGCACCGCAGCGACAATACCGAAACCCGGCAAGGCATCGGCAACGCGGGTTACCGCATGGGCCGGCTCCTGTAACTCTTCGCTGAGCGTGGAGATTTCCACATCGAACAGGGCTTCCAGTTCATGCGGAGCCATATTGCCGGTAGTCATGATGCGCAGGTAATCGCAGATAAAGGCTGTCATCCGCTGATCCTTGAGGATCGCCGGGTACTTTCCGAAAATCGGACTCTGGTCCGGTGCCTCGATATCTGCCTCGATGGCCATCATGCCTTCACGGCGACTCTTGTTCAGTACCTCGTAAAGCACACCAAGCACGTCAAGGTAGTAAGCCTTGCTGAATTTGTGACCAAACAGTAATACCGGAATCTTGCCAAACACCTTTTTAATCGTGCCCATGGTGTTCGCCACCATAAAGGCTCCAAAGGCCGCACCGCCAATAATCAGAATTTCAAAGGGATGCCAGAGCGCCAGCAAATGCCCACCGGAAAGTACAAAACCGGTGAGCACGCTGGCAATAACCACGACAAAACCTGCGATTTTCAGCATTGCTACATTTTTCCCTATCTCAATCCGGTAAGCGGTCGTGACTCAATCAAAACAGCCGCGCTATAGTTTGCACAATTCCGGAGCCTCTAGCTGCCAAAATCAATGAGCAATCATCAAGCGACCGACGCACGATCCATATTAACCGAGGATATCGGCAGTCTGGCAAAAACCCTGAGCAGGGATTTGCTGCCTGTTTCTGCCTCGCAGCGCAGTCAATTACTGTCGATGCTTGCCAACGAGCAATTGAGCCTTGCGGAGTTTTCCGCTCGCCTGCACGAATCACCGGCCGCAGCGCTGCAGTTGTGCCGCGCAGCGGGCGACATTGCGCGCAAACGGGATATTGACGTGCTGACCCTTGAACAGGCCTGCAACCTGCTCGGCACCCAGCGTATCCGTCAGGCCATCGAAGCCTTGCCTGTAACGGAGGACGCGCAACTACCCGCTGCCTGCCGGCAGATGTTACTGATCAGCCAGCATGCACTATTCCAGTCCCAGGGCCTGTTTGCCCAGCGCATGGCACGCGTCTGGCCAGAACTGGCGCTGGCAAGCCTGCTGTTTCTGGCACCTTGCTGGCTGCTGGCACGCCGTCATCCGGCAATATTCGACCATTGGGACAGTCACAACCTGTTACCGCGCATTGATGATGGCAGCGGCCCCGGCCACGATGGCCAGTGGCTGCTGCAATTATCCCGACAGCTGGCCGAGGAATGGTGGCTGTCTCCCTGGATTACCCGGGGATTGAAGACCCTGGCCGAACACCGGCGGCAGATGGTACGCGCCCTGCGTATCGCCCATGACAGCGCGCACCCGCGCCAGCAACAACTGGCGCTGGACAACGACCGCCAACTATACCGCTGGCTGGTTCAGCCCGCCAATGCCCCCTTGATTGCCAATGGCATTGCATTGGGCGCCCTGCATACCTGGCAAGGCCACCAGACGCTGCGCTGGCAAAAACTGGCGGCACTCTACCTGGGCAGCGCGCTGGAAGACATCTGCAGCCTCAACCACCAGCAGGCCGTCAGTCTGTGCCAGCGGCGCTACCCAGAAGGCAGCAGCGACCTCTGGTTGCCTGCCGCCGCCCTGCCCTGGCCCGACGGGGGGCGTCTGCCACAACAGCAACCCCAGGCCACCCGCTCACCCGATACGCCAGCACCCGGCAAGACCGGCAAACCCGCCACCCCGGCAGCAGACCTGGATGTACAGTGCTGGCGCAACGCCTGCCAGCAACTGCTCAACAGCCCGCAGGGCTTTCATAATCTGCAAGCGTTACTCGGCTGCGCAACCGAAGCACTACACCAGGGGCTTGGCCTGCCGGCACACTGGATCGCCCTGTACAACGCGGGCAAGGAACAGCTGCTGGTCGTGGCAGCCCACGGACAACCCGCCGGAAGCCGGGTTATCGGGCAAAGTTTTGCTTGTAGCCGCAACACCCAGTGGTACCGCTGGCTGAGCGAAAATCCGGTTGCCCTGATAGAATCCGCTTCCCGACCGGAACTTGGTGCCTTGCTGCCGGGACCGCTGAAACTGTTGCTCGGCGAGCACCGTCACTGTTTGCTGCCCCTGTGGAAGGATCAGCAACTGATCGGAATGATTGCCTGCGACCAGCAATCCCTTGATCCGCGCCAGCGCCAGCAACGCCTCACACCGCTGCGTAAAACCGCCGAATGCCTTCAGAAGGCACTGATTGCCTTCCGCCGCTGACCATCAATCTGGAGTACCCATGACCGAAAAACTGCCCCGACTGCTGGAGCCGGAACAGCTGGCAATGCCGATTGATCCCTTGCGGATACGTCTGGTCGACCTGTGCCCCAACGAGCAATATGCCGCCGCACATATCCCCGGTGCCGTGCATGTCGACCCGATGCTGACCACGGCTGGCGCACCGCTGCCGGGACTGGTGCCTGCGCCTGCACAACTGACCCGGCTGTTCGCCGAGCTCGGTCACCATCAGGATATTCACTATGTGGTCTACGACGATGAAGGCGGCGGTTGGGCCGGACGCTTTATCTGGTTGCTGGACAGCATCGGCCATAACAACTGGAGCTATCTAAACGGCGGCCTGCATGCCTGGCATGACGCCGGCCTGCCACTGCAAAACGGGACCGAAAGGGTCGCCGCGACCAGCCCTCAGCTGCAACTCAACCAGAATTTTACGATCAGTGTCGAGCAGCTGCTGGCCAACCTCGACAATCCCGAACTGCTGGTATGGGATGCCCGCTCACCGGCCGAACATACCGGCCAGCGGGTGTTTGCCAGCAAGGCCGGGCACATCCCCGGTGCGGTCAACTTCGAATGGACGGCGGCGATGGATCCGCAACGCCAGCTGCGCCTGCGCAGTGACATCGCCGAGTGCCTGCAGGCGCTTGGCATTACCCCCGACCGCGATCTGGTTACCCACTGCCAGACCCATCACCGCTCCGGCTTTACCTACCTGATCGCCCGCCTGCTCGGTTATCCGCGCATCCGCGCCTATGCCGGCTCCTGGTCGGAATGGGGCAACCACCCCTCCACCCCTGTGGAACTCTGAGGACAACCCATGCGTGACACCCTGTTTATCGCCCTGCAGCACCTGCTGCCGCACCACCTGCTGTCGCGTCTGGCCGGCTGCATTGCCGAATGCCGCTGGGCCTGGCTGAAGGACCCGTTCACCCGCTGGTTCGCCAAGCGCTATCAGGTCGATATGAGCGAAGCCGTGCAGGAAGACCCGACCGCCTACGCCTGCTTCAATGACTTCTTCACCCGTGCACTGAAGGATGGCGCACGCCCACTGGCTGAGGGGAATGGAGTGCTCTGTCCGGCCGACGGCGCAATCAGCCAGCTCGGCCGCATCGAACATGGTCGGGTATTCCAGGCCAAGGGCCAGAGTTTCAGCGTGCTGGAACTGTTGGGCGGCAACCCCGAGCATGCCGCGCAGTTCCAGGGCGGCGAGTTTGCCACCGTGTACCTGTCACCACGCGACTACCACAGGGTGCATATGCCGCTGGCCGGTACCCTGACCGACATGATCTATGTCCCCGGCAAGCTGTTTTCGGTCAACCAGACCACCGCCGAGAACGTTCCCGAGCTGTTTGCCCGCAACGAGCGGGTGGTCTGCCTGTTCGACACCCCCGCCGGCCCGATGGCCGTGGTGCTGGTCGGCGCGATGATCGTCGCCTCGGTGGAAACTGTCTGGGCTGGTCTGGTAGCACCGCCACGCCGGCAACTCAAGGCACAGCGTTACGGTGAGGCGGCACCGCAACTGGAGCGCGGTGCCGAGATGGGGCGTTTCAAACTGGGCTCAACCGCGATAGTGCTGTTTGCACCCGGCGCGGTGCAGTGGAACCCTGAGCTGCTGGCCGGCAGTGCGGTACGCATGGGTCAGGCGATGGGCGAGCTGGTTACTGCTCCCACGGCTCCCCACGAGTCCGCTTGACCCGACGCAGTTTCTGATGCATGGCAGCCTTGGCCAGCATGTTGGCACTGACCGGGGCAGTCATGAACAGGAAAATGGTGATCAGCAGCTCATGCACGCTGATGCCGTCGCCACGGGTGCTAAAATACAGCATGGAGCCTATCACCAGAGCCCCCACCCCCAGGGTGGTGGACTTGGTCGGTCCATGCAGGCGCATAAAAAAGTCCGGCAGCTTGAGCAAAGCAATCGAGCCGGTCAGCGCAAAAATGCTGCCGATCAGCAATAGCGCCGCCGCCAGCCAGTCAAACAGGGAAATATCTGCCACAGGCCCTCCTCACTCGATGATGTTGCCGCGCATCAGATGCTTGGCTACCGCCACTGTACTGACGAAGCCCATTACCGCAATCAGCAAGGCAGCCTCAAAGAACAGATCCGACTTCAGGTACAGTCCCAGCAGCATGATCAGGGCGATGCTGTTGATATACAGGGTATCCAGAGCCAGTATCCGGTCAGGCAGGTCTGGTCCGCGAAAAATACGGATCAGCGTGCATAGCAACGCCAGCGTAATCAGGCCGAGGCACACCAGTATCACGATGTCGAGCATTCGAACACCTCCTTCAGCGGCCATTCGTAGCGCTGCTTGATCAGTTGCACAAGCGCCTGCTCGTCCTCCAGATCAAGCACATGGATCAACAGCGTGCAGCGGTCATCACTGATGTCTGCCGACACCGTACCCGGCGTCAGCGACACTGTGCTGGCCAGCAGACTGATGGTAAAGCTGTCCTTCACTTCCAGCGGGTACTCGATGAATGCAGGACGCAACTTGCGCGAACGCCCGTAAACCAGTCGTGCCACCTCGACGTTTGCCTCGGCAATGTCCCACAACACCCGCGCACAGAAACGCAGGAAAACCAGCGGATGACGCAGTCCCGGCGGGTTTGGCCAGAATACATGGGTCATACGCGGAATAGCCCACGCCAGCACAATACCGAGCAACAGCACGCCCAATGACAGATCCTTCATCAGCAGCAGCCAGATAACCAGCATCACGCCGCTCAACCAGGGATGCGGCCACAGAGGCTTCCTGTCACTCATAGATCACCTCCATCAAGGCGAGTACCCAGCACTTGGCGCACATAGCCTGCAGGGTCAAGCAGCTGCTGGGCGGTCGCCTGCAGGTATTCCAGCAGGGGTGCCGCCACCAGTACCAACAGCGGACTACCCAATAGCAACATCAGCACCGCCAGCAGGCGGACTCGATCCAGCGGCTCGGCCACTGTTGTCGTCTCATCGCGTCGCCAGAACAGCGTGCTGCCAGCACGACTCAGCGCCAGCAAGGCACAGAAACCACCCGTCAGCACCACAGCGAACAGCCAGGCAGCGGAACTGCCCCCGCCCGCCGCCTGCAACAGCATCAGTTTGCCGATAAAGCCCGATAGCGGCGGCAGACCGGCAATCGATATGCCAGCAACAAAGAACAGCGCCCCCAGCAACAAAGGCAGCGGTGGACCGGCGATCAGACGTGTGCTGTGCCGTGGGCCACGGGCACGGGCCAGCAAACCTGCCAGCAGGAACAGCGCGGCACTGATCCAGGTGGAATGAATCAGATAGTAGAGCACCGCCACCAGCGCATCTTCCGTGCCTATGGCAATACCCGCCAGCAACGTACCCACCGAAACCACCACCAGATAGGCAATCAATACGTTGAGCGTACTGGCGGCCAAGGTGCCAATCGCGCCCAGCACCAGTGTCAACAGTGCCAGCGGCCACAGCCAGTCCAATGCCATATTGGCCAACAGGCCGGCATTCTCGCCAAAGATCAGCAGGTAAACCCGCAAAATGGCATACACGCCAACCTTGGTCATGATCGCAAAGAGTGCCGCCACCGGTGGCGTGGCAGCGGCATAGGCACGCGGCAACCAGAAATACAGCGGAAACACCGCTGCCTTGAGCGCAAACACCACCAGCAGCAACATGCCAGCAGCCCCGACCAGCGGCGCATCAGCCCCATCCAGCGCAGCAACGCGCAGGGCCAGGTCAGCCATATTCAGGGTGCCCAGCACACCATACAAAGTGCCAACCGCAATCAGGAACAGTGCCGAGCCCGCCAGATTCAGCAGCACATAGTGCAAACCGGCACGCAGACGCCCAGGGCCCGCGCCATGCAACAACAGCGCATAGGAGGAGATCAGCAGGATTTCGAAAAACACGAACAGGTTGAACAGGTCCCCTGTCAGGAAGGCACCATTGATGCCCATCAGCTGGAACTGGAACAAGGCGTGGAAATTACGCCCCAGCGCATCATCACCGCGCCGCGCATAAAGCACTGCGGCCAGTGCCAGCACCGCCGTCACCATCAGCATCAAGGCCGCCAGCCGGTCAACCACCAGTACTATGCCAAACGGCGGGCGCCAATCACCCAACGCATAGACACTGATGCCTTCGCTAGCCGACAGCATCAGCAGCATGGCCAGCGGCACCTGCAACAGGGTCGCCAGCAGTGACAGGTTGCGCTTCATACGCAGCCGGGTACGGGCGATCAGTAACAGCAACGCCCCCATAAACATTGGCAGCAGGATCGGTAGAACCGGCAAATGACTCATTCGCTATCCCCCCGCCCGTCGACATGGTCATTTTCCAGTTCACCACGGGCGCGCAAAGCCAGCACCAACGCAAAGGCGGTCATGGCAAAACCGATCACGATGGCTGTCAGCACCAGCGCCTGTGGCAAAGGGTCAGCATGCTCAGCTGCCCGCCCGATCACCGCCGGCATACCGGTCGCCAGCCGTCCCATGCCAAACAGGAACAGGTTCACGGCATAACCGATCAGGGTCAGACCGACCACCACCGGAAAGGTCCGCGCCCGCAGCAGCAGATACACTCCGCAGCTTGTCATGATCCCGAGGGTCAAGGCATACAACAACTCCATCAGATGCGCTCTCCCTGTACATGGACATTCGACAGCTTGCCCAGGTTGGCCAAAATAAGCAGCGTCGCACCCACTACCGTGAGATACACGCCAAGGTCAAAAGACAAGGCACTGGCCAGTTCGAACTCACCAACCAATGGCAGATGGAAATGATCGAAGGTGCTGGTCAGGAACGGATAGCCAAACAGCCAGCTTGCAAGCCCGGTAACACCGGCGATAATCACGCCAATACCGGCCAGATGGTGGTAGTTGACGCCCAGGCGCTGGGTAGTCCACTTCTCGCCACTTGCCACATACTGCAGAATCAGTGCCACTGCGGTAATCAGGCCGGCAATGAAGCCCCCGCCCGGCAGATTGTGTCCGCGCAGGAAAATAAACACCGACACCAGCAAGGCCAGCGGCAGAATCATCCGCGACAGGTTGATCAACATCAGCAGATGGCTGCCGCGTGCCCAACGCTGACCCAGCACATCGAACTGCGGGCGGCGCAATTGCAGACCATCGATCAGCGCATAGATGGCCACCCCGGCAATCGCCAGCACGCTGATTTCGCCGAGGGTATCTAAGCCACGGAAGTCGACCAGAATCACGTTGACGACATTGGTACCACCACCCCCGCTGACACTGTTCTCCAGGAAGAATCCGGCAATGGTTTCATAGGGCCGGGTCATCACCGCCAGTGTCAGTACCGCCACCAGCGCACCGCTACCCAGCGCCAGCAGCAGGTCCCGGGCACGCCTCAGCCCATTGGATTCACGGGGTGTCTGTCGCGGCAGGAACAGCAGGGTCAACATCATCAGTACCACGGTGACCACCTCCACCGACAACTGGGTCAGCGCCAGATCCGGCGCCGAGAAGCGCGCAAAGGTCATTGCCACCAGCAGCCCCACCACACTGAGCATCATCAGGGCGGTCAACCGCTGGTGATGCCAGATCACAGTCGCCATGGACGCCACCGCCAGCATCATCGCCGCCAGCAAGGTAAAGGGATCAATCGGTGACAGCGCCACCTCGCCCTGCACCACCGGCAATTGCAGCAACCAGCTGCCGCTGACCACCAGGGCCGAAACCAGCACCCAGGCCATGTAGCGCTGCAGCGAGGCATTTTCCAGCAGCAGGGTAAAACGGCCAGCAGCCCTGCCAACACGCTGTACGGCAGCCTCGAAGATCAGCTTGGCATCGATTTCCGGCCGAGCGGCGGCCCAGCGAAACAGCGGTTCACGCCGCCAGTAGAGCAGCACCCCTAACACCAGCGCCAGCGCACTCATCAGCAGCGGCACGTTGAATCCATGCCATATCGCCAGACTGTATTCCGGCAGATCACCGCCAAGCGCCGCACCCGCAGCCACCGCCAGCAAGCCACCAACCACCACGCCCGGCAACAACCCGACCAGCAGGCACAGCACCACCAGCACCTCAACCGGCACCCGCATGAAACGCGGCGGCTCATGGGGCGGGAAATGCGGCACATTGACTGGCTTGCCGTTAAAGAACACCTCGTTGATAAAGCGCAGGGAATACGCCACCGAGAACATCCCGGCAATGGTTGCCAGCAGGGGAACCAGCCAGCTGGCCGAGCCATATACCTGCTGCTGCAAGGTCTCGGCAAAGAACATTTCCTTGCTGAGGAAACCGTTCATCAGCGGCACCCCGGCCATCGAGGCCGCTGCCACCATGGCCAGGGTTGCCGTAATCGGCATATAGGGCCACAACCCGTTCAGCCTGCGCATGTCCCGGGTACCGGTTTCATGGTCGATAATCCCGGCCGACATAAAGAGTGCAGCCTTGAAGGTCGCATGGTTGATGATATGGAACACCCCGGCAACCACCGCCAGACGCGTATCCAGGCCAAACAACAAGGTAATAAGGCCCAGATGACTGATGGTTGAATAGGCCAGAAGACCCTTCAGATCATGCTTGAACAGCGCCACACAGGCGCCCAGCAGCAGTGTTGTCAGACCGACACTGCTGACCAGCCAGAACCACAGATCGCTCTGGGCCAGCGCCGGATAAAGACGCGCCAGCAGGAACACGCCTGCCTTGACCATGGTTGCCGAGTGCAGGTAGGCCGACACCGGCGTGGGTGCCGCCATGGCATGCGGCAGCCAGAAATGGAAGGGAAACTGTGCCGATTTGGTAAACACACCCAACAACACCAATACCAGCAAAACCGGATACAGCGCATGGGCACGTATCAGGTCACCTGACTGCAATACCACGCTGAGTTCATAACTGCCCACCACATGACCGATCAGCAGCACGCCCGCAAGTAACGCCAGACCGCCGCCACCGGTGACTGCCAGCGCCATTCGGGCACCCTTGCGCGCCTCACTGGAGTGGGACCAATAGCCGATCAACAGGAACGAGGACAGGCTGGTCAGCTCCCAGAAGAACATCATCAGCAACAGGTTTTCGCTCAGCACCACACCGAGCATGGCTGCCATGAACAGCAGCAGATAGGAGAAGAAACGCCCCATCGGGTCGTTATTTGACAGGTAATAACGGCCATAAAGGATAACCAGCAGGCCGATTGCCAGAATCAGCAGCGCAAACAGAAAGCCAAGACCATCCAGCCGCAGCGAGAGATTCAGCCCTAGCCCCGGCAACCAGTCCCAATGACTGACCAGCACCTCACCGGCAAAAACCCTGGGCGCCTCGCGCAACAGCAACAACAAGGCAAGCAATGGTGCCAGAGCCGTAGCCAGCGAACAGGCATTGCGACCGAAGCGGTCGGTCAGCACCGGCAACAGCATGGCAATGATGGGCAAACATACTATCAGGGCCAGATTCATGCGGAATCCCACTCCATTGACGGCCGGCGTTCAGGCCGGAACAGCACTGGCGCAGACCGCAGCGCTGCGCATGGCACTTGCAGAACGACGGACAGCAGCCGCAATGGGAGGAAATCGACCACATCCGGCTCTGGAAGGCCGGCATTCGGTCTGGCGGGCACATATCTGAATACTGACATCGCCTGAAGCGTGGACATTATCCACATCACTTGACTGACTGTCATTGGAAAATTCCGACTAGCGGAAAGCGTCGCCGGGCAAAGCCTGATCAATACATGGCAAAAACGTCAGGAGCGACGACGATCCTGCTTGCCGGCCAGCGCATCACCCAGTTGCGCGACCTTTGGTCGCACCCCGGCCCGGTGAGCGGCGCGACTGATCGCATGAGCCGCCAGCGGCGCGGTTACCAGCAACACGGCGATTGCCAGCAACACCGCCGGCCAGGACTGCCCGCCGGTAGCACAAAGCACCCCCAGCAGTGTCAACACCGCGCCCAGAGCACCGGCCTTGCTCGCCGAATGCATGCGCGTGTAGGCATCCGGCAGGCGCCACACCCCCAGTGCACCCAGCAAACTGAACAACGCCCCCAACAGAATCAGTGCCGACCCCGTCCAGGCCAGAATCACCTCAGTCATCAGTCACCTCCGCCTGCTCCGACCGGCCCTGGCCATGCGCCTGATCGCTGTGATGGGTGCCGGTAAACAGCAGCGAAAAAGCCACACTGCCGAGGAAGCTGACAATTGCCAGCACCAGCGCCACATCCAGCAGCACGGCCTGCTGGCGCACCAGTGCCAGAATCGACACCCCGGCCACGCCAATCAGCGTCATGGCATCCACCGCCACCGCCCGGTCAGGACGCTCCGGACCAATCAGCAAGCGCAGCATCACCAGCAACACACTGACCACCAGCATGCCCCCGGCCAGCGCCAGCACCCAGTCGGCACCTGCCAGCTCCACCGTCATTGCCCATCTCCCAGCGGCCATACCCAGGCCATCAACCGACATTCAATTTCTGCCAGCGCATCCAGTGCCGGCTGTGCAGAACGGGCATCCAGCACATGCACATACAACAGGCCATCTTCCTCGACGTATTCCAGCGCCAGAGTACCCGGCGTCAAGGTGAGCAGACAGCTGACCACAGTCACCAGGCGCCGGTCATGCAACTGCAGCCTGGCTGCAATAACCGCCGGCTGCGCCTGGCGCCGCGGGTCCAGCACCAGGCGTGCCACATCCAGCGAGGCCGCCAGTATCTTCCAGGCAAACCAGGGCACAAACAGGGTGCCGGCCACTACCCGCATGGCATACAGACGGCACGCCGGCAACCGCAGCCCGGCCAGCCTCAGCAACAGATAACCGGCAACAAAACCAAGCAACCAGCTGCCGACCGTCAGGCCGTCAATCAACCAGCCCAGCAATACAGCCAGCAATCCATGCAGCAGCAACATCAGCGCCCCTCCCGTACGATCAACGCCAGATGCCCGGGCGCCTCGGTCAACTGGTCAGCTGCGGCCATCGCATAGTCCATCACCGGACCCGCAGCAAAACCGATAACCACGGTAATCATCGCCAGTACCGCCACTGTCGCCCAGGCCCCGCGAGGCCCATCACCGGCGGCCAGCAACTGCGCCGGCTGCGGGTGCGGCTTGAGAAAGCTTTCATTCCAGATCTTGCTCATCGACAGCAAGGTAAACACGCCAGTCAGCAGGATAAAGAAGGCCGCCACCCAGGCGCTGACATCCAGACTCGCCTTGACCAGCACGAACTTGGCCCAGAACCCCGACAACGGCGGAATACCCGCCAGCGACAGCGCCGGAATGGCAAACAGCAGCGCCAGCAACGGCCGGCTGGCATACAGCCCGCCCATCGCCGCCAGCCGTTCGGAACCGGTCAGGCGCGCGGCAATGCCGCCAACGAAGAACAGGTTGGCCTTCACCACGATATGGTGGATCAGATAAAACACCGCCCCGGCCAGTGCCAGTGGCGTGGCCAGTGCCAGCCCCAGCACCATGTAACCGACCTGGCTGACGATATGGAACGACAGGATACGGCGCACCTCGGTTTGCGCCGCCGCACCCAGCACACCGATGATCATGGTCGCGCAGGCAACCCACAGCAGCACCTGATGCACCACACCCGGCTCCGGCCAGAGCAACGTCACCATGCGGATCAGTGCATACACACCAACCTTGGTCAGCAAACCGGCAAACAAGGCCGACACCGGTGTCCAGGCCACGTGGTAACTGGTCGGCAACCAGCCAAACAAGGGGAACAGCGCCGCCTTGATGGAAAACGACACCAGCATCAGCAACACGCCGAGCCAGGCACCGTCGGTCGCCTCACCGGCGCGGAAGATCAGCGCCAGCTCACCCATGTTCAGCGTGCCGCTGGCGGCGTACACCAGCCCCGCCGCCAGCAGGAACAGCAGGGTGGCCAGCATGTTCAGCACCAGATAGGTCATCGCCCCGGCCAGCCGGCGTTCACCACCGCCCAGGGCAATCAGGGCGAAGGAGCCAATCAGCAGCACCTCGAACCAGACATACAGGTTGAACACGTCGGCAGTGATAAAGGCACCACAGATACCCGCCAGCAGCCCCTGCACAAACAACTGCATGTCGCGCAGGAAATCCGCGGGCATAGGCTGGCGATGCGCATACACCAGGGTCGCCAGACCGACGATACCGGTAATCGCCACCATGACCGCCGCCAGCCGGTCGATCACCAGACTGATGCCATAGGGAGCCGCCCAGTTGGCCATCTGGCCGCTGAGCACCACATCATCCGCCGCCAGCCATACCAGCCAACCGCCAACCAGCGTCAGGGCCAGCGCCGACAGCAAGCTGATCAAACTGACCAGTGCATGACTGCGCTTGACCATCAGGGCCAGCAACAAGCCTGACAGCGGCACCACCACCGGCAGAACCAGCAAAAGCTCGTTCATGCATCACCCTCCCGGCGGCTGGCCGCAACCGTCGGCGAGCTGTCCTCACAACTGTCCGGAGCTGGTTGTTCGGTCACTTCACTGACCTTGTCGGTATCCTTGTCACCGTGCAGCTCATGGGTCCGTTTGAGTACAGCCAGAGCAAACACGAAGAGCGCAAAGCCGATCACAATAGCCGTCAGCACCAGCGCCTGGGGCAGCGGATTGGCCGGATTCGCCAGCGACTGGCCGGCTTCAACAAAGGCGGCCTGCCCGCTACCCAGACGACCACCGACCAGCACGCCAAGATTTACCGCATTACCCAGCACGGCAATGCCCAGCACCACCCGCATCAACTGGCGATCCAGCATCATCCAGATACCCAGCGCCGCCATCACACCGGCAGTAATTGCACCTATCCATTCCATCAGCCTGCCCTCCCGACCAGGTTGCGCAGCATGTGCATCACTGAACCGAATACAGTGAGGAACACACCCACATCGAACAGCAGAGGAGTGCCAAGCTTCAGGTCACCCACAGTAATCCACAGCCCGGTCATGTACGGCTGACCCGCAGCCAAACCAAAGAAACCTGCTCCCAGCGCCAGCGCCAGCCCCAGACCGATCAGGGTGGGGGGAGACACGCGGCTCAGTTCGCGCTGCATGCCGCGACCGTAGGTCAGAACCAGCAAGGTAAAACCGGTCGCGGCAACCAGCCCGCCGATAAAGCCGCCGCCGGGCAGGTTGTGCCCGCGCCAGAGCACCAGCAGCGACACCACCAGCAACAGCATTGCCAGCGGACGCACGCCCTGGCGCAGCAATACCGAATTGAACTCCGGCAGCCCGCGAGGCTTGGGATCGGCTGTCTGGCCGGCGCCCAGCAGGGTTGCCGCCCCCAGGGCCGCCAGCGCCACCACCACAATCTCGCCCAGCGTATCGACCGCACGGAAATCAACCAGGATCACATTGACCACGTTGGCGCCGTAGCCGCCCGGCAAACTGTTGGCAAGGAACCACTCGGCCAGATCGCCCGGTAACGGCAGACTGACCGCAGTCATGATCAACAGGGTTACCGCCACACCAAAACTGATTGCCACCAGCGCATGCCACAGATTCAGCCAGCCGACACCTGTCCCGCTGGGCGGCACACGCGGCATACGGCGCAGCACCATGGCCAGGAACACCACGGTAAGGGTCTCCACCATCAACTGGGTCAGAGCCACATCCGGCGCATTAAGGGCAACGAACAGCAAGGCCAGCCCCAGACCACTGGCGCCCAGCGAAGCCACCAGCGCCAGACGCCCGGCCATAAAGGCCGCTCCGGCCGCCCCACCCAAGGCCAGCAAACAACCGAGCACACCTACCACCGAGATACTACCGAGCTGTTCGGCCTGCCAGGGCGTCGCCCCCGACAGCCACAACGCCAGCAAGGCGCCCAGGCTGACCACCAGCGTCATCAGCGACAGATGCAGGCGCAGGGAGCCATGCTGGAACTGGCGAGCCACCAAACCGGCAAACTGGAATACCCGACGCAACCACCAGTCCCACAGCATGTCACCGCTGAAGCGTCCCAGCCGGGTCAACTGTTGCGCGACGCCGCGTACATCAGCAGCATGCCGGTAGAACCACACGCCCATTGAAAGGGTCAGCAGGCTGGCAATCACCGCCGGGGTCAGGCCGCCCCACAAATAGAGCTTCACGTCGATCGGTGCGGTTGCCACACTTTGCACGGCGGTATTGACCAGCCAGGTTTCCGGCCAATGGTTCCAGGCACCCAGGCTGAAGCCAGCCACCGCCAGCATCAGAGGACCGAACCACATAAAGGGGGACACCTCGTGGGGTTGCTGCGGCCAGTCACCACGCGGCCCGAAGAAACTGCGCAGAAAAATCAGACCGGCTGCAGCCACCAGCAAGGCATTGGTGACGATCATCACCAGGGTGACCGTCCAGCCCAGGGCGCCCATCTCAATCAGACCCGCATACTTGAATTCCTTGGCGATAAAGCCGAAGAACGGCGGCAGGCCTGCGTTCGAAAAAGCAGCCAACCCCACCGCCAGGCCAGTCAGTGGCATCAGGGTAAAGAGTCCGCCCAGCTTGCGCAGGTCGCGGGTACCCGCGGAATGGTCGATAGCACCTACCGCCATAAACAGGGCGCCCTTGTACAGCGAATGGGCCACCAGATAGAGGACAAAGGCCTGCAGGCCGTAGGTGGTATTGGTGCCGATCAGCATGGTCAACTGACCCAGAACGGTCACCGTGGTATAGGCCAGCATGCGCTTGAGATCATATTCGCGGATAGCCAGGATCGCCCCGATCAGCGCCGTCAGTGCGCCAAAACCGATCAGCAGGGAACTCCAGACGATTTCGCCGCCCAACACCGGGTTCAGGCGTGCCAGCAGGTACACGCCGGCCTTGACCATGGTCGCCGAGTGCAGATAGGCCGACACCGGCGTGGGCGCAGCCATCGCATTGGGCAACCACAGATGGAAGGGGAACTGTGCCGACTTGGTGAAACAGCCAACCAGCACCAGCAGCATGATCGCCGGGAACAGCACATGCCCCTGCACGGTAGCGGCCTCCAGCGCCGAGAACTGCCAGGCCTCACCGGCAATCCCCAACAGCACCAGACCGGCGAGCAGCGCCAGACCGCCTCCCCCGGTAATCAACAGCGCCTGCAACGCAGCCCGTCGCGATTCAGGCTTTTCATGCAAAAAGCCGATCAGCAGGTAGGATGCGACACTGGTCAGCTCCCAGAACACGAACATCGCCAGCAGATCATCTGCCAGTACCAGCCCGAGCATCGCCATCATAAAGGTCAGCAGATAGGCCAGAAAACGCCCCAGATGATGGTGGCCATGCAGATAGGCGGCTGCATACACAACAATGAGCGCACCAATCCCGGTAACCAGCAAGGCGAACAACAACGCCAACCCGTCAAGACGCAGATTCAGCGTCACATCCAACGCCGGCACCCAGGCCAGCGAAGCGAACTGCGGCTCGCCCCCGGCCACCAGAGGGATCTGCAGTACAAACCAGGCAAAACAGGCCGCCGGAACCAATGCCAGCAACCAGCCAACATGGCGCGGCGCCAGTCGCCAGACAAGCGGCGCCAGCAGAGCAGCCAGAGCAATGGCCAGCAGGGTCAGATACATGTATGAAACGCTTCCTGTGTTCAATGTGGCTGCATCGCTATATCAACGCATGCATTGACCACCATCAATTCTAATGGATCTTATTCTTATCACAGTTAGGCACACCGACAACATCTTGACAGCAGGCAAGATTACCGGGTGCCTGCGCCGACCAGTTCAGCACATAAATAAGAAGGCCGCCATCAGGCGGCCTGTAGCACTTTGAAGCAATTTGCCAGCAGACAGATCAGCGGGTGACCCGGGATGTGCCATTTACGGTAAGAATCCGGACACGGTCTCCAGGGGCAAAAAGCTGGCCGTCCGACACTTCCTGCACGTAGGCACGCAACTGTCCGTCGTCCTCGCGCACGGTAATTTCAACGCCCTGGCGACGGGTAATGCCTTCCTCGGCCGCCGCACCGGCCATACCACCGGCCACGGCACCTATCACAGTCGCCACCGCACTGCCGCGCCCGCCACCAATGGTTGAACCGGCAATACCACCGACTGCAGCGCCTGCCGCCGGACCTACCACCGTTTTGGTCCCTTCAATCTGGACCGCACGAACCGACTCGACAGTACCCATTCTCACCGTTTGCACAGTGCGGGCCTGATCACGGGTATAGACATCACCGCCGAGATTGGAAGCGCAGCCGCCAAGCATCAGGCTCGCAGCAAGAACCCCACCAGCAACAATAAAGGTTTTCATCATCAATGCTCCTCCAAGCCCCCGGCACAACCTCGCAAGCCATGCCTTTCCGGGAATTAAGACCACAAAAGCCAAAGAATGTTGCAGCCCGGAGACTCGCAACCACTCATCCCTCCACCCCGACATGACTGATCACCGGATTGGCATATTGCAGCAACCACCAGCGCCGCAGGTTTTCCGGACACGCCTGCAAACGCTGACGAAAACGTTCCAGTTCGGCTGCCAGTTCAGCCGCCGACCACTGGCTACGCCAGTCAGGCAGTTTCAGGGATGGCAATTCTGGCAAGTGCTCGAAGGCCAGCCAGTTGCTGGGATACAGGCGGTAATTGCCGAGCACCTGACGATCCACCTCCGCAGCAACCGCCCTGGCATCAGTAAAGCCGGACTCCAGCGGCGTGCCAAAAGCCACATGCACACGCCCCTTGTAGCCGGTCAGCCCCATGGCAATCGAGCGGTCATCCTCACCAGGCGCCTTGGTATAGCTCCCGGTGCGTTCACGCGCCTCCAGCTCACCGGCCTTGAGCAGGTCACAGGGGTCCCATTCGTAGGCAATGGACACCGGCACCAGACGCAGCGAGCGGATCACCTCGTCAAAGGCCTCCTGGCGGCGACTCATGCAGAACATCTTGATAATCGCCGAATCGGTCCGATCCACCCCGTCCTTGGCACGACCCTCGCTCTGGGCAATCCAGACCGACTGCCCTTCGCCCAACGAATGGTTGATGTAGGCCGACAACTGCTGATAGGCCGCCAGCTTTTCGCGCCGGCCGGTAATCGAACGTTGCACGATAAAGCTCTTGTTCAGCCGCATCAGATCAGCCACAAAAGGGCGCTGCAGCAGGTTGTCACCAATCGCAATGCGTGGCGTCGGATGCCCTGCATGAAAGAGTGCATAGTTGACAAACGCCGGGTCCATCACGATATCGCGATGGTTGGCCACAAACAGATAGGGGGTACCCGGCTGCAGGCGTTCCAGACCACTGTAATCAGTCTGCAACGTAGTCGAGCGAATCAGGCGGGTCAGACGTGGCTTGAGCCTGCGCTGCAGGGCATCCACAGTGTCGATGCCGCTCAGTTCACGGCGCAAGCGCCAGCTCAGCAGCGGCCTGAGCAGCCCCCCCAAAGACTGGCCGACTCGGCCAAAGCGCTGCAGCAACAACAAATCAAGCAGCCCACGGTCATGACACAGACGCTGCAGCACACCGGGTACATCGGCGTCATCATAGGGTTTTATCGCATCAAACTCGCCCATCTTGTCCTCGCCAGGCTAGGGATGCCGCGCATTATGCGACCAGCAACCCGCCGCTACAATAATAGCGCCACATACGCTGCGGATTTGCCGCTAAGACGCATGCAGGTACACTGCAGTCACCCTCCAGCCAACGGATTGCCGATGCCGACCTTGCAACACTGCCCACGCACCGGAAAACTGCAACCATGAGCGGACGTCTGGTGCAGTTTACACCGCCGGCAACGCCGCTGGCGGACTGGCAGCCAAGCTGGAACCTGTCTCCGGGGCAGCAGTTGATGATTCTGCGCCGCGAAGCCGGCAAGACCCAGCACGCCCGTGTGCTCTGGAAGCTCACGCCCGGCTGGCTGAAAGACCTGAGCCGGGCCCCTTTCAGCGTGCAGGCTGAGCACTTGCAGGACAAACCCATGCTGCGCCAGCCACTTGAACAGCGGCGCTGCCTGATACCAGTGGATGGCTATTATCTGTGGGCCGAGCGCAATGGCAGACGCCACCCCTGGTATCTGCGGGCCGAGCAGGGACAGCTGATGCTGGCCGGCCTGTGGGAACGCTACCAACTGGACGACCGCACTTTCTGGGACAGCTGCGCGCTGATCAGCGTCCCTGCCCTTGATCTGGCCGCCAGCCTTGCCACACGCATGCCGGCCAGCCTGGACAGTGCCGGCTGCTCTCTCTGGCTGGCCAGCGGCAACACCCCGCAAGCACTGCAGACCCTGCTGCTCAACAGCCGCCACACTGCCGACATCGCGCACCCGGTTCACCCGTCAACCAGCGACCCGGCACGCCAGGGCCCCCAGTGCTGCAGTCCGACCGGCCCCCTCCTGCGCCGACCGCGGAACCCCTGAACGCCGGGATTGTCTGATCAACTGTCCGGGGCTATGCTCGCGCCTCCTCTATACCCAGAAAGGACTCCCACCATGCGACTGCTTGCTTCTGCCACCCTGTTATGCAGCCTGCTGCTGGTCGGCTGTGAAACCGTTCAGACCACCCAGGGTGGTGCCGTCGGCGTACAGCGTCAGCAATTCATGTTCAGCGCCCTGTCCAGCGCCGAAGTCGACCGTATGGCTGCCGAGTCCTACGCCAAGATGCTTGAGGAAGCACGTGCAAAAAAAGTGCTGAATACCGACGCCGCCATGCTCAAGCGCCTGCGCCGCATTGCCGACGACCTGATTCCCCAGGTTGTGCACTTCCGCCCCGACGCCGTGAACTGGGCCTGGGAAGTCAACCTGATCAAGAACGACCAGCTCAACGCCAGCTGCATGCCCGGCGGCAAGATCCTGTTCTACACCGGGATTGTCGAAAAACTGAAGCTGACCGACGACGAAATCGCCCAGATCATGGGCCATGAAATTGCCCATGCCCTGCGCGAGCACGGCCGCGAGGCCATTTCACGCGCCTATACCACCCAGCTGGGCACCTCGGTGGCCGGCGCCCTGCTGGGCCTTGGCGAAGGTGGCAAGCAAATGGCCGACATGGCTGTGCAATACGGTCTGAACCTGCCGAACAGCCGCGCCAACGAAACCGAAGCCGACCTGATCGGCCTGGAACTCGCCGCCCGTGCCGGCTACAACCCACAGGCCGCCGTCAGCCTGTGGCAGAAGATGGGCAGCGCCTCACAAGGCCAACCGCCCGCCTTCCTCAGCACCCACCCGTCCTCCAGCGGCCGTATCCAGAACCTGCAGGCCACCATTCCCCGCGTACAACCGCTCTACGAAGCGGCACGGCGTTAGGGAACCATTCAGGCGCGACTGAGCGGAAAGGCCATCACCTGGTCAATCCGCTCGGCGCCCAGCGCCAGCATCACCAGCCGGTCCACCCCCAGCGCCACACCGGCACATTCCGGCAGACCACTGCGTAACGCCTCAAGCAACCGCAGATCCTGCGGCAGCGCCTGCAACCCCATGGCCTCGCGCTGACGCTGGTCAGCAGCAAAACGCCGGGCTTGCTCGCCGGCATCAGTCAGTTCGAAATAGCCGTTGGCCAACTCCATGCCGCGCACAAACAACTCGAAGCGCGCCGCACTCGGCACCGCGTCATCACCTTCGACCACCCGCGCCAGCGCCGCCTGCGACGCCGGAAAGGCATACACCAGGGTCGGTGCCTGCAGCTCAGGTTCAATGCAGTGGGAAAACAGCAGATTCAGCCAGCCGTCCCGTTCCAGCTCACCGACAAAACCACATCGCTCGCGCCCCAGCGCCTGCAAGTCCTGCAACGAACAGCTATGGATATCCAGCCCCAACCACTCCAGGCACAGCGCCGCATAGGTGACCCGCCGCGCCGGCAGAGTGCCGAGCACCAGCCTGACCAGCTCATCCAGCTCATCCATCAAGCGGTGATGGTCAAAGCCCGGCTGATACCACTCAAGCATGCTGAATTCGGGATTGTGACGCCCGCCGGTCTCGCCATTGCGATAGACCTTGCACAACTGCCAGATAGCCCCGCTGCCAGCCGCCAGCAGGCGCTTCATCGGGTATTCCGGCGAGGTATGCAAAAACAGCTGCTGCGCCGCCTCGGCAGGCGCGCCTTCCGGCAGGTACGAGGTAACGAAGGGAAACAGCTGCGGATCGCTCACCGCCGCCGGCGACAGGCTCGGCGTATCCACCTCCAGCACCCCGCGCTGCTCGAAGAAGTCACGGATCTGCCGGATGATAGCGGCGCGCCGCCGCAGGTTGTCGATGCTCGCCGTGGGCTGCCAGTCATTCATGGATATAATCCCCAAAACGCAAACCGGGGCCCAAGGCCCCGGTTGATTGAGTCACCAAAAACTCAGTTGGCGCGGCCCACATACTCGCTGCTGCGGGTATCGACCTTGAGAATATCGCCGGTATTGATGAACAGCGGCACCTTGACCACTGCACCGGTTACCAGATGAGCAGGCTTGGTACCACCACCGGAGGTATCACCACGCACGCCCGGATCGGTCTCGACCACTTCCAGCTCAACGAAGTTCGGCGGACTGACAGCGATCGGCGCACCATTGAACAGGGTCACCTGATAGATCACCTGCTCCTTCAGCCATTGCTTGCAATCACCCACCGCCTTCTCGTCGGCAGCCACCTGCTCGAAGGAACCGTCAGTGGCCATGAAATGCCAGAACTCGCCATCGGCGTACAGGTATTCCATTTCCCGGTCCATCACATCGGCGCCTTCCAGGCTATCGCCCGACTTGAAGGTACGCTCGTTGACCCGACCGGTCTTCAGGTTGCGCACCTTGACGCGGTTGAAGGCCTGACCCTTGCCCGGCTTGACGTACTCGTTCTCAAGGATCGAGCAGGGGTCACCATCGAGCATCACCTTGAGACCCGGTTTGAATTCGTTGGTAGAATAGCTGGCCATACATTTCCCACTGTCAGTTGTCGGTAGATCCGGAATCGCGCCCGGATGCACTGCCACCCTTGCGCGGAAAAACGCCAATGATACATGGAACTGCGACGCCTGTTGAGTCTGTCGGATGGCAGGCCCAGCTGGCCGGCAGCATCACCAGCCTGCCCCTGCTGCTGCAACGCCTAGAACTGGATCCGGCCCTGCTGGAGCCCGGCCTGGCGGCAAGCCGCGATTTTCCCCTGCGGGTACCGGAACACTACCTGTCGCTGATGCGCAAGGGCGACCCGCATGACCCGCTGCTGCGCCAGGTACTGCCGATCGCCAGCGAACTTGAGGAGCAACCCGGCTTCCTGCTCGATCCGCTGGCCGAACAGCACAGCAACGCGCGCCCCGGCATCATCCACAAGTACCACGGGCGGCTGCTGCTGATCGTTAGCGGGGGCTGCGCGGTGAACTGCCGCTACTGCTTCCGTCGACACTTTGCCTATGACGACAACAACCTCAGCAGCAGCGAATGGGATCAGGCCCTCGACTATGTCCGCCAGGATCAAAGCATCCGTGAAGTCATTTACAGCGGCGGCGACCCACTGGCCGCCAGCGACAAGCGCCTGCACTGGCTTACCCGGCAAATTGCCGCCATCCCCCACGTGCGCCGGTTGCGCGTACACACGCGGCTACCGGTGGTCATTCCTCAGCGGGTTACCGATGAACTGATCGAGGCGCTGGCCGGCACCCGTCTGCCGCTGACCCTGGTACTGCACTGCAACCACGCCAACGAACTGTCCGCCGAGCTGCAGCAGGCCTGCACCCGCCTGCGCCGCGCCGGCATCAACGTACTCAACCAGGCGGTACTGCTGCGCGGCGTCAACGAGCAACTGCAGGATCAGCTGGATCTGTGCGAAGGACTGGGTGATCTGGGCATACAGCCCTACTACCTGCACCAGCTTGATCCGGTACAGGGCGCCGCGCATTTCCAGGTCAGCGATGCGCAGGCCACTGCACTGCACGGGCAGATGCTGGCGCGACTACCCGGTTACCTCGTGCCCCGACTGGTTCGCGAAGTCCCCGAACGCCCTGGCAAGACGCCGATCCCCACTGCATTGCCCGATTGAGCAAAGACAGCAGCTACACCAAGTGACCAGTGCGATATCTACTGCTATGCTCTGCTCGTTAAGCCAACGCCCCGTATAGAGACGTTGCCGGGATCTGCCCTGAACCGCATTGGACAATTGACTCATGGACAGCAGAACAGCCCACGCCGCATTGCGCATCCCCCAACAGACGCTCGCTCGCCTGAGCTTTGCCGAGGCCAGCGAAAAGGGCATCGCCCAGTGGCTTGGCAGTCTGCCCAAGGCCAACATAGGTGAAACCGCCCGCCAGCTGTATCAGGGAATGATCGAGCTGAACCAGCTGCAGACAACACCTGAACGCCGGCTGGCCATGCTCGAACTGGTTCGCCACGATGTCGACTTCGTCTGCAAGGCACTGGCGCGGCATTATCTGGGACACTCCATCGTTCTGGAAGACAAGCCGCGCAAGGTCGCCAACCTGTGCCAGGCACTGGAAAACCATCTGGCCAGCGGCTACAAGATCCTCGTCAGCCAGTCCATGGCAAGCCGCAACAACAAGGATGGCCGGCTACTGGCAACTGCCCTGCAGCGCGGCATCCGCTGCCTGAGCGGCCCCTTGCTGCGCGCCTACCAATTGTACTGTCCGGTTAGCGACAGTCTCTGGCTTGAACTGCACCTGCTTTATCAGATCTCGCGCGAATACAAACTGCACCAGCAACCGGTTAATGACAGTCTGAGCCTTGCCGGGCGCAGCCTGACTCCCGAGCACAGTTACCTGGTCGCGTTGCTGCTTGGCTGTTCGCGCCCGAACCAGGTCCGTCAGAGCAGCCTGGAACAACTCTACCGTGCGCTGGATTCCTGGGCCGGGCATGTACGCCTGACCACTGCAGATGACCCTGAAGCGCTGTTCATCATCAACCCCTTGCTTGACTGTCCGCCCCGCTATCGCTCGCTTGTGCAGGGGGAAACCCTGGACAACAGTCTGGGGCTGGATACCAGCGGCCTGGTGGATGCGCTGAAGCATCACCTGCTGGACGAAACTGATAACTCGGACATTCAGGTCCCCAAAACCCTCGGCCTGGAAATCATCCAGCATCTCAGCCACTCCTGGGGAAATCTTGCCGAACGCAGCTTCAGCCGGGTGCCCGGTCGCGGAAAACTGGAATTGAGCATCGGCATGAGTGCATGCCACTACCATTTGAGTGGCGTCAGCTTCGTGCGTTTTATTGATGCCGACGAAACCCATGCCAACCCGTTCAGCGACAAGGCCCTGCGCAATCGACAGGAAGGCTGGAGCAACGCCTTTGATGGCGACAGCAAGATCGACTGGCATACAGCCAGCGTCGAAACCATCGACTATTCCGGCAAAACCCATGAACAAGAGGAAGACATCAGCATCTACCCGGTTCACAGCTTGCCGATCGTCAATCACAGCCCGGGCGGTTTTTGCCTGAGCTGGCCGCGCGAAGTCCCCCGCCAACTGCAAGCTGGTGAACTGCTGTGCGTACGCGAAGCCGGCGAAAGCGACTGGAGTCTGGCTGTAGCACGCTGGATCCGTCAGGTTCGCGGCGGCGGCACACAAATGGGTATTGAACTGATAGCACCGCACTGCACGCCCTGCGCCGCCAAACTGCTGCGCAAAACTGAAGAGCCCAGCCAGTACCTTCGCGCCCTGATGCTGCCGGAAATCCGCGCCATTGATCGCCCTGCCAGCCTGATTACGCCACGCATGCCGTTCCAGCTAAACAGCAAGGTAATGGTGATGCAGGGCAACCAGGAAACACGCATGCAACTGACCGCGCGCATGGCCGCCACCGGAAGCTTCACCCAATTCGAGTACAAGGTACTAGAACAGTCTGCCAGCCCCGGAGATCAGACGCGCAAGGAAACCACCGGCAGTGGCCTGCAAATTGCCGGTGATGACGACTTTGACTCACTTTGGAAGTCGCTGTAGATTGCAGCCCCCCAGGGAACAGAGAAACGCGCCACGCAGAAGGACACCATGGCCAAAGAAAAAAACACCATACGCCTGCTGATCCTCGATGATTCGCAAAACGATGCTGAGCAACTGGTCAGCGTATTGCGCAATGCCGGTCACGCCACCCGTGCCCACCGCATCACCTCGGTGGATGACCTGCAGCAGTCTCTGCAACAAAACTGGGACCTGTGTCTTGCCGTCCCGCAAACCAGCTTTATCAGTGCAGCCGACGCCTGCAACCAGATAGCCCGCCAGTCACGGGACATCCCCTTTATCTTGTTACCGGAAGCGGTCGACGAACAAACCCGGATCGATGCCCTGCGCCAGGGTATGCAGGATGCTGTTCCGGTCAGCGCAGAAAGTCTGCTGGTACTGGTTGTCAACCGCGAGCTGGCCAGTCTTGAAGCCCGCCGCCAGCGCCGTATTGCCGAGCAGTCATTACGTGAAACCGAAAAACGTTGCCAGCTGCTGCTGGACAGCTCGGTGGATGCCATCGCCTACGTGCATGACGGCATGCACATCTACGCCAACCGCGCCTATCTGGAACTGTTCGGCTACGAAGATGCCGACGAGCTGGCCGCCGAACCCATGATCGGCCTGGTGGCTGCAGCCGACCAAGCCGGTTTCAAGGGATTCCTGCGTGACTACGCCAGTCGGGGCGGCGATAACGAAATGCAGTGCAAAGGTCAGACCGCCACCGGCGAGGAATTCGCCATGCGCATGAGCTTCTCACCGGCCAGTTACGACAGTGAGCCTTGCACCCAGGTCGTTATTCGCAAGGAAACCGCCAGCGCCGAATTCGAGGAAAAGCTGCGCCAGATGGCCAGCCAGGATCTGGTTACCGGACTGCTCAACCGCAATGCTTTCCAGGAAAAACTCGAAACCCTTAGCGAACAGGTGGTTCGCGAGGGCCGCTTTGGCACCCTCGCCTATCTGAGCATCGACAATTTCAACAGCCTGCAGACCAGCATTGGTCTTGGCGGCACCGACCTGCTGCTGGCCGATCTGGCTCAGCTGCTACGCAACGAACTGGCCAGTGACAATACCCTGCTGGCCCGTTTCGGCGACGACTCCTGCAGCCTGTGGGTCGCCGACAGCGAGCCTGACCGGGTAGCGCCGCAACTTCAACAACTGCTCAAAAAGATTGAAGGCCACCTCTTCGATATCAGTGGCCGTACCGTACAGATTACCGCCAGCATCGGCATTGCCGCCATCAGCGAGACCTGCCCGCAACCGGCCGAAGCCATCAACCGGGTACTGCGCCTGTCCGAACAGTGTGTCCAGGATGGCGGCAACCGGCTCAAGGTATTTGACCCGGTCGAAGAACTGGCACGCCAGGCCAGCCGCGGCAATCTGGTAGCCCTGATCAGCCATGCAATCGAGACTGACAACCTGCGGCTGATGTACCAGCCGGTAGTCAGCCTGCAAGGTGACAGCAGCGAACACTACGAATGCTTTTTGGAGCTGCTCAACGCCGAAGGCAAGGCAGTCCCCCCCGGCGAATACCTGCCAGCCGCCACCGAGGCGGGGCTGGCACTCAAGCTTGACCGCTGGCAGCTGGAGCGCGGCCTGCGTGAACTGGCTGTACAGCGTGGCAAGGGGCACGACACCCGCCTGCTGATCAACCTCAACGCCTCCAGCCTGCAGGACCCGCAACTGCTGCAATGGCTGGCTGAGCAACTGAAACAGATCCGCCTGCCACCGGACTGCCTGATTTTGCAATTCAGTGAAAACGACGCCACCACCTACATGAAACAGGCCAAAGCCTTCAGCGACGCACTGCATACGCTGCATTGCCGCCTGTCACTGCGCGACTTTGGTGGCGCACTGAATCCCTACGCGCTGCTCAAGCATGTTCAGGCTGACTACCTGCGCCTGGAAGGCTCGTTCAGCAATGACCTGGGGAACCCGGAAGCCGTGCAGACACTCAAGGAGATGGTCAGCAGCCTGCACAAACTGGGCAAGCTGTGCATAGTCCCCGGAGTTGACAGCGCCTCGACCATGCCCACGCTCTGGCAGGCCGGCATCAATTACATCCAGGGCAGCTACCTGCAACCCCCGATGCCGACCATGACGTTCGACTTCAGCGCCGAATAAGTCAGATCACTCGGGTTCCAGCTCGCAACCATCGCGATCCCGGAACCCGAGCAGGTAGAGAATGCCATCCAGCCCCAGGGTAGAAATTGCCTGTTTGGCCGACTGTTTGACCAGCGGCTTGGCGCGGAAAGCCACCCCCAGCCCGGCAATCGACAGCATCGGCAGGTCATTGGCACCATCACCCACTGCTATGGTCTGCTCAAGACTGATCCCCTCACGGGCCGCCAGTTCGCGCAGCAGATCGGCCTTGCGCTGACCATCGACGATCGGCTCGATTGCACGCCCGGTCAGTTTGCCATCGACGATTTCCAGCGTATTGGCATACACATAATCAATACCCAGGCGTTGCTGCAGCCGCTCGGCAAAATAACTGAAACCGCCGGACAGGATCGCCGTCTTGTATCCCAGCCGACGCAACTGGGCTATCAGGGTTTCCGCGCCCTCGGTCAGGCGCAGCGACTCGGCAATCCCCTGCAGCACATCCTCGGGCAGCCCCTTGAGCAGCGCCATGCGCTCGCGGAAACTGGCCTTGAAATCCAGCTCGCCACGCATCGCCCGCTCGGTAATTTCCGCCACCTGCTCACCAACGCCAGCAGCCTTGGCCAACTCATCAATCACCTCGGCATCAATCAGCGTGGAATCCATATCGAACACCACCAGACGCCGGTTACGACGGAACAGGCTGTCCTGCTGGAAGGCGATATCGACGTTCAGCTCCTGACCGATAGCCAAAAATTCTGCGCGCAGCGCCGCTGCATCGGCCGGCTCGCCACGTACGGAAAACTCTACGCAGCCCTTGCCCTGATCGGCCGGCAGCCCTTCCGGAATGCGCCCGGAGAGGCGATCGATATGATCGATATTCAGAGAGAAACGCGCAGTAATCTCACTCACCCTGGCAATATGCTCAGCGGTAATACGCCGCGCCAGCAACGTAACGATATGCCGCGACTTGCCCTGCCCCGTCACCCAACGCCGATACTCCTCTGCCGACACCGGCGTAAAGCGCACCTGCTGGTCCAACTCGTAACCACGGAACAGCACATCCTTGAGCACATCCGACATACCGGCCTGGTCCGGCATTTCGACCAGAATGCCGAACGACAGGGTGTCGTGGATGACAGCCTGTCCGATATCCAGAATATTCACCCGTGCACGCGCCAGTACCCCGGTAATCGCGGCAGTCAGCCCGGGGCGGTCCGGCCCGGTTATGTTGATCAGGACAATTTCCTTCAAGGCAAGGCTCCAACAGATCGGATTCAGCGCATTCTACCCGCTGGCGGACGGACTGTGCAGCTCGCACCGGCAATCGGGCCGAACGCCGGCCGGCGCTTTTGTCGTCACCAGCGAATGGCTATACTCGACGCATGCCGCAGTCCGCTTGCCTTGTCACCATGGAAGGAGCCAGCCTGCAGTCCGCCACCCCATTGCCAAATCCGGAATCCGACTTGAATCCGCCCGAAGAACCCACTGAAAACCTGTATTTGCGCGGCTATGCCGCCTGGCGCAACCACAGCCTGACACTGCGTAGCCGTCTATTGCTACTGGTTATGCTGCCCATGCTGATGTTGCTTGGTGGATTGCTCTGGTATGCCATGCTCAGCGCCCCGGCTGAACAGGCCAGACAGGTCGACGCTGTCGGCCAGCAACTGGCCCGGCAACTGGCGGGCACTCTCGCAGAACCACTCAAGGCAGGCGACCACCTGAGCCTTAACCTGCAACTGGCACAGTGGCAGCAGAACCCGCTGATCATCCATGCCAGCGTCAGCAACCCCGAGCAGCGTATTATTGCCGAAGCTGGCCAGCGCCCGTCAGAAGAGCAACTACCTCCTGGCAAGGGGCGCTTTAGCGCAGACATCAATACCAACGACACCCGCCTTGGGCAGTTACAACTATCACTGGCAGCTGAGCCCTGGCGCAGCACAACAGAGCTACTGTTTTCGGGACTCTTCCAGCTATGGCTGATTGTGCTGGCAGCAGCCCTGTTGCTGGCATGGCGTCTGGCCGAGAGCCAGAAATCGCTGCTCGAAGCGCTTGGCCTCTGGGATCCCGAACAGTCCAGAGCTCCCGGGCTGCAACGACATGACGAGTTCGGTGTTCTTGCCAGACGCCTCAACCAGCGCTTCGGGCCACCTGAACCAGAACCCGAACCCCAACCGGAGCCGGAACCCGTGCTGCACACGGATTCACAGGAAAACGACGAACTGAATGCGGATGACATACCAGTAGACGGTCTGCAAGCGATCGATCCGCCGGATGCCAAGACAGTCGCACCGGACCAACCCGGACCGCAAACCACCGGGAGCGAACCGTTCGATACCGCACAGGATGTTTCTCAGGAAGCCGGGACACCTGAAGCAGCTATTGAATCTGCCACCGACACTGCCATGCTCTGCGTGCGTATCGGCAACCAGGAAGCCCTGCGCAGGCTCTCTCGCGAACGGCTACTCGGCCTGCTTGAGCGCTACCGCCATCATCTGGAACGTGCCTGCCAGCTGTACCGCGGTGAGCAGCACACACTGCATGACGGCACCGCCGTTCTGCTGTTCCATGCCGCCACCTGCAACCAGGACGAGCTGACACACGCCCTGTGCTGTGGCGAGTTGCTACGGGTGCTGGCTCACGACCTGCAGATCGAAATCGCCGACACCGGCATCACGCTTAACCTGCAACTGGTGTTGGGCCACGGCAGCAGCCCGATGAACCAGCCCGGCCTGCCACTGGAACAGGATGAAACACTCACAGCAGCCCTTACCCAGCTGGAGCACAGCCGTAACCTGCTGCTGCTGGACGCCGAACTGGCTGCCAGCAGCCTGCTGGCCCAGCGCGCCGCCACCCGCCGCCTGGCCAGCCAACCGGAAGTCCGCTGCGTCGAACGCCTGCGCGAGCCCTGGCAAAGTGCCCTTGAGCGCCAGATTAACCAGCTCTACCGCGAACGGCGCGGCTAGACAAAGGCTGCATAGCAAAAAGGCGCCTGCGGGCGCCTTTTTGCTGGACCATTCAGATCAGAACATCTGACGCAGAATGATGGTTTCGTTACGGTCAGGACCGGTAGAGATGATATCGATAGGTGCACCCACCAACGCCTCGATACGGCGGATATAGGCCCGCGCATTCTCCGGCAGTTGCTCCATGGTCTGGGCACCCAGGGTCGACTCGCTCCAGCCGGGCATTTCCTCGTACACAGGATCCAGGCCGATATAGCTGTCGGCATCGGTCGGCGCTTCGATCACCGCACCATCGGCATTGCGGTAACCGACGCAGATACGTATCACTTCCAGACCGTCCAGCACATCCAGCTTGGTCAGACACAGACCGCTGATACTGTTGATCTCGATGGCGCGGCGCAGGATTACCGCATCGAACCAGCCGCAACGGCGCGCACGCCCGGTGGTCGAACCGAACTCGTGACCGCGTTCGGCCAGACGAGCACCCACCTCATCGAACAGCTCGGTGGGGAAGGGACCGGAACCCACGCGGGTGGTATAGGCCTTGGTGATACCCAGCACATAATCCAGATACAGCGGACCGAAACCCGAACCGGTGGCAGTCCCGCCGGCCGTGGTGTTGGAACTGGTAACGAACGGATAGGTGCCATGGTCGATGTCCAGCAGCGACCCCTGGGCACCCTCGAACATGATATTGGCACCCTCGCGGCGCAGTTCATGCAGGCGCGCGGTGACATCGGTCATCAGCGGACGCAGCCAGTCAGCAAATTCCATGGCTTCATCCAGCGTCTTCTGGAAGTCGATCGGGTCAACCTTGTAGTAATGCTGCAGGGCAAAGTTGTGGTAATCCAGCACCTCACCCAGCTTGGCAGCAAAACGCTCACGGTGGAACAGATCAGCTACCCGCAGACCGCGGCGTGCCACCTTGTCCTCGTAAGCCGGGCCGATACCGCGACCAGTGGTACCTATCTTGGCCTCGCCACGGGCCTTCTCGCGAGCCTGATCCAGCGCCACATGATAGGGCAGGATCAGCGGACAGGCCGGACTGATACGCAGGCGCTCACGCACCGGTACACCACGCGCTTCCAGCTGCTTGAGCTCCTTCAGCAGCGCCTCCGGGGACAGCACCACACCGTTGCCGATGTAACACATCACGCCCTCGCGCAAGATGCCGGAGGGGATCAGGTGCAGCACGGTTTTCTCGCCATCGATCACCAGTGTGTGACCAGCATTGTGCCCGCCCTGGTAACGCACTACTGCCGATACCTGATCGGTCAGCAGATCGACGATCTTGCCCTTGCCCTCATCGCCCCACTGGGTACCCAGGATGACAACGTTCTTGCCCATGTGTGTCTTGCCTCGTTGAGAAATAACCGGCCTTGCGGCCAACAATCAGGAATTCAGTTCACGCACCTGCCAGTGCCCGTCAATCAGTCGCAGCATCCGCGTGCAGCCATGCATCGCCGCTGCACTGTCGGGCTGGCCCGGCAGCGCAGCAATCACCCGTTCGCCGCGCGCGCGCAACTCACGGATAGCCTGCAGCAGTCCGGGCTGGGTCGTCTGTGGCGCCCAGATACTCTCAGGCGCAGGCGATTCGCAGTGGCCACGTTCGACCAGCAGTCGCATGTCGGTGGAAAATCCGGTGGCCGGGCGCGCGCGGCCAAAGTCACGACCGATCTCGTCATAGCGGCCGCCCTGGGCAATACTCTGGCCAGCACCGGGAACAAAGGCAGCAAACACCATACCGGTGTGGTAATGGTAGCCGCGCAACTCGCCCAGATCGAAATACAGCGGAATGTGTGGATAGGCCGACTGCAGCGCGGCAGAGACTTCAGCCAGATCATCCAGCGCTGCCAACACCATCTCCGGAGCGCCATCCAGCAAGGCATGGGCACGATCCAGCACACTGCGGTCACCGGCCAGATCCACCAGACTGCAGAGCATCGCGGCAATCTGTCCCTGGCCTACACCGGCAACCAGCGTCTGCACCTCGTCCAGTGCCTTGCGCTGCAGGGCATCGAACAACGCCTGTTCGGTGGCCTCATCCAGGCCGGCGGCCTGTACCAGCCCACGGTAAATACCGACATGACCGATATCCAGATGCACATCCGGCACGCCGCACACTGCCAGAGTCTCCAGCATCAGGCTGATGATCTCGATATCGCTGGCACTGGAGGCATCGCCATAGAGCTCGGCGCCCAACTGGATCAGGCTGCGCGCAGTTGACAGCGGACGCGGACGGGTATGCAACACACTGCCGCAGTAACAAAGACGGCTGGGTTCATCACGCTTGAGCGTATGGGCGTCAATCCGCGCCACCTGTGGCGTGATATCGGCACGCAATCCGAGCATGCGCCCGGACAGCTGATCGATTACCTGGAAAGTCTGCAGTTGCAGATCATGTCCGGTGCCGGTCAGCAGGGATTCGAGGTATTCGATATGCGGGGTGATGACCAGGTCATAGCCCCAGGCGGAGAACAGGTCCAGCAACCGGCGTCGGGCGGATTCGATACGCGCGGCCTCGGCTGGCAGCACCTCGTCAATCCCATCCGGCAACAGCCAGCGGTCTACAGTCGGCATAACACTACCTTGTCTATGGTGATGGCACGCTCAGCGGATCAGGTACAGCAGGCCGGTACCCGTCAGCATGGCGATCAGCCCGGCCACGCGCAGGCTGCGTTCATCCATGGCGGCGACGCTCGCCAGCATGCGTTTCCAGTATCGCGGCGCAAGAAAGGGCATCAGCCCCTCCAGCACCAGCAACAGACAGACGGCAATTGCCAGTTCCTGCCACATGCGGCCCCCGCAGCCATGCTGCCGACTTACAGCCGGCAGCAGTCACAAAAAAGCCGGGATTCCTCCCGGCTGCGCAAGTGTAACACGTTTTTCCGTCGGCCAAAGCCGCTTTGCCAGCGGCTCAGCCGAACGGCGGACAGATCAGTTGCTGCGATTTTGCAGGTAGCGGAAGAAGTCGCTCTGCGGATCCAGCACCAGCACATCCGACTTGCTGGTAAAGCTCTCGCGATAGGCCTGCAGGCTGCGGTAGAAGGAGTAGAACTCCGGCTCCTTGTTATAGGCCTCGGCATAAATGGCAGCTGCGGCCGCGTCACCGTCACCGCGAATCTCCTCGGCCTCACGGAACGCCTCGGCCAGAATCACCCGCTGCTGGCGATCAGCATCGGCACGGATACCCTCGCCCAGCTCACGACCCTTGGCGCGATGCTCGCGCGCCTCACGCTCACGCTCGGTACTCATCCGCTCGAATACGCTGCGGTTCACCTCACGCGGTAGGTCGATGGCCTTGACCCGCACATCCAGCACCTCAATACCCAGCTCACGCTGCGCGCTGGCATCCAGAGTGGCGGTTATGTCAGCCATCAACTGATCACGCTCACCGGATACCACCTCATGCAGGGTACGCCGCGCCACCTCGTTGCGCAGGCCGGACTCCAGCTGGCGCGACAGGCGTTCCTCGGCAATGCTGCGCAAGCCCGAAGTGGCGGTGTAGAAGCGCTGCACATTGGCGATACGCCATTTGGCGTAGGAATCCACCATCAACGCCTTCTTTTCCAGCGTCAGGTAACGCTGGGTCGCGGTATCCAGGGTCAGCAAGCGACCATCAAACAGCCGGACTTCCTGCACAAAGGGCAACTTGAAGTGCAGCCCCGGCGGCACATCATCCTTCACCACCCGACCGAACTGCAGCACTATGCCGCGTTCTGTCTGGCTGACCACGTAAAACGAATTCCATCCGACCGCCAACGCCACCAGCGCCACGATCAACCCGAAAACCATCTTGTTGCTCATCAGCGGCTCTCCCTCGAACGCAGATCACGTGATTGCAGCTGGGCCGGCAGGCGCCCCAGAGCATCGCCGGAAGTTCCCGCAGTAGCAGAGCTGCCGCCAGCCGCAGGCGCGCCCGACTGCTGCATCAGCTTGTCCAGCGGCAAATACAGCAGGTTATTGTTGCCCTCACCACCGGAGACCATGATCTTGCTGGTATTGCTCAGCACTTCCTGCAGCGTCTCGATATACATACGCTCGCGCATCACCCCAGGCGCCAACTGGTACTGCTCGACCAGCAAGTTGAAGCGTTGAGCTTCACCCATCGCCCGCGCCACCACCTCGTCGCGGTAACCATTGGCCTCTTCCAGCAGGCGCTGGGCCTGACCGCGGGCTTCCGGAATCACGCTGTTGGCGTAGGCTTCCGCCTGATTGCGCTCACGCACCTCGTCCTCACGGGCACGGATCACATCATCGAAGGCATCCTGCACCTCACCCGGGGCCTGGGCGCTTTCGATATTGACCTGCACCACGGTAATCCCGGTGTTGTACAGATCCAGGTAACGCTGCAGACGCTCGGTCACCTCGACACCCATCTGCTCACGCCCCTCGGTCAGCACCTGGTGCATCGAGGTGGAACCCACCACATGCCGCAGGGCACTCTCGGTGGCATGGCGCAGACTGGTTTCCGGGTCCTCGACCTTCAGCACGAAGTTCTCCAGGTTGGAAATACGGTATTGCACCGCCAGCGGCACCTCGACGATGTTCTCGTCCTCGGTGAGCATCTGGCCCGCCTGACGGTAGGAACGCACCTGGGTCACATTACGCTGGAACTTGCGCTCGATAGGCGGCAGATACAGATGCAGGCCCGACTCCACGGTACGGTGGTATTCACCGAAACGCAGAATCACTGCCTGCTCCTGCTCGTCGACCATATACACGGCGTTGAACAGCCAGAACACCAGCAGGGCCAGACCACCCAGCCCCCAGACACCCTTGGGAATGCCCGCACCGCCGCCGATATTGCGCGGCCCACCGTTATCGTTGCGGCGCTTGCCGCCACCGAACATCTTGTTCAGATTGTCCTGCAGTTTGCGCAGGGCCTCGTCCAGGTCCGGTGGTCCCTGATTGCCGCCGCCGCGCTTACCGCCACCGCCGCCTCCCCAGGGGTCCTGGTTGTTCGAATTATTGCCGCCACCAGGCTCGTTCCAGGCCATAGCCTTCTCCGTTGTTGATTGACTCACATTTGCCGATCGGCAAAAAAGATGCTGCCATCCTACCGCAATTGCCGAATAACGCGCGACCGAGCGGGCCAGGCATTATTGCAAAACATGTTGCTCAAGGAATTGCTCGGGTTGCAGCCCCGCCCGCTTGAGCAGGCGATTGAAATCGCTACGTGGCAAACGCAGCTCCAGTTGCTGGCGCCCATCCTCGGTCATTGCCTCGCCAAGCACTGCACCGGCAGCGTAGAACTGTGCACGCAACCGGCCCTGATCATGTCCAAGCACCACCTGCTGCTGCAGCATGTCCTCGCCAAGCCGTTCGGCAATCGCCCGACCCAGCAAATCCATTCCCTGCCCTTGCTGCGCCGACAGCCAGACCCGCTCCGGACAACCGGACTCATCGGACTGAACATTCGGCTCGACAGCCTCGAGCAGGTCAATCTTGTTGTAGACATCCAGCATCGGTAACTGGTCGGCACCGATTTCACCCAACACCAGATGCACCTGTTCGATATTCGCCTGACGCTCGGGATCAGCGGCATCCACCACATGCAGTAGCAGATCGGCCTGACTGGATTCCTCCAGCGTGGCACGAAAGGCCTCAACCAGCTTGTGCGGCAGATGCCGGATAAACCCCACAGTATCGGCGACAATCACCGGACCTATGTCAGGCAGCTCAATACGCCGCAGGGTCGGGTCAAGGGTGGCAAACAGCTGATCGGCGGCATACACCGCCGACTCGGTCAGGCGATTAAACAGGGTCGACTTGCCGGCGTTGGTATAACCGACCAGCGACACCACCGGAATTTCCGCCCGGCGGCGACCGCGTCGCGCCTGCTCACGCTGGCTGCGGACTTTCTCGAGTCGCTTGGTGATCTGCTTGATCCGTGCACGCAACAAGCGGCGGTCGGTTTCCAACTGGGTTTCCCCCGGACCGCGCAGACCAATACCGCCCTTCTGCCGCTCAAGGTGAGTCCAGCCACGTACCAGACGGGTGCTCAGATGCTCAAGCTGGGCCAGTTCGACCTGCAGCTTGCCCTCATGGGTGCGTGCACGCTGGGCAAAAATATCGAGGATCAAGCCGGTACGGTCAATCACCCGGCACTTGAACTCGCGCTCGAGGTTGCGCTCCTGACTGGGCGTCAGGGTGTGGTTGAAGATCACCACATCGGCCTGCTCGGCCGCCACCAGGGCAGCCAGCTCCTCAACCTTTCCGGCCCCGATCAGGAACCTGGGACTGGCATGATGGCGGGTGACAGTGACAAAGCCGGCGACATCGGCACCGGCTGAACGAACCAGTTCGAGGAACTCGTCAGCATCTTCACGCGTCTGCTCGTCCAGCCCTTCGAGGTGAACCAGCAGTGCCCGCTCACCTCCTTCATGGCGCTCGAAAAACAATCAGGCCTCCATCATCAGGCGTCGGGTGCCTCGTCTTCTTCACCAGGTTGTGCCGGCAGACGCACTGGGCGACCGGGAACCACGGTGGAAATGGCATGCTTGTAGACCATCTGGCTGACAGTATTCTTCAGCAGAATGACAAACTGGTCGAAAGACTCGATCTGGCCCTGCAGCTTGATGCCGTTGACCAGATAAATGGATACCGGGACACGTTCCTTGCGCAGAACGTTCAGGTAAGGGTCTTGTAGAGAATGCCCTTTTGACATTGCCTCACTCCTTAATGGACGCGGTAACCCGCATTAAATTGTTTTGCTCGCACAGAGCATAGCAGCCAATCCACTCTTCGCCATCCGCGACTGGTACTGCCCCGACTCCGTCTATATGGTGATATCCGTCAGCGCTTTCAAGGCGTTGTCAAAGCGCCGCGAGTCCAGACTGTCGAGCCAGTCGACAGGCGCAAGCCAGCCGCGCAGCCAGGTGAACTGCCGCTTGGCCAGCTGCCGGGTGGCAATCACGCCCCGTTCGACCATCGCCTCGTGCGAGAGGTTCCCCTGCAAATAATCCCATACCTGCCGGTAACCCACTGCGCGAATGGATGGAAGCCCCGGATGCAGATCGCCACGGGCATACAAACGCTCGACTTCGTCAACAAATCCCTGCTCGATCATCAGCGAAAAACGCTGGGCAATCCGCTGATGCAGCACCTGACGCTCATTTGGCGCTATCGCCAACCAGCGCACAGTATACGGCAAATTGCCGCCGTCGCCTGTGCCCACCGAAACATTTTCCTCGCGCTGCAGCGCGTGCCAGACGCTCAGCGGCCGACCACTGAGCAGATAGACCTCCAATGCGCGCTGGATGCGTTGCGGGTCGTTCGGATGGATACGTGCCGCCGCCTCCGGGTCGACTGCCGCCAGCTCCGCATGCAGAGCCGGCCAGCCCTGCTGCGCCGCGCGCAACTCGAGACTGGCACGCAGGGCCTGATCGGCCGCCGGCATGCTCGCCAGCCCGGCCGACCAGGCCCGATAGTAGAGCATGGTGCCGCCAACCAGCAGCGGGATGCGTCCACGCCGGTGAATATCACTGATCAGCGGCTCGACATCACTGACAAAACGCGCCGCCGAATAGGCCTCGGCGGGATCGAGAATATCTACCAAATGGTGCGGAAAAGCCTGCAAGGTGGCCGCATCCGGCTTGGCAGTGCCAATATCCATACCCCGATAGACCAGCGCCGAATCGACACTGATCAGCTCACAGGGCAAACGTTCGGCCAGATACAACGCCAGATCGGTCTTGCCGGCGGCAGTTGGCCCCATCAGGCATATCACCGGTGGCTTCGCCGTGGGCTGCAGATCCGCGTCCATGCCTCAGCGCCCGCGCAGGAACAGTCGGTCCAGCTCGGCCAGGCTGAGCCGGGTCCAGGTCGGACGACCATGATTGCATTGGCCGCTGCGCTCGGTGGCTTCCATGTCGCGCAGCAGGGCATTCATTTCAGTCAGGGTCAGGCGCCGGTTGGCACGCACCGCACCATGGCAGGCCATGGTCGCCAGCAGCTCGTTGCGATGGGCCTGAATACGGTCGCTGCTACCGTACTCCAGCAGATCCGCCAGCACATCGCGCACCAGCTGCGCGGCATCCGCCTGGCGCAGCAAGGACGGAATCTCGCGGATCGCCAGGCTTTCCGGCCCCATGCGCTGCAACTCGAAGCCCAAACGGGCAAACCAGTCGGCATGCTCATCGGCGCAGTCGGCCTCACGCTGGCTCAGGGCCATGGACTCCGGCACCAGCAGCGGCTGACTGCGCAGCCCCTCGCTATCCATCGCCTGCTTCAGCCGCTCATAGGTGACCCGCTCGTGGGCCGCATGCATATCCACCAGCACCAGCCCCTCGGCGTTCTCCGCCAGAATGTAGACACCATGCAGCTGGGCCAGCGCATAGCCCAGCGGCGGTATCTCGCCCGGCTCGCTGACCGGCAGCGGCTGGCTCGGCACTGGCTCGGCATACAGCTGGCGCAGCCCCTGCAACTGCTGGCTGACCTCGCCAGCGGCAGGCCGCTCGGGTGGCGTCCAGTTCGACCATTGGCTGCCGGCACCGCTATCCAGGGCGATGGGCTGCTGCCCGGCAAATTCACCCGCTGCCAGCCCGCCCGGGCGCGCCGTTATTAATTCCGGCACAGTGGTTTGGGCCGGCGCCGGACTGTCACCCGGGCGCTGCTCGGCCAACGCCCGGTGCAGGGTACTGAACAGAAAATCGTGCACCATACGGCTGTCACGGAAGCGCACCTCATGCTTGGTCGGGTGCACATTCACGTCAACCACCGCCGGGTCCAGCTCCATAAACAGCACAAAGGTTGGATGCCGGCCGTTGTACAGCACATCACGGTAGGCCTGGCGCACCGCATGGGCCACCAGCTTGTCGCGGATCAGCCGGCCATTCACATAGAAATACTGCAGATCAGCCTGACTGCGAGAAAAGGTCGGCAGTCCAACCCAGCCCCACAGACGCAGCCCGCCGCGCTCGCTGTCGATTTGCAGGGACTGCTCGACAAACGCCGGGCCACAGACACTGGCTACCCGTCGCCGCGCCTCAGCCTCGCTCTGCGCGGCGCGCAGCGCCAGCACCGGCTTGCCGTTGTGACGCAGGTTGAAGGCCACATCAAAACGCGACAGCGCCAGCCGTTTGACCACTTCCTCCAGATGGGAAAACTCGGTCTTCTCGGTACGCAGGAACTTGCGGCGGGCCGGGGTATTGAAAAACAGGTCACGCACTTCCACCGTGGTGCCACGCGGATGCGCCGCCGGCTGCACCCGTGGCTGCATGTCGCGGCCCTCGGTTTCCACCTGCCAGGCCTGCTCGGCGCCTTCGATGGCCGAGGTCAGGGTCAGTCGCGATACCGAACTGACCGAAGCCAGCGCCTCGCCACGAAAGCCCAGAGTGGCGACCCGTTCCAGGTCATCCAGCTCGACAATCTTGCTGGTGGCGTGGCGCGACAACGCCAGCGGCAGGTCGTCCGGATCAATACCGCAGCCATCATCGCGCACCCGCAACAGCTTGACACCGCCTTCCTCGACATCGATATCGATACGGGTAGCACCAGCATCCAGGCTGTTTTCCAGCAACTCCTTGATCACCGAGGCGGGACGCTCAACCACCTCACCGGCGGCAATCTGGTTGGCCAGCCGCGGGCTGAGCAAATGAATCTTCGGCATGAATCCTCGTAATGCAATGGCCAAACCGGCCTTCAGTTCTGCACCAGCATGCTGGATGGCGGAATCTTCAGTACCTGACCGACACGAATACTGTCGTTGCGCAGATTGTTGGCCTGACGCAGGCTGGCCAGCGAAACGTTGTAGCGTGTGGCGATCAGCGACAGGGTATCGCCACGTGCCACCAGATGCTCGCCGGGGGCACTGGCCTTCAACTGGCCACTGTCACGCAGTGCAGCCAAACGGGTACCGGGCGGCGGGTTGCGCTGGAAGTAGTCGCGAATGCCCGCGTGCATGGCACGCGCCAATGCCTGCTGGTGGCTGCGAGTCACCAGCTTCTGCGCCTCGCCGGGATTCGAGATAAACCCGGTTTCCACCAGAATCGACGGAATATCAGGAGATTTCAGCACCATAAAGCCGGCCTGTTCCACGCGCCGTTTGTGCAGCGGGGTGATCTTGCCGATCGAATTGAGCACCTGCTGGCCAACATCCAGACTGGCCGCCAGCGTTGCGGTCATCGACAGATCCAGCAGCACACTGGCCAATACCTGATCGCGATTATCCAGACTGACACCGCCAACCCCGCCAATCAGGTCAGAGCGGTTTTCCCGGTCCGCCAGCAGGCGCGCGGTTTCCGAGGTAGCACCCCGGTCCGACAGCGCGAATACCGAAGCCCCGAAAGCGCTGGTGCGGGTAAAGGCATCGGCGTGGATAGAGACAAACAGATCAGCATTGTGCTTGCGGGCTATCTCGGTGCGCCGGCGCAGCGGAATGAAGTAATCACCGGTACGCACCAGTTCGGCACGGAAACCCGGCTCGGCATCGATCAGCGCCTTCAGATCACGGGATATCTGCAGCACCACATCCTTTTCCCGTGCGCCCTTGAACCCGATGGCACCCGGATCCTCGCCACCATGCCCTGCATCCAGCGCCACCACGATATCGCGCTGGCCTGTGCTGGCCGTGCGCGCCGGTTGCTGCGGCAGCGGCGAGGCGCTGGGCGTGGGCGGTGTCTGCAGGTTGGCGGTGGGGGCTGGCGGCTCCTGGTCATACAGGTCGATGACCAGACGATGGCCGTACTGCTGGTTTGGCGCCAGAGTAAAGCTGCGCGGATTGACGGCCTTGTTCAGATCCAGCACCACCCGCAAATCGCGATCGCCATCGCCGCGCGGGGCCGAGCGCACGCCGGTCAGCGGAGTATTGTCCAGCGCCAGGGCGCGGGTATCGGCGGTGAAGCGGGCATTGTTGATGTCGATGACAATCCGTTCGGGGCTCGACAGGGTAAACAGGCTGTGGTCGGCTGGCCCGGTCAGATCAAACACCAGACGGGTGTTGTCCGGAGCCCGCCACAGCCGCACATTGTTGACTTCCGCCGCCTGCAACGCCGGCACCAGCAGCATGCTCAACCAGACCAGTGCTACCAGCGACAGTCGCATGCCAATCCCCTTAGATCCCTTCATGCCTCACCCTGCAGCCGTTTGCACGCGGTCTGTCCGGCACTGCTGCCGGCACTGATGTGCAGGCGGCGGCCGGAGCCTTGTGTGGCTATGGTAATCTGCAGATCGGGGCTTGGCAAAATACCCGCACCCTTGTCAGGCCATTCCACCAGGCACAAACTGTTCTCAGTGAAATAATCGCGGATCCCGAGAAACTCCAGCTCCTCCGGATCGGCCAGCCGGTACAGGTCGAAATGGTAGATATCGCCGGTTGCCAGGCTATAGGGCTCGACCAGGGTAAAGGTCGGACTCTTCACCGCACCGACATGTCCGGCAGCACGGATCAGGCCGCGACTGAAAGTGGTCTTGCCAGCGCCCAGATCACCCTCCAGCCAGATACTGCCACGCCAGCCAAGGGCCTCGCCCAGTTGTCCACCGAGCGCCTGCATGGCGCTTTCATCGAGCACTTCAAGTTCCAGAGTCACGCCTGTTGTTCCCGTTGGTTGATAATGTCCCGCACTACCGACAGCAGATCGCCGGCCAGCATTCCAACCCGTCCATGGCGCATAGCTATCCGGTCACCCGCCTGCGCATGCAGCAACACGCCCAGCGCTGCCGCCTGCCCCGCCGTCAATCCCTGCGCCAGCAGCGCGGCACAGATACCGCTCAGCACATCGCCCATCCCAGCCACCGCCATGCCCGGATTGCCGTCACTGCACAGCCAGGGCCCGCTGTCCGGACTGCCGACCAGCGAGCCGGCGCCCTTCAGCACCACCGCACAGCCATAACGCTGCTGCAGTTGCTGCAGTGCCTGCGGGCGATCCGCCTGCACAGCGCCTGTGGCAACCCCCAGCAGCCGCCCGGCCTCGGCCGGATGCGGAGTGATCAGGCAGCTTGTTCCCAATAACCCCGGTGACTGAGCCAGCAGATTCAGCGCGTCGGCATCCAGCAAGCGCGGACAATCCAGCGCCAGCACCGCCTGCAACAGTTGCCGGCCCCAGTCGCCCTGCCCCAGCCCCGGCCCCACGGCCACGCAATCAGCCTGCTCAAGCAACGCCGGCAGTGGCGTATCGCCCTCCCAGGCATGCACCATCACCTCCGGGCAGCGCGCCAAAAGTCCCGCCACATGCCGGGTACGGGTCAGCACACTGACACGACCCGCGCCACTGCGCAGCGCCGCCTCGGCGGCCAGCGCCACGGCGCCACCCATGCCATGCTCGCCACCAATCAGCAGCAGATGACCAAACAAGCCCTTGTGTGCACTGGGCCGGCGCAGTGGCAGCCAGCCAAGGCATTCATCCATAGTCAAACGCCGACCCCAGGGCTGCACGGCAGCCGCCGGCGCCTCAGCCAACGCAGCAAACTGCAATTCACCCGACAAATCCGGCCCGGCACCGGTCAGCAGACCCGGTTTAAGCCCGACAAAACTCACGGTTACCTCAGCCCGCACCGCCACCCCGAGCACACAGCCGCGATCGGCATCCAGACCGCTGGGAATGTCCACCGCCAGCACCGGCAGGCCACTGGCATTGATCGCTTCAATTGCCTCGCGCCAGGGACTGCGCACCTCACCCTGCAGGCCAGTACCCAGCAGGGCATCAACCACTACGCCGTGCAATGCTGTTGCAGCCTGCCAGGGGCGAATCGGCACACCGGCCTCCCGCGCCGCCTGCCAGGCCAGCGCCGCATCGCCCTGCAGCCGTTGCGGCTCCACCAGCGTCAGCACCTCGACCTGCCAGCCGGCCTGCTGCGCCAGCCGGGCGATCAGATAACCATCACCGCCGTTGTTGCCACCGCCGCAGAGCACAGTAATTTGCCGGTGCTGCGGCCAGTGCTGCTGCAGTGCCCGCCAGCCCGCGCGGGCGGCACGCTGCATCAGCTCGAAGCCGGGAGTGCCGGCCTGAATGATTGCCGCATCCAGCGCACGGGTTTGCGCGGCAGTGTACAACTCGACGGGTAGCCTGTCCGACATTGCGGGTTACCATGTGTTTCGCTTCTGGCACAATGCGCCGGACACCCCTCCTGCAGGATGTGTCCATAGCGCCATCCTGTCCACAGACTGCCGCCAAGCGGCTTTGCATGCAACCGGCCAGCACACCGATATGAGCGATTCCAGCAAAGATCCGCAGCAACTGGCCGAACAGATACGGCGCATCGCCAGTGAATTGGGCTTCCAGCAGGTCGGCATCAGTGATGTCGACCTGGGCGATCACGAACAGCGGCTACAGCAGTGGCTGGATGCCGGACTGCATGGTGAAATGGAATGGATGGCCAGCCACGGCAGCAAGCGCACCCGGCCCGAGGAACTGGTTCCCGGCACCCTGCGGGTCATCAGCGTGCGGCTGGATTACCTGCCGGGCGACACGCGCATGGCCCAGCGTCTGTCGGAACCGGACAGCGCCTATATATCCCGCTACGCGCTGGGCCGCGACTACCACAAAATGATGCGCAGGCGACTACAGCAGCTGGCCGAGCAGATCCAGCAGCTGATCGGCCCATTCGGCTACCGCGCCTTTGTCGACAGTGCCCCTGTGATGGAACGCGCACTGGCCAGTCGTGCCGGGCTTGGCTGGGTCGGCAAAAACACCATGCTGATCAACCGCAAGGCCGGCAGCTACTTTTTCCTTGGCGAGCTGTTTACCGATCTGCCGCTGCCACTGGACACCCCGGACAACAGCAACCACTGTGGCCGCTGCGAGGCCTGCCTGACCCGCTGCCCGACCGATGCCTTTATCGGCCCGCATGTACTGGATGCGCGGCGCTGCATTTCCTACCTGACCATAGAGCTGAAGGGCAGCATCCCCGAAGATCTGCGCAAACCGATGGGCAACCGGGTATTTGGCTGCGATGACTGCCAGCTGGTGTGCCCGTGGAACCGCTTCGCCAAGCCGAGCGCGGAAACCGACTTCAGCCCGCGTCACCAGCTGGATCAGGCAGACCTGGTCAGTCTGTTTCGCTGGAGCGAGGAAGAATTCCTCAGCCGCACCGAAGGCTCACCAATCCGTCGCATCGGCTACCAGCGCTGGCTGCGTAACCTGGCCGTCGGCCTGGGCAACGCGCACAGCAGCATCCCGGTGATCGAAGCCCTGCGCAGCCAGCGCGACCACCCCGACCCGCTGGTGCGAGAACACGTGCAATGGGCGTTGGCGCAACATGGCGAGGGCTGAGCCAGTCTCCAGCCCGCATGGACTGCTTCAGGCCTGACGGCCTTCGCAATGACGCCTCTGCTCCGCCCTCAGGCGCGTGACATAAACTTGCCGGTCTCGGTATTCACGCGCACCACCTCGCCGGTTTCCAGATACTCGGGAATCTGGATTTCCAGGCCGGTGGCAAAGTGCGCGGTCTTGGTGCGGGCGCTGGCGGAGGAGCCCTTGATTGCCGGCGGGGTTTCCTCGATAGGCATTTCCACCGAGGCCGGCAGCTCAACACCAACCAGATCGCCCTCCACCAGCAGGCCGTACAGCCCCTGAATCCCCTCGTGCATATAGGGCAACTGCTCTTCCAGCTGCTCGGCACCCAGGGTGAATTGGCTGTAATCCTCATTATCCATGAAGGTATAACCGTCGGCATCCTGATAGAGGAAGTTGACCGAACGCTTCTGGAAATCCACCAGCGTCAGCAGGTCATCCCCGGTCAGGCTCTGATCGACCTTCTGCTTGGTCTGCACATGGTTGAAACGCACCTTGTACAGGGTGGTGCCGCTGCGCGAGGACGGGCTTTTCACCTCGATCTGCGAAACGATATGCGGCTGGCCGTTGACCTGGACGATCTGGCCTTTCTTCAGTTCGGATGCTCTTGGCATGTTCTGGCCTGTTACAGACATTGGACGGGCGCACATTCTGCTCCCGGCGCCGTGGCACGGCAATATACCCACATCGACAAAACCCTCAAGAGCACCGAACTGCCTGCAAGTAAGCCACCCTCAAGAGCACCGAACCGCCTACGAGCACGGCCCTCTGGGACCGCCGACTTCAGTCGGCCAGCACGGCGCAGCCGTGCGCCGGGGCTGGCTGAGCGTGCACTGAACCCCGGCAGCCTTGCGGCTGCTTTGCCGAATGAATTCGGCGGTCCCAGAAACCCAAACCCGGCAGTCCTGCGGGCTGCTTTGCCGAATGAATTCGGCGGTCCCAGAAACCCAAACCCGACAGTCCTGCGGGCTGCTTTGCCGACTAAAGTCGGCGGTCCCAAAAACCTGACCATCGCCCGTGCGCAGGACTGGCAGACTGCACGCCCCCGTGACCGCCGGACTGCCTGCAAGTAAGCCACCCTCAAGAGCACCGAACCGCCTGTGCGCACGGCTTTCTGGGACCGCCGACTTCAGTCGGCCAGCACGGCGCAGCCGTGCGCCGGGGTTGGCTGACCGTGCACTGAACCCCGGCAGCCTTGCGGCTGCTTTGCCGAATGAATTCGGCGATCCCAAAAACCCAAACCCGACAGTCCTGCGGGCTGCTTTGCCGACTAAAGTCGGCGGTCCCAAAAACCTGACCATCGCCCGTGCGCAGGACTGGCAGACTGCACGCCCCCGTGACCGCCGGACTGCCTGCAAGTAAGCCACCCTCAAGAGCACCGAACCGCCTGTGCGCACGGCTTTCTGGGACCGCCGACTTCAGTCGGCCAGCACGGCGCAGCCGTGCGCCGGGGTTGGCTGACCGTGCGCCAGGGGTTCAGCCGTTATCCACCGCCAGCCCGTCGACCTTCTGGAAGCCGCGCGGCAGCTTGTTGCCGCGCCGGCCACGCTCGCCACGGTAATGTTCCAGATCAGCCGGCTTGAGGGTCAGGGTGCGCTTGCCGGAATTCAATACCAGATTGGCGCCGGCCGGCAGCACCGCCAGCGCCAGCAGGAACTCCTCGCGACTTTTCACCCGCGCCGAAGGCACTGAGAGGATCTTGTTGCCCTTGCCCTTGGCCAGTTGCGGCAACTCGGCCAGCGGGAACACCAGCAGCCGGCCCTCATTCGACAACGCCGCCAGCAGATCGCCCTGCAAATCATTGATCGGCTGAGGCGCCATCACCCGCCCACCCTCCGGCAGACTCAGCAGCGCCTTGCCGTTCTTGTTCTTTGCCTGCAGATCGCTGCCCTGTACGACAAAGCCATAGCCGGCATCCGAGGCCAGAAGGTACAGGCGACTGTCCTCCGGCATCAGCACATGCTCGAAGGCGGCACCGGCCGGCGGCGCCAGACGCCCGGTCAGCGGCTCGCCCTGCCCGCGCGCAGACGGCAGCGTATGCGCCGCCAGCGAATAACTGCGCCCGGTCGAATCAAGGAACACCGCCTGCTGGTTTGAACGTCCGGCAGCCTGGGCGAGGAAGCCGTCACCGGCCTTGTAGGACAGCCCGCTGCCATCCACCTCATGGCCCTTGGCGCAGCGCACCCAGCCCTTCTCCGACAGCACCACGGTAACCGGCTCACTGGGCACCAGCTCGGTCTCCGACAGAGCCTTGGCCTCGGCACGCTCGACCAGTGGTGAACGGCGCTCATCGCCATAGGTCTCGGCATCGGCAATCAGTTCGTCGCGTACCTTGTTGCGCAGCAGTTGCTCGTCGCCAAGGATGCGCTGCAGTTCGTCTCGCTCCAGCGCCAGCGCATCCTGCTCGCCACGGATCTTCATCTCTTCCAGCCGCGCCAGCTGACGCAAACGGGTATCCAGGATGTAGTCGGCCTGCAGCTCACTGAGCGCGAAACGCGCCATCAGTTCGGCTTTCGGATGCTCCTCGTTGCGGATGATCTGGATCACCTCATCCAGATTGAGGAAGGCCACCAGCAAGCCATCCAACAGGTGCAGACGCGCCAACACCTTGTCCAGCCGGTACTGCAGGCGCCGGCGTACGGTACCGACGCGAAAACCCAGCCACTCGCCAAGCAGGCTGCGCAGGTCCTTGACCGCCGGCCGGCCATCGGTGCCGATCACGTTCATATTGACGCGGAAGCTGCTCTCCAGATCGGTGGTGGCGAACAGGTGCTGCATCAGCTCGTCCAGATCGACGCGATTGGAGCGCGGCACTATGACGATACGGGTGGGGTTCTCGTGGTCCGACTCGTCACGCAGGTCCGCCACCAGCGGCAGCTTCTTCGCCTGCATCTGGCCGGCAATCTGCTCCAGCACCTTGGCCCCGGACACCTGATGCGGCAGCGCGGTGATGACGATGTCACCGTCCTCGCGATTCCACACTGCGCGGCAACGGATCGAGCCGCGCCCACTGGCATAGAGTTTCAGCAGGTCCTGGCGCGGGGTGATGATTTCCGCCTCGGTGGGAAAGTCCGGCCCCTGGATATGCTCCATCAGCTCATCCAGCCCGACACCCGGATCATCCAGCAGGCGCACACAGGCCGCCGCCACCTCACGCAGGTTGTGCGGCGGCACATCGGTGGCCATGCCCACGGCAATCCCGGTGGTGCCGTTGAGTAGCAGATTGGGCAGACGCGCCGGCATAACCCGCGGCTCGTCGAGGGTGCCGTCGAAGTTCGGCTGCCAGTCCACCGTGCCCTGCCCCAGCTCGCTGAGCAGCACTTCGCTGTAGCGCGCCAGACGTGCCTCGGTATAACGCATGGCGGCAAACGACTTGGGATCATCCGGCGCACCCCAGTTGCCCTGACCGTCCACCAGCGGATAGCGGTAGGAGAACGGCTGAGCCATCAGCACCATCGCCTCGTAACAGGCCGAATCACCGTGCGGATGGTATTTGCCGAGCACGTCACCGACGGTGCGCGCCGACTTCTTGTGCTTGGAGGCAGCGCTCAGGCCCAGCTCGCTCATGGCGTAGATGATGCGCCGCTGCACCGGCTTCAGGCCGTCACCGATATGCGGCAGCGCACGGTCCATGATCACGTACATGGAATAGTTGAGGTAGGCCTCTTCGGTAAAGGACGCCAGCGAACGCTGCTCCACCCCTTCCAGACTCAGATCCAGACTGTCACTCATGCTCATCCTCGGTCAGCGCCAGTGGCGCAGAATCAGTTCGCCGCCCTGCTGGCTGAATTCCAGCTGCCTGAGCGCACTCATGCCCAGCAGCACCTCGTCGCCGGCCATGCCCGGCACCAGCCCGGCATCCACACCTTGCAGACGTATGTCACCCAGCACCAGGCTATCGATGCGGGTGGTAAAACTGTCAGTCTGGCCGTTCGCGGTATTCACCAGCGTGCGACGCCCCGGCTGCAAACCCAGCGCCGGACCCAGACTGGCCGGTACGGCGACAAAGGTCGCCCCGGTATCCAGCAAAAAGGTCACCGGCTGGCCGTTGATCAGCCCGCTGGCCAGATAATGTCCCTGGCGATTGGCACGCAGGCGCACCTCGATCACCTCGTTCTGGCGCAGCGAGTCAACCTGCATGTTCGGATTGCGCTGGCGCTGTTCGACGCCGGAAAACCACTGCACGGCGAGGAACATACCGGCCAGCCAGGCCAGAAACAGCATGATCTGCCCGACACGTCGATTGCTCGCCGGCTGGCTCACGGCCGGTAACCCTGCTGCCAGTCTTCCGGCAGGGCGAAGCGGTACAACCAGGGTCGGCTATCGCCATCGGCGCGCGCACGGCCGTTGTTGTCGATACCCAGAAAAATGCCGTCCTCATCAATATGCAGCGCCTCGGCCAGGCCGAAACGGGCATTCGGGTACAGGTGCGGCTCGGCCAGCAAAGAAGTAGCAAATGACCAGCAGCGCTCGCGCTGGGCCGATACTGGATGCCGGCGGCAGACTTGGTGGGCATTGCGCTCCAGCGTCCACAACCGACCCTTCCAGTAGACCAGCGCAGAAAAGTCCAGCGGCATCAGTTCACGGTCCAGCACCCCGGGACCGAAGGGCTCAGTGGGCAGATAGCGACGTTCGGCCAACAGCACGCAGCCACCGATCGGACAGCGCCAGCCATCGTCCTGCCGCTCCAGCATCAACAACCCGCGCGACAGTCGCTCGGCAGCCAGCCACAGCTGCTGGCCGTCGCTGCTCACCGCCACGCCCTCGACCAGCGCATTGGCCTGTTGCCACAGTCCGCGCGCCTCGCCCTCGGCATACAGTGCCGGGTCAAGATCCAGCCAGCGCGGCGTGCCCTCACTGGCTAGCGGCGGCAACTTGAGTACCGCCAGCAGACTTTCGCTGGCCAGATAACGGTTGCCCTCGGCATCACAGCTGATCGCCTCAAAATCCATCGAACCGCTGCGCAGACCGCGCAGCCAGGCGCCGGCCAGCAACGGCAGCGGCAAGGGTGAATTGTGTTCGGCTGGCACACTGAACAGCTCAGGCGTGGCCTGCCAGGCCTGTTCGCCCGGCAGCAGCTCGAACAGCCGGTCATCCTCACGGTCGGAGACCGCCAGCCAGCGCCCCTGACACAGGGTCAGCCCGGACAGATTACCCTTGGCCATGCCCTCCACCGGCAGGGCCTGCAGCAAGCGCAGCTCCGGCGCGCGCTCGAAAGCGGCGGCCGCCGCAGACAACAACAGCGCCCCAAGCCCGGTCAACAAACCCGCCAGCACCTGCCTCACAGCAGCGTCTCGGCCAGATTACCCTTGCTTTCCAGCCAGACCTTGCGGTCACCGGAGCGCTTTTTCGCCAGCAGCATATCCATCAGCGCCTCGGTGGCCTCGCCATCCTCCACCGTCAACTGCACCAACCGGCGGGTATCCGGGGCCATAGTGGTCTCGCGCAGCTGCAGCGGATTCATCTCGCCCAGCCCCTTGAAGCGGGTCACCTGCACCTTGCCGCGCTTGCCTTCGGCCTCGATACGATCCAGCACGCCCTGCTTCTCGGCATCATCCAGCGCGTAATAGACATCCTTGCCGATATCGATGCGGTACAGCGGCGGCATGGCAACAAACACATGCCCGGCCTCGACCAGACTGCGAAAATGCCGAACAAACAGCGCACACAGCAGCGTGGCGATATGCAGGCCGTCGGAGTCGGCATCGGCGAGAATACAAATCTTGCCATAGCGCAACTGGGCCAGATCATTGCCGCCCGGATCCACGCCAATCGCCACCGCAATATCGTGTACTTCCTGGGAACCCAGCACCTCGCCGGAGTCGACCTCCCAGGTATTCAGGATCTTGCCGCGCAGCGGCATTATCGCCTGGAACTCCTTGTCACGTGCCTGCTTCGCGCTGCCACCGGCCGAGTCGCCCTCGACCAGAAACAGCTCGGAACGCCGGGTGTCCTGCCCCACGCAATCGGCCAGCTTGCCAGGCAAGGCCGGGCCCTGGGTAATGCGCTTGCGCTCGATCTTCTTGCCCGCCTTGAGCCGGCGCCCGGCGTGACTGATGGCCATTTCGGCAATCTGCAGGCCGATCTCGGCATGCTGGTTCAGCCACAGACTGAAGGCATCCTTGACCACCCCGGAAACAAAGGCCGCCGACTCGCGGGACGACAGGCGTTCCTTGGTCTGGCCGGAAAACTGCGCCTCGGCCATTTTCAGCGACAGCACATAGCTGACGCGCTCCCAGATATCCTCGGGCGCCAGCTTGACCCCGCGCGGCAGCAGGTTACGGAATTCGCAAAACTCGCGGATCGCCTCCAGCAGACCGGCACGCAGGCCGTTGACATGGGTGCCACCCTGGGCAGTCGGGATCAGGTTGACGTAGCTTTCCTGCACCAGTTCGCCGCCCTCGGGCAGCCACAGCACCGCCCAGTCAACCGCCTCCTGGCGCGCCGCCAGCGAGCCGACAAAAGGCTCCTCCGGCAGTTTCGGCCACTCGCTGCAGGCATCCAGCAGGTAATCACGCAGTCCGTCCTCGTAGTACCAGCTGGTTTTCTCGCCGTTCTGGCGATCATCAAATTCGACCTTGAGCCCCGGGCAGAGCACCGCCTTGGCCTTGAGCAGGTGCTTGAGCCGGCTGATGCTGAATTTCGCCGAATCAAAGTACCTGGCATCCGGCCAGAACTTCACTGTGGTACCGGTATTGCGCTTGCCAACGCTGCCGACCACCTCCAGCTCGCTGACCTTGTCGCCATTCTCGAAGGCCATGGCGTATTCATTGCCATCGCGGCGAACGCGTACCTCGACGCGCAGCGACAGGGCGTTCACCACCGAGATACCGACACCGTGCAAACCGCCGGAGAACTGGTAGTTCTTGTTGGAGAACTTGCCGCCGGCATGCAGCCGGGTAAGGATCAGCTCAACCCCGGACACGCCCTCTTCGGCATGCATGTCCACCGGCATGCCGCGCCCGTCATCAGTGACTTCCAGCGCGTTGTCCGCGTGCAGCACCACAGTAATCTGCCGCGCATGCCCGGCCAGCGCCTCGTCGACACTGTTGTCGATGACTTCCTGGGCCAGATGGTTGGGACGGGTGGTATCGGTATACATGCCGGGCCGCCGGCGCACCGGGTCCAGCCCGCTGAGCACTTCCAGCGCATCGGCGTTGTAGGTCGATTGACTCATGGCGGGTGACATTGTCCTTGTTGGCAGTGATGCGGATGACCGGCAATAGTACAAGCCCGCAGGCGCCGGCGGCTAGTTTCTGGCCCAAACCAGGCACCGACTGGATTGCCACGGCGCTACGCGCCTCGCAATGACGGCGGGGTTGGCCTCAGGGTTTCGCCCACTGCCTGATCAGCGGCACCGGCGGCTGGTGCCCTGGCCCGGAAGGCCGGTACTCTGCCGCCAGCCAGCCCTGATAGCCGGCAGCACGCAGGGCCGCGCAGGCACCTGCAAAATCCAGCGACCCGCTGCCCGGCTCACCACGACCGGGGCAATCGGCAAACTGCACATGGCCGATGCGCCCGGCCAGCCGGGCAATGCTGTCCGGCAACCGCTCGCCCATGCGTGCCATATGGTAGAGATCCAGCTGCGCCTGCACACGCGCATCGCCAACCCGCTGCAGCAGCTCATCCAGCTCCTGCGAACCGGCCACCAGAAAGCCTGGCATGTCATACCGGTTGATCGCCTCACAGACCACCCCGATACCCAGCCCGGCAAAGGCCTCGGCGGTTTGTCGCAAACGCCCGGCCAGACACTCCAGTGCCTGCTCGCGGAGCACCCCTTCGGCAAGCCGCCCGGGCAACAGATTGACCCGCAGCGGCCGCAACAGCTCGGCATAGCGCAGCGCCTGCTGCAGCGCCTGTTCGAACTCGGCAGCACGATCCGGCACGCCCCCCAGCCCCGGACCACCCTGCATCAGATCTGCCGCCGGCAGATTCATCAGCACCAGCGGCAAACCACAGTGATCCAGCGCCTGGCGTAATGCCTGAGCCGGCAATTCATAGGGGAACTGGATTTCCACCCCGTCAAACCCCGCCTCAGCCGCCGCCATAGAACGCTCTGGCAAGGGCATCTCAGCAAACAGCATGGACAGATTGGCAGCGATAGGCCAAGGCATGGCATGACTCCGGTTCAGAATCCTAACAATGCCGCAATTGTGCCAACAGACTGCCAAGGATGGCGAGGGCGGCATGACATCCACCCGGCTCGGCAGTAAACTTGCGCCACGCACCGGGCGGCTTCGACACCCGCCCGGTAGTCATCCGCTATTGAACCGGAGAAATCACATGTCGATGATCAAACGACCGCTGGCCGTGCTGGCTGGCGTCTGCCTGTCTGTTGCCACCCTGTTTTCCACTGCCCAGGCCCAGGACGTGCTGCGTGTCTCGGCGATCCCCGATGAAGCGCCGACCGAACTGCTGCGCAAGTTCAAGCCGCTGGGCGAATACCTGGAACAGGAACTGGGCATGACCGTGCAGTTCCAGCCGGTATCCGATTACGCCGGCGTGGTTGAAGCCCTCGGCGCCAAGCGCCTGGATCTGGCCTGGCTGGGCGGCTTTACCTTTGTGCAGGCGCGCCTGCGCACCGGCGATGCGATTCCGCTGGTGCAGCGCGAGCAGGACGAGGTATTCACCAGCACCTTTATCACCGCCGATCCGGCCATCAACAGCCATGCCGACCTGAAGGGCAAGAGCTTTGCCTTCGGCTCGGTATCCTCCACCTCCGGGCACTTGATGCCGCGCTACTTCCTGCAGCAGGAAGGCATCGACGCCGACAGCCACTTCAGCCGCATCGGCTTCTCCGGGGCGCATGACGCCACCGTGGCCTGGGTCGAATCCGGGCGGGTGGATGCCGGCGTGCTGAACGCCTCGGTCTGGGAAAAACTGGCCGCCGAGGGCAAGGTCGACACCAGAAAGGTGCGCGTCTACCAGACCACCCCGACCTACTTCGACTACAACTGGACGGTGCGTGGCGACCTTGACCCGGCACTGGTCGAGCGCCTGAAGGCGGCCTTCCTCAAGCTGGATCCGGCCAACCCCGAGCACAAGCCAATTCTCGACCTGCAGCGCGCCAGCCGCTTTATCGAAACCCGCGTGGAAAACTACGACGGCATCGAACAGGCCGCACGGGCAGCCGGCCTGCTGCAGTGAGCATCCGGCTTGACGGCGTGGGGCTTGCCCACGCCAACGGCTTTGTTGCCCTGCAGGACATCAATCTGCACATAGCAGACGGCGAGCGGGTTGCCATCATCGGCTCCTCGGGGGCCGGCAAGACCAGCCTGCTGCGCCTGCTCGGCACCAGCCTGACGCCGTCTGCCGGCAGCCTTGCGCTGCTCGGCAGCCAACCGGCACAACTGCGTGGACGCGCCCTGCGCCGCTTGCGCAGCCGGATCGGCCTGATCCACCAAAGCCCGCCGCTGCCCCCGCGCCAACGGGTGATCACGGCGGTACTGGCCGGACGTCTGGGCCAGTGGTCGCTGCCCAGGGCGCTGCTGTCGCTGTGCTACCCGCTGGACATTCCGGGCGCACGCGCCGCGCTGACGCCGCTGGATCTGCAGGACAAACTGTTTGCCCGTTGCGACCAGCTGTCCGGCGGCCAGCTGCAACGGGTCGGCATTGCCCGGGTGCTGTACCAGAAGGCCGAACTGCTGCTGGCCGACGAGCCAGTGTCGGCGATGGACCCGGTACTCGCCGAGCACATCCTGGCGCTGCTCTGCCAGCTGGCCAGCCAGCGTGGCAGCACCCTGGTTGCCAGCCTGCACGCGGTGGATCTGGCGCTACGGCACTTCCCCAGGGTGATTGGCCTGCGCCAGGGTCAGTTGCTGTTCGACAAGCCGGCCGCCGAGGTCAGCGAGCAGGACCTGCACCAGCTGTATGCCAACCAGAGTCTGGGTACCCCGCCAGCTGAAGCGCCAACCATGGATGCCGACAGTCACGGCAACAGCGCCATCCCCCGGTGCTTCTGATGCAGCCCGGCCGACCCGCACACTGGCGCGACCCTGCGGCCCTGCCGCGCGCACTGATCACCCTCGGCGCGTTGCTGCTGTTGTGGCCGGGACTGCTGATCACCGAATTCAACCTGGCGACCCTGTTCGACCCGCGCAATGCCGACACCTTCGGCCGCTTCCTCTCAGGCTTCTGGCCGCCGGATCTATCCGCCGAGTTCCTTGGCCTACTCGCCACGGCCACCCTGGAAACCCTGGCGATGGCCACTGCCGGACTGGCGCTGGCGCTGCTGCTGGCGATTCCCCTGGGTCTGATCGCCACCCGTGCGCTGTCGATCTCCGCCCTGCAGTCCGGACGCCCGGCACTGCGCAGCGGACTGATCCGCTACCCGGTACGCCTGCTGCTGATCATTCTGCGCAGCGTCCCGGAAATCGTCTGGGCCCTGCTGTTCGTGCGCGCCGTCGGACTCGGGCCGACCGCCGGGGTGCTGGCCATCGCCATCACCTACAGCGGCATGCTCGGCAAGGTCTATGCGGAAATCTGCGAATCGGTCGACCAGCGCCCGGCCCAGGCCCTGCTGCAGGCTGGTAGCGGCCGGCTGGCGGCGTTCTGCTACGGCATTCTGCCGGCCGCCGCCCAGGAGCTGACCTCCTACACCCTGTACCGCTGGGAATGCGCCCTGCGCGCCTCGGTGATCATGGGTTTTGTCGGCGCCGGCGGACTGGGGCAGATGATCGACCTGTCGATCCGCATGTTTGCCGGCGGAGAAGTTGCCAGCATCCTACTGACCTTCCTGCTGCTGGTGTTGCTGGCCGACCAGTTGAGCAGCCTGCTGCGCCGGAGGCTGGCATGAAGCGGCGCGTCGAAGGGCTGTTCTGGCTGCTGCTGATCGGCGCGACAGTGGTCGCAGCCTTCAGTTACCTGCAACTGGACCTGCCCGGGCTGGTACAGGGCGACAGCCTGGCGCAGATGCGCAGCTACGCCGGCTCGTTCTTCCCGCCGGACAGCTCCCCCGGCTGGCTGCAACAGGTTGGCCGTGGTGCCCTGGAAACCCTGGCCATTTCGGCCATCGGCACGCTGCTGGCCGCCCTGCTCGGTGCCGCCCTCAGCCTGCTGGCCGCCGGCCGCCTCGGCGCTGTCGCCAGGGCCGTGGCCCGACTGTTACTGAACGCCCTGCGCTCGGTGCCTGAACTGGTGTGGGCGGCACTGATGGTACTGGCCGCCGGGCTCGGCCCCTTCGCCGGCACCCTGGCCATCGCCCTGCACACCGCCGGGGTGCTTGGCCGGCTATTTGCCGAAGCACTGGAAAACACCCCGACAGAACCGGCCAACGCCCTGCGCGAGGCCGGCGCCGGCGCACTCGCGGCGTTCTGCTACGGCACCCTGCCGGGCGTGCTGCCGCAGTGGCTGTCCTACACCCTGTACCGCTGGGAAAACAACATCCGCATGGCTGCCGTGCTTGGCTTTGTCGGCGCCGGCGGCCTTGGCCAACTGCTTTACGTCACCCTCAGCCTGTTCCAGCAATCCCGCGCCGCCACGGTGATTCTGGCGATGCTGCTGATGGTCCTGCTGGTCGATGCACTAAGCGCCTGGCTGCGGCGGAGGCTGGGCTGACAGATTGTCGATGGCACCAAAATTCAGTACCATCCAAGCATGAAACAAAAGCACCGCAGGACTCTGGAGTAGATATTCAGCCGCCCCGTCAGCGGCAATATCCAATGGCGCGACATTGAAGCGCTGTTTCTTGAGCTCGGTGCCGACATCAGTGAACGTGAAGGCTCGCGTATCGGTGTCCGCTTGTTTGGTGAACGGCGGGTATTCCACAGGCCCCATCCATCACCGAATACCGACAAGGGCGCAGTAGCAAGTATCCGTGAGTGGCTGGCAGTCCATGGAGTGCAACCATGAAAAACATGATGAGCATCGACGGCTACAAGGCTGTCATCGAGTTTGATCCGGAAATTGAGCTGTTCCGTGGGGAATTTATCGGCCTGAACGGCGGCGCGGATTTTTATGCCCGTGATATTGAGGGCCTCAAGCGTGAAGGCGCAGAATCGCTGCGCATCTTCCTGCAAATGTGTAGCGAAGACGGCGTAGAGCCACGCAAGCCTTTCTCCGGACGCTTCAATGTGCGCGTCCCGCCGGAACTGCATGCTGATATGGTTGCCGCTGCAGCGGCGGCCGGGCAAAGTCTGAATCAGTGGGTGGTGGCAACACTTGAGCGAGAAACCCACGCCTGACCTGTAGCAGGGTATATCTATGCAACACCCGCAACCCGATCAACCGGAGATCCCATGAGCCACCCGTCGCTTCCCAAGCCCCCATACGACGACCACGCCACCCCGGCCCTGTGCCTGCTGGAGGATCAGGGCGTGCTGGCGGTGAGCGGGCCAGATGCCGCCAAATTCCTTCAGGGGCAGGTCACCTGTGACGTCAACGCCCTGGCCATCGGTGCCAGTGTTGGCGGCGCGCGCTGTACCCCCAAGGGGCGCATGCAGGCCAGCTTTCGGCTGCTGCGACAAGACGAACACAGCTATTTGCTGGGCATGCCAGCCGAACGGGTCAGCGCCCTGCAGGCCGAACTGAGCCGCTATGCGGTGTTTTTCAAGGTAAAACTGGAGGATGCCAGCGCGCAGTGGATTCGTCTTGGCCTGCTCGGTGAACTGCAACCGCTGCTGACGCAACTGCCGGAACACCACAGCGCACTGGCAGTGCAGGATAACGCCGGCCTGCCGGAACTCTGGCTGCCGCAGGAAGCCGCAACCAGTGCCGACACCCTGACCCGCCTGAGCGAATGCTGCGCCAGCGCCAGCCCAGATCGCTGGCAACTGGCACGCATTCGCGGCGGTTTTGCCGAAGTCTGCGCCGACACCAGCGAGCACTTTATTCCGCAGATGTTCAACCTGCAGGTGCTCGGCGCCATCAGCTTTCGCAAGGGTTGCTACACCGGCCAGGAAATCGTCGCGCGCATGCAGTATCTGGGCAAACTCAAGCGCCGCCTGTACCGCTTTGCCCTGAGCCAGGGCCCCTGCCCGGCACCCGGTGAAGACATTGTCGATGCCGACGGCAAGGTGATCGGCGAGGTCGCCAATGCCGCCAGCCATGCCGACAGCCTTGAAATGCTGGCCGTAGTGCAGACAGATGCGGCACAATCGGCAGCACTGAGCCTTTGCCAGCACCCGCAAACGCAGCTGCAGTTACTGCCGCTGCCCCAGGACGCACAGCTGGCCGCCGCCTTGCAGCAGCAACAGGAAGAGAAAAGCCCATGAGCAGCACTGCCGAACACGTACAACAACAACTGCTGAACGCCATCGACAAGGACCAGTTGACCCTGCCGACCCTGCCGGAAGTCGCCCTCAAGGTCCGCGAAGTCGCTGAAGACCCAAACGTCAACCTCGCGGATCTGGTTCGTGAAATCAGCAACGACGCCGCCCTCAGCGCACGCCTGATCAAGGTAGTGAACAGCCCGCTGCTGCGTACCCGCACCGAAATCACCGACCTGTCGATGGCCGTCAGCCGGCTGGGCATGACCTACACCGCCAACCTCGCCACGGCCCTGGCCATGCAGCAGATGTTCCAGGCCACATCAGACCTGGTTGACCGCAAGATGCGTGAAATCTGGCAGCGCAGCACAGAAGTGGCCGGTATCGCCCATGTACTCTGCCGCCACTACACCCGCCTGAAGCCCGATCAGGCCACCCTCGGCGGACTGGTTCACATGATCGGCGCCCTGCCGGTGCTCAGTTATGCCGAGGAACACGATCTGCTGCTGGATGACCCGCAGGCACTGGACCAGGTGATCAACGCCATTCACCCGATCATCGGCGACCGCATCCTGCAAGCCTGGGACTTCCCGGCACCGCTGCGCCCGATTCCCGGACAGCACCTGGACTTCACCCGTAATTCCGACAGCGTGGATTATGTCGACATTGTCCAGGTAGCCCTGCTGCAAAGCCTCGACGGCAGCGACCACCCCCTGACGCAGCTGGACTGGAGCCAGATTCCCGCCTTCGCCAAACTGGGCATTGACCCGGGTGAAGAGGAAGAAGATCTGTCGGCAGAAATGGAAGCAGCCATGCAGCTGCTCAATTGAACTCAGGCCACCCCGCCTCGCGCATCTGCGCCAGCTTGTAACGCAGCGTGCGCGGGCTGATATCCAGGCGTCTGGCAACCTCGGCCCGGCGTCCATCCAGCTCACGCATTACCTGGGCAATCAGCTCGAACTCGCGCTGACGCACCCCGTCCCCCAGCGGCACATCGGCAGGCAAACACCGGGGCTGGCCCGCCTGCACAGACGGAACAGCAGCACAGGCCAGCGTCTCAACCACCGGCAAGCCCTGCAGGCACAGATCCGCCACCTGTACTTCACCCCCCTGCTGCAGCACCGCCGCCCGCTGCAGGGCGTTGTCCAGCTCACGCACATTGCCCGGCCAGTCATGCCGCAGCAACGCCTCGCGCGCCGCCGCCGACAACGGCACATCAGCCTGCCCCAGCCGCCGTACATGACGCTGCAGCAACTGGGCCGCCAGCGGCAGAATATCCCCCGGCCGCTGTCGCAGCGGCTGCCACTGCAGCACAAACACCGCCAGGCGGTAATACAGATCCTCGCGGAAGCGCCCCGCCGCCACCTCGGCCTGCAGGTCACGGTTACTGGTGGCCAGCACACGCAAATCCAGACTCACCGGCCGCCGGCCGCCAATCCGCTCCACTTCGCGCTCCTGCAACACCCGCAACAGCTTGGCCTGCAACGCCGGGCTCATCTCGGAAATCTCGTCCAGCAGCAAAGTACCGCCGTTGGCCTGCTCGAACTTGCCCGGCTGACTGCTCAGCGCCCCGGTAAAGGCACCCTTCTCATGCCCGAACAACATCCCTTCCAGCATGCTCTCGGGAATTGCCGCACAGTTGATCGCCACAAACGGCTGCGCCGCACGCGCTGACTGCTGGTGAATATAGCGCGCCAATACCTCCTTACCGGTGCCCGATTCGCCACAGATCAGCACAGTGGCCTCGCTGCGCGCAATACGCGCTGCCAGCGCCAGCAACTGCACACTGGACGGCTCACAAGCCACCGGCGCATCGGCCTCCAGCGCACGCGCCGGCAAGCGCCGCAGCGCCTCGATCGCATTCAGCAGCACCAACTGGCCCGGCTCACCCGCCAACGGACAAGTCGCCAGGCTCACGCGCAAACCGCTGTTCAGTTGCAACCACTGACCATCGGCCGCCGCCTCGGCAAAGCGCTGCTGTACCAGATCGCGCCACAACTCGCCCAGCAGCGGCTCACCCAGTAAACGGTGCGCAGCGGGGTTAGCCTCGGCCACCCGGCCACGCCCGTCCAGCACTATCACCCCGGCCGGCAACAGATCCAGCACGCTTTGCAGGCGATCAGCCAGTCGCGCCTTCTCTGCCTGCTCACGCGCACGGGCCTCACGGCTACCCGCCAGCTCGGCATGCAGTCGCTGCACCTGCAGCGCCAGCAACTGCTCGGAATCCTCAAGACGCGCCGACACCTGGGCCAGACGCAACTGCTCCTGCCGCAAACGGTCGGCATCGGCTGTCGTGGTGGCAGCACTCAAGGCGGGGTTGGACGGTGCAGACATGTCAGGCTCCTGGCAAAAAACTGCTTCAGAAGCCAAAATGCAAGGGCTGTGCCATGACGCACAAACCCTTGCATATCAATGAATTACAAAGAAGAAAGACAGACCGGATCAATCATCCGACGATTCATTGGCGCGACCCAGGCCATACTTGCGCATTTTTTCCACCAGCGTGGTACGGCGGATACGCAGGCGCTCGGCAGCCCGCGCCACCACACCGGCGCACTCGTCCAGCGCCTGCTGGATCAGCGTCTGCTCCAGACCACCCAGGTACTCCTTCAGGTCCAGTCCCTCGGGCGGCAGATAGGCCGGCGAATCCAGCCCGACCAACCCGCCAAACGCCTCATTGCGCTCATCTTCCTGCTCGCCCAGCTCGCGCAGGTCCTGCTGATCATCGTCCACATAGCGGAACTTGTGCGGCAGCTCGCCTACCCCGATCACCCCGTGCGGGTGCATGATCGCCATGCGTTCGACCAGGTTGGCCAGTTCACGCACGTTGCCCGGCCAATCGTGCCGGCACAGCGACATGATCGCCGAGGTGCTGAAACGGATGGAGCCGCGCTTTTCGGTTTCCAGCCGGGTAATCAGCTCGTTGAGCAGCAACGGCAGATCCTCGATGCGCTCGCGCAGCGCTGGCATCTCGATCGGGAACACATTCAGCCGGTAATACAGGTCCTCGCGGAAGCTGCCATCGGCAATCATCTGCTCCAGGTTCTTGTGGGTCGCCGCGATGATACGCACATCGGCCTGCTGCACCTTGTTGCTGCCGACCCGCTCGAAGGTGCGCTCCTGCAACACACGCAGCAGCTTGACCTGCATCGGCAGCGGCATGTCACCGATCTCGTCAAGGAACAGGGTGCCGCCCTCGGCCAGCTCGAAACGCCCGGCACGGCTAGTGATGGCGCCAGTAAAGGCACCCTTCTCGTGACCGAACAGTTCGCTTTCCAGCAGTTCGGCGGGAATCGCCCCGCAGTTCACCGGAACAAAGGGCTTGTCCTTGCGCGCCGAATGGTAGTGCAGGTTACGCGCCACCACTTCCTTGCCGGTACCGGACTCACCGAGGATCAGCACAGTCGCCTCGGTATCGGCCACCTGCTGCATCATCTGGCGTACCGACTGGATGCTGCGACTGGTGCCGACCAGACTGCGGAACAGGTTGGGTTCGCGCTGCGACTTGCGACCGGCGCGCTCGTCGAACACCTCGCGGTAAACCTGGGCGCGGTGCAGACTGTCGAGCAGCTGGCTGTAGTTCAGCGGTGGGCGCAGGGTCGCCAGCAAACGCTGACGCAAATGCTCCGGGCAGTCGGCAGCCTGCTCCGGCTCCACCAGCAGCAACGGCAGGTTGGCATCCCAGCGCTCCAGCTGGCTCAGCAGCCCGGCAAAACCCGCCTCCAGATTGCACTCACCCAGCAGCACACACTTGAATAGCAGGGATTCACGCCCGTCCAGCGTGGCTTGCCACTGGTCACTGGTGGCGACCAGCGCCTCCTCGCCAAGAAAAGCCAGGATCACTCCCAGGTCATGCCGGCGCGCGGCATCGTCATCGATCAGCAGAATGTGGCTGTTGGGCTGCATAGGGGCGAAACTGTCCTGTTCGCGGGGGCTGACCGGTCGCCATACTGGCGCCGGGCCATGCCGGGTGGTAGACGGGTCAAAGGTAGACAGTTTCGTCAGCGCAGTCAAATAGTTGGCGCAGCAAACACGCCAAAGCCGGACAGAAAGTCCGGCGACAGGCAAAAATCAGGAAAACAACTGGTAAACCCTGGCGCCCTGACGACCACGCTGTAACCCGCCCAGCTCCTCAGCCAGACGCGCCTGCACGGCACGGCACACCTCGATCAGCTCGCGGTAGGTTTCCAGCAGGGCATCCAGCGCATCGGCCAGCGCCTGATCCTCACGGGCATCCGCATCCATGGCGCGGGCCACCAGCGCACGGCACTGGCTGTCCAGCTCACCCACGCGCTCCCAGTCACCCGTTTGCAAGGCAGCCAGCAGCGCCTCGCGGGTATCGTGCAGTTGTTCCACAGCCAGCATAGTCTTCTCCCCGGATCAGGACTGACGGATACCGTCCCAACCTTCCTTGACCTCGCGCAGCAGGCCCGACACCTCGTCCAGCATCGCCGGATCGTTACGCAGGTTAGCCTCGCTCAGGCGGCGCGTCATGAAATCATACAACCGCTCAAGGTTGGCGGCTACCTCGCCCCCCTTGTCGTGGTCCAGCGCAGCACGCAAGCCACCAATAATACCCACGGTCTTGCCGATCAGCTCACCCTTCAACGGCATATTGCCATGCTGCATCGCCCCGCGCGCCTGCGCCAGGCGCTGCAAACCACCCTCCATCAGCATCTGGATCAACCGGTGCGGATCAGCCTCGGACACCTGCACATTGACGTTGACAGACTGGTACTGCTTCATTGCGGCGTAGGCATTCATAAGGACATCCTGCAGATCGGGTTGCACATGGTGCTGTTATCGGCAGGTGGGTGGGGAGCTTTAGCGACAGCCTGTAAATTAAGCTGCCGCCATACAGGGGAGAGAATCAGGGGGTATGGGTGCAGGTAGCAGTATTCATATCGCAGTTAACTGTCCCTGTGCCAGGGGTGCGCGGCGTAGCGGTGATATTTACGCCAACCGCGGTAGCGGTTTCGATCGCAGAGCAGGCGGCGGCATGAGTTACCACAGGTACGGGAGCCAGATTGCCTGAAATCAACTCAGCCAGAGCGACACCCGCATACATACGCGCTTCGAAGAGGCAAGCACTTCCGGCGGCATCTCTCGTATACTTTTGATAGCTCGGCAGGGCTATGGCCGCCAGCAAGCCAATGATAGAGATGACAATCATCAACTCAATCAAAGTAAAACCACGTGCATAGCGCATCGCGAATGCCCCTCAAATCAACAGTGCTTTGACTAAAGCAATGCAATCATCGCGCCATTGCATCAATCAGCTCGCCAAACACATTACCCGAAAAACACCCTAGCAAGCGGACTGACAATTTTCGTCACTAACGGCCGCTAAATTGTCGCGTAAAGTAACACCTCGGCGAAACCACTCAGATCAGACTTGCTGGAACAGCCGAATTCCCCCACCCCTAACTCTCGACCAAACAACCTAAACAAGCACCATGCGGCACATCCTCGCAAGTCGTTTCCACGGTGGCAGAAACTAGCAGCCTGTTGAAATTCGCCGCGATGATTACGCCCACTGCTTCTGGCAGCAGCGGTCGCGCTCGTTTACTTCCCGTTTAGGGCGCCAATCGAT
>NZ_FOUI01000011.1 GCF_900114825.1 Halopseudomonas yangmingensis | reverse complement strand
TTCCGGGGGAACGTGACCGACGATTCCGGCATCGTGACCGGTGATTCCGGGAAATCCCCCAAAATCGGTCACGATAAAACGGAATGAGCGGTCACGTTAGTCCGGAACAGGCGGTCACGTTCAAACGGAATGGGCGGTCACGATGGGCCGGAATATGCATCAGGCTCGTGCCGAGAAACTCTACGCAGAGTTGCGCGCCAAACAGCCAACCAAGGGGCCGGTGACTATACCGCGCCTGCGACGTGGCATTCCCATGCATCTGAGTTTGATGGCAGGCGTGGTCACGCTAATCACAATTGGCAGCCTGGGTCAGCACATTGCCACAACCTTCTGGCAAAGCCTGGGAATAACCCTGCTGCTGGCCGGTGTCGGGGCCGCCATGGTCTGGCGGATAATGGCACCCCTGCTTCGCACCATTGCCAGAGCTCGCCGCATTATTGATGACAGCCTGGCCGAGACAATATTTACCGGTCGCTGCGATGATATTGGCAGTCTGGAACTGGTGATAACCAGCCAGCAGGCCGAACTGGATGCCGTACTGAAGCGTTTTGACGACCTGACCGACAGACTTGATCAAGGCATACGCATTGCAGGCAGCAACAGCAGCGAAGCGGCCAAGAGTGTCGAGCAGCAATCAATGGCAACCGACACCATTGCTGCAGCGACAGAAGAGATGTCTGTTACGGCGGAGGAAGTTGCCAGACAGGCCGGCAATATGCTCGGGCAGATAAATACGGCTTCGCAACACGTACAGGAAGGTCAGCTTCTGGCGCGTGACACCCACGACAGCATGCAGCAGCTTTCAGCAGAACTGCAGCGCGCCAACACGGCCATCAGCCAGCTGAGTGAAGCAAGCAAGGGTGTCGAATCCTCGCTGGCTGTGATTGGCGAGATTACCGAGCAAACCAATCTGCTGGCGCTCAATGCCTCTATTGAGGCGGCCCGGGCAGGCGATGCCGGGCGCGGCTTCGCGGTGGTGGCGGACGAGGTACGCAATCTCGCCAAACGCACACTGGCGTCCACACAACAAATCGGCCAGACACTTCAGGCATTTCGCGAAACAGTCACAGAAGCCACCCACAGCATGTCACGCTGCGACAACCATGCGCTGACTGCCGTCAACAATGCAGGTCAATCAGATCAAAGACTGGAAAGTGTTGTGCTGTCATTCGGTCAGATAGCCGATGCCTGCACCCAAACATCGGCCGCCGCCGAGCAGCAGCGCGGCGCTTCTGCTGAAATCTCAGAGAAAGCCAGCAACATCGGCCAACTGGGCTCACGGGCGAGCCAGTTGAGCAGCGAGGCCAAACTGGCTGTAGAGGGCCTGACCGAACAAGTAGCCCAGGTGACCTCACTTATTGGCCGTTTGAAACAGTCAGCCGCGCCATCCCAACGTCATTCCTTTTAATCTTTTATCCGCCGGTTGGCCCATCCTCTCCGTGTAGACGGCTGGATGGGTCTTCCTGCTGTAAACGACGCTGCAACGAGGCATGATGCGCAAAGGCATCATCCACACAGCGGCGCAGATGCCCCTGCTCCCAAGGCTTGCTGATGTATTTGTATATCGAGCCAATATTGATAGCGTCTTTCAAACGGCGGGCGTCGAAGTATCCGGAAAACATCAGCCGCACGGTATCCGGGTACAAGTTTTTTATCCTGGCCAGCAGCTCGGTTCCCGACATATCCGGCATGTGATCATCCGCCAAAACCACCTGAATATCGTTACATGCCATCAGCTCGAGCGCTTCGCGGGCCGTGGTGCAGGACAACAACCGGTAGCCCTGGCCATCCAGCGCCTGCTGCAGCCCGACCTGAATCAGCGGATCATCGTCCACCATCAGCAAGGTGCGCTTGAACGATACCGCCTCGGGCATCTGCAGGCGCCGGTCCTGGGTCAGCAACCAGCCCAGATCCGCGGCTGCCAGTGGCTTGCTGAAATAATACCCCTGAATCTGGTCACAACCGTGGCGCTGCAGGAAAGCCAGCTGACGCTCGGTCTCCACGCCTTCGGCGATCACTTGCAGGCCGAGCTGATGGGCCATGGCAATGATTGAAGTAGCAATTGCAGCAGCACTGGAGTCCTGCTCCAGCGCGTTGATGAAGCTGCGGTCGATCTTCAGCAAGTCGACGGGGAAGCGGCTCAGGTAAGCGAGGCTGGAATAACCGGTGCCGAAATCATCAATCGACAACTTGACCCCGAGCGATTTGAGTTCACGCAACAGCAGATTGGCCTGCTCCGGGTACTCCATGATCGCACTTTCGGTCAACTCAAGTTCCAGATACTCTGCGGGCATGCCGGTTTCTGCAAGGATACGCCGAACGACCGAGGGCAGATCACTCTGCTGCAACTGGACCGCAGACAGATTGACTGCGACCACCAAAGGCGGAAGCCCTTGTGCTGCCCATTCGCGATTTTGTCGGCACGCTTCACGCAGCGCCCAAGCGCCAAGCACCAGTATCAGCCCACTCTCCTCGGCCACGGCAATAAAGCGATCCGGTGCAATCCATTCGCCTGTAGTGCGGTCACGCCAGCGCGCCAGCGCCTCGACACCAATAATTCGCCCACTCGCCAATTCGACTTTGGGCTGGTAGTGCAACTCCAGCTGGTCACGCTCGATTGCCAGGCGTAACGCATTTTCGATCAGCAGGCGCTGCTCGGCATCATGCCCCAGAGATTCGTCATAGAGTGCCTGCTCGTGCCCCCGACGCTCGGCGCTGTGCAACGCGGTGCCGGCCTTGCGCATCAGCGTCTCAAGATCCCTGCCATGCTCTGCCAGAAGGCTGCAACCCGCGCGCAATACCGGTTTGACATCCTGGCCATGTATGCTCAGGGGTCTATTGGCATGGGCCAGCAGTGTGGAAACACGTTCAAACAGGACAGCCGGGCTTTCCAGATCAACCAGCAACATATGAAAGTCCGTACCGGCAAAACGAGCCACCGTATCGCGCTTGCCGGCAGCCTGGCGCAAGCGCAGCGCCAGACGCTGCAGCAACTGGTCTCCCGCTTCCCGGCCAAGGCTGTCATTGAACTGTTTGAAGCGGCTGATACCAATGGCCAGTACTGCACAATACCCACCCCTGCGCGCCTGCTGTTCGGCCACTCGCTGGAAATACTCACTGAACAATCGGCGGTTGGGCAGATGGGTCAGCTCGTCATAATTGCGCAGCACGTCCAGTTGGCGCTGAATCTGTTTACGCTCACTGATATCCACATGGGCTCCGATCAGGTGGGTAACCTGACCCTGACCATCAATGACCGGGCTGATACTGACCGAGCACCAGAACAACTCGCCATCCTTGCGGCGATTGATCATCTCGCCCTCCCATACGCGTCCGTTCAATGCGGTCTGCCACATCAACTGATACTGGTCACGCGCAGTCAGCCCCGACCCCCAGAACCCGGCTTTGCGTCCGATGCTTTCAGCGGGCGAATATCCTGTGGTCACTTCAAAGCGCTGGTTGACGTACTCAATGTTCCCCTGCAGGTCGGTGATTACCATAGCTGACGCACTGTTATCGATCAGTGCATTCAACTTGCGCAGTCTTTCTGCGTCCGTCTCCCGCCGCACCCGGTCATCCAGCAGGGATTGACGCATCTGCTCCATGGCGTGCGCCAGATGCCCCATTTCATCATCACGCAGCGCCAACACCGGCTGCTGGAGATCACCACTGGCGACCTGCCGTGCCGCACGTTCAAGCAAACCCAGCGGCAGCAACAGACGCTGACGCACGGCATATACGGTAAAGCCAAACAACAGGGTGAGTGCCAGCACAACCCAGGCCAGCAGCCAGAGTGTCTGCCGGGCGCTGTCTCGCAGACTGGTGATATCCGTAGCGCTGCGCTGACTGATCAACCTGGAAACCTCGAGCACCTGGTCAATGGCAGTTGTCGCCTGTCGATACCACTCCTCTGCCGTAACCGGATAGCCTTGACCGGCCAGGCTGGCAGTAAAGACCTGTTCGCGCAGGGGGTGGTAGTCACTCAGCAAATGAGCACGCATCTGCAGCAGCGCGTCTTCCAGTCGGGGATCATGCGGCATATAGGGCGCTGCCTCCAGAAAGCGCGCACTCGCACGTTCGACCACCATACGCGCACTCACCAGTTGTGCACGGTCGCTGTCCTGCAACGGCCGGGCGCTTGCAATTGCTGCGCCCAGCACGGCACGCTCCTGCCCGAGATGTTCGCTGAGGCTGAACAACTGATCCCTGAACACTTGAACAGAGGCCAACGCATACGGGTTGGCCGGCAATGGCAGCATGCTTACCACGACAAAATTCTGCAGTATCCGGATCCGCCCGGTCAGGGCGTCTATCCACTCTCTATGGGTAACAGCGGATGCGATGCCAACAATCGCCAGATCAACCTGCTCTCGCAGCAATGTCTGCTGCCGGGCAGCCTGCTCCAGCTCGGTCAGCGCATTCGCCATCGGGTGCTGCGGTGCAACTGCCAGTAGTTCCTGCAGGTACTCATGAAAAACCTGATACTGGCGATCAACACGTCCTCTGGCGTTGAACATCTGCGCTCGCAATACCGAACTGGCTGCAGCGGGCTGACCGAGAATCGCAGCGGTAATACCTCGCTCCATCGCCAGTTCGGCGTTCAATTGGTGGGTCAGATCAGCCAGATGATTGACGCGAACCACCCAGTCGGCCGCTTGCATTTTCTGCATGCTATCCGACAGCTGCCAGATTCCGGCAGCCCCCGAAAGCCCGGCAAACACCAGCAACAGGATTCCCAGCAGACGACGGATACTCATGACATGCCTCCTTGTCTGTCAGATAGCCATATATCCTTTTCGCCCGGCGATGCACTGCCGTCATGCAGGTAAAGCAAGGGCGGATACAGCAGCAATTGGACCTCAACCCGCCCGTCAGGCGCCTCGTACACCAACTGCAGGCCGCGTTCAGGCAAGAGCGCACGAACCAGTTCAAGGCCGTTCCCCAAACCCCTCCCGGCTGCGAAATCAAACTGTGCCGACAGCTGGCCGACATTGCCCAGGCGCAACTCGCATTCGTCCGGGCGCGCAAGTATTTGCAGCTCGGGAGGTGCCGTCTGGTCGCAAGCATGCTTGCAGGCGTTGGTCATTATTTCATTGAGTATCAATGCCAACACTGCCGCATCGGCATCCCGCACCATCCATTGACGGATCGCTGTCGTGTCGCCCAGTTGCAACTTGCAACCACTAAGCTCAACCACCGATGCATGCACGCCACGCAACAGGCTTTCCAGTGACAACGACTGAGTACCCAGGCTGCCATAGATACCATGCAGTACAGCCACACTATGCACTCTGGAAACGGCAGATTGCAGTTCACTGCCCAACGCCGGATGCCTGCCACACGCCTGCTGCAGCAACGCCACGACACTCTGCAGGTTGTTCTTGACCCGATGATGCACCTCACGCAGCAAGGCTTCGCGCAATACTGACGATTGCTTCTCGCGCACGTCTTCGCTGATCTTGCGTTCGGTCACCTCGCGATCGGTTCCGCGGTAACCCAGCAACTCTCCCTGGCGGGAATAGAAAGGCCTTGCCGTGGTTTCCAGAATGACAATGTGCCCGTCACGGTGCACACATGGCGATTCAATCGCCTGCAATGGCTGTTCAGCAGCCTTCGCATCATCAAAACGGCAGTTCAATGCGGAGCGGCTGGCGCTGGCCATCACGCTGAACACCGACTGCCCCAACAACTCTTCTGGCTCATAACCAAGCAAGGCACGGCACTGCGGGCCAACGTAGGTAAAATTCCAATGGCTGTCGGCCTCCCACAACCAGTCCGGCACGCTCGCGAGCATCTCGGCGTATCGCTGTGACTCGAGCACACGAGGCTCACTGGCGTCCGTCTGGCCGACCAGAGGATCCTCCATATCCTGCCTTGCTCCCGAAACACGACGCAGCCGCCCTCTGACACCGACAATCAGCAGCAACTGCAACAACGCCAGCCCCAGCAACCAGCGCATCAGCCGTTCCCGGCTATTCGCGGCTTCGACAGCCAGATGCTGTTGCTGCAATTGCCAGTCGATCAACCCGATCAGCGCTGTATGGGTATCGCGCCAGGCTGGCAAGCCTTCCTTGTGCAACAACGCAGAAGCGTCTTCGCGCTGCCCGGACCGCAACAGCGTAGCGGTTCTTGAGAGAGATCCCAGAAACAGGCTTCGCTGTTGCCGGTATGCATCAAGCAAGGTCTCTGGCGCGGCACCCGGCAACTGCTGTTCCAGAGCCTCAAGCCATTCACCAAGCTGCGTCAGGATCTGGACAAACCGGCCGGCCAGATCATCAGAAGCCGTCTCAAGCTCCAGCAGTAGCGCAGCAATATGCAGCGCTGGCTGATCAGAATAGAGCGCAGAAACAACCTGAATCTGGGCATGGGTACCGGCTTGCTGCCGCGCCTCCTCAGCCTGATACTGCACCAGCAACAGACACAACAGGGTTAACCCGAGGGCCAGCGGTAAAAACCGCAGCAAACGTCTTTGAACAAGGAACTGGTCCCGGCTCTGCTGCATGGCTGACCCTCCGATCTGTCTCAGACCCTGAATTGGCCAACCAGCGACTGCAGTTGCGCAGCCAGTTGAGCAAGCTCCTCACTGGTCGCTGCGGTCTGCTGCGACCCGACACTGGTCTGCTCGGCAATTTCGCTAACGGTCACGATATTGCGATTGATTTCTTCAGCCACCGCACTTTGCTGCTCGGCAGCCGACGCAATCTGCGCATTCATGTCGTTGATGGTGGTCACCGCCTGCAAGATAGACTCCAGTGCTGCGCCTGCCTCGGCAACCTGGGTGACGCCCTCTCCGGCCTGACGATGCCCGGTTTCCATGACTTTTACCGCATTAGCCGCGCCGCCCTGCAGTTTTTCAATCATCGCCTGAATTTCGCTGGTCGATTGCTGGGTGCGCGAGGCCAGCGTACGCACCTCGTCGGCAACCACCGCAAAGCCGCGCCCGGCTTCACCGGCCCGAGCCGCTTCAATGGCCGCATTGAGTGCAAGCAGATTGGTCTGTTCGGCAATGGCGCGGATAACATCCAGCACAGAGCCTATGTTGTTGCTGTCTTCCTGCAGGCTGCGGATCACCCTGGTGGCATTCTCCACTTCACGCGCCAGCATGTTGATCACCTCAACCGTCCGCGCCAGCACCTTGCGACCGTTGGCTGCATCTGCGTCAGCCGCATGTGCCGCCTCGGCAGCACTGGCCGCATTACGCGCCACATCCTGCACCGTGGCACTCATTTCGTTCATTGCTGCCGCCACCTGCTCGGTCTCGGACTGCTGGCGACGAATGCCGTCGCTGGTTTGTACCGTTACCGCTGTGGTTTCCTCGGCCGCCGCCGCCAGTTGCGCCGTGGAACTGGCAACCTGACTGATCATTTCGTGCATGCGCAGACGCATGCGATTAAAGGCCTGGGCTATGCTGGCCATCTCGTCACGGTCCTGGTAGTCCACCTCGACCAGCAGGTCTCCATCGGCCATCGACTGGCTGGCATTTTCCAGGCTGTGTGCTGCTCGCACTATGCTCGAAACCACCGCCAGGGAAATCAGTGCACTGCACAACAGTGCCAGTATCAGCAAGGACACCACCAGCCAAAGGCTTTTCTCGAAATCCGCCTGGGCCTTCTGGTATTCCTCTTCGGCCACATCCACCTGCAGCTGCCGCAGGTTGTTCAGCTCGTTGCGGTAGCGCTCGTAGGCCGGCTCAAGCTGATCCTGGTAAACCCGCGCGGCCTGCTCGAACTGCCCCTGCTGCACCGCATCAAACACTGGCAACAGGCCCTGTCTGACAAAGCTTTCACGCTCACGGGTGACACGCTCGACAATCCGCCGCTCTTCATCGGTGAGGTAGGTGGACAGGTATTCGCGGATCACCCCGTCCAGCTCGGCAATATTGCGCTGCACCTCAGGCAACAGGGCTGACAGCGGCTCGGACTGCATGCTGGTCAGCGGGTTGCGCGGGTCATATTGCAATGCGGTCAGCGCCAGTACCCGGTTGGCCGTCATCAGCTGGAACATCTGGGCGATCTGCCCGGTGGGGACCAGACGGTCCTGGTTGACCGTGTGCAGCGCCTCGTTACTCATGCGCTTGCCCTGAATGCCTATCAGGGCAAGCGCCAACATGAAAATGGCAGAAAGAACAAAGGACGCCAACAACCGCTGCCTGATCGAGAATCTGGACATCATACCCATGACATACTCCCCTGAATTATTGATCGAATAGGCCGTAGCTTCTTGTTGACAACGCCACCTGCAAACCAAGGTACGTCAGTGCTGAAAAACCCACAACAGGGCTATGGTTTTACTTTGCATGCCTTGCGCCGGTCAAGATAACGCCCCGCAGGCAGCCTAACGGCGAACAAGTGTCAGCAACATGACATCAGTCAATTGGCAACGGGCAACGCATTCCTTCGATAAAGCGCCGATCCAGTCGATCTTTCCAGCGCAGGCACCAGCCGCCGGCCATGCCCAATGACCCGTAGCGCAGCAGCGCCTGACCATTGCCGCAGTCGAGCAGGGCCAGGGCCAGCCGTTGCGGCCGGTAGTCAGACAATCGCCCACCGTTCAGCGTGGCCCGCAGGTTGTCGGCCAATACCGGCGCCTGGCGCACCGCATATACCCCGGAACGTCTGGCGCCCGGCAGGCTGGCGCAGTCGCCGCTGGCAAAAATCTGCGGGTGACTGCGGCTGCGCAGATCATTGCCGATCCGCACAAAGCCCTGAGCGTCACAGGCCAACCCGGAGCTGGCCTGCCAGCCGTGCGCCTGCGCGCCGCTGGCCAGCACCAGCGCCTCACAGGCCAGTACCCGGCGCTGCTGGTCATACACGCCATACTGGCGGACCGTTGTGATCATGCACAGTTCGTGCAGGCCGACCTGCCGCTGGCGCAACAGAGCTGACGCACGCTCGCGCAAACGCTCGGGAAAGTCTGCCAGCAGCGTACTGCCAGTGAGCAGGGACAGCTCCCCGGCAAAACCTGCAGCACGCAGGGCCATGCATACTTCAAAGGCCGCTGCACCACCACCAAGCACGCCAATGCGTGTCGGCCAGCCGGTCTCACGCCACTGTTGCCAGCGCTGCAGCAGTATGCCGAAAGGTTTTACCGGCAGTTTTTCAACCGTAGTGTCCAGCCACTGCGGCGACGGTGGTTTAGCGCCGCAATCCAGACTGATGCAGTCAGCCTTGATACTCTGCCCTGTACGTAGCAGAACCTGCCCGGCGGCAGCATCCAGCTGCACAACGCTAGCGTCGAGATGGCGGACATCCAGCGCAGCGCAGAGAGGCTGCAGAGCAATGCGGCACTCCTCTACCTGATGCCGGCCGGCAAGCAGCCCAGGCATCATGCCGGAATACCAGGCGTGCTCACCGGGATTCACCAGCAAGGTGCCGGCAGGAGGGCGCCAGCCCTGATCAAGCCAGCGGCGCAGGGTTAACAGGTGGCTATGGCCGGCACCGACCAGCAGCAATGGGGCACTATCAACAAGAGCATCTGATGTAAACATGCCACGAGCATAGAACACGTCAGCCATCGACGGCCAGCCGCTTTCTTCTGGTACTGGCCGGTCACTCAGAAATTGCTACACTGCCTGTCCGCCACGGCCGATGGCCGGCCATACATACAAGAGGTTCTGCCCCATGAGTGAACTGGTTTCCTACCGCCTTGCCGATGGCATCGCTTTCCTGACCCTGAGCAACGGCAAGGTCAACGCCATCTCCCCCGACGTTATCGATGCTTTCAATGCCGCGCTGGATCAGGCCGAGAAAGACCGTGCGGTAGTGGTAATCAGCGGCCAGCCCGGCATGCTCTCGGGCGGCTATGACCTCAAGGTGATGACCGCCAGCGCCGACTCGGCCAAGGCACTGGTGGCCAAGGGCTCGACCCTGGCACGGCGCATGCTTTCTCACCCCTACCCGGTGGTAGTGGCCTGCACTGGCCACGCGGTGGCCAAGGGCGCTTTCATCCTGCTATCGGCGGATTACCGCATCGGCGTGGAAGGCCCGTTCAAGATCGGCCTCAACGAAGTGGCGATTGGCATGACCATGCACCATGTCGGTATCGAACTGGCCCGTGCGCGGCTGAGCAACAGCGCTTTCAACCGTTCGGTAATCAATGCCGAGATGTTCAGCCCGGCGCAGGCAGTGGATGCCGGCTTCCTTGACCGGGTAGTCCCTGCCGAGGAACTGGAACAGGAAGCACTGGCCATGGCCAAGTTCCTCACCACCCTGAACATGACCGCGCATCGCAACACCAAGCTGAAAACCCGCAAGGCCCTGCTGGAGCTGCTGGATGCCTCGATCGAACTGGACAAGCAACACAGCCTCTGAGACGCCCAAGCGACCCCAGTCACCACTGATGGAGAACCCCGATGGACTCGCTGACACAGGCTGTTCTGGGTGCTGCCATCGGTGGTGCGTTGATGGGGCGCTGGCAGGGCCGCAAGGCCCTGCTCTACGGTGCCGCACTGGGCACCCTGCCGGATCTGGATGTGGTCATCGATTACGGTGATGCGGTGGCCAACATGACCATGCATCGCGGTTTCAGCCACTCGTTGCTGGTATTGACCCCATTCAGCCTGCTACTGGCCTGGCTTGTCCGTCGCTGGCGACCACACCCCGGCTATTCCGGCCTGCGACTGTGGGGCTGCATCTGGCTGATCCTTACCACTCATGTGCTGCTGGATGCCTTCACCACCTACGGCACCCAACTATTCTGGCCGTTGCCTCTTCAGCCGACGGCAATCTCCAGCATCTTTATCATCGATCCGCTGTATACCCTGCCACTGCGGCTGGCGGTGCTCGGCGGACTATTGCTTGGTCACAGCAGGCGCACCGAGCGCTGGCAGTTTCTGGCCTTGGGTCTGTCCAGCCTGTACCTGCTGAGCTCACTGGCGGGCCGGCAGATGGCCTTGCAGCAACTGGATCAGGCGCTGCTGCGCGATGGCATTCAGACGGAACAACGCTTTGTCGGCCCCACCCCTTTCAATACCCTGCTGTGGCGAGTGGTCGCCCTCGATGGAGACCAATACCACGAAGGACTGGTCAGCTGGTTCGACAAACAGCCACCGCATCTGGAACAACTGCCCAACCAGCGCAGCGCCGCCTTGCAGGTGCTGGCCGATAACCCGCAGCATGCGCGGCTTGACTGGTTCACCGGTGGCGTCATGCGCTATGACCTGATCGACAACCACTGGGTGGTAACCGACCTTCGCCTTGGGCTGCCCGGCTTCCATCCATTCCGTTTTGCCCTGGCCGTGGAAGAGCAGCCGCTTGAGCCGCCGTTGCGCTGGCCAACACCTCGCAGGGATCTGTCCGGGCTACCCGATCTGTTGCGCCGCGCAATCAACCCACAGCATCCGCTGTCGCTGACGGATCTGGCTGCTGACATGCGCCAGTCACCCGCATCCATCGGCGTGATGATCGGTCAATAGCGCAGAATGCCGCAGGCTCTGCAATAATTCGCATTCTGCAACCGGAGAGCCTGTTCATGTCCATTCAGTCACCGGCTGGCGCTTCACGCACGCTGGCGATGACCGCCGCCTTGCTGGCGATTTTTACCAGCATCCTTGCCAGCAACCTGCCGACGCCTCTGTATGCGGTATGGCAGGCGCGCTGGGGCTTTTCCTCGACGGCGCTGACCGGGGTCTTCGCCATCTATGTGCTGGGTGTGGTGAGCATGCTGCTGACCATAGGCACCCTCTCCGACCGCCTCGGCCGCCGTCAGGTATTGATACCAGGCCTGCTTTTCATTGGGGGTGGCGCGCTGATGTTCCTGCTTGCCGATGGCATCAATGGCCTGGCGGTGGCTCGCCTGCTCACCGGAATTGGCACCGGGCTGGTGACCGGCGCCGCCTCGGCCTCGGTAATGGAACTGGAACCGAACGGCAACTGGAACCGGGCGGCCGCACTGACGGCAGTATTCTTTACCGGCGGAGCCTTTGCCGGGCCGGCGCTCGGCTCGCTGGCCCTGCACCTGAAGGTCGGACAGGATATCTGGCCATTCTTCACAGTAATCGCCATGACTCTTGTGACCATAGCCTTGCTGCTGAAAGCTCCCTGGCCTGCGAACATTGGCCAACGCCACAGCGATTTCCGCTGGCGCCACTGGCGACCGACCCCGGTAACAGTCCCGCGGGAATTGCTGGGGGTGTTTGCCTTCTGCGCGGCGGCCATCTGCCTGGCCTGGTCCACCGGCAGCCTGTATGCCTCGCTGGGGCCGTCATTGGCGCGCGAACTGGTCGGTATCGACAACCGTGCACTGGCCGGGCTGTTCGCCGCAGCCTGGCAATTGCTGGCCGGTTGCAGCCAGTTCGGCTGCCAGCACCAGCCACAGAACCGCCTGCTGGTGGCCGGGCCAATGCTGCTGGTTATTGGCCTGCTGTGCATGGCAGGTGCTGTCATCTGGTCTTCGCCATTGCTGCTCAGCCTCGCCACCCTGGGCACCGCCGTGGGCGCGGGTGCCACCGGGGTAGTGGCTGTCAGCTCGATCAACCAGATGGCCCCGCCCAGCCAGCGTGGCGGTATCAGCTCGGCGTTCTACCTGATGGCCTACCTGACCATGGCCTCGGTAGTGCTGGGTGTGGGCCTGGTCAGCGACCTGGCGGGCTTTGGCAATACGGTGATCGGCTTTACCCTGATCATTTCCGCTGCCGCAGTGTCGCTGGTGGTGGTCGCCGTGCGCACCGGACGCACGGCGCTTTGGTAAAGACTCAGAACAGCCAGCGCCAGAACAGGAAACAGGCCATGCCGGCAAAGATGGTCAGCAGCAGGTTGCGCCGCCAGGCGGCCACGGCAATCGCCGCCAGCCCGCCAAACAGCCAGGCGTTGTCCAACTGCAAAGCCAGCTGCCCTTCCGGCCTGAGCATCATGGGGACAATGATCGCCGTCAGCACTGCCACAGGAACATAGCCCAGCGCACGGGTCATCAGTGGGCTGAAACGCACCCGATGGCCGGCGGCAAACAGGGTATAGCGGATGGCAAAAGTGATCAGCGCCATGCCGCCGATCAGCAGCACTTCATGCAGCGTCATCAAGGCACACCTCCCCGCTCCGCTGAAGCAGATGCTCCGCAAGGAGACCGCTGGCCACACCGAGCAACGCCGCCAGCATCAACCCCAGCTGGTAAGGCAGATCATAGGCAACCACCGCCACTGCCCCGGCGACCAGAGCCGCCACCAACATGGGCCGGGTACGTAGCGCCGGCACCACGATGCCGATAAAGGTCGCCACCATGGCAAAGTCCAGACCCCAGCCGGCCATACCCGGCAGACTCTGACCAAGCAGCACACCAACCAGCGTGCACAGCACCCAGTTGCTGTACATGGCAATGCAGGAACCGAGGAAATACCAGTGTTTGCCACCCAGTGGACGACTGTCATCCAGGTAATAGCGGTGCACCACAGCAAAGCTCTCGTCGGTCAGCCAGAAGCCCAGCGGAATGCGCCAGCGCTGCGGCAGATGGCGTACCCAGGGCAACAGGCTGGCGCTATACAACATGTGCCGCAGATTGACGATCAGCGTGGTCAGCCAGATCACCAACAAACCGGTTCCCGAAGCAATCAGGCTCACTGCGATAAATTGCGAGGAGCCGGCAAACACAAAGACGGACATGGCCAGGGTGGCCGCCACCGACAGGCCGGAGGACACAGCAAGGGTGCCGAAGATGATGCCGAATGGCAGCGCACCAATCAGCATGGGGATGGTGTCGCGCGCCCCCTGGAGGGCTGTACGCAAGGGAGAGGACATGAAAAACACTCTTGGCAACAAAGGCGCGACGCTATCAGTCACGCCTTTGCGACTCAAGATACAGTTACAGGGTAACAGTGAGGCTCAACCAAGGCTGATCCAGCGGCTGATCAGGGCACGCATGGCTGCCGGCTTGACAGGCTTGGGCAGGTAGTCGAGTCCGCTGGCGCGAATCCCTGCCACCAGCTCGCTTCGGCCATCGGCGCTGATCACCACACCGGGCAGGCTTTCGCCCAGTTGCTCGCGCAGCCACTGCATCACCTGCAGCCCTGTGTCGCCGTCGTCCAGGTGGTAATCGACCAGTACCAGTTGCGGCAAAAACCCTTGCTGCAGTATCTGCGCAACCTCGTCGCGATTGCGCGCCACGGCCACATGGCACTGCCAGCGCTCGAGCAAACTCTGCATGCCGGTGAGAATGGCCGGCTCGTTGTCGATACAGAGCACTTGCGCCCCCTTGACGGCTGGCGAAGGAGTTACCGGCATCGCCATTATCAAAGGCGCAGGCGCCTGCGCCAATGGCAAACACACACTGAACACACTGCCACGCCCCGGCCAGGAGCGCACCTGCAACTCATGTCCGAGCACCCGGCACAGTCCATCGGCAATCGCCAACCCCAGGCCCAGCCCCTTCTCCGCCTGATTGCGGTGGCTGTCGAGGCGCTGGAACTCCTCGAAAATCACCTGCAGCTTGTCACGCGGAATACCCGGCCCCTGATCCCATACTTCGATGCGCACTTGTCCGCAGCAACGCCGCACACCCAGCAAGACCCTGGACGCACCGGCATAGCGCAGGGCATTGGTCAGGAAGTTCTGCAGAATACGCCGCAGCAGTCGCACATCGCTGTGCACCCGTACGGTACAGCCACGCACCCGCAGATCAGTACCCTGCTGATGAGCCAGCGCACCAAATTCAACCTTCAATGGATCAAACAGGTCGTCCAGCGCAAAGTCACTCCATTCCGGCTTGATACGCCCGGATTCCAGACGGGAGATATCCAGCAAGTCAGAAATCAGGTCCTCGGCAGAGCGTAGCGAGGTATCCAGATGCCGTACCAGTTCATGTGCCTCGGCCGGCAGATTGTGCTGATGCGCGAGTGAGGCCGAAAACAACCGGGCCGCATTCAGCGGCTGCATCAGGTCATGGCTGACAGCCGTCAGAAAACGGCTTTTCGACTGGCTGGCCCGCTCGGTCTGCGCCTTGGCTTGCAGCAGGGCTTCGTTCAGTGCCGACAACTCGCAGGTACGCTCCTCGACACGCTGCTCAAGGCTCTCGTTGGCCTCTTTCAGGGCCTGTTCGGCGTTGCGAAACTCGGTGATATCGGTGAAGCTCATGACAAAGCCGCCACCGGGCATCGGGTTACCGATGATCTCGATCACCCGGCCATTTGGAAACAACCGTTCCGAGCGGTGCGCAGTACCCTGTTTCATCCAGTTGATCCGCTTGTCGACATGCGATTGCGGATCACCCGATCCGCACAGGCCCCGCTGCGCATTGCACAAAATCAGTTCGGCAATAGGTCGACCGATGCTGATCAACCCGTCCGGGTAATCAAACATTTCAAGATAACGGCGATTCCAGGCCACCAACCGCAAGTCCTTGTCGACCACACTGATGCCCTGGGAGATGTTCTCGATGGCACCCTGCAACAGCCCCCGGTTGAACTGCAGCACTTCGGAGGCTTCACCGACGATGCGTACCACATCGTCAAACTGCATATCGCGCCCTTCAATCGCCGCCTTGACCACCAGGCGCGCCGACGAAGCCCCCAACACGCCGGCCAACAGTCTCTCGACATGGGTAATCCACTGGCTGCTGGCAACATGTGTACGCTGCAGGGCACTGCCCTGCGCTGCGGCAAAGCGCTGGAAGCTTGCCAGTGCGCGCTCTTCACCAACAAAGCGACTGGCCACATTGAGCAAATCATCCAGAGTGACCCGCAACAGAGCTCGACTTGGCCCTTCGCTGCGGCTATCAGCGTCCTGTCCGACAAAGCGTCCCGCCTGCCAGTGCTCCAGCACCCGTGTGCGGCTGAATAGCGAGACCAATACAAATGCGCTGATATTACCGGCCAGTGCCAGCACACTCGCCAGTGTCAAGCCGTCAATGGGCAAACCCAGTTGCTGCTGCAGCGCGAAAGGCGTCACCAGCCAGCGCGAGGCACCCGCTGCGGCGCCACCGAACAGCAATGGCATCAACAGCAACCACAGCCATAGCAGCATACCGACGGCGAGACCGGCAAATACACCGCTGCGGTTAGCCTGCTTCCAGAACAGTGCTCCAAACATTGCCGGTGCCAGTTGAATAATTGCGGCAAATGCAATCTGACCAATACCAGCCAGACTGCTGGCATTGTCAATCAGGCGATAGACCACATAGGCCAGCAGCAAAATGATCAGGATGCTGGTGCGCCGGGCGTTCAGCAGCCAGCCACGGAAGGCATCATAGCTACGCTCCTGTTGACGCCGACGGCGCAACAACAATGGCAGCAGCACATCATTGGAGACCATGGTGCTAAGCGCAATAGCTGCCACGATGACCATCCCGGTGGCCGCCGAAGCGCCGCCGATAAAGGCCAGCAATGCCAACAGCGGTCGGCCTTCAGCCAGGGGTACGCTGATCACGTAGGAATCAGGATTGAGCGCATTACCAAACTGCAACTGCCCGGCCAGGCTGATCGGCATGACAAACAGGCCGGCCAGCAGCAGATACAGGGGAAACACCCAGCGCGCAGTGCGCAAATCCGCCGGATTGTTGTTTTCCACTACCGCCACCTGAAACTGCCGTGGCAGGCACATAAAGGCCATCATGGCGATAGCGATCTGCAGCATCAGCCCTATCCAGGGCACCTGCTGCTGCCAGTACTGCTCCAGCGCCGGACTGGCAGCAGCCCGCTCAAACAGGTCATTGAAGCCGCCAAACAACCCCCAGGTAACGAAGATACCGACAGCCAGAAAGGCAAACAGCTTGACCAGTGATTCAAAGGCAATCGCCAGCATCATGCCACGGTGGTGTTCGGTGACATCCAGACTGCGGGTGCCAAACAGGATGGTGAACAATGCCAGCACCAGCGTCACCACCAGTGCGGTATCTTCGGCACCCGGCACCTCATCCACTGCCCCCTCGAACAGCCCAGGCGCACTCAGCAGGTTGTAGCCGAGCACTATGCCCTTGAGCTGCAGGGCGATATAGGGCAGCACACTGATCAGACAAATCAGTGTGACCACCACGCCCAAGCCTTGTGACTTGCCGTAACGGGAGGCAATAAAGTCGGCAATTGACGTGATATTTTCCTGCTTGCTGATGGCAATCATCCGCGCGTACATGCGCCAGCCGAACAAGAACAGCAAAATGGGGCCAACAAAGATCGAGATAAAACCCCAGCGCTGCTGAGCCGCCATGCCCACCGCACCAAAGAAGGTCCAGCTGGTACACCAGACCGCCAATGACAGGCTGTAGACCCAGACTCGCAGGCGCGGCCCAAGCTCGCCAGGGCGACGATCGCCCCAGAAGGCAATGGCGAACAGCACGGCCATGTAAAGCAGGAAGATCGAAGCTACCAGGGTGCCTGAAAGCATGCTGTGGTCCGGCCCGGCGGTTATTGTAAGGCGATCAGCGAACAGTCTGGCAGGCGCACGGCGGTTTGCCCAGCCGCCCTTCTACGACTTTGGTATTGGGTACCACCGACTCAGCGCGCCAGCTCCATATGTTGTAGCGCCAGTGCCGCCTGAGTTCGTGTGCGTACGCCCAGCTTGCGGAAAATCGCGGTGACGTGTGCCTTGATGGTGGCTTCGGAGACGTTCAGCTCCCAGGCAATCTGCTTGTTCAGCAGGCCGTCGCAAACCATGGTCAATACGCGGAATTGCTGGGGGGTAAGACTTGCCAATCGAGCGCTGACGTCTTGTTGTTCATCTGTAAGGGCGGCTGCATCGCCTTCAACTTGCGGCCAACTGACACCGCCTTCCAGCACCTCGCGGACGGATTGCTGCAATACTTCCAGTGGTGACGACTTGGGAATGAAACCACTGGCCCCGAAATCACGGGCGCGCTGCACGACCTCGGCCTCTTCCTGGGCAGAAATCACCACCACCGGAATTTGCGGGAACTGGCTGCGCAGCAATACCAGGCCGGAAAAACCATAGGCACCCGGCATATTCAGATCCAACAACACCAGATCCCAGTCACTCCGCTGTTCGAGGGTGCGCTGCAACTCATTGATGGAGCCGACTTCAGTCAGCGTTGACTCGCCGCCCAGTCCGGCTCCGAGCGCCTGCCGTAACGCACTACGAAACAGTGGATGGTCATCGGCGATCAGAATGTCATAGGTCAAGCCCATGCCTGTTTCCTTTGTCTTGTTGTTTTTGTGCAGCCCGCACGAAGCCTGCCAGTAGAACGGTCTGACGTCAATTTGCATTAGCCACCCGGATAACAGGCTTGAGCAAAATTTACTGCAACTGTATCTGTGCCAGCATCAAACTGGCATCGATAATCTACGGCTATTCCGAGCTGGCGGTATCCTGATGAACCTGCGCACCTACCGGGCTGATGCCCTGATGCTGATCACCGCCCTGATCTGGGGCACCACCTTTGTAGCCCAAAGTCTGGGTATGCAACATATAGGTCCGTTCCTCTATACCGGGCTGCGCTTCATGCTCGGCGCACTGGTAGTGTTGCCGCTAGTATTGCTGGTTGGCCGCAACAATCCGCAACCGGCGCGCGCTTTCAGCCGGCCAATGCTGCTCGGCGGACTGCTGCTGGGCCTGGTGCTGACACTGGGCATCAACCTGCAACAGATCGGCCTGATGTTCACCACGGTAACCAACTCCGGCTTCATCACCGGACTCTATGTGATCCTGGTACCCCTGTTCGGGCTGTTTATCGGCATGCGCAGCGGCATCGGCACCTGGGGCGGTGCCTTGCTGGCACTGGTCGGCATGCTGTTGCTGAGCATTAATGAAAACTTCCGCATCGTCGCCGGCGACTGGCTGCAACTGGCCGGTGCGGCCTGCTGGGCCGTGCATGTATTGCTGGTTGGTGCGCTGGCCAGCCGTTACGACCCGATTCGTGTTGCCTTTCTGCAATTTGTGGTCTGTGCGCTGATCAGCCTGACACTGGCACTGGCGCTGGAACCGATTGACTACGATGCAATCGTGATGGCTGGCCCGGCGATTCTGTACGGTGGCCTGCTGGCAGTTGGTATAGGTTTCACCTTGCAAGTGGTGGCCCAGAAGGATGCTCTGGCCTCCCACGCCGCCATCATTCTCAGCCTGGAGGCCGTATTCGCCGCCCTCGCCGGCTGGCTGGTCCTCGATGAGCGTCTGAGTATGCGGGGATTTGTCGGCTGCTGCCTGATGCTTACCGGCATGCTGATCGCCCAGCTCTGGCCTATCTACCACGAACGCCGCCGCCAGCGTCTTGCCGTTCAGCAAGAGCCGGCGGGACATCATTAGGTAAACGCCTCAGTACTTCTCCGCCACCTCGTCGAAGGTCGCTTCGATGGTTTTTGACGGCGGCGGGGTCAGCAGGCTGACCACCACGATGGCGATGGTGGCAAGAATAAAGCCTGGGATGATTTCATACAGGCCAATGCTGTCGATCTGCTTGTAGATCACCACGGTCAGACCGCCCACCAGAATGCCGGCCAGCGCGCCATTGCGGTTCATGCGCCTCCAGAACAGCGACAGAATCACCGCAGGGCCAAAGGCAGCGCCAAAGCCGGCCCAGGCGTAGGCCACCAGACCCAGCACCGTGCTTTCCGGGTTAAGGGCAAACAGCAGTGCCAGTATGGCGATACCAACCACCGCAAAGCGGCCGACCCAGACCAGCTCCACCTGGGTGGCATCACGGCGGAACAGCGCCTTGTAGAAGTCCTCGGCGAGTGCCGAGGAGGACACCAGCAACTGCGAGTCGGCGGTCGACATGATGGCTGCCAGCACCGCCGCCAGCAGAATACCGGCGACCAGCGGATGCATCAGTGCCTGGACCAGCGCGAGGAACACTGTCTCCGCATCGCCCAGACCGGCCTCACCAAAGAAGCCGATGCCGATCCAGCCGATCATCAGCGCGGCAAACAGGCAGACCGCCGACCAGAGCACGGCAATCCGCCGTGCGGTTGGCAGGGCTGCATCATTCTGCACTGCCTTGAAGCGCGCCAGAATGTGCGGCTGACCAAAATAACCCAGCCCCCAGCCGAGCAGCGACAGGATCGCCACCGCGCCCAGTGCCTTGCCCTCCACATCAGTGAAGAAGGTCAGCAGGTTGGGGTTCTTCGCCTCCATGGCGGCACGCGCCTCGTCCCAGCCGCCCATGCCGTTCAGTGCCATGACCGGAATCAGCACCAGCGCGGCGGCCATCAACAGGCCCTGAATCACATCGGTCCAGGATACCGCGAGGAAACCACCGAAAAAGGTATAGGACACAATGGTCAGGGTGCCGATCACCACTGCCAGCGTATAGCTCATGCCGAAGGTGCTCTCGAACAGCTTGCCGGCGGCCACCAGCCCGGAGCTGGTGTAGAACAGGAAGAACAGCAGGATAAAGATCGCCGAGATCACCCGTAGCACGCGGGTCTTGTCTTCAAAACGAAACTCGAAATAGGCCGGCAGCGTCAGCGAGTCATTCACCGCATGGGAATACACCCGCAGACGCCGGGCAACAATCAGCCAGTTCAGCCAGGTACCGACCAGCAGGCCGATGGCAATCCAGCTGGCTTCGTAGCCGGCAACCATGGCATAGCCAGGCAGGCCGAGCAGCAGCCAGCCACTCATGTCCGAGGCACCAGCAGACAGCGCTGCAGTACCAGGGCCCAGCGAGCGGCCGCCAAGAATATAGTCAGACAGGTTGGTGGTACGTTTGTAGGCGATGTAGCCCAAGGCAAGCATGATGCCCAGGTACACCAGGAAGGTTGCTGTAACTATTGCCGTATTGCCGGTCATTTTTTGTTCTCGCTCTGTTGGTCATGATAGCCCTGCGGCACGTCATGTGCCCCACGGCAAACGGGCCGAACAGGAAATGTCTCCTGCCCGGCTCGCGCTGCCGGCCTCCCGCCGGCGACTCCGGTTGTTTCTCGCCTAACCTTCACCCAGCGTCAGCAGGCTGGCATTGCCGCCGACTGCCGTGGTGTTGATAGTGCGGGTTCGTTCAGTAACAAAGCGTAGCAGATAGTGCGGCCCGCCGGCCTTGGGCCCGGTGCCGGACAGTCCCATACCACCGAAGGGCTGTACACCGACCACTGCGCCAATCTGGTTGCGGTTTACATACAGGTTGCCGACCCGTACACGCTGGTCGATCCAGGCTACGGTCTGCTCGTTGCGGCTGTGAATACCCATGGTCAGGCCATAGCCCGTGGCATTTACCTGCTCCAGCAACTCACCCAGCTGCTCGCTGCGCCAGGTCAGCACATGCAGAATCGGGCCAAAATGTTCACGATCCAGCTCGTCCAGACGTTCCAGCCGCAACGCCACCGGCGCCACAAAGTGGCCATCCAGCCCGGCCGGCAGAGGTGTTTCAGCGATCAGCCGGCCACGGCTGCGGAATTCCTCGATATGCGCCTGCAGCGCCTCACGGGCTTCGGCATCAATCACCGGCCCCAGATCAGTGTCGCGGCGTGACGGATCCCCCACCTGCAGTTCGGCCATGGCACCGCCCAGCAGCTCAAGCACGCGCCCGGCGATATCCTCCTGCAACAGCAGGATGCGCAGCGCCGAACAACGCTGGCCGGCACTGGCGAAGGCCGAGTGCAGCACATCGCGCACCACCTGTTCCGGCAGCGCGGTGGAATCCACCAGCATCACGTTCTGCCCACCGGTCTCGGCCACCAGCGGTGCCAGTGGCGCATTACGCGCCGCCAGTGCACGGCTGATCAGAAAAGCCGTCTGGGTTGAGCCGGTAAAGGCCGCCCCGGCAATTCGCGGATCGCTGCTGATCACGCTGCCAACCTCGGCGCCATCACCCGGCAACAGAGCCAGCACACCCTTGGGCAATCCGGCCTGGTGCATCAGCTCAACACAGCGCATGGCAACCAGACTGGTCTGCTCGGCCGGCTTGGCTACCACGCTATTGCCACACACCAGGGCTGCGGCTACCTGGCCCAGGAAGATCGCCAGCGGGAAGTTCCACGGGCTGATGCAGGCAAACACGCCACGGCCCTGCAGGTAGAGTTCATTGCGCTCACCGGTGGGCCCCGGCAGGCTGATCAGGGCAAAGCGCTGACGTGCCTGCTGGGCGTAATAGCGGCAGAAATCCACTGCCTCGCGCACCTCGTCGATGCCATCCTGCAGGCTCTTGCCGGCCTCCCGGCTGCACAACGCCATCAGCTCGGGCATGTTCTGTTCGAGCAGATCGGCGGTCTTCTCCAGAATCGCTGCACGCTGCTCCACCGGGGTGGCATTCCAGCCGGGGAACGCCCGCTGCAAGCCACTGATGGCATCCGTGGTCTGCTCGGCAGTCGCCCAGACCACCTCGCCAACCTGCTGGCTGCGCTGCCAGGGACAGTGCACCGGGCGCACACGGCCTTCAAGGCGCTGCCCGTCCACCAGGGGCGCAGCCGTCCATTGCTGGTTGAAAAAGCCTTCATAGGCCGTTTTCAGTGGCAACCACTGACTCTGTATGTTCAGGTTGATGCCCTGCGAATTGCCCCGCCCCTCGCCGTAAATGGCTGGCGGTAACGGAATGCGCGGATTATCCAGCCGGGCATGCCGGCGCAGGGTAACCAGCGGATGCTCTGTAAGCGATTCGACCGGCACCCGCGGGTCAACCAGCTTATGCACGAAGGAAGAGTTGGCGCCGTTTTCCAGCAACCGGCGCACCAGATAGGGCAGCAAATCCTTGTGTGCGCCAACCGGTGCGTAGATGCGTACCGGACGACCGGTTTTCTCGATAACCGTATCGTAGAGCGCATCACCCATGCCGTGCAGTCGCTGGAACTCGAACTGCCGCTCACCGGCCATATCCAGCAGGCAGGTCACGGTATGCGCGTTGTGGGTGGCGAACTGCGGATAGATCAGCCCATCGGTATGTTCACTAAGCAGAAAGCGTGCGCAGGCCAGGTAGGCGGTATCAGTGGCTTCCTTGCGGGTGAACACCGGATAGCCCTGCACGCCCATCTGCTGGCACAACTTGATTTCACTGTCCCAGTAGGCACCCTTGACCAACCGCAACGGAATCAGGTCGCCCTGCTCGCGGGCCAGACGGGTCAGCCAGCACAGCACCGGCAAGGCACGCTTGGAGTAGGCCTGCACTACCAGTCCGAAATTGCCCCAGCCACGCACATCCGGGTGTCGGTAGACCCGCGCAAACAGCTTCAGGGACAGCTCCAGCCGGTCGGCTTCCTCGGCGTCGATAGTGATACCGACATTACCCTCACGGGCCTGACGGATAAGTTGCAGCAAGGTCTCGCCAAGTTCCTCCAGCACCTGCGCCTCGCGGGCCTGTTCATAGTGCGGATGCAGTGCCGAGAGCTTCACCGAAATGGTCGGGCGTGGCGCATCGCCCTTGTAGCCGTCGCTGGCCAGCGCCGCAATCGCGCTGCTGTAATCGGCCAGATACTTGGCGGCATCGGCGCGGGTCAGCGCGGCTTCGCCAAGCATGTCGAAGGAATAGCTGTACCCGGCATCGCGCTGCGGCTTGCCGTTCTTCAAGGCTTCCTTGATGGTACGGCCAAGCACGAACTGGCGACCCATGATCTTCATCGCCTGCAGCATCGCCGAGCGGATCACCGGCTCGCCACTGCGTCGCACCAGCCGCTCCAGTACACTGCCGGGGCTGCCATCCTGACGGCGGTCAAAGTTCACCACCTTGCCGGTCACCACCAGCCCCCAGGCTGCCGCATTCACCAGCGCATGCTCGCTCTTGCCCAGGTGACTGTCCCAATCAGCGGCTGACAGCTTGTCACGGATCAACGCATCGGCCGTGGCGGCATCCGGGATACGCAGCAGTGCCTCGGCCAGACACATCAGCATGATGCCTTCCTGAGTATCCAGACTGTACTGCTGCAACAGGGCATCAATGCTGTCCACGGCATTGTCGCGCTGGCGCACCTGAACGATCAGCTCGGCAGCCTGACGCGACAGCGCATCGGCATCTGCCGGCTCGGCCAGCGGCATCAATTCGCGCAGCCAGAGCGACTCGTCAATGCAGTAATTGTCACTCAGGGCGGCAAACAGCTGGTCTTCGGGCAGTTGGAAAAAATCGCCGCGCAATGCGCTATTGGCTTTGAACATGGCAGGCTCTCCGCAGTGTTCCGGCATCGGCAGCCGAGGAGCAGCCGGCAGGGTTGCCGGATTCTCTCAGCGTAGACCAGATTCACCGCTTGACTATTGTTGTCGGTCGACAGTGGTTAGCTGCCGCACAGAGAGAGGATTCTTGCGCTGTCAAGAGACAGGAATCTTGCAAAAAACAACGCAGGTTTTGCGCAAAACTACGCGACAGCGTGGCGCCACTGGCGCGGACGGCGACCGGTATGCCTGACCAGCACATGGGTCATGGCACTCTGGCTGGAGAAACCGCACCGGGCAGCCACCTCGGACAACGGCAAGCGCGTTTCGGCAAGCAAACGACAGGCCTCCTCAACACGCAGCCGCAGCACAAACTGGTGCGGCGTTGTGCCCGCCTCCCGACGGAAACAGGCATGCAGATGACTGGGGCTCAGGCATTGCTGGGCAGCCAGTTCGGCCACATCCAGCGGGCGTTCCAGATTGGCCCGCACGAATTGCTCCAGACGCAGCAAATCAAGGCGCCCATGATTGGCCTGCGGGGCGTGGAAAAGTTCGTCATGCAGACCGTGCAACAGGGCCGCCGAGAGGTGCCAGAGCATCGGAGACTCGGCCTGAGCATGCAGTTCAAGCTGGCGCGAGGTGAATTGCAAAAGCCCCTGCAGAGAACCCGCCAGCGGCAGATAGCGCGGCTGTTCAAAGAGCCTGAGCAGCGGCTCGGCTGCCGGCAATTGCCGCAGGTCGGCAGGCAGGTCAAGAATCAGCATACGGTTGTCGCGGCTGCCGGCAAACGCGTGCCGGGCACTGCCGGGTACCAGACAGGCCTGCAGGCGCCCTACAGCACCGCCGCGCCCCTCCACCTCGAACTCTGCGCGACCATCCAGCGCCACCACCATCTGGTGGTCGGCGTGGGCATGGCTGCTGGCCTGCTCGGGCAGGCCAAGGACGCGGGCGCGAATCATTGCAGGACTCCGTTAGGCTCTATAGCAGTCTAGTCGTCCGCTTCACAGCACTCAACCCGGCACAGGGCAAGCCCTGGCCAGCCCCTGTCGACCGACGACCTGACTATGAATCCGGCAAGCTTCCGGTACTGGAAACCTTCGACAGCCATCTCAGGAAGGTTTGTTGTGATCCTTGTCGCTATCGCCGAACAGGTCAAAGTTCGGCTCATTGCTGAAATCATCCAGATTGGACTGCGGGCGCACACCCATCAGTGCAGCTTCGTCGGCCTCGTCAAGCAGGGGTCGGGATGCGCCCGGTGCATCATCTGGTCTGACGGCAACCGGCAATCCAGCAAACAGATCGGGGAACCGCGCCTTGATGGCATCAATGCGGGCCGACTCGCCGCCCTCGGCCAGCAGCAAGTGCTCCTGGGCGATGAATTCCTCGACATCTTCCATGTCGGCCAGCACCCTCAGCAATTTGTAGCGTAAATCCAGCCGCTGCGGCTCGTCCTCAATAGCCTTCTCCAGCATGGCGCGGCCCTCTGCATATCGACCATAGGCCAGATAGAGTTCGACGCCATCGAGCGGATCCGGCTTGCCGCGGTCTGCCTCATCCACCACCTCAGGCAAGGGCTTGGGCTTGCGCGGTTGCAGACGCGGGGCCGGCGCAACCACCGGTGCCACAGCCACCGGTGGCAGCTCAGCGCCATCCTCCTGATCATTGCGCTGGCGCTGGCGTACCAGCAAGACAGCCAGCAGGCCTGCCAGCAGCGCTAGCAATGCAGGCCACCAGTTCAGCCAGGCGCGATTACTGTTATCCGCCACCGTGGCCGGAGCATCTACTGACATATCTTCGGCAACAGTTAATCCGGGTTGCGGCTCTGCTCCGGTTTGTTCAGCCAACGCTGCAGCCGTATCGCCTGTTTCGGCCAGCCCCTGCTCCCGGGACCGGCGCACGGATGCCAGCCGGGACTCTATGAGAGCTATTTGCCGATCCTTGTCCTCCAGCTCATCCAGCAGCAGGTTAAAGCGCGCCTCCAGCACCTTGAGACGCTCCAGTTGCTCCTGATAGCGCACGCTGGTGGTGTCCGCCTGATCAATGCTCAGGCGCGCATCCTGTTCGGGTTCGACAGGTGCAGGCGAAGATACCGCTGGCTCACTGACCGGAGCCGGTCTGTCTTCAGTACCTGCATCAGCAGCAGGACGCCATTGGGCACCCAGACCAAGTTGCCCCGGCGTCGGCAAGACCAGTGACTGCCCGGTACGCAAACGATTGATATCGCCATCGACAAACGCATGCGGGTTAAGCTGGTGAATGGCTTGCATGACCCGGTTCAACGACACGGAAGGATCCGGATTGAAGCGATTGGCAATACTCCACAGGCTGTCGCCGGAGCGCGTCTGGTAGCGCTGGGCATCGGCAGCAGGCAGCAGGCTTGGCTGCGCCGCAGCTTGCCTGCCCTGCCCGGTTGCAGGCACTGCAGAAACTGTCGGGCGGCTGGCAGTCACCGGTTGAGGCTGGTAAAGCGGCGGATCAAGCAGCAGGTTGTATTCGCGCAAAACTGTTCCTGCACGCCCCTGGGCCTCAAGCAAAAAACTCAGATAGGGCTCGCGCACCGTACCGGGGCTGCTCACCAGAACTTCCAGCTGGTTGCCACGTCGCCGGGTTTCAAAGCGCAACTGCAGCAGAAACTGTTCGCGCGCCATCCCCATACGCTGGAAGGCCGCCTCGTCCGCCAGCCGCACCTGCACCTCATGCGGCTCCAGCTGCTCGGTGCCGTGCAGTATCAGGGAAGCCGACAGCGGCTGATTGAGTGACGACTGCAATTGCAAATCCCCAAGGCCCAGGGCCAGAGCGGAAGAAGAGCCGGCTAGCAGGGCTGTAGCCAGTGCAATTCGCGAATATGAGCGCAATGTGACAACCATTCCAAGCTCCCTGATAGATTGCCGTTCGAGCCCCGCCTGGCGGAGTCCCTGTCGTATGTCAGTCGTACTGCAGGCATACCCATACCGGGCATTATGCCACTGCATTACTGGCACTGCAGCCCGGCAATGGCAAATTTCCGTCACTTCGCCCCATACATACCGGCTTGCGCTAGAATCGCCACTCCCCTTCCAGACCCGTGCAGTGCCATGATTGACAAAGACCGGATTTATGCAGAGCCCCAGACACAGGTCAGCGACTTTGTGTTCGACGAACAGGTCGCCCGGGTGTTTCCCGACATGATCAAGCGCTCGGTACCCGGCTATCCGACCGTGATGGAAAGTACCGGATTGATCGCCGGCCAGTACGCCACCCCGGGCTCACTGATTTACGATCTGGGCTGTTCCCTGGGCGCTGCCACCCAGGCAATTCGACGGCATGTACGGGCGGACGGATGCCGGGTAATCGCGGTAGACAACGCCTCTGCCATGGTCGAGCGTTGCCGCGAGTACCTGAGCGCCCAGGACGCCATGATCGAGGAACTGCTGCCGGTGGAGGTGCTGCAGGCCGACATACTGGCGCTGAGGTTGCAGCCCTGTTCGGTGGTCGTACTGAATTTTACCCTGCAGTTCATAGCGCCCGAGTTGCGTCTGGGTCTATTACGACAGATTTATGAGTCCCTGCTTCCGGGCGGCGTATTGATACTGTCGGAAAAGCTTGAATTTGCTGATTCTTTTACCGGCAGCGAGCTACAGCGCCTGCACTATGCCTTCAAACGTGCCAACGGCTACAGCGAACTGGAGATAGCGCAGAAACGCACCGCCATCGAACGGGTAATGCTACCGGACACGCTGGACACGCACCGCTTGCGGCTTCAGGACGCCGGCTTCGCACAGGTAGTCCCCTGGTTCCAGTGCTTCAACTTCTGCTCGCTGATAGGCTTCAAGTGATCGATTACGACCCGCTTATTGAACAACTGCAAAACAGCCCTCTGGCGCACTGGCTGGATGATCTGCCACAGGCCCTGCAAAACCGTCTGGAGAGTATCAATCACGGTGACTTCGCCCGCTGGCAGAGCTGTCTGCAACAGCTGCCGGCATGCCCGCCGGATCAACTGGAACTGCAGCAAGGGCTGCGTGTCGGCAGCCAGGCACAACTCGACCCGTCCGGCCAGGAACAACTGCATCAGGCCTTGATGAGCCTGCATCCCTGGCGCAAGGGTCCCTTCGAACTGTTCGGCATCCATGTCGACTGCGAGTGGCGATCAGACTGGAAATGGCAGCGCGTGGCACCGCATGTGGATCTGCGCGGCAAGCGCGTACTGGATGTCGGTTGTGGCAACGGGTACTACATGTGGCGCATGTGGGGTGCAGGCGCCTCGCTGGTGGTAGGGGTGGATCCGAACCTGCTGTTCCTCACCCAATACGAGGCGGTACGTCATTACCTGCCACAGGCGCCGGTGTGGTTGCTGCCGTTCACCCTGGAAGACTTACCGGAACCGAGCGGTGGTTTTGATACGGTATTTTCCATGGGGCTGCTGTATCACCGCCGCTCGCCGCTGGACCACCTGCTGCAATTGCGCGCCTGCCTGCGCCCGGGCGGTGAGCTGGTACTGGAAACACTGGTAGTAGAGGGTGACGAACAGCAGTGTCTGGTTCCTGCCGACCGCTATGCACAAATGCGCAATGTCTGGTTTTTACCCAGTGTGGCGATGCTCAGCCGCTGGCTGCAGCGCTGCGGCTTCAACAACGTTCGCTGTGTAGATCTTAACCGCACCAGTGTCGAGGAACAGCGCAGCACCGAGTGGATGCGATTCCAGTCACTGCCGGATTTTCTGATGCCCGGCGACCCCTCACTGACCGTGGAGGGATACGCTGCTCCGTTGCGCGCCACCCTGCTGGCAACCCGTTACTGATCACCATCCTGAGCCAGCCAGGCCTGCAGCTGCCCGACCGGCAAGGGCCGTGACAGCAGGAATCCCTGAGCCATGGCGCAATCATGCCGGTAAAGAAACTGCAACTGCGCCTCGGTTTCCACGCCTTCGGCAACCACCTCCAGCTGCAAGCCGGCTGCCAGCTCCAGAATACTTGCCAGCAGCAGGCTGTCGCCTCGGGACTCTGGTACGCCCTGCATAAAGCTGCGGTCAATTTTCAGCTTGTCCAACGGGAAGCTGCGCAAATGGGACAAGGATGAGTAGCCGGTTCCGAAGTCATCGAGGGCCAACCGCACCCCCATCCGTTTGAGCACATGCAGTGTATCCAGCGATTTCTGCACATCGGTCATCAGCGCACTTTCGGTGATTTCCAGCACCAGCGCCTCAGGGGCAAGCCCCGAGTTCGCCAGGGTCTCTGCGACACTGCACTGAAGGTCTTCGCCGGAAAACTGTAAAGGTGACAGGTTCACCGAAACGAACTCCAGCGCCAGTCCTTCGGACTGCCACTGCTGCAGCTGACGACAGGCGCCATCCAGCGCCCGCCGGCCGAGCGGCACTATCAGACCAGTAAGCTCTGCCACCGGAATGAACAGGTCAGGCCCTATCAAGCCCCGCTGCGGATGCTGCCAGCGCAGCAGGGCCTCGACACCGCGCACCTGCCTGGTTTGCAAATCAATCAACGGCTGGTAATAAAGGACAAATTGCTCAGGTGAATGCTCCAGTCCAATGCGCATATCCCGTTCCAGCTCGAAACGCTGACTGACCTGCGCATCCATTTCCTCGGCCCATTGACGCACACCGTCACGCCCGGCGAGCTTCACACTGTCCATTGCCGTGTCGGCCTTGCGGATCAGTTCGGCAGCACTGGCCGCATCATCAGGGTACATGGCAAAACCCACGCTGGCAGACAGGTAGAGTTGCCGCCCATCGTCCAGCAGGAAAGGCACGCGCATACTCTGACAGAGTCGCCCCGCCAGCTCGCGAGCCTGATCGGCTTCGCATCCATCAACAATCAGCATGAACTCGTCGGCAGCCAGACGCGCCAGCATATCGGCAGGACCACACTCAGACTGCAAACGACTGGCCGCTTCACGCAACACCTGATCGCCACATTCGTGGCCAAGGTTGTCATTGATCGACTTGAATTTGTCGAGGTCGATGTACAGGACAGCCAGCCGGCAATCCCGGATGCCGGCCTGCGACAGCAGCTGTTGCAGATGGAAGCTGGCCATTACCCGATTCGGCAGACCGGTAAGACTGTCAAAGTTGGTCAGCCGATAGAGCTGTTCCTGACTACGCCGCAGACGGCTGAGATCATTGAACATGATCAGACACCGCTCGAGCTGCCCGTCAGCAGAATGGATCAAGGTTGCCGTCACCCAGAGAGGCAATGGCTGACCGCCAGCCCCCTGAATCCGGACCTCACCCTGCCAATAGCCATCCTGCTGCAATATCGCGAGCTCCTGCTCGGTCGTTTTGCCTGAGCCGGTATCAAGATTGAACTGCATTACCGTGCGCCCCTGAACCTGCCCGGGAGTGAGTCCGGTGATGCGCGTAAACGCCGGGTTGACGGTGGAAATACGGTATCCGGCATCGGTTACCAGCATGCCTTCACGGCTGTGCTCGAATACCGCCGCGGCTTCCTGCATGGCCAGCTCGGTTGCCTTGCGCTGGCTGATATCCTCTGCAACCAGCAGGTAGCTCTGGTGCGCCCCATGGGCACCGCTGACCAGACTGATGTTCAGTTTGAACCAGTCAAAACGCCCGTCCGGAAGTCGTATGCGCAGTTCGCCGTCAAGCACGTGGGTGTGTTGATCCAGCAGCTCACGCAGTTGCGGAGCGAAGGTGCGCAGGTCATCAGGGTGTAGCCAACTACGCAAATCAAAACAGGCATTGGCCTCTGGCTGATAGCCAAACAGCTCAGCGAAGCGCGGGTTGGCCTCAAGCAGCACACCCTCAGCGGAAACCAGCAACATGGGCAGGGCTGCCTGATGGAAAACAGCCGTGAAACGCTGTCGGGACAATTCATGCTGCTCGGCCAGACGTGTCTTCTGGACAGCCAGGGCCGCCAGCCGGGTGAACTCCAGCATCCAGTTACGCGCTCTGGTATCCGGCAAACCGGGCTGCTGTCCATACACCGCAAAGGTGCCCAAAACCCGGCCGGATTCATCGAAAAACGGCATTGACCAGCAGGAACGGAAGCCCCCGGTCTCTGCCAGCGCCTGATAGGGCATCCACAGAGGGTCGGTCTGCACATCAGCAACAAATACCGGCGCACAGCGGGCTATTGCCGTCCCGCAGGAACCAACACCTTCGGCAGCATGAAGGCCGTCGAGCTGCGCCGAATAGCTCGCAGGCAAGCCTGGCGCAGCTATTGTGTTGATACGGGCATGCTCGTCGACCAGCAATACACTGCCATTACTGCCAGGCTGCAGGGCGGACCAGCTCATCGCCAGACGTTCCATCAACTGCAACAACGGACGCTGTTCCAGTACACTATCAAGCAACTGTCCGCGAGTCTGTTCCAAGAGTGCACGGTAAGTGCTATCACGCGAGCGGCGACGCCGCGACTGCAGCCACCAGAGTCCGCCGCTCGCCAGCAACAAGCCAATCAGAATGGCCGGCAACAGGCTTGCCTGCTGCTCGTCAAGCAGCCCGCTGGCAGGGGACGATACCGGGAGCCACAGTATCGGCAGCAGCCCCCGAGACCAACGCTGAGACACGGCTGGCGATGTCACGGCGTCAACCAAACACGGTAACGGTCTGACGGCTGATGGCGACCAGCTCGCCATCCTCACGCCAGATCATTGCAGCTGTATGGCCATAGCCATCCTTGGCATGTTCGATCTCAGCCCGATACAACAGCCAATCGTTGCGTCCGATAGCCGGTTGCGGCTGCACGAACTCAATCGTCCAGGTCAAGGAACTGGCCGGCACCTTGGTACTTAACCAGGGCAACACTGCCGGTGGCCAGACATCCACCATGCCGAGCAGGTGTGCTTCGTGGATTTCGCCCTCATCCTGGCGAAAGCGCATCCAGCCGCCCATTTCGCGCTTGCGACTACGCATGAAAGGCATATCGCCAAACGCCCAACGCACCTCGAAATGTTTGACAAAGCGTGGATTCACACCCTCGATGTAGGGCATTTCAATACACTCCAGCGGTGCCTTGGCGACGGGCGCCGGCAAGGCCGCCACATCCACCATGGATTCACGCGACGCGCCGAAGCTGCCCTGGACCACACACATGACCTGATCATTCTGGCGTGCCATACCAAGCATCTGGCTGACCGCCTTGCCTTCACGCAGCACCTGGGCCTCGACCTGAAGCGGCTGCCCGGTCTCAACCGGACCGACAAAGGTGATTGCCAAAGACCGCACCGGCCGGTCGGCAGGCACCTTCTCTCGCATTGCCTGATATACCAGCGCAGCCACCAGCCCGCCGTAGCCGGCTCGCCCCTGGGCCCAGTCGTCGGGAATGCTGACCTGATTGTCGGGGGCACCGGCAAGTGCATCGAGTAACTGGGCAAAGGTCATGGAAAGGGCAATCCTCACTGAAGGGTCAGTATTTCATGGTAGACAGGACGCCGCGCATAACCAAGAGCCCGGTTGCTATCATGGGTGTTCCGAATGTTCAGGCATTGCCGGCAAATCCCCGCCGCTCGTCACACCGGCAGTATGCCGAAGGCAGCTTATCCAGCCCAGCGCAAACCATCCCGACGGCATCTGTGGCCAATCGTTCACGCCGAGCAGACAGGTCGTTTCCGGAGCCAGACCGGCCTTCGCCAGCAGCTGCCCTTGCCACCACAGCAAGCACTGGCCCACACCGGCCTGATGCCGGGTAGCCCACTGTGAACGCAAACGCAGTGGCATGGACTCCAGCGCCAGCAAATCCAGCGCCCCACGCAATTGTTGTTCATTTTCCAGATAGGCACTGCGTGCCGCCGGCGCCAGACCAAGCAGACTGGCCAGGCGTTCCAGTTGCTCAGCATAGTCGCGGTGACTGTGCAGTGGATCCAGTCGCGCCTGCCAATCCAGTTGCAGCCTCTCGATGGCCTCAAGAAGGGTTCTCGGACCTGCCGAGGGCGCATCCAGCAGGCTGGCCAGCAACATGCGTTGTGCCGGCTGCAAGGGCTGCAGCCAGTGCAGCAATTCGGCACTGCTGGAGCCGGGCCGTGGCTTCCAGTCGGTCAGCTCCTGCTCGCCAAGGGTTGCCATTACCTCGCAGCGCCGAGCCCAATCCGCCGGTAAAAAACGCCGCCGCAAATCGGCCGCAAGCGCCTGCAACTGCTCAACTCGCCCCTTCATCCAGCGCTCGAGCAGCCAGCGACGACGACTTTTAAAGCGTGTCACGGTCACCTCCGGCAAGACGTTCACGCATCGCCTGCAGAACGCCTCGATTGTCTTCCGCCAGGCCTTCTCGCGAAGGCAACGGAACCGCACGGCAAAGATCCAGCGTAAAGTGCCCCAGTCGGGCGCTGTAGAGCCCGACACCCATCCCCTGACCGACGCGAGCTGCAATTTTCTCGAACATGCCGGACAACAGACTGTCGCTAAGGGCACCAATGGCCAGCTCGGTTCCGCCAGCCAGCGCGATATTCCGCAGCACCTGCTGTGCCAGACGCCAGCGCGACAACTGCCCGACCGGCAGGCCGTAGCCTTGGGCGACCTTTTGCATCATGCGCAAATTGCGCCAGACCACCAGCAGCAGATCCAGACTGACCCACGGGCTGGTTGCCACCAAAAGACCGGTGCTGGCGGACTCGCGCCGAACCAGCTGGCGGGCTCGTGTATCCAGCGGCTGGTAAAACTGCTGGTTGAGCCGCTGACACACTTCCTGTGCCGTATGCGAACCGTCCAGGCCACTACAGGCTGCATTTAGCGAAGATTCCAACCCGCTGCCTCGGTGCAGTCCTTGCAGGCGCTCCAGCCAGTCAACGGCCAGACGCTGGTCGCGGCCCTGCAACGCCTGCTGCATTTCATTGCGTAACTGCTCCAGACCGCTGATACGCAACCGCTGGCGGCGCAGATCGCGCCAGGCCAGAACGGCTGTCACACCCAGCCCGCCACCGGCAGCTGCCACAGCGGCGCCAGCAAGCGGCTGCCAATCCCAGGCCGCAAAAACCAGCTGCAACCATTCTGTGCCAACACCTGCCACGATCAGCAGCAGCAACAGCCGCCAGAAACGCCGCGGCCAGGGTGAGCCCGGACGTACAGCCAGACCCTCGGCAAGCTCGGGCAATGCCGCCGCTTCGCTGGCATCCAGCGCCTGCAGTTCGGCCTCGTCAAGCTGATCGAGTATTTTTGATGGGCTGCTCTGGGTACTGTCTTCAGGCACCGCCTCCCACTGCTCAAGAATTCGCGTGCGCTGCTCGGTCATACACGCCCCTCCAGCATCCACACCAGAAGATCATCCATGCGGTAGTGTGCAAATGGCTCGTTGCGGTGCAGGCCAGGCGGCGGCCGCAACTCAGGAAGTCCGGGGCCGCTGACAGCCAGATCCAGAGGCAGATGCTCCGGTACGCTGCCTGGCTGATAACGGACAAAACCGCTAGTGCCGGCCAGTCCTGCCACTAGTGTATCGCCCTCGCTGCGGGCGGCGCGGATTGCTGCCAGCGGAAATCCCTGCACCTGCACACCGCCATGGCGCACTTCTGCCAGACTGTCGGTAAGCAAGTCTTCAAGGCAACGCAGCACCGCACGCTGCTGGGCCGGCGCCACCTGGTCAACCTTGGTAGCGCACAATGCCAGACGGCTGATCTGCGGGTTGAACCAGCGACGCAGCCAGCTATCGGACGCATAGCGGAAACTTCCCAGTACCGCCTCAAGCGCCTGTTTCAAATCATGCAATGCCGGCTGACCGGCATCCAGTGGAGCCAGCATATCAACCAGTAACAACTGCCGGTCCAGCCGACTGAAGTGCTGCTGGTAAAAGCCGCGCACCAAAAAGTCGCGATAGAAACAGAAACGCGCCTGACACTGCTGCCACCAGCTACCCTCTTCTGCATGGGTGTGACGGTTGACCGTGGGCAGCGGTATAAAATCAAGCATGTCAGCGGCCACCCCCTCGCCCGGCAGCAAAAAACGTCCTGGCTGGTTGCGCACAAGACCCGCCTCGTTCCGGCAGCGATGCAGAAAGGCTACCCACTGTTGCTGCAAGACGTGCAATTGTTGCGGATCACAGGGCTGCAAAGGATCAATCGCCTGTAACTGTTCAAGCAGATCGCCGGCCAGTTCCCTGCGGGGCGACTCAGCCAGCCACGCGCTGATCTGCTCGCACCACTGCCCGTAATCCAGTTGCAATAAGGGAAGATCCAGCAACCATTCACCAGGGTAATCAATAATTTCCAAACGCACATGCCGGTTGCCCAGTCCGGCACGCAAGCCACTCTGGCGAAACTGCAGGTCAATCACCACCCGGGACATGTCGGCAGTCGACCGGGGCCAGTGCGGAGGATCAGCCTGCAGAGCTTGCAAAGCCTCAAGGTAGGGAAACGGCCTCTCGACACCCTCCCGCTGCCATCGCACCGATACCAGTCGATCAAAGGGTGCCCGTCGCGCCAGCAGCCCACGCTGGTAGTTCTCCAGCTGGTTGATCAGGCTGGTAACGAAGGTGGTCTTGCCGGCCCGGCTGAGGCCGGTGACACCGATCCGCAAGGGATGCACCGTAAGCTCTGCGGCATTTTTCTGCAGACGCTGCAACCACCGAGACGCTTTCGCTGCCATCTGGACTCTCCGCTGATAGACGCCATCAATGCAGGTATCTGCAGTCAAACTGCAGACGCCTTCTTGCAACCAGTATCGCACAGCCGTGCGGCACCACGAACAACCCCCCGGGCAGGCCGATTTCCATGCCTGCGCAAGCAGTCCTGATCGGGTAAACTTCCGGCCTTTGTCGCCATTTCAGGATTGTCTTTGTGATGACGCCTTGCCAGAACATTCGCTCATGCTGATACGTCTGCACCAACTGCTCGAACAGGGTGCCGCTCGCAGCGGCGGCCAAGCCTGCGCGCTGCTCTGGCGCGACCAGCAGATGAGCTATACCGAGCTGCTGGAGCAGGTCGAGCTGACTGCTGGCGCACTGCAATCGCTCGGGTTGCAGCGCGGCCAGCGCCTGGCGGTGTGGCTGCCAAAACAATTCCAGACAGTCGTGGCGCTGTTTGCCGGCAATCGCGCGGACGCTGTGATAGTGCCGATCAACCCGCAATTGAAACCCGCCCAGGTGCTGCACATCCTGCGTGATGCCGGTGTCAGCTGGCTGGTCAGCAGTGCCCAGCGAGTAGCCCAGCTGGGTCTGGACAAGAGCAATTGCCCTGCGCTGGAAGGCGTAATCCTGTGTGACCGACTGACTGACTTGCCGATTGAAACCCTGCACTGGGATCAACTGCCGCGACGACTGCCCGCCGCCGCCCGCACTATCGATACCGATCTGGCTGCCCTGCTCTACACCTCCGGCAGCACCGGACTGCCCAAAGGGGTGATGCTCAGCCAACGCAATCTTTTGTGTGGTGCCATGAGTGTCAGCCAATACCTGCAACTGCAGACCGATGATCGCCTGCTGGCCTTGCTGCCATTATCTTTCGACTATGGCCTGTCCCAACTCACCTGTAGCTTTTACAGCGGTGCCAGCGTGGTGCTGATGGATTACCTGCTACCCGCCGAGGTGGTCCGTACGATAGCCCGTCACCAGGTCACAGGACTGGCCGGCGTCCCTCCTCTTTGGCAGCAACTGGCCAGCCAGGACTGGCCGGAACAAGCACGCTGCCTGCGCTTTTTCACCAACTCCGGCGGACATCTGCCCACCACACTGCTTCAGCAGCTTCGGCAACTGCAACCGCAGGCGCGCCCCTATCTGATGTATGGCCTGACCGAAGCCTTTCGTTCTACCTGGGTTCCGCCGGAGTGGCTGGAGCGCAAGACGGACTCGATCGGCATTGCCATTCCCAATGCGGAAATTCTGGTTTTGCGCGAGGATGGACGACCCTGTGCTGACGGCGAAGAAGGCGAGCTGGTGCATCGCGGCAGCCTGGTGGCCATGGGCTACTGGAACGACCCGCTACGCACCGCCGAACGCTTTCGCCCCCTGCCCGGACAACCGGGTGAACACCCGCTGGCCGAGCTGGCTGTATGGTCTGGTGACCGCGTGGTCCGTGACAGTGACGGTTTCATGTATTACCGCGGCCGGCGTGACGAGCAGATCAAGTGCTCTGGCATGCGCGTCAGCCCGGAAGAAATCGAGCATGAGTTGCTGGCCAGTGGCAAAGTAGAAGAGTGCGTCGTGGTCGGCGCTGACCATCCGCAACTCGGGCAGGCTCCGATTGCTCTGCTCTGTGGCGATCGGCAACAACAGACGACACTGCAGCAGTGGCTGCAACGGCGACTGCCACAGTACATGCAGCCACAGGCATGGATCTGGTATGACCAGCTACCGCGCAACAACAACGGCAAATACGACCGCCCCGCCCTGCGGCGCCAGCATGCCGACCAGTTCAGGAACCCGTCATGAGCCGACACGTCGCCCTCGATAACCAGCAGATCGACCAGCACCAGCTACTGATCGGCAACCAGACACTGCAAAACCTGGCCTTGCGTGCCGGACGCACACCCTTTTACGCCTATGACCGGTCCCTTATCAGCCAGCGGGTAAGCGCACTGCGGGCGGCTCTGCCAGCCTGCATAGAGCTGCATTATGCAATCAAGGCCAACCCCATGCCGGCGGTGGTCGACTGGCTGGCAGGATTGGTCGACGGGCTCGATGTGGCCTCGCTCGGGGAGCTGCAAACTGCCCTCAACAGCGGCATGCCGGCCAGTGAAATCAGCTTTGCCGGCCCGGCCAAACAACCAGCCGAACTCGCCGCGGCCATTGCCAGCGGCGTGCTGATCAACGTCGAATCGCCCGACGAGCTGCACCGTATCGAGCAGCTGTGCGAACAGCTGCAAATGCCGGCCCGAATAGCCCTTCGCGTCAATCCTGATTTCGAACTGAAGTCTGCCGGCATGAAAATGAGCGGTGGCGCCAAACCCTTTGGTATCGACAGTGAGCAGGTAACAATCCTGATCGAAGAGCTGCGCGATCATCCGCGCCTGCACCTGGAAGGGCTGCATATCTTCAGCGGCTCACAGAACCTCAGGCTGGAAGCCATTCAGGAATGCCAGCAACGCACCCTGGAACTGGCCCGGCGTCTGACTGAAGCCCACGGCAAGCCGCTGCACAGCATCAATCTTGGTGGCGGCCTGGGCATACCCTATTTCCCCGGCGAGCAGACATTACCACTGGCTCAACTGGGTGAGAACATGGCCCAGCTACTGCAGGAACACCGCGACTGGCTGGCTGACACACGCCTGGTGATGGAGCTTGGCCGCTATCTGGTCGGGGAAGCCGGTTACTATGTATGCCGGGTCCTCGAACGCAAACACAGTCGCGGGCAGACCTTTCTGATGTGTGACGGTGGACTGCATCACCATCTGTCCAACTCCGGCAATTTTGGTCAGGTACTGCGGCGCAACTACCCGGTACTGGTCGGTAACCGGGCCGACCAGCCGGCCGAAGAGGCCGTGAGCATTCACGGGCCGCTTTGCACACCGCTGGACATCATCGCCGAGCGTATCGAACTACCGCGCGCCGAAGCAGGAGACTGGATAGTCGTGCTGCAATCCGGCGCCTACGGCGCCAGCGCCAGCCCCGCCGCCTTTCTCGGCCACCCGCCAGCAGTGGAGTTGCTGGTCTGAAAACAAGGAAAAATCAGAGCGGATCGTTGAGATAGAGCAACTGCTCGGGCAGGTGTTCGATGTACTCATCCTCGGGTGGCGGCATTTGCAGGTAAAAGCCACGCTCGCGCAGTTCCTCGAGAACCTTGGCAGGTGCCTCATGTGCCAGTCTGGTTTCTGCTGACAAGGGCATGTCCATGACATGTACCGGCTTGCCAAAATGCGCCAGCAAGACTTCCGGCAAGCCCTTCAGCCCCTGCTGACGAGGCACATACAGATACATGCCATCCTTGCGTGGACTGCGATAGACCGAACACAACAGCTTCATGCGCTCTCCGATACCGGTGAATCGACTTCCGCCAACAACTGCTCGCCAAGCAGTTCGCGGCGCCAGCCAACAAGATCGCCCGGAAGCTGGTAAGGCCCGTTGGGCCACCCCTCCCGTACCATATTTTCAATAGTTTTGCGCCGCAGCATGACCTCGGCTGCCATGCACAGCTCTCGTGCCTTTTGCTCACCAACCTGACGCAGGCGTTTAACCAGACGATTGGCATCGGCACTGAGCGGCTGGGCCAGCTGGGCCGGCCAACTGTCGCGAGGCAACCCGGCGGCCTGGCGAATCAACTCAACAATACGGGCGCCCTCGTGGCGTACGGTGCGCGGGTGCATGTCCTCAATCCGCGCCAGCGCCTGCAAACTGTCAGGCTGGCGCTGGGCCAGATCAATCATCGAACGCTCACGCAACAAGCGGTTGCGCGACTGGTTACGTCGGCGCGCTTCGGATTCACGCCAGGCGGCCAACTCGCGTAATACGGCCAACTGCTGTGGATTCAGTCGCCAGGCCTGCTTGACTTGCTGGTAAGCCAATTCAGGCTCAACCTCGGTGCAACTGGCTTCTATCTGCTGCGCCGTATCCTCGAACAGCCAGTCCGTGCGCCCGCAGGCCTGCAGTCGCGGGGCCAGCACTTGATAAAGCTCAGCCAAATGCTGCGCATCACGGGCCGCATATTCAAGCTGGGTGGCCGACAACGGCCGCTGCAACCAGTCAGAGCGGGTCTCGTCCTTGGGCAGTTCAATATCCAGCAAGGCCTGTACCAGCCGCGAATAGCCCATCGAATAGTCCATACCCAAAAAGGCAGCAGCCAACTGGGTATCAAACAACGGCACAGGCGCCGTGTCACACAGGCAACGGAAAACCTCAAGATCCTCGCTGCAGGCATGCAGCACCTTGACCACTGCAGGATTTTCCAGCAGTTGCGCAAAGGGTTGCCAGTCATGGATTTTCAGCGGATCGATCAGCCAGGTCTGTTGGCCGTCCCCCACCTGCACCAGACCAGCGATCGGCAAAAAGGTCTCGGTGCGTACAAACTCGGTATCCAGTGCCACAAAGGGCAATGTCGACCAGCGGCGGCAAGCCTGCTCGAGTGCGGCATCAGAGTCGATCATGGTGGTTTGTACAAGCGGTGGCGTCATCGGGCGTTCCCTCATTTGGGTGACAGTATACTCCATAGCCTTGTGCATGATATGCGCGACCTTGCCGCATTCAGAGCAGAACGCGAATGACAGTCCACCCTGAAGCGACATCCCGCTATACTTGCGACTCATTGTCATCCAGCCCTCAGGAGCCCGCATGCCGCGATTCAAGGACCTTCCACTCAAATTCAAGTTCTGGGCTCTGAACGCTGTCAGCTTCGTGGTGGTCTTGCTGCTGGTTCTGGTTGCACTGGGTATCGAACGCCACAGTCTCGAACAGCAACGCATCCTGCTGGCCAAGCCGCTACTCGGCGCCGATATTGCCCTGCCCTCCGGCTTGCAGAGGCTGCCTGACAACAGCCCGTTAGGTGCCTCGCTAGGCAGCGAACCGCGCTGGCTTGACCAGCCCTTGAGCGAAAGCTATCGCCAGCAATGGCTGGGTGTCTGGGGTGTCCTTGACGATCAGGGAAAAGCTCACCTGCTTGCAGTTGAGCGGCAGGACTATCTGGAGCTGTTGATCGAGCGAGCGCCGCTTTATGCGCTGGTGGTGTTTCTGCTTATGCTGCTGGTATTGGTCGCCTCGCAAACACTGATTCTGTTTATTTCCCGCCATTTGCTTGCCTTGCGTGACGTCATGCTCAAGGTAGAACAGACCGGCGACCTGAGCATGCGCGCTGTCAGTGACAGTCGTGACGAGGTTGGTGCCATGGCACGCGCATTCAATGCCATGCAATCGGCCCAGCAACAGGTGGTATCCAAGGTACGCCACGCCGCCAGTGAACTGGACAACGGCACCAGCGAACTGGCACGTCTAATGGAAACCATGCGTGAAGGCATGCTCGGCCAACAAAGCGAAACCGATCAGGTCGCTGCAGCCGTCAACGAAATGGGAGCCACCGTACAGGATATTGCCGGCAGCAGCGGACGCACCCGTGACGAATCCGAGCAGGCAGACAACCTTGCCCATTCCGGGCAACAACAGGTAGCCCTTGTTACCCGCACTATTGCCGGACTGGCCACCAGCATTGAACGCTGTACAGGCCATATGCAGAAACTCCAGGCCAGTAGCCATGAAATCAGCGGCGTGGTCCAGGTGATCCGTGAGATCGCCGAGCAGACCAACCTGCTGGCCTTGAATGCGGCCATTGAAGCCGCCCGTGCCGGCGAATCAGGTCGCGGCTTTGCTGTGGTAGCCGATGAAGTACGCGCACTGGCACAACGGGTAAGAAATTCGACTGATGAAATACAGCGCATGATTGAAGGACTGCAGCGCGGAACCGCAGAGGCCGTGGAGGATATGCAAACCAGTGCAGACCTTACCCGCGACTCGGTCGAGCAAAGCGGTGCTGCCAGCCAGTCACTGGAGTCCATCACCTCGGCAGTCAGTCGAATGCGTATTGGCAACAGCGAGATTGCTCAGGCTGTAGAGCAGCAAAGCATTGCAGCCGAGGCCATTACCCGCAGCGTGGTGCAAATCCGCGATGTAACCGAGGACAGCGTCAGAAATACCGTACAAAGCGCCGCCACCAGCGCCCAACTGGCTACGCTGGCCCAGCAGTTAAGCGCCGCTGTCAGCAAGCTCAAGGCATAAAGAATCGGGCCGGCTGCGCGCCGGCCCGAACACTCGCTATTCCAGACTGATACGCTGCAGATTGCGCTCAACAGTTGCCGCGCCAATCCCCTTCACATCAGCAAGAGACTGGGCCGAGGTAAAACTGCCATTGGTCTCGCGATAGGCAACAATGGCTTCAGCCTTGGCCTGGCCAACCCCCTGCAGCACTTCAGCCAGTTCGGCAGCGCTGGCTGCGTTGATATTCACACTGGGATGAGTGCCCTCGGCAAAGGCAGGCACGCACAGCAGGGTGAACAGGGTCAGGAAGAACGCACGCAGTGTGCGGGAAAGATGGTTGCTCATGACAATTCCTTTTTTTCGTTTGAGTTATGTCGCACTGCCAGAGCACCACAGCAGTACCTCATGCCTCCGCTATCCCTGCGACACCTGCAGCATAATCCAAATAAAAAAAGCCGCAATGCGGGACATTGCGGCTTTGTGCAGCAGTTGGCATTAGCCTCATTCAGTCGGCACGCAAGACAGCAAACCCCCGCTGCAAGTCGGTCTGCAAATCGTCCAATTCCTCCAGCCCGACCGCCAGTCTGAGCAACCCTTCGCGAATGCCTGCCGCCTCACGGGCCTCGATACTCAGCCGACCATGGGTGGTAGTTGCCGGATGCGTAATGGTGCTTTTTGCATCACCGAGATTGGCCGTGATGGACAACAAGCGGGTGGCATCGATAAAACGCCAGGCAGCTTCGCGTCCACCAGCAAGCTCGAAACCGACCACCGCACCGAAGGCGCGCATCTGCCGGGCAGCCAGCGCATGCTGCGGATGACTGGGCAGCCCGGCGTAATACACCCGCTCGACCTCGGGCTGCTGCTCCAGCCACTCGGCCAGCGCCTGGGCACTGACACAATGGGCCTGCATGCGCAGGCGCAGGGTTTCCAGCCCCTTGAGAAACACCCAGGCATTGAACGGACTCAGGGTCGGTCCGGCGGTACGCAGAAAACCAACCAGCTCCTGCATCTGCTCGCGGCGGCCACAGACCACCCCGCCCAGACAACGGCCCTGCCCATCGATGTACTTGGTCGCCGAATGAATGACAATGTCGGCACCCAGCGCCAGCGGTTTCTGCAAGGCCGGAGTACAGAAGCAGTTATCCACTGCCAGCAGCGCGCCCTGCTCTCTGGCCACACCAGCCAGCTCTGCTATATCCACCAGCTCCGCCAACGGGTTGGAGGGTGATTCAACAAACAACAGACGGGTATTCGGCTTGCAGGCAGCCTTCCAGCCCGCGATATCAGCCAGGGTCACATAATCGACCTGCACCCCGAAACGCTTGACGTATTTTTCAAACAGGGTGACGGTGGCGCCGAACACGCTGCGCGAGACCAGCACATGATCACCGGCACTGCACAGGCTCATTACCGTAGCCAGGATGGCCGACATGCCGGACGCGGTGGCGACTGCCTGTTCAGCACCTTCCAATGCTGCCATACGCTGCTCGAAGGTGCGCACGGTGGGATTCATATAGCGCGAATAGACGTTGCCCTCAGCCTCGCCGGCAAAGCAGGCAGCGGCATCGGCGGCGCTACGGAATACATAGCTGGAGGTCAGGTACAGTGCTTCGCCGTGCTCGGCCTCAGGTCCGCGGCGCTGGCCGGCGCGCACCGCCAGGGTATCGAAACCGGCATCCTGCAGGTCGCTGTCAAGGCGGCCGGCATCCCATTGATTGCTCATTGCATGTCCTCTGGGCCGATCTGGCGAAGGCTGTCGGCCACTGACTCTCAGTTGTTGTGCAGATCGATGATCTCGCTGACGCTCTGCTTCTGCACCTTGGCCGAATCGTTACGTGCCTGCTCGATTTTATCCAGATAGGTACCGTCGACATCACCGGTGACGTACTCACCGGTAAACACCGAACAATCGAAGTTCTCGATCTGCGGGTTGCCCTCGCGCACGGTTTCAACCAGATCCTCGAGATCCTGATAGACCAGCCAGTCGGCACCAATCAGTTCGGCCACCTCCTCGGTGGTGCGGTCGTGGGCAATCAACTCATGGGCGCTGGGCATATCGATACCGTAGACATTCGGGTATCGCACGGCGGGCGCCGCCGAGCAGAAATACACCTTATTGGCTCCCGCCTCGCGGGCCATCTGGATGATCTGCTTGCAGGTAGTACCACGCACGATCGAATCATCTACCAGCAGCACGTTCTTGCCACGGAACTCCAGCTCGATGGCATTCAGCTTCTGCCGCACCGACTTCTTGCGCGCCGCCTGGCCCGGCATGATAAAGGTCCGGCCAATGTAACGGTTCTTCACGAAACCTTCGCGGAACTTCACACCCAGATGGTTGGCCAGCTCCACCGCCGAGGTGCGACTGGTATCCGGAATCGGAATGACCACATCGATACCGTGATCGGGACGCTCGCGGGCAATCTTCTCGGCCAGCTTTTCACCCATGCGCAGGCGCGCCTTGTACACCAGCACACCGTCAATCATCGAATCGGGGCGAGCCAGGTAGACATGTTCAAAGATACAGGGGGAATACACCGGATTATCGCAGCACTGACGGGTGAAGAGTTCGCCCTGCTCGTTGATATAAACCGCCTCACCCGGTGCCAGGTCGCGGATCAACTCAAAACCCAGCACATCGAGAGACACGCTTTCCGAGGCAATCATGTATTCGGTGCCCTGCTCGGTTTCACGCTTGCCATAGACGATCGGGCGGATCGCCCAGGGATCACGGAAACCGACAATGCCATAGCCGGTGATCATGGCGATCGCCGCGTAACCACCACGGCAGCGCTGATGCACGGCGCGAACCGCAGAGAAGATATCGTCGGCCGAGGGCTGCAGCTTGCCGCCAAGAGCCAGCTCATGGGCAAACACATTGAGCAGCACTTCGGAGTCCGAATTGGTGTTGATGTGACGCAAGTCCGACTCGTAGATTTCCCGCGACAACTGCTCGACATTGGTCAGGTTGCCGTTATGCGCCAGGGTGATGCCATAGGGCGAATTGACATAGAACGGCTGCGCCTCGGCCGAACTGGAAGAACCGGCCGTCGGATAGCGCACGTGGCCAATCCCCATATTGCCAACCAGCCGCTGCATGTGCCGTTGCTGGAACACATCGCGCACCAGGCCATTGTCCTTGCGCAGGAACAACCGTCCGCGCTCGCTGGTTACTATGCCGGCGGCGTCCTGGCCGCGATGCTGCAGGACGGTCAGGGCATCATAGAGCGCCTGATTGACGTTCGACTTGCCCACAATGCCAACAATGCCACACATGCCTGTACACCCTTTGAATGAAAGTTCAACAACAATGCGCTGACCGGAAATTCAGCGTCCGGCCAGTCCAAGTATCAGGTTTTTCGACCAATCAGCCACCAGCAAAAAATGCGGAACAAGATCGGACTGGCGCCACCAGAGCTCTTCCTCGACCGGAGCCATACTCAGCAGACCAACCACCACCACCACCAGCAGCGCACCTCTGGCAGCGCCGAAAACCATCCCGAGAAAGCGATCAGTACCACTCAAGCCGGTAACCTGCACCAGCTGCACAACCAGATAATTGATCAGGCCACCCAGCATAAGGGTGGCAAGGAAAAGAAGCGCGCAAGCACTGATAATGCGAATGGTCGGAGAATCGATATAACCGACCAGCTGGTCAGCCAGCGCACCGCCAAACAGCCACGCCACAGCACCCGCAATTATCCAGCTAAGCAAGGACAGGGCTTCACGCACAAAACCACGCGTCAGACTGATCAGCGCAGAAATACCGATAACCGCCAGTATGAGCCAATCGAACCAGGCAGATATCACGCCAACCCCCGGGGGATGAAAAGGAACGGCATTCTAGCAGAGCCACCGGTCAGCAGAAACCGGCGATGCAGCCAGCAGACCACGCCCGCAAGAGCGCTCAGGGCTGCGGGCGCGAGCTGTCATCAAAGGCCACCACCAACCCCTTGAGACCGTGACGGCGCTCAAGCTCGTCACGCAGCCGTGCTGCCGCCGTGCGATCAAGAACCGGGCCGGCGTAGACGCGAACCAGACGGTTACCATTGACCACCACAGCACGGGTATAGGCGTTGTAACCCTCGCCGCCCAGCCGTGCCGCCAGCTCTGCAGCCTTACCCGCATCGCTCAGACTAACCAGCTGAATAACCCAGTCACCCTCAGGAGCAGAAGCCGTCACCGGCGCAACGACAGGCGCAGGGACTGGCTCGGCAATCACCGGTTGCGGTGTAACCTGGACAGGTGGCGGTTCTGCCGCTGGAGTGATTTCGCTTGGCAATGGCGGCACATCAAGCTCGGGGACAGGATCAGGCTCGGGCATCTCCAGCGGCACCACAGCCTGTATCGGCTGTGTCTGGATAACCGATGGCTCCGGCACATCCACCTCAACCGTCACAGTTTCATCCTGACCGGACAGCAGCATCGGCAGAAAAATTACTGCCGCGGCAACCAGTACCAAGGCACCGGTGATTCGTTGCTTGAGACCCTGATCCATCTGTTGCTCCTGTAGCCCTTGGCCCTGCCGTTGCACAGAGCTGCATTATGCACAGGGCGAATCAGTCGTGCATCCGCCAGTCACTCGACTGCAGGTATTGCAGACATTCGGCAACTGTAAAAAACGAACCGAACACCAGCACCTCAGTCTTTTCGTCCACACTAGCCAGAGCCTGCTCCAGCGCCTGGGGAAGCGTGGCGGCAAGGGTTGCCGCACATCCATGCTGCTGCACCGCGGTGAGCAACTGCGCGCCGGGCAGCGCCCGAGGGCAATCTGGCGCTGCCAGATACCAGTGTTCAAAGGAACCCTTGAGCTGATCAAGAATGCCATCAAGATCCTTGTCGGCGAGCACGCCAAAAACCGCACAACGGGACTGTGGGCGTTCCGCCAGTTGCGCGGCCAGATACGCCGCCGCATGCGGGTTGTGGCCAACGTCCAGACACAGCTGGCGACTCTTTCCATCACGGTGCAGCCAACGGCGATCCATGCGCCCCGGCATGCGCAAGGCACCCAGCGTCGCTGCACAGGCCTCTGCAGACGGCAACAGGGCCAGCCAGTGCAAGGCCTGCAAAGCCAGTAGCAGGTTATTGCGCGGCAAGCTGACGTCAGGCAGCGACAGACTGACCGACTCAGCCTGCAAACTACACAGGCGCACCTGCCAGCCCTGCCCGTCCAGCGCCTGCCAGTCACAGCTCACACCACGCTGCAGCAGACGGCAGCCCAGCTCATCAACCCGTGCGACAAAGCTTGACGGCAGATCGGTTTCACCACAAACCACGGCAATCCCGGGACGCAGGATACCGGCCTTCTCGAAGGCCACTGACTCGCGGGTCGTGCCCAGGTATTCCTGGTGATCCAGCCCGACACTGGTAAGAATCGCCAGATCGGCATCCACCACATTCACCGCATCCAGCCGGCCGCCCAGCCCCACTTCAAGCACAACCACATCCAGCCCGGCCTGACTGAACAGCCAGAGGGCGGCCAGGGTGCCAAATTCGAAATAGGTCAGGGAAATCTCAGCGCGCGCCTGTTCGACAGCGGCAAAGGCCTGGCACAGGTCAGCATCAGCAACCATCTGGCCAGCGATGCGCACCCGCTCGTTGTACTGCAGCAAGTGCGGCGAGCTGTAGCAGCCAACCCGCCGGCCGCAAGCCAGCAATAGCGCCTCCAGAGCAGCACAGGTCGAGCCCTTGCCGTTGGTACCGGTAACGGTGATCACCAGCGGCGCCGGACGATCCACATGCAAACGGGCCGCCACTTCGGCGACCCGTTGCAAACCCATATCGATAGTGCTGGGGTGCAGTTGCTCGAGATAGGCGAGCCACTGCGGCAGGTTACGCGTCATCAGACGCCTCATCCGCGACAGCATCCAGCGCCTGCTCAGCAGAGGGCGCCGGCGCCGGCGCACCGGTCAGCATCGACAGTGCCGAAGCCAGCCGGTCACGCATTTCCAGACGGCTGACAATCATGTCCAGCGCCCCATGCTCCAGCAGGAACTCACTGCGCTGGAAACCGGCTGGCAGCTTCTCGCGAACGGTCTGCTCGATCACCCGTGGACCGGCAAAACCGATCAATGCATTCGGCTCGGCCACATTCAGATCACCGAGCATCGCCAGGCTGGCAGATACACCGCCATACACCGGATCGGTCATCACCGAAATGAACGGGAGACCCTCCTCGCGCAGGCGCGCCAGTGCCGCACTGGTCTTGGCCATCTGCATCAGCGAGAACAGCGCTTCCTGCATACGCGCACCGCCAGAGGCGGAGAAACAGACATAGGGAATGCGTTGCTCCAGGGCGCGTTCGGCCCCGCGCACGAAGCGTGCACCGACCACACTGCCCATCGAGCCGCCCATAAAGTTGAACTCGAAAGCGCTAGCCACCAGCGGCATGCCCTTGAGCCGGCCCTGCATCACCACCAGTGCATCCTTCTCGCCGGTATCCTTCTGTGCTGCTGCCAGACGGTCCTTGTACTTCTTGGTGTCGCGGAACTTCAGCCGGTCAACAGGCTCCAGCTCAGCGCCCAGCTCCTGACGGTCTTCCGGGTCCAGGAACAGGTCCAGTCGACGCCGCGCATTGATCCGCAGGTGATGGTTGCACTTCAGGCACACATCCAGATTCTTTTCCAGTTCGGGACGGTAGAGGACCGCGTCACAGGACGGGCACTTGCGCCACAGACCTTCCGGCACGCTGCTCTTCTTTGTTTCGGAGCGCACGATGGAAGGAATCAGTTTGTCCACCAGCCAGTTGCTCATCACCAATCCTTTTCTTGTCTGTTCAGGTTGTTCGCGTTGTTGCGCGGGGATGCTCAGCGGTCCATGGCCGCCCGCATCTCACTGATAACCGCCACAATGGCAGCACGTGCCGCCGGCAGATCATCGACATTCTCGGCAATGCGGTTGACCAGTACCGAGCCGACCACCACGCCATCGGCAACACCGGCAACCGCCGCCGCCGAAGCCCCGTCACGGATGCCGAAACCGACACCGATCGGCAAATCGGTCACGCTGCGCAGCTGTTCGAGTCGTGCTGCCACTTCATCGACGTTCAAAGCACTGGACCCGGTCACACCTTTCAGCGAAACATAGTAAACATAGCCGCTGGCACGGGCGCAGATCTTGGCCGCACGGCTCATGGTGGTGGTCGGCGATAACAGGAAGATGCAGTCCAGGCCCCGCTCACGGAACAGACCTATCACCTCGTCGGACTCCTCCGGCGGCAGATCCACGGTAAGCAGGCCATCTACTCCGGCCTCGACCGCCGCATTGGCAAAGTTTTCGTAGCCCATGCGCTCAACCGGGTTCAGGTAACCCATCAGCACCACCGGGGTTTCGCTATCACGCTGGCGGAACTCACGAACCATATCCAGCACATTGCTCAGACTGACGTGGTGTGCCAGTGCGCGCTCCATGGCCAGCTGGATCACCGGACCATCAGCCATCGGATCGGAAAACGGCACACCCAGCTCGATAATGTTGGCACCGGCGGCCACCAGTTCGTGCATCAATGGCACTGTCATCTGTGGCTGCGGGTCACCGGCGGTTACGTAGGGAATCAGCGCCTTGCGACCGGCCGCTTGAAGTTTGGCAAAACAGGCTTGAATTCGGCTCATGTCACTCTCGTTCAGATGGTGATGCCGTCGATACCGGCAACCGTATGAATATCCTTGTCACCGCGACCGGACAGGTTGACCACTATGTGCTGATCCGGGCGCATGGTTTTCGCCAGTTTCATCGCATAGGCCACTGCGTGGCTGGACTCCAGCGCCGGCATGATGCCTTCGGTCTGGGTCAGCTCGCGGAATGCCGACAGCGCCTCTTCATCGGTAGCATCCACATAGCTGACCCGGCCAATATCCTTCAGCCAGCTGTGCTCGGGGCCGACACCCGGGTAGTCAAGGCCGGCTGATACCGAGTGGGTCTCGATGATCTGCCCGGCCTCGTCTTCCATCAGGTAGGTGCGGTTGCCATGCAGCACACCGGGGCGACCGGCGTTCAGCGGCGCTGCGTGCTGACCGGTCGCCAGGCCCAGGCCGCCCGCCTCGACTCCGTAGATGGCCACGCCCTCATCGTCGAGGAACGGATGGAACAGGCCAATCGCATTCGAGCCACCGCCAACACAGGCCACCAGCGCATCCGGCAGACGACCGAAACGCTCAAGGCTCTGGGCCCGCGCCTCACGACCGATCACGCACTGGAAATCGCGCACCAGCTTCGGATAAGGATGCGGGCCGGCCACGGTGCCGATGATGTAGAAGGTGTCGTCGACGTTGGTCACCCAGTCGCGCATGGCTTCGTTCATCGCATCCTTGAGGGTCTTCGAACCCGAGGTCACCGGGATCACCTCGGCGCCCAGCAGCTTCATGCGATACACGTTCAGGGCCTGGCGCTTGACGTCCTCGGCACCCATATAAACCTGGCATTTCAGACCCAAACGGGCGGCCACGGTAGCGGTCGCCACCCCATGCTGGCCGGCACCGGTCTCGGCAATCACCCGCGGTTTGCCCATGTGCTTGGCCAGCAGCGCCTGGCCAATGGTGTTGTTGACCTTGTGCGCGCCGGTGTGATTCAGGTCTTCACGCTTCAGCCAGATACGCGCACCACCCACCTTGTCGCTCAGGCGCTCGGCCAGATACAACGGTGAGGGCCGGCCCACATAGTGCGCCAGATCGTGGTCAAACTCGGCCTGAAAGTCCGGATCAGCAGACAGCCGGTTGTACAGGGTCTCCAGTTCTTCCAGCGCATCCATCAGGGTCTCGGATACGAAACGACCGCCATAGGGGCCAAAATGGCCACGCTGATCGGGAACTGCGGCAAAATCGATACGGGTTGAATCAGCCACGCCTCACCTCACGAATAAAAGCTTTGATCTTCTCGACATCCTTGATGCCCTTGGCCTGCTCTACCCCGCCACTTACATCCACTGCCCACGGCCTGCATTCAGCAATGGCCGTTTGCACGTTGTCCACTCGCAAACCACCGGCCAGCACCAGCGACCAGTCGTGCTGCTGCGGTATGCGCTGCCAGTCGAAGGTCTCGCCGGTGCCACCGGGCACCCCCGGTGTATAGCTGTCCAGCAGTATCCCGCTGGCGCTCGGCCAGTTTGCCGCCTGCGCCTGCAAGTCCAGATCATCGCGCATGCGGATGGCCTTCAGATAGGGCCTGGAAAAACGCAGACAGAATTCTTCCGGCTCATCACCATGGAACTGCAGAAGATCCAGCGGTACCTCGGCCAAAACCCCGCGCACCTCGGCCTCAGTGGCATTCACAAAGAGCCCGACGCTGGTCACAAAGGGTGGCAATGCCCGCACAATCGCAGCAGCCTGCTGTGCATCCACCGCGCGCGGGCTGGGGGCATAGAATACCAGCCCGATGGCATCCGCACCGGCCTCGGCCGCTGCCAGCGCATCCTCAACGCGGGTAATGCCACAGATCTTGATACGCACCATGGGTTATCGCTTCAGTTTGCAAGGCATCCGATAGTAGCAGAACCGCCTGCCAGCGTCAGTCTGCAGGGTTAAGCGCAGACAGGAAGTGCGGCCCCATATAACGCTGCGGCAATTCATACTGCTCGGGATAGGTGACGTCCACCAGATACAGACCATAGGCCGGAGCCGTCAGGCCGCCCGCGCGACGGTCGCGCGCAGCCAGCACCTCGGCCGCCCATTCCTCCGGCCGCTCACCGGTGCCGATCTGCATCAGCACCCCGGCGATATTGCGCACCATATGATGCAAAAAGGCATTGGCACGGATATCCAGCACGATAAAACGCCCAAAGCGGATCAGCTCAAGGTGATGTACCGTCTTCACCGGCGACTTGGCCTGACAAGCAATCGCCCGGTAAGAGGTAAAGTCATGCTCACCAACCAGCGCCCGCGCAGCCCGCTGCATGCGCGCCAGATCCAGCGGACGGTAATTCCAGGTCACCTCGTGGGCCAGGTGCGCGGGACGGACTGGATCGTTATAGATCACATAACGATAACGCCGGGCCATGGCCGAGAACCGCGCATGGAAACTGTCCGGCACCACGCAGGCCCAACTCATGCTGATATCCGCCGGCAGGTTGGCGTTCACCCCATGAATCCAGTTCAGCGGCGCACGGCGGGCGTTGCTGTCAAAATGGATCACCTGGCAGGAGGCATGCACACCGGCATCAGTGCGCCCGGCACAGCTGACCTGCACAGGGTGATTGGCCACCCGCGACAACGCCTGTTCAACCGCTTCCTGCACACTGGCCACACCCGGCTGCTGGCGCTGCCAGCCACGGTAGGCGGTGCCACGGTATTCGATACAGGCGGCGATACGTGAAAACACAGCGGCCGCCCCGTGGGCGGCCGCGTCAGTGCGGAGATCAGACATCAATCAACCCAGTTGCTCCATCAGCGTGCGGGCTTCCTGCTGCTGCTGATCATTACCTTCTTCCAGCACCTCGCCAAGGATATCGCGCGCACCCTCGTCATCACCCATGTCAATGTAGGCCCGGGCCAGATCCAGCTTGGTGGAACACTCATCCGTATCGGCAAGGAAGTCGAAGTCCTCATCGCTTTCCGATGCCTGCTCCGCTGATGACACTTCAAGCTCTGACTCTGCAGGCGCTGACGGCTGAGCAGCTTCAAGCCCTATCTCCTCAGCCTCGGCGTCCAGACTGGCAGCGAACTCGTCGGCAAAGTTCTCCAGGTCCTCGTCACTGAGTGACGGCATTTCAGTATCAAGGTCCTGTTCCGGCTCAGACGGGGGAGCCTGCACTTGCTGCTCCGCATCGAATGCAGCCAGCAAATCATCGGCACTGAGCTCACCGTCCAGATCCAGAAGGTCTTCTTCGACGACAGGCTCAACTGGAGCAGCCGGCTCGTCCTCGGTTATTTCATTCAGCTCATGCCCCTGAAGATCCGGCAGGTCTTCGATATCCAGCTCCGACTCTGTAGCGATTGCAGGCGCATCAAGGTCGAAACCAAGATCCATACCGAAACCGTCATCCATCGCAAAGGGATCAGCCTCCGCTTCTGTGGGCTGTTCCGCTGTAGCTCCGGTAGTCTCGGCAGACTTCTCGACATCATCAAACTCGGAAAGATCAAAATCCAGATCGAAGCCCTGATCGGATTCAGCTGACTCGCCTGCCACAGGCAAGGCATCGGTCAGATCAATGGAGGCTTCTGTTTGCTCCCCACTGCCATCAGACTCCAGCGCCTGTTCAAATTCGCTGAAATCAAAATCAAGATCGATGTCGTCAGAAGACGCAGCAGGCTCATTCTGCGGCGTTAGCATATCTTCGATCATGCTCTGCTGAGCATCTGACTGCGCCGCAGCCACACCACCCGCCAGCATGGCAGCCATTACCGGGAAACGTGCATGCATAGTAGCCAGCGAATCGGCATGCCCGCCGGCACGCTCAAGCTGACGGGCCTGCTCAACGTAACCTTCGGCATTGCCCTTAAGTGCCTGAACCTCCAAAAGCTTCAGGCGAACATCAGCGTTATCAGGCTCAGCCTGCAAGACATCGACAAGCAGCGCTTCGGCCTCATCCAGTTTGCCGTAGGCAATCATGGCTTCTACGTTGGCGAGCAGATCTGCCGTTGTATCTTCCTCGGCTGCCGCTGTCTCGACCTGATCAAAGGCCGCTGCAAAAGAGTCGTCTTCTGCAACCGGCTCCAGTTCATCAGGCTGCTGGGCAACCCTGTAACTCTGCTGAATTTCTGCTTCACGGCGTGCATTGCGGCGAGAGAGATTCATCAGCAGCAACAGCAGCAGCAGAATGGCAACCACGCCACCACCCAGCATCAGCATCTGGTTCTGCATCATTTGCTGCAGCAGCGACTGGCTTGGCGCTACCGGCTGAACCGGAGCCGAAGCCGGCTGCGACACGGGTTCACTGGCTGGCGCCACAACAGGGTCAGACTGTTGATCCAGTACAACCGGGGATTCGGCCGTTTCAGTCACGGCAACACTGTCTTGCGCAACTGCCGGCGCCTCGTCGCTCACCTCTGCTTCGCTATCTGCCTGCACGGGCAGGACATCTGCAATCGCTTCAGCGTCTGCGGCAACGACCTCAGACTCGCCTTCTGATTCGGCTTCAGTTACCGGCTGCATGGACTCCTGCAACTGGTTTTCCAGCTCGGTAATAGCCGACGTCAGCTCTTGCGCTTGCGGAGAACCGGCATCTACCTGGGCCAGCTGCTGTTGCAAGGATGCCAGCTGGCCATCCTTAAGCTCGAGCAGGCGCTGTACCGCATCCAGCTGGCCTTCCAGTTGCTGCAAGCGGGTATTCAGCTCCTGCTTTTCGCGTTCTGCAGCATCCAGTTGTTCCTTGGTCATATCTAGCGTGTCACGCAGGCGGGCATCCGCTGCTGCATTACCGGTGCCAGTACCATCCGCAGCCGTGCCCTCCACCTGCTCGCTGGTTCCTGCAACCAGTCGCAGGGTATCGCCACGCGGAGCCGTCGCCGGTGCTGGTGCCGCGGTATCGCGCTGACGGGCATCCAGCTGGCGCTCACCGGTTGGCTGGGTGCGGCTCTGCCATGCCTGATTCTGTTTTTGCACCTCGGCCAGTGCTTCGGCACGGCTGCGGGAGTTGGCCTGACTGGCATCAGGCAGCTGCAGTTGCTGGTTGGCACGCATCTGGTTGATGTTGCCGTTGATAAAGGCCTGGGGATTAAGATCCTGGATCGCCAGCATGGTTTGATGAACGCTGGCACCCGCCGGCGCATGACGTGAAGCAATCCCCCACAAGGTATCGTTACGCGAGGTTTGCATGCGCCCGTCAGCCGGCCGCGGCGCAGCAGCAGGGCTCGGCGCAGCAACTGATGCAGCCTGACGCGGGGCAGCCTGGGTTACGGGTGCCTGACGCACCGGTGCGGCTTGAGCGGCCGGCACAGCGGGCGCCGAAGCGGTAACGGCAACCGGCTGGTAAAGCGGCGGATCAAGCAGCAGGGTGAATTCGCGAAGAACGCGGCCAGACGGCCAGCGAACTTCCATCAAAAAACTCAGGAAAGGCTCGCGCACAGGGCGATTCGAGGTTACCCGAATCACACCCTTGCCATCCGGCCGTACTACCGGTGTAAAGGTCAGATCGGTAAGAAAGAAACTGCGATCGATGCCGGCACGGCCAAAGTCATCGGGTGAAGCCAGTCGTGGCAGGATTTCGGTACTGGTCAGATCGCGCAATTGCAGCAGCTCGATCTCTGCATCAAGAGGCTGGTTGAGCGTCGAGCGCAGTTTGATGTCACCCACTCCCAGCGCATTCACCATACCGGACGACATCAGCGCGCTTGCCGCAGCAACAGCCAAAACCAGTTTCCGAACCATAGCCTGAATCCTTTGCTTTTATCGTTTTGTCTTGCACCGACCCTGTGGCGGACAACCCCAAAGCACCCCGGAAGGCAATATGCCCCAATGGGCCATAGGCACGACCACAGTCACACGGCTACCGGAGGGCATCCCTGACACGCAAGCCCTAATACCACAGATCAGTACATCCCCGAGGAAATCAGTGCAAGTATTGATTACAAAAAGTCTTTTATCAATAACTGAGTGACCTGCAGTTGATTCATTGCCAGACAGGCACGGAAATTGTCCGCCACTGCCCACAACTGCAACAAACGGGGATCCTGTGGATTCTGTCTGATGCGCCCCACCCAGAGCCTGTCGCTACCGCTGGCCTGCTCTATCGGCGTCGGGAAGCCGTTATCGGCCGGCTTGTCCAGCAGTTTGAGATTACGGTTACGCCGCAACAGGACCGGAATCCGTGCAACCTCCAGCGCCTCCTGATTCTGCACCTGAATAACCTGGGCAGAACCATAGAACACCGGCACCAACACCTGGGTAACCTGTACCGGCAATTCAGGCAGATCAAACAGCACGCACAAATCATTAACCATGCGCAACTCATCCTGCGTATTACCCGACTCGTCCAGCAAACCCAGACGGGGGATCAGGTTGAAAGCCATTTGCCTGCCGGTAAGTCCTGCGTCAGCTGGCTGACCGTTCAGCAGCTTGCCTGTCTGCAACGCCAGCGCCTCAAGCCCTGACTGCCCGAGGGTCGAAGCTGATTGATAGGTCGCAACCGATAGCATCTGGACACCGGCCTCGGCCAGCAACGGATGGACCACCTGGGCGGTCAGCAAGGTTTGCGCATCGGGACAGTTCACCGCGCCGGCCTCGACGGCTGACGCCAGTGCCTGCGGGTTGATGGCTGCCACGACCAGAGGCACACGGGTAACCGAGCGCAGTGCTCCGGAGGCATCTACGGCAATACAGCCAGCCTCCCGAATGCGCGGCATGCAGGCAATCACCTGCTCCGGCTCCAGCGCCATCAAAGCCACTGCCACGCTGGAAAAATCGAAGCTTTCCAGCGGCTCGACACGCAGACTCTGACCGTGCAGCATCAGTCGGCCGCCCGCCTCCTCGGCCACGTCAAGCAGATGAACCCCGGCAAAGCCGAAATCCTGATCCTCGAGAACCGCCAGCAGCGCCTCGCCCTGCAATGAGTTGGCACCAACGATGGCGATGGCCTTTTGTGCGGACATGCATACTCCTTGAAAACATCAGATACAGCGAAAAACAAAAAGGCACCCCACTGACGGGATGCCTTTGACAGTCAGGCCCGCGTTGCTGCGGGCCTGGTTCATCAACCTTCCAGCAGGATGCGCAGCATGCGCCGCAACGGCTCTGCCGCGCCCCACAACAACTGGTCACCGACGGTGAAGGCCGACAGGTACTGCGACCCCATGTTCAGCTTGCGCAGGCGACCCACAGGAACAGTCAGAGTGCCAGTGACGGCAGTCGGCGTCAGATCACGCACAGTCGCTTCCTTGTCGTTCGGCACTACCTTCGACCAGGGATTATGCGCATCCAGCATGGCCTCGATATCGGCCAGCGGCACATCCTTGTTCAGCTTGATGGTCAGCGCCTGGCTGTGGCAGCGCATGGCGCCGATGCGCACACAAATGCCATCCACAGGAATCGGGCGACCACTGCGGCCGATGATCTTGTTGGTCTCGGCCTGGGCTTTCCACTCCTCGCGGCTCTGACCGTTGGGCAGTTGCTTGTCGATCCAGGGAATCAGGCTGCCGGCCAGCGGCACACCGAAATTGTCGACCGGCATGGCATCGCTGCGCAGGGTTTCGGCAACCTTGCGGTCGATGTCCAGAATCGCGCTGGCCGGATCGGCCAGCTCAGCGGCGACACTGGCGTTGATCGAACCCATCTGGCTGATCAGTTCGCGCATGTTCTGCGCACCGGCGCCGGAGGCGGCCTGATAGGTCATGGCACTCATCCACTCGACCAGGCCATTCTCGAACAGCCCGCCCAACCCCATCAGCATCAGGCTCACGGTACAGTTGCCACCCACGTAGGTCTTGATGCCATCACGCACCGCCTGGTCGATGTTACGACGGTTGACCGGATCCAGAATGATCACCGCATCATCTTCCATGCGCAGGGTCGAAGCGGCATCGATCCAGTAGCCGTTCCAGCCTTCGCCACGCAGCTTGGCAAAAACCGCGCTGGTGTAGTCGCCACCCTGACAGGTGATGATCACATCCATCGGCTTCAGCGCCTCGATGTCGTAGGCATCCAGCAGCGGCGCGGTGTCCTTGCCGATATCCGGTCCCTTGCCACCGACGTTGGAAGTGGTAAAGAAGTACGGCTCGATACCGGCAAAATCGTTTTCTTCACGCATGCGCTGCATCAGCACGGAACCGACCATGCCTCGCCAGCCAACCAGACCTACTTTTTTCATGACAACAACCCCCATGGGGTAACAATTCAACGGCAACTGCGCCCGGGCAGGCCCGGGCGCGGCGAAAAGCACAACAGATTACAGGTTTTTCAGGGCCGCGGCCACGGCGTCACCCATCTCCGCGGTACCTACCTTGCGGCAACCTTCGGCCATGATATCGGCAGTGCGCAGCCCCTGATCCAGCACCCGGCTGACCGCCTGTTCGATGGCATCGGCAGCGGCCGGCTGATTCAGGCTGTAACGCAGCATCATCGACACCGAAAGAATGGTCGCCAGCGGGTTGGCGATACCCTGCCCGGCAATATCCGGTGCACTGCCGTGGCACGGTTCGTACATGCCCTTGTTGTTGGCATCCAGCGATGCCGAGGGCAGCATGCCGATCGAGCCGGTCAGCATCGAGGCCTCGTCCGACAGAATGTCGCCGAACATGTTGTCGGTGACCATCACGTCGAACTGCTTGGGCGCACGCACCAGCTGCATGGCCGCGTTATCGACATACATGTGCGACAGCTCGACCTCGGGGTAATCGCGCGCCACCTCTTCCACCACCTCGCGCCACAGCTGACTGGAGGCCAGCACATTGGCCTTGTCCACCGAGCAGAGTTTTTTGTTGCGCACCATTGCCATGTCGAAACCGACCCGGGCAATCCGGCTGATCTCGCCTTCACTGTAGGGCAAGGTGTCGTAGGCCATGCGCTGGCCATCGCGTTCGGTACGCTCGCGCGGCTGGCCGAAATAGATGCCTCCGGTCAGCTCACGCACGATCAGGATATCCAGACCGGCAACCACTTCAGGCTTCAGCGACGAGGCCGCCGCCAGTTGCGGATAGAGAATTGCCGGACGCAGGTTGGCAAACAGCCCCAGCTGCGAGCGAATTTTCAGCAGGCCACGCTCGGGGCGCAGCGCCGGATCAATACTGTCCCACTTGGGGCCACCCACCGCACCGAGCAGAATGGCATCGGCGGCGCGGGCGCGCTCCAGGGTTTCATCGGCCAGCGGCACACCGTACCGGTCATAGGCCGCACCGCCCAGATCGTCATGGCTGAGCTGCACACCCAAACCAAAACGCTGATTGGCTGTTTCCAGCACCTTTACCGCCTCTGCGACTATCTCCGGGCCGATACCGTCGCCGGGGAGAATCAGAATGTTCTTGCTCATGGTTTTCCTCAGGAAAGCTGTTCGTTACTTGATCGCGCCGAACAGCCATGGCTGGTTCTGACGGTGTTTTTCCTCGAAGGCGCGGATCGAATCGGCGTCCTGCAGGGTCAGGCCGATATCGTCGAGCCCGTTGAGCAGGCAATGCTTGCGGAACTCGTCGACCTCGAAGACATATTGCTTACCATCGGGACGGGTAACCGTCTGTGCTGCCAGGTCGACGGTCAGCTGATAGCCTTCCTCGGCCTGCGCCTGCTCGAACAACTCATCCAACTCTTCTTCAGTCAAAACAATGGGTAACAAGCCATTCTTGAAACTGTTATTAAAGAAAATATCGGCAAAGCTCGGCGCAATCACGCTACGGAAACCGTACTCGTCCAGCGCCCAGGGTGCGTGCTCGCGACTCGAGCCACAGCCAAAGTTCTCGCGTGCCAGCAGCACGCTGGCACCCTGATAACGCGGCAGATTGAGCACAAACTCCGGGTTCAGCGGGCGCACCGAGCAATCCTGCCCGGGATAGCCCTCATCCAGATAGCGCCATTCGTCGAACAGGTTCTGACCGAAGCCGGTGCGCTTGATCGACTTCAGGAACTGCTTGGGAATGATCTGGTCGGTGTCCACGTTGGCGCGATCAAGCGGCGCGACCAGACCGGTATGCCGGGTAAAGGCTTTCATGCGCGGCCCTCCTCGTTGAGCATCTCGCGAACATCGACAAAATGACCGGCTACCGCAGCGGCAGCAGCCATTGCCGGACTGACCAGGTGGGTACGCCCACCATTGCCCTGACGCCCCTCGAAATTACGATTGGAGGTCGAGGCGCAGTGCTCGCCGGCCTGCAGGCGATCGGGGTTCATCGCCAGGCACATCGAACAGCCCGGATCACGCCACTCGAAACCGGCAGCCTTGAAGATCACGTCCAGCCCCTCGCGCTCGGCCTGCTCCTTGACCAGCCCGGAACCCGGTACCACCATCGCCTGCTTGACACTGGCCGCCACCCGGCGACCCTTGGCCACGGCAGCGGCGGCCCGCAGATCCTCGATCCGCGAATTGGTGCAAGAGCCGATAAACACCCGGTCGACCTTGATCGAGCTGATCGGCTGATTGGCCTCAAGCCCCATGTACTGCAGGGCCCGCTGGTAACCGCTGCGCTTGACCGCATCGGTTTGCGCCGCCGGGTCCGGCACCAGCGCATCCACTGCCACCACCATCTCCGGCGATGTACCCCAGGACACCTGCGGCTTGATCTCGGCGGCATCCAGCTCCACGACCGTATCGAACTGTGCATCGGCATCCGACACCAGATCCTGCCAGGCCGCCACGGCCCGCTCCCAGTCAGCGCCCTTGGGCGCATAGGGGCGGTCCTTGACGTAGGCGACGGTCTTCTCGTCGCAGGCCACCAGCCCTACCCGCGCACCGGCCTCAATGGCCATATTGCAAATGGTCATGCGGCCTTCCATCGACAGCTCGCGAATTGCCGAACCACCGAACTCGATGGCGTGGCCGTTGCCGCCGGCGGTACCTATCTTGCCGATCACCGCCAGCACTATGTCCTTGGCGGTCACGCCAAAACCGAGCTTGCCTTCGACCTTGACCAGCATGTTCTTCATCTTCTTCGCCACCAGACACTGGGTAGCCAGCACATGTTCGACCTCGGAGGTGCCGATACCATGCGCCAGCGCCGCGAAGGCGCCGTGGGTGGCGGTGTGCGAGTCTCCGCAAACGATGGTCATGCCCGGCAGGGTGGCGCCCTGCTCCGGGCCAACCACATGCACGATGCCCTGGCGGCGGTCGGTCATCTTGAATTCGAGAATGCCGAAGTCATCGCAGTTCTCGTCAAGCGTCACCACCTGCAGCTTGGACACCTCGTCCTCGATACCACTGATGCCAGCCGCACGGTTGGTGGTTGGCACGTTGTGGTCTGGCGTGGCCAGGTTGGCATCGATCCGCCACGGCTTGCGTGCGGCCAGGCGCAGCCCTTCAAAGGCCTGCGGCGAGGTCACCTCATGCAACAGGTGACGGTCGATATAAATAAGGGCGGAACCATCATCCCGTTGCTTGACGAGGTGGTTGTCCCAGAGCTTGTCGTACAGCGTCTTGGCAGACATGTGAACTCCCGGATCAGGCTGTGCCGCAGCGTCGTTGTGCGCCACGGACGTTTTCATGACAGGGGCATGCTATCCTCGCGCAATGAATAACGCCAATTCATAATATTCATGCATTGGATAACCAAGAGGAATCCATAGTGGATACCGCCAACCTCAGCGCCTTTCTTGCGGTAGCCGACAGCGGTTCGTTCTCCCGCGCTGCCGAGCAACTGCATATCACTCAGCCAGCGGTAAGCAAACGCATCGCCCTACTGGAACAGCAACTGGATGCTCGACTGTTCGACCGTATCGGCCGGCATGTCACCCTGACCGAGGCCGGGCGCGCCCTCAAACCACGAGCAGAACTGGTCCTGCAGACCCTCACCGACACCCGCCGGGCACTGGGCAAGCTGTCCGGACAGGTACGCGGGCGGCTGAGCATGGCCACCAGCCACCATATTGGCCTGCACCGTCTGCCGCCGGTGTTGCGACGCTTCACCAAGGCCTATCCGGGGGTGGCGCTGGATATCGACTTTCTCGACTCCGAGGTCGCCTACGATCAGGTGCTGCGTGGCAACGTCGAACTGGCAATCATCACCCTGGCCCCGCAGGTCGAGCCCCCCTTGGTGGCCGCCACCATCTGGAATGACCCGCTGGATTTCGTGATCGCCCCGGAACATCCGCTGGCCGGCCGCGAACGGGTCAGCCTGCGTCAGCTGGCCGACTACCCGGCGGTATTCCCCGGCGCCAACACCTTTACCCACCGGGTGGTCAGCGGCCTGTTCGAGCAGCACGGCATACGTCCGGATATCGGCATGAGCACCAACTACCTCGAGACAATCAAGATGATGGTATCGATCGGATTGGCCTGGAGCGTACTGCCACGCACCATGCTGGATAATCAGGTGCGAGCCCTGCCAATACCCGGCGTGGCGCTGCAGCGCCGTCTCGGAGTGATCTGGCACAGCGGCCGGACCCTGTCGAATGCTGCCGAGGCATTGATCGAGCTGCTGCGACATGACGCTGACTGATGACTTGTATCAGCAACGAAGCAATGCGCAATGGCCTTGTGCCTGAGCGGCCAAACGGCTAACTTGGTGGCATAAGAACAATGCGACGGGGCATGCTGGAGTGCTCACCCTGACGCCTGCCGGATTTTGCAAGGGGCAACATGACCCAGCGCAGCAACAATGAGCATCCCGAAAGCTTCATGGCCCTGTTCAGTCGCATGCCGATCGCCAGCATGCTGACACGGGTCAGTGACAGTCGGGTACTGGCCATCAATCTGGCCTTCGAGCGACTGTTTGGCTGGACCAATGCCGACGTACTGGACAAGTCCTCCGATCAGATCGAACTATGGAGCAGCCCACAACAGCGTCAGCAACTGCTCGATCTGTTTGCCCGCAACAGTCGTGTCACCCAGTTCGAATGCCAGCTGGCCTGTCGCAATACCAACCTGAAGACCTGCCTGGTGTATGTTGAATCAATCGGAATTAATGGTGACGTCTGCCGGTTGTCGATGGCACACGACATCAGTGACCGCATAGCCGCCGAACAGGCACTAAAGCTCAGTGAAACCAAGTTCTCCCTGCTGTTCCAGCAGGCCCCCGAACCCTATGCACTGTTCGACAAGAAAACGGCCTGTTTTATCGAGATCAATCAGAGCTTTACCGAACTGTTCGGCTTTCAGCCGGAAGACGTTATTGGTAAAACCGCCAAGGACATCAACTTCTGGAAGGACATGGATGCGCGCCCGGCGGTGATCGAGAAACTGCTGCGCGAAGGCCGCCTGCGCAGCCATCCGGCGGACTTTCTGACCAAGGACGGGCGGGTACTGCACTGTGAAGTCTCCAGCAACTTTATTGAAGTGGAAAACCACAGCCGTACCCTGTCCAGCTTCAAGGATGTCACTGCCCGCCGGCAGGCCGAGCTGGCGCTGCGCGCCTCGGAGGACAAGTTTGTCAAGGCGTTCAAGTCCAGTCCGGATGCGATCAGCATCTCCGATATGGCCACTGGCGCTTTCCTTGACATCAACGAAAGTTTCACCCGGCTGACCGGCTACAGTGAAGCGGAAGCCATCGGTCGACGGGAGAATGAGCTTGATATCTGGAGTAACAGCCACGAACGCCGCAGCCTGCTACAGGCACTGGGGCGCGAAGGCAGGGTCAGCATGCGCGAAATGCAGCTCAATCATCGCTCGGGACGCAGCCTGATTGTTTCTGTATCCGCCGAGCGCGTTCAGCTGGACGGGCGTGACTGCATCCTGCTGACCTGCCGTGATATCACCGAACAAAAACTGATCGAGGCACGCATCAAGCACCAGGCCAGCCACGATGCGCTGACCGACTTGCCGAACCGCCTGTTGCTGCACGACCGTTTGCAACAACATCTGGGCCTGTTGGAACGTCACCAGCTGCATTGCGCCCTGATGTTCTTCGATCTGGATCATTTCAAGCACATCAATGACTCGTTGGGACATTCCCGGGGTGACGCTGTACTCCAGGAGATTGCCACACGCCTGCTGGATGAGTTGCGCAAGACCGACACCGTAGCACGCCTTGGCGGCGATGAGTTCGTGGTATTGCTGACCGGCCTGAAAGGCAGCAGCACCGAGATAGTTCGACAGGTACGCAACACTGCAGAAAAGCTGCGCCAAGCCCTGGCCGCGCCAATGGAGGTCGAAGGGCACACCCTGCAGCTGGGTTGCAGCATCGGCATTGCACTGGCACCCGAGCACGGTGACAACCCGGATGATCTGCTCAAGCGTGCCGACATTGCCCTGTATCAGGTAAAAGCCAGTGGACGGGACGGCATTGCCTTCTTTGAGCAGCAAATGCAAATTGCCGCCAGTCAGCGCCTGACTCTGGAAACCGATTTACGTCAGGCCTTGCAGAACGAAGAATTTTGCCTGCATTACCAGCCGCAGATGGACGCCAGCAGCCAGCGCATTATTGGCGCCGAGGCACTGATTCGCTGGCAGCACCCGGAGCGCGGTCTGGTCGGCCCAGGTGCATTTATGGAGGTACTGGAAGAAAGCGGTCAGATTCTCGCCGCCGGTAGCTGGGTGCTGCACGAGGGCTGCCGCTTCATTGCCCGCCTGCTGGAGCAACGGCGAATAGACCCGCAGCAGTTCTGCCTGAGCATCAATATCAGCCCCAGGCAGTTCCGCCAAAGCGGCTTTGTTGACGAGGTGGCCGCCGCAATCAGCCAGCACGGCATCCCTGCCCAGGCGCTGAAACTGGAAATCACCGAAGGCATGGTGATCCAGAACGTCAACGACACCATTGCCAAGATGCACCAGCTGCGCAATCTGGGTATTCGCTTTGCCATCGACGACTTCGGCACCGGCTATTCATCGCTCAGTTACCTGAAACGGCTGCCGGTCGACCTGCTGAAAATCGATCAGTCGTTTATCCGTGACTGTACGCGCGATGGCAACGATGCCGAGATAGTGCGCGCCATCATCGCCATGGCGCGCAGCCTGAACATGGACCTGATCGCTGAGGGTGTGGAAACCGGACAACAGCTGGCCTTCCTGCTGGAGCAGGGCTGCAGCAACTATCAGGGCTACCTGTTCAGCCCGGCCGTCACCGAGGACGCCTTCTGCCAACTGCTCGCCGGACGCTAGGCAGGCAAGGGAACGACGATCAACACTGCTGGTCTGACCCTGTGCATATCATCTATGGGAACCCAGCAACCATGAACACCCGCAGTCTGCTCGATCAGCTTCTAAAGTCCGGTACCGATCTTCTGCAAGGCAACAGCAACCAGGCAAGCGCGCCCCAAGGCAATCGCTCCGGCGCATCGCCGCTCGGCAGTCTGCTGGCCGGTGCCGGTGGTGGCGCCGCCATCAGTCTGCTGCTGGGCAGCAAAAAGGCCCGCAAGATGGGCGGCAAGGCGATAACCTACGGCGGGCTTGCCGCCCTCGGCGTAGTCGCCTGGAAAGCCTGGCAGAACTACCAGCAGAACCAGACTGGCGCAGCGCCTCAGGCACAACCGATTCAGACGGTTGACCGACTGCCAGCGCCCCAGGCGGAACAGCATAGCCAGGCCATACTGCGCGCGCTGATTGCCGCCGCCAAGGCCGATGGGCACATTGATCAGCGCGAGCGCGAACTGATCGACAACGAAATCGCCCGGCTCAGCAACGACCAGAGCCTGCTGCAATGGTTCGACCGCGAGCTGCAGAAGCCCCTCGACCCTGCGGAGGTCGCCAGTGCCGCTGCCAGCAGTCCGGAACTGGCCGCCGAGATGTACCTGGCCAGCCTGCTGATGGTGGATCAGCAAAGTTTCATGGAGCGCGCCTACCTGGATGAACTGGCCCGTCAATTGCAACTACCGGATGCCCTGCGCAAGGAACTTGAAACCCAGGCACTGCAGGCTGGCTGAAACCGCAGGCGTGGCGACTTGAGCCAGCCGACAGGAAGCCTGATAATCCAGACGGGCTTCCCTTGCCTGATCCGCCCCCCCTTCAGGAGTAGATACGTTGCGACTGCCGCAACCAGACCTTGAGCGATTTCGACAGCGGCTGGCGTCGCTGGACGCGCTCCCGCAACTCTGCCTGCTGGGCCTGGTCAGTGGTCTGCTTGCCGGCCTGCTGATGGTGGCCTTCAGGATGTTGCTGCAGCTTGGCGCAACACTCTGGTTGGCGGATGGCAATCCGGAAGCCTTTGAACAACTGTCCCCGGAACTGCGCAGCCTGCTGCCCCTGCTGGCGGTACTGCTGATCGGCATCTGGCTGTGGCGCCAACCCAGCGCCGGCCGCCGTATCGGCATCAGCCATGTAATAGAGCGGCTGACCCTGCATCAGGGCAGATTCCCCCTGCGCAACTGGCTGACCCAATGGTGGGTTGGCCTGCTGTCTGTGCTTGGCGGCCTGTCAGCCGGCCGCGAAGGCCCGGCCATACATCTTGGTGCCGCCGCCGCCAGCGGCCTCGGTGCCAGCCTGAGACTGCCCAACAACAGCCTGCGGGTGCTGACCGCCTGTGGCGCCGCCGCCGGCATCTCCGCCTCCTTCAACACGCCGATTGCCGGGGTCATCTTCGCCATGGAAGTGGTGATGATGGAATACACCATGCTCGGCTTTATGCCGGTTATCCTGGCCTCCTTTACCGCCGCACTGGTGACCCAGCTGGTATACGGCCCGCAACCGGCCTTCTCGATTCCCGGCATGCAGCTGGAATCCCTGTGGAATCTGCCATGGATAGTGGTCGGCGCCCTGCTGGTTGGCATCCTCGCCGCACTATTTGTGCGCATTGCCCATTCAACCCGCCCGACAATTGCTCCAATCTGGCTCCGCTTCTGCATGGCCGGGCTACTCACCGCAGGCGTTGCCTGGTGGTATCCGCAGGTGCAGGGCATGGGCTATGACAGCCTGCAACTGATGCTCGATCACCAGTTGCCTCTGCAGATCCTGCTGGTGCTGGCACTGGGCAAGCTGCTACTCACCGCCATTACTGTGGCCTGTGGTGTACCGGTCAGTATCATTGGCCCTATTCTGGTCATCGGCGGCGCCATTGGTGCCTTGACCGCCCTGCTGGCCGCCAGCCTGATGCCGGAACAGGCAGCCAGCGCCGCGGTATTCGTCACCCTAGGCATGGCGGCGATGATGGGCGCTGTACTTCAGGCTCCCCTGGCAGCCTTGATGGCCATCCTCGAACTCACGCACAGTCCCTCGATGATCATGCCCGGCATGCTGGCTGTAGTGATTGCCGGGCTCACTGCCAGGCAGCTGGGTTGCCGCGGTTTTTTTGCCACCGGCAGCCTGATGGAGGCCCGGGAAAAACCGCTGATCCAGGTGCTGTCACGCCTGTCTGTGGCCGCCGCCATGCAGCGCAACTTTGAAACCACTCCACGCCAGATAGACCGTGCCCAGGCCACTGCCCTGCTGGCCAGCAATCCCGGCTGGCTGCTGGTGGAGCGGGACAACCAGCAGGCGCCACGCATCGCCCTGCAGGCCGCCGCACTGTCCCATTGGCTGACGGCCCACAGCGACAGCCAGGACGAAACCACCAGCGAGCCACTGATTGACCTGCTGGAACTACCCGGCCAACGCCTGGAACTGCAGTCGGTGGACATCCAGTCAACCCTGGCCGAGGCCTGGCAACGCCTGCAGGCTGAAGACGTGGATGCGCTGTATGTGGAACAGGCCCACCCCAGGCGCCCTGCCCGCATTGTTGGCCTGTTGACAAGCGCCGACATGGAAAGGCATTACTGACAAAACGGACTCGCTTCTGACAGATTTGTCCGCCAATGATACTGCGCGATTCAGCCCATTAATTGACCGAAATGCCATTACTCTTCCTGGCGTGCTATAGATAAGATCGAGAGACGATTCAACACACACAACAATAATGTCCGAGGGGCGCATGAACATAAGCAGACTCTGGTCATCTCGCACGGCCCGGCCTTCCCTGCACGGACGACTGGAGCAGGCTAATGCCGAACAGATCGATCTCAGCAGCGACGATGATGATCAGGCGCAAACGGACAGTGCCATCGGCGAATTCAATAGCTTTACCCGTCGCCTGCGCGACATGATCATCAACTTCCAGCAACAGAGTATGCAGATAGCTACCAGCTCGGCCTACAGCCGGGTTCTGGCTGAGCAGGCCGCCAGAGATGCCGGCAAGCAACAGAGCCTCTCGGAACTGATCTTTCAGGCCAGCGACCAAACCACTCGGGCGCTGCAGGATATCAGCGCACGCACTGGCACCATCACCGAAATGAACAGCCGTAATCTGGATGCCGCGCGCACATCCCAGCAGCAGCTGGCCGATGCACGCTCACAAATGCAGCAGATCAGTGCAGCGATGGCCGGCTTCAAGAGCAATATCGAAGCCCTCGACAGCACCTCAGGGCAGATACGCAGCATTCTTACCACCGTGCAGGACTTTTCCGCGCAAACCAACATGCTGGCCCTGAACGCAGCGATTGAAGCCGCCCGTGCCGGAGAACAAGGCCGTGGCTTTGCCGTGGTGGCCGATGAAGTCCGTAATCTGTCGATCAAGGTTGGCACAGCCGCCGACCAGATCGGCACGCTGATGGAACAGATGCTCAATGCCATGGCCGGTGCCGCCGAACAGACCCAGTTGATGCAACATCAATCGGACAGCGCTGGCCAGGCGGTAAGTACTGCAGCCGACCAGTTCGAACAGATGGTATTTGACTTCCAGACCGCCAATGATGACCTGCTGATGGTCAGTAGCGCGCTGGAACAACTCACCGCCACCAATTCCGAGAGCCACCGCCACGGCAACGAGATTCGCGACCTCAGCCTGACCATCAGCAAACACATGCAGGACACCTTCGCCCAGGCCGACACCCAGCGTGACAATACCAATCTGGTGCTACAAGGGCTCTGCCAGTTCCGTCTGGGCAAGGGCAATCTGGAACGCGCCACCGACCTGCTGATGCAGCGTCAACAGGTGATTCAGGATCAATTGCAGGCACTGTTCGCAGAAGGCATCGATGTATTCGACCGCCAGTATCGCCCGCTTCCGGACAGCGGCGGCCAGAAACACACCGTCAGCTGGGCAGAGGCCTACCGCCAGCGCATCCAGCCACTGCTCGACGAATGGGACAGCGGCGGCAAGGACGGGGTGCTGTATATGGTACCGGTGGACAATCACGGCTACATGGCCGCCTCGCGTAGTGCTGCCTCCAAACCCATGACCGGCGACCCCAGGGTAGATGCCCAGCAAAGCACCCACATGCGCTTTGTGGTGCCAAGCAAACTGGAGCTGGACAACCTCAACCGCTGCACCTACATCAGCATGGGCACCTTTGTATTGCCAGGCACCCGCACCATTGTGTTCGTGCTGTTTGTCCCGCTGAGGGTCAACGGCAAGCATTGGGGCACCCTGAGCGCCGGCATCCAGCCCAAGGCTCTAGGCGTCTGAGCAGGCGGTTGCGCTAGCAAGCACGCAGCCCTTTTCCGGACGCCGGCAATCGCGCACAATCACAGCCCATTGCCAGCCAACCGGACGCCCCTCACGTGACATTTCAAGAACAGGTACTGGTCGTCTACCCGACTGCGCACGAGGCACGTTTGCCGGATATTCGCGCCTTTGCTGCAGAACACAAGATTCTCATCCATGAATTCGACAAGGATAGTTTCCTGAGCCAGCCGGGACGCTGCCTGGACCATGCAGAACATGTAGTCGTGGTTGTCGAGGATGAAGACATCAGCGAATACGTCAACCTGGCCAAGACACTGAACTTCTCGCTGGGCATCATCCCGGCCAATACGAAAAGCCGTCTGCACCGCTGGTTTGGCATCCCCGCCAAAGGCAACGACGCATTAACACTGGCGTTCTCCGGCACGCCCACGGCCCTCGACGTGGTGCGCTGCAACAATGAAGTGGTGCTGGGCATGCTGATGCTTGGTGAAACGCCCTTCCTCGACCAGCGCAGCAAGACCTACCAGAATCGCAAGGCCTCCGCCTGGCAACACCTGCTGTACTGGCTGGCGCTGGTCTGGAGCAGCCTGCGCAACCTGCTGGTCATCAAACCCTTTGCCATCACCCTGACCACCGGCAAGGACGTCACTCTGAAAACGGCGATAACCGGACTGGTAGCGATCGAGAACGACATCAACAGCGCCGCCGCCAAGCTGATCAACACCAGCATTTCAGCCCAGGACTGCAAGATCTCGACCATTCTGATTGCGCCCAAGTCGGTGACCGAGTACCTGGCCTTTCTGCTGGCCGCCGTATTCAAGGGCGAGACCGGGGTCAAGCGTTTGCCGGCCGCCGTCAGTTACATCAAAAGCCAATACCTCAAGCTGGAGTCAGCGCAACCGCTGACCTACTTTGTCGACGGCAGACGCCGACAGGCCAGCCTGATCGAGCTGGAGCTGTATCCCGAAGCGGTACGTATCAACACTGGCGAGGTGCTGCAAACCGGACAGCCCGGTAACCGTCAGGGCAAGGACACCATGAAGGTCGACAACCTGCCGACCAACGAAACCCGCCTTGAAATGATCCAGAGTCACCTGCCGCTATTTACCCGTGCGCTTGAGGATGACTTCAAAGACCTGTTCCTGCTGCTGCGCGATAATGCCCAGGCCTACCCGCACTACATTGCACTGATGGTTCTCAGTGTGGTGGTCGCCAGCTTCGGCCTGTTTCTTTCCAGCGCCGCGGTGATCATCGGCGCCATGGTGCTGGCACCGCTGATGGCCCCGATCATCTCACTGGCCATGGGGCTGCTGCGCGGTGATCGCAACCTGTTGCAGCGCGCGCTACTGACCATTGGTCTGGGTGTACTCCTGGCCCTGGGCACTGCAGCGCTGATCGCACTGATCATCCCGATTGACCGCATCACCCCGGAGATGGCCGGCCGCCTGCACCCGAACCTGCTGGACCTGGGCGTGGCGATTGCCTCCGGTATCGCCGGCGGCTACGCGCACGCCCGTGAAAGCGTAATGAAAAGCCTGCCCGGCGTAGCCATTGCCGTGGCACTGGTCCCGCCACTGTCGGTGGCCGGTATCGGCATTGGCTGGTTGCAGTGGGAAGTATTCAGCGGTGCCATGCTGTTGTTTATCACCAACCTGGTCGGCATTGCCCTGAGCGCCGCCCTGACCTTCCTGGTGCTGGGCTATGCGCCACTGGTTAGAGCCAGGCGCGGGCTGGCGATTTCCTCGGCAATGCTGCTGGCCGTATCGATTCCCCTGACGGTCGCCTTTGCCGACATGAACAGCCGCTGGCAGATCGAACGCGACCTGAGCCGCCACGACCTGTTGGTCAACGACAAGCCGGTCAGCCTGAGCGACCTGCAGGTCAGTCGCCAGGGTGGTGGCCTGCTGGTGCGCGGCGAGCTGATTGCCGAGCAACTGCTGCTGCGTGAAGACCTGGAACAGCTACGCCACCAGCTCGAACAACAGTGGGATAGACCGGTGATCCTGGAGCTCGACACCCGCCTGCGCTTGAGAAATACGTCACAAAACCCCTGACCGAGTGACCGTCAACCGGCAGGTTGGCGGAACCACCCGGCAAATTCCCGATCAAATCGTTCAGACACAACAGAAAGTTTCGGTTCCAGCAACGATCGGAGAGATCATCATGAACAAGTCCCTGCTCAGCGGCGTCATCATAGGCGCAGTAGTCGCCACCGCAGGCGGCGCCATCGCCGGCTACAACGTACTGGGCAACAAGGCACCTACCCATGCCGACGTAACCGGCGTCAAGGAGCTGTACAAAACCGAACGCATCCCGCGTGAAGAATGCCGCGATGTACCGGTCACCCGGCAGCAGCCGGTTCAGGACCAGCACCGCATTACCGGCACTGTGGCCGGTGCAGTGGTCGGCGGTGTGCTTGGCAACCAGGTAGGCGGCGGCAGCGGGAAGAAGCTCGCCACCATAGCCGGCGCAGCAGCCGGCGGCTATGCCGGCAACAAGACCCAGGAACAGATGCAGCGCAACAATACCTACACAAGCGTCGAGCGCCGTTGCGAAACCCGTTACGACGAACGCCAGCGTCTGACCGGCTACCAGGTTGACTACCGGATCGGCGAGCAGACCGGCACTGTCACCATGGACCACAACCCGGGCGAACGCATTCCACTGCAGGACGGACAACTGGTACTGAGCCGCAGCGGCAGTTAGGGCAACACCTCACCCTGATTTTGCCGGTAACAACTTCAGCCGCGACTCGCCCTGTGGTCAAATAGCGCCTCATCAAACCGCAGGAACCCGTAATGACCGCTCAGATGCTTGTCGAGCGCCAGCCACCGCTTGGCCGCCTCATTTTCAACCGCCCCGCCCAGCTCAACAGCCTGACCCTGGACATGGGCCGGATCATGCACAGGCATCTGGAACAGTGGCTGAACGACCCACAGATGCACGCTGTGCTGATCAGCGCCAACGGCGAGCGTGCTTTCTGTGCGGGCGGCGACCTGCGCGCCCTGTATGACAGCTATCACAACGGCGAACGGTTGCACTTCGACTTCCTCGAGGAAGAGTACGCCCTTGACCTGTTGCTGCACCGTTACCCGAAACCGACCATAAGCCTGATGGATGGCCTGACCCTCGGCGGCGGCATGGGTGTGGCCCAGGCCTGCCGCTGGCGGATTGTCACCGAACGCGCCCGACTGGGCATGCCTGAGGTTGGCATCGGCTACTTCCCTGACGTGCTGGGCAGCTACTTCCTGACCCGCCTGCCCGGACGCCTGGCTGAATACCTGGCAGTCACCGGTGTGCAGCTGGATGCCACCGATGCGCTGGCCTGTGGCTTGGCCACCCACGCCATTACCAGCAAGGCGCAAATGCAGCTGATCGAAGCACTGCAACAAAACGACTGGCAGCCGGATGAACAGCCACAGCAGATCGAACAACTGCTTGCCGAACTTCCCCCCGTCGCACTGCATCCGGCCCGACTGCCGGCACGGATGGAGGCAATTGACCGCCACTTTTCCGCCAACAGCGTCCCGGCCATTCGCGAATCACTACTCGGCGAAAACAATCCGGCCTTGCGGGACTGGGCACAAGAGTGCGCCAGCCTGATGTTGCAACGTTCACCACTGGCCATGGCAGTCAGCCTGGAACTGATGCATCGTGGACGTCAACTGGACCTGCAAGGCTGCGCCAAGCTGGAACTGCATCTGATCTATCAATGGTTTGAGCGTGGCGATTTTATCGAAGGGGTGCGCGCACTGATCATCGACAAGGACAAGCAACCGCAGTGGAATCCCCCGCGCATCGAACTGCTGGAGGCGGCGCATATCGACAGTTTCTTCGCCGGATTTGATCCGCAATGAATCCCGAAGACCTGATCAAGCTGGTCAACCAGCGCATGCCCTACGGCAAATACCAGGGCCGGCTGTTGGCCGACCTGCCCGGCCATTACCTGGGCTGGTTTGCCCGCGAAGGATTTCCGAAGGGAGAACTGGGCCGGCTGCTGGCACTGATGCACGAGATAGACCACAACGGCCTGGGTGAACTGCTGACCCCGCTGCGCAGACATCAGCCCTGAGACCACTCATCGCCTCGTCAGCACAACTGAACTGACAGCTGAAACAGACTGTCTACACTTCCATATAGCCCGCAACCAACAACCACAACACGGGGCATACCGATGCTGACTACCATTGCCCGCTTCAGCTTCCCGCATGAGGCCCAGATTGCCCGCAGCAGCCTTGAGGCGGCCGGCATACCCGCGTTTGTTGCCGACGAGCACACCATCAACATGCAGTGGTTGTACTCGGATGCTTTGGGCGGCGTGCGGCTGCAGGTTCCGCCAGAGCATGCCGGTCATGCGCTGGCCCTGCTTGCCACTGACTTCTCCGATTGCATTCCCCAGGCAGCAGAGCAAACCGAAGATCCCGACAGCCATTGCTGCCCGCACTGCGGCAGCGACGAACTGGATCTGGATATTCGCGGCAAGCGCTGGGCCTTTCTGGCATTCCTCGCCCTGCACTTCCCGCTCTGGCCATTCAAACGCCAATGGCATTGCCGCACCTGTAGACGGCGTCACCCCTACCAGCGCACCATCAGCTGAACAACCCCGGCGTCAGATTTACCTCTGCCCTCAGGACTCCGCCACCACCGTATTCTCGATATGCCCGATCCCGTCCACCTCAATCCGCACCCGATCACCGACCTTGAGAAAACGCTTGGGATCAAAGCCCACGCCGACCCCGGCCGGGGTGCCGGTGGCCAGAATATCGCCAGGCATCAGGGTCATCACCGTGCTCAGGTAGGCAATCTGTTCCCAGATGTTGTAGATCATGTCGCCGGTATTGCTGTCCTGGCGCAGCTCGTCATTCACCCAGGCGCGAATGCCCAGTGCATGCGGATCGGGTACTTCATCGGCGGTGACCAGCCAGGGCCCCAGCGGGCCATGGGTATCAAAGGACTTGCCGAGGGTGAAGGTCGGGCTGCGCATCTGCCAGTCGCGCACGCTGACATCGTTGGCCACCATATAGCCGGCCACCACCGAGGGCGCCTGCTGCACCGTCACATGCCGGCAACGCCGGCCAATCACCACCGCCAGCTCGGCCTCGTAGTCGAGCTTGTCGGACACCTTCGGCAGGTGAATGTCCGCATAGGGACCATTCAGGCAGGACACCTGCTTGTTGAACCACAGCTGCGATTTGGGGATGGGCACCCCATTGCGCGCCACCTCCTCGGCATGCGCGCGGTAGTTCATGCCAATCGCCAGGTATTTCTGAGCATCGGTCACCGGCGCCAGCAACTGCACCTGCGGCAACTGCAGGGTGGCACTGTCGACGCCGAGTGCCGCGATACGCTGCAGCGCCGGCTCACCCTGCGCCAGCAGCCGGGCCATGCTGTCCGGCAGATCCGGCAGCTGCGCGTTGATATCGACCAGTAGCTCACCAATAACCTTGCCCAGGGCAATCCTGCCCTGATGTTGAAACGTGACCAGTTTCATCCGCGCCCTCGTCTGTGCATTTACCAGCGACCATGATAAACAAATGCACGGCCAGCCAGTATGATAGCTGCCCATAGGTGCGGCTGATGTGGCGCACTGGCATCCGGACAACTCAGACGGGGACTTTCATGCAGACACCATCACCCTCCCAGCTCCCCACCAATGCTATGCCCGTTGTATGGCAATGGCTGCTGGGGGCCGCCGCCGTGGTGATCATCCTCGCCGGTCTCAAGGCCATCAGTCACATAGTCACGCCCTTTCTGCTGGCAGCCTTTCTGGCAATTATCTGCGCCCCGCCGCTTGGCTGGATGCAGCGCCGTGGTGTCCCCGGTGCGCTGTCGATCCTGATCCTGTTCTCGGCGGTCGGCCTGCTGTTCTTCCTGCTGTTTCTGGCGTTGAAGGGCGCCGCCGAAAGCCTGGCCACCCAGGCCCCGATGTATCAGGCCAAACTGAGTGGCTGGCTGGATCAGTTACGTCTGTTGATCGAGGCCCGCGGCCTGCCCGATGATCTGATACCTAAAGGTCTGCCACTGCCCGGTGCCGGCGCCCTGACCGATACCGCCAAGTCCGTCGCCAGCGGCCTGGGCCAGTTCACCGCCAGCACCCTGCTGGTGCTGCTGGCCTTTATGTTCCTGCTGATGGAAGAAGGCACCCTGTCGGGCAAGCTGAATGCCGCCTTCCCGGCGCGCCGGCGTGCCCGGGTGCGCGCCCGGCGTTTCCTGCGTTCGGTGTATCGCTACCTGCTGATCAAGACCGCCGCCAGCGCCGCTACCGGCCTGATCGTCGGCATTTCGCTGACCATCATCGGCGTCGACTTTGCCGTACTCTGGGGCATTCTTGCCGGCCTGCTGAACTTTATCCCGACCATTGGCTCGATCATTGCCGCCTTCCCGGCTGTGCTGATTGCCCTGCTGGGTCTGGGTGTCGGCGAGGCCGTGATAGTACTGGTCATGTATGTGGCGGTAAACACGGTGATCGGCAACGTGCTGGAGCCACGCTTCATGGGCCGTTCACTCGGACTGTCGCCACTGATAGTGCTGGTATCGCTGCTGATCTGGGGCTGGGTGTTCGGCCCGATCGGGATGATACTGTCGATTCCGCTGACCATGATTGCCAAGCTGGCACTTGATGCCTCACCGCAGACCCGCTGGGCCGGCATCATGATGAGCGACGAAGTACGCAAACCGAAGACCTGACAGCAGGCTGGCCGGACACACCCGGCCAGCCTGCCCCGGACAAACCCTCTCAGGCACTGGCCGCAACGTTACGCTGTTTCTCGTAGAGAAAACGCAATACGGCCTGACGATACTGGTTGTAGCGCGGATCATCAGCCAACTCGATACGCTCACGCGGGCGTGGCAAATCGATCTTCAGAACCTCACCAATGGTTGCCGAAGGCCCGTTGGTCATCATCACAATACGGTCAGACAGCAGCACCGCCTCATCCACATCATGGGTAATCATGATCACCGTATTCTGCAGGTCATTCTGGATTCGCATCACCTCGTCCTGCAAATGCGCCCGGGTCAATGCATCCAGCGCGCCAAACGGCTCATCCAGCAACAACACCTTGGGCTGCATGGCCAGCGCCCTGGCTATCCCGACCCGCTGTTTCATGCCACCGGAGATCTCGCCGGGCCGCTTGTACATGGCATGTTCCATATGCACCATCTTCAGGTTATGACGAATCCAGTCTTCACGCTCGGCACGCGACATGCTGCGCCCGAACACCTTGTTTACAGCAATCTCGACATTCTCCCAGACCGTCAGCCACGGCAGCAGCGAATGGTTCTGGAACACCAGGCTGCGTTCTGGCCCCGGCCCCCTGACCTCCTTGCCATCCAGAATCACACACCCCTCGGTAGGATCAATCAGCCCCGCGACAATATTGAGTACCGTTGACTTGCCGCAGCCGGAGTGACCGATGATGGAGATGTACTCACCGCGCTCGACACCCAGATTGACGTCACTCAACACCTGGCTGCTGAGGTTGCCGCGGGTAAAGGTCTTGAATACACCCTCAATGCTCAGATAGTGCTTGCTCATATCCGTCTCCTCAGCCAGCCGATGTGCCACGGGTTACCAGACGACCGACCAATGCCACCAGACGATCAAGAAAGAAGCCGACGATGCCGACATAAATCAGCGCCAGCACAATGTCGCTGATCAGCGAAGCATTCCAGGCGTCCCAGATAAAGAAGCCGATCCCCACACCACCCACCAGCATTTCTGCGGCAACGATGGCCAGCCAGGACAGACCGACACCAATACGCAAGCCCGAGAAAATATAGGGCGCGGCAGCCGGCAGCATAATCTTGCTGAAATACTCCAGCCCGTTCAGGCGCAGCACCCGCGCCACGTTACGGTAATCCTCGGGAATATTGCGTATGCCAACCGAGGTATTGATGATAATTGGCCAGATCGCCGTGATGAAAATCACAAAAATAGCCGAAGGATTACTGTCCTGAAAACCTGCCAGCGAAAGTGGCAGCCAGGCCAGTGGCGGCACGGTTCGCAGCACCTGGAACAGCGGGTCCAAGCCGCGCATGGCCCAGGTTGACTGCCCCACCAGCACCCCGAGACTGACGCCAGCGACCACCGCCAGGCTATAACCCCAGGCCACCCGCTCAAGACTGGCGAGAATCTGCCAGGCCATGCCGACATCATTACCGCCGTTGTCGTAGAACGGATTGCTGATCAGCTCCCAGGTATCGTTGACCACCTGTATCGGGCCCGGCAATGCTGCCCCCTCACCGGCACACAACATCTCCCAGATCAACAAACAGAACAGCGTAATCACCGTTGGCGGCAGCGCCTTATCGAGCAAGGCATTGCCGGTACGCCGCCACCAGAGCGGGCCGGGGCTCTGCGCTTCTGGCGCAGCGGCCGGGGCCTGAGGCGCAGCCGTGATATTGGCTTTGGCATTCATAGTGTGTACTCCCTGCGGTTAACGGCTTCAGGCCATTGCCTTGATGGCCAGGCTGTCGAGGTAAGCCTTGGGGTTTTCCGGATCGAACACCTTGCCATCGAAGAAGGTTTCCACGCCCCGTGATGTGGAGTCGGGAATCTGCTCGGCAGGCACACCCAGCTCAACGGCTGCGGCACGCCACAGATCCTCACGATTGACCTTGTCGACCAGCGCCTGACAGTCCAGATCGGCCGGCAGATACCCCCAACGGATATCCTCGGTGAGGAACCACAGGTCATGGCTCTTGAACGGATAGGAAGCAAAATCCTTCCAGTAACGCATCTGGTAGGGACTGTCCTGATCGACCCGGCCGGTGCCGTAATCAAAATTGCCTTTCATGCGCTCGACAATGTCGCCCACCGGGGCATTGATCCAGCGACGCCGCGAACAGATCTGCGCCACCTCCTCGCGGTTGGCCGGATCCTCGCAATACATCTGCGCCTCCATCACCGCCTTGAGCAGCGCTTGGGTAGCCCGTGGGTTGGCTTCAATCCAGTCACTGCGCATCGCCAGGGCCTTCTCCGGATGGTTATGCCAGAGTTCACTGGTGGTCAGCGCGGTATAGCCGATCTTCTGGCTGATCAACTGCTCGTTCCAGGGCTCACAGACACAGAAGGTATCCATGCTGCCAACCCGCATATTGGCGACCATCTGAGCCGGAGGGACAACAATGGTCGAAATATCCCGATTGGGATCTATGCCGCCGGCGGCCAGCCAGTAACGCATCCACAAATCATGGGTGCCACCAGGAAAGGTCACAGCGGCATTGATCGGCTTCCCCGATGCCCGTTTGGCCTGCAGCGCTGCCTTGAACGGCGTGCTGTCGACCCCGAGCTTGAGATCCATGTATTCCTGTCCGACCGATATGCACTGACCACCCAGATTCAGCCGGGCAATGATGCTTATCGGCACCGGCAGATTGTTCGCGGTCATGGCACCGGTAGTGATCAGATAGGGCATCGGCGTCAGAATGTGCGCCCCGTCGATACCATTGCGCGCAGACCCCAGCACCAGATTGTCCCGGGTAGTCCCCCAGGACGACTGTTTCAGCACCTCGACACCGGTCATACCGTGTTTGGCAAAAAAACCCTTCTCATCAGCCACAAACAACGGCGCCGCATCGGTCAACGCAATAAATCCCAGCTTGGCCCGCGTGGTTTCCGGCGCATCTGACCCAGCCGCCCAGGCTCCCGAGCGCAGTGCCGGCGAAGCAGCCCCCAGCAACCCGCCGGCGGCCAATGCTCCCAGAGAAAACTTCAGAAAATCGCGACGCTTGATAGCGCCCTTGGTGTCACGGCTGTCTTTGCTTCGGCTCTCGCTCATGCTCATTCTCCCTGGCAAAAAAAACCGGCGCAGGCTGCACCACTGAATCAGCGACCCAACCTGCACCGGGCTCGAGACAGTTGCCTGTCCGACCAAAGCCTGTCGATGGCTGCACCGCAGCACAACGGCAGGACGCTCACGGGTCACAGGGAGAAATACAGAAATCGTGCCAACCACCCAAAAGCCCTTAAAAAGACTTTATTTTCAGAAGGTTGGCAGAAAAAAACAGAAACCGAGCGCTACTCGGCATGACTATCGCAAGCCCCACAATGGAGCACGATGCAAATTGAGGGGGCACAAGCAACTCGACATTTGAGAACGCCAACTGACCGTTACAGGCTCAAACAGGTGCGCTAACAACCTGGTCGCGACCACCCTGCTTGGCCTGATATAGCGCACGGTCAGCCCGGTCGAGCAGGCTGTAAAGGGTTTCATTGTCCAGCCCGGAAGCCTGAACGATGCCGATAGACACCGAGCTGCGGATCTGCACAGCGTCACAAGCCACAGGCTTTCCTGCCATTTGTGACGAATCCGTTCAGCCACCCGGGTGGCCTGGGCCTGATCCGCATCAACCAGCAGCAACACGAACTCCTCGCCGCCCAGACGACAGACCAGATCACCCGGACGTGCAGAAGCCTGCAACTGACCCGCAAAGCGCTTCAGTACCAGATCACCGACCTTGTGCCCATGGGTATCATTGACTGCCTTGAAATGATCCAGATCGAACACCAGCAGGCTCAACGGCGGCGCTCCACGTGTCACCGCGCACAACAGAGGCACAGCCGCCTCCTCAAAGGCGCGCCGGTTCAACAGATTGGTCAAGGGATCGCGGGTAGCCTGAAGGCGCAGCTTTTCCTGCAGCCGCAGCGTGGTAAAAATCACACAGAGCAGTGAATAGGCATAAATAAAACCAATGCCTTCGAGGTAGTTGATGGCTTCGACGGTCACCGCATCCTGCAGACTCTGCGCAGCAATAAAGTCGTTATCGAACAGATACAGCAGTATCCGTCGCAGATAAACCAATGCATGTATGGCCCAGAGCACTGACCAGCTCCAGACCAGGGCACGCTGCGCCAGTTGCAGCCGCCAGATTTCGTGAACAACCAAAGCACTGCACAGCAGCACTGCAAGGCTGTGAAAGATCACACTGAAACGCAACGAATCACGCAGGAAATAAAACACCAGCCCCTGCACCACCAGAAAGGCCGCCAATACCAGTTCCGGCCTGCCCGCATTACCGGCCCGACCATAAACGCGGGTTCCCCACCAGATGAATGCATAGGCCTGGGTAATCACCACCGCACTGATCCACAGGGGCAAAGGCGGGCTGCTGGCCTGAAGCACCAACCCGACAATAAAAACCGCCAGCGCACCAGCCCAGTAATGGATTGCCCTGACCTGCGGATTCAACTGACTGGCTACCAGCAGCCCGACAACCGACACCAGAGAAGTCACAGCAAGAACCAGTATCAGTGTTGTAATATCCAGCATGGTAGTCATCAGCTTTTTATGGAAATACCACTACCAGCCTAGTGGCATTTCCTGAATTGGAAAACACGCCCGCCCCGAAATCTAGCGCACTGCCGGCCCGGCGGGAAACCGCCGAATCAGCAGGGTCAAGCCAAAGCCGACGCTTAGCACCGCCACGGTCAGGCTGAAGGCAGCAGTAAAACCGCCGGTGATTTCGATCAGCCAGCCGGCAATGGCCGGGCCGAGAAACTGACCGACTGCAAAGAACAGCGTGGCGAAGCTGAAGGCAATCGGGATATAGCGGGGCGCCACCTGCTCGGTAGCACTGGTCTGGATCAGCGCAAACAGGCCGTTGACCGAGGCGCCCATCAGCAGAAAGTGCAGGAAGAACAAGCTCAGGCCCTGCCCGATCAGCGGCAGCAGCATAGCCAGGATCACCAGAAAGATCGACATCGCCAGCGCCGTACCGCGCCCGGTGAAATCCGATACCCAGCCCCACAACGGCCCGGCGGCAATCGACATCAGGCCCATCATCGCCATATAGCGCCCGGCCACCGCCGCGCTGTGGCCGCTTTCCACCATAAAGCTGACCATAAACACCGTCTGGATGATGTAACCCATGCCGATGATGCCGTAGGTGGTCGCGACGATCAGCACCCGCGGATTGCGGTAGATCAGCCATTTCTGCGCTGATGGCAATTCACCGGCCGCACTGGCCGGCGCCTGCGGCGGGTTTTGCACAAAGAGTGCAACCATAGCCGCGACACACAGTGCGGCCGCGGCAAACACACCCCAGCTGACCCGCCAGCCCAGCGCAGCAAACTGCTCGATCAGCGCCGGCACCAGCAACCCGGAAGCCAGAATGCCAATACCCACCCCGCTGGTCATGCAACCGATCACCAGCCCGCGCTGCTCCGGATACCAGCCGGCCAGCAGCGACACCATGGGCGCAAAGGCAAAGGCCGTACCAAACCCCAGCAAGCCCATCAGCAGCGTGATCAGCCAGAAGTTCCCGGCCAATGCCAGCCCGACAAAGCCCAGCGCCACCGTCAGCAGGCCAAACAGCACCGAGGCCCTGGCACCCCAGCGCGCCGCCGCCAGCCCGCCGGCCAGCACAAAGCTCACATAGCACAGCGCGGTAACCGTACTCAGCAGCCCGGCCTGCTGATAGGACAACCCCAGGTCCGCACGCATCGACGGCAGAATGATCCCGTAGGCCAGCCGCGCAAGGCCAATCACCACCAGGGAAGTCAGGGTGCCGCACAACACGGTAATCACCCGGTTCGGGCGCTTGTCACTGGGGAACATCATGGCTCCTGCTACAACTCAAGATACTCGGCGATCAGAAAGGCCTCACCGGGCCCCTCGAACTTGCCGAAATAGCTGACCGGCTCACGGCTGTCGCCCTCGATAGTGCCGACCTCGCAATCAATGCCGTACTGCTCGGCCAGGCCGTTGAACAGCTTGACCGGAAAGTTCAGGTGCAGCGGCTTGCTGATCGGCTGGCTGATGCCCAGCTGCCAGTCCTCACAGTCCTCACTGTCGCAGTCATTGATCAGGCTGACCTGATTGGCCGCATTGGCCTCGACATAGGCCTGCAAAGCCGCCTGCAACTCCGGCAGGTGCTGCCTGAGCTTCTTTTCGCGCTTCTCTTCAAGGCGGTCACAGGCAACTAGAAAATATACGAGCATGGGAAATATCCGGTTAAAAGGTGATCACAACCACGCCTCACACAGCGTCTCGGCCTGCGCCAGCACCAGTTGTGCGGCTTCCTCGGCCTGGTCCGGCGGGTACTTGTACTTGCGCAGGATACGCTTGACCATCAGCCGCAGCCTGGCGCGTACGCTGTCGCGGTTGTTCCAGTCCACGGTCACGTTCTGGCGCAGGTTGTCGGTCAGTTCATGGGCAATTTTGGCAAGGATCTCGTCGCCCAGTTCGCGCACCGAGGCCTCGTTGTTGGCCAGCGCGTCATAGAACGCCAGCTCGTCGTCATTCAGTCCCAGTTGCTCGCCGCGCTGGCTGGCGGCGGCGAACTTTTTCGCCATCTCGATCAGCTCTTCGATGACCTGGGCAGTTTCTATCGAACGGTTCTGGTAACGCTGGATCACGTTGCCCAGCAGCTCGGAGAACTTCTTCTCCTGGGCCAGATTGCTGGAGAACCTGCTCTTGATCTCACCTTCCAGCAGCCGCTCCAGCAGCTCCACCGCCAGATTCTTTTCCGGCAGATTACGCACCTCGGCAAGAAACTCGTCATCCAGCAGGCCGATATTCGGCTTGTCCAGCCCGACCGCCTGGAACACATCCACCACCTCGCCGGACACCACCGCATTGCCGATAATCTGCCGGATCGCCAGTTCGCGCTCCTCGTCGGTTTTCTTGCGGGCGCTGATATCGCGCTTGGTCAGCAGCACCTTGATCGCCTGCAGAAACGCCACCTCCTCGCGTACCGCGCGGGCCTCGTCGAGGGTGCAGCACAGGGTAAAGGCCTTGCTCATCGCCAGCGCATTGTCGGCAAAGCGCTTCTTGCCGTCCTCCAGCCCCAGCACATGGTTGGCCGCACCGGCCAGCAGGCGATGGCCGCCGGTCAGGTAATCGCTGTAATCAAAGCCGTGCAGCAAGCCGCGCAGCACGTCGAGGCGCTCTTCCAGCAGCGCATAGGCCTCATGCGCATCCACCGTCGGACGACCACGCCCCTTGCTCGCGGTGTATTCCTTCAGCGCCGCCTTCAGCTCGTTGGCAATGCCGATGTAATCCACCACCAGCCCGCCCTGCTTATCCTTGAACACCCGGTTCACCCGGGCAATCGCCTGCATCAGATTGTGGCCCTTCATCGGCTTGTCGACATACAGCGTATGCACACAGGGTGCATCAAAGCCGGTCAGCCACATATCGCGCACTATCACCAGCTGCAGGGGGTCGGCCGGGTCCTTGAAGCGCTTTTCCAGACGTTTTTTCACCTGGCCGGGATAGATATGCGGGCGCAGCAGCGCCTTGTCCGAGGCACTGCCGGTCATCACGATCTTGATCGCGCCCTTTTCCGGGTCATCGTCGTGCCACTCCGGGCGCAGGGCGACAATCGCGTTGTACAGGTGCACGCAGATTTCCCGGCTCATCGCCACCACCATGGCCTTGCCGCTCTGCGCCTGATTGCGCTCCTCGAAGTGCGCCACCAGATCGGTCGCCACACTATGGATGCGTGGCTCGGCACCCACCACCTTCTCCAGCGCTGCCCAGCGCGATTTCAGCCGCGACTGCTGGTCTTCCTCCTCGTCCTCGGCCAGCTCGTCCACTTCCTCGTCCAGCTGCTCCAGCTCGGCCTCCTTTAACGACAGCCTGGCCAGCCGCGACTCGTAATAGATCGCCACCGTAGCGCCGTCTTCCTTGGCCTGCTGCATGTCGTAGACGTGGATGTAATCACCGAACACCGCCCGCGTATCGCGGTCCTCGCTGGACACCGGGGTGCCGGTAAAGGCCACAAAGGTAGCGTTCGGCAGCGCATCACGCAGGTGCTGGGCATAACCTACCTGGTAACGCGCACCGGGCTCGGCGGCCTGCAGGTCGGGTGTCTTCAAAGAAGCACTGAAACCATACTGGGTGCGGTGCGCCTCGTCGGCCACCACCACAATATTCGAGCGGGTCGACAGCACCGGAAAGCTGTCCTCATCCTCGCCCGGCATAAACTTCTGGATGGTCGCGAAGATAATCCCGCCACTTGGCCGGTTGCCGAGCTTCTCGCGCAGATCACCACGGGTCAGCACCTGCACCGGCTGCTCGCGCAGCAGATCCTGCGACAGCGAAAACACCCCGAACAGCTGGCCATCCAGATCGTTACGGTCGGTGATCACCACAATGGTCGGGTTCTCCATCGCCGCGTCCTGCATCACCCGCGCAGCAAAGCAGGTCATGGTGATGCTCTTGCCCGAGCCCTGGGTATGCCAGACCACCCCGCCCTTCTGCGTCCCACCCGGCCGCGAGGCGCGCACCACCTGCTGGATCGCCGCACGCACGGCATGGAACTGGTGATAGCCGGCAATCTTCTTCACCAGGCGGCCGTCATCCTCGAACAACACGAAATAGCGCAGGTAATCCAGCAGGGTTGACGGCTCCAGCACCCCGCGCAGCAGGGTTTCCAGCTCATTGAAGGCACCCAGCGGATCAACCGTCACCCCGTCGATGGTGCGCCAGCGGGCAAACCGCTCGATGTCCGCCGACAGCGAGCCCATGCGCGCCTCGCTGCCATCGCTGATCACCAGAATCTCGTTGTAGTGGAACAGATCGGGAATCTGCTCCTTGTAGGTCTGCAACTGGTCAAAGGCCTTGATCAGATCGGCATTCACATCCGCCGGATTCTTCAGCTCCAGCAGCACCAGCGGCAGGCCGTTGACGAACAGGATGATGTCTGGCCGGCGCGTGTGCTTTGGCCCCTGAATGCTGAACTGGTTGACCGCCAGCCACTCATTGGCACGCACATCGGCCCAGTCGATCAGCCGCACAAAATCGCCACGGGTTTCGCCATCCTTCTGGTACTGCACCGGCACCCCGCCCACCAGCAACCGATGGAACAGGCGATTGACCGACAACTGCACCGGTAGCCCCAGCTCCAGTACCTGACGCAGCGCATCCTCCCGCGCCGCTGGCGGAATCTGCGGATTCAGCCGCGCCACCGCTGCCCGCAAGCGCATGCCCAGCAGCACCTCGCGGTAACTGCCGCGCTCGGGGTTATCGCCATCGTGGGCGATATCCGGCCCGTAGAGGTGGGTGTAACCCAGCTCACCGAGCCAGCCGAGGGCTTCCTGTTCCAGTTGGTCTTCGGTCATTACTGCTCGATCCTTGATCTGTCGATTCCATCGACATGACGGAAAAACGTGTTTAAAAATCACCTGAAAATCGACACATAATGGGAATGTGTCGATCCGATCAACCTGTCAACGCGTCAGCTCAAGCAGTAGCGCATCGTTGATGTAGTACTTCTCCCTGCCGATTTTCTGTTCGCGCAAGATACCCCGTCCGGCAAGAGCCTGCAGATAACTGGAGGCTGTCTGGCGCTTGGCCAGGCCGAGATCCACGACGAACTGGATCTTGGTGTAGGGCTCACGGAAGATCAGCTCAATCAGATCCTTGCTGTAGATCCCCGGCTCTTCGCGCTGCACCCGCTCCCGTACCGACTCCATGAGATCCAGGATGCGGGTGACCTGATCGAAGGTATGCTGCGCCGTGCTTTCCACCGCCCGGAGCATGAACAGGATCCAGCTCTCCCAGTCCTGCTCTTCGGTGACCTGCCGCAAGCCCCGGTAGTAATCCATCCGGTTGGCGATGATGTAGCGGGACAGGAACAGCACCGGAATATCCAGCAGGCCCTTTTCCACCAGAAACAGCAGATTGAGAATCCGCCCGGTTCGGCCATTGCCGTCGGGGAAGGGGTGGATGGCCTCGAACTGATAGTGCAGCACCGCCATTTTCACCAGCGGATCCAGGTCGTCCTCGACGTGAATGAACTGCTCCAGATTGCCCAGCAGCTCGCGGATACGACGTTCGCCCTCGGGCGGGGTGTAGATCACCTCACCCAGGTCGTTTTTCAGCGCAGTGCCGGGCACCGCACGGATGCCCAGCTCGACCTGCTTGATCAACCGCACCATCTCGATAAACAGGTTGGTGTTCAGCGGTCGTTCCTTCAGCGCCTGAAAGCCGCGATACAGCGCCTGGCGGTAGCGCAGCACTTCCTTGGTGTGCGGGTCGGTCTTGCCATCGGCATCGGCGGCAGCCCGGTACAGCTCGTCATTAGTGGTGACGATATTTTCGATTTCCGAGGACAGCCGCGCTTCCTGCAACACGATGCTGTTGATCAGCATGCCCTGGTTGGGAATCTTGGCAGCCAGGCCGCGCAGATTAGCCAGTACCCGGTTGGCGGCAATCGCCTGCTTCAGCACGGCGCGACTTTCCAGCTCGACGCCCGGCGGCAGCAAAGGCAGATCGTTGTATGGCTCACTACGGTTAAAGGTCATTACAAAACCTCCTCAACAGTGGCTTCGGCTTCCGGCAGGCGCAGCTGGCCGGAGATCAGGCGGGGTAAGAGGGTGTCGCGCAGTTGGGTGAGGGTTTGGGCTTGAAGCTCATTGGACTTGATTGCGGCAAAAATGGGATCACAACACTCGGCAAAAACTTTAAGCAACTCATAACTAGGCAAGTAGATTAAATGTTGTTCTAGCGCATCTCTTGGCAACGCTAGCACCGTGGTTCCGGTCGCGTAACCAACCGCTCGCTCTCGAAATGATGGCTGCAAGAAGCAGAAAAATAAAAAGGGCTTTATCCCAACGCCATACCCTTGGTTGATCACCACTTTAAAGACGTGATGAGAGACAAACCCAGGATTCATTCCTTCAGGGATCACAAGTGGCCTCCCCAAAATGGCTCGATGCTGGGTCATATCAGTATTGGCAATGATCAAGTCGCCAGCCGTCACACGATGTTTATCTTTAAACTCCCCTGTGTATCGCTTTACCCTTTCAAAGGCATACACCCTCGGAGCATTAAAACAACCAAGGTTAAACATATACGCACCTTGATCATCTGAAAGGCCATCACCCTTATAGGAGCACCCTTTCTGAAAGGTACAAAGCTGGCCAAGCCTTACCTCAGCCCACCCCTTCGGCACCAAGCCCAGCTCGGACTCTTCGAAGCTATCGGGGAACAGGGCGGCGGTGGTGGCGTCCATGCCTTCCGGCTGGCGGCCTTCGGCCTTGGCGCGCACGGGGTCGAAATCGACGAACCAGGATTTGAACAGCGCCTGGGCGATGGCTTCTAGGGTGGCGTTGGTTTCGCGTAGCAGGGTGATGCGTTCGTCGAGTGCTCTCAGTATTTCGACCGCCTCATCTTGAAGTGCCCGATCAATTAACTCGACAGTGAAGGCCCCCAGCTGCTTGGCATTTGCACCTGGCTGCGCTGAACCACTCCGCACTGCCAGTACGTACTGTCGAAATCGCTCAGACCTCAACTGATAACCCACGAAAAAAGGATTAACACGTGATGCGTCTGGACGAAAACGTATCAAGTAAGAAGCGAAGACCGCAGGCGGCGGCTCAGTTGACAGCTGCGTGTTCTCCCCCGTCGAGTTACCTGTACGTGCAATTACAATGTCGCCAATCTCAAGTGCATATTTCTTAGTATTAGCGTCAGTAGCCGGGCAGTACGGAACTTTATTCCAGTCAAGCGTGCCACCCTGAATATCAGTGATGCGCAAGAACTTTGGGCCGACAGCTTCGCTTGTCGCGCTCTCTGTATAGCCATAGCTAACATCGCAACAGATATCAGCAAGGCTTGTATAGCTCACCTCAGAGCCCATACCCCAGCCCCCCAAGCTTCAGCCGGATCAACTGATCGAGTTCCGCGCCCTTCTCCATCTGCTCGCCAAGCTGTTTGGTCAGCCGCTGCATCTTCTCGGCAAAGGCTTCGTCGTCGTCTTCCACCTCCTCGGCGCCGACATAGCGGCCCGGTGTCAGCACATGGCCGTGTTCGGCGATTTCTGCAAGGGAGACGCTGCGGCAGAAGCCGGGGATGTCCTGGTATTGCGGCAATGCGCCTGGATTCCCGCCTTCGCGGGAATGACGGGAGGTGGAGTCCGGCGCATCGAGGGTTTCGCCGCGCCAGGCGGCTACTGTTTGTGCGATGCGCTCGATATCGGCGTCGGTCAGTTCGATCTGCACACGGCTGACGCTGGTGCCAAGCTTGCGGGCATCGATAAACAGTACCTGGCCGCTGCGATCGATGCCGGCGGTGCTCAGGGCGTGGCGTTTATCCTTGGCCAGGAACCACAGGCAGGCGGGAATCTGCGTGTTGAAAAACAGCTGGCCGGGCAGCGCCACCATCACTTCCACCACATCGGCCTCGATCATCGCCTTGCGAATCTCGCCCTCCGAGTTCTGGCTGGAACTCATCGAGCCGTTGGCCAGTACGATGCCAGCGCGGCCGTTGGGTTTCAGGTGGTAGAGCATGTGTTGCAGCCAGGCATAGTTGGCGTTGCCCTGCGGAGGCGTGCCGTACACCCAGCGCGGGTCGCCGTCCAGACTGCCGTGCCACCAGTCGCTGATATTGAACGGCGGGTTGGCCAGCACAAAGTCGGCGCGCAGGTCGCTGTGATGGTTGCGGATAAAGGTATCCGCCGGCTCCTTGCCCAGGTTGAAGTCGATGCCGCGAATCGCCAGGTTCATCGCCGCCAGCCGCCAGGTGGTCGGGTTGGACTCCTGACCATAGATGGACACATCGCCCAGCTTGCCGCCGTGGGCTTCAATAAACTTCTCCGACTGCACAAACATGCCGCCACTGCCGCAACAGGGGTCATAGACCTTGCCATGGTGCGGGTTGAGCACCGCCACCAGGGTTTTCACGATGGAGGCCGGGGTGTAGAACTGGCCGCCCTTCTTGCCCTCGGCACTGGCGAACTGGCCGAGGAAGTATTCATAAACCTGCCCGAGCAGGTCGCGGGCCTTGCTGGTGTCGTCACCAAAGCCGATGGTCGAGACCAGATCCACCAGCTCGCCGAGCTTGCCATCGGGCAACTGGGCGCGGGCATAGCGCTTGTCGAGGATGTTCTTCAGCTTAGGGTTTTCCGCCTCGATGGCCGCCAGCGCCTCGTCGATGCGCTTGCCGATATCCACCTGCTTGGCGGCGGCGCGGATCGCCTCCCAGCGCGCCACCTCCGGCACCCAGAACACATTCACTTCGCGGTAGTAGTCACGGTCTTCCAGCTCGGCATTGAGCGCGTCCGGGTCGTCATCGCCCAGATAGTAGTCGTCGTTCTCATCCAGCAGCTTGCGCGCAAGCTCCACGCGCCGGCCGGCAAAGCTGTCGGAGATGTATTTAAGGAAGATCAACCCGAGCACGATGTGCTTGTACTCGGCGGCGTCCATATTGGCGCGCAGCTTGTCGGCGGTGGCCCACAGGGTCTTTTTCAGGTCGTCAATGCCGGTGGCCGGCTGCACGCTGGTCTTGGCCTTGACCACCCGCGCCGCCTCGGCCAGATAACCGGCAGACACCTCGCCCACCTGCGCCGCCGCAGTCACATCCACAGGCGCCGATTGCACAGCGGCTGACGCTGGCTTGCCAGCAGCCTGGGCGCGCAACACCGATCCACCACGCCCGCGCCCCTTGACCAGCACGCCCTGCTCGACCAAGGCATCCCGCGCCGCCCACAACTGCTCATCGCCGACACCGGCAAAGCGCGCCTTCAGGCGCTCGAACAGGGTCTGATTGCCAATACTGCTGCCATCCTCCGGCACCTCGGCCAGCACGGCACGTCCCAGTTCAGCCAAATCGATCATCTACAACTCCTCAAGCGCACAGCGCTGGGCTGCACGCCAAACTGTTCGGTGGCAAGGCAAGCCGCAGAAGATAGGGGACGTTTCGAGAAAGGCAGTAGCAAACTGCAAATACCCTGAAGTGCCGTCCCTGGATTACCGCGACCCGCCATAGCGTGATGCCGTTCACATTAGCCAGAGCGACCGCCTGAGTAAAGCAGCCAGCGCACCAGCACAGCGCATTGCGAAAGCCAGTGGCCAAAACGGTGTGGGGTGGTAAGCGGGTTAGGTAACAAAAAAGCCCCTGATCATTGCTGATCAGGGGCTTTCGTAGATGGCGCAGCGGACGGGACTCGAACCCGCGACCCCCGGCGTGACAGGCCGGTATTCTAACCGACTGAACTACCGCTGCGCGTTGATCCGGCAACACCACTGGGGATCGGGTGGGGCCACCCTGTCGACCGGACTGGCGCGCATTCTATACGGCCCGGCAGCAGAGTCAAGCGCCGCTGCGGTTTTTTTGCCGTAACGCGCCGCTGTCGGCCTGCGGCAGCCAGTCGCGCTGGTGGGGTTGTTGCAGGTCTGGCCCTTCACCCAGCGGCACCACGCGGGTCGGGTTGATCATGTCGTGGCTGTAATAGTAGTGCTGCCTGATATGCCAGAAATCGCAGGTGTCGGCGACGCCAGGCCACTGGTACAGTTCGCGGGTGTAGCCGGTCAGGTTCGGGTAGTCGGCGAGGCGCCGGATGTTGCACTTGAAGTGGCCGTGGTACACCGGATCAAAGCGCAGCAGCGTGGTGAACAGTCGCCAGTCGGCTTCGGTGAGCTGGCCGCCGGTCAGGTAGCGGCGTTCGCCAAGCAGTTGTTCCAGCCAGTCCAGCGCGCCGAACAGGGTCTGGCAGGCTTCCTCGTAGGCACTCTGGCTGGTGGCAAAGCCGGCCTTGTAGACACCGTTGTTGACCTCGTCGTAGATGCGCCGGTTAAGCCGCTCGATCTCGTCCTGCAGGTCGGCCGGGCAGTAGTCGTCGCGGTTGCCGGTCAGTTGGTTAAAGGCGCTGTTGAACAGCCGCAGAATCTCGGACGATTCGTTGTTGACGATGGTCTGCTGCTGGCGGTCCCAGAGCACCGGCACTGTGACCCGGCCGCTGTAGTCGGGTTTGGCCAGGGTGTACAGCTGGTGATGCCGGGTAAAGCCGTAGAGCGGCTCGGGGGTGTCGTAGGTCCAGCCCTGGTCAAGCATGTGCGGGTGCACGCTGGTAACGTCTATGTGCGCTTCCAGGCCCTTGAGCTTGCGCAGGATCAGCGTGCGATGGGCCCAGGGGCAGGCCAGCGAAACGTACAGGTGGTAGCGTGCGGATTCCGGGGCGAAGCGTCCGCCCTCCTCTATGCGATGGCGGAAGCCGGCGTCCTCGCGGACAAAGCGCCCGTCGCTGCTGTCGGTGTCGTACCATTCGTCGTACCAGATACCTTCGACCAGTCGGCCCATGCGGCTGCCCTCCTGTTGTATGGCTGTTCAGCCTGCCACCGGTCAGGCTTTTATGCCAGCCGCTGAAAAACCCTGCGGCAATTCTGCCGCGTATGGCGTATACTTCCGCTCTTTACTCCCCCAAGGTTTATTCTCCGTATGTCCGATACCGCTCCGGCGGCACCGCAGTTTGCCGATCTTGGCTTGCCTGCACCGCTCCTCGACGCTCTTAACAGCCTCGGTTATGAAACACCCTCCCCGATTCAGGCCGAGGCCATTCCCACTTTGCTGGCCGGCCATGACCTGCTCGGTCTGGCGCAGACCGGCACCGGCAAGACGGCGGCCTTTGCCCTGCCGTTGCTGGCCTGCATCGAGCCAAGCATGCGTGCCACTCAGGCGCTGATCCTGACGCCGACCCGCGAGCTGGCCCTGCAGGTTGCCGAGGCACTGCAGCGCTATGCACAGAACCTGCGCGGCTTTACCGTGCTGGCGCTGTATGGCGGCTCGGCCTTTGCTCCGCAGTTCAAGGCGCTGGAACGTGGCGTGCAGGTGGTGGTTGCCACCCCCGGCCGTCTGACCGACCACCTGCGTCGCGGCACGTTGAAGCTGCAGGAACTGAAATACCTGGTGCTCGACGAAGCCGACGAGATGCTCAAGATGGGCTTTGCCGATGACCTGGAAATGGTCTTCGACGAAGTACCGGATGACTGCCAGCGCGCGCTGTTCTCCGCGACCATGCCGCCGGGCGTGCGCAACGTGGCGCACAAGCACCTGCACGAGCCGAAGGAAATCCGCCTGCACAGCGGTGCCAAGAGCAGCCTGGACACCATTACCCAGAAGGTCTGGGAAGTGGCCAACCACCACAAGCTCGACGCCATGACCCGCCTGCTGGAAGTGGAGCCGGTCGATGCGATGATCGTTTTTGTGCGCACCAAGACCGCCAGCATGGAGCTGGCCGAGCGTCTTGAGGCGCGTGGCTTTGCCGCCGCCGCACTGAACGGCGACCTCAGCCAGCAACTGCGCGAGCAGGTGGTCGAGCGCCTCAAGCGCGGCCAGCTGGATATCGTGGTAGCGACTGACGTAGCGGCCCGTGGTCTGGATGTCGAGCGCATCACCCACGTTCTGAATTACGACCTGCCGCACGACAGCGAGTCCTATGTGCACCGGATTGGCCGTACCGGCCGTGCCGGTCGCCAGGGCACCGCGATCCTGTTTGCCACCCCGCGTGAGCGGCGCCTGCTGTTCGCCCTGGAAAAGGCCACCGGACAGAAGATCGAGCAACAGGCACTGCCGAGCGCCGATGCGGTGCGCAGTGGTCGCCTGGGCAAGCTGGCTACCCGCCTGAACACTGCCAGTGAGAAAGTCGGCGCCACCCAGCAGCAACTGGTACGCGACTTGATGGAGCTAACCACGCTGGATGCCGAGGAATTGGCCGCCTGCCTGCTGTCGATGCTGCCAAGTGCCAAGGCCCTGATCGAGCCGGTTGTCGATCTGCCACAGGCTGCCCCGCGCAGCACCGAGCGTTTTGCCGAGCAGGACGACGGTCTGGTGCGCTACAAGGTGCAGGGCGGTCGTACCAACGGCATGCTGCCCAAGCCGCTGGTCGATGCGCTGTGCCAGAACAGCAACCTGCGTCGCCCGCAGATTGGCAACATCAAGTTGTTCCCGCAGCACACGGCGGTGTATCTGCCGGCGCTGGATGCCGCCACCCTGAGCCGGCTGTCGCAGGTCGAGATCAACGGTATTGCCCTGCGCATTCAGCCGTGGCCGCTGGCCGAGGGTGAAAGCGACGACCGCCGTCCGCCGCCGCGCAAGGGTCCGCCGCGCCGCGACAACGCGGAAAAGCGTCCGTTCAAACCCAAGGCCCGTCCGCGGAGCTGAGTGGTGCAACTGGTCGACATTGGCGTCAACCTGACGGACGACGCCTTCGATCAGGACCGCCAACAGGTCCTTGAACGTGCCTTTCAGGCAGGTGTCAGTCAGCTGTTGCTGACCGGCACCTCACTGGCCGTCAGCGAACGCGCCAGCGAACTCTGCAACGCCCTCCCCGACCGTCTGTTCTGTACCGCTGGTGTGCATCCGCACGACGCCAAACACTGGCACAGCAGTGACAGCCTGACGCTGAAACAACTGGCCAGCGCCAGCCAGGTCCGTGCGATTGGCGAGTGCGGGCTGGATTTCAACCGTGACCTCTCCCCGCGTCCGCAACAGCAGCTGTGCTTTGAACAGCAACTGCAACTGGCGGCCGAGCTGCAATTGCCGGTATTTATCCACGAGCGCGAGGCCTCCGAACGCCTGCTGGAGATACTGCGCGACTACCGCGACCGGCTGTGCGGTGCCGTGGTGCACTGTTTTACTGCCGACCGCGCGGCGCTCTATGCCTATCTGGATCTGGACCTGCACATCGGCATCACCGGCTGGGTCTGTGACGAACGCCGTGGCGTGGAATTGCAGGGGCTGGTGCGTGACATTCCGGCGGGACGACTGATGCTGGAAAGCGATGCACCCTGGTTGCTGCCACGCACCCTGCAGCCCCGCCCGCGCAACCGCCGCAACGAGCCGGCGTTCCTGCCGGAAGTGGCGAGGATGCTGGCCAGCTGTCGTGACGAGCCGATCGAACAACTGGCTGCCCATACCAGCGCCACCGCCCGCCAGCTGTTCCGACTGCCGCAGATCGACACCTGAGCACGTAGCGCAAGGCTCATCTATAGTTGCTGCAGACCCGGCTCACGGAGGCAGCAGGCATGAGCGAGCAGCACTACTATCAGGCACCGCGTGGCAACTGGCCGCAAACCCTGGCGATTCTGTCACTGCTGGCGCTGGCTGGTATTGCCCTGGCGATCTACCAGTATCACCAGCACAGCCGGGTCATCCTTAGCGCAGGCAATGAACTGACCCAGCGCATTCACCAACAGATAAGCAACCACCTGCTGGCAACCTACGAAGCACCCCGCCAAGCGCTTGTGCTGCTGCAGCATGATGTTCTGATGAACACCTCAATACTGGCCCAGCGTCGCCCGCACCTGCACAAACTTGCCAGCGTTCTTCAACACAACCCGCAACTCAACTCCATCTACATCGGCTGGCCGGATGGCGACTACATGATGTTGCGCCCCTTGCACTCACTGACCCTGCGCGAGCGCTTCCAGGCACCCGAAGGGTCAGTCTGGCAACTCTGGCACATCAGCCACGAAAACGGCCGGCGTGAAGTTATCCACGAGTTCTACACGGCAGACATGCGTCTGCTGGCAAGCGGCCCAGTGGATGACGAAAACTACGACCCGCGCAAGCGCATCTGGTACCAGCAAGCGCTGCAACAGGACGGTGTTGTCATCACGCCGCCCTATGTGTTTTTTTCCACCAGCGAATACGGCACCACCCTGGCGCTGGCTGGCCGACAACAACAAGTCATTGCTGCAGACGTGACCCTGCATAACCTGTCCGCGACACTCCAGCAGGCGCGCCTGACCGACACCAGCGAAATGGTCATATACGACCAGCAAGGCACAGTGCTGGCTTACCATGAACCGCAGCGCATGCTCGGCACTACCCAGTCCGGGCAACAGCGCCTGCGTCGTCTGGACGAGCTGGGCAGCACCCTGCTGGCAGCCTTTGCCGAGCGGGATATTTACACCGAGATGATCGGCAGCCTGGTGCTGGAGGGGCGTGTCTGGCAGGTAACCCGTCATCGCTTGCAGTCGGAACGCTTTCCGGATGCCTGGCTTGCCGTTCTGGTGCCGCAAAACGAACTGCTGGCCGAAGCCTACCGTGTACGTTTCGAAAGCGTTCTGGCAACACTGCTGATCACTCTGTTGCTGCTGCCGGTCGCCTGGGGCATCAGCCGTATGCGTGGCTGACGTCATTACCCCTTGGCTATGCGCGGGTTTTGCGTGATCATGCAGATGTCAGCGCCCGTGGCCCTTAGGGGGCCGGGCCGTACATTTTTCCTTGCTTGCCGGAGCTGCCATGCGCCTGTCGTCCCTGCACAACCGCCTTTTCCGCCATCTGCTGCTACCCGGCGCACTCCTGCTGGGGCTGTGCGGCAGTGTTCAGGCAGGTCAGCTGCCCGGTCAGGTTGCCCGTGCCCTGGAGGCCGGCAAGTTGCCCAGCAGTGCCATGTCACTGGCGGTGATTCCGCTGGATGGCCAGGGTGTGGCGCAGTTCGTGAATGCCGACACACCGGTGAATCCGGCCTCGACCATGAAGCTGGTGACCACCTATGCGGCGCTGGAACTGCTCGGCCCGACCTGGCAGTGGAATACCGATCTGCTGGCCAGCGGCCCGATCGAGAATGGTGTGCTCAAGGGCGATCTGGTCTTTCGCAGCAGCGGTGACCCCAAGCTGACCCGCGAACGCATCTGGACCCTGCTGCGCGACCTGCGCGCCAGTGGTGTGCGTCAGGTGACCGGTGATCTGGTATTACAGCCAGCCGACTTGCGCCTGCCTACCGACATCGCCGAGTTCGTCGACGATGGCAACGACCCCAGCCGGCCGTTTCTGGTTACCCCGGACCCGCTGCTGAGCAACCTCAAGGTGTTCCAGCTGCGCACCTTTGGTGAAAGCACCGGCGTGCGTACCCACCTGGAGCCGCCGCTGCCCGAGGTACGGGTGGTCAGCGAAGTGAAACTGCTACCGGCTGCCCGCAGCTGCCCGTGGCCGAACATCCACTATGCGCTGAGCGATCAAGGCAGCCAGGCCACCCTGACCCTGCGTGGCGAAATCCACGAGGGTTGCCAGGCCGAGCGCTGGCTGTCGGCACTGGACCATGCCACCTATACCGGCAGCTTGCTGCGCACCACCTGGGAAGAACTCGGCGGCAGCATTGCCGGCACCATCCGCATCGGCAATATGCCGGCCGACGCCCGGCTGCTGGCTCGCACCACGTCGCCGGATCTGGTCGACACCATCCGCGACATCAACAAGTTCAGCAATAACACCATGACCCGTCAGCTGCTGCTGAATATCGGTCGCCAGCAGCGTAGTGCTTCGGATGCCGACGATCACAAGGCGGCGGTGCGGGTGATCAACCAGTGGCTGGTAGCCAAGGGCATCACCAGTGAGCATCTGGTGATTGAAAACGGCTCTGGCTTGTCCCGCTTCGAACGGCTGACCGCACGCGATCTGGCGCTGATGCTGGAGCAGGCGGCGCGCAGCCCTTATGCCGCCGAGTTCACCGCCTCGATGCCGCTGGCGGCAATGGATGGCACCATGCGCCGGCGCCTGCGCAATACTCCAGTGGCCGGACAGGCGCATATCAAGACCGGCGCATTGCGGAACGTGCGCGCCCTGGCTGGCATCACCCGTGACCGCAACGGCCAGAAGTGGGCAGTGGTGGCTATCGTCAATCATCCGGCCGCCGGCAACAGCCGCAACGCACTGGATCTGGTGATAACCGACGTGCACCAGCGCTCCAGCAGCCAGGTGGCGCTGGGTAACTAGCGCGTCAGCTTCCAGCAGCGGTGGATCTTCTGGTTACGCTCGAAGTCGCGGTCCAGGGTCTGCGCGCTGATGTCCTCGATCCGGTAGCGTTCCTGCAGTGCCGGGTCGAGACGGAAGCGCCGGAAGTTGTTGGAGAAGTACAGGCTGCCACCCGGCCCCAGACGCGCCATCGCCAGGTCCAGCAGGCGCACATGGTCGCGCTGCACATCGAACACGTCATCCAGTCGCTTGGAGTTGGAGAAGGTCGGCGGATCGATAAAGATCAGGTCGTACTCGCCGCGATCTGCCTCAAGCCATTGCATCACATCGCTCTGCTCCAGCCGGTGCAGGTTCGACAGCCCGTTCAGCGCCAGATTGCGCCGTGCCCAGTCCAGATAGGTGCGTGACAGGTCGACACTGGTGGTGCTGCGGGCACCGCCGACGGCGGCGTGCACGCTGGCACTGGCGGTATAGCAGAACAGGTTGAGGAAGCGCTTGCCGGCGGCCTCGCGGGCAATCCGCAGGCGCAGCGGACGGTGGTCAAGGAACAGCCCGGTATCCAGGTAATCGGTGAGATTGACCAGCAGCCTCGCCTGCCCTTCACGCACTTCGAAAAACTCGCCGCGCTGGTCCATCCGCTGGTACTGCTGCTTGCCGCTCTGGCGCTGGCGCTGCTTCAGCACTATGTATTGCGGGTCAATCTGCAGCACCTGCGGCAAGGCTGCCAGCACATCCTGCAGGCGCGCGGCGGCCTTGTCCTCGCTGACCGTGGCCGGCGGTGCATATTCCTGCACATGCACGCGCTGGCCGTAGATATCCACCGCCACGGCAAATTCCGGCATGTCGGCGTCATACAGGCGGTAGCACTCGATGCCCTGCTGGCGCGCCCACTTGCCAAGGGTACGCAGGTTCTTGCGCAGGCGGTTGGCAAACATCTGCGCCGACTCGCTCAGGCGTGCTTCGGCAACCGGCGCGGCGGACGCTGCGTTGCGCTCGCCGGCACTCGGCGCGCTGCCGGTGACAAACTGCTCCGGGTCGATCTTCATCAACAACAGCTTGCACGGCAGTGCGCCATTGAACAGCGCGTACTGCTTGTGGCTGCGGATGCCCATGCGCTTGCCCAGCTCCGGGTTGCCGGTAAAGATCGCCGCCTGCCAGCCACGGCAGCGCTCGCGCAGCACCTCACCAAATTTCTGGTACAGATAGACCAGGCTGGCGGTATCGCCGAGGCGCTCGCCATAGGGCGGATTACACACCACCAGTCCCTGCTGGCCCTTGTCCGGGTGCGGTTCGAAGGTCGCCAGCTCGCCCTGGTAGACCTTTACCCAGTCGCCCAGACCGGCGCGCTGGATGTTGTTGCGCAGCGGCTGCAGCAGGCGCGGGTCAGCCTCGTAGCCACGAATCCACAGCGGTGTACGCAAGCCGGCCTCGGCGCGCTGTTGCGCCTCGCCCAGCAGGCGTTGCCAGAGCGCCGGCACATGCTGCTGCCAACCACTGAAGCCCCAGCGCTGGCGCAGCATGTTGGGCGCCACATCGGCGGCCATCAGCGCCGCCTCGATAATCAGGGTGCCGGAGCCACACATCGGATCGACCAGTGCGCCACCCTCGGACGCCAGTTGCGGCCAGCCGGCGCGCAGCAGGATGGCGGCGGCGAGGTTTTCCTTGAGCGGCGCAGCTCCCTGCTGCAGGCGGTAGCCACGCTGGTGCAGGCTGGCACCGGACAAGTCCAGCGCCAACTGCACCTCGCCCCGCCGGCAGTGCACGTTCAGGCGCAGATCCGGCTGTTCGCGGTCCACCGAGGGGCGCGTGCCATCGGCCTGGCGCAACTGATCCACCAGTGCATCCTTGACCTTCAGCGCGCCGAAATGGGTGTTGTCGATGCCCGGCAGGCTGCCGGTGAAGTCCACCGCCAGCGAGCCATCAGGCGCCAGATGCTCGCGCCAGTCGATGCCCTGCACCCCGGCATACAGGCCGGCGGCGTCCTCGGCGGCGAAGCGCGACAGCACCAGCAGCACACGGTTGGCCAGGCGTGACCACAGGCAGAGGCGATAGCCCAGTTCAAGATCGCCTTGCAGGCTGACCCCGGCGACCGTCTCGCGGGCCGACTCCGCGCCCAGCTGGCGCAGCTCGTCGAGCAGCAGACCCTCGATGCCCTTCGGGCAGGTCACAAAATATTCAAGAGTCTCTCGCATCTGTCTGATTTCCGGTGGTGTATTTCATTCATATGTCAGACCCGGCTAAACAGCGCTCTGGGTATGACTAATTGGTCTTTCAACACGGCAGTGGTTAGGGTACAACAGGTTCATGGATTGAGCGCGTGACAACGGACCACCGGAGACCATCTCCCGGTCCGGGCACTGGCAAAAACCGCTGGTGCCATTTTCTGCTATGGCCATTTGCCGTGGCGGGCAGTTGAACCACACGAGGGCTTTACCATTATGAGAAGACTCAAGCGTGATCCGATGGAACGAGCATTTCAACGCGGTTATCAGCATGGAGTGCAAGGCAAGTCTCGCGACACCTGTCCCTTCACCGCCGCCAGTATTCGACAGGAATGGCTGAACGGCTGGCGCGAGGGTCGAGCCGACCACTGGGACGGCTTCACTGGTATCTCCGGCGTGCACAGGCTCAATGAGATGCATGCGGTAGGCTGAGTCTTCAGCCCTGAATCAAATACCCTTTCACAATCGATTTCTCCCAAGGCGCCCTTCCACGGCGCCGGGCCCTTGAGGCCCACCGGCCCCCGCTTGCGGGGGCTTTTCAATTCAGCCCTGCGCGGCGTTAGCCTGTGCCGCAGCAATCGCATCCACACACTCGCGCACCAGCTCCGGTCCACGGTAGATAAAGCCACTGTAGAGCTGTACCAGGCTGGCCCCTGCGGCAATTTTTGCCGCCGCATCGGCACCACTGAAAATGCCGCCCACACCAATGATCGGCATGCGCCCGGCCAGTTCGTCGGCCAGGGTACGCACCACCTCGGTGGAACGTTCGGTGAGAGGCGCGCCAGACAGCCCGCCCGCCTCGTCGGCATGTTCAAGGCCCTGTACGGCATCCCGTGACAACGTGGTATTGGTGGCAATCACCGCATCCATGCCCTGCTCCAGCAGGGTATGGGCTACCAAGCGCAGCTCCTCGTCGTTCATGTCCGGGGCGATTTTCAGCGCCAGCGGTACATAGCGGCCGTGCTCCTGCTGCAGTTGCAGCTGCGCCTGCTTGATCGGTTCGAGCAGCGCCTTTAGCGCATCGCCGTACTGCAGGGTGCGCAGGCCGGGGGTATTCGGCGAGGACAGGTTGAGGGTCACGTAATCGGCGTAGGCATACACCTTGCGCAGGCAGGTCAGGTAGTCGTCCACGGCGTTTTCCACCGGGGTGACGGCGTTCTTGCCGATATTGATACCCAGCACGCCGTCATAATCGACACCCTGCAGGCGCTCCAGCAGCGCATCCACGCCCTGGTTGTTAAAGCCCATGCGATTGATGATCGCCTGCGCCTGTGGCAGGCGGAACATCCGCGGCCTGGGATTGCCCGGCTGCGGGCGCGGGGTGACGGTGCCGACCTCGATAAAGCCAAAACCCATGGCACCCAGCCCGTCGACCGCCACGGCGTTCTTGTCGAGGCCAGCGGCCAGTCCGACCGGGTTGGCGAATTTCAGGCCCATCACCTCGACCGGCTGCGGCGCCACCGGGCGCAACAGGCGGCGGGCCAGCCCCAGGCGACCGGCCGCACCTATCATGTCGAGGGCCAGGTCATGGGAGGTTTCCGCCGGCAGGCGGAACATCAGCGAGCGCAGGGTGGAGTACATGGGCAACGCCTTGAAAGCCAGAAAAAGAGGGCGCCGAGTATAGCACTGCGGCGCCCGTGGCGGTGACTGCATCAGCCGGCGTCGAGCCGGCGAATGTCGAGCAGTTGCCCCTGCTCGGTAAACTCCAGCTCGAAACTGCCGTAAATCCCCTCGCGGCTGAGAAAACGCCGCAGGTGGTGTGCCGGCAGGCTGATGCTGCGCCCGTCACGGGCGTGCATCAGTACCCGTTCGGCGCGCCCCTGGTACCAGGCCAGGTAACGCTCGGCCGGCAGCGCCAGATCAACAATCATTCGCGGCATTCAGCGCCCTCACCGGCTGCCGCACCGAGGCGCGAGCTTTGCGCCAGATCCAGCAGTTCACGCATGGCCACGGCGATCATCGGGTAATCGCCACTGCCGGCAGCGCGTAACTCACCGAGCATGTTGCGCCAGCGCTGGCAGTGCAGCGTGTTCTGCCCCAGCCACTGCTCGATCAGCGCCGCCACCGGTTGCTCCCCGGTGCCGCCCTGCAGGGCGGCCACTGTCATGCTGCGCACCTGCCAGTCCAGATCATCGCGGTAGCTTTCACGGGCCAGCGCCTGCCAGTGGTTGTCCACCGACAGCTGGTTAATCTGCTGGGCAAACCAGGACAGCTGCAATTCACTGCCCAGGCCAAAGAACACCTGGGCCACCCGCTCGCTGGGCTGGGCGGTGGCATCGGCGGCCTCGACGATGCCGAGCATGGTGTAGAAATGCCCGCTGCCGGCCACCAGCCTGGCCACCGTATCCGGCACACCGGCCTCGACCCAGGCGCTGTACTTGCTTTCCCACAGCTCGCGCACCGGGCCTTCCAGCAGGCTGTCGAAATCCTGCACCAGCGCGGCAATCCGCGGACGGAAATGTTCGACCTCGCGCTGCGGCTCCAGCGCGGTACGGCGGTTGCGGATAAACCAACGGGTGGCGCGCCGGCCAAGGCGTACCAGATCATCCATCATTTCCAGTTGCAGGGCCGCCGGCACCCGGTAATCCAGCGCCTCGATCTCGGCAAAGCGCTGACGCAGATCGAACACATCCCGCGCCACCACATAGGCGCGGGCGATATCGCTGGCCGGTGCGCCAGTGGACTGCTCGACCCGGCGCAGGAAGGTGATGCCCATATGGTTGACCAGATCATTGGCCAGCTGGGTGGAGATGATTTCGCGGCGCAGGCGGTGCTGTAGCAAGTCGTCGGGATGCCGGGATACCAGCTCGGCCGGGAAGGCGCTGCGCAGTTCACGGGCCAGATAGCTGTCCTCCGGCACATCCGAGGCGGCCAGGGCTTCCTTCAGGTCAGCCTTGGCGTAGGACACCAATACCGACAGCTCGGAGCGGGTCAGGCCCTTGCCGGCGGCGCTGCGCTCGACCAGTTGCTCGTCGCTGGGCAGAAATTCCAGCGCCCGGTTCAGCTTGCCGGCAGATTCCATGGCGCTGATAAAGCGCCGGTACTCACCCATCGCCAGCCCGGCCTGACGCGCCGCCAGGCTGATCGCCTGGGTCTGTCGGTAGTTATTGGTCAGCACCAGAGCAGCCACTTCATCGGTCATCGCCGCCAGCAGCTGGTTGCGCTGGCGTCCGGTCATCTGCTCGGCGGCGACCAACTCGTTGAGCATGATCTTGATGTTCACTTCATGGTCGGAGCAGTCGACGCCGCCGGCGTTGTCGATAAAGTCAGTGTTCGCTGCGCCACCATTCAGGCAGTACTCAACCCGGCCGAGCTGGGTCATGCCAAGGTTGCCGCCCTCGCCGATCACCCGGCATCGCAGCTCGCCACCATTCACCCGCAAGGCGTCGTTGGCCTTGTCGCCGACATCCGCATGGCTTTCCGCTGCGCCCTTGACGTAGGTGCCGATGCCGCCATTCCACAACAGATCAACCGGGGCCTTGAGCAGGCGGTTGATCAGCTCGGCCGGGGTCAGGTGCTCGGCCTCTATCTCGAAGCACTCGCGCATCTGTGGGGTCAGGCGGATCTGCTTGAGGCTGCGCTCGAATACCCCGCCGCCCTCGGAAATCAGCGCAGGGTCGTAATCCGCCCAGCTGGAACGCGGCAGCTGGAACAAGCGTTCGCGCTCCTGATAGCTGCGCTCGGGATCCGGGGTCGGGTCGATAAAGATGTGCTGGTGGTTGAACGCCGCCACCAGCCTGACACTGCGCGACATCAGCAGGCCGTTGCCGAATACGTCGCCGGCCATGTCACCAATGCCCAGCACGCTGATCGGGTCTTCCTGCACATTGATGCCCAGCTCGCGGAAGTGCCGCTGTACCGAAACCCAGGCACCGCTCGCAGTAATGCCCATCTTCTTGTGGTCATAGCCGGCCGAGCCGCCAGAGGCAAAGGCGTCGCCCAGCCAGAAGCCATAGCTGGCGGCGATCTGGTTGGCGATATCGGAGAAGGTCGCGGTGCCCTTGTCGGCCGCCACCACCAGATAGGGGTCGTCGCCATCATGCCGCACCACGCTCTCCGGCGGGACCACGGCACCCTCCACCAGATTGTCGGTGATATCCAGCAGCCCCTGAATAAACAGCCGGTAGCAAGCAATTGCCTCCTGCTGAATCTCGTCACGGCTGCCACCCACCGGCAGCCGGCGCGGCACAAAACCGCCCTTGGCACCGACCGGCACAATCACGGCGTTCTTCACCTGCTGGGCCTTGACCAGCCCGAGCACCTCGGTACGGTAATCCTCCTCGCGATCCGACCAGCGCAGGCCGCCACGCGCCACCTTGCCGCCGCGCAGATGCACACCCTCGACCCGTGGCGAATAGACGAAAATCTCGAACATCGGGCGTGGCAGCGGCAGGTCGGGAATCGCCTGCGGATCGAACTTGAAGCTGATGTAGTCCTTGGCCTTGCCTTGGGCATCCGGCTGGTAGAAGTTGCTGCGCAGGCAGGCCTTGATCAGGTCCAGACAGCGCCGCAGGATGCGGTCCTCGTTGAGCACGGCCACCGCGTCCAGCGCTTGCAGGATCGCCTGTTCCAGCTTCTGCTGCTTGTCCTGTAGATCCTCCGCCGACAGCTTGCGCGCCAGATAGAAGCGGGTACGGAACAGCCTGACCAGCTCGCGGGCAATATCCGCATGGTTGGCCAGGGTCGCGGCGATATAGGGCAACTCGAAGCCCAGGCGGATCTGCTTGAGGTAGCGACCGAAGGCACGCAGCAGGCTGACGTCGCGCCAGGACATGGCCGCCAGCAACACCAGCCGGTTGAACGCATCGTTCTCCGCCTGGCCGTGCCAGACCGCCAGAAAGGCATCACGGCAGAGCTGGTTGACCTGCTGGATATCCAGCCCGCGCTGGTCGGCAAAGGTAAATTCGAAGTCATGAATCCAGTACTGGCGACCATCGCGGTGATTGAGGCGGAACGGAAACTCGCCGAGCACCCGTAGCCCCAGATTCTCCAGGATCGGCATGACATCCGACAGCGGCAGCGGCTCGCCCAGGTGATAGAGCTTGCAGTGCAGCACCCCGGCGGCCTGCGCCAGCGGCTGGTAGAAGCTCATCTGCAGCGGCCGCTCCGGGGTCAGTTCCAGCAGGTGTTGCAAATCCACCACCCCGCTGGCCGGGGTGAAACGGTCGCTGTAACCGGGCGGAAAACCGCCGGCAAACTCCACCAACAGTTCGGTGGCGCGCGCCTCGCCGAGGCTGTCATGCAGGCGCGCGGCAAAATCGTCCTGCCAGCTGCGGCAGGCCTGAATCACTTCCTGTTCGATCTTCACGGGGTCTATGTCCAGCTGCTGGCGCGGGTCGACGCGCAGAATGAGTTGGGTGCGGGCCAGTACCGACTCGGAGAAGAAGGTCCAGAACTGGCACTCGCTGGCCTGCAGGCGCTTCATCAGCACCTGCTCGATCTTTACCCGGATCGCGGTCGAATAGATCTCGCGCGGCACAAACACCAGGCAATACCAGAAGCGCCCGTAGTTGCCACGCCGCATAAACAGCCGGACCTGACTGCGTTCCTGGATCTGCACTATGCCGCGCGCGGTATCCTGCAACTGCAGAGGAGACATCTGGAACAGGTCATCACGGGGCAGCACCTGCAGCAATTGGCGCAAGGCTTTGTCGAGGTGACTGCCGCCACGAAAACCTATCGATTCCCGTACATCGGCAACCTTGCGCCGCAACCAGGGAATCTGCTCGACGCTGTCGCTGTAGACCCGTGCGGTGTACAGGCCCATAAAGCGGTGCTCAAGCAGCACCCGGCCCTCGGCATCCACTTCACGCAACGAGACATAATCGGGATAGGTCGGGCGATGCACCCGGCTGACCCGCGAGGCCTTGGCAAACGACAGCAACAGCGGCTGTTGCAGGTAATCCAGCACCGGTTGCGGCAGGCCGTCGAGGTCGTCCTCCAGCGGATCGCTGGCACACAGACCCAGGCGGCTGTCGGGCCGAATCCCCAGGCGCTGCTCGCCCAGCCCCTCGGCAATCGCGAAGCACTCATAGCCCATAAAGGTAAAGTGATCGTCCTGCAGCCACTGCAGAAAGGCCTGTGCCTCAGCGCGCTGCGCGGCCGGATACCAGGCAAAGGCCGGCCCATCCAGCGCTTTCTGCAGATCAGCAACGCGCGCACGCATGGGGGTAAAATCAGCCACCACCGCGCGCACTTGGGCCAGCGCCTGCTGCAGGTCGGTCTGCAGCGCACGCATCTCGGCCTGGGTCGCGCAGCGGTCGATCTCGATATACATCAGCGATTCATGGCTTGCCGTCTCGTCCATGCTGTCCAGCAGTTCGAGCAATTGGCCGTCGCTGTCACGACGCACCGCAATCACACTGTTCTGCAGTGTGTGGATGGCATAGCCCTGCTGGTTCAGCGCCATGCGCACCGAATCGACCAGAAACGGCTGATCAGGATGCAGTATCTCGACAACGCTATGGGTCGACTGCCAGCCATGCTGCCGGGTATCCGGATTGAATACCCGCAACGTGCCTTCGGCCTGCGGCAACTGCTGCAGGAAACGCCAGAATGACAGCGTGCAGCCCAGCAGATCGCTATCCTGACGCTGTTGCAACTCCTCCAGCGCGACTATCCCGAAAAACGCCTCGGCAAAGCGGCACAGGCTATCGGCCTCGGCGGACTCCGCCAGCGGGTGCAGTCGTTGCTGCAACTGGTCGATGAACTCTTTGCGGGTCTGTGCCATGATCAGGGCCATAGTACCTCCGGTAGTGGCCGCACGGTCGAGGCCGGCGGCTGATTTCAAAGGGGCAGCGATGCGGTTAGTCTAGCCCATCGACCGTCAGCGTCCATGCGCCCCCCGTCGTTACAAACAGGAAGATAGTCCATGCCCCACCGTGAAGCCTTGCTCCAGCTCAAGCATTACATGGGCAAGCAGATATTTGGTCAGGAACAACTGATTGACCGGATGCTTATCTGTCTGTTGGCCGGCGGGCATATGCTGGTCGAAGGAGCTCCCGGCCTGGCCAAGACCAAGGCGATCAAGGCGCTGTCCGAAGGGATCGACGCGGACTTCCACCGCATCCAGTTCACTCCCGACCTGCTGCCGGCAGATATCACCGGCACCGAAATCTATCGCCCGGAAACCGCCAGCTTCAGTTTCCAGCAGGGGCCGATCTTCCATCATCTGGTGCTGGCCGACGAGATCAACCGGGCACCGGCCAAGGTGCAGTCGGCATTACTCGAGGCGATGGCGGAACGTCAGGTCAGTATCGGGCGGCAAACCTATCCGCTGCCCGAGCTGTTTATGGTGATGGCGACACAGAACCCTATCGAGCAGGAGGGCACCTACCCGCTACCGGAAGCCCAGCTCGACCGTTTTCTGATGCATGTACGTATCGGCTTTCCGGATGCCGCGCTGGAGCGCCAGATTCTGCATCTGGCGCGCGGCGAGGCACGAGGTGAGCCACCCTGCGCGGCGCCTCAGGTCAGCCAGGAAGCAATATTCCGGGCACGCCGCGAGGTGCTTGACCTGTTTATGGCCGATGCAGTGGAGGAATACCTGATCCAGTTGATCATGGCCACCCGCAAACCCCAGCAATACCACCCGCAACTGGCCGAATGGATTGAGCTGGGTGCCAGTCCGCGTGGCACCATTGCACTGGATCACTGCGCCCGCGCGCACGCCTGGCTGGCCGGGCGCGACTTCGTCAGCCCCGAAGATGTTCAGGCGGTGGTGCATGACGTGTTGCGTCACCGTCTGATCCTCAGTTTCGAGGCCGAGGCCGAAGGTGTGGATGCCGACCGCACCATTGGCCTGCTGGTCGAATCCGTCGCGGTGGTCTGACATCGATGCTGAATGCGCTGCATGACCAGGCGCCGTTTCTGAATCTGGAGCAATTGCTACAGATCAGGCAGCATTGCCAGCATGTCCACCTGCAATCGCGCAGCAGGCGCAGCGGCCAGCTGACCGGACGCCAGTATTCGCGCCTGCGCGGGAGGGGCGTGGACTTCGATCAGGTGCGCCCCTACCTGCCCGGTGACGACATTCGAACCATCGACTGGCGCGTGACCGCTCGCAGCCACCGGGTGCACACCAAGGTATTCAACGAGGAACGCGAACGGCCGGTTTTCATCATCTGCGAACAGAGCAGCCGCCTGCTGCTGTCATCCACCGGTCTGATGAAATCCACCGTGGCTGCCGAAGCCTGCGCCCTGCTGGCGTGGAATGCCCTGCTGGACAACGACCGTATCGGCGGGATGATCTTCGCGCCGGGTGAATGCCACGAAATACGCCCTCGCCGTAGCCGCCAGGCGCTGCTGCAACTGCTCTCGCGGCTGCTCGAAGCCAACCAGAAACTGGCTCCGGCAACGCTGAACGACGCTGCTATCGAACCTGTCAACCTGGCCCTGCGCCACGGCCGCGAAGTTGTTCGCCCGGGCAGCCTGGTGCACCTGGTTTGCGACCACGCCGCCATCGAGCAACTGCAAGCCAACTTGCTGATTCCGCTTGCCGCACACAACGACCTGATCCTGCTGCCGGTACATGACCCCCTGGAAGCAGAACTGCCAACAGCCGGCGAACTGGCCTTCTGCGACAACCAGCAACGTCTGCTGCTGAACAGTCAGGACGCCACCCTGCGTGACGCCTGGCGCAAACAGTTCCAGCAACGGCAGGCCAGCTGGCAGCAACTGGCCAGGCGGCTACGCTGCAATCTGCAATTGCTCGACACCTGCAGCCACGGCTGGCAACAGCTGGATCCGCTACTGTCCTCACAGCTGCTACGGGGCCGGCGATGAGCACCCCTCTGGCCCAGTCCCTGATCCACCCTGCCGCCCCGCCAGCACCCAGCTGGTGGCCCCCTGCCCCAGGCTGGTGGCTGCTGCTCGGCTTGCTGCTACTGCTGGCCCTGTTGCTTCCGGTCGCCCTGCTTGCCTGGAGACGCCTCCAGCAGCGCCGGCGGCGAGCAATGCGCATTCTGGGCGCAATCAATCATGATCTGCCCGGTGCCGAGTGGATAACCGCCATCAACACCCTGCTCAAGCGCTGGCTGAAAACACGCGGCCAGAATCAGGCCCTGTTGCTGCATGGCCAGGCCTGGGTGGACTACCTGTGCAGTACCTATCCGTCACCGCGCCGCGACCTGCTGGCCCCCTTGGCCAGCGGCGGCTACGCTCCAGACTGCCCGCTGGACGGTGCGCAGCGGCAGCGGCTGCTGTTTGAACTGCAACGCTGGCTGAGGCACAACCATGCCTGAGCTGCATTGGCCGTGGATTTTCCTGTTGGCACCCTTACCCTGGCTGCTGCGCAAGTTGCTGCCCGCCGCTGCCACCGACGCGCCAGCGCTACAGGTCAGTTTCATCCGCCGGCTGCAGCAGTTACCGCAGACCCACCGCGGCATCAGCCAGCACATCAATCCGGGGCGGCGCTGGCCCCTGCTGTTGATCTGGTTCCTGCTGTTGCTCGCAGCTGCCCGGCCTCACTGGCTTGGCGATCCGCTGACACCGGAGCTCAGTGGCCGCGACATGCTGTTGGCAGTAGACCTGTCCGGCAGCATGACAATCCATGACATGCAACTTGACGGACAAACCGTGGATCGCCTGACGCTGGTGAAAAGCCTGCTGGACACCTTCATCCAGCAACGTCATGGCGACCGGCTGGGGCTCATCCTGTTTGGTACTCAGGCCTACGTTCAGGCTCCCTTGACCCTGGACCACGACAGCGTGCGCACCTGGCTTGACGAAACCTTTATCGGACTCGCCGGGCAACAGACTGCAATCGGCGATGCCATCGGTTTGGCGATCCGCCGTCTTCACGACCAGCCATCCAGCAGCCGAACCCTGATACTTATTACTGATGGTGCCAATACCAGCGGCAGCCTGCAGCCACGCCAGGCGGCACAAATGGCCGCCGAGAACAACGTGCGTATTTTCACCATTGGCGTCGGCAGCCACACCGCCAGCAGCAACACATCGCTGCTGGCATTCAGTGGCGACCCTTCCATCGATCTCGACGAACCTGCTTTGCGGGATATTGCTGCCATCACCGGCGGTGAATATTTTCGCGCCACCGATAACCAGAGCATGACGGCCATCTACCGGCGTCTTGACCAACTTGAACCGGCACTGCGCGCCGATCGCCCCCGCTACGACACACGACCGTTACAGCACTGGCCTCTAGGACTGGCTCTGCTGATCAGTCTGGGGCTGGCGATCACCCGCCTGCGACCGGAGCAACTGCATGCCTGAAATAATGCTGCACCTTGCCCGCCCCGCGTGGCTGCTCCTGCTCCCGCTGCCGGCTGTGCTCAGCTGGCTGCTGTACAGACAGGGAACCAGTCACAGCGGCTGGGCCAGACTGCTGCCCGAGACTGTCGCCCAGGTACTGTTGAGCAACACGACCGCCCAGCATCGCGGACGCTGGTGGCTGTTGGCTGGCGGCTGGATGCTGGCGGTTATTGCCCTGTCCGGGCCCTCCGTCCCTGCCGGACAGCCTCAGGGATTGCGAGCCGAAGCCCATGCGGTGGTCGTGGTGCTGGATATGTCGCGCGCCATGCTGGCGACCGATATCAAACCGGAGCGCCTGCAGCGTGCCATTCGCAAGATAGAAGATCTGCTGCAACGCAATGATCTGGAAACCGGACTGGTGGTATACGCCGGCAGCGCTCACCGGGTTGCTCCGCTGACACAGGATGCCGAAACCCTGAGCAATCTGCTGCGTGGTTTGCATCCTGACATCATGCCCATCGATGGACAGGCGCTGGAACCCGGCCTGCAGATTGCGCGGCAGATGCTCAGCGGCAGGCCACCGCGCCGGTCGAGCATTCTACTGATCACCTCAGGTGTCGACGACAAGGCCCTGCAGGCACTGGACCAGCAGGCTGCCGAACTGGGATCGCGACTGGCGGTGCTTGGCATCGGCAGTGCTGAAGGCTCACCCGTGGCGCTGGCCGACGGCGGGTTCCTGCGCGACGAACAAGGGCGAATCCTGCTGCCGCGACTGGATGCCAAACAACTGGCCAGCACCCTGCGCCGGCATGGTGCTCGCTATCACGGACTGACCCTTGACAACAGCGACCTCAACCAACTGCTACCCCCCCTGCGCAGCGCCGGCATAGACAGCACGACCATCAGCCAGACCTTGACTGAACAAAGCCACTGGCTGCTGTTGCTACTCCTGCCGATAGCCGCACTGGGCTACCGTCGCGGCTGGCTGGGACTGGTGCTGTGTGCCGGGCTACTGCCCGTGCCGGCCGAAGCCCTGAGTTGGAAGGATTTGTGGCAACGGCCTGACCAGCAGGCCATGCAACTGCTCGACACCGATCCCGCCACCGCTGCCAGACGCTTCGAGGATCCGGCCTGGCGAGCCTGGGCCTGGTATCAGGCAGCCGATATGCCACGCGCCATCGAGCAGTATCGCGTACTGGTCCAGCAACAGCCTGACATTGCTGAGCACCACGCCAACCTTGGCACTGCACTGGCCATGGACGGATACTACGAAGCAGCACTGGAGTCTTTTGAGCAGGCATTGACCCGCGCCCCCGACCTGCGTATCGCCAGACACAACCGCAGCCGGGTGGAAGCCTGGCTGGAAGCGCAGCGTGCAGAAGAGCAAACAGCCGACAGCAAGGCCACAGAAAGCAGCCCCTCGGGCCCGGCGCCGCACGATCAGGACGCCACGCAACCGGCCAACCCCACGCCCGCGCAGACAGACAGCACAACCAGCAGCAACCAGACGCCGGCCACAGAAGAAACCAGCAGCAGCGGCACTGCCGAGAGTAACAACAACAGCCAGACGGAACCGGCAGGGGCCACGGGCGAAGCCCTGCAACCCGCTGCGGCCGGCAATACCGCTCAGCCACCCGACGCCTTGCAACGGGAACGCCAGCAAGCCATGCAGCAATGGCTTGACAGCATTGAGGACAACCCGGCAGAGCTGCTGCGACGCAAGTTTCTTCACCAGTATCTGGAGCATCACGAGTGACCCTGGGACGACTGCTATTGCTGCTGTTACTGTGCCTGCCGGGCCTGGCACAGGCGTCGCTGGAGGCCAGCGTCGACCGCACCCGGCTGGTCGAGGGCGATACCCTCGAACTGACCCTGGAAAGCCCTGCGAGCAGCCGGCTGAATCGCCCCGATCTGACACCACTGGAGCAGGACTTCGAGGTGCAAGGCACTCGCCAACTGAGCCTGGTATCACGTCTGGAGGGGCGCAACCAGCCGGTCACCCGCTGGATCATCACCCTCCTCCCACGCCACAGCGGGTTACTGGAAATCCCCGCCCTGGTCGCCGAAGATGCCGCCAGCGCCCCGATTGCCATCGAAGTACTCAGTTCCAGTCAGGCAGCCCAAGACCGAAGCGCCGTGCTGGCGCCGGTATTTATTGACAGTGAAGTTGACGAACGTCACCCCTATGTCCAGGCGCAGGTGGTGTTGACCCTGCGCATCTACCATTCAGTCTCACTGTATGACGACAACAGCCTTAGCGGATTGGAAATAGATGGTGCGCGGGTCCAGCGACTGGGTGAGCCGCAGCAGTACACCCGGATCATCAACGGCATCCGTCATGGCGTCAGCGAAGTACGCTACGCCATCTGGCCCCAGCGCAGCGGCCTGCTGGATATTCCCTCCCAACTATTCAGCGCCAACGTGCTGGAGGATCGCGATCCGGACCAGCGTTTCTCGCCGCGCACCGGCCGACTGGTGCAGGTACGCTCACCCTCATTAAGCATTGAAGTACGCCCCATTCCGCCCAGCTATCCGGCCAATGCCGTATGGCTACCAGCACGCGAAGTGCAACTCCGGCAAAACTGGCAACCCGACCCCGGACTCGACCTGCTTACCGGCGAGCCCCTTACCCGCTCATTGCTGGTTCAGGCTCGCGGACTGAGTCCGGCCCAACTGCCTGAACTGGCCAGCCGCCTGGATGATCTGGCTGGAATGCGCCAATACGCAGATCAGCCACTGCTGGAGCAGCAAATCGACGAGTACGGCATTATCGGCATTCGCACCGACAGCGCAGCACTGGTCGCCCAGCAGGCCGGCCAGTTCCAGCTTCCGGAAATACGCCTGCCCTGGTGGAACACCCTGACCGATCAACTTGAAACAGCCACGCTGGAACCCCTCACGCTGAGCATCATCAGCGAGGACGGACAAGTCAGTGAGGACCCGGCATTGGCAGGCATCCAGCCTGCACATACAAGCAACGTTCGCCTCTGGCCCTGGCAGCTGGCAACCCTGCTACTCGGCGTAGCCCTCGGCGCCAGCCTGCTGCAGCTATGGCGAACCCGTCGCCAGCTGCAAGCACTGGAGCTGCCCGAAGAAGAAGAACATCTGGAGCTGGATACCCAGAACAACCCCTTGACCGACCTGCAGGCAGCCTGCCGCAGCAACCAGCCAGCCGACGCGCGCAAGGCGCTGGAAGCCTGGGCCCGCCGCCAGCACAGCGACGGACTGATCGGCCTCAGCCAACAACACGCAGAACTAGGGGAAGCACTCGACGACCTGAATGCCTGCCTGTTCGGCCAGAGCGACACCGCTTGGCGCGGCAAGTCACTGTGGCGTGCGGTACGAATGGTGATTCAGGCACAAAAACGCGAGGAAATGGCCCGTCAGCAACAGAGCCAGGTGCTGGATACGCTGTATCCGCAGGAGTGATGCAAGGCGCTGCTACAAAAACAGCCCAATAACATGCCACAACTCAGGTAGCTCAGATTATTGGTCATTAATCCCCGCGGACGCGGGGAACGCCGCAGCAGTGCCAGCGTATTGCCGAACGCAGCCGGTTCATCCCCGCGGACGCGGGGAACGCGGCTGTAGGCTGTCCAGATGCTCCAGGTGACACGGTTCATCCCCGCGGACGCGGGGAACGCTGGGTCTCTTCCCAGACAATCTGGTGGACTGACGGTTCATCCCCGCGGACGCGGGGAACGCGCCCGCTCGGCGCGTTTTTCCTGTGCGGACGGCGGTTCATCCCCGCGGACGCGGGGAACGCTC
>NZ_FOUI01000017.1 GCF_900114825.1 Halopseudomonas yangmingensis | reverse complement strand
GCCGCTACGGTGTTCAGGGTCGCGGCGTTGAGCGCGGCGTTGTTGTGTTCGGCAATAACCAGAATGCTCATGTTCAGATCACCTTGGCTTCGTTCTTGAGTTTGTCGACCAGCTCGTCGACGCTCTTGACCTTGATGCCGGCGCTGCGTGCGGCCGGGGCTTCCACCTTCAGGGTCTTCACGGTCGAGGCGGTGCTGACGCCCAGCTCTTCCGGCTTGAGGGTTTCCAGCGGCTTCTTCTTGGCCTTCATGATGTTCGGCAGCGAGGCGTAGCGCGGCTCGTTCAGGCGCAGGTCGGTGGTGACGATGGCCGGCAGCTTCAGGTCAACGGTTTGCAGACCGCCGTCGATTTCACGGGTGACCTTGACGCGGTCGCCGTCGACATTGACTGCCGAGGCGAAGGTGCCCTGGGCATAGCCAGACAGCGCTGCCAGCATCTGGCCGGTCTGGTTGTTGTCGGAGTCGATCGCCTGCTTGCCGAGGATCACCAGCTGCGGCTGCTCCTTGTCGACCACTGCCTTGAGCAGCTTGGCGATGGCCAGCGAGTTCAGCTCGTCGGCGGTTTCGACCAGCACGGCGCGGTCAGCACCCAGTGCCAGGGCGGTACGCAGTTGCTCCTGGGCAGTGGCCGGACCGACGGAAACGGCAACGATCTCGGTTGCCACGCCTTTCTCTTTCAGGCGCACGGCCTCTTCCACGGCGATTTCGCAGAAGGGGTTCATGGACATCTTGACGTTGGCGAGATCGACACCGCTGTTGTCCGCCTTGACGCGAACCTTGACGTTGTAGTCAACCACGCGCTTTACGGCGACGAGGATTTTCATGGACGCTAGTCCTCCACAGGTCTGTGAGACGCCCCAGGGGCGCATGACATTGAAAGGGATGCATAGGATACCGGTCGCCGGCGGCGACCGATAGTGCAAATCATCAGTAGTAGCCGACTGGCCGGCGGCACCTTGCGGCGCTGCCGGCCAGAGCGGTCAGGCCAGGCTCAGCTGGTCAGCGTAGGCTTCCAGGTGGTGGTCGTCATCACCGAACTGGTGGCTGATCATCACCAGCCGTTTGGCATAGTGGGCACCGTTGTATTCCCAGGTCATGGCGATACCGCCATGCAGCTGGATCGCCTGCTCAGCTACGTAGCGGCCAGCCTTGTTGATCACGAACTTGGCGGCGGTCAGCTTGGCGGTACGCTCGGCGCTGTCTTCGTCATCGGCCAGACAGGCGGCGAGGGTGGCCATCGAGGTGGCACGCTCCAGTTCGCTGACCATATCGACCATGCGGTGCTGCAGCACCTGGAACTTGCCGATCACCACACCAAACTGCTTGCGGGTCTTCAGGTAGTCCAGGGTCAGGTCGCACAGGGTACGCATGGCACCGACGGCCTCGCCACACAGGGCAGCAATGGCGCGGCCGCTCTGGTAACGGATGGCGTCATAGGCGTCGCCGGCGTTGCCGAGCAGTTCGCCCTTGACGTTGTCGAGGAACAGTTCGCAACCCTTGCGGCCGTCCATGGTGGCGTATACGCGGCGGCTGACACCGGCCGCAGCCGGGTCGATGACAAACAGGCTGATGCCCTGCTGGTCACGCACATCACCGGCGGTGCGCGCGGAGACCAGGATCTTGCCGGCGGTCTGGCCACCGATCACCACGCCCTTGCGGCCACTGATCAGCCAGTCGCCGCCATTCTGGCGGGCGGTGGTTTCCACGTGGGCCAGGTTGTAGTGGCTGCCCGGCTCTTCCAGGGCCACGGCGGCCTGCAGTTCACCGGTGGCGATACCACCCAGCAGCTCTTCCTGCTGCGCGGCGTTGCCCAGTTGGCTGATCAGGCCGCCGGCGAGGATCACCGACTCCATGTAGGGCTCCAGGCAGATACCGCTGCCCAGTTGCTCCATGATCAGCATGGTTTCCACGCCGCTGCCGCCAAAGCCGCCCAGCTCTTCGGAGAAGGGTACGGCGGTCAGGCCCAGTTCACCCAGCTGCTGCCAGAACTCGCGGCTGAAACCGGCGTCGCTGGCGCTGAACTCCTGGCGCTTTTCAAAACTGTATGTATCACGCACCAGACGCTGTGCGGTTTCCTGCAGCATCTGCTGCTCTTCGGTCAGTTTGAAGTCCACGGTCGGCCTCCTCAGAGTTCAAGAATCATTTTCGAGACGATGTTCTTCTGGATCTCGTTGGATCCGCCGAAGATCGACAGTTTGCGCATGTTGAAGTAGACCGAGGCCAGCGAGGCGCTGTAGTCATCAACCAGGAAGTCGCCGTCATAGTCCAGCTCCATCTCTTCCGGCAGGAAGGGCATGGCGTACGGACCCAGCGCCTTGCGCATCAGGTGGGTGATGGCCTGACGGATTTCGGTGCCCTGCACCTTGAGGATCGAGCTTTCCGAACCCGGTACACCACCTTCGGAGGCGGCGGCGACGATGCGCAGGGTGCTCATCTCGGCGGCCATCAGCGACATTTCCACTTCGGCGATCTGGCTGCGGAACAGGGTGTCCTCGATCAGCGGGCGACCGTTCTTGTGCTGCTTGGCGGCGATCCGCTTGAGCTGGCGCAGGGCGGCCTTGGAGGCGCCGATGCCGGCCAGGCCAGTACGCTCGTGGGTCAGCAGGTACTTGGCGCAGGTCCAGCCCTTGTTCTCTTCGCCGACCAGGTTCTCGACCGGTACCTTGACGTCGTCAAAGAACACTTCATTGACTTCATGGTCGCCGTCCAGGGTGAGGATCGGACGCACGGTGATGCCGGGGGTGGCCATGTCGATCAGCAGGAAGGAGATACCACGCTGCTGCTGGGCTTCCGGATCGGTACGCACCAGACAGAAGATCCAGTTGGCGTGCTGGCCGAGGGTGGTCCAGGTCTTCTGGCCGTTGACGATGTAGTAGTCACCGTCACGTACCGCGCGGGTCTTCAGCGAGGCCAGGTCGGAACCGGCGCCCGGCTCGGAGTAACCCTGACACCACCAGTCTTCACCGGACAGGATGCGCGGCAGGTACTTGGCCTTTTGCTCTTCGGTGCCGAACTTGATGATCACCGGAGCAACCATGTTGACGCCGAACGGCACCAGACGCGGGGCACCGGCAGCGGCCGATTCCTCGTCAAAGATGTGCTTTTCGATCGGGCCCCAGGTAGTGCCGCCGTGCTCGACCGGCCAGCCCGGTGCATACCAGCCCTTTTTCGACAGGATTTGCTGCCAGCGCTGGTGGTCTTCCTTGCTCAGGTGCTTGGCCAGACGTACCTTGGAGGCGATGTCGGCGGGCAGCTCCTGCTTGAGAAATTCACGCACTTCGTCGCGGAAGGCGAGCTGTTCGGGGGAGAAATGGATTTCCATTGTTTGTCCTCGTTGCAATACGGGTATCCGGTGACCGGCCCGCGCCGGTCACCCCGATTGGTTACAGATCAGCGAACTTGCGTCCTTCCCTGGCCAGCTTTTCCAGCAATGCCGCCGGCTTCCACCAGGCACCATGTTGCTGGTGGAATTCGCAGATGCGTGCGTACACGCGATCCAGACCTATCGCATCAGCATAGAACATCGGGCCGCCCTGATGGGCCGGGAAACCATAGCCGTTCAGGTAAATGACGTCGATGTCGCTGGCACGTTGGGCGATGCCTTCCTCGAGGATCTTGGCGCCCTCGTTGATCAGTGCATAAATGGTGCGCTCGATGATGTACTCATCGCTCAGTTGCTGGCGCTCGATGCCCTGCGCCTTCGAAGCGGCCTCGAGAATCGCCGGCAGCTCCGGGTTCGGCAGCGGGGTACGCGAACCCTTTTCATAGACGTAGAAGCCCTTGCCGGTTTTCTGCCCGAGCATGCCGGCCTCGGCCATCTTGTCGAGAATGGTTGGCAGCTTGAACTCGGCGGGCAGGGTCTGGCGCTGGCGGGTGCGGATCGCCAGACCAATATCCAGGCCCGACAGGTCGCGCATGGCGAACGGGCCCATGGCCAGGCCGAACTTGCGCAGCACGCCGTCGACTTGCTCCGGGGTGCCGCCTTCTTCCAGCAGGAACTCGGACTCGCGGCCGTACTGGAACACCATGCGGTTGCCGACAAATCCGTCGCAGACGCCGACCGGCACCGAGACTTTCTTCAGCTTCTTGCCAACCGCCATGGCGGTGGCCAGCACCTCATGGCTGGTCTTGGCGCCGCGCACCACTTCCAGCAGGCGCATCACGTTGGCCGGGCTGAAGAAGTGCAGGCCAACGACGTCTTCGGGACGCCGGGTGAACTCGGCAATGGCGTTCAGATCCAGTGAGCTGGTGTTGGAGGCCAGAATGGCGCCCGGCTTGCAGTGGGCATCCAGCGCTTCGAAGACCTTCTGCTTGACGCCCATGTCCTCGAATACCGCCTCGACTACTACATCGACGTCAGCCAGGTCGGCATAGTTGGTGACGCCGCTGATCAGCGCCATGCGCTTCTCCAGTGCGTCCTGGGTCAGGCTGCCGCGCTTGACGCTCATACCGTAGGTGTCGCGGGCACGTTCCAGGGCCTTGTCACGGGCTTCGCTGGTGATTTCCAGAATCTTTACCGGGATACCGGCGTTGGCAAAGCAGATGGCGATGCCGACACCCATGGTGCCGCCACCGATCACACCGGCAGACTTGATCTCGCGTACCGGGGTGTCCTTGGGCAGGTCGTCAATCTTGGAGGCTTGACGTTCGGAGAAGAACGCATGCACCAGCGCGGCACGCTGCGGCGATACCAGACACTCGCCGAACAGCTCGCGCTCACGCTTCAGGCCTTCAGCCAGCGGCAGGCTGAAGGCGGCTTCAACGGCGGATACACAGCGCTGCGGCGAGAACAGGCCGGGCATCTTCTTCTCGACCTCGGCGCGCTTGGCGGCCACGGCAGCGGCATTGTCGGCACCGTCGAGCTTGTCGGTACGCTCGCCAGTGCGGCGCGGGCCTTTGCCCTCGGCCAACAGTTGTTCGGCGAAGGCAATACCGGCAGCGGTCAGGTCACCCTCGATCAGCGCATCGATAACGCCCAGATCATGGGCCTCGACGGCGCTGATCGGGTTGCCGCTGACAATCATGTCCAGCGCCTTGGCTACGCCAACCAGACGCGGCAGACGCTGGGTGCCACCCGCGCCCGGCAGCAGGCCGAGTTTGACTTCCGGCAGGCCGACCTTGGCGCTCTTCAGCGCGATGCGGTAGTGGCAGCTGACCGCCACTTCCAGGCCACCGCCCAGCGCGGTGCCATGGATAACCGCGACGCTCGGCTTGCTGCAGGCTTCGATGCCATTCACCACTTCCGGCAGGCCCGGCGACTTCGGCGGCTTGCCGAACTCCTTGATGTCGGCCCCGGCCATAAAGGTCGTCCCTTCACAGACCAGCACTACGGCTTTCACCTCGGCATCGGCCTCGGCGGCGTTGAAGCAGTTCTGCAGTCCTTCACGCACGGCGATGCCCAGGGCATTCACCGGCGGATTGTTGACTCTGATGACTGCGATGGGGCCTTGGCGTTCCAGTGTGACCACGTCCGACATGCTCAACCTCCGTTAGGGTTTGTCTGGCAGTTTCACTATGCGAAATAATGAAACCATGTTTCGCTAGGCAAAATACAAAAAATAAAACCGCTTGTCGATGGCTGAAAGGGGGGAGAGGGGTGAAACTCGCTGTTTTGTGCGTGGGTCAGGGGCTGAAGGCTTCAAGCCACAAGCTTCAAGCCCCAGGGCGGGGCTATACTCCGAGCCGCTCGATATCGCGTGCCAGCATCGCTAACTGGTGGGCTAGCTGGTTTTTAACCTTGTCTTCGGAGACCAGGTAGGACGGGGCGCCGCAGGTCAGCGCCATCAGGGTGCCGTCCTGCAGGAACAGTGGCACGCCGGCGGCATTTACATTGCGGTCCCAGTCGCCCAGCGACAGGCAGAAGCCGTGTTCGGCATAGTCGGCAAAGCTTTGCTCAAGCCCTTTTTCCAGCTCCGCCCAGTTATCCGGGTTGCGTGTGCGGATGGCGTCCAGCAGGTGCTGGCGCTCCTCGTCCTTCATCGCTGCCAGGTAGGCGCGACCGGCGGCGGTGGTGGCCAGTGGCAGGCGCACACCGACATCCATGCGCAGTGAGGTGGCTTCCGCCGGGCGGCAGTTTTCCACGTAGATCATCGACAGCCGGTCGCGGCAGGTCAGGCCAACCGAGGTGTTGGTGGTGCGCGCGAATTCATCCATATAGGGCTTGGCCAGCTGGCGTACCCGCAGGTTGGACACGTAGGCGTAACCCAGCGCCAGTACTCCGGAGTCGAGCTGGTATTTTTCCAGCTGTGGCGAATAGCTCAGATAGCCCAGTTTGGTCAGGGTGTAGGTCATGCGCGAGACGGTTGGTTTGGGCAGTCCGGTGATGCGGGCGATGTCCTGATTGCCCATCACCACGGAGCCTTGGCTGAAGGCACGCAGCACATCCAATCCGCGGGCCAGCGCCTCGACGAATTTGCGGTCCTTGGGACCGTCGGTATTTCTCGGATTGTCCAGATCGTCATTCATCGGTGTGGCCTGTCGGTAGTGATGCGCCTTGCGCGTTGATATCCCTGTCGCGCTCGCAAGGCGCGCACCTTAGCAGATGATCGCGCCTGCGGCAGCTGTTCGTCATGAGCCCTTTGTCGCATTGCATGACAGATGCAGCTAGCATAGCATTTTTTTGGTATTGTATTTCGCACTGCAAAACAATAGACCGAAGTGAGGGTGTCATGTCAACGACCGAGCAGTATGAAGTCGCCAGGCAGCTGGCAGAGCTGGGCCACAGCAACATCGCCGATGTGCTGGACAAGGCCTGTGTCGACTATGGCGACAAGCCAGCCTTTTCCTGCGGTAAGGACACCCTGAGCTTTATCCAGTTGCGCGACCAGTCCGAGGCACTGGCGCGTTTCCTGCGCCAGCGCAGTGGCCTGCAACCGGGCGACCGGATTGCCATCCAGCTGCCCAACCTGCTGCAGTACGTGATTGCGATTTTCGGTGCGCTCAAGGCCGGGCTGGTGATCGTCAACACCAACCCGCAGTACACCGCGCCGGAGGCCCGCCACCAGTTTGCCGATTCCGGTGCCCGCGCGCTGATCGTGCTGGACAAGCTGCTGCCGCTGGTCCGGGCGATCCAGCCGGCAACGCAGATCGAGCAGCTGATCGTCACCAGCATGGACGATCTGACCAACCCGCACTACAGCAGCGACGAGGCGGATGTCACCCGCCTGATGCAGGCGCTGCGCGAGGGCGCCACGCTGCCGGCGGTCGAGGCACAACGCGGTCTGGATGACCTGGCCATGCTGCAGTACACCGGTGGCACCACCGGGGTATCCAAGGGCGCCATGCTGACCCACCGCAATATCCTCAGCAATGTGTTGCAGGCGGTCAGCGTGATCAAGCAGGGCGATGTCGAGTACGGCAATGAGGTGCGGGTATCGCCGCTGCCGCTGTACCACATCTTCGCCTTTACCGCGAACTGCATTGCCTCGGTGTTTACCGGCTTCCACAGCGTGCTGATCAGCAATCCGCGTGATCTGGACAGCATGTTCGACGACCTCAAGCGGCACCCCTTCACCCTGCTCACCGGCATCAATTCGCTGTTCGTCTCGCTGATGGCCCACCCGGCCTTCGACAGCCTGGATTTCAGCCGGCTGAAGTGGGTCAACTCCGGTGGCGCGCCGCTCAACACCGAGATCGCCAGACGCTGGCAGGAACGCACCGGCAGCGTGATCCGCGAAGGCTTCGGGCTCACCGAAACCTCGCCGGTGGTGGTCGCCTCCACCGCCTTTACGCCCTACAAGGAGGGCTATATCGGCAAGGCGGTGATTGATACCTGGATGAAGACGGTGGACGACGACGGCAAGGAAACCCCGCGTGGCGAGCCGGGCGAGCTGTTGATCCGTGGCCCGCAGGTGATGCAGGGCTACTGGCAGCGCCCGGATGAGACGGCGGCCGTCTTCACCGAGGATGGCTGGCTGAAAACCGGTGATGTCGGGGTAATCGACGAGGAGGGCTTCCTCAAGCTGGTCGACCGCAAGAAGGACATGATTCTGGTGTCCGGTTTCAACGTCTACCCCAACGAAGTGGAAGACGCGGTGATGCGCCACCCGGGGATTCGCGAGTGTGTGGCGGTCGGCGTGCCGGACCTGCGCAAGGGCGAGGCGATCAAGCTGTTTGTCAGCCTGCATGACAAGGCGCTGGACGAGAAAGCCATTCTTGCCCACTGCCGCGAACAACTGACCGGCTACAAGGTGCCCAGCTACGTGGAAATTCGCGATGACCTGCCCAAGTCCACGGTCGGCAAGCTGTTGCGCCGGGTACTGCGCGATGAGGCGCGGGCGCAGGCCGACGCATGAGCGGGCTGAGCCTGACGCTGGCCAACGGCTGCGCCGAGATCGCGCTGGACGACGGCAAGGTCAATGCGCTGTCCGAACGGCTGCTGGAGGATTTGCTGGCGGCCATCGGCGAGGCCGCGGCGGCTGACTGTGCCTTGCTGATCCATGGCCGCCCTGGCGTGTTCAGCGGCGGCTATGACCGCAAGCTGATCGACGCTGGCGGGCCGGCCTGTGACGCCATGCGCGCCGCCGGCGACCGGCTGACCCTGGCCATGCTGGATTATCCAGCGCCCCTGGTGATCGCCAGTACCGGCCATGCGATGGCCAAGGCGGCCTTTATGCTGCTGCTGGCCGACTACCGGCTGGGCGCCGCCGGCGCCTTTCGTATCGGCCTGAATGAGGTGGCGATCGGCATGAGCATGCCGGAGGCTGCCATGCCGCAGGCGCGTGCCCGGCTGGCAGCGCCATGGCTGAACCGTTGTGCACTGCAGGCCGAGCTGCTGGACCCGGTACAGGCGCAGGCGGCCGGCTTCTATGATGAACTGTTACCACCTGAGCAGTTACTGCCGCGTGCCCGGTTCAAGCTGCAGCAACTGGCGGCACTCGACCGGCGTGCCTACCGCGAGACCCGCCAACTGCTCAACGCCCCGCTGCGCAAGGAACTGGCCTGGGCCTTTGGCTGAGGCTATTCCTTGAAATACACCGTCTGGCTGCTGCTCAGCAGCAGCTCGCCGTCCGCCGCCCAGAAGTGTGCGCTCTGATCCATGTAGTTGTTGTGCCCGCGATTGGCCTGTGCCTGGCCGAGCAGATGCGCAGAGCCGACCTGTGCCAGACGTTCGCTATCGACATGGAAGTGGTGGGTCAACGACACGGTGCCGGCCGGCACGAAGCGCTGGCGGCGGGTGAAGATGCGCGGGAAGAAGCAATCGCCAATGGCTGCCAGCGACAGGAAGTCGAGTGGTCGTGGCGGCTCGTCGCGTACCCACAGGCGGGTCAGTGAGTTGTCCAGCGGCTGCTGGCTGTGCGGATCAAAGCCGCCGCAGACAAAGCGCAGGTCGTACTGGCTGATCCAGCGCAGCATGCCCCGGGCATCCAGCGCCGGCAGGCTGTCGGCAGGCGCTACTGCCGGACAGGCCAGCTCCTGCTCCGACCAGCTGGGTCGGCGGATCGCGGTAAAGGCCGTGCCACTGCTGACCAGCTCACTGTTCTGGTACTGCAGCAGCAGCCAGTGCTGGGTCGAACGATTGCTGCGCAGCGGCCGCGCTTCAATCTCGAAGGGGCCGGGTTGCAGCGCGGCGGCAAAGTTGACGGTGAGCGAGACCGGCTCGCCGATGCGTTGCGGGTGTTGCAGCACCGCATTCAGCAGCACCGCCGCCGTGGCGCCACCAAAGGGGCCGACCATATTGGCGTAGGCCTCACTGGTATGACCGCTGAACCTGTCATCGCCCAGTGGTTGCAGGTGCATGGCCTGATCAAAGGCGTGGGCTGTCGGGTTGGCTGTATTCATCAGTGCTCCTATTCCTTGTAGTAGGCCACCTGGGTGGTGGTCAGCAACAGGGTGCCGTCGGGTGCCCAGAGATGGGCGATCTGGTCTGCGTAGTTGTTGTGAAAGCGGGTGACTCCGGCCTGGCCGAGCAGAAAGCCGCTGCCGGCTCGCTCAAGATCAGCCTGATGGGCATGGAAATAGTGGGTCATGCTCACGGTGCCGGCCGGCGTAAAGCGCTGGCGGCGGTTGAAGATGCGCGGGGCGAAGATGTCGCCGATGGCGGTCAGCGAGGCAAAGTCCAGCGGTCTTGGCGGGTTGTCACGCGCCCACAGCAGGCTCTCGGTGCTGCAGGGCAGCTCGCCGGTGGGATCAAACAGACCGCTGACATAGCGAAAGTCGTAGTGCTTGAACCAGCCGCGGCCGGTTCGCGGCATGGCGGCAAATTCCTCGGCCGGCGGCGCAGCCGGGCAGGGCAATACCTGTTCCGACCAGGTCTCGCGGCGCGTGGCAAAGAATGCCGTGGCGCTGGTCACCACCTCGCCCTGCTGGCGTTGCAGCAACATCCAGTGCTGGGTCGAGCGGTTGGTGCGCAGCGGCAGCGCCTCGATTTCGAACTCCCCGGGGGCTGCCGGCCCGGCAAAATTGACGGTCAGCGAGACCGGCTCGCCGATACGTTCGGGATGCTGCAGGGCAGCATTCAGCAGGGTGGCGGCGGTCATGCCACCAAAGGGGCCGACCATGTTCTGGTAACTGTCGTCGATCTGGCCGCTGAAACGGTTGGCCGGGAGCGGCTGCAGGGTGATGGCCCGGTCGAATGCATGCTGACTGGCTATCTCGGTCATGGGGGGTTCCTGTTACTCGAATGCGGCCCCGGATCATAGCAAGGCCGGCCGTCGCTGGCAGCCCGTCACTTAGGGAAACGCTGATCAATTTCACAGCATCTTCGGAACGCGATAACCGATGACCTGTTCTGGACCGTCGATGCCCCGGACGGGCATCGCCGAGCGTACAGGGACGTATTTACAGCGTGTCCAGAACAGGTCATCGGTTGTCGCGTAGGCGCCGCAGCTATTTGATCAGCGTTTCCCTAGCCAAAGAACCAGTAGCAGACCCAGATCGCGGTAAGCATGCCGGCCAGGTCGGCGAGCAGTGCGCAGCCCAGGCCGTGGCGGATGCGCCGGATGCCGACGGCACCGAAGTACACCGCTATCACATAAAATGTGGTCTCGGTGCTGCCCTGGAAGGTTGCCGCCAGCAGCGCGGCAAAGCTGTCGACGCCATGGGTGTTCATGGTCTCGATCATCATCGCCCGTGCGCCGCTGCCCGACAGCGGCTTCATCAAGGCGGTTGGCAGCGCGTCGATAAAACGGGTATCCCAGCCGAAGGCCTCGGCCAGCCAGCGGATGCCGTCGAGTCCGGCATCCAGCACACCGCTGGCGCGCAGCACGCCAATCGCAACCAGCATCGCCACCAGATACGGCAGCAGCGACACGGTAAAGCTGAAGCCCTCGCGGGCACCCTCAATAAAGGTCTCGTATACATTCACCCGGCGCAGCGCGGCAATGCCGAGAAAACCGATGATGATGCCGAACAGGGTCAGGTTGCCGACCAGCGTCGAGGTGGCCGCCAGCGCCTGTGCCGACATGCCGGCCAGGGTGCTGAGCAGCAGCCCCATGCCCAGCGCAATACCGGCCAGCCAGGCCAGTACCACCGGATCCCAGAGTTTCAGGCGCTGCATCAGCGCGACACTCAGCAGGCCGACCAGGCTGGAGGCGCTGGTGGCCAGCAGGATCGGCAGGAAGACGGCCGTGGGGTCGCTGGCGCCCTGCTGGGCGCGGTACATAAAGATGGTCACCGGTAGCAGTGTCAGCGACGAGCTGTTCAGCACCAGAAACAGGATCTGCGCGTTACTGGCGGTGTCCTTGCTCGGGTTCAGGCTCTGTAGCGCGTGCATCGCCTTGAGCCCGATCGGCGTGGCGGCATTGTCCAGCCCCAGCACGTTGGCGGCGAAGTTCATGGTGATATGCCCGGCTGCCGGGTGGCCGCTGGGCACTTCCGGCAGCAGGCGGCGGAACAGCGGGTCCAGCAGGCGTGCCAGCAGACGGATCAGCCCGGCCTTCTCGGCGATCGCCAGAAAGCCCAGCCACAGGGTCATGGTGCCGACCAGCACCAGAATGATCTCGACGCTGAGTTTTGCCATGTCGAACAGCGCCGTCACCAGCCGCGAGAATACCTCGGCATCCCCGAGTCCCAGCCATTGCCAGAGCGCCGAAGCGAAGGCGACCAGAAAAAAGCCGAGCCAGATGGCATTCAGCATCAGTCGACCATCCGCGTCTGCTCGGTGATCGGCTCCACCAGCCAGACCTGCAGCGGCTGTTGCAGGGCCTCGCGCGCGGCCGGTGCGAGGGCCGCCAGCAGCGCGGCGGTATCGGCATCCGGCAGCCCGCGATGATCGTCCGGGCGGAAGCGCATCTGGAAGGCTGCCAGCACATTGCGCGTGGCCGGGGTCCAGAGGCCGTCATCCGGTACTGCATAGCCGACCTCGGCGAGGGCCTGCTGATACCAGCCGAGTGCCGGCAGGCGGCCCTGCAGCAGTTCGAGGGCTTGCTGGCGTAATGCGTCTTCCGGCCAGATTGCCACGCCGGCCTCGGCCAGCTGGCGCCAGGGGAACAGCGGGCCGGGGTCCAGCTTGCGCTGTGGCGCCACATCGCTATGGCCGATTACCCGATCCGGGCCGAGTTGATGGCGCGCCAGAATATCCCGCAGCAGCAGGGTCAGCGCATCAATCTGTGCTTGCGAGTAGGGCACCCAGTGACGCTGGCCGTCGCGTTCGCGGTAGCCGGGATGCACCAGCTCAATGCCGATCGAGCTGGCGTTCAGCCAGGTACGGCCTTGCCAGCTGCTGTCACCGGCATGCCAGGCGCGGCGGTTTTCATCCACCAGCCGGTAGATGGTGGCCGGGTCGCTGTCGATCAGGTAGTGACTGCTGACCCTGCCTTGGGTCAGATGGCCCAGGGCGCGCGGGAAATCCGATGAGGTGTAATGCACCACCACATACTGCACACGGCTGTCGTGGTTGGCCGACTGGTAACGGGTATCCACCGGCAGCGAGGGTGGCAGGGCACAGGCAGTCAGCAGCAGGCAGCACAGTAATAGCAGGAGAGGGCGCGACATGGTTGGCTCGGGGGCAGATTGACCAGTCGCTATCTTCCGGTTTGCCGAGGGCGCCTTCAAGCCCTGTTGGCGGTTTTCCCGGCGGACTTACCGTTCACTGGCACCGGCGGCATGCGCCAGGGCTTGCCGCCACAGCGTGAGCGGTTCTGGCAATCAGGGGTACAACCCCGGCAGGGCAGGCTCATGGCAATAATCTTCTACAAGAATTGATCGATGATACTTTCTTGTACAGAAAGTCTGGCTGGTTGGCAAGGCTCAGGTGCCTTCGACAACCTGATTGCGTCCCTGCTGTTTGGCTTGATACATCGCCTGGTCTGACCGCTCAAAGACGCTTTCCAGGCTATCGCCGCGATGCAGTGCGCTGTAGCCGATGGAAATGGTCACCGAGACGGGTTCGTTTTTGTAATGGAAGGGGCTGTTTTCGATGCCCTGGCGAATCTCGTCAAGTACCTTGTGGCCCTGCTCGGGAGTGGTCCCCGGCATCAGTGCGACGAACTCTTCTCCGCCAAAGCGACCGATAAAGTCGCTTTTTCGCAGCCGCCGGGATAATTGCTGGGCGATCAACCGCAGCACCTTGTCACCGGCCAGATGGCCGAAGCTGTCATTGATTTGCTTGAAATGGTCGACATCTATCACTGCCAGCAGTAACTGGCCGCCATAGCGCTGCCAGCGCTCGAACTCTTCCTGCATGCGCTTTTCCAGCCCTGCACGGTTGGCCAGCCCGGTCAGGTTGTCGAGCATGGCCTTGCGCTGCTGGTCATCCAGATGCTGGCGGAAGGTCTGGGCTTCGGTCTCCATCAACTGGATGCGCTCCACCATGCCTTGGAGCTTGCTGGCGACTGCCAGTTCGTGTTGCTGGCGAAGCTGGCGGCTCTGATCGACCTCTTCCATGAGTTGTTCGAGCTTGTTCTCCACGGTGTGTTTCAGTGCTTCCAGATCAACTGCGTCACGAACATCCGCATGCAGTCCGGCTACCTGCTGGCGAAGCATGCCCTCGAACTGCTGTTCGAAGTTGCTGGATTGGCGATAGGCGTCATGTGTATCACCAAGGCTATGCTGGAACTGGGCGAGGCGCTGGTTGAGCTGCTTGAGATACTCTTCGAAATCGTCCTGACGGCCATTCTGGTTGGACAGAATCATCAGGCTCAGGTCATCCAGCAGGGCAGCCAGTTCGTACCAGTTGAGTCCGCTGGCCAGACGCGATCGCAGGCGATCGCGCCGGCCGTGTTCGTGGCTGGCTACCTGCAACTGGTCGAGCAGATTGAGCAATATCGATTCAACGTGTGCCGCGACCTGGGAGTAACTCTGCTCCTCGCCGGCAATGATCGGGCCGGACACTGAGCGGCTGTCGCCGGAGTCGGTATTTTCCGGATTACTGGCCTCTGGCAGTTCCTCTGTTGTGGTGTCACTCGGGCTGCGACGCAACAGGCGTGAGAGCAGGCTGCGCGGGCGGACTACCGCAGGGGAGGCGGCGCCATGGTCGCCAGCCAGGAACAGTTCGATGCTGCGTGCTGCAAGGTCAATTAACGGTGCCGCATGTCGGGCGCTGTCAGACAGGATTTTTCTGAGGCTGTCCAGCTCTGGTTGACGGTCTTCCGGCAGGGTGGACTGCAGGCTGTTGAGTAGCTTGTGCAACGCCGAACGCACCCGTTCGAGCTCATTCTGTCGCCGGTCATCCAGCTCCAGAACGCTGCGTTCGAGTTTTGGTAGCAGCTTGGCAAATTGCTCGGGCGCTGAGGTGCCTCGCAGTGCTTCGCGTAGCTGGGTCAGTTGCTGGTCGAGTGCCGGGTCAATATTTTCTGCGGCTATGCTCAGGCGGATCAGGGCACGCTTGAACAGCTCCTCCCGCGCGCCGCCAGACGGGTCGGAGGATGCGGGGCTGGCCTCGGGGTGATCTGCCATCGGAAGTTCCATTATCGGTCTGGGTTGCCTGGCAACGGTTGCTGCAAGGTTAATCAGTTATTCGCGGACTCGCCAGTGCTGGAAGTCAACCGCGCCGGCAGGCGGATATGCATGGCGACCGGCAGATGGTCGGAAATCGCCTGCGGTAACACATCGACCTGCTCGATGCCGAGATCCGGGCTGAGCAGGATATGGTCCAGTACACGTGATGGCTTCCAGCTCGGGTAAGTGGCAGGCAGTGCCGGGCAATACAGGTTGGCGCTGCTCAGCGGGGAGTGAATCAGCAGATCTTCGGCATGCGTGTTCATGTCGCCCATCAGCACCACATGTTTGAAGTCACTGATGCGTTCGCGGATGTAACCCAGTTGCAGGGCGCGTGTTCTGGTACTGAGGGCCAAGTGCATCATGACCACCAACAGGGCATCAGGACCATCGCCGAACTGGGTGATGATGGCGCCGCGCCCCGGCAGCATACCGGGCAACTTGTGGTCTTCCAGCAGGCTAGGTGCGTAGCGCGTCAGCAGGCCATTGGAGTGCTGGGCAAAGCGCCCGAGGTTGCGATTGAGTTGCTGGTACCAGTAGCGGAACTGCCCTTCACGGGCCAGATGTTCGACCTGATTGACAAAGCCTGAACGCAAGCTGCCGCCGTCAACTTCCTGGAGGGCGACCAGATCAAAGCCATGCAGCAGCTGCGCAATCTGTGACAGGGTCTGCTGGCGACCGGCATGCGGCAGCAGGTGCTGCCAGCCGCGAGTCAGATAGTGGTGGTAGCGCTGGGTATTGATGCCGACCTGGATGTTGAAGCTGAGCAGGCGCAGCACGTCAGGCAGGCTGGATTCGGTATCAATGCAGTGCGGGTTCCGGCACAGATCACCCGCCACCATGCGGCCGCGGGTGATGCGCTGCCAGGGGATATTGCCGGCGGCCCGCATGTGCGGCCCTGTTACCGCTCTACAGGGGTGTTGGCGGCCGTCGGCTTGCGCTCCTGTTCAACCAGGAATTCGGCCACTTTGAGCATTTCTTCAAAGCCCCCGACCATGCCACCTTCGATGCGGTACTTGCCATTCACAATCAGTGTCGGCACGCCGGTGGCGCGGTAAGCGCGGGCCAGTCGGTTGGCCTCACCCATCTTGCTGCGTACACCGAAGGAGCCCCAGGCGCGCTTGAACTCATCGGCTTCGATACCATAAGGGGCAACAAACTCAAGCATGGCCTTCTCGGTGTCCAGACGGTTGCTCTGGTTGTGGATGGCCTGGAAGATTGCCGGGTGAACCTCGTCCAGCTTGCCAAGGCTTTCCAGGGTGAAGAACAACTGACCATGGATATTCCAGAGGTTGCCAAACAGGGCCGGAACCTGACGGAAATGCACATCTTCCGGCAGGGTTGTCTTCCAGTTCTGGATGATGGGCTCAAGGGTGTAGCAGTGACCACAGCCGTACCAGAACAGTTCGGCCACTTCGATCTTGTCCGGTTCCTGGGTGGTGGCCGGCGCCGGCAATACCACGTAATGCTTGCCGGCCTGAAAGGGTGCAGCCTGGGCCAGCGTCAGGGAGCCCAGAAGCCAGATCAGGGCAAAGGATAGCCAGTTGCGCATGTAAGTCCCTCGTCAAGGTATGTTGCAAGTCTGACCCCGGCGCAGGGTAAAGATTCCTTGCGGGGTGTCATGAAAAAAGGGTGGCACAGGCCACCCTCTTTGCACAGTGCCGCGAAACATCCGGCAAACAGCATCCGCCAGTGGCGGACACTGCAGCCCTCAGCGCAGGCCCTGAATGTAGGCAGATACCGCTTCGATATCCTTGTTGCTCAGACGGCTGGCGGTGGTACGCATGGTCATGGTGTCGCCATCGTTGGTGCGATCGCCTTCACGGAAATCGGTCAGCTGCTTGGCGATATAGGCGCCGTGCTGTCCAGCCAGGCGCGGATAGCCAGCCGGATCATTACCTTTGCCGGTTGGCGAGTGGCAGCCGGTGCAAGCGGGGAGGCCAGTTTCCAGATTGCCGCCACGGAAGATGGCTTCGCCACGGGCAAGAACTTCAGCATCCGCATTGGCTACGCCGGGCTTGGGTGTCTGGCTGTCGTAGAAAGCGGCGATATCCCAGAGATCCTGAACGCTGAGAGCGTCAAGCATGCCGGTCATTTCGACCACCGGTCGGCGGGCTTCCTTGATATCCAGCATCTGCTTTTGCAGATACTTTTGTCCCAGACCGGCCAGGCTGGGGAAGTTGGGCAGCATGCTGTTGCCATCGGCACCATGACAGGCCGCGCACATGGCAACCTTGTCCTTGCCTGCTTCGGCATCACCGGGCAGGGCCTGGGCCGTACCGGCCACACCGAGGGATAACACCAGACTTACGAGTAATTTATTCATCGGCTAATCCAATAACGGCTGAAAAAACGTGTTCGGCTGCGATCTTCAAGGTCGCGGCCCTTGTTCGGTCTGCTTCCGGCTTGGGCAAATGTCCGGTTCTGCGCCGGCTTTCATGCTGCACCATGCTAGCGATCCCGACCGGCAGGTGCAACGTCAAGGAGCCCATGGCTGCTCAAATGCGCTGTCGGCGGATATAAAACCGCAGCATTATATACTAAGCTTGCACCAAACGTGAAAGATCTCCCTGCCCGTGTGGCAGCTCTTCCTGATGGAACCGTCATGTCCGAAATTTCCGTGCTGCGCAGCCTGTGCCAGCAGTCGACCTTTATCAAAAGCGCGAGCCTGTTTGCCCAGTGCCCCCCGGATGAGGGCGTTGAGGTTGCCTTTGCCGGCAGGTCCAATGCCGGCAAGTCGAGCGCCCTGAACACGCTGACCCACGCACGCCTGGCGCGTACCTCGAAAACCCCTGGACGCACTCAGCTGATCAACTTTTTCCGGCTGGATGACGGGCGTCGGTTGGTGGATTTGCCCGGTTATGGTTTTGCCAAGGTGCCGCTGGAGCTCAAGGAGCACTGGAAAAAGCATCTGGATGCCTATCTGAACCAGCGTCAGTCGTTGGTCGGAGTGGTGTTGGTGATGGATATCCGACATCCGCTGTCGGATTTTGACTGCATGATGATGGACTGGGCTTCGGCTGGCGGTCTGCCGGTGCATGTGCTGCTGAGCAAGGCCGACAAGCTGGCGTTCGGCGCGGCCAAGGGCGCTCTGTTGAAGGTGCAGTCGCGCATCCGCAAGGAGTTTTCCGGCGAGATCAGCGTGCAGCTGTTTTCTGCGCCCAAGCGTCAGGGTGTCGATGAGGCCCATGCGCAGCTGAATCGCTGGTTGTTTGCCGATGAGGATGTCGAGGAGCTGCCAGCGCAGCCGGAATAGAGTAAACGCTGATCAAGGTTTCCTGGCTGGTGGTTTGGCTGAAAATCAGGCAAAAAAAACCCCGAACTTCATATGGGGAGGGAAAGTTCGGGGTCTAACTACCGGGCTGTGCCAGGGATAGGAGGGGATGCCCGGTATGTCTGCCAACACTAAACCAAATCACATCTAAGGAGCTTGAAGGGCTTGACCAGCCATTCAACAATTCTGACCGGGCCAACAATGTTTGGTTCAACTTTTCTAAAGAATCAATGGCTTTTTTTTCCGGTTTTTTGATAGCGGTAACTTATAAGTGCTTCTGTGCCGCTGTTGTTTGCTATTGAGTGTCGAGGTCCCATGCCCGAACTGCCTGAAGTCGAAACCACCCGCCGCGGCATCGAGCCCTATTTGCTCGGCCGGCGGGTTGAAGCCCTGACGGTACGCAACCCGCGCTTGCGCTGGCCGATACCGGAAGATCTGGCTATCCAGATCGAAGGCCAGTGTTTCTCCGCGATACGCCGCCGAGCAAAATATCTGTTGATGGATATTGGCGGCGGCACTCTGATCAGTCATTTGGGGATGTCCGGAAGTCTGCGTCTGGTGTCGGCGCAGACGGCGCCAGGCAAGCATGATCATGTGGATATTGCCCTGGATTCCGGGATGCTGCTGCGCTACCACGACCCTCGTCGTTTTGGTGCGATGCTCTGGTGTCGTGCCGGTGAAACCCATCCATTGCTGGCCAGTCTGGGGCCGGAACCCCTGTCCGACGAGTTTGATGGGGAGCGCCTTTACCAGTGCTCGCGGGGCCGGCAGATGGCGGTCAAGCCCTTCATCATGGATAACGCTGTGGTGGTTGGCGTTGGCAACATTTACGCCAGCGAAGCCTTGTTTGCTGCCGGGATCGACCCGCGTCGCGAGGCTGGGCGCATCAGTCGTGCGCGCTACCAGCGGTTGGCGGAGGAAGTGCGCCGGGTTCTTGCGCATGCCATCCAGCGCGGTGGAACCACCTTGCGTGATTTTGTCGGAGGTGACGGCAAACCAGGCTATTTCCAGCAGGAACTGTTCGTTTACGGGCGCGCGGGCGATCCGTGCAAGATCTGTGGCAGGACGCTGTCCGAATGTCGTCTGGGACAGCGCAGCAGCGTATTCTGTCGCAATTGCCAGCATTAGCACGCAGTAGATTGCAGACGGGCGATTCCTCAAGCGCCACAAATGTGCCTACAATGCAAGGGCAGTGCGTATCTTCCGGGAAAGGAGATACCTCACCAACAACAACGCCTGTCGGGCCACAACCAGGGATTACATCATGCGCCTGTTAACTACTGTCACCGCTTTTATGGCTGGATTGCTGCTGTCTGGCAGCGCCATGGCCAACACTTATGGCTACCAGGAAGAGGTCGAAAACCCCGGCTTTTATGCCATGGTTGGCGATCTGGTCATTGCCAGACCGCTGCTGCTGGGCGTTACTGCGGTCGGCGCGGCTGCTTTTGTGGTCAGTCTGCCGTTTACCGCGATTGCCGGTAATACCCGCGAGGCGGGCCAGGAACTGGTCGTGCGCCCCGGCCGTGAAACCTTTGTACGTTGCCTTGGTTGCACCAAGACCGGGGCTGGCCGTCAATACATGGACGAACAGCGCTGATGTGTTCTCGGGTGACCTGCCATGTGCCAGCGCGCAGGCCACCCGGTTGCGTCGAGTGATCTGAATGCCCGCTTATCTCAAGCCTGGCTGGTTGCCAGCCAGCTTGCTGGTTCTTGTCGTGCTGTTTTTCTGGCGTCCCGAACTGGCTACGCTGGGGGCTGGTGTCGCCTTGTTCATGATGGGCATGCACCACCTTGAGGATGGCTTTCGTGCCTTTACCGGCGGGGCTCTTGAGCGCTGGCTGGGAAAAAGCACCAACCGGCTGTGGAAAAGCCTGTTGTTCGGCGTGGTCAGTACCGCGCTGGTCCAGTCCAGTTCTCTGGTAACCCTGCTCAGTATTGCCTTTCTGAGTGCCGGGCTGATCAGCCTGGTTGCCGGTATTGGTATCGTCTTTGGTTCAAACCTGGGTACCACCACCGGCGCCTGGCTGATTGCGCTGGTCGGACTGAAAATCGACCTGGCCACGGTGGCCATGCCGATGCTGGTGCTCGGGGTGATCATGGCCCGCCGTACCGAGCCGTTCTGGAGGGGCGTCGGTCAGGTGTTGCTGGGTATCGGACTGCTGTTCCTCGGCATCGACCTGATGAAGGAAGGCTTTGAGGCGTTTGAAGGCGTACTGGATCTTAGTGAGTACCATCTCAGCGGCTGGCTGGGCGTGTTGGCGTACACCCTGCTTGGCCTGCTGGCCACAGTGCTGATGCAGTCCAGCCATGCCACCCTGATGATTACCCTGGCGGCACTGGCCAGCGGCCAGCTGGCCTATGCCAACGCCCTGGCCATGGCGATTGGTGCCAACCTGGGGACCACGGTCACCGCACTGATAGGCGCGCTCGGCAGCAACAACGCCGGGCGCCGGCTGGCCGGCGCGCATATCCTGTTCAATCTGATAACGGGTGCTGTGGCACTGCTGATCCTGCCATCGCTGACCAGACTGGTCGACTGGCTGGCCGAACTGCTGCATATCGCCGCAGATGCCTGGACCCTCAAGCTGGCGCTGTTCCACAGCCTGTTCAACGTGCTCGGGCTGTTGCTGATGCTGCCGCTGATTCCGCTGATGGTGCGTTTGCTGATGCGCTGGCTGCCTGATCCGCAACCGGTCAGCGGTCCGCAGATCGAACCGGTGGTGCTGAGTGAGCAGCCGCGTACCCGGGCCATTTACCTGAACGAGTCATCGCTATTGCACGCGGATGCGGCGCTCAAGGTGCTCAGTCAGGAGTTGCGGCATATGGCGGCCCTGAGTCGTCAGGTGGTGGCCGCAGCACTCTATTTGCCGCCGGGGCTGCAACAGGGCATGAGCCGCGAGCTGCTGCACCGGCATCTGCAGGTAGCGGTACCGGCGGATCAGCGTGAGGATGCCGACAGCCTGTATGAACGCCACATCAAGGGCGTGTATGCCGATGTGGTGGACTTTATCAGCCATATGGACCTGTCGTTGTTGCCGGAGCAGCAGCAGGCACTGATGGATCACAACCTCGCTGCCCGTGATCTGGTCGAGGCGGTCAAGGCCGCCAAGCATCTGCAGGGCAACCTGCGGCGCCAGGTCGACAGCGACCAGCCGGCATTGCGCGAAGCTTATCTGGGGCTGCGCGAACAGGCCGGGCAGGCGCTGCTGGACATGCTGCGGATCTCCGATGTCGAGGGCGATCACGAGGCACGTAGTGCCCTGCTGGCGGAGTTCCACAGCCAGCAACAGCGCTTTGCCAATGAATTCCAGCAGCAGGTACAACTGCGGTTGCGTAACCGTGAGCTGGACGGCTGGCAGGCCACTTCACTGCTGAATGACCTGCATTACCTGCTGGCGGTGCGGGAAAACCTGCTGCAGGCGCACATGGCCTTGTATGACGGCGCCAGGCTGCCCTTGCCGCCAGAGTCCGACAAGGATGCCGAGGGCGGCGGCAGTGCTGGCCGGCGCGAGAAAATCGAGCCGGTGGTCGGCGTCTGATCAGTGCCTTTCGGGCTCCGGCCTGACCTCGGCCAGACCCACCCCGCGCGGGTCGCTGGCGGCTTGCAGTCGGTTGGCGGCCTTGTCCCAGTGCACCGCCTGCATGTCGCCGTAGTCGCGCTCAACTTCCTGTAATTCATGCCCCAGCGCCTGCAGCGCCTCGCGCTGCTCGGGCAGTGCCTGGCGTTCCAGCTGGATGCGGTCCGGCAGGTACTGGTGGTGGAAGCGCGGCAGGCTGACCCACTGCTGCACTGGCTGCCCCTGAATCGCCTGCAGGCTGCCGAGCAGCACCATGCTGATGATCCGGCTGCCACCCGGCGTGCCGAGAATCGCCAGATGCCGGTCATTTTCCAGCATGCTCGGGGTCATGCTCGACAGCGGGCGCTTGCCCGGCGCGATGGCATTCGCCTCGCTGCCGGCCAGTCCGTATTCATTGCGTCCTGCCGGGTCGGCGGCAAAGTCGTCCATTTCATTGTTCAGCAGCACACCAGTGCCGGGCACGCTGAAGGCGGCGCCGAACGGCAGATTGATGCTCAGGGTGGCGGCAACCGCATTGCCCTCGGCGTCGATCAGCGAGAAATGCGTGGTATGGGTGCCTTCCTTGAAGGTCAGCGGCGGGCCCAGTTCAGCACTTGGGGTGGCGCGCTGCGTGTCGATGTTGGCGGCCAGCTGCGCCGCCCAGGCTGGCGAAATCAGCTGGGCCACCGGAACCTGTACATGGTCGCTGTCACCCAGCAGCAGGGCGCGGTCGCGGTAGCTGCGGCGCATCAGCTCGACCAGTTGGTGGGTCTGCTGCACCGAGCCGGGGGCGGTGGCTGGCAGTTGCTCCAGACCTTGCAGAATGCCGGCCAGGGCGATACCGCCAGCCGAGGGCAGTGGCGCACTGATGATCTCGAAGCCCTGACTGTGGAAGCGGATCGGTGTGCGCCAGACTACCTGGTATTCATCCAGATCGGCCTGCTGCCAGATACCGCCGTGGTGTTGCACATGACTGACCAGTTGCTTTGCCACGGCACCGGCATAGAAACCGTCACGTCCCTCGTGAGCCAGCGCACGCAGGGTAGCTGCCAGCTCTGGCTGCCTTACCACATAACCTTCAGCCGGTAGTTCACCCTGATCGAGGAACAGCCGGGCGGTTTCCGCATCGGCCTGCATCGCCGCGACCCGGAAGCTGCCCAGTGCGCGGTAGCGCGAGGTCACCGCAAAGCCCTGCTCGGCGGCGGCAATCGCCGGTGCCAGAGTGGTCGTCAGCGGCAGCCGGCCATGCTGTTCGGCCAGTTCCACCAGCGCCGCCGGCAGGCCGGGGATTGCTGCGGCCAGGGCACCATTGAGCGACGCCTGCCGGCTGACCTGGCCATCGGCATCCCGATAGAGATCACGGTGGGCAGCCAGCGGCGCGCGCTCTCGGGCATCCAGAAACAGGTAGTCGGTTTCTGCGTCCTTGGCACGGCGCAACAGGAAGAAGCCACCGCCACCAATGCCCGAGCCATAGGGCTCGACTACACCAAGGGTGGCAGCGGCGGCAATCGCCGCATCGAAGGCATTGCCGCCGGCGGCCATGATCGCGTGGGCGGCTTCGGTCGCTTGTGGGTGGGCGGTGGCCACCGCCGGCTGGCCTGGGCCGGACGCCTGCGCGCTGGCGGCCAGCAACAGGCCAAGCAGCAGACACAGGCGGCGCAACAGCATGGTTATGCCTTGCCGGTGAGGATGCGGTATTTCTCCATCAGTTCCTCAGGGCTTTCGACATGGGCCGGGTCCAGCGGAATGCAGTCTACCGGACATACCAGCTGGCACTGGGGTTCGTCGTAATGGCCAACGCACTCGGTGCACAGGTTGGGGTCGATGACGTAGATCTCCTCACCCTGGGAGATAGCACCGTTCGGGCACTCGGGCTCACAGACGTCACAGTTGATACAGTCATCGGTGATGATCAGGGCCATGGTGGACTGGATCTCCGCAGGGTCAGGCGTGGTAGCGCTTGATCAGCGCCTGGTGTACGGCCGGGTGGACGAACTGGCTGACATCACCATCCAGCGCGGCGATTTCGCGCACCAGCGTCGAGGAAATATAGGAATATTTTTCCGACGGGGTGAGGAACAGGCTTTCCACATGCGGTGCCAGCTGGCGGTTCATGTTGGCCAGCTGGAACTCGTACTCGAAGTCGGAAACGGCGCGCAGGCCGCGCAGCAACACATTGGCCTCGACCTCATCGACAAAATGCGCCAGCAGGCTGGAAAAGCCGACCACTTCGACATTCGGCAGGTGCCGCAGGACTTCTCTGGCCAGTTCGACACGCTGTTCCAGCGGGAAGGCCGGATTTTTCTTCGGGCTGGCGGCAATGGCTACCACCACGCGATCGAACAGGCGGGCAGCGCGTTCGACCAGATCGGTATGACCCTTGGTGATAGGGTCGAAGGTGCCCGGATAGAGAACGGTGTTCATGCGGCGAATCCTGCTTCAGTGGCTCGTTGCGCAGATGGTAGCTGAATGCAGGCGTCGGGTCACGGGTCTGCGTTGTTTGCGGGCATTCTTGCCGGATCAGCTCTTGCCCAGTTGTTCGGCCAGCTGATTGGCTAGTTTGGCGACAACGGCATATATCGACAATTGCGGGTTGGCACCAACACTGGTGGGGAACAAGGAGCCGTCAAGGACCGACAGATTCTCCAGTTGGTGGTGGCGACCCTGGCTGTCGACCACCCCCTGTTGCGGGTCTTCACCCATGGCGCAACCACCCATAACGTGGGCGCTCGACAGCCGCACATCATGGATGCGCCAGTCGAGCAGGTCGACCTGTTGGCGCAATTCGGCAAGGTTGCGACTGGGGACCCCCCGCACATGGATCGGCGTCACACGGCGGGCGCCAGCCGCGAACTGGATTTCTGCCATGGCCAGGGTGGCGCGACGGGCAGATTCCCACAGATAGTCGTTGAGCGGGTAGTCCAGCGTTGGTGTGCCGTCGCTGCGCAGTTGTACGGCGCCGCCGGGGCTTTGCGGGTCGAAGCCGTCACGCATCAGGGCCAGCATGATATTGCTATTGGCCAGTTGGCGCATGCGCTCCAGGTTCAGATTGCCATGCCCGCCCAGCAGGGCTGAGCTGATGCTGGGTTGCATCGGTGGTACCTCGAGCTTGAAGCCCATCGGTCCGTCAGTACCCTGCGGCCATTGGAAGTGATCCGAGTAGATTGACTGGGGTGCGCCGTAGAACCCGTTGATCGGATGCTCGAATTCCGCCAGGGTGAAACAGACCGGGTGCAGGAAGGTGCGCTTGCCGAGCCTGTTGTAAGGGTCCGGTGCCTTGGAGCGTAGCAGCAGGGCGGGGCTGTTGATGCCGCCGCCAGCCACAATCACATGGCGGGCACGCAGCAGCAGAGTCGGGCCGTCGGCACGGGTTTGCTGGCGGTTCATTGCCCGACACTCGACCGCGCTCACCTGATTACCCTGGAACACCAGCCGCTGGGCGCGTGCCCTGTGGATCAGGATGGCGCCTTGCTCGAGTGCTGCCGGAAGCGTGGTTACCAGCATCGATTGCTTGGCGTTGACCGGACAGCCGGTGCCGCAGTAACCCAGATTCCAGCAGCCGCGAACGTTGCGGGGGATTACTGCCCAGTGCCAGCCCAGTGCCTCGCAGCCCTTGCGCAGCACGTCATTGTTGGCGTTGGGTGGCAGGCTCCAGCGTTCGATGCCCAGTCGCTGCTCCATCCGGGCGAACCAGGGCGCGAGACTCTCGCTAGTCAGGTCTTGCACCGCATGCTGGCTGGCCCAGTGCTGCAGGGTCAAAGGTGGTGTACGAAAACTGCTGGTCCAGTTGACGGTAGTGGTGCCACCTACCGCGCGCCCCTGCAGAATGGCTATTCCGGCATCCCGGGTAGTACGCAGCGAGCCTTCCTGATAGAGATCGGCATAAGCCTTGGCTTCGTCGTTGTGAAAGTCACTGGAGGTTTTCAGGGCACCTTCTTCCACCAGCAGAACGCGCAGACCGGCTGCAGCGAGTATCTCGGCGCTGGTTCCACCACCGGCTCCTGTGCCGATAATAACTACATCCGCGTCGAACTGGCTGTCATCCGACAGTTCGGCGGCATCCAGCACCTGCCAGCCGCTGGCCATGCCCTGCGCAAAGGGGTCTGTTCGTGACATGGGTGTGGTCTCTCGGGTGGCAGGTTCAGAGTTGTGGCGGGCCGGGGTAGCCGGTCTCTGCCCAAGACATTGGCTGGGCGTACCAGGCCATCAGCAGCAGTTGGCTGAGGGCAACGTAGCCCTGGCGCAGCAGTTGCACGCGGCTGTCGCGCCAGCCTTGCAGAAAGGTCTCGACTTGTTGCGCGCTGGCGTTGTTCCAGCTGCCCCAGATACCGGTTAGCGGACCACGGAGCAAGCCCAGACTGAGCATGCCTAGCAGGTCATGCAGGTCCTTGTGAACCTGTGGCGAACTGTACAGCAGGCTTTTATCCAGTTGCTGGAGGGTGCTATTGACGGTGTCGGGACTCATCGCCGGGTGGTCGCCGACAATAACCGGAACCAGTGCGCGCAGCACCTCAAGGTCAGCATCTCTCAGCACGGCAAAACTGCTGGCCGGCTGGTTCGGTGAGCAGCTACCGAGTGTTGCGGCAATCCCGGCACCGCCCAGTAGCAGGCTGGCACCCATGCCGAGCTTGAGCAGTTGGCGTCGGCTTAGCGAGCTGTGGTTAAGAGGCGGCATGGCTATCTGTTTCCCGGGGCAGGCAATTGATCGGCTCAGCGGATAAACAGCCGATAGACCAGCTTGAGCAGCCTGCCGCCGTAGGGGGGATAGATCACCCGGGCGGCGTTGAAGCGCTGCTTGATGAACACACCCTTGGCCTTGCTGAAGGTCAGGAAGCCCTCATGGCCATGGTAGTGCCCCATGCCGGAGGGGCCGATGCCACCAAACGGCAGGTCGTCCTGGGCTACATGCAGCAGGGTGTCGTTGATGCACATGCCGCCGGCGTGGCTGTGCTGCATCACCCGCTGCTGCTCGCTACGGTCGTAGCCAAAGAAATACAGCGCCAGCGGGCGCGGCCGCTCGGCAATGTAGCTGAGTGCCTGATCCAGCGAGTCGCAGGGCACAATCGGCAGGATCGGGCCAAAGATCTCCTCGCGCAGTAGCGCACAATCCGCCGGGGCGTCAAGCACCAGGGTCGGCGCGATCAGCCCGCTGCCCTCAAGATTTTCCGCCGCCGGGTTGATTTCGATCAGCTGGGCGCCAGCGCTGGCGGCCTCGTCCAGCCACTGGCGCAGGCGCTGGTACTGGCGCTGATTGATGATCCGCGTGTAGTCCGGGTTGTTCAGCAGGCTCGGGTACATGTGCGACAGCTGGCGGTGCAGCTCATCCACCAGCTCGGCGATGCGCTCACGTGGGCACAACACATAGTCCGGGGCAACGCAGGTTTGCCCGGCATTGAAGGCCTTGCCGAAGGCGATGCGCTCGGCGGCGTCGCGCAGCGGCACGCTGGCGGAAATGATCGCCGGCGACTTGCCGCCCAGCTCCAGGGTGACCGGAGTCAGGTTGTCGGCGGCGGCATGCATGATCGCCCGGCCAATGCCGGTGCCACCGGTAAACAGTAGGTGGTCGAAGGGCAGCCGCGAGAAGGCAATCCCGGCCTCCACCTCGCCGCCGAACACCGCCACCTGCGCGGTGTCGAACAATTCCCCCAGCAGTTGCTGCAGCGCAGCGCAGGTGGCCGGGGTGGATTCGCTCATCTTGATCATCACCCGGTTGCCGGCGGCCAGTGCGCCGACCAGCGGGCCGATGGCCAGGTACAGTGGGTAGTTCCACGGCACCATGATGCCGACCACCCCGAGTGGCTGGTAGATGACCCGCGCGCTGGCCGGCTGGAAGGCCGCGCCAACCCGGCGCTTCGAGGGTTTCATCCAGCGGCGGATGCGCTTGCGCGCGTAGTGTACCGCCTCGATGCTCGGCAGCAGCTCGGCCAACCGGGTTTCGTCGGCACTGCGGCGGCCGAAGTCCCGGTCAATCGCCTCGATCAGCGCCTGCTGGTGGGCTACCAAAGCCTTGCCAAGCCCGTGCAGCATCTGCCGGCGACTCTCGGCGTCGGGCATTGGCTGCGCAGCAAAAGCCTGACGCTGGCGGGCGAACACCTGCTGCATCGCTTCGATAAGGCTGTCTTGCTCGGTGGTCATGGCGGCTCCGGCGCTGTGTTTGTTGTTGTGGCTGACATTTTTAGAGTAGTTGCTCTAGACTGTCAACCAGTCGAGAAACGGAGAAACCCATGAAAACCCGCGAGCGCATCCTTCAGGCCAGCCTGCAGCTGTTCAACGAACAGGGCGAGCGGCAGGTCAGTACCAACCATATAGCCGCGCACCTGGGGATCTCGCCGGGCAACCTGTACTACCACTTTCGTAACAAGCCGCAGATTGTCGCCGAGCTGTTCGCCCGCTACCGCAGCCAGTTGATCAGTCTGCTGGATCTGCCATCCGGCCGGGAGCTGGGTACCGAGGACAAGCGCCGCTATCTGGAGGGCATATTCAGCGGCCTGTGGCAGTACCGCTTCCTGCACCGGGATCTGGAAAGTCTGCTGGAGGCGGATCTGCAGCTGGCGGCGGAGTACCGGCGCTTTGCCCACCAATGCATCGACAGTGGCCGGCGTATCTATCAGGCGCTGGTCGATGCCGGCATTCTGCGTGCCGGCGAGGCCGACCCGCAGGCGCTGGCGGTGAACAGCTGGCTGCTGCTGACCGGCTGGCTGAAGTTCGTCAGCAGTGTGCTGGTCGAGGACAGCAGTGCGCCGCTGCAGCCGGAGCATATGCGCCAGGGTATCTATCAGGTGCTGGTACAGGAGCGCGGGCTGGTCAGCGAAGCGGCACGCGATGCGTATGAGGCGATGCTGGCGGAGTATCGGCCAGCCTGAGCAGGCGCTGGTTCAGTGGCACAGCTGCTTTTGCAGCCACAGCGGCAGGCGGCGCTCCAGGTAATAGGCGGGTCGCCAGGGCGGGCCCTCGACAAAGCCGACATGGCCACCACGGGCATGCAGCTCGAAGGTCACGCAGTCGGGCAACTCATTGGCTTGGGGCAGGCTCTGCGGATACACAAAGGGGTCATCCAGCGCCTGAACCAGCAGGGTCGGCACGCGGATCTGCGGCAGGAAGAAGCGGCTGCTGCAGCGCCGGTAATAGTCCTCGGCACTGGCGTAGCCGTGCAGCGGTGCGGTCACCCGGTCATCGAAATCCCACAGACTGTCGAGCCCGTCGAGGCTGCCCAGGGCGGTCAGACGGGCCGCCTCGGCATGCCGGCCGTGGTGCTCGAACAGCCGCTGCTTGGTCCGTACATAGGCCAGCAGGTCGCGCATAAAACGCGCCTGGTAGACGCGCGAAAAGCCGTGACGGATGCGCAGTGCGCTGTGATCCAGGCGAAACGGCACCGATACCGCCACCGCGGCCTGCAGGGCGGCTGCTTCGCCGGCCTCGCCGAGGTATTTCAGCAGCAGGTTGCCGCCCAGTGAAAAGCCGATCGCCGCCATCCGCCGCTGCGGCCAGCGGCTGCGCAGGTGCGCCAGCAGTTCGGCAAGATCCTCGCTGGCGCCGGAATGGTAACTGCGTGCGCGCTGGTTCGGCTCGCCCGAGCAGCCGCGCCAGTTCACTGCCAGCGTGTCCCAGCCGAGTGCCGCAGCGGCCTGCTGCTGGCCGAGGATATAGCTGGAGGCGGAGCTGCCGGTCAGCCCGTGCAGCAGAATCAGCAGCGGTGCATCCGGCTGGCGTTGTTCCAGCCAGTCCAGATCGAGGAAGTCGCCATCCTCCAGTGCCAGCCGCTGGCGTCGGCGCGGCAATGCCGGCGGGCGCCGCAGCAGCGGAGCAAACAGCGTCTGCGTATGCCCGCCGGGCAGCCAGCGGGCCGGGCGAAAGGGCGTCACGGCTGGCGGTGCCACAGGCTGTAGAACACCTGCCCGGCGGACTTCTCGCGGTACAACTGCCAGTTGCCGGGCAGTGTCAGCCGGCTCGGAGGCTGCTCGCTTTCCAGATAGACCCAGGCGCGCGGGCTCAGCCAGCCCTGCTGTTCCAGCGCCTCGCAGGCCGGCTGCAGCAGGCCCTGATGGAACGGCGGATCGAGAAATACCAGATCAAAGGGCGTTTCCGGGCTGCCGGCCAGCAGTTGCAGGGCATCCTGCTGGCGCAGTTCGGCGCGCTCGCAGCCAAGCGTCTGCAGGTGCTGGCGCAGGCTGTCGATGGCCTGACGATCCTGGTCGCAGGCCAGCGCAAAGGCCGCACCGCGCGACAGCGCCTCAAGGGTCAGCGCGCCACTGCCGGTGAACAGGTCCAGGCAGCGACGGCCTTCAATTTCGCCGCTGAGCCAGTTGAACAGGGTTTCGCGCACCCGGTCCGGGGTTGGCCGCAGCCCGGGCGCACAGCTGAAGGCAAAGCGCCGGCTGCGCCATTCACCGGCGATGATGCGCAACTGGTGGTGGCTGCGCTCGGCACCGACTGCCGGACGAGGGCGGCGGCTCATGGCTGCACCTCGCTGCCGGCCTCTACCTTGACCTCGACTTCGGCCTCCGGCGCCGGGCCGAGCACCAGGTGCAGGCGCTGGTCGGCTGGCAGGTGGCGGCGGAAGGCATCACGTACCTGCTCCGGCTGTAGCTGCTGGATCTGCTCAAGGAACAGCTGCATATGGTTCAGCGGCAACTGGTGGAAGCCGATGGCCGCCAGTTGCCCGACAATCGCTGCATTGCTGGCGGTGCTCAGCGGAAACTCGCCGAGGATCTGCCGCTGGCTGCGCGCCAGTTCGCTGGCATCCGGCCCCTGTTCGGCAAACTGCTGCAGGGTCTGCTCGACCACCTCCAGCGCCAGCTCGGCCTGATCGGCGCGGGTCTGCAGGCTGATCATCCACAGCCCGCCGCCCTGCATCGGCAGCAACTGGCTGCTGACCGAGTAGGACAGTCCGCGCTGCTCGCGGATCGCTTCCATCAGCCGCGAACCAAAGCCCGAACCGCCAAGCATCTGGTTGGCCACATACAGCGCCGGATAGTCCGGATGGGTGCGCTCGATCAGCGGCTGGCCGATCAGGATATGTGCCTGCTGCGAGGCAAACGCGACATGCCGGGGGCCCTGGCCGTGGCTGTCGGCGGCGGCCGTGGCCGGCAGTCGCGGCCCGGCCGGCAGGGCGGCGGCCAGTTGCTCGGCGAGCGCCTCTGCTTCGCTGCGGCTGAGGTTGCCGACCAGTGCCAGGACCGCGTTGCCGGCGCTGTAATGCTCACGGTAGAACGCCTGCAGCTGCTCCGGCTGGAGTGCCAGCAGGCTTTCTGCGGTGCCCTCGGGCAGTTGCGCATAGGGATGCTTGCCCCAGAACTCGCGCCAGAATGCCTCGCTGGCCTGCGCCGCCGGGCTTTGCAGGCGCATGCGCAGGCCGGCCAGCTGCTGCTGGCGCAGCCGCTCCAGTGCCTCGGCAGTGAAGGCTGGGCCGGCCAGCACCTCGCGCAGCAGCGCCAGTGCCGCCGACTGCACCGCCGGATCACTCAGGGTGCGCAGGCTGATCACGCCCATGTCGCGGTGCGAGCTGTGGCTGAACTCGGCACCCAGACTCTCGAAGGCGTCGGCCAGCGCATCGGCATCCAGGCGCGCGGTGCCTTCGGAGATCAGCGCATTGGTCATGCTCGCCAGCCCCGGATAGTCACCATCGCGGGCCGAGCCGGCGGCGAACAGCAGACGTACATCAAGCATCGGCAATTCGCTGGCCGGCATGAAATACACCGGGGTGCCCTGACTGGTGTTCCAGTGCTGCAGGTTCAGCTGGCGGCGCGCCGGCGGGCTCTGCCCGGCCAGCAGCGCCAGTGATTCCAGCGCCGGCAGGTCTTCCAGACCGGCAATCTGAGGTGCCGCATCCGGGGCTTGCGGTGCTTCCGGTGGCGCCGGTTGTTGCAGGGTGCTCCACAGCAGAGTCGCCAGCAGGGCCGGCAACAGCAGCAGGGCAAGCAGACGGCGCAGGCCGCGACTGGGCTGGGTCGTCATGGCTGGTTCTCCTGGTCGGGCAAGACATGGGCGCGGGTCAGACGTTCACGTTGCAGGTAACGGCGCGCCACCTCGCTGACCTGTTCCGGGCTGATCTGTGCCAGCCGCTCGGTATCGCTGTCGATCAGTTGCCAGGACAGGCCAAGGCTTTCCAGCTGGCCGATCTGCGTGGCCTGCTGGCTGATGCTGTCGCGTGCATAGACCTGCGACGCCTGCATGCGGGTGCGTGCCCGTTGCAGCTCGGCCTCGGTCGGTGGCTGGTTCTGCAGTTCCTCGATCTGTTCCCAGAGGGCCTGCTCCAGCTGCTGCAGATCAACCCCGCGGGCATTGTTGGGAATACCGCTGAAGACAAACAGGCTGTCGCCCCGGGTAAAGCCGTCATAACTGGCCCCGGCGCGGGTGGCCAACTGGCTGCCGCGCTCCAGTCGACTGATCAGCCGGCTGCTGTAGCCGCCATCCAGCACTGCCGCCAGCAGGCGCAGGGCATCGGCCTCCCAGGGTTCGGCGGCGGTCTGCAGGCCGGGCACGTTGAAGGCCATCAGCAGGGTCGGCAACTGCACACCGGGGCGCAGCTGGATAAACCGCTCGCCGCCAGCGGACAGTTCCAGCGCGGCCTTGCGTGGCGGCGCCGGAGTGCCGGGAACTGGCCCGAAATAGCGCTCGGCGAGCCCGCGAACCTCGTCCAGGGTAACGTCACCGACCACCACCAGCAGGGCGTTGGCCGGCCGGTAATGGCGCTGGTACCAGTAGCGCAGGTCGTCGATACTCAGGCGTTCGATGTCATGCATCCAGCCAATCACCGGCTGCCCGTAGGGGCTGGCCATCCAGGCCTGGGTGGAAAAGCGTTCCCAGGCCAGCCCGTTGGGGTTGTCGTCCACACGCAGGCGGCGTTCCTCGCGGATCACCTCCATCTCGCGCAGGAACTCGTCCTCCGGCAGGCTCAGGCGGTGCATGCGCTCGGCCTCCAGTTCCAGCGCGATGGCCAGCTGGTCGCGGCCGATGATCTGGTAATAGGCGGTGTAGTCGCGGCTGGTAAAGGCGTTTTCCTGGGCGCCGAGCTGGCTCAGCAGGCGCGAGGCCTGGCCCGGCGCGACCCGCTCGCTGCCCTTGAACATCATGTGCTCAAGGGCGTGGGAAATACCGGTCAGGCCCGGTGGCTCGTCACTCGAACCGACCCGGTACCACAACTGGGAGACCACCACCGGAGCGCGGTGATCCTCGCGAACAATCACCCGCAGGCCGTTGTCCAGGGTGAATTCGTGGGTCGGCTGCGAGCTGTCGGCCTGGCTGTTGTCGGCCAGCAGCAGCCAGCCGAGCAGCGCGCCGAGCAAGGCCGGGCGGCGTGAAAGTAACCTCATGCGCTGTTGATCCTTTGCCTCAAGGGAGTCATACCGCCGTTGGCGGAACTGGGGTAGGATAACCCGAATCCGTCGATCCCCATTCAATGCGGCCGTCTGTCGGCTGCCCCACTCAGATAGTGAATGCGCATGTTTGGTTCCAAAGACAAGCCTGAACAGCCCGCCGACAAGCCCGCCGAGCACCAGGAGGGCGGTGCGCGCAAGAGCCTGTTCGGCTGGATGCGGCGCCGTGACGAGGCCGAGCAGGCCGCCGCCGACAACAGCCGGCAGCAGGCCACCAGCCCCACGCAAGCCGCCGATGCCGACCAGCAGGCCCGTCAGGTCGCCGCCGAGCTGTTTGCCGGTCTGGCCGATGCCGACCAGAAAGCCGAACAGCCAGAGCCTGCCGCTGCGCCCGCCGAGGAACCCCAGGGCTTCTTCGCGCGGATGAAGGCCGGTCTGTCGAAGACCAGCGTCAATCTCGGCGAGGGCATGGCCAACCTGTTCCTCGGCGAGAAGGAAATCGACGACGAACTGCTCGAGGACATGGAAACCCGCCTGCTGATGGCGGATGTCGGCATCGAAGCCACCACGCTGATCATGGAGTCGCTGCAGGCACGGGTTACCCGGCGCCAGCTGGCCAGCCGCAAGGCCTTGTATGCCGCACTGCAGGAAGAGCTGGAGCGGCTGCTGCGCGATGTCGCCAAACCCTTGCAGATCGACAGCGCGAAAAAGCCCTATGTGATTCTGGTGGTCGGCGTGAATGGCGTCGGCAAGACCACCACCATCGGCAAGCTGGCCAAGCGGCTGCAGGGTGAGGGCAAGCAGGTGATGCTGGCTGCCGGCGACACCTTCCGCGCCGCTGCGGTCGAGCAGTTGCAGGTCTGGGGTGAGCGCAACCGTATTCCGGTGATCGCCCAGCACACCGGCGCCGATTCCGCCTCGGTGGTGTTCGATGCGCTGCAGGCCGCGCAATCGCGTGGCGCCGATGTGCTGATCGCCGACACCGCCGGCCGCCTGCACAACAAGGACAACCTGATGGACGAGCTGAAAAAGGTCCGTCGGGTACTCGGCAAGCTCGACCCGGAAGCGCCCCACGAGGTGTTGCTGGTGCTGGATGCCGGCACCGGCCAGAACGCCATCAGCCAGACCAAGCTGTTCAACGAGGCGGTCGACCTCAGTGGTCTGGTGCTGACCAAGCTGGACGGCACTGCCAAGGGCGGGGTGATCTTCGCCCTGGCCAAACAATTTGGCCTGCCGATCCGCTTTATCGGGGTTGGCGAGCAGATCGACGACCTGCGCCCGTTCACCGCGGCCGAGTTCGTCAAGGCCCTGTTCGGGCGCGACTGACCATGATCCGCTTCGAGCAGGTCAGCAAGCGCTATCCGAACGGCCACCAGGGGCTGGATAACCTCAGCTTCCATATCCGTGCCGGCGAAATGGTGTTTATCACCGGGCACTCGGGCGCCGGCAAAAGTACCCTGCTCAAGCTGATCATGTGCATGGAGCGACCCAGCAGCGGTCAGGTGCATGTCGGTGGTCAGGACCTGGCCCGGCTGCGCCAGCACGATATTCCGTTCCTGCGGCGCCAGGTCGGCGTGGTGTTCCAGAATCACCAGTTGCTGTTTGACCGCACGGTGTTCGACAACGTCGCGCTGCCACTGATCATCAACGGCACCCCGCGTGACGAGATTGGCCGGCGGGTGCGCGCAGCGCTGGACAAGGTCGGCCTGCTGGGCAAGGAAAACTGCCTGCCGATCACCCTCTCCGGCGGTGAGCAGCAGCGTGTCGGCATCGCCCGTGCGGTGGTGCACAAACCGGCGCTGCTGCTGGCCGATGAACCGACCGGCAACCTCGACCCGGCATTGTCGGCGGAGATCATGGCGCTGTTCGAGGACTTCAACCGAGTCGGGGTGACGGTGATGATCGCCAGCCACGACCTGCCGCTGATCGCCCGTCTGCATCACCGCACGCTGACGCTGGCCGACGGTCGCCTGCTGCGGGACGGGGAATAGCATGTCAGTCGCCCGCAACGATACCGGCAAGGGGCCGGGCAACGAACAGAACCGCCGCAAGGCCGCCAGTGGCGCCGAACGCTCGCAGGTCAGCTGGCGTGACGAGCTGCGCAGCTGGCGCCTGAGTCATGCCGACAGCTGCCGCCAGGCGCTGCAGCGGATTGCCCGTCAGCCGCTCGGCGCGCTGCTGACGGTACTGGTGATGTGCGTGGCACTGGCCCTGCCGATGGGTTTGGCAGTGCTGGTGGCACAGGTTGAGCGGCTGGGCTTTGACTGGCAGCGCGGTGCGCAGCTGTCGGTATACCTGCCACAACAGACAGCCAGTGCCGACGCCCGCGCCCTGCAGCAGGAACTGGCGGCGCGCAGCGGGGTGGCTGAGGCGCTGCTGATCGAGCCGGAACAGGCGCTGGCGGAGTTTCGTGAGCATTCCGGGCTGGCCGATACCCTTGCCGAACTGCCCTACAACCCGCTGCCGCCGGTAGTGGTGGTGCGGCTGCAGGAGGGCGAGGCGCTGGGTGAGCGGCTGCAGGCCCTGCAGGATGAATTGCAGGGCGATAGCCGGATCGAACTGGTGCAGGCCGACCTGCAGTGGGTGGAACGCCTGCAGGCGCTGCTGGCGCTGGTCGAACGCTTTACCCTGGGGCTGGCACTGCTGCTGGTGCTGGCGCTGCTGCTGGTGATCATCAACAGCATCCGCCTGGCGGTGGAGAGTCGCCGCGAGGAAATCCAGGTGGTCAAGCTGGTCGGCGGCACCGATGCCTTCGTACGCCGGCCGTTCCTCTACATGGGGGTGTTTTACGGCGCCGCCGCCGGGCTGCTGGCCTGGTTGCTGCTGGCCGGCGGGCTGGCCTGGCTGAATGTCGCGGTGCGCACGCTGGCCGCCAGCTACCATAGCGACTTCGCCCTGGGCGGGGTGCCCTGGCAGGATGGCTTGACCCTGGTGGCCGGCGCAATGCTGCTCGGACTGGTCGGCGCCTGGCTGGCGGTGGCCCGGCATATCCGCGAGATTGAGCCGCAGTAGCGCGCTGCGGCTGAACTTTCCCTGCCTTTACACAGTCTGATCGGGCAGTGATATAGTTGCTGTCGAATTTTTCCGGGAGTCCGTACATGACTACTGCCTTGCAGCCCGTACATAACCTGGTTCCAGGCGCGAATCTGGACGCTTATGTCCAGACCGTGAGCAGCATTCCGATCCTTACCGCCGAGGAAGAGCGGGAGCTGGCGGATCGCCTGTACTACCACGAGGATCTGGACGCCGCCCGTCAACTGGTCATGTCGCACCTGCGTTTTGTCGTGCACATCGCCCGCAGTTACTCCGGCTATGGCCTGGCCCAGGCCGATCTGGTGCAGGAAGGCAACGTTGGCCTGATGAAGGCAGTCAAGCGCTTCAACCCGGAAATGGGTGTGCGTCTGGTGTCCTTCGCGGTGCACTGGATCCGTGCCGAGATCCACGAATTCATCCTGCGCAACTGGCGCATCGTCAAGGTCGCCACCACCAAGGCCCAGCGCAAGCTGTTCTTCAACCTGCGCAGCGCCAAGAAAAAACTGGCCTGGCTGACCCACGACGAAGTCAATGCGGTAGCCGAGGATCTGGGTGTGGCCGCGCGCGAAGTGCGCGAGATGGAAAGTCGCCTGTATGGTCAGGATCTGGGCTTTGATGCCGGCGCCGACGATGACGACGATGCCGCCTACGCCCCGGTGCACTACCTCGAAGACAAGCGCTATGACCCGGCCACCATGCTGGAGACGGCGGACTGGTCGGACAACTCGGTCGGTCACCTGCAGGACGGTCTGGCCAGCCTCGACGAGCGCAGCCGTGACATCCTCTACCAGCGCTGGCTGGCCGAGGAAAAGGCCACCCTGCACGAGCTGGCGGCCAAGTACCAGGTATCCGCCGAGCGCATCCGCCAGCTGGAAAAGAACGCCATGAACAAGCTGAAGAAGAGCCTGCAGGCCAGTCTCTGATCAGTCAACGCAGTAACAGGGGCATCCGGAATGGATGCCCTTTTTGTTTGGAGAAACACGCATGGACATCAGACGCGGCGTACGCATTGCCACCCTGCTCAGCGTGGTGCTGCTGGCGTTCTTCGTGATGGGGCGCTGGATGGGCAGCTACGACGCGCTCAAGCCGCTGGACTGGAGCCAGAACTATGCCGACAGCCTGTGGCAGCCACTGCAGGACCAGCGCCTGCAATTGGGTGACCTGGCGCCGGCCGCCGGGGAAGGTCGACTGTGGCTGATCAGTGCCGACGACCAGCCATTACTGGTCAGTCGCCACCACCTGCGCAGCGACGGGCAGAGCTGGCGCCTGCAGGCGGTGGTCGGGCTGGAGCTGGCGCAGCTTGACAGCCTGGTGCAGGCGCAGGCCTGGCAACCCGGCATGCGCGACCTGCCGCTGGATGCCGCGCTTGGCATGCCACTGGCGCAACAACCGATCCTGCGCCTGAGCATGATCCCGGAGCAGCCGGTGGAGCTGCGCTATGTGCAGGGCAGCTGGGGCAACCCGGATATGCGTCTGGAGCTGGGCGAGGGCGATCAGGCCTGGGTCTACGCCAAGCAGGGGCTGGTGGTGGCGGTCAGCGGCGAGGATGCCCACTCGATGATGTTCGGCCTGCGCGAAGAGCCCTGATCAGTCCTTCACCAATCCCAGCCAATGGCTCGGGCGCAGCCATTTCAGCCAGTCCTGGCTCTGTCCGTTGCGCTCCAACTGGCGCAGGTAATGCGCCCCGCCCAGTTGACGACTTTGTCGCTGAATCCAGTCGGCACGCTGGCGCACATGCGCCGATGGCTGGCTGGCACTCCACTGCCGCGGATTGGGCAACACCGCCGCGAGCAGCGCCACCTGGCGGTCCGACAGGTAGCTGGCACCGGTGCCGAAGTGATGTTGGCTGGCTGCTTCGGCACCAAACACCCCGTGATCCCACTCGACAATATTCAGGTACACCTCAAGGATGCGCTGTTTTGGCCAGAGCAGCTCGATCCACAGGGTGAACCAGCTTTCCAGGGCCTTGCGCGGCCAGCTGCGGCCGGACCAGAGGAACATATTCTTGGCGGTTTGCTGGCTGATGGTGCTGGCACCACGCAGGCGTCCACCACTGCGATTGTGGCTAAAGGCCGCGCGAATTGCCGGCAGATCGAAGCCATGGTGCGTGGCAAAGTGCTGGTCTTCGGCCGCAATCACCGCCATTTTCAGGTTGTCGGGGATGCGCTCCCAATCAACCCATTGATGCTGCAGACCGAACTGGGCGTCGCCACGTGCCTGCCAGCTGCGTTCGAGCATCAGCATGGAGCCCGGTGGCGGCAGCCAACGCATGGCCAGCACCGGCAGCAGGCTCAGCAGAATCAGGGCCAGCAGGGCAGTCAGGATCAGGCGAAACAGGCGTTTCATGGGCAATATAATGCGAGGAATGTGCGCGCAGTATAGTCCGCAGGCCTGCCCCGGGGTCAAACCACCAGGGTGCGCGTGCTAGTCTGGTTGCAGTGAGCGGGGGGCGGGCTGATGAAAGGGCGTGTGGCGGTTATAGGTAGCGGTATGGCCGGATTGGCAGCAGCCTGGCTGTGTCGTCAACGGGGTTATGCGGTAACCCTGTTCGAGGCGCATCAGGGCTGGGGTATGGATGCCCATCGCCTGCAGGTGGATGGCGGCGTGATTGATGTGCCGTTGCGGGTCATGAGCCCGCAGGCCTGGCCCAGTGTGCTGGCACTGGCGCATGAGGTTGGCGTGGGAACCTTTCCGGTAAGCACGCCGCTGTCTTGCAGCTGGACTGACCGGCAGACCTGGTTTCGTACTGGCCGTCTGCCGATACTGGGTTGGCCCTGGGTTGGTGAGTGGCGATATCTGGACCGCCGCGCTCTGGGTATGGCGCGGGGTCTCTGGCAACTGCGCAGGCTGACCAGGCAGTTGCAGGAGCAGCCGGAGCTTACGCTGGCGCAGGCCTTACAGATACAGCCGTTTGATCCCCTGTTCTGGCGAGGGCTGGTACTGCCGGTGCTGACTACCATATGCACCTGTTCCGAAGAGCACCTGCTGGCCTGGCCGGCGGCCGGCCTGTTGCAGTTGCTGGAGGGTATTCTGCATGGCGGCGGGTTATGCCGTCTGAATGGCGGCACCTCGGCCCTGGTACAGGCCCTGGCGAAAGACTTGCCGATCCATGCAGGCAGCCCGGTGGAGCAGCTGTGCTTGCAGGGCGATAGCGTGCTGGTCCGCAATGCGCGTGGCGAGGGAGGCTGTTTCGAGCGCGCGGTGGTGGCCACACAGAGTAACCAGTTGGGCTTTCTGGATCCGGCACAGTTCGCCGAGGAGCGCCGTGTGCTGGCCGATATCCGCTTTGATCGCGGCGAATTGTGGGTGCATCGCGATCTGCGGTTCATGCCGCAACGCCAGCAGGACTGGACGGCGCTGAACTTCCAGACAGACCGTCAGTTAAGCCAGCCGATGTTCAGCGTCTGGGTGAATGCGGTGGAGCCTACGCTGATGGGCTGCGCACCGGTATTGCAGACATGGAATCCGCTCTGCGAACCGGCCCCGGAACTGGTGTTGGCGCGTATTCCGTTACAGCGGGCAGTGGTGCATGGCGGAACTGCACGGGTTCACCAACAGTTACGCGAATGGCACGCACGGCCGGGCCGTCGGGTATTCTTCTGCGGCTCCTGGGCGCATGCAGGGGTGCCGTTGCTGGAATCGGCCGTGCGATCAGCGCAGGCCGTGGTTGAGACCATCGACTGAGGAGGCATCACCCTCGGAAAATGGCTCAATCCGCGCTATCATGCCCTGCCTGTCCATAGTTTCACCGGAATGCCCATGCAGATCCTGCTTAACGGTCAACCTCACAACCTGTCGCAACCGATGACTCTGGCCGAACTGCTCGAACAGCTCGGGCTGGCCGGCAAGCGGCTGGCCGTCGAACACAATCTGGAAATCGTCCCGCGCAGCCGCTACGCCGAGCTGCAACTCAGCGAGGGAGACCGGCTGGAAATCGTCCACGCTATTGGCGGCGGTTGACCCGCTGCCTGCTCCCCGCTGTTCGCCACCTTTCAACCGGAGACCGCCCCGCATGACCGATCTTGCCCAGGATGCCTTTGAAATCGCCGGTGTTCGCTACAACTCACGGCTGCTGGTCGGCACCGGCAAATACAAGGACCTGGAAGAAACCCGCCAGGCCATCGAAGCCTCCGGCGCCGAGATAGTCACCGTAGCAATCCGCCGCACCAATATCGGCCAGAACCCCGACGAGCCGAACCTGCTCGACGTGATCCCGCCGGACCGCTACACCATCCTGCCGAACACCGCCGGCTGCTACACCGCCGACGATGCCGTGCGCACCTGCAGACTGGCGCGCGAACTGCTGGATGGCCACAAGCTGGTCAAGCTGGAAGTGCTGGCCGACCAGAAAACCCTGTTCCCCAACGTGGTGGAAACCCTGAAGGCCGCCGAGGTGCTGATCCGGGACGGCTTCGACGTAATGGTTTACACCAGCGACGACCCGATCATCGCCCGCGAACTGGCAGCCATGGGCTGCGTCGCGGTCATGCCGCTGGCCGGCCTGATCGGCTCCGGCATGGGCATCTGCAACCCCTGGAACCTGCGCATCATTCTTGAGGAAGCCACAGTACCGGTACTGGTCGACGCCGGCGTCGGCACCGCCTCGGATGCCACCATCGCCATGGAACTGGGCTGCGCCGGAGTACTGATGAACACCGCCATTGCACACGCCAAACAGCCGGTGCTGATGGCCGAAGCGATGAAGCACGCGATCCTCGCCGGCCGCGCCGCCTACCTGGCCGGGCGCATGCCGCGCAAACTCTACGCCAGCGCGTCATCCCCGATTGACGGCACCTTTTTCTGAGAAATCCGATGTCTGACAGCCTCACCGACAAGCCAGAGAGCGACAGCCCCGTCGCCGCCGAACACCGCCGCAGCATCAAGAGCTTTGTGATGCGCGCCGGGCGCATGACCGAAGCCCAGCAGCGCGGTATCGAGCAGGGCTGGCCGCAATTTGGCCTGAGCCTTGAACAGGGCCGACTGGATCTGGATCAGCTGTTTGGCCGCAGCGCCCCGCGCAGCCTGGAAATCGGCTTCGGCATGGGCCAGTCACTGCTGGAAATGGCGGAAAAGGCCCCTGAGCAGGACTTTATTGGCATCGAAGTGCACCGCCCCGGCGTCGGCTCGCTGCTCAACGGCGTGCTCAAGGCCGGCATCAGCAACCTGCGGGTGTATGACTGCGACGCCATCGAGGTGCTGGACAAGGCCATCCCGGATGCCAGCCTGGATCGCCTGATGCTGTTTTTCCCCGATCCCTGGCACAAGAAAAAGCACCACAAGCGGCGCATCGTACAGCCGGCCTTTGCCGACAAGGTCCGGCAGAAACTCAAGATCGGTGGCATCTTCCACATGGCCACCGACTGGCAGGCCTATGCCGAGCACATGCTCGAGGTGATGAACGCCGCCCCCGGTTACCGCAACCTGTCCGCCGACGGCAGCTGGGTACCGCGCCCCGAAGAACGCCCGATGACCAAGTTCGAACGCCGTGGCGAACGGCTCGGGCATGGGGTGTGGGATCTCAAGTTCGAGCGGATCGACTGAACATGGGCCTGCTGTTGACCCTGCGCCCGCCGTTTCTGCTGCTGGCGCTGGTCACAGTGGCACTGGCTGCCGCACTGACCCCGCCGGAGCAACTGGCGGGCAGCGGCTGGCTGCTGGTGCTGCTGGGTGCTGTTGCCGCGCATGGCGCGGTGAATGTGCTGAATGAATACGCCGACTTTCGCAGCGGGCTGGATCTGCATACCCGGCGCACGCCCTTCAGTGGCGGCAGCGGCTACCTGCCGGCACACCCGCAGTCTGCCCCGGCGGCGTTGTGGCTGGGACTAAGCCTGCTGTTGCTAACGGTGCTGATTGGCCTGTGGCTGAGCTGGAAAACCGGCCCCGGCCTGTTGCCGATCGGGCTTGCCGGGATACTGCTGGTGGCCTGCTATACGCCCTGGATCACCCGTAACCGCTGGCTCAGCCTGATTGCCCCCGGCACTGGCTTTGGTCTGCTGATGCTGCTCGGCAGCCAGCGGGTACTGGCTGGCGAATACACGGCGGGCGGGCTGGCCGCCGGGTTGGTGCTGTGGGCGCTGATCAACAACCTGCTGCTGCTCAACCAGTTCCCCGACCGCGACGCCGACCGCCGGGTTGGCCGCGACAATCTGGTGCTGCGCTACGGCACTGAACTGGCGCGCTGCGTCTACGCCGCCAACTGGCTGCTGGCCCTTGCAACCCTGCTGCTGTCGGTCAGCTGTGGCTGGCTGCCGGTCGCCAGCCTGCTGGCCACCCCGGCCTTTCTACTCGGCCTGCACAGCCTCTGGCACAGCCGCGCCACCGGCAACCTGCTCAGCGCGCTGCGCAGTAACGTACTGCAAAGCCTGCTGGTTCCGGCGTTGATGGCGGCTGGGCTGTGGTGGCTGGGCTAGGGCGGGGGCGACGGAGTGTTGTCCACGGCCAAAAAAGGCCGGCTGATGAAACTGACAAGGTTTCCGCATTCGGGGCCAGGCTAAGCCAAACCTGGCCCCGAATTTCTCAGATTACCCGTTTGATAGCGATGTAATTGCCCTCGGTTTGCAGTGTAACGGTAACGGGCTTATTGCTGCGATTGCGCCAGAACCAGCCGTGATGGCCGTCGAAGGCTGCTTCCAGTACACCCTTATCTTCGGGTGTGGCGCGTCCCTTGCCATAACCATGGTAGAACTCACGGGGCGCATTGTAGGGATCGCCATGGGTATCGTAGTTGACCACGCCGCCATTGGCTGTCCAGAAGTAAGCCACCTGGGTTCCCTTGAGCATCTCCACCTTGATTTCAGCGCCCTGACCTGGGGCCAGGGAAAAGCTCATTTCATGCTTCTGCCGTTGCGTGTCAGGCTCTACTACCTCAATCACTGCCGGTTGGTTAACCTCAACAGTCTCTGGCGCAATCTCCACTGCAGCAGGTGTGACAGGCGCAGCGGCATCCGCAGCGGCTTCTTCGGCCAGTTGCAGCTTGACTTCGGCCATCTGGGTCAAGCCCAGCATACGACCGGCTCCGGTGGGGTCGATTGCGTATTCCGCCGGCATGACTACGGTCACCAGTAGCACGCCGGCGGCGATCAGCGCCAGTAGGGTTGAGCGCAGCAGCTGGCGGCTGGTCGGTAATTCGCTCTGGGTTGGAAGTTGGCTATTGAACATATTGAGAATTCCTTACTGAGAGACGATCAGGCCGGTGAGCTGGTAACCCATCAACAGGAAACCGGCGCTCATCATGGCAACGTTGGAGGTATAGGCATGGCGCCAGAAACTGGCGGTGCGTCGCCAGTAGCCCATGACAATCAGAATGGCACTCAAGGCTAGCAGCTGGCCGATTTCAACGCCGACGTTAAAGGCGATCAGATTGGGAATCAGGCCATCGGGCGAGATTTCGTATTCCTGAATCTTGGTAGCCAGGCCGAATCCATGCAGAAGGCCGAAAATCAGCGTAGCGCCTTTGGTATTGGGCTGATAACCAAGCCAGCGCTGAAATGCGCCCAGGTTATCCAGGGCCTTGTATACCACCGAGAAACCAATGATGGCGTCGATCACATAGGCGCTGATGCTGACTTCCGCCAGCACGCCAAACAGCAGCGTTACGGTGTGACCCATGGCAAACAGGGTGACGTAGAGAGCCACGTCTTTCAGACGGTAGAGAAAGAATATCACCCCGAAGAGAAACAACAGATGGTCGTAGCCGGTGATCATGTGCTTGGCGCCCATGTAGATGAACGGCAGTACCATCACCCCGGAGCTTTCCTGGATAAAGCCCTTGTCGCCCTCGGCAACAGCGTGGGCCAATGCATCAGGCATGCCGAGAAACAGCAATGCCGCAAATAGCAGTAGTAGAAACCAGCGCGTCGGGCGCAGAGCAGATGCGCCCATTGCACCCAAAGATAGCGAATGCATGGTTGAGTCCTGAATTTAAGGGAACTTGGGCCGCACGGCGGCCAGCATCAGAGAATGACGCTTGTCCGTGGTGGCCGCTCAATCAGAAACAGCGGACCCGGAGGAAAGAAATAGTGAAGCGCTTCCATCGGCATTCGGCCTTCTGACAGGGCGTCAAGGCTGAGCAGGCTACTCAGGTGCGGCGTTTCATGCAGATGGTCGGCGGTTAGCGAGGAATGGAAGTGATCGGTACAGGCGGCACAGACATAGGCGTGGTGCGCATGGGAATACGCAGGGTCTTTGTCGGCCTGGACGGACTGAGAGGCCCCTGTAAACAGCGCAGAGGTATGCCCGGACCAGGCCATCAGCATGGCCAGAGCTAGGGCAAAAACAACTTTGGCACTGATGGGTTTACTGAGCATGATCTGGCTCGGTTGGGGCTTGAATAGCGAGTATTACCGCAAGGGTCGCAGGTTTGCCATATCCCCCCCCAGGTGATAGCATGCGAGAGTAATTCATCGATGCATGAGACTCAAGGCATGAGCGAGCAAACACACGCCCATCAGCACCAAAGTCATGGCGACATCATCAAAAGATTGAAGCGGGCCGAGGGCCATTTGCGCAGCGTCGTCGGCATGATTGAGCGCGGTCGTCCTTGTGTTGACCTAGCCCAGCAGCTGCATGCGGTGGAAAAAGCGGTCTGTCAGGCCAAGCGTACCCTGATTCAGGATCATATTGACCACTGCCTTGATCATGCCGTGACAGCGGCCAGCGAGCGTGGCGATAACACTGCGCTGGACGACTTCAAGCTGATCACCAAGTATCTCTGAGCGAATGCCCTCAACCCTGCGGAGCCTTTCATGACCTGGATTTTCACCAAGTATCTGATCACAGCTCTGGTCGTGATTCTGGTGTCCGAAGCCGCCAAGTACAGTGATCGTCTTGGCGGTCTGATTGCCGCTTTGCCGTTGGTCATGGTGCTGACGCTGATCTGGTTGTACGTTGAACAGCAGCCGGAGCAGAAAATTGCCAACCATGCCTGGTATACCTTCTGGTATGTCATTCCCACGCTACCCGCTCTGCTGGTCTTTCCGGTTCTGTTGTCGCGGGTCGGCTTCTGGCTGGGCATGGCGGGTTATTTACTGCTGACCAGTTTCTGCTTTGTGTTGTTTGCCCTGCTGGTCCGGCGGTTTGGTATTCAGTTGTGGTAATCAGACTTTTTCCTGCCAGCCAGACACGATTGGATGCGCTATGATGCATGCCACCGCAGGAGAGAGGGCTCTGCCCCGCCGAAGGCGCAAACTCCCATAAACGCTCAGGCACAGTTACTGCGGGTATCATTCAACGCCGTCTGGAGAGAGGCTGCACAGCAGCCCACCGAAGGGGCAAGCAGGGCTTATGCCCCGTAAACTCTCAGGTATCAAGGACAGGGGGAGAGGCCACAGAAACGCAGGAGAACTGTGTGCTGACCTCTGTCTATATGATTGCCATAACCGCCGAAGCCATGTCCGGAGCACTTGCTGCCGGGCGTCGTAATATGGATCTGTTCGGTGTCGTCGTGATTGCCTTCTTTACCGCTCTGGGTGGTGGCACGGTACGGGATATCCTGCTGGGCAACTTCCCGGTAACTTGGACCCAGCATCCGCAATATATCTACATGACCATTACCGGCGGTCTGGCGACCATAGTGATCGCGCGTTTCATGCGCCGCCTGCATCAGTTATTTCTGGTGCTGGATGCCATTGGTCTGGTGGCCTTTACCGTGATTGGCTGCAATGTGGCACTCGGGCTGGGCTACGACACCGTAGTGGTCGTCATGGCGGGAATAACGACCGGTATTTTCGGTGGCATTATTCGCGACCTGCTGTGCAACCGGACTCCCCAGGTGCTGCGCCATGAACTCTATGCCAGCGTCTCCCTGGTAGTCGCTTTGCTCTATCTCGAGCTGCTGGACCGGGGTGCCAGCGAAAATATCACGCTGCTGGCGGCCTTCAGTGTCGGTCTTTTGCTGAGAATGGCGGCAATCCGCTGGAAGCTGTCCTTGCCGGTGTTCAGTTATTCAAAGGCCCGCTGGAGTTAGCCGGGATCAGCTGCTCCGCCACCTCGCCCAGATGCCTGAGCAAGGCATCGCCAGCAGGATGCCTCGGTTGCACTGCAGTGGCTGCGCAGGCAACTGTGTGCGGCGGCACTGGGGGAATAAATACCCGGCCGAGGTTGCTTCAGGTATGCCATTCTCTTATGTGCTGGCATTCAAAAAGACTGTTTGGAACGATCATTCCCCGCTGATGCCCGGTTACACCGTAATATCACGCTGGTGGTGACCCGTATGAGTCTGAGTGCTGGCATTGGCCGGCATTGGGTCACATGAGTGTGCGCTCACAGCCCGCATCGACCTATAACAACATAGCTAGAAGGCGTAATGTCCATGAGACCTATCACTGAGGCCGTAGCCCAAGGCCCGTTGACCGGCTACGGCTCCAAGGCGTACCGCAATTATGTGCTGTTCGCGCTGACCTTTATCTACATCCTGAATTTCGTCGACCGCGCCCTGCTGGCGGTGGTCGGCCCTGATCTGGTACCGGATCTGGGGATTACCGACACCCAGTTCGGGCTGCTCACCGGCTTCGGTTTCGCCTTGCTCTACACCGCCGTCGGCATCCCGCTGGCGCGCTATGCCGATGTCGCCAACCGTGTATGGATCATGACCGTCTGCGTGGCCCTGTGGTCGCTGATGACCGCGCTCTGCGGCCTGGCGATGGAAGTCACCATCGGCTCGGTGACCATCGGCGCCTTCTGGATTCTGCTGATGTGCCGCGTCGGTGTGGGTATTGGCGAAGCCGGCTGTACGCCGCCGGCCAACTCGCTGATCGCCGACTATTTCATCCCGCGTGAGCGCTCCCAGGCACTCGGCTTCTACGCCATGGGCGTAACGCTCGGCACCATGGTCGCCAACATCGTCGGCGGCTGGGTTACCGACGCTTTCGACTGGCGCACCGCGTTTTTCGTGGTCGGTCTGCCGGGCTTGCTGGTCGCCCTGGTTTTCAAACTCACGGTCAAGGAGCCGCCGCGCGGCTACACCGATCCGCCGCAAGCCACTAAAAAGGAACGAGCCAGCCTTGGCGAGGCGATCCGGGAGCTGATGGGCAAGCCGGCCTTCTGGCTGATGACCGCCGGCGCCACCATCGCCGCCTTCTGCGGTTACGGTATCTCCTCGTTCCAGTCGATCTTTCTGGTGCGCACCTATGAAATCACCGCCGGTCAGGCAGCGATCTGGATCAACACGCCGGTTGCCCTGTCCGCCGCCGTTGGCACCTTCGCTACCGGCTGGCTGGCGACCAGGATTTACAAGAAGCACCCGGGCGCCATCGCCTGGGTACCGGCGGCAGGCCTGTTACTGTCGGTGCCCTTCTATATCTTCGCCTTCACCACCGACAATCTGCTCTATGCAGCGATTGGCCTGATCATCGGCGGCTTTGTGAAGTACGGCTACCTGGCCGCCCAGTACACCATCGGCCAGGGCGTGGTCAGCATGCGCGTGCGCGCCATGGCCACAGCGGTGATGCTGCTGCTGGTCAACCTGATTGGCTACGGCTTCGGCCCGCTGTTCATTGGCCTGATCTCCGACATCTTCTTCAGCTCCGGCACCGCCGAGCTTGGCGTAGCGGCGGGCGAGCTGGCACGCAACCAGTGCCACCCGAAGGTGATCGGTCAACTGGGCGAGGAGCTGCAGCAGGTCTGCGGACAGGTCTACGCGCAAAGCCTGCAAACCTCGATGGTCATCATGGCTTGCCTGTACGCGGCCAGCGCGCTGTGCTTCCTGCTGACCTGGACCCGGCTGGGCAAGGACATGGTGGACAGACAAGAGCCAAAACCGGTCAGCGCATAACTGACCACCCGGAAGAGAAGAGGGCGCCTGGCGCCCTCTTTTTTTGTGCTTCTATAACCTCAGCCCTCAACCTCAGGTCTGCGGCTTGATCAGGTACTTCTCGCCGGTCGCCATTTTGCCGTAAGCCGCGATGGCATCCAGTTGCAGGGCACCGGCCAGGGAGACTTCGTGGGTGTAGTGGCTGGCGAAGGTGGTCTTGATTTCAGCCGCTACGCGTTTGCGCATGGCGATGTTGGTTTCCATGCCCAGTTTGCCCAGCGCATTGAACAGCAGAAAACCGTTCACACCCCAGGCAAAACCGAAGGTGCGGTTCAGGGTGATGGGGCCGCGATCCAGGCCGCCATAGATATACACCTGTTTGTAGATGTCAGAGCCATACACGCTGTACTCGGTGATGTTGCGCGAAACGGCGGCTTCCATGCAGGTTAGAATATCGCTGGCCAGACGACCGCCACCAATGGGGTCGAAGGCGATGGTGGCGCCGGTCTCGATCAAGGCCTGGGTCAGGTCGGCCATAAAGCTGTCGCTACTGGAATTGACCACGTATTTGGCCCCCATGTCGCGCAACAGGGCCTCCTGTTCCGGCTTGCGGACGATGTTCACCAGATCGATGCCATCGGCCATGCAGATGCGGTTGAGCATTTGCCCGAGGTTGGAGGCGGCGGCGGCGTGGACAATCGCCTTGTGGCCTTCGGCGCGCATGGTTTCCACCATGGCCAAGGCCGTCAGCGGATTCACAAAGCTGGAGGCGCCTTCGACTGCCGTGGTACCCGGCGCCAGTTCCAGACAGCTTTGCACATTCACACAGACGTAGCGGCGGTAGCTGCCGCCGCCAATAAAGGCAACGGTTTTGCCCATCAGGCTTTGCGCCGCGGCTGACGAGCCGGCAGCGACGACAGTGCCGGCACCCTCATTGCCGACCGGGATGGCCTTGCCGAGGCGCTTTTTCACCGCCCCCATGAACTTGGCCGGAACCTCGGCATGGATAACCGGACGCTCGGCGCTGCCGGACTGTTTGGCCGTGGTCATGTCGGCGACGCTGAACATCACGCCGAGGTCAGACGGGTTGATCGGCGCCGCTTCGACACGGATGACGATCTGATTCTCCCCCGGCTGCGGGATATCGATCTCGCGCAAGGCCAGTTCCAGCGTGTTGTCTTCGCTGATGGTCGAGGTAAGTGCAATGTTGGTAGCTGACACTGTGTTCTCCTGCAGGGTTATGTGGTCCGCTTCGTCGCAGACCGGAAGAATTCGCTGGCACTAGAGTAGCTAAGTTGGGCGATCAGTTCTCCCCTCAGACGCTGGCTGCCTTGCTATGGCCTCAGCCAGGGTCTCACCCTCGCGCAACCCGAACAGCTCCCGTGCATTGGTCAGGGTTGGCATCGGCGGCAAATCACTGCTCGGGCCGTCATCATCGATAAAGCAAGGTTCTTCGTGCTCCACTGTCATGGCATTCCCCTCTCTGCTCATAAAACCCGCAGGCTAGTGAAATTCATACATCCTGGCGTAAGTCATTTCAGTTGGCGGGGCTGAATTTTTGTAGCCCGTAGGATACAAATTAGCCATGGAAAGCGCATTATGTATCCTTTGGGCTACAAATCAACCTGTACACCACTTGTTCTAATGTAGCCTAGGAGCTACATTTCCAGAAATTACCTGAATTCTTGCTGCCCAAGGGCTACAAATGACTTCTCTCTACGATGTTTCCGAAATGCTGAAACAGGCGCGTGGTGATGCGAAGCTGAGCCAGCAGGCGCTGGCCAGCCGAGCCGGCGTCTCGCGCACCACCGTGGCGCGCATGGAAACACTGGCCAAAGGCGATATGAGTGTTTCGGTCCTGGTTCGGTTGCTGGAAGCCGCTGGCTACGACCTGAAACTGGTTAAGGCCGGACACCAGCGCACAGTTGAAGACATCCTCAACGAGCAGCGATCAGGGAGTGCTTGAGCATGATCCTCGACGTCCACGTCAGCTCAAGGCTGGTTGCCAAGCTGTATCGAGAGCGCGATGAATACGTACTGAAATACCTGCCAGGTACGGCAGCCGAAGACTTTGTCAGCCTGACGATGCCGGTTCGCGAAGAAGCCTGGCACGGTTCGCCGCACTGGTGCGGCAATACGCCCGGGTTGCTGTCTCGGGGGTCGTGCCTAAGTTCATTGCCGGCGACTCCGCCGAACCTCGCGAGCCGCTGGGCAAGCCGACCCTGCGCACCGGCTTGCACATCATCAAGGGTTCCGATGACAGCACCCTATATCTGGGCTTCAACGAGTTCTACACAATGCGCGTACTGGCGCGGCTGAATGTCGTGCCGGTGGCCTCCTGTCGCATGTCTGAAGACGGCAAAGTCCTGGTAGTGGATCGCTTCGACGTAGACGAACAAGGTATTCCCTGCTGCGGCGTCGAAGATGCCTGTGGTCTGCTGGGTTTACCGCCCCATGAGAAATACGCGCCCACCACTGAGCGGGTATGGAATGCCACAAGGCCCTACATTCCTGCTGACCGTCTGCAAGCGCAACGCGAGCACCTGGGCTGGCAGCTGCTGACCAACTATGTGGTGCGTAATGCCGACTGCCACGCGAAGAACATCGCACTGTTCTACACCTCACTGGCTGACGTGGCCTTTACCCCGGTATATGACCTGGTGACCACCCAAGCCTACCCACGCTTCGCCACCAATCCACCTGGCCTGTCCGTGGGCGGAAGACAAACCTGGACACCAGGCCGCTCGCTTGAAACCTTTTTCAAAGCCGTCCTGGGTATTCCACCGCGCCAGTATGCGGCTATGGTCGAACAGCTCTGCGAATCCGCTGTAGAAGTCGGCAGGGAAGTGATCGTGGCCGCTAGCAATGAGCCTGCCTGGCGGGATGTGGCCAAGCATATGGTGCACGCCTGGAATGAGGGCATGGAGACATTGCGCAGCCCCAAAGCCGCCCCGCATTTCCGCGGTCTGGATGCCGCCATCAATGAAGCCGGCTTCTCAGGCCCGCGCAAACCAGAACGAAGCCGAGAGGTGATTGGCCGCTCCGAGTTACTGGCAAAGAAGCGCTGAAACCAAAACAACGGCCATAGGGAGTACCCCTGCTAGAGCAGTGGTGCATTACAATCAGCCGAATAGCCGGAACAATCGGCGCAGCTATGGGACCAACGAATACACTCGCCCAGTGACGCCTGCCTCCAGCTCGCACGTTCCGCGACCAGACGACCCTGGCACTGTTGACCGCCGGATAGTACTCATCTCGCCATTTCTGAAGCAGGCCGCGCCCTCGGTAGGTACGCCCGGTGTCCGCGAAATCATCAGCGAGTGTGCGCCTGATCCGGTGGTTGCATCAGAACTGCGCGCTTGAACCTTTAGTTGACTTTAGTAGTTTCGATTACTAATTTAGTAAGTCAATTTACTACAGGCTGCTAAGATGACCGCCCCCCTCAACTGGCACTTCCCAAGAGCCGAGCTGGCCGAGCAAGTGATGGATCGTTTCCAGGTCGGAGCCACAATAGCGCTGACCCTGTTTGCTCCCCGCCGGATGGGCAAGACCGAGTTCGTGAACAAGGATCTCCTTCCGTTGGCTGAAGAGCAGGGCTACCTGACTGCCTATGTGAACTTCTGGGACAGGAAGCAGAACCCGGCCGATAGCCTGATAGTAGGCCTTAATAGAGCTTTAGCCAGTCTTAAGCGAACCGCAAAATTCAAGACCGCGCTGAGCAGGATCAAAGAAGTCAGCATAGACACTCCCATTGGTGGCGCGGGCTTTACGCTGGAGGATAAGGGCAGCGCGGACAAGCTGGACATCATCCAGCAACTGTTCGAGTTGCTGTTGGAAGACGGACGGCCGTTGCTGCTGGCACTGGATGAAGTGCAGCATCTGGCTAGCGACAGAAAGTTCGAGCCCATCATCTTTGCGCTACGGGGAATCATCGATCTCAACCGAGACAGAGTGCGTGTGCTCTACACCGGATCAAGCCGTGATGGTCTGCGCAGACTTTTTGCCCGACGCAACGCCGCCTTGTTCAGCAGCTCGCAACAGATCGACCTGCCGACCTTCGGCCACGCCTATCTTGAATACACCGCCGGGGTGTTCAGGCAGGCCACTGGGCGCACGCTCAACATCAACGAATGCGCCAAAGCATTTCGGGCGGTGAAGAAGGTGCCTTATGACTTTCGCGGAGTGATCGATATGCTGATCACCCACGGCGGCACCGATATAATGGCTGTCACTGATCTGTATCTGGCGGACAACTCCCAGCAAGACATCTACAGGGCCAGCTGGGAAACCCTCAAGCCGATCGACAGGCTGGTGCTGAAATACATCATCCTCCACGGCGGAGTGGGACTCTACACAGCCGAAGCACGGGCCCATATTGCCGAGCAGCTGGGACTGGACATCCTGGATACCGCACCAGTACAAAATGCCGTGAACCGGTTACGTCGGGACGGCCATATTGCATCGGTTGCCCAAGGGCAATACGAGTTGGAAGACCCCTATTTCGCGGATTGGATTGTTACGGCAGGGGCTAGCTGAGGTGGTTCGCCTTAGGCCGAAAGGCAACATTAGCCTGAACAGCCGGCTCAGCCACGACACCTGCGAGGTCACTCGCCGATTGCTGCCTGCTTTCGGTACTATCCGGATAGTTCAGGATTACTGAAGGACAGGAAATGGACTTCTCACCCATCATCGCCCAGGTCTGGGGCATGCTGGCCTGGTTTATCCCGGCCGTAGTGTTAATCGGCCTGCTCAGGTCGCCATGGGTCAAGGGCATTATTGGCGAGCTTCTGGTGCGGCTGTTTGCCCACTGGCAGCTGGACCAGCAGACCTACCGCCGCCTGCACAACGTCACCCTGGACACACCGGACGGCACCACGCAGATCGACCACGTATTCCTCTCGAGCTACGGCATCTTCGTGCTGGAAACGAAGAACATGCGCGGCTGGATCTTTGGCAGCGAAAAGCAGGCGCATTGGACGCAGAAGCTCTACAAACGCACTTATAAATTCCAGAACCCGCTACGGCAGAACTACAAGCACCTCAAGGCCCTGGAAGCCACCCTTGGCGTAAACCCCGAGCACTTGCACTCGGTCATTAGCTTCGTCGGTGGCAGCACCTTCAAAACCGACATGCCGGTCAACGTCACCCAGGGCACAGGCTTTATTCGCTACATCAAGTCATTCCAGCAGCAGGTATTCAGCGAGGCTGACGTCGACAGCATGCTGCAATGCCTGCAAACCGGCCGCCGTGCACCAACGCTCGCCACGCACCGCGAGCATGTGCAAAACCTCAAGCGCCGGAGTGATCCAACAGCCGAACGGCAGTGCCCGAAATGCGGTAGTGCGATGCTGATTCGCACGGTGAAATCAGGGGCGAAAGCAGGGCAGCAGTTTTGGGGATGCGCGGGGTTTCCGAAGTGCCGGGTTATGCAAAGTGTTTGAGATAGGGAGCCGGGAGCCCAGAGTGGGGTGTGTGTTTGAAAATAAAGTTGTCACCATTTCTTGTCTGCTTTCGGCCAGAAGCGGCCACTAATTGCCATCAAACCCTTGGCAATCAACAGCGGAAAAAGCATTATGGAAAAAACTGCTCACGCGCAGTCCCACCCTCGGCGGCATGGATGCTTTGCTTATCTCAAACAAGCATTCATTCCTCCCACCTATGGCGACCTGCTGTGAAGCGCGGGCTTATGTCGCATTCGGCTATAACGGACTTATAACGCGTTCGATATAGCGTCGCAGCAGAAGGAAGTGAAAGATGCGTAACACACTGATCTGCAAGAGAAAACTCAATATTGCTAGCGGAATGTTAGGCTGCGTATTAGTCGAGCGTTCGGTCTAATCACTGTTATGTTTCTTGACCGCACCTGTTAAATGGTGCTATTAATAGCACTAAATTGTTGGCTAGGTAACCACTATGCAAGTGAAATTTTCCGAGGATGTCATTCCTCTATCAGACCTGAAGATCAATCCCGGAAAGGTGGTTGGTCGAGCACAGGACACGCATCGCCCAATCCTGCTTACCAGCCGTGGCCGCGGCGTAGCGGTTGTGCAGGGGCTCGAGGATTATGAGAAAAGTGCAGAGGAATTGCGGTTTGTAAAAGCGGTGGCGCAGGGGCTTATGGATGTTCGCGAGGGCAACACCGTATCGTTGGAGGACGCCAAGAAAACGTTGGGCATCAAGTAAATGGAATTACGCATCGCACAGTCCGCTCTTGAGGACTTACAGGCTATTCAAGAGTATTACAAAGAGCAGGATGTTCCACATATCGGTGATGATTTCGTGGCTGCGATCTTGGAGCATAGCGAAATGCTTCAGCTCCACCCTGATGCTGGCCGTATTGTTCCTGAATTCAACCTGGATCATATTCGCGAATTGATTCACGCGCCATTTCGAGTTGTCTATCTCAGGCAAGCTAGAGAGGTTGTGCTCATACGAGTCTGGCGAAGTGAGAGGCAGCTTGAATTGCCTGCAAACGAAACATAACCAGGCCATGCACCGGATGCCAAACCCTTCGCTTCGCTACGGCTTTGTCACCGGTGATGGCAGCGTTATGCATTCCTGGAGAAAGTAGTTGAAAAGGATATTTCCGCTGTTAGCAGTAATCGTCGTCACAATGATATTAATCTCAGATATCGGATTGATCATAAAGTACTATCAAAAACCAAAAGCATATGCACTAATGGAAAATATTTCATTTGTCCATTATTTTTTCTTACATAGAAACGGATATCAGTTCGCACTGACCAAGTCATTTTTTTCGGCTCTATTATTGGCTATGTGGCTATGGCGACTAATCTATCCAGCAAAGGTATATGCGCTCGGATATGCCACATTTCTGTATTCGTTTGTCTGGGTTTCAATTGGCGTTCTTGTTCTGACTGGCGT
>NZ_FOUI01000006.1 GCF_900114825.1 Halopseudomonas yangmingensis | reverse complement strand
CCGACATGGTTACGAAAGAAATTCTGATGTATCTCATTACTTACAACGCGATCAGGCTGCTGATGAACAACGCAGGCAGGTCAGCTAATCTCGCTAGACGTCAAATCAGTTTCAAGGCGAGCGTGCAAGCCCTGAGGCAATGGGAGCCAGCGCTGAGTCGGCAAGATGTGGGTACCAGAGAAAGGCGTCGGTTGATGGCTGCGCTGTATGAGGCGATTATCGGAAATCTCCTTATAGAACGACCCGGACGACACGAGCCCCGATGCGTGAAACGAAGGCCAAAGCCATATGGCTTATTGACGACGCACAGACATGAAATGACCGAGGCCCCTCATCGCTACCGCTATCGTGCAAAAGCAGCTTAACTTAGTGCCATTCTCATCTGACCCCGATTTCTGCCGATTTCTGGATAATCAGCTCACCCTGGGCCCGCATCTGCGTCTGGATCAGGGTCTCGTCGGTGTTGCCTTTGCCCTTAGCGCTTTGCCACGCCCAGTTGCTGCTGCTCTTTTCGTGGCTCTCCTGGTGCAGATCCTTGACGCCTTCGAAGTCGATGCCGCCGCCGCTGGTGAGGGTCAGGTCTTCGCCGCTTTGCAGGTTGGCAGCCTGGCAGGTCTGGTCAGCGCCGCTGATCAGCGCCAGGTCACCGCCGGTGGTGATCTCAGTGCCCTGCTGGGTGATGCGGGTGACCTGGTCGCTGCGGAAGGATTTACGGCCGAACGAGCCCTTTTTCTTTTTCTCGTAGAAGCTGTAGTCGAGGTCTTCGGCAGACAGCAGGGCCAGTTGACCACCCGCCACCAGCCAGGCCTCTTGCGCCGCATCGATACTGCTGGCAGCGACAATCAGATCCTGCCCTGCCCTGAGTTGGGCGTCGACACCTGCTTGCAGCACGCTGCCCATATTGACCAGATTGCCACCAGCCCGCATGTGGAGATCGTTGGCCGCTTCGATATGCGCAGCGCTGTCCAGGATAGTGCCGGACTCCTGTGAGTTATTCCACAGGCCGCCAGGCGCCAGCAAAATAGCCCGGATCTGGACATGACAGTTTCCAGACATCGCCAGAGGCGACACATCTGAACAGGCGGTCCCTCCACTTATCGGTGACGTTGTCACCTACACCGCATAGTTCTTCGCAAACTCCGTCAGCCACCTGACTTTCTATCCATGCAATAAAGTCCTGATGCTCACGAGGCGACCGAAAACCTATAATTTCCTCCCAGCCACAACAGTTTCTCATTTTTTTATCCAGTTTGGATCCAATGGATTTATTTCCTTATCAAAGTAGAGTTGATTACCACCTCCAACCAATCCTCTCTGCGGCGCTGCGGCCCCTTCAAACAAACGAGTACCTGACGGAACTTCCATCTCTATGACTCGCGTAGCGGTATTACCCCAGACTGGATCGAGGGCACTATCGATAATAGACTGCACAGGGCCAGCCGGCTGAGTTCTCGTCCAGTATCCTCCTTCTGGATTACCATCATCACTAATCACCCGGTAAAGAATAACTGGCTCTGTAGTTATAATCTCTCGATAACTTCCTCCACGAAATGTTTTTGCTATGTCATCCGACAGCGGCCCCTTATTCATCGGGCCGTATAGCTCAACAAAACTGCCCCCCCTTTCTATCCTCTCCAGAATCAACGCCCGGGCAGAAAGTGCACCCGCAGGAGACGCGCCCAACCCAAGGCCAATCCCCAGCTCTGTCGAAGACACCGCATTGCGCCGGATAACCTCTTCCCCACCACCCTGCATGATATGCAGCGTATCCAGATAGCCCTTGTAACTCAGGTCTTCCGGCAAATTCTTGACCGCATCCCAGGCTGCCAACAGATCGTCCATGGCGCAGCTCGGGCACATCACCGCACCAGCAGCCCAGACTACCGCGTCAACCGGCGCGCCAACCACATTGCCAAATCCTTCCTGACTGCCTTCGCCCTTGGCATTCATCACTTCATGGAAGTACTCAGGATTGGTTCGATAGGCCAGAGGGTCGACCAGAGCTATATCGCGCACCAAGGCTTCAACAGCCTCACGGCTGTGAAGCATTTCCTTGAGGCCCAGCCGTTCGTTGTAATATTCCTGTTCTGTCACCTGGAACAGGTCATTGCGCGATACAAGCAATTCTGCCTGCAAGAAGTACAGTGCATCAGCGCTCAGCGCCCCGGCTTCATCCAGTGATACCGTCCAACCATGATCGACCATGGCAGCCGCAGCTCTAAGCAGCTCCTGCCGCGCCTGATCCGTCGAAACCCCCTGCTGTTCTGCATACCGCTGTACACGCTCCTCATCAGAGGCATAGCGAATTTCATCAATATGCAACTGCCTGTTATACGCCGTGGCATTCTTTGCCAGCTCCGCGGCCTTGGCATAATCACCCCCGGTGACTGTGGCGGCGGCGATGCCGATCAACTGCGACACCGCCAGTTCCAGCGACTTGTCACCCTTGATAACACCCGACAGTTGCTCAATCAGCGCTTCATTGGCGCCGGCCGCCAGGGCTCCGGTTGTGAAGTCGCCGCCCGTGGCTTCGCTGAGCATGCCGCCCACCAGGGCATGCAGAGCAATTTTCCCTGCACTGCCATCCTCCAGATTGGTGGCTTGCGCGTAATCTCCCACGGCATTGAATACACTGGCTTGCAGCAGGTGCTGCAACTGGCTGGTCAGGGACGCCTGCAGGTTTTCCTCAAGGCTGCCCCCAAGCAGGGCAGTTTGCGCCATCGCCTGGGCACCGCCCTGCGCCCCAAGGTAGGCACCAAACTGCATCAGTTCGGCGGGCTTGCTCAGATCAAAGCCCTTGGTGACGTGGTTGATGTTGTCGCCGGTAACACCAAAGGCCTGATCCAGCACACCGGTGGTGAAGCCGGCGGTCACGCCTGACACGACATAGCCTTTCAAGGCATCGCTGGAGGTGATGTCCTTCAGTACTGCGCCGATATCGCCGCGGTTATTGATCGTGCTGATCGCGGCGCCACTGGCGGCCGAGGTTATAGCCGCTGTAGCTGCGACATTAGCCCAGCCCGCCGCAGTTGTGGCGGTGGCCGTAGCCCATGCGGTTCCAGCCGTGGCTGTAGCCCCTGCGCCGCCTGCCATGCCCGCGACCATGCCGCTCGCCGCACCCGCAGTAAAATAAGCCACCACAATGGCAACAACCATGGCCGCCGGACCACTCAGCCCGGAGTGGCTGTAGCTAAAGCTGTCGTGAATTTCCTTGACCAGCCGCCAGTCAACATCGCCACGCTGCTCCAGCTCTTTCATCCACATCAGGTCGGGCTGTGCGGCGACCATGGCATCGATGGTCTGACTGATGCTGTGCTGGTTGATCTCGCGAATATCAATCTGCAGCCCTTCCACCGCCCGGATAACCATCTCACCCTGCGCCTGCATCTGCGTCTGGATCAGCGTTTCGTCGGTGTTGCCCTTGCCCTTGGCGCTTTGCCAGGCCCAGCTGCTCTTGCTCTTTTCGTGGCTTTCCTGATGCAGGTCCATCACCCCTTCAAAGGCGATGCTGCCGCCACTGCTGAGGGTCAGGTCTTCGCCGCTTTGCAGGTTCGCCGCCTGGTAGGTCTGGTCGCCGCCGCTGATCAGCGCCAGATCGCCTCCGCTGGTGATGTCGGTCCCTTGCTGGGTAACCCGGGTGACCTGGTCGCTGCGGAAGGATTTACGGCCGAACGAGCCCTTTTCCTTTTTCTCGTAAAAGCTGTGATCCAGGTCTTTCGCTGCCAGCAGGGCCAGCTGGTTGCCGGCAATCAGGTAGGCTTGCTGGGTGGCTTCGATGCGGCTGGCGACGGCGACCAGATCACTGCCGGCAATCAGGCTGATGTCGCCGCCCGACAGGAGCTCGGCACCCTGTTGCTCGATAATGCTGTCTTCGCGGGTGATCTTCTTGTCGCTGCGCCGGTAGCGGTATTCGCTATGTTCCTGATTGGCAGCGGAGGTGATGATCAGGTTGCCATCGGCCTGCAGGGCCAGGTCAGCAGAAATAACTTTCATCTGACCCCGGTTTCTCTGAATCACCGGGGTTTAAGGGCCACCCCACACCGCGAAAACCGCACCGATTTAAGGGCCAACACCGGCCAGAGGGTCAAGTCCTTCGCCAGCGGCCCGACCGCTGGCAACGGTAGCCAAGAAGTAGCAGGAAGAAAGCAGCTCGATAGCAGAGAGATAGCAAGAGACCAAGGGGAAATCAACAGTGAATTACCAGGACGTGGTGTTTGGTCGTCGCAGTATTCGCGCATTCAAGCAGCAGGCGGTTCCGCGCAAAGTGCTTGAAGAGGTCATCGAAATGGCCGCCCGGGCACCCTCCTCCATGAATACCCAGCCCTGGCATCTGCATGTGCTGACTGGCGAGCCGCTGGACCGGATACGCGCCGAGAATACCAAGCGCATGCTCAATGGCGTACCACCGTCCAAGGAGAGCCGTGGCATTGGTAGCTATGAAGGTGCGCACCGGCAGCGTCAGGTGGAGATTGCCGTGCAGCTCTTTGAGGCCATGGGCATTGCCCGTGACGACAAGGAAAAGCGTCAGGACTGGATTTTGCGCGGCTTTCGGCAGTTTGATGCGCCCGTGTCGATTGTGGTGACCTATGACCGCGTGCTGCAGGACGGCGACATCGCCCAATTCGATTGCGGCGCGCTGGTCAATGGCCTGGTGAATGCAGCCTGGTCCCACGGCCTGGGGTGCGTGGTCAACAGTCAGGGCATCATGCATTCCCCGGTAGTGCGCAAACATACCGGCATTCCAGACGATCAGGTGATCATGATCTGTGTGGCCCTGGGTTACCCCGATGAGGACTTTCCGGCCAATGCGGTGGTGTCCAAGCGCCGTCCGGTGAATGAGGTGGCTCGTTTTGTTGGCTTTAATGAGGGTGGGGCATAAGTAAACCCATGGCGGTCAAGGCCTTGACCGCGGTGGGAAGCAAAAGGCAAGACTTCAAGCTTCGGGGCAGACCGCCTCTACTCAATCGCAATCCGCAGCCCTGGCGGCATCCCGCCCGAGCCTAGATGCACATCGATCACCCGGCCCAGCAACGGGTCGTTGCGGATACCGAAACCATAGCGGTCATTGTATGAAGGCGGCACGCGGTACCAGTCACCCGCATAAGGGCCGGTCGCCCTGTAGGACTCTACCAGCCCCTTACGATCCGCTGTAAAGGTCTGAACCCTGATCTCAGGTCGCACGCCTGGCGCGGGCAGCAAGGACATAAGACGAGCCTCCAATTCAGCAAACTGCTCCGGGCTCAGTCGGCGCAGTGACTCCTCGCCATCCGCCCGACCAATCAAGCGGCCGCCAGGTTTGAACAACTCGCCCCAGCTCCCTACACCAACCGGGTCAGGTACCTCATAGCCACACTCGCGCAAGAAACGCACTGATCGACGCCGGTCAGGACGATCGCCCATTCTCAACGCCTTTTTCTCATCGAAGTTGGCTTTAAGGGCTGAACAAAATTCAGCCTTTTCACCGGCCCAGAAGGCCAAACGCTCAGCCGGTACAGGGTGGATCTGCAAACTGGTCAGCACCGGCTCGATCATCTCTCTATCAAGATTCGTTGGGGTGTAGCCGTAAGGTAGATTTTCATTGGCCTTTATATGGATAGGAAAGCTTGAGCCACTGACGGACTCCCAGCAGGTGTACTCGAGTATCCGGCGCAGAAAAATGCCAGTATCAGCTTCCGAGTAAAAGCGCGCACAACGCCCGCCCGACCAGTCAACCCAACTGGCCGTCACCAGCGCGGCAATCTCCCTGCGCTCACTCAGATAGTCGCTGTAATCCTCAAAAAAACCTTCGGGGGATAAAAAGTACTCCCTGCGCAGCCCTGCAAAAAAGGACATGGAATGGACGCCGCCCACTGACATCTGCGATTCATTAGCTATAACGCCAGGAATTACCACATTGAGACGATCAGATCGCAGATCATAGCTATAGTCCGGCCAGTTTCGGCAAGGCGCCTGCTTGAACAAGGGTGGCAATTCGAAACTGATACGCTGCATATCGGTAATGCGCTGCTGAGCTTTTTCACACAAAGGGTAGAAAACACTCCCCCTTTCCACTACGCCATATTCCATTTTATGGCTCGCACAGCCTCCCAGAAAAACCAACGCTATAAAAGCGGCGAACAGAGACCTGTTCATTCCAGTCTCCCAGCATTTCCTTGGCTATCAATCAAAGTCGGTTTGATTACTATCTCGCGAACCTGTGAATTCACGCTACCGGGTACTGGGAGGCCGCAGGTTACGCAGGAGTAATTGCTATGCGGACTGCCTTCGCCAAACAGACTGGTTATAGTAAACAATGCGCCAAGCGTACGAGCCAGCGGATCATCCGAATATTGCGCATTACCGCCTAAATACAGGGGCAGATCCGAAACCGTATCGGTCTTGGGTAAAAGGCCGAAGAACACTGTCTCATCCGGGCGATTAACCTGGAACACCCTATTTTCTTCATCCTTAAAGCCTGCCTTATCCGCATCTCTATGAAATTGCATCGCATCAATTGGCGCCCCCGAAAGCTGGATAGTATTAAGCGAAACATCTATGCGCCCATCCTGAGAAAAATCCAAGCCTTTGATAGCTACCCAGGTCAACACAGCACCCTGACTATGCCCATAAATATGCAGCGTATTGGGGCCTGCATCCAAGGCGCTCCGATACAGGCTATTGAGATTTCTTGCAGTCCCTGACAGAACCGCCCCCTGCATATTGTTATCAAACATTGTCTCAATCGCATCACCTATCAACCCATGCGTCGGGTTGTAGGCCAGTACAAAACTGAACTCACCGTTGTTGTGACCTGTTTGCATCAAACCATTGACCACAGCTTCTTCCATGCTGTTCATGATGCCGTTGGTAAAAATCTTGTCTACTTCTTCGCTAAAGCCTGTGAAATATTCCACTGTCGCGCCGTCCTCAAGCACCGGTTTCCCTTCAACCAGTACCAACTGACCGTCTTCATCTGTCTTGAACGTTCCCGTTACACGCATTGGCCGCAAGTCGCCTGTTACCATTACCGGTAATTGAGTTATCAGCCCGCCATGGTTCGCTACGCCCGGGAAAACGCCTAAAGACAATGTTGCAGTATCCATGGCATCCATGGCATCTACCAAGAGTGCTGGCGCCCAGGCCAGCGCTGCAACCAACTGGTTATGCTCTGCTTCCGATTGTGCCGCAGTTTTTAATATCTCCAGATTGGTGAAAGCCTCGACTGAGTGACGACCATAGTTCTCAGCATTTTCCTGCCAGGTTCTCATCGTCTCCCGCGGACTGGCAACGGCTTCCACCGAGGACTTGGTCACATAAAGATCAGTGCGCTCTTCCTCATCCTTTGTAATCTCAAAGGCCCTGCTTACATCCCTGTTCAGTCCAGCGGTGGAGTCCTCGCCGGTTCCTGCATCGTTGCGTACAAGGACTTCACCTTCACCAACAGTGGCGCGGACGATTTGCTCACGGTCCCTTGTATATTCGTGGCCTTCCAGACTCCACCCACTGACACCTTCATCGCCCTTACCTACCTGGCTTGAATCCTGCTGGGTGCTTCCATTGGAAAGGCCATAGGAGCCGCCTATGTTGAGGTAATAAGAATCCTCTTTATCCCGGCCGTGAATGTCACTGAACCCGAGCGTACCGGTATCCAATTTGAGGTTACCTGTGTCAGACGCGATCAATGCAGCATCAAGCTGGGTGTGGTTTTCCGTACGAATATCCATTTGATCTGCTGAAGTGATGCTGGTCTGTTGTTGTACCCAGTTTGTCTCACCGCTGGAGCGACCCGCACCCACCGCACCGCTGACACTTGAACCAGGGCCTATAACTACCGTGGCACTCAGATCGAACTCCTCACCGCTTACACTACCGGTATCAACTACGGAGCTGACCAGCAAATCACGACCAACACGGCCTGTCACATTCTCACCGCGAAGTTGCGCGCCAGCTATGACGGTATCACGGCCGCTGCTGAAATTGAGCTGGTTTCCGGCATACAGGTAGGCCTCCTGATGCTGGATACCCTCCCTCTGCTGGTTACCTATACCAACGTTTACATTGAAGTAGACGCCAACACCCTCGGAGCCCAGCGCCAAACCAACACCGCCACCCGCGCTCCGTCTATCACTATCGCTGCTGCTTGATGTCTGTGATGCACGAATTTCGATGTCATTACCGGCCCTTAAATCAATGTTGTTGCTTGCCTGGGCCTGGGTGCTGATCAGGCTCAGATTATTGCTTGCTTCCAGATTGATGTTGCGCCCCGCGTTCAAATGGGTTGCTGAAATCGTGCCCTCTGTACCCTCTCCATCGGAAACACCTCGATTACCACCGATGCCTGCTTTAATACCTCCACTGGTGCCGCCATGAACGCCCCCCCAGCTCTGGCTCTGCTGATAGCTATCGCTATAACTGCCTTGAGCTGTGCCGAGAGTCACATCCTGGCCTTTAAGGCTGATATCACGCCCGGCGTCGAGATAGGAACCATTAACACTCAAATCATTGTTCGCGGTTAAGGTGAGATTATTCCCTGCGCCCAAAGTGGATGATCGATTTGTCTCAGCCGTATACTGCTGAGAAAAACTTGCACTGGAACTGCCCAATCTAACGTCAGATGAGGGGCCAGCGAAGAACTGGCTAGTACTATCTACGGCTCTTAAGATGCTTGACCCTTGGCTTGCACTGTTATCACCGCTCCCCGCGTTGCCGAGCGCATCCTTGGTTTGACCGAAGTTATGATTCACACTTACCCCGAGTCCCTGCCGTGACTCCGAATAATGCTGTTCCTGTGAGAGCGTATCTTGAGCAGCATCAATCTTGATATTGCGCCCGGCTTGAAGGTCCACGTCACGTGATCCAAACACGCCTGACCCAACCTGATTGATAGCCCGCCCTGCATCAATCATCACATCCTGCCCGGCCACAACCTGACTACCCGCCGCCGTGCTGGTGGTTTGCAGTTGGCGAGACTGCTCGGATTCCTTGCCCGCAAAGACGCTGACTGAGTTATCGTCGCTTGCCCAGCTCAGGCCCACTTGGCTTTTTTGCTCCCAGGCTCGGTCTCCGCTTTGGTTATTGGCCGCAAGAATAGTCACGTCACGACCCGCATCCAGCGAGACGTTTCGACCGGCGGCAATACGACTGCCTTCAAGATTGATATCGCGTTCTGCAACCAGCAGGGCATCTTGTTCAGCCAGTACCTGACTGCCTACAGCGGTACTGCTGATTGCCTCATCGCCTGCCTTGCGTGCGGATGCAACCGAAATGCTGCTGCCCGAACTGGAAAGCCCAACCTTGCTGCGATAGGACTCACGCAGACTGTAGGCCTGGTCCTGAGCGGAGACCAGATTGATGTCCCCGATTTCGGTAATCAGGCCTGCGCGAATCTCCGAGTCGTTGCCTGCAGTCAGGTTACTGGCCCGCAACCGCACATCGTTGCCCGCCAGTACCAGCACATCATTATCAGCCTGCAGTTCGCTGGCAACCTGGGTCGCCTGTGTCCGCAATTCACTTCTGCCGCTCCTGGACAAACCGAGGAAACCGGAATCGCTTTTCTTGGAATAACTGCCATGTTCCTCAACACCGGACAAGACAGTGACGTTGCCAAGCGCTCCAACCGCCAGGTCCTCACCTGCAGTAAGCTGACTGCCAATGATAGTGACGTTTTGCCCACCTTCGAGAATGACCCTGCCCTGATCTTCCAGACTGACATTCACCAGCAGATTACCGCCAGCCTCGACCTGGGTTGCGACGTTGGTGCTGGTATAGCTTTCAGATTGGCGGGCAGAACTGCGGCCGAAGGATTTCTTTTCCTGCTTCATGTAGTAGGACGATTGCTCGTCCAACCCGGACAACAGGTTGATGTCACCGTCAGCATACAGACCAACATCACCTGCAGCCTGAATGCGGCTGGCTACCAGTGTCATATCTTGTCCAGAGGCCACAACAACATCACCTCCCGCCAACACCTCAGCACCCTGCTGCTCAACCAGGCTGTTCTCGCGGGTGACTTTCTTGTCACTGCGGCGGTAGCGATAAACGTTGTGCTGTTCGTTGGCTGCGCTGATGAGTGTGACATCGCCTGCGGCATTCAAGCTTGCGTCGCCGCCGACGTCGATGCGGCTGGCAATCACGGCCAGATCGTTACCCGCCTGCGCCTGCAGATCCCCGCCAACCGTCACTTCACTGCCGTGCTGGGTGGTCTGGCTGCTTTCCCAGTGGTGACGGCGATCCTTGCGCAGCGAGCTGCTGGTTTCTTCAACCGCGCCTATCACCAGATCCTGTCCGGCGCTGAGGCGGGCATCCCCGTCGGCCTGTAGTACGGCACCCTGATTGATCAGGTTGCCACCCGCGTGCATGTCCAGGTCATTGGTGGCTTCAATGCGCGCGGCATTGTCCAGCACCGTACCACTGTCGCTGGCGCTGCCGCCTATTCCACGAAGCAGACTGGATATGCCGGCCAGTGCTTTGATGCCAGACAGCCCAGCCGGCTGACTGCTGCTTTCATAGTAGGTTGCTGTGCGCTCATTGATGATATCGCCGCCCGCGTTCAGGGACACATCCCGGCCCGTGATGATGCCGCCCTGGGCATTGCGAATGCTGTCCTGGGCAATCAACTGGACGCGTTCATGCGCCTGCAGCAAGCCGCTGTTGTCAATGTTCTCGGCGATGATCCCGAGATTGGCAGCGGCCCGCAGGGTGCCCTGGTTGCGCAGGTCAGCGCCACTGATCAGCACTACATCCTGGCCCTGCAGCAAGGCGCCGCTGGGGGCCAACCTGCCTTCAGCCTGGGCAAGATAGAGTACCGGCACCAGCACCCGCTCGCCCATCACCTCATGCTCTTCCAGCCAGACAATGTCGTGGGTCAGGGCGGCCACCTGCTCGGCTGTCAGGGTGACACCAAGGGTCAGGCCAAGGGCATCCTTGCTGGCCAGCGCATTGTCCATCAGGTAGCGATACATCGCCTCATCACTGGTCAACCCAGCCAGGTAGCGCGCACCGGTTCGTGCTGTGACCGCCTGACGGATCAGGTGCTGTTCATAGAGTCCGTCGCCCAGACGCTTGAGCGTCTGATTCGGATCAAGACCAAGCTGACCCAGCAGGTACTCCGAACCAAGGAACTGACCCAAATTGGTCAGGGCCGGGTTGGTTTCGATCAAATACCGATGGCCGCCAGGCGTTGGGGCATTGACGCTGCCCGGCAGCACTGGGCCAGGCGCACTGCCGGCGGGGGTTTGCACCAGGCGGAACAGCCCTTGCTGGCCACTTGGCAAACTGAAGGCAGGCAACCCAAGCGGGTTTACCTGTTGCTGCTGCAGGTCCGGCGGTAGTTGTGCATTGACCTGTACCTTGATGATGTCCTGCAGGGCTGCAGCAATGTCATTGCGCGTAGGATCATCATGCCAGGCTGGCAGGTCATTGCCGACAACCCGGCTGTTTTCGAGTTGCTGCCGGGCTTCAATGATCAGGTTGCCGCCGGCCTGAATGACCGCCGGGGCGTTGGCATCAAGTGGCGTGACTATGGAAACGTCGCTGACTTCGCGATAGCGAGCCAGGGCCTCGAGCGGCAGCTGCTTGGGTAGCGCGGCGAGGTTGTAGGGGTTGATGTAGTCCCTGCGGAATCGCGAATCAGTTCCATCCGTGGTGCGCCCGGTGTTCCAGGTGCGTGTGCGTTCGGTGCGGGCACCAACTGCACCAAGGTTCTGCAAATTGTCTGCCTGAATCAGCAGGTCGCCACTGGCGGACAGGGTGCTGAACCGGTTGGCAATATCGGTTGCCTGAATACTCAGCTGGCCACCACTGTGCAGCAAGGCTGCTGGCGAGTCCTCGAGCACCCGGCTCTCGAATACTTCGCGGCCAATATAGTCAACATTGTGATGATCACCGCTGCAGTCATAGCAACGAACTGTCATCGCACCCTCAAGCTGCACCTGCTCCTCTCGAAAGACCTCCTTGCGGTTGTTCAACTGATCAACATTCAACTGCATGTTGCCGGCCGATTCGATAGTGCCTGAAATATTATCCAGTTGCTGAGCCCGCCGGGCCGGATCCTGTCCGGTCAGGCGCAGCCCTGCCAGGCTGTAGATATCCGCGTCATGGTTGGCCAACTGGTCAATTTGCAGGAACATGTTATTCCCACTGAAAACCAGCCCAAGGTGGTTATAGAGTTTGGCGCTGGTTATCTGCAGTTGATCAGCGGCGCCGAGCACCCCCAGATTGGCAATATCCGTCGCCTCAACCTGGAGATCCCCCATGGCGGTCAGTTGCCCGGAGTTGCTGAGCTGTCCATCCACTGACACGGATACGTCGCTGCCGCCCAGTATCCCGCCAATGTCCTCATTACCCAGCTCAAGCCCAAGACTGCCCGCATGCAAATCCAGTTGGCCGACACTGGCCAGTGTGCCGTAGCTGCCGTAATGCCCGGTCAGATGTAGATCAAGGGTGCCATCACTGGCCATAAAACCATGGTTGGTCCAGTCCTGCCCGGTTCCGGCAAGTTGCTGCTCAGCAAGAATCTGGCTGGTAACCGTTTGGCTGAGCCTGTCGACATCCAGGTTGATGCGCTTGGCGTGGATCAGGCTGCCTTGCTGCAAGGCCTGCGGATCCTGCTCGATAGCATCCAGCAGCGCCAGAAGCTCCTGCTTGCGGGTTACCCCGGTATCCCCCAGAAAGGGCTCCAGCCCCTGGGCTATGGCATCCGCAACAAACCCATCCCAATTGGTCTGGATCATCTGCCGATAAAAGTCTATCCACTCCTGCTGGCTATAGGTGCTGTCCATGCTGGTGAACAGCTCCAGCAGGCTGTCGTTGTTATTCAGCTGTTCGGCATTGATGCTCAGCAACTCTCGGGCGAATAAGGCGCCGTGCATATTGCTGAGCCGTTGCGTGTCGACCTGAAGATTGCCATTGACCGCCGCTATGTGCCCAAGATCGTTATTCAGCGTCTCGGCGACTTGCAGAGTGACATCATCCGCCTGCACCACGCCGGTGAGGTTGCTGAACAGGCGACTGACACTGCTGACCATCCCTTTCAGGCTGGTAATCACACCACCCTGGTTGCTTATTCGGTCTGCATTGACCTCAAGCAGGCCATCGCCGGCCAGCAGCAATCCATCGGTGTTATCCAGGCTGCCATCCAGCCCCAGCACCAGCGCGCCACTGGTGGCCTGGACTGTTCCCTGATGATTGAGCAGTTCGCCCGCATTGAGAGTCAGGCCTGCGTCGGCCAGAAGTACGCCACCACGATTGTCCAGTTGGTTCTGGACTCGTAATACGGCATTGCCCTGCGCATAGAGCACGCCATCGGCATTATCAAGCTGGTCCGCGCGCAGCGTGATATCGCCCTGGCTGACAAGCTGTCCCTGGCTGGTGTTGTCGAGACTGCCGACTTCCAGATCAAGCAAACCGCTACTGGCGAGCATGCCTTGGCGGTTATCCAGCTGACTCGACACCTTGGCTTGCAAGGTATTACCCGCACTCAGATCGCCATCGCGATTGTCCAGTTCCGCCGCCTGCAACTTCAGGTCGTGACTGGCCACGAGGGTGCCGTTACGGTTGTCGATATCGTTGCCAATCTGCAATTCAAGGCTGCCACTGGCAACCACAACGCCGTCTTCACTGTTGTCCAGTTGCCCGGCGCGTACCTGCATGTCAGTCGTGCTGATCAAAGCTCCCTGATCATGGTTAGCCAGCCGGCCAGTGACGTTCAGTGCCATTGCGCCCTGGCTAGAGAGTGTTCCCAGGTTGCTGTTGTCCAGCCGGGTGGCGCTGACGTTCAGCTGCTGGGCGGCACCAATCTGGCCGCCCCGGTTGTCCAGCTTGTCGGCCTGGACATCTACCTGTGCATTGCTGACGATCAGCCCTTCGCGGTTGTCAAACGCATCGACAACAACCAATCGCGCATCCTGACCGGCACTGACCAGGCCTTCCGCATTGCTTGCTGCTGTTGCCTGCAGGCTCAGTCCTGCCTCGGATATCAATTGCCCGTCATGGTTATCCAGCTGTTCGGTGGTAATCCGTAATGCCGAGACAGAGGCCATGGTGGCACTGCGGTTGTCCAGCGTCTGCGTTTCAACATCCAGCGTGCCAGAGGCCATCATCAGCCCGGCATTGCCAAGGTGTTGCGTTTTAATTTCCATGTCCGCCTGCGGCTGGCGACTGCCGTCCAGGGCGATGCCGGTCTCGATCACTCCATGGTTGTACAGCTGGTCAGCCTGAACAAGCAGTCCAGCGCCACTGACAAGACTTCCCGTGACATTAACTTGTTCGCTGGCATGCAGTTCTGCCTTGCCCTCGGCATACCCCTGAGCCAGGTTGATAGCCTGCCCACTCAGATGCAGATCGCCCAGGGTGGCCAGGCGGCCAAGACTCAACTGGCCATTGGCATCGATGTGCATATCGCCTGCGCTGGCGGCCATATCGCCGGCCAACCGCACGCCCACACCATGCTCGGTTCCCACCAGGCGAATGCTGCCTGCATACATGCCGCCAAGTGCCGAACTATCAACAGCCAACAACGGCTTGTCGCTACCATCTGCAGCCTTGGGTGTCGCAACCAGCGTGTCAGCATCCACCTCGTTGCGTCCGGCAACGACGTTCAACTGGTTGGCGTGCAGTTCTGCATTGATTTTGGCACTGCGGGTAATCAGGTCGAACTGATCAACGTTGGTGGCATTGATTCCAGCGCCATCAATGACAATCTCGCCCTGATCCACATCAAAACGGCGCAACTGCCCATCTTCAATGACGGGTTTACCGGTACTCAAAACAGCACGGGGGGTATTGATGAAGCCGCAACCGTCACAGGTTATGCCGTGGGGGTTGGCCACGATCACACCGGCACGCTGCCCGGCAACCTCGGTATAGCCTTTGAGTTGACTGGGGTTGCTGCCTGTCACCTCATTCAGAATAAGCCCTGCGGCACTGCCAGCCAGGTTCGGGTTGGCGTGGATATACCCCCCCAGCTGCGTAGCCTGAACATCTCTGGCATTGTTGAGAATCAGGCCTTGCTGACCTACGTTGTATTCAATGAAGCGGTTGTGCGACAAACCACCGGCGTTTGGCGTGGCAATATTGATCACCGGTACACCGTTTCCGGCCTGCCCCAAGCCTGTATTACCTGCGGCTGCGCCATCTACAGCCAGATCCGCCGCCAGGCTGACCAGCGGGTTGAGCGTCAGTACACCAATCAACAGGGTGGCGATGTTCTTGAACAGGGGGCTGTGCACATCCATGGTCTTCATTCCTTGGTCACAAATCAGAAAAACAGGTCAAAACGGAAGTAAACCGGGCTTTCACCACGGTCAATCACATCCGGTCGCGACAGGGATCGGGCCAGAGTGACACTGGCCGCTGCATGTCGTCCTCGGGCTGAGAATTCCAAAGCATTGCCACTCATGCGACCATGCTGGCTGGCGTTGTAGCGGGTTCCGCTGATAGCGCCGATGTCATAACCCAGGGCAATACCCAGCTCGTGCAGCCATGGGTTGCTGACGGCCTTGCGCCAGCGCAGGTTGCTACGCCAATAGAAGCCGCTGTCACCGCTCAACGACTGATCCTTGAACCCCCTTATTGAGGCAAGACCACCCAAGCTAATGCGCTGCGGCCCGAACAGCACATCATCACTGTGCTGCCCACTGACCAGACTATCCAGACTGAATTGCTGATTACCCAGGGTGAATGGCTGTAGATAACTGGCCGTCAGGCTGTATTTGTCGTAACGGGCAACCGGCTGGCTACCCTGTGGACTGCCATTCGTTTGGGCATCAAAGGCCCCGATGCCCCGTTGCCAGCCAAAATCGATATTGGCGAAGGCGTTGCCTATTCTGCGCCCATGGTTAGCACCCAGCTGAAACTCACTGAGTCGATGACTCGAGCTGCCAAGCAATACATTTTCCAGATAATTGCGTGTGCGTAAGTGCCCCAGTCCCAACTTGACTGCCGTTTTGCCCAGACTGTCCCGGTGCAGGACTCGCTCGGCATCAAGCTGATGGCGCTTGCTCTCACCGTTACTGTGATACGTCAGGCCTGCCGTGCTGGCCCGGGTACGGTAGTAACTCTGGCTGTAGCTGTATCCCAGGTTCCACCAGCCGAATGGAATGCCATAGTTCAGGCTCTGGCTTGCGGAATGCCGCCAATGATCACTGACGGCATCCTTGTTTGCGCGCAAGCGCAACTGATCTGCCAGTCCCAGCGGGCTGTCCCAGTCCAGACCGACGCCCCACTGTTGTTCGCCGGTGCTCTGCTGACCGTCATTGTGCCGGGCAAGCGATGCCCGCCAGGCCTTGCTGCGCTGCCCTTGCAGGCGTACCCGGCTGCCTCCGGGCTGTTCGCCCGGCAACAATTCAAGCTGGACCTGGCGGGACGGCAAACGTCCCAGTTGATCTACCAGTTGCTCAAGCTCACGGAGACTCAGAAGCGCACCTTCCCGTCCGGGAAAGCTCATGCCCAGCTCTCTGTCAGTGGCCAGTTCAGAACTGTCGAGACCCTCAAGGTATCCTTCAATAACCAGCACTTCGAGGTCGCCGTCACTGATATCCTGCTGTGGCAGGTAGGCGCGCGAGGTCACATAGCCACGATCCAGATAAAAGCCTGTAATCGTCTTGAGCACGTTGTTCAGGTCGGCGCTGCCAAGGCAGCGACCGACAAAGGGGGCCAGCAATCTGTCCTGATCTTCCTGGGCTATCAGACTGGCGCCGGTCAGGCTGATACGCTGAATATCAAAGCAACGCGCCTCAGCCTCACTTTCCTGTAATGGCAGGGCCGGCGACTCGCCGGGCAGTTGTTGCAATTCTTGCAATCGCCGCCTTTGCTCCTCCAGCACGCGCTCCTGACGCTCTCGTATCAGGTCCCTGTCACCGGGCAACGCCTGGGCATGCACCTGAATAGTGCTGAAGCACAGCAGACATCCCGCTATCAATACTGGTCGGATCATTTCCCTTTCCTGGTCCCAAAAGCGCACAGATATAGGCTGTGCAACAATCATGTCGAGCGCCCTCAAGCAGCATTACCCGGGCACCCGGAATATCCCTGGCCACCTGCTGAAATGCGGAGGCAGGCACCTGTGCATCATCCTGTCCGAACAACAGATAACGCCTTGTATCGCCGCGCCACTGATTCAGCTGCGCGGGGTTGATTGAGCCAACCAGGCGGCCATAGCCATGCAAGTCAGCCCAGCGGTCAATGTCCAGCGGCGCAGCCATGGCTATAACCCTGTGTGCGCTCGGCATGCGCTCCGCCAGCAGCAACGCCAGCACCCCTCCCCCGGAATGGCCAACCAGCGTGACCCTGCTCACCTGCGGCTGGCTCTCCAGCCAGGCTGACAAGGCTGTTTGCATCGCCGCGACCACCGTCTCGGAATAGCGAAGGTAGGTCCACAGCAGTGGATTACATGGCTTCTCAATGCGCGGCTGGTGGTAACAGGGGCGCCCCAGATACAGTGATGGACCCTGTGTCTGCAGCATCCAGTCCAGCATCGGGGTTTTCTGCGGCGTCGGGTTTTCGGCAATGACTTGCCCGCCAGCACGCCAGGGGCGGCCATCACCTTCAATAAATACCCAGGCTTCCTCACCGGCTCCGGAACGCTCAACCGCCTGCAGGACAAAGTCGCCGGCCGGCAATGTCAGGGCGACAGCGCCGGTAACGTCATCGTCTATTCGTTGCGCAAGGGATTGCGTACCACTGGCACAACCGAGCATGACAAGCATGCCGATTGCAACAATGCTGCGAGTCACCAGACTGGCTGATGACCCGCAGGTCAGCGTCAATTTCCTGTACATCAGGCGTGATTGACAGCTATCACTCAGAAGGCCTGGCGATAGCGGATTTCCAGCGAGTACTCGTCATAGCGGTTGTGTCCGACCAGGGTTTCGCCGCGCAGCGCCAGGCTTCTGTTTTGACCCAGACCCTTGGTCAGGCCCAGTCCGACACGTCCGTAGTCAGCGGTTTGCGAAGGCGTCCGGCTGCGGAACACGTTGCCGGGGGCACTGACGAAGGAGGAAGCAATGGATGTTCCTGAGTTGTTGAACTCATGCTCCCAGGCCAGACGCAGGTCAGCGGTCAGGCTGTCGGTCAGTTGTATGGCGCTAGTTACACCCAGCTCGGAGACCAGCGAGTCCATATTGCTGGAGCCAACGCGCAGCGCGGCAGCGCCGCCCTGTTCGGTGAAGCCATTGATGGTTACATCGGTGTAATGCAAGTAGGCAAAGGGTTGCAGCAACACACTACCGGCCTGGATATTTTTCAGAGCGCCCACTGAGACATTCCAGATATCGCCCTTGGTATCGCCCTTGACAATGCCAAAGCCAGTGTCGCGGCTGGTATCAAAATCGGCGCGGCTGTAGCCGGCACTACCTTCCAGGAACAACTCAGGTGCCAACTGGTAGGAACCGTATGCGGTCAGACCATAGGTCTTGGCTTCGGTACCGCCTGCAACCCGGGAGAAATCCGAATCGGTAGTCGCATAACTGATTGCCGCACCAACCTGGGCTGCGTCACTCAGGTACTTGTCGATACCGGCAACAAAGGTATAGGTGGTGCTTTCATAGCCATTGGCGACAGCGGTGGAGTCGTAGTCACCACGGGTATAGATACCACGGATAAAGAAGCCGGCATCACCCTGATCAGCCGAGGCCGCACCGCCCCGTGCAATGCGCATGGCCTCAACCATTTCCGGTGACAGGGAGACATTGGCATTGGCAAAATTCACCAGATTGATGTCATTCGAGGCAAACCCGGCACGGCGCATATCCGCCAGACGGTTCAATACCACACGACGCACATTGCGGGTATTGGACACTGCGCTCTGCAGCATCTGATTGACCTGATACTGGGTCAGTTGACCGTACTGGGCCGGCGAGTTGATCTGCTGGCCAATCTGTTGCAAGCCTGCATTGTTCGACGACGCAATGGCCGAGCAGATCTGTGCTGCTACACCCTGGGCGACGCCACAATCAATGCCGATTACCGGCACCTGGCCCACTGCAATATCGGCCACCAGCTTGGCCAGTTCGCCACTCAGTGCCGCGAGGGCGGCCGCATCGGTATAGACGCTGCGCAGCCCGTCGATATCCATTGCGGTACCACCACTGGCCAGTGCCAGCTCGGTGTAGTCAGCCTGGGTGGTATCCCAGGTTGGCTGCAGCACATAGCCCTGCACCTTGGTGATCACACCATTGGCGTCACGCACATAGGCAAAACCGGTATCCGGATCAGCACCAACCACGGCAATTGCGTTATTGCCATCCTTGTCAGTGAATCGCTGCTGGACCACCGCATGCACTACTGTCTTGTGCAGGGCCAGTTGGTCCTGGATGTACTCCTTGGTGATGGAGGACATGCCAGCAGGCAAATGGTCTGTTACCAGGTTGCGGGTATCATTGTCGCGGTCTTCGTCGGTAATCAGCATGATTGCCGAGCCCGCCGTAGCGCGAAAATCATAATTGCGGAACGTGTAATCAATCGCCCGATAACCATCCTCGAAGCCGCCAGAGACTTCAAGCTGCGGCGTCACCGCATGGAACTCATCGGCGGAACCCCAAACCCGATCCGGATCGAGCCCGAGGTAGAAATGCCGGTACAGGTCAGTGCCATTTTCACGCCCCGCTTCATTGGCAGCGGGTGAACCCCAGGTACTGGCACCAAAACCGACAAGGCCATATTGGTTAAGGGTGACATTCTGCTCGTTCAGCAGTCTGTCCAGATTCTGTACGTAGGTACCGATAAATGCATTGTGCTCACCGGACATCGAGCCGGATTCATCAATGACGACCACCATATCCAGCGAAGAGGCTGCGTGCAGCATGCCGCTCATGACAGTGGTACTGATAATGGTTGCAAGCAGTGTTGGTTTGGGGAATTTCATGGCATTTCGCTCCATTTGCAGTTGCTCCGGGATCAGATCCGGGATCCTTTTAAAACCAGGAAAACCTCAACAATTGACCGTGCCTTGCGTGATGACAGCCGGGCACGAATATTCAATGCAATCCAGTGCCATATCGCTTGACAGCCATATGCCGAAATAAACTTTATTGCCTGAATGTGAAGTGCGTCACAATTCCTGCAACCTACCAATTGACATCGGATAATATTTATTGTTTGACAAATTAACGCCAATTAAATAAGCGCGCACATATTAATTAAATATCACTTGACGCTCAATGCTTTTTTGACATAGACAGATATATGACAGAGCAAGCGTCAATATTCTATCGAAACACCTGACGCATTTATGATCCGTTGTATATGCGCCCAGTGCCTTGTTTGCCTGCTCTGGCTGCCTATCTGAAGTTCACAGGCTACAGGCTTGCCGTCGCCGGCAAAGCCAACCAAGATAGCCGGCAGGAATTCAGCCACAGGTTTCCCCATGAAGTTCTGCAGCCACTGCGGTCATCCGGTCAGCGAGCGCATTCCCGTCGGCGACGACCGCCCGCGTTTCGTTTGCGACCAATGCAACACCGTGCACTACCAGAACCCGCGCATTGTTGCCGGCTGCCTGCCGGTGTACCGCCAGCAGGTGCTGCTGTGCCGCCGCGCGATCGAGCCACGCCAGGGCTTCTGGACCCTGCCAGCGGGCTTTATGGAGAATGGTGAGACCATCGAGCAGGCCGCCCTGCGTGAAACCTGGGAAGAGGCCCAGGCACGGGTGCGCGAGCAGCAGCTCTATACACTGTTCAATCTGCCGCACATCAATCAGGTCTATATGTTCTTCCGCGCCGAGCTGTGCGACCTGGACTTCGGTCCCGGCGAGGAAAGCCTGGAAGTGCGGCTGTTTGACGAGGAGGAAATCCCCTGGGAGCAGCTGGCCTTCCCGACCATCGGCAAGACCCTGCGCCACTACTTCAGCGACCGTCAGCAGCAGGCCTTTCCGGTACGCATGCAGGATATTCTCTGGCAACCACGGAGGCCGCAATGATCCGCCGACTGGTATTGATTCTGCTACTGCTTGCCAGCCTGCCACTAGCTGCCGGGCCGACGGTAGACAAGGTGCTGGTACACAAGCACGAACGGCGGCTGGAACTACTCAGTGGCGATCAGGTGGTGCGCAGCTACCGCATCGCGCTGGGCCGTCAACCGATCGGCCACAAGCAGCAACGCGGTGACCAGCGCACCCCGGAGGGCATTTATACCCTGGACTGGCGCCAGCACAGCGAGCAGTTCAACCTGAGCATCCATATCGACTACCCCAATCTGAAGGACCGCATCAGCGCCATGCAGCGCGGCGTCGACCCCGGCAGCATGATCATGATCCACGGCACGCCAATTGATGAGGAATTCCCCGAGTGGTATTTCAAGGGGCTGGACTGGACCAACGGCTGTATCGCGTTGCAAAACGACGACATGCGCGAGCTGTGGAAGCTGGTGCCGGATGGAACCCTGATTGAAATCCGCCCCTGAGCCGATGCAGGCAAACACACCCCGTCCGCGCTGCCCTGACTGCAACCGCCCTACAAGCCACTGCCTGTGCCCACTGATCAGCCCGCAGCCAAGCGCCACCCAACTGCTGGTGATCCAGCACCCCGATGAAAGCCGCCATGCCCTGAACACGGCGCGCCTGCTGACACTGGGGCTGGACAACGCCCAATTGCTGGTATGCGAGGAGCTGCCGCCAGAATGGCAGGCGTGGCTGACAGATCCGCACTGGCAAACACGACTGTTGTTTCCCCGCCCCGATGCACAGCCGCTGGACAGCCGCAGTTGCCCGGCCCCACTACGGCTGGTACTGCTCGATGGCACCTGGCGCAAGGCGCGCAAGTTGCTGCATGTGAATCCGCTGCTGCAGCAATTACCGGCGGTGCTGCTGGACAACCCGCCAACCAGCCGTTACCGGCTGCGCAAGGCCAGCGAAGCAGGCGCACTCTCGACCATTGAGGCAGCGGCCGAGGCACTGGCGACGCTGGAGCCTGGATTTGAGCGGGAACGGCTGTTACGCCCATTCGAAGCACTGATCAACGATCAGATCAGTGCCATGGGCGACGATGTCTGGCAGCGCAACTACCGATAACAGGCGTCATCCGGCCCGGCGCAGCAGCCAGCTCCCCATGACCAGCAACACCAGCAAGGGAGCCAGCACAGCAATCAACGGAGAAAAACCGAACACCAGACTGGAGGGGCCCAGCAGGTCCTGCAGGATACGGAAACCGAAACCGACCAGCACCCCGGTAAACACCCGCTGACCCAGGGTCACCGAACGCAGCGGGCCAAAGATAAAGGAGATCGCCACAAACACCAGCGCCGCTGTGGCGGCCGGCTGCAGCAGTTTCTTCCAGAATGCCAGCCGGTACAGACTGTTGTTCAGCCCCTGCTGTTGCAGGTAATCCTGGTAATGCCATAGCCCGCTCAATGGCAGCACGTCCGGATCCAGCTGTACCACCCGCAGCAAATCGGTAGACAGCCCGACATCCCAGTGCTGTTGCACGTGCTCGTCGACCCGCGCCGTGCGCATATCCTCGATCACCGAGGTCTGCACATCCTCTACCACCCACCCTGACTCAAGCACGGTAGCCCGGCGGGCAAAGGATGCTTCCAGCAAGTGCCGCTGCTCATTGAACCGGTAACGGGTTACCCCGTGCAGCACACCATTGGGCTGAATGGCGTTGATATGGATAAAATCATTACCCTCACGATGCCACAAACCCCGAGCCTTGATTGCCTCGCCACTGCCCTGGGCCAGCGCCCGCCGGCTTTCGGCCATGTTTTCAGTGTAGGGCGCAAGGTATTCACCAACCAGACCGCCACACAGCATCAGCACCAGCAAAGGCTTCATTACCGCCCAGATAATCCGCCGGATGGATACACCGGCAGCCCGCATGATGGTCAGCTCGGAATGGCTGGCCAGCGCGCCCAGGCCGATCAGACAACCCACCAGCGCCGACAGCGGCAGCATGTCGTAGAAGCGGCGCGGCGCCGTCAGCAGAACATATTGCAGCGCCTGCTGGGCTCCATACTGCCCCTTGAGCCCGTCCAGCTCGTTGATAAAGGCAAACAGCAGATCCAGGCCAAGAATGATCAGTGCCACCACCACGATGGTCAGCAGCACACTGCGCCCAATGTATCCGTCAAGCAGACGCATGCTGCACCTCCCGCAGACGCAGAGGCCTGAGCGCCTGCCAATTGAGCAGCACACCGGCCATCAGGAACACGGCATGCACCCACCACAATCCAAGCCAGTCCGGCTGGCGCCCTGACTCGAGCCAGCCGCGCGCGGTAATCAGCATGGCCAGATAGCTCATATACAGCAGAATCGCCGGCAACAACTTGAGGAAGCGCCCCTGGCGCGGATTGACCCGCGCCAGGGGCACGGCAAAGAAGGCCACAATGGGTACCAGCAAAGGAATTGCAATCCGCCACTGCAGCTCGGCACGCAGGCGCGGGTCGGACTGACCAAAGAGTTCACGCGTTGGCATTGCCTCGCGATCGGTCACTTCGGTTGCTGCCTCCGGCTGCGGCAACAGCACACCATAGGTGTCGTAGCGCACCAGGCGAAAGTCGGCATGACCGGGATGACCGTCGTAGCGGTAACCGTTGTAGAGCACCAGATAGCGACTGCCGTCGGCATTCATCTGCTGGCGGCCACCTTCGGCCAGCAGCACCCCGATACTGGCCTGGGCGCGCGCATTGCTGCGCTCGGCAATAAACACATCATGCAACTCCGAGCGATCCTCTGACAAACCACCGGCATAGGTCACCCGGCTGGCACTGCGCCCTACCGACTGGAAGCGGCCTGCCGCCAGCGTATCGAATTCGGTCACAGCGTCCTGCTGATTGAACAACTGCTGGGTCTGGTACACACCCAAGGGGGCCAGCCAGAAACTCAAAGCGGCCACCAGCACCATCACCAGCAACGCCGGCCCCTGGGTATATAGCAACAGGCGCCGGTCACTCATGCCGGTGGCACTCAGCACAGTCATTTCACTCTCAAGGTACATGCGCCCGTAGGCCAGCAGAATCCCGAGGAACAGGCCCAGCGGCACGATCAGCAACATGAAGCCCGGCAACCGGTAGCCCATGATCAAAAACAGCACCGACGGATCCAGCTGGCCCGCCGCCGCCTGCGCCAGATATTTGATAAAGCGGCCGCTCATGATGATCAGCAGCAGCACGCCGCTGACCGCAGCCAGCGTCAATAACACCTGACGGCTCAGATAACGGAAAACAATCACGCGTGTGTCCTTGGCTCCCGCCCCGCAGATGGGCCAGAATGCAGCAATTGAGACTGCCCGTCGCCACGGGCAGAGTGATGGGCGCCATTATCGGCCAAACCACCTGATTTGTCTTGGGGAGTACCATGGAGTTCAACGTCAAGCACGGCACACTGGAAACCATCAAGAGCGGCTGCCTGGTCGTAGCGATCGACGAATCGCGCAAACTCAGCGGTGCCGCAGCCGCACTGGACAAGGCCTGTGGCGGGCAGATCGCCGCCGCCATCAAACATGGCGACATTACCGGCAAGGCCGGCCAGAGCCTGCTGCTGCTGGGCCTGCCGGGCATCAGCGCGCAGCGGGTATTGCTGCTCGGCTGTGGCAAGCTCGACGAATTGGATAACCGCGCCTTCCGCAAGCTGGTACAAAAAGCCGCCAGTTGCCTGAAAGATGGCGCCGCCAGCGACGCCCTGCTGACCCTGCCGGAGCTGCCGGTCAAGGACCGCGACCTGTATGCACGCAGCCGCCTGCTGGTGGAAACCCTGCTCGACAGCCTGTACCGCTTCGACCAGTTCAAGAGCAAGAAAGCCGACGCGCCGAAACTGAAAAAATGCCTGTTATGGAGCGTCGACAAGGCCGATACCACCAGCCTCGAACATGCCATCAGCCACGGCAGCGCCATCAGCAGCGGCATGAGCCTGACCCGCGACCTGGGCAACCTGCCAGGCAATATCTGCACCCCAAGCTATCTGGCCAAGGAAGCCCGCGCACTGGCCAAGGCACACCCGGAGCTCGACGTGGAAGTGCTGGACGAGAAGGCCATGAAGGAGCTCGGCATGGGCTCGCTGTTGTCGGTCAGTGCCGGCAGTGCCGAACCGGCGAAACTGATCCGCTTCAGCTACAAGGGCGGCAAGGCCAAGGACAAGCCGCATGTACTGGTCGGCAAGGGCATCACCTTCGATACCGGCGGCATCAGCCTCAAGCCCGGCCTGAACATGGACGAAATGAAATACGACATGTGCGGCGCGGCCACCGTATTCGGTGTGATCAAGGCGGTGGTCAGCCTGAAGCTGCCGATCAATCTGGTCGGGCTGATCGCCGCCGCCGAGAACATGCCCAGCGGCACCGCCACCAAACCGGGCGACATTGTTACCAGCATGTCCGGCCAGACCATCGAAATCCTCAACACCGACGCCGAGGGCCGTCTGGTGCTGTGTGACGCGCTGACCTACGCCGAGCGCTTCAAGCCGGCCAGCGTGGTCGATATCGCCACCCTCACCGGCGCCTGCATTGTGGCGCTGGGCAGCAATGTCTCCGGCCTGATGGGCAACAACGAGGAACTGATCGGCAAGCTGCTGGCTGCTGGCAAGCAGGCCGATGACCGTGCCTGGCAACTGCCACTGTTCGATGAGTATCAGGAGCAGCTCGACAGCCCGTTTGCCGACATGGCCAACATTGGTGGCCCCAAGGCCGGCACCATTACCGCCGGTTGCTTCCTGTCGCGCTTTGCCAAGGCCTACCCCTGGGCGCACCTGGATATTGCCGGCACCGCCTGGGTAAGTGGAGGAAAGGACAAGGGCGCCACCGGCCGTCCGGTACCCATGCTGGTGCAGTACCTGCTGGATCAGGCAGGCTGATGCCACGCATCATCTTCTACACGCTGTCCTCCCCCGCCGCCGAGGCGCGGGAGGCCTTTGCCTGCCGTCTGGCGCTGAAGGCCTGGCGACAGGGCCTGCGGGTCTGGCTGTTGTGCCGGGATCAGGCTCAGGCGCATACCCTGAACCAGCAACTATGGGACTTGCCGAACGCGTTCATGCCGAACGCCCGCGAGGACCAGGTGCAGCAGGAAAACGTCATCTGCGGCTGGAATGTGCCGACCGCCGGGCGTTGCGACCTGCTGATCAACCTGACCGACAGCATGGCGTTCAACGCCGCTGACTACGCCAGCCTGGCGGAAATACTGCACAACCATGAAGACACCCTGGCCCCCGGTCGGGAACGGTTTCGCCAGTACCGCAAACAAGGCTATGATCCGCAAAAGCACGCCATCGACTGACAGACACGCCCATGGATTCCCAGGACCCGGAAAACCCGTCCCAACTGCTGGAAGATCTCGAATCCATTCGCTCATTGCTCGATGAAGCGGAGGGCAAAGCCATTCCCTTGCTGCGCGATGTGATTGCCGACGAGCAACTGCCATCACCAGACCCCAGAATCACCACCGAGGAAGCACGAAACCCCTTCCTGCCCTATGCCTCACTGGCCCGCCTGGCCGAGGAACGCCACCAGCTGGAACAGCTGCTCGGCCCCATAGCCCCGCCACCGCCTTCACGCAACGAACCCGTCCCGGTCGAAGAACCGGTCAAACTGCGCAGCGGTGTTATCCGCCGACGCCTGCGCGATGAAGCCGAACTGGTACTGCAGGAAGTCATTGACGAACTGATGCCCAGCCTTGAGGCGGCCCTGCGCCAGCGACTGAAAACCCGGCTCGACCAGCTGATTGACCAGCAAATCGACCAGCAACGCGACTGACACTCCAGTCACTGCCAACGGGTGCCGGTAGCCCGTCAGACCGTTATAATGCCCGTTTTCCTGCGCAGCTATGGCTGCCGTCATCCCATTCGGAACACCAGACACCCATGGACAAGACCTACCAGCCGCACGCCATTGAAACCTCCTGGTACCAGACCTGGGAGCAAAACAACTATTTTGCCCCCCAGGGCGCGGGCGCGTCCTACACCATTGCCCTGCCGCCGCCGAACGTCACCGGCAGCCTGCACATGGGCCATGGTTTCAACAATGCGATCATGGATGCGCTGATCCGCTTTCGCCGCATGCAGGGTCGCAACACCCTGTGGCAGCCGGGCACCGACCACGCCGGCATCGCCACCCAGATGGTGGTAGAGCGCCAACTGGGTGCGCAGGGTGTCAGCCGCCATGATCTGGGCCGCGAGAAGTTCCTGCAGAAAGTCTGGGAATGGAAGGAAGAATCCGGCGGCACCATCACCCGGCAGATCCGCCGCCTGGGCAGCTCGGTGGACTGGAGCCGCGAGCGCTTCACCATGGACGAGGGCCTGTCCGAAGCGGTCAAGGAAGCCTTCGTGCGCCTGCACGAAGACGGTCTGATCTATCGTGGCAAGCGACTGGTCAACTGGGACCCGAAACTGCACACGGCGATCTCCGACCTGGAAGTGGAAAACCACGACGAGACCGGCTCGCTGTGGAACCTGCGCTACCCGCTGGCCGACGGCGCCACCACCGCCGAGGGCAAGGACTACCTGGTGGTCGCCACCACCCGTCCGGAAACCATGCTGGGCGACAGCGCCGTGGCGGTGAACCCGAACGACGAGCGCTATCAGGCGCTGATCGGCAAGTTTGTTGAGCTGCCGCTGGTCGGTCGGCGCATCCCGATCATCGCTGATGACTACTGTGATCCGGAGTTCGGTACCGGCTGCGTGAAGATCACCCCGGCGCATGACTTCAATGACTACGAGGTCGGCAAGCGCCACGCCCTGCCGCTGATCAACGTGCTGGACAAGGACGCCGCGATTCTCGCCAGCGCCCAGGTATTCAATATCGACGGCAGCGTCAACAGCGAGCTGGACACCAGCCTGCCGGCCACCTATGCCGGGCTGGACCGCTTCGCGGCGCGCAAGCAGATCGTCGCCGACTTCGAGGCCGCCGGCCTGCTGGAAAAGATCGAACCCCACGCACTCAAGGTACCCAAGGGCGACCGCTCCGGCGTGGTGATCGAGCCCTGGCTGACCGACCAGTGGTACGTCTCGACCAAACCGCTGGCCGAACAGGCGATTGCCGCCGTGGAAGACGGCCGTATCCAGTTCGTACCCAAGCAGTACGAAAACATGTATTTCAGCTGGATGCGCGACATTCAGGACTGGTGCATCTCGCGCCAGCTCTGGTGGGGCCACCGCATTCCGGCCTGGTATGACGAAGCCGGCAATGTCTACGTCGGCCGTGACGAGGCGGAAGTCCGTGCCAGGCACAGTCTGGGCGATGCCCCCCTGCGCCAGGACGACGATGTGCTGGATACCTGGTTCAGCTCCGGCCTGTGGACCTTCTCCACCCTCGGCTGGCCGGAACAGACTGAAGCGTTGAAAACCTTCCACCCCACCGATGTGCTGGTTACCGGCTTCGACATCATCTTCTTCTGGGTCGCGCGCATGATCATGCTGACCATGCACCTGATGAAGCATGACGATGGCAGCGCGCAGATTCCGTTCAAGACCGTCTATGTGCACGGTCTGGTGCGCGATGGCCAGGGCCAGAAGATGTCCAAGTCCAAGGGCAACGTGCTCGACCCGCTGGATATCATCGACGGTATCGATCTGGAATCCCTGGTACAGAAACGCACCAGCGGCATGATGCAGCCCAAGCTGGCAGAAAAGATCGAAAAGCAGACCCGCGCCGAATTCCCCGACGGCATCGCCGCCTACGGCACCGACGCGCTGCGCTTTACCAACTGCTCGCTGGCCTCCACCGGACGCGATATCAAGTTCGATATGGGCCGGGTTGAGGGCTACCGCAACTTCTGCAACAAGATCTGGAACGCCGCGCGCTATGTGATGATGCAGTGCGAGGACAAGGACTGTGGTACAGCCGGAGAGCAGGTGGAGCTGACGCTGGCCGATCGCTGGATCATCTCGCAGTTGCAGCGCACCGAGGCCGAAGTGACCCGCCAACTGGATCAGTTCCGCTTTGACCTGGCCGCCACCGCACTCTACGAGTTTATCTGGAACCAGTACTGCGACTGGTATCTGGAGCTGTCCAAACCGGTGCTGTGGGACGACAACGCACCGGCCGAGCGCCAGCGCGGCACCCGCCGCACCTTGGTGCGGGTACTGGAAGCGGCGCTGCGTCTGGCGCATCCCTTCATGCCCTTTATCACCGAGGAAATCTGGCAGAAGATCGCTCCGCTGGCTGGCAAGAGCGGCCCGACCATCATGCTGCAGCCGTGGCCGGAAACCGATGACAGCCGTATCGATGCCGCTGCCGAAGGTGATATCGAGTGGCTCAAGGCGATGATTCTGGGCGTGCGCAATATCCGTGGCGAGATGAACGTCGCGCCGGGCAAGGCGCTGGAGGTATTGCTGCGCAAGGCCGGCAGCGAGGATCAGCGCCGTCTGCAGGACAATGAGGCGTTCCTGAAGAAACTGGCCAAGCTCGACAGCATCCGCGTGCTAGCCGACGGCGAGGAAGCGCCGCTGGCCGCCACTGCGCTGGTCGGTGAGCTGGAGGTGCTGGTGCCGATGGCCGGGCTGATCGACAAGACCGCCGAGCTGGCGCGTCTGGACAAGGAAATTGCCCGTCTGCAAGGCGAAGTCCAGCGCATTGGCGGCAAGCTCGGCAACCCCGGCTTTGTCGACAAGGCCCCGCCAGCGGTGATCGACAAGGAACGCGCCAAGCTGGACGAGGCCGAGAAAGCCCTGACACAGCTCAGCGAGCAGCGCGCACATATCGCCGGACTCTAGGCAATCTGCGCTAGACTGCGCGCATGAACCCGGAACTGGCGCTTGTGCTGCTCATGCTGGCTGTCAGCATGGGCCTGTTTATCTGGGGGCGACCACGTATGGATGTGGTTGCCCTGCTGGTGATCATTGGCCTGCCACTGGCCGGCATCCTCAGCCTGGAACAGAGTGTCGCCGGCTTCAGCAACCCCGCCGTATTGCTGATCGCCAGCCTGTTCGTCATCGGCCATGGCCTGGTCCGCACCGGCATTGCCTATCAACTGGGCGATCTGATCGTCAAGCACGCGGCCACCAGCGAAGTACGCCTGCTGGTATTTCTCATGGTGTCAGTCGCTCTGCTCAGCTCGATCATGAGTTCTACCGGTGTGGTCGCCATCTTCATCCCCATCGTACTGACCATCGCCAAGCGCCTGAAAATCTCACCGGCCACCCTGCTGATGCCGCTGAGCTTTGCTGCGTTGATCGGCGGCACCCTGACGCTGGTTGCCACACCACCCAATCTGGTCGTCAGCGCCGAACTGGTTCGCAATGGTCTGCAGGGCTTCGGCTTTTTCAGCTTCACCCCGATTGGCCTGTTGCTACTGGCACTGGGAATCATCTACATGCTGCTGGTACGCCGCTGGCTGGGCGGTAACAAGCAAGCCAACCAGGATACTACCCGCAACAGCCTGTCGGAGCTGGCCGACGCCTACGGACTGACCGACCGCGAGCGCCGCCTGCTGGTACTGCCCCATTCCCCGGTTGCCAACCGCCCACTGGACGAACTGGCGTTGCGTCAGCAATACGGCATTAACGTGATTGCCATTGAGCGGCCACGCAAGTTTCGCCGGGTGCTGGAGCTGGCCACCCGTCACAGCCAGATACGCGCCGGAGACACCCTGCTGGTTGACCTGGCCAGCCCGGCCATTGCTCTGGCGGGCGCCTATCAGGAGCTGGGACTGGAACAACGCCCGTTACCGATTTCCTATTACCGCATTCATGCCCCGCAGATGGGCCTGGCCGAGGTAGCCCTGCCACCGGAGTCCACCCTGCCCGGCAAGACCATTCAGGAGCTCGGCTTTCGTAGCCGCTACCGTCTCAATGTGGTCGGCCTGCGGCGTCAGGGCAAAGCCTTGCCCGGCCTGCTGGTGGACGAGCCGCTGAAGGCCGCCGACACCCTGCTGGTGGCCGGCAGCTGGGAAAATATCAACAAGCTGTATGGGCAAAGTCGCGACTTCATGCTGTTCAACCTGCCGGCAGAAATCGATGAGGTGGCGCCTGCCAGGGACCGGGCACCCTTTGCCCTGCTCAGTCTGGGCGTGATGGTCGCCCTGATGGTCAGCGGACTGGTACCCAACCTGATGGCCGTACTGATCGGCTGTCTGCTGATGGGCCTGTTCGGCTGTATCAGCATGGATTCAGCCTACAAGGCGATCCACTGACCCAGTCTGCTGTTGATCATCGGCATGCTGCCCTTTGCCCTGGCGCTTGAGGAAACCGGCGGTATCGATCTGGCAGTAGGCCTGTTGCTGGACAGCTTCGGCGAGGCTGGCCCGCGTGCGCTGCTGGCCGCCTTGTTTATCGCCACCGCACTGATCGGCCTGTTCATTTCCAACACCGCCACCGCCGTATTGATGGCGCCGGTGGCGGTAGCGACTGCGCAGGCGGTGGGTGCCTCCCCCTACCCCTTTGCCATGGTCGTGGCCCTGGCCGCCTCGGCAGCCTTCATGACCCCGGTTTCCTCTCCGGTCAACACACTGGTACTGGATCCCGGCGGCTACCGGTTCACCGACTTCCTGCGCATTGGCGTGCCCTTTACCTTGCTGATACTGCTGGTCAGCATTGTGCTGGTGCCGCTGCTGTTCCCGCTCTGATATCAAAAACTTCGCCGCGCATCGCCCGCCTGGAACAGCGGCAGCCAGCCTTTCAGCTGCAGGTCCATACCTACAAATTTTTACAGTCCACCCCATTGCGCGACAGACTGTCGCAGGCGCATTCTAGGTAAAATTTTTCCAAATATTTCAAACCTCCCACCCCCCTACTTATGGAGCACTGCATCCATGTATGCCTACGCCCTTATGGCCGTGGTATTTGCCATCGGCTATCTGAGTATTGCCCTTGAACACCCACTGAAAATCGACAAGGCCGCCTCGGCGATCCTCACGGCGGTGGCCTGCTGGACCCTGCTGGTGATTGGCGCCGACAGCATTCTGCCGGCTGTGCATGAAGCCGGCGGGCATGACATCAACACCGAACTGCGCCACCACCTCGGCGAAATCTCCGAGATCCTGTTCTTCCTGCTCGGTGCCATGACCATTGTCGAGCTGATCGACGCCCATGAGGGCTTCAAGGTCATCACCGACCGCATCCGGACCACCAAGCGCCTGCAATTGCTGTGGATGGTTGGCCTGATCACCTTCTTCCTGTCCGCCGCGCTGGACAACCTGACCACCACCATCGTAATGGTCTCGCTGCTGCGCCAGCTGGTCCGCGAACAGCATGAGCGCTGGTTCTATGCCGGCATTGTGGTAATCGCGGCGAATGCCGGCGGCGCCTGGTCACCGATCGGTGACGTCACCACCACCATGCTGTGGATCGGCAACCAGATTACCGCCAGCGGCATTGTCACCCAGCTGTTCATCCCCAGCCTGGTCTGCCTGCTGGTTCCGCTGGCGGTCCTCAGCCTGTCGATGAAGGGCGAATTCGAGCGGCCAAAGCAAACGCAGAGCAAGTCCGAGCGCAAGGACCCGACCACCGCCTTCGAGCGCAACCTGGTCTTTATCCTCGGCATCAGCGCCCTGCTGTTTGTGCCGGTATTCAAGACCCTGACCCACCTGCCGCCCTTTATGGGCATCTTCCTCGGCCTCGGTATCCTCTGGGTGGTGACGGAAATTCTGCACCGCAGCAAGAACGAGGAGGACAAGCACCCGCTGTCGGTGATCGGCGTACTGCGCCGGGTCGACACGCCCAGCGTGCTGTTCTTCCTTGGCATCCTGCTGGCGGTGTCCAGTCTCTCCACCGCCGGGCATCTGGTGCAGGTCGCCACCTGGCTGAAGGATGGTCTCGGCAATATCTATGCAATCAACCTGGCCATTGGTCTGCTGTCCTCGGTGGTCGACAACGTGCCGCTGGTCGCCGGTGCGATGAAGATGTATCCGCTGGTCAGTGCCGACGTTCTCGCCGCTGCCGGTGCCAACAGCGACTGGCTGTCGAAGTTCGTGGTCAACGGCGAGTTCTGGGAACTGCTGGCCTATTGCGCCGGCACCGGCGGCAGCTGCCTGATCATCGGCTCGGCCGCCGGCGTTGCCGCCATGGGCATGGAACGCATCAACTTTATCTGGTACCTGAAAAAGATCAGCTGGCTGGCGCTGATCGGTTATCTGTCGGGTGCCGGGACTTATATGCTGATGTTCGTGGTTTGATGGTTTACCAAAACCAGACATCCCATGTGCCAGCCTGATTGCCGGCACCCGGTTCCGGACACGCCGCAAGTACATCCCTGTAGGCTCGCGCCCAGCCTTCCCTGGCTGGGCACGGTCCGGAACCGGGCGCCGGCAACCTGGCCACGATGTCCGCTGTTCTTGAACCAATCTGCGAACAAATAACCAGCGGTTCATTTGCGCTAAATCACCATCTGCTTTAACGTTCTGCTCCGCTTTGACCACGGACGCCCGCCATGCCAATCGACAACAGCATCGTTCACCAGATCCACAAGAAGCCCGATGGCCAGCCGGCCAGCCTCAGCCTGCGCGATGCCGAGCTGCCCGCCAATGAGGCGCTGGAGCAACTGCTGGCCGGGCTGATCGACGTATACAACAGCAAGCCGAACAAGGCCTGGGGCCACTTCCACCCGGAAAGCGGTGCCTACCCGTTCAGCGGCTGGCTGCAACAACTGGTGGATGGCGAGCTGGATTTTGTCGGCTTTTCCGCCAGGGCCAGCGAACAGCTGAAAAGCCTGATGGAAAGCTCCAACCTGGCGATGGGCGGGCATGTGCTGTTTATCCGCTACCGCCAGGGCATGACCGCCTTTCTGGTGATTGCCCTGCTGCACCACACCGAGGGTGTCACCGTCACCGACCAGCTGGAAGTCGCCTCGGCGCGGCATCTGGATCTGGCCAACCTGAACATGGCCGCACGCATCAACCTGACCGAGTGGAAGCAGAACGCGACGGCACAGAATTACATTTCATTTATTCGCGGGCGCAGCGGCAAGCGGGTGTCCGACTACTTCCGCGACTTTATCGGTTGTATCGAAGGCTCCAATCCGGAAGAAGACACCACCACCCTACTGCAGGCCTTCAGTGACTATGTCGGCGAGGCCGAGCTGGAACCCGATGCGCTAAAGCAGAAGACCAAGGCGCTGAGCGGCTACGTCAGCAGTCAGGCCCGCCAGGGTGAGCAGGTCGCGCTGGAGGAGTTGTCCGGGCTGATCGACGAGGAGCACCCGCGCGCCTTCTTCGACTACATCCGCCACAAGGATTACGGACTGTCCCCGGAGATCCCGCCGGATCGCAAGACGGTGAACAACTTTATGCGTTTCTACGGCAAGGCCGACGGCCTGTCGATCAGCTTTGAAGCACACCTGCTCGGCGAACGTGTGGAATACGATGAAGGCGACGACGCCCTGGTGATCCGCCACCCGCCCAAGGCGCTGGTGCAGCAGCTGCGTAATCGCAAGCGCTGATCAATGCGCAGAGCCTGCGCGCATTGCTGTGCAGAATAATTTTAATTTGAGGAGGCTGGCTGGTGGGATGTCAGCGATCCTGGCGGGTGTGCCACAGGCGCAGCAGGTAAATAGTGGCGTCAGCGATTTCGTAGCGCATCTCGTAGTGCCCGACCAGAATCCGCCGCACGTCACGCGGATCGAACTCTTCCAGCCGCTCGCCCAGACGCGGATTGGTCAGCAGCGTCATCGGCGCTGCCGTGAGCTGTTGCACTGTGCGCACGGCAGCCGGTTGGTTCACCGCCGCCAGGAACTCATAGAGGCGTGCCAGATCGGACAGCGACTTGCTCGTCCACTTCAACTCCATCAGTGCGGCACCGGTAGCGGCGTATCAGTGCTCAGGCTTTCAGCCCAGGCCTGCACGGCCTGATGGTCAATCACGCGACCGGCATCCACATCGGCCAGCGCTTCGCGGGTCAAGCGGCTGCGCTCTTCCTCCTGATCGAGCCAGGCCGACAGGGCTTGCTTGACGATCCAGTTCTTCGAGCGTTCCAGGCGCTCGGCAATCTCATCAACACGTTCGGCCAGCTCGACAGGGACGTGAGCAGTAACTGATCGGGTTTTACCGGTGACAGCCATAGTGGTTACTCCTGTGCTGCGAACGGCAGCAGGCTTTCGTGGGATAGGCAGGCCAAAAAACCGGCCTTGCTGAAGGCGTTATTCATAATTAATCGTTATGAATAGTAGCACATCACTCAATCCCGCCAGCTCTCTGCCACCGCCTCGCCACGCCGTTCATCCAGCGGCAGCACACAAAGCATGGCCAGCCCGAACAGCAGCAGGCAGAACAGGATCGCATCGGCCAGGCCAATGCCCCACTGGATCAGCCCCAGACCGAACATGCCGAACACCGCCGCCAGCTTCGAAGCCATGCCCCACAGGCCGAAGAACTCCGCCTGCTTACCGGCCGGTGTCAACACCCCCACCAGCGCACGACCGGCAGACTGCGATGAACCCAGACTGGCACCGGCCAGCACCCCGGCCACCAGAAACACATACTGCGCTTCCCAGCTCACGCCCAGCCAACTGGCCAGCAGTGCGGTCAGCCCCTGGGTCTGCCAGATCGCCAGAATCGCCAACAGCCACAGACCGAGGGTCAGCAGGTAGGTGGTACGGGTGCCGATGCGGCTCTGCAGCCAGCCAAAGCCCAAGGCACCGATGGTCGCGGTGATCTGCACGGTGATAAACATCAGCACCCGTACATTTTCATCCCAACCGATCACCTGGGCGCCGTAGATAAAGGCAAAGGCGATGATGATGTACACACCCGCCATGGCAAAGAACACCGACAATAGCAGCCAGCGCAGATCCTGAAACCGCGCAGACTCGCGCCAGGTAGTCAGCAGCCGCCCAAGCCCCAGCTGCAACAGGTTCTGACCGGTCGGCATGGGCCGCGGCTCACCGCGCTCGCGCAACCAGAAAAAGGTCGGGATCGCTGCCAGCAGAAAGAACACCGCCGCAAAGGGGCCGACCCAGCGGATGGTGTCATAGTTCTCCAGCGACACCTCGCCCAGGAACAGCAAGGCAAAGGCCGCCGCCAGCAGACCGCCAATATAGCCCAGCCCCCAACCCAGCCCGGAAATCCAGCCCAGCGCCCGGCGCGGACCAAGGTCAGGCAGAAAGCTGGCGATAAAGCCTTCACCTATGGCATAGGCAAAATTGGAAATCACCAGCAGCACCACGGCCAGGGTAATCCAGCCCGGCTCCACCAGATACAGCAGCGCGGTGGCCACCACCGTCAGCAGGTAACTGGCAAACAGGAAACGCTTGCGGCTGGCGGTGTAATCCATGATGGCTCCGCACAACGGATTGGCCACCACCACCAGCAGGTAGCTGGCCGCCAGTGCCAGACTCCACAACAGGTTGCCAAGCCGGTAGTCCGGTGCATCACCGACAATCACCCGGGTAAACAGATCGCCGAAGATCACCGTAATGATCAGCAGCGTGTAGCCCTGATTGGCGAAATCGAACATCGCCCAGCCGAAAATCTCGCGTTTGGGTGCCAACCGGGCTGCGCTCATGCAAGGTCCTTGTTGCCGGAAAATCCAGTAGCAGGGCAAATCAGGCCTGCTGCGTCGGGGGCATCAAGCATAGCAGGCACAGCCCGTAGCAGAGCAATACCGCAGACTCACCCGGCCAACTGTTCGGCGGCCTCCAGCACACAGGCAGCGCTGACCTCCCAGCCCAGACAGGCATCGGTAATGGATACACCAAACTGCAGGTTCTCCGACAACGCCTGACTGCCGCCCTGCAAATGGCTCTCCAGCATTACCCCGCGCAGAGCACGCTCACCGGCACGGCGCTGCTGCAACACCTGCGCAAGTACCTGTGGCTGACGTTCCGGCTGTTTGGCGCTGTTGGCATGACTGCAATCGACCATAATGCTGGGCTCCAGACCCTGTGCCTGCATGGCCTCACGTGCCGCGCTGACAGCCCCTGCGTGGAAGTTCGGCCCCGAGTGACCGCCACGCAATACCAACTGGGTATGCCGGTTACCCAGCGTGCTCACCAACGCCGGACAGCCCTGCGCATCCATACCGAAATGCCGGTGGGGATGGGCGGCCGAGCGCATGGCATCCAACGCTATTGCCAGGCTGCCATCGGTGCCGTTCTTGAAGCCCACCGCCATATCCAGCCCACTGACCAGTTCGCGATGCACCTGCGACTCGCTGGTGCGCGCACCTATAGCCGCCCAGCTTGGCAAGTCATCCAGGTAGCCGGCTACCAACGGCTGCAACCACTCGGTAGCCAGCGGCAATCCCAGTTCAGCCAACTGCAGCCAGAGCGCACGGGAGCGGTGCAGGCCTTCAGCCAGATCATCGCTGCCATCCAGATGCGGATCGTACAGCATGCCCTTCCAACCCACCGTAGTGCGCGGCTTCTCCACGTAGGCACGCATCACCAACAACAACTGATCCTTGACCCTCTCCTGCAAGTGCAACAGCCGCTCGGCATACACCAGTGCGGCCTGCGGGTCGTGCAGCGAGCACGGCCCCAGCACGACCAAAAAGCGCGGGTCACGGCCGCCTACCACTGCCCTCACCTGGTCACGCTGGGCAGCAATACGCGCAGACAGGGGCGCGGACACGGGGAGTTGCTGCTGCACTTCAGCAGGTGTCGGCAGGGATTTGTGGGTACGTTGCCGCACTGGACGGGCAACGGTAACAGACAAGGGCATAACGGAAGCATTCATGGGCAATCATCCTCGGCCGCGCGCAACACGCTGCGGCATCAACTGGTGGTTCGACAGATACAGCGCTCGCTGGACAACCGGGCAAAACAGCCAGACAACCAGACATACGAAAAGCAGCGGGTGACGTAGCGATACATGGCAAGCTCCTTGGAAAACAACAAATCAATCGACAATAAAAAACCCCGGTCGGGTTGCCGACCGGGGTTTATATGAACATGGTGGCGACCCTCGAATCCGGGCGCCTGCGGGTACTCAGGCGCGCCTGTGGCGATACCAGTACCCAAAGAAGAACACAGAAACCACAGACACAACCGCGCTTGCCTGCAGCATGTGCCGGGGCGATACAAGCGGGGTGGATGCGTTGGTCATGCGAATCTCCAGAAAATCTTCGACAACTCTAGCCAATCCTCGGCACTGCTGCAAGATCGGCAGGCAGCGCCTGCGATAGCAACACAATTTGTTACATGCATAACCATACAAACTGGAAGGACTTGTACGTTTCAAGGGGTTTCCATGACCAAAGTCAACGTTTTGGTCATTGTTATTAGTGACAATTGTCTCAAACAGAACAATAAAATCAAAAACGCCCTGCGAACACTTGCCTTATCCAGGACCAGGAGAGATCCCATGAAATATCCGTTGATTGCTACCGCCATCATCGCTGCCAGCATGGCCATGCCCGCCATGGCCGACCGTGTTGCCAGCGAACTGATCAAGCCCATTGAGCCCGCCGTGATCACCGAGCCGGCCAAAGCCGAACTGGGCAAGAAGCTGTTCTTTGATCCGCGCCTGTCGCGCTCGGGCTTCATTTCCTGCAACTCCTGCCACAACCTGAGCATGGGTGGCAGTGACAACCTGCCGACCTCGATCGGTCACAACTGGCAGGAAGGCCCGATCAACTCGCCAACCGTACTCAACTCCAGCTTGAGTGTCGCGCAGTTCTGGGATGGCCGCGCCGCCAACCTGCAGGAGCAGGCCGGTGGTCCGATCGCCAACCCGATGGAAATGGCCTCCAGCCACGTATTGGCGATTGATGTACTGCGCTCGATTCCGCAGTACCGCCAGGAATTTGCGGCCATCTACGGCACCGAAGATATCACCATTGACCACGTCACCGACGCCATCGCGGTGTTCGAGGAAACCCTGGTTACCCCGAACTCGCGCTTCGACCTGTGGCTCAAGGGGGATGACAGCGCCCTGAATACCCAGGAACTGGCCGGCTATAACAAGTTCAAGGAAATCGGCTGCACCGCCTGCCACAACGGCCCGGCAGCGGGTGGCACCTCGTTCCAGCGCATGGGGGTTGTCGAGCCCTATGTCACTGACAACCCGGCAGAAGGCCGCGTATCGGTCACCGGTGATGACCGCGACCGCTTCAACTTCAAGGTACCGACCCTGCGCAACGTCGAACTGACCTACCCCTACTTCCACGATGGTGCCTACTGGGAGCTGGAAAAGGCGGTTGATGTGATGGCCCGCCTGCAACTTGGCCGCCAGCTGAGCGATGAGGAAATCGGCAATATCACGGCCTTCCTCAAGACCCTGACCGGTGAGCAGCCGAGCTTCGCCATGCCGATCCTGCCGCCTTCTACCAACGCCACACCGCGTCCGGTGCCGTTCGAAAAGAACTGATACAGCAGGCGTGATGCACAAGGCCCCGACCAGCAATGGCCGGGGCCTTGTCATTTATGTCCGGGCGCCGCAAGGCACGGCAACCTGACAATGCCGAATCCAGCCCGCGAACATCAAACAAAATGAATTCAAACCTCTCCAACTGATCAGCATCATGGCAAAACCTGAAATACAGGGTAGAGTATAAGAACAACCCCCATGAAGGAGTCACTTCCATGACAATCAACGAAGGCCTTCGCCTGATGGCTGGCGTGTTTATCCTGATTTCCATCCTGCTGGCGCACTTCGTCAACCCGGCCTGGCTGCTGTTCACCGGCTTTATCGCACTCAACCTGATCCAGTCAGCTTTCACCAAGTGGTGTCCGGCGATGGTCATGTTGAAAAAAATCGGCCTCAAGCAGGAAAAACCGGTCAACTGAAGCCTGCAGCAACCGCATCTGCTTGGTGACCCAGGTCACTGAGCAGGGCCGCCTGTTGGTAGTAGGCTTGCCTCACGTCATTCACATTCCAGGGTCTGATCAGGGAGCGCGCCATGCAGCAACTGGTCAGGCGTGGCAGTGGCAAGTTGTTGTGGGTTATCCAGCTGATCAACTTTGTAGTGGTGTCCGCCATCGGCTACGCTGCCGGCTTGCTGTTCTTCCCCAACCAGCCCTTTGTGCGCCTGGCCCTGCTGCTGACCGGCCTGCTGGCCGGTTCTCTGCTGGCACCGCTGTACCTGAAAGGCCTGCTGGGGACAGTGATCGACATACCCCTCACCTCGGTCTTTATGCAGATAGTCCTTATCGTCTTTCTGCCCTTGCTGCTGGGCAATCTGACGCAGCGCTACCTGATCGGCAAACTGTTTTTGAGCGCGGCGCTGCTGATTGCCCTGGCCTATATCGTCCAGGTTCAGGCGGCCGCCTGGTATGTGAAGCTGACCAGCAGGATACTCGGACCGCCACCACTGAAGGCCAACTGACAGACAGCGCACAACGCAACAATGCCGAGGGAAATCTTTTTGCGTCAATCGCCAAATAAGCAACCAAACAATACAAAAATACAGATTGAACGCCTCAGTGCCCTACGATAATCAGCTTTTCAGTGTCAAAGCCACGCACCTTCGCCGCCTCGACCCAGCCTCAGCAAACACCCCGTCAGCAATAGTGCTCTCATGCCGGCCTCCCGTTTGATCGAGTCCTGCAATTTGTCGTAAGGCCTGCCTTGCCCCATGACTGAGCTGCGGCTGCGACCGAGCGGCTACTTCCAGCCCTGCCCCCAGACAGCGCTGTCTTTCAACTCGGTTCAGTCGATCGGATATTCGCGCCGGGAAATCACCGCCTCCAGCGTGCAGGACTGCACTACGCCCTCCTCGTCATACTCGACCTCGGTGACCAGAAAATGCTTCTCCCGGTTCACCGGCTTCAGTGCCGTCCACTTGCTGTTGGCCAGCTTGGCCGGATTGAGCTTGTTCATCAGCAGCCCTCGAATACGTGTGCGGTTGCAGAAACAAATACCCCGGCACAGGGCCGGGGTAAAGGGGATGCCTGAAAACCTGTTCAGCCGACCCAGACCCGTGCGTTGCGGAACATGCGCATCCAGCCGCCGTCCTCGCTCCAGTCATCCGGGTGCCAGGAGTTCTGCACGGCACGGAACACCCGCTCGGGGTGCGGCATCATGATGGTCACGCGACCATCACGGGTAGTCAGACCAGTAATGCCACGCGGTGAGCCGTTGGGGTTGGCCGGGTAGCGCTCGGTCATGCGGCCACGGTTATCGATGTAACGCAGTGCCACGCTGTTGCTGGCCTCGCAGGCATCCACCGCACAGCTGTCGGCAAACTCGGCATGACCTTCGCCGTGGGCAATGGCGATCGGCAGACGCGAGCCGACCATGCCGCTGAGGAAGATCGACGGCGAGGCCTGCACTTCGACCATCGCCACACGCGCCTCGAATTGCTCCGAGCGGTTGCGTACAAAGCGCGGCCAGTGGTCGCTGCCGGGGATCAGCTCGCGCAGGTTGGAGAGCATCTGGCAGCCGTTGCACACACCCAGGGCGAAGGTATCCGGGCGCTGGAAGAAGGCGCTGAAGGCGTCGCGGGCCTGGGCGTTGAACAGGATCGACTTGGCCCAGCCTTCGCCGGCACCCAGCACGTCACCGTAGGAGAAGCCGCCACAGGCGACCAGTCCACGGAACTCAGCCAGATCCACGCGACCAGCCAGAATGTCGCTCATGTGCACGTCGATCGCGGTAAAGCCGGCGCGGGTAAAGGCGGCGGCCATTTCCACCTGACCGTTGACGCCCTGCTCGCGCAGGATCGCCACCCGCGGGCGCACGCCGGTATTGATCAGTGGCGCTGCCACATCTTCGTTGATGTCGAAGCTGAGCAGCGCGTTCAGGCCCGGGTTGGCGTCATCGCTCAGAATCTCAAACTCCTGATCGGCGCACTCGACGTTGTCACGCAGGCGCTGGATCTGCCAGCTGGTTTCGCTCCACACTTGCTGCCAGTTGGCACGACTGCCACTCAGCACACTGTTGCCATTGAAGCCGAAGTCCAGCAACTGCTCGCGCTGCGGCTGACCGATCACCGCGCTGCAGTCGCCAAGGCCGGCGGCGGACAGCTGGGCCAGAACCGCTTCGGTATCGGCCTGACGCACCTGAATCACCGCACCCAGTTCCTCGTTGAACAGTACGGCGGGCAGCTCGGCGTCGCTATCGGCCAGCACGTCAAGGCTGACGCTCAGGCCACAGTGACCGGCAAAGGCCATTTCTGCCAGGGTTGCCAGCAGGCCGCCGTCGGAGCGGTCGTGGTAGGCCAGCAGCTGAGCATCGTTGTTCAGCCCCTGAATCACCGCAAAGAAGGCCTTCAGGTCTTCAGCGTCATCCAGATCCGGACCCGTCTGGCCAATGCGGTTGTAGACCTGGGCCAGCGCCGAGCCGCCAAGGCGGTTCTGGCCACGCCCCAGATCGATCAGGATCAGGTCGGACTCGCCCTGGTCGAGGCGCAGTTGCGGGGTCAGGGTAGCGCGCACATCCTGCACCGGGGCAAAACCGGTAACGATCAGCGACATCGGCGAGGTAACGCTCTTCTCGCTGCCCCCATCGTTCCAGCGGGTCTTCATCGACATCGAGTCCTTGCCCACCGGGATGGTGATGCCCAGCTGCGGGCACAGCTCCATGCCCACCGCCTGCACCGCATCGTACAGCCGTGCATCCTCACCGGGGTGGCCGGCGGCGGCCATCCAGTTGGCTGACAGGCGGATATCCGACAGCTTGCCGATCCGCGCAGCGGCCAGGTTGGTGACGGTTTCAGCCACCGCCATGCGCCCGGAGGCCGCCGCATCCAGCAGCGCCAGCGGGGTGCGTTCACCCATCGCCATGGCTTCGCCGGTGTAGACATCAAAGCTGGCAGCGGTCACTGCGCAATCAGCCACCGGCACCTGCCAGGGACCGACAAACTGGTCACGCGCCACCAGACCGGTAATCGAGCGGTCACCGATGGTGATCAGAAAGCTCTTGCTGGCCACTGCCGGCAGGCGCAGCACGCGCAGGGCGGCCTCTTCCAGCGGCATGTCGGCACTGAAGTCGTCGCCCAGCTCAGCTTCACGAGTGACACTGCGGTGCATGCGCGGCGGTTTGCCGAGCAATACCGACAGCGGCATGTCGACCGGCTGGTTGTCGAAGTGGCTGTCATTCAGCAGCAGATGGCGCTCTTCGGTAGCTTCGCCGACCACGGCAAAGGGGCAGCGCTCGCGCTCGCAGATGGCCTGGAAGCGCTCGAAGTCCTGCTCCGCCACTGCCAGCACATAGCGCTCCTGGGATTCGTTGGACCAGATTTCCAGCGGGCTCATGCCCGGCTCGTCATTCGGCACATTGCGCAGCTCGAAACGTCCGCCACGCTCGCCGTCGTTGACCAGTTCGGGGAAGGCATTCGACAGGCCGCCGGCACCGACATCGTGGATAAAGGCAATCGGGTTCTTCTCACCGAGTTGCCAGCAACGGTCGATCACTTCCTGACAGCGCCGTTCCATTTCCGGGTTGTCACGCTGCACCGAGGCAAAGTCCAGGTCCTCGGCACTGGAACCGGTGGCCATCGACGAGGCCGCACCACCACCCAGACCGATCAGCATGGCCGGGCCGCCGAGCACGATCAGCTTCGCACCGACCGGAATCTCGTTCTTTTCCACGTGCTCGGCGCGGATGTTACCCATACCGCCCGCCAGCATGATCGGCTTGTGGTAGCCACGCACTTCCGGACCGCGCGGCGAGGCCAGGGTCTGCTCGAAGGTACGGAAATAGCCGGTCAGGTTGGGGCGACCGAATTCGTTGTTGAAGGCCGCGCCACCCAGCGGGCCTTCGATCATGATCTGCAGCGGGGTGACGATACGGCCGGGCTTGCCGTTGTCCTCTTCCCAGGGCTGCTCGAAACCGGGAATCCGCAGGTTGGACACGGTAAAGCCGGTCAGGCCGGCCTTCGGCTTGCCGCCACGACCGGTCGCGCCTTCGTCGCGGATCTCGCCACCGGAGCCGGTGGAGGCGCCGGGGAACGGCGCGATGGCGGTCGGGTGGTTGTGCGTCTCGACCTTCATCAGAATGTGTACCGGCTCTTCAACCGCGCGGTACTCGTTGCTGTCCGGCTGCGGGAAGAAACGCCCGGCGACGCTGCCCTCGATCACCGCCGCGTTATCCTTATAGGCCGACAGCACGCCTTCGCTGTGCATCTGGTAGGTGTTCTTGATCATGCCAAACAGGCTCTTGTCCTGCGCCTGACCGTCGATGTCCCAGCTGGCATTGAAGATCTTGTGCCGGCAGTGCTCGGAGTTGGCCTGGGCGAACATCATCAACTCAACATCGCTGGGGTTGCGCTTGAGACCCTTGAAGCTCTTCACCAGATAGTCGATTTCGTCATCGGCCAGCGCCAGGCCCAGTTCGACATTCGCCTTGACCAGTGCCTTGCGACCACCCTTGAGGATGTCTACGCGGTTGAACGGCTTCGGCTCGGTATGCGCAAACAGGCCGGCAGCCTCCAGCGAATCCAGTACCAGTTCGGTCATGCGGTCGTGCAGCAGCGCACGCACCTGCTCCAGCCGCTTGGGCCCGAGCTTGCCATCAACGTAGTAGGCAATGCCGCGCTCCAGCCGGCGGATCATACCCAGGCCGCAGTTGCGCGCAATATCGGTGGCCTTGCTCGACCAGGGCGAGATAGTGCCAAAACGCGGCACCACCAGCAGCAGCTTGCCAGCCGGCTCCTCCACCGGCACCGACGGGCCGTAACGCAACAGGCGCTCAAGCACCGCCTGCTGGCTATCATCCAGCTCGGCATCCAGTTCGGCAAAGTGCATGAACTCGGCATACAGGCCGGTCACCGCCGGCACACTGGCCTGCAGTCTGGCCAGCAGCTTGTCACGACGGAAAACGGAAAGGGCGGGGGCTCCACGCAGGCAATGCATGTCGGTAAGGCCTCGGTCGGAAAGGGGGAATGCGCGTGGCATCCCGGGGCGAAATTGAAGGCACATAGAATACCCCAAGCGGCCGCCCGGGGCCATGCCGTGCATCAGTGACACGGCAACGCTATTGCCGTCAGCGCCTTTTCCCTATACTGCGGGCATGCACGCATTCCAACGACTGCCCCGCCCCCTGCCGGCTCTGCTGCTGGCCCTGCTGCTTGGCGGTTGCGAACAACCCGACCAGCTCGGCCAGATTCGCGACCAGGGTGAATTGCGCGTCATCACCCGCAACACCCCGACAACCTTCTACCAGGACCGCCACGGCCATACCGGTCTGGAGTACGAACTGAGCCGGCGTTTTGCCGACAGTCTGGGCGTGCGCCTGGACATGAGTACCGCCGACACACTCGACCAACTCTACCAGCAACTGGGCAGCCCTCAGGGGCCCCATCTGGCCGCCGCCGGACTGACGGTCAACCCGCAGCGCGAAGAGCAACTGCGCTATACCGACCCCTACCTGGAAGTCACCCCGCAGGTGGTCTATCGCCGCGGCAATCGTCAGCCACGCCAAATGGAAGATCTCTACGACAAGCGCATTCTGGTTCTGCGCGGTAGCGCACTGGCCGAATTGCTGCGCGAGTTGCAGACCGAGCATCCCGATCTGGTGTTCGAGGAGTCCGACTCACTGGAAGTAGTCGACCTGCTGCGCATGGTCAACGATGGCGAAATTGACCATGCCCTGGTCTACTCCAACGAAGTCAGCGTCAACCAAGCCTTTTATCCGGCGGTACACATCGGCTTCGACCTGGGCAATCCCCGGCCGATGGCCTGGGCACTGGCCGGCACCCGTGATGACAGCCTGCTGCGGGCGGTCAACGACTTTTTCCAGCAGGTACGCTCTGACGGTACGCTGGATCAGTTGATCGAGCGCTTCTACGGGCACTCCGACGTGCTCGATTACGTCGGCGCACGCGCCTTCGCCCGGCACATGCAACAGCGCCTGCCACGTTACGAGCAATGGTTCCGTCAGGCCGGCGACCAGTACGGACTGGACTGGCGGCTGCTGGCCGCGATGGGCTACCAGGAATCCCTATGGGACCCGGATGCACGCTCACCCACCGGCGTGCGCGGGCTGATGATGCTGACCCTGCCAACCGCCAAATTTGTCGGCGTGACCAACCGCATCGACCCGCAACAGAGCATTTTTGGCGGCGCCCGCTACCTGGTCTGGGTGCGCGACCAGTTGTCCACCGAGATCCCCGAGCCAGACCGCACCTGGTTTGCCCTGGCCGCCTACAACGTCGGCCTCGGCCATCTGGACGACGCGCGCAAGCTGACCAGCGGTAATGGCCGCGACCCGAACCGCTGGATCGACGTCAAGGACCACCTGCCACTGCTGTCAAAGAAACAGTGGTACAGCCAGACCCGCTACGGTTATGCGCGTGGCAACGAGCCGGTGCACTATGTGCAGAACATCCGCCGCTACCACGAGATCCTGCAGTGGGTGACCCAGCCGCTGGCAGAAACCGCCCAGTTGCCGGAAGGCGAATACCACGCCCCGGGCATCCTCGAACAACTGCCGCGCGGCATCTGAAGCCTCAGCGGCGGATATCCCTGAGGCGCAGACCACAAGCCAGTAAACTGGCCAGATAGGCAAGGATACCAGCGCCAACCAGCAGGCTCATCTGCCAGACCCGCTGCTGCCAGCCCCAGGCCAGCCAGCTGTCAACATCCGACGCCAGCCACAGCAGCACCGCACAGAGCGCCGCGCAAGCCACTAACAGGCGCAGCCAGAACAGCCCCCAGCCCGGCTGTGTCTGGTATACCCCGATCTTGCGCAGCCCCCACCACAGAAGCCCGGCATTCAACAGCGCCGCCAACGAGGTAGCCAGCGCCAGGCCGACGTGCGCCAGCGGCCAGATCAGGATCAGGTTCAGCCCCATATTGACGACCATGCAGACCACCGCGATCTTCACCGGGGTCTTGGTGTCCTGGCGGGCAAAATAGCCGGGGGCCAGCACCTTGATCAGCATAAAGGTCATCACCCCCAGCGCGTAGGCACGCAGCGCCGCCGCCGCCTGCAGCACATCGCGGTCGGTCATTGCCCCGTAGTGGAACAGCGTGGCAATCAGCGGCTCGGCCAGCAGCAACAGCGCCAGCGCCGCCGGCACACCAATCAGCAGCACCATGCGCACCGCCCAGTCCAGAGTGGCGGAAAACGCCTGCGGGTTGTCACCGGCATGCTGGCGCGACAACGCCGGCAGAATCACCGTACCAATGGCAATACCGAAGGCCCCCAGGGGCAACTCCGACAGGCGGTCAGCGTAGTACAGCCAGGAAATGCTGCCGGTTTGCAGAAAGGACGCCAGCACCGTATCCAGCAGCAGATTGATCTGGCTGACCGACACCCCGAACAGTGCTGGCACCATCAGCGTCATGATGCGTTTGACGCCCTCATGCTTGCGGTCCGGGCGCGGCACCGGCAACAGACGGATCTGCGCCAGAAACGGCAACTGGAACAGCAACTGCACCACCCCGGCAATAAATACCCCCCAGGCCAGCGCCATGATCGGCTGATCAAAATACGGCGTCAGGCACAGGGTCGCGCCAATCATGCTGAGGTTCAGCAGCACCGGGGTAAAGGCCGGCACGGCAAAACGGTTGTAACTGTTGAGGATTGAGCCGCAGAAGGCCGTCAGGGAAATCAGCAACAGGTAAGGGAAGGTAATCCGCAGCATGTCAGCGGCCAACCCCAGCTTGTAGTCATCACCATGAAAGCCGGGAGCAAACAGGGTAATCAGCAAGGGCGCACCAGCCACCCCCAGCGCGGTAATCGCCACTAGCGTCAGCCCCAGGGTGCCGGCTACCTTGTCCACCAGCAACTTGACCTCGGCCAGACTGCGCCGCGCGCGGTACTCCGACAGCACCGGCACAAAGGCCTGGGCAAAGGCACCCTCGGCAAACAGCCGGCGCAGGAAGTTGGGGATCTTGAAGGCGATAAAAAACGCATCCGCCTCGGACTTCGAGCCGAAATAGCTGGCCACCACCACATCACGCACCAGGCCCAGCACCCGCGACAGCAGGGTCATCACACTGACCACCATGCCCGAGCGCAACAGGCCGGGGGCCTTGGGTTCAGGGGTGGCGGGGGTAGGGGTATCGGTCATGGCAGCGCTTCGCGGCGAAAAGCGCGATCATACCACCGGCACCCTGCGCGAAGGCATGTCTGCGCATCCACCAGCCTGATGCCAAAAACACCGTCACCCGACGCAATGCAGCTATTGACAATCAGACAAGCGCTCGGCATAGTACGCGACCTTATTTGCACCTAATTCATCTGTTTTTTCTGAGGAGCACGACGGTGGCCAACTCACCTCAAGCCAAGAAACGCGCCAAGCAGGCCGAGAAGCGCCGCAGCCACAATGCCAGCCTGCGCTCCATGGTCCGTACCTACATCAAGAACGTCGTCAAGGCGATTGATGCCAAGGACCTCGACAAGGCCAAGACTGCCTACACCGCAGCCGTTCCGGTCATCGACCGCATGGCTGACAAGGGCATCATCAGCAAGAACAAGGCCGCTCGCCACAAGAGCCGCCTGAACGCGCACATCAAGGACATGGCCACCGCCGCCTGAACCTTGCCGCAGCGTTGACACACAAAAAACCGGCCTTACAGCCGGTTTTTTGTTGTCTGCAATGTTGCCTGCAACAATACCGCCCCGGCCGTTCAGCACGGGGCGGCTCGGTTGTCGCCGGGCAACCCGCTACACCAGCACCATATTGTCGCGGTGAATCAGCTCGGGATCGTCGATAAAGCCAAGAATACGCGCAATCGACTCGGTCGGCTGGCCGATGATGCGAACCGCATCCTGGGCGCTGTAGTTAACCAGGCCTCGGGCCACTTCAGTGCCGTCCGGGGCCACGCAGACCACCATCTCGCCACGGCGGAAATTGCCCTCGACGCCCTTCACACCAACCGGCAGCAGGCTGCGACGACCGGCAGTCAGGGCATTCACCGCGCCCTGATCGAGCAGCAGCCGACCACGGGTCTGCAGGTGGCCGGCCAGCCATTGCTTGCGTGCCGCCAGCATGCCCTTTTCCGGCAGCAACAGGGTGCCCAGCGCCTCGCCGCCCTGCAGGCGTTCGATCACCCGTTCGATGCGTCCGCCAACGATCACCGTACCGGCACCGGAGCGGGCCGCCAGGCGCGCCGCACGCAGCTTGGTCAGCATGCCGCCACGCCCCAGCGCGCCGGCACTGCCGCCGGCCATGGCGTCCAGCTTGGGATCATCGGCCATCGCCTGACTGATCAGCTCGGCCTGCGGATTGCTGCGCGGATCGGCAGTGAACAGGCCATCACGGTCTGTCAGGATCACCAGCAGATCGGCCTCGACCAGATTGGCCACCAGCGCCCCGAGGGTGTCATTGTCACCGAAGCGGATCTCGTCGGTGACCACCGTATCGTTCTCGTTGATCACCGGAATCACGCCCAGATCCAGCAGTGCACGCAGGGTGCTGCGGGCATTCAGGTAGCGCTTGCGGTCGGACAGGTCATCATGGGTCAGCAACACCTGGGCGGTGGACAGCCCGTGCGCCTGAAAACTCGACTCCCAGGCCTGCACCAGCCCCATCTGGCCAATCGCCGCCGCTGCCTGCAACTGGTGAATGGTCTTTGGCCGTTCGCTCCAGCCTAGCCGGCTCATGCCCGCCGCCACCGCCCCGGAGGACACCAGCACCAGATCGGCGCCGCTCTTGCGCAGCGCCACCAGTTGCTCGACCCACACCGCCATCGACTCGCGGTCCAGCCCCCGACCATCGCTGGTCAACAGGGCACTGCCGATCTTCACCACCCAACGGCGGGCATTGGTCACCTTTTCACGCATGCTGATTCCATCGAGACAGGGGAGGGAAATTGCCGCCCATTGTATGGCAGCCGGCGCCGCTCGTCACCGTGAGCGGTGCCTCACGGCGCCTCGGCCAGCGGCTCCAGGTGACGCACCAGCAATTGCAGGTTCTGTCGCCCGCGAAACTCGTTGACGTCCAGCACATAGGCCAGTCGTACCCGCGCAGCACGGTGATTGGGCCACTGTTTCGGATCGATATTGAAGGCGATCGCATCCAGCAGGCGGCCACTGCCGGGCGGCTGCAGCACCAGTTTCAGATGGCGCTCGCCAACGATGCGCTGCTGGATCAACTCAAAGTCACCATGGAACACCGGTTCGGGGAAATGCTGGCCCCAGGGACCGGCCTCGCGCAGGCTGTTGGCCAGCTCCAGACGGAACTCATGCTCGGCCAGCTCGCCATCGGTGAGCAGCCGCCCGCTGAGGTCATCAGCACTCAACTGGCGGCGCACCTCCTGATCAAAGGCCTCGGCAAAGCGCGGATACTGCTCGCACTGCAACGACAGCCCGGCGGCCATGGCATGCCCGCCAAACTTGCTGATCAGCCCGGGATTGTGTGCCGCCACCGCATCCAGCGCATCGCGGATATGCAGCCCCGGAATCGAGCGCGCCGAACCCTTGATCTGGCCGTTGCCGGCATCGGCAAAAGCAATCACCGGACGGTGATAGCGCTCCTTCAGGCGGGAAGCGAGGATGCCGATCACCCCCTGGTGCCAGTCGGCGTCGAACAGGCACAGACCAAAGGGCATGCGCTCCTGCTCCAGCGCCATGCCAGCCAGCGTCTGCAGCGCCTGCTGCTGCATCTCGCGCTCGATCTGCTGACGCTCGCGGTTCATGCTGTCCAGTTCGCGGGCCAGCTCCAGCGCCTGCTCGGGATCATTGCTGAGCAGACACTCGATACCCAGACTCATGTCATCCAGCCGTCCGGCGGCATTCAGCCGTGGGCCGACAATAAAGCCCAGATCAGACGCCACCAGCCGCTGCGGCTCGCGCCCGGCCACCTCCAGCAGCGCACGGATACCCGGCCGGCAGCGCCCGGCACGAATGCGCGCCAGCCCCTGATGCACCAGAATCCGGTTATTGGCATCCAGCGGCACCACATCGGCCACCGTACCCAGCGCCACCAGATCCAGCAGCTCACCCAGATTCGGCTCACTGCGCCCGGCAAACCAGCCCCGCTCGCGCAGCGCCGCACGCAGCGCCAGCAGCACATAGAAGATCACCCCGACCCCGGCAATGCCCTTGCTCGGAAAACCGCAACCAGGCTGATTGGGATTGACGATGGCATCCGCCGCCGGCAACTGCTCACCGGGCAGATGGTGATCGGTAACCAGCACGCGCAACCCGGCGGCCCGCGCCGCTGCCACGCCATCGACACTGGAAATGCCGTTGTCCACGGTAATCAGCAGATCCGGGTGGCGCTGTAGCGCCACCTCGACAATCTCCGGGGTCAGACCGTAGCCGTATTCAAAGCGGTTGGGGACCAGATAGTCGACCTGCGCCGCGCCCAGCGCCCGCAGCCCGAGCAGCGCGACACTGCTGGCGGTGGCACCATCGGCATCGAAATCGCCGACCACCAGAATCGACTGCTGCTGCTCCAGCGCCTCGACCAGCAGCGCGGTGGCCTCGGGCATGCCCTTGAACAGCTCGACCGGCAGCAGCGACTTCAGGCTGCGGTCCAGCTCCTGCACCGAGGCCACCCCGCGCGCCGCATACAGGCGCGTGAGCAGTGGCGGTATCGGTCCCAGGTCGGGTAACTGCCCGGGCAACGGGCGACTGACAATCCGTAACATGGACTCAGCGCCCGCCCTGCAGCCACTCCGGCTGCAACTCGCACTGTCCGCGCTGGTCGCTGACATAGAGCACGCCGTCAGTGATCATCACCGACCAGTCGATAGTGCGCGGCAGATCCTGTGCCAGCGCATCCAGCGCCTCGGATGGCAGCGCGGCAACCGACAGGTTGGCCAGCCCGGATACCGCCGGCAGCACCCGTCCGGCCCACACCCGGCTATTGCCATAGGCCAGCAGCGACACCCGCTCGGCGCGCCGCGAACACCAGGTCAGCCGCTCGGCATCCGGCAGGCCGACCTCGATCCAGTGCAGCACGCGCCCATCCAGACTCTTCTGCCACAGCGCGGGCTCGTCGACATCCGACAACCCGCGACCGAAGGCCAGATCCTCGCCATACCACAGGGCATAGGCCAGCAGCCGGGTACAAAGCCGCTGGGCGTTTTCAGAGGGATGCCGGGCCACCGTAAGGCGCAGGTTTTCGTAGACACCGCGATCGGTGTCGGTGAGATTCAGATTGACCTTGTAGGGCGTTGCTTGCAGAGCCATGGGGGGAACCGCCTGGGGCAAAGGGAGGCAGTGTAACCCAAACCCCCGCTGAACCGCAGAGCAACACGGCCAGCCGGGATCAAACAGCTGCCGGGGCGCCAACGCAACCCCGGCGCCAGGCGTTACTGCGGGTTCATCGAATCGAACACCTCGCCCTGACGCGCAGCCGCGTCGGCGCGCATCCTGATCAGGTGCGGGATCTTGTTATGCGGGAACACATAGAATCGATCTTCTTCCACCGCCTTCATGGTCATCTCGGCAATCTCGGCGGCGGAAATCTTGCCCTTCTCCACCGCCTGCTTGATCATTTCCGAGCGCATCGCCGCCTTCTCACCACTCAACTGCACGGTCTCGGCCTTGTCCGCCGGACGGTTACGCGCCGACTCGTGGATCGCCGTGGGGAAGAACGCCGGGCACAGGCAGGTCACGCCGACATTTGCCCCGGCATCACGCAGATCCAGCGCCAGGGTTTCCGACAGCGCCACCACCGAATGCTTGGTCACGTTGTAAATGGCCATGCTCGGGCCATTCAGCCAGCCGGCCGCCGAGGCGGTATTGACGATATGCCCTTCACCCTGGGCGATCAGCATCGGGGTGAACACCTTGACGCCCCAGGCCACCCCATACAGGTTAACGCCCATTACCCATTCCCAGTCAGCCACGGTGTTTTCCCAGGCCGGGCCTCCGACGCTGACGCCGGCATTGTTGAACACCACATGCGCACTGCCGAAGCGGCTCTTGCACAGATCGGCAAAGGCCTGCACCTGTTCCAGGCTGGAAACGTCCAGGCGCATGCTGGCGGACTCGGTGCCCGGATGGGCCTGCTCGACCAGCCGCAGGGTTTCCTGCATGCCCTTCTCGTCGACATCACCAAGCACCAGCTTCATTCCGCGGGCCGCGCAGCACAGCGCCAGCTCACGCCCCAGACCGCTGCCACCACCGGTAATTGCCGCCACCTTGCCGTTCAGTTCACGCATGGATTTGCTCCCTTGATCATCAATACCGGGCAGCGCACGCCGCTGCCAATTCGCCCGCCAGCATGCCGGCAGCGTCGCCCGGGCGCCAGTGCTATCGGCCAGGCTGATCGGACAACCCCGGCTCGCCTTATGCTCTGACGCCAGGGCACATCATCCACACAGCAACTATAGTCATGACACAACAGCCAATGCTCACGGAGGATCACCATGCTGACCAGACTGATAGCCGCCCTGCTCTGCCTTCTCGCAACGGCTGCCACCGCCAGCGACGTGCTGCGCCTGAACACCGACATACTGCCGCCCTATCAGGTACGCGAAGGCGAACAGCTCGGCGGCAGCTCGGTCAATGCGCTGGACTGCATCTTTCGCGCCATGCAGCAACCCTACGAAATCCGCGTGTTACCGCTGCAACGGGCCATTCACGATGTACAACAGCAACGCGCCGACGGCTTTTTCTCTGCCACCCGCATCAGCCAGATAGACAGCTTCGCCCGCCTTTCCGCCCCCCTGGCGCTGGAAAAATGGTACTGGTACAGCAACCAGCCTGCCGCTCCGGGGCTACAGGAAAACCGCCAGAGGTTGCGCATCGGCGCACTGCGCGGCAGCAACCAGCAGGTCTGGCTGGAGCAGAATGGCTATAACGTGGTATCGCAGGTGGGCAATCACGAACAACTGCTGAAACTGCTGCAACTGGAGCGCATTGACGCCTTTATTGCCGACCAGCGCACCTTGCGTATGAAAATGACGCAGCTACCCGGCAATCTGCGCCCGGATCACCAGCACTTTCTCAAATACAGCACGCTAGGCGTGTATTTCGGCAAGCACTTTCTGGAGCGCCGACAGGGGTTTCTCGACAATTTCGATCACCATATTTTCGGCTGCCTGCGTGAACAGCCAAAGCTCAACGATGCTGAACGCCTGCTGATTGGCACGCTCTACCAAAACCGCTTTGCCGGCTGGGCCAGCCATCCGCTGCTGATCGAGCGCGTACGCGAGCAGAACCGCCAGCACCGCGGCATGGGGTTGCAACGCATACTGGAGCTGGACCAGCAATGGGTACTCGAAAGCAGCCAGCCGCGCCGCCCACTGATCACCTCGGTGCTGAGCAACCCCGCCTCGCACTGGCTGGTCGAACAGCAGCAAGCCAGTGACGGACTGGTCACCGAGATCATACTGACCGACCGCTTCGGCCTGAATGCCGCCGTCAGCGAAATCACCACCGACTACTGGCAGGGTGACGAGGAAAAGTTTTCCATGAGCTTTTTTTCCGAGAACGGCGAGCCGGTAGTTGGCCAACTGGACTATGACGAGTCCACCCGGCACTTTCAGGTGCACATCAGCAACCGCCTGCGCGACCCCGACACCGCAGAAGTAATTGGTGTACTGATTGTCGGACTGGGCATCGAGCAGGCCATGCAACTGGCCAGCCAGCCGGAATAAATCCAGAGGCATTGCGCAAACAATGCCCCTTCAGGCATCTTGGCCCCAGCCCTTGGTTCCGGAGCCTGCCATGCACCGCCTCTGCCTGACATACCGCATCACCGTACTGCTGCTCGGGCTGCTGGTCTGCAGCATAACGCTGGCCAGCAGCCCGGGCAGCGACGTCACCCTGCAACTGCATAACAGTACCGGTATCGAGCTGCGCGCCTGGCGCATCAACGGTCAGGCGCAGCGCCAGTTGCGTTTCCCGCCATTACAGGCCGGCGAGCACCGGCTGGAAGTGCGCATGCACTATGAAATCCCCGGCTGGCGCCGTTCCGGCGGCTTCGGTGAATCCCACTGGCGCACCTGTATCATGCAACTGCCACCAGTCAGCCTGCAGGCCGGCAACCACTACCACATCCGCGCCCGCCGTCTGGGCCGCGATCCGCAGCTTTGGCTGGAGGATGCGACCGGCAAGCAGCTACAACGCGCCAGCATCCGCAGCTGCGGGCCGGGATTGTGACCGGCAATAAAAAACCCGCTGTAGCCTGAATCACAGCGGGTTCTTCCCAATGCACAAGAGGGCTATCAGCCGGCCGGCGCTATCTCGTCCCAGCCTTCCTTGATCTGTACCAGCAGCGTTTCCACCTCATCCAGCGAACGCGGCGTATCGTCCAGCGCCACCCCGGCCAGCTTGCGGGTGATGTAGTCGTAGAGCGAATCCAGATTCTCGGCAATAGCCCCGCCCTGCTCGCGATCGAGTGCCGCCTGCAAGGCGCCGACGATGCTGATGGTGCTGCCAACCGCCGTGCCGCGCCGCTCGGTATCACCGGTCTGCATGGCCAGCCGTGCCAGTCGCACACGCTCTATGGCACCGGACAGCAACAACTGCACCGCACGGTACTGCGATACCTCCTGCGAAATACTGACCTTGGCATAGGTATCAATCGGATTGGGCATGTTTATCGCCTCCTGTCTTGTCTGACCACACCGGGCAGATTGGCCAACTGGCCTTCGAGGTACTGGCTGGTCTGGCTGAGTTGCCCGACCAGTTGGTCCATGGCATTGAACTGGGCAAACAGACGCGCCTCGAGCTGGGTAACCCGGCGCGCCAGATCTTCACGTTGCTGATCTACACCGCGCAGGGTGGTTTGCAGGGCTTTGGTCCGCGAATCCAGCACGCCACCCGTTTCAGTAAGTGGCTTGGCTACGCTATCCAGCCGGCTCATCAGCCCCTGATCGCCCGTCAAAAAGCCTGATACCTGGGCAAAGTTGTCATCAAGCGCCTTGTCCAACCGGGCATCGTCAATCTTCAGCGAACCGTCTTTCTGAGTAGTTACACCCAGGTCTGCAAGTATACGGACGCCCTCGCTTCCGGCAGTTGGCGCAACCAGCTGATTACGCAAGCCAGACATAAAGGTACGCACGGTAGCGTCACCGACCAGAGCGCCAGTGACCGGCCTGCCGGAATCTCCGCCCACGCTGGTCACATTGGTCAGCGAGGCAACAGTTTCATTAAGCTTGTTATAGGCATCGACAAACGCCTTGATCTGGCTCTTCACGCCTGCCCTGTCTTCGGCCACAGACAGACTGATACTGTTGGCACTGGCAAGGTCTTCAGCAGACTGCGCCGACTTGAGGGTCAAAGTCACCCCTTCAATAGCGTTTTCTACGGTATTGCCCGGACTACGAATGGCAATACCGTCAATGGCCAGATTGGCATCCCGCGCGTAACTGATAACCCGCGGCGCCAACGGTTTATCGGGATCTACTGCGCCCGGCGTGTAGTTAGCATCCGGGGCTGGCGGCGTAAAAGCTAGCACGGACAGGTCGCCAGTGTCTTCGGCATCTGTGCTGACGCTGACACGAATATCCTTGCCATCGCCAGCCTGGGTAGAGCTGAGAATCAGCCGCGAACCTCCGGCACCCGAGGGATCGCTGACAATGCTGGCGCTCAGGCCGCTTTCCTTGCCGGCAACATTGATTGCATCGCGGATGGCACTTAGGCTGTCCTTGCCCTCCTCTACCAGAACGTCAACTTCGGTAGCACCAACATTGATGGTAAGGGTACCTGTGCCAACAGAGGCAGAAGGACTGGCTACACCCTGTAACGCCACCTTGCTGGTTTGCGCCAGGTTAAACACCTGCACGCTGTAGTTGCCTGATGAGGCGGTCTGGTCGGCGCTGACGCTGAACACATCGGTTTTGCCGGAAGTGGCACTGCGCTTTTCAAACAGCTCGGGATTATTCAGCCGGTCCAGTGCCTGCTGAAAGTCCGACAGCGCACTACGAAACTGGGCCAGCCCGGAAAAACGGGCGGTGGTAGATTTCTCCAGACGATCGAGCTGCAGGGTTTTAGGGGCGCGCTCGGCATTCACCATCGCCTTGACGATGGCATTGATGTCCAGCCCGGAACCCAATCCGGAAATAGCCATGACACTGCTCCCGCGACCGTTTGTTGACGGTCTGCTTGCCGAAATGAATGACCCGTCACCTCAAGCAAGAAGCTTGCCAGTGCCGGCCAGCAAAGGGCTAGGCCTCTGCCGAAAACAGCAGACTGCGGATCTCAGCCAGATTCTCGGCCAGCCGCAAGGCGTCTTCCGACGGTATTTGGCGAATCACCTCGCCAGTTTCGCGTTCGGTAACGTTGATCACTACCCGACCGCTGTCGTCATCCAGACTGAAGTTGATATTGCGCTGTACCGACTGCACAAAGTCCTGCATGTCAGCTACCACCTGTTCCAGCGCCTTGCCTTGGAGCGGTTGCGCCTGCTCGACCGCCTGGGGCGTCTGCACCGGCACAGGGTCACTGCTGGCCGGTGCCTGCGGCCTTGCTGGCGCCCGCACTGGCGCGTCACCTGCCAAGCCGACCGCAGGACTGCGGCTGAGCTCCGGAGTTTTTAGTGTTCCCATATCCATGGTACTTACCTCGCAATGGCAAAAGCGGAGGGAAGGTTACCCCTCCCCCCGCAGTCTACGCCGGTTTCCGCCTTAGCCCAACAGGCTGAGTACGGCCTGTGGCAACTGATTGGCCTGGGCCAGGATCGAAGTACCGGCCTGCTGCAGAATCTGGTTCTTGGTCAGATTTGCAGTCTCGGCGGCAAAGTCGGTGTCCTGGATACGACCACGGGCAGCCGATACGTTCTCCGAGATGTTTTGCAGGTTGGCAATGGTATTCTCGAAGCGGTTTTGTACCGCACCAAGGTCAGCGCGCTGGCTGTCAATGGACTTCAAGGCCGCATCAATCACCGAAATTGCATCTTGAGCGCCTTTAGCGGAGGAGATATTGATATTAGCAACAGAGTCCACGCCAGAGCTTGCAGTCGCACTACCAAAAACTTGAGTGCTAGCGCCTGAGAAGCCAAAGTCCCTAACACCACTCAACTCCACTGTACCAACAGCGATACGGGCTTCACCAGTTGTGCTGGTCAGACCCACTCCATTGATACCCATACCAAAGGTCAATGCTCCAGCAGCAATTGGGGTTGCACCATCACTCTGCATACCTGTAGCAGCAAAGGTAATATCATCCGAGCCGCTAAGCACGATCTTGCTTCTGTCCAAGGAACCGTCATCGTTGACCGCAAAATCAACCGAAACCCCTGCATCTGCAGAGTTCAACTGGTTTTTCAGGGCAGTCAGGTCGTTACCATTAAAATTTGTAACGCTAACAGCCTTACTATTAACAGTGAGATTCAGCGTCCCACCCTGAAGGGTATTTACAAAATTACCAAGTGTAACCTCGTTCTTCACAGAGGCAGTCACCCCGACACCAGCCGCAGCTGTCGCGGTGTTGATAGCATCAGCAATACCTTTTGAGGTTGCGTTAGCTGCGTAAGTGATTGCGCCAGTGGAACCTTGAGCATCAGTGATCTTGAAGTTTGCTGAAGCATCCACTACGGAAATTCCATTAGTGGGCCCGGCAACATTTGAGCCCGCAACATTTCCTTTAGTGTCGTATTTATTGTTCCCAAGACGTGCAGCTTCAGTTGAGCTAATCGAGAACCCAATGGTTTCATTCGCCTGAGCCCCCACCTGGAAGTTTACGTTGCTAAACTCTCCAGTCAGCAAATTTTGACCACCAAAGGTTGTGGTACTGGCAATACGATCCAACTCTTCTTTGAGCTGGGTAACTTCTTGATTAAGCGCCTGACGCTCACTGACTGAGTTGCTGCCGTTAGCCGACTGCAGCGACAAGTCACGCATACGTTGCAGGATATTGGTCGACTGCTGCATGGCGCCTTCGGCGGTCTGTGCCAGCGAGATACCGTCGTTGGCGTTACGCACCGCCACGTTCAGGCCGTTGATCTGGCTGGTCAGACGGTTGGAAATTTGCAGGCCGGCGGCGTCGTCCTTGGCGGAGTTGATGCGCGAGCCAGTAGATAGCCGTTGCAGCGAAGTTTGCAGGGCGCTGGAAGAGTTGCCCAGATTGCGCTGGGTGTTCAGGGATGCAACGTTAGTATTTACTGTCAGGGACATGGTGTAGCCTCCGATTGTGGCAATTGCCCGGTATGCATCTCATGGTGCGGCAGCAGCCGGGCAACCATGAAATCTGCGTTCAAGTGAGGTATCGGCTGCGAAGGGAAAAGCTTTAGCCCTGTTTGCAATTTTTTTGCAGCCTGGCCAACACGCCCACTTGTAATAAGGTGATCGGTCAGTGCAGCAAAAGCTTTAGGCCAAACTCGGCATTTTCTTGCCCCCGTGCCGACGGAGCGGCAAGCAGGTGCCATCGACCGGCGGCTGCTTTATCATCCCTGCCGATCACGTCAACGAGGGAGCAACCGTGGACACCCCCCTGATCATCGGTCTGACCGGCGGCATCGGCAGTGGCAAGAGCGCCGCCGCCGAGCGTTTTGCCAGCCAGCATGGCATCCATGTGGTGGATGCCGATATCAAGTCGCGCGTTGTAGTCGAGCCGGGTCGCCCGGCGCTCGGGCAGATCGTTGACCGCTTTGGCCAGGCGGTGTTGCAGGCCGACGGCCAGCTCGACCGCGCCGCGCTGCGCCAGCGGGTGTTTGCCGAGCCGGCCGAGCGTCAGTGGCTGGAGCAGTTGCTGCACCCACTGATCCGCGACGAGATAGTCACTGACCTGCACAGCGCGCAATCGCCCTATGCGCTGCTGGTATCGCCGCTGCTGGTGGAGTCCGGCCAGCATCGGCTGACCCGCCGGGTATTGGTTATCGATGTGCCGCAGGCACTGCAGATCAGCCGCACGCTGGCCCGTGACGGTGTGCCGGAAGCCCAGGTACGCGCCATCCTGCAAGCCCAGGCCAGCCGCGAGGAACGTCTGCGCCATGCGCATGATGTCATCGTCAACGACCGCGATCTGGCGACGCTGCATGCCGGGGTGGATCGCCTGCACCAGTATTATTTGAGCCTGCGCGAGGGAGCCAAGCCATGACCATTGAACTGCAGTGCCCGACCTGCAAGGCCCCGGTGCGCTGGGACGAGAGCTTTCCGCAACGGCCGTTCTGCTCGCCGCGCTGCCGGCTGATTGATCTGGGTGCCTGGGCCGCCGAGGAGCATGTCATCGCCGGTCGCGAGGATGACGAGCAACAGCTGTTTTCCGACGACCTGGAGCAGCCGTGAGCGAGGCGCTGCATGTCATGGCCGCAGTGATTCGCGGCAGTGACGGGCGCATCCTGATTGCCCGGCGCGGCAGTCATCAGGATCAGGGCGGGCTCTGGGAGTTCCCCGGCGGCAAGCTGGAGCCGGGCGAGGCGCGCCTTGACGGGCTGCGCCGCGAGCTGCATGAGGAACTGGGGATAGACGTGCAGGCGGCGCGCCCGCTGATCGGCGTGCTGCACCATTACCCGAAACGCAGCGTATGGCTGGATGTGTGGCTGGTCAGTTCATTCAGTGGCGAGGCGCATGGCGCCGAAGGCCAGCCGCTGCGCTGGGTCGAGCCGGCGGCACTGGATGCGTATGCCTTCCCCGAGGCCAACCGCCCGATAGTGACTGCCGCGCAGTTGCCCGAGCGTTACCTGATCACTCCGGAACTGGATGACCTTGGTCGGCTGTGTGACGGCCTGGAACAGGCGCTGACCGGGGGCATCCGGCTGGTACAACTGCGGCAGAACCAGCTGGATGCGCCGGCCTATGCAGCCTGGGCCGAACAGTTGCTGGCGCGCTTTGACGGGCGTATCGACTGGCTGTTCAAGGGCAGCCACGCGCCGCACTGGCCGGGCGCTGGCTGGCACCTGCGCGCCAGCCAGCTGGGCGAGGTCAGCCGCGAGGAACTGGCGCGCTGCAGCGGCTGGACTGCTGCGTCCTGCCACAATGCCAATGAGCTGCAGCAGGCGCTGGCGCTGGGCGTGGATTTTGTCACCCTGTCCCCGCTGCTGCCGACCGCCAGCCACCCGCAGGCCACGCCGCTGGGCTGGGAGCAGGCCGCTGCGCTGCTGCGGGACTTTCCGAAACCCGCCTACCTGCTCGGTGGCCTGACCACGCCACAGCTGCCCGAGGCCTGGCAACACGGCGCCCAGGGCATCGCCGGAATACGTGGCTTGTGGCGGTAATGCCTGGCTGAAACCCGGCAGCCCGCTGGGCTGCGCTGCCGACTGAAGTCGGCGGGCCCAGTGGGACTGCTGTTTGGGATCGCCGACTTCAGTCGGCCAGCATTGCGCAGCAATGCGCGGGGTGATGTGCGGTTGGCGCGCAGGTCGGGCGAACACTGAACCCGGCAGCCCAGCGGGCTGCATGTTGGACTATACATTGTTCAGATACGGAACTTCTGCACCAGCTGGTTAAGCTGTTCTGCCAGCCGTGCCAGTTCGCTGCTGGCGGCGCTGGTCTGATTGGCGCCCGAGGCGGTCTGTACCGACAGGTCACGGATGTTCACCAGGCTGCGATCCACCTCACGCGCCACGCTGGACTGCTCCTCGGCAGCACTGGCGATGGTCTGGTTCTGCTCGTTGATCTGCACCACCGCCGCGGCAATCTGCTCCAGCGCTTCACCCGCCTCCTGGGCGATCTGGCGTGTGCGTTCGGCCTTCTGGCTGCTGGTGGCCATCGCCTGCACGGTGCTGCTGGTATCCGACTGGATAGCGTGCATCATGCTTTCGATTTCCTTGGTGGATTCCTGGGTGCGATGCGCCAGTGCGCGCACCTCGTCGGCGACCACGGCGAAGCCGCGACCGGTCTCGCCGGCACGTGCCGCCTCGATGGCGGCATTCAATGCCAGCAGGTTGGTCTGCTCGGCAATGCCGCGAATCACATCCAGCACGCTGCTGATATCGCCAACCCGCCGCGCCAGCTGCTCGACGCCCTCACGGGTATGGGTGATCTCGTGTTCAAGCTCGACCACCGTATTGACCGTGTGGTTGACCTTGCTGCGACCGAGCGTGGCCTTTTCTTCGGCCATCTCGGAGTTCTGCGAGGTGGCCGCCGCATTACGTGCCACTTCATCGACCGCCACGGTCATTTCGTTGACCGCCGTGGCTGACTGCTCCAGCTCGTCACTCTGCTTGTGCACGATCCGGGTTGATTCCTCGGTCACTGCGCTGAGTTCCTCGGCGGTGGAGGCCAACTGGGTGGAGGAGTCGTTGATCGCCAGAATGGTATCGCGCAACTGTGCCTGCATTTGCGCCAGCCCCCGAATCATCTCGCCCATTTCGTCACGGGCGGTGTCGTTGAACTGGCTGGTCAGGTCGCCGCCGGCAATGGTGGCACTGGCCTGCAACGCACGCCGGATTGGCTGTATCAGGCTGTTGCTGAACAGCAGGGCGAGTACTACGACCAGCACCAGAGCGACGATGATTACAATCACCATCAGGCTGTTGGTCGCAGAGATGGTCGACTTGGCCTCGCTTCCCGCTGCCGCCGAACGTTCCTGCTGATAGCTGCCCAACTGGTTCAAGGCATTGATGACCCTGGTACCGAGATCCCCAAAACCCTGATAGCGAAACTGGTCGGCTTGCTGGATGTCCCCGGCACGGATCATCGTCATCAGCTGTCGGTGCAGGGCGTCATATTCATTGCGGCTATTGGCCACTTCAGCCAAAAGCCGGCGACCATCATCGGACTCGATGTAGTTCTCGATAAGCCGAAGGTTGCTGGTAAAGTTTTCCTGCAGGCTGTCAAGCTGGTCATAGGCAGCCCGGCGTCCCTGTTCATTCTGGGCATAGATGGCATTCAGCGTGTGCAGGTGAGTCAACAGGAAGTCGCTGCGCAACTCGCCTACGGTGGTTGCTGCAGGCACGCGCATTTCGGTGAGGGTGTCGACCACCTGACCAATGCGATTGAACTGCAATATAGCTGTCAGGCCAAGGCCAAGCGCAATCAATCCCAATAGTCCGAAAGAGATAATCGAGCGTTGGCCAATTTTGAGTTGTCTGATCATGGATCCTGTTTCCCCTTTGGGAGTGATGCAAAAGTGCCTACCAGCGTAAGCCTAGCTCCGTAAGCGCTGATTGCCAGTGCGCCACTGCCGGTTGTTGGTGAATATTCTACCACGGCAGCCCTACGGGCTGCGCTGCCAACTGAAGCCGGCGGGCCCGGTGGGGACTGCTTTTTGGGATCGCCTGCGTCAGTCGGCCAGCATTGCGCAGCAATGCGCGGGGTGATGTGCGGTTGGCGCGCAGGCCAGGCGGTTGCAGCGCCCAGCCTGCGCTGGCAGTGCTTACTGGATGGCCTGGATACGGAAGCCGACCCTGGGGAAATGCACGTGCACGCGACCAGCGCGCTCATCGTCGCGGGCGATCACCAGTTCATCCAGCGCCTCATGCACCAGCTCACCCTCGACCGGATCGCAACCATAGTCCACCGCGCTGATGCTGACGCGCTGGCCCACCACAAGCCCGGACGGGCTGAAGAAGGCACCGAAATGCTGGCTGGATGGCTGGCTGTCGGCGGCGATTTTTACCGCCTCGGCGGAATCCAGCGCATTGAACGCGCCATGCCCGAAGTCGGCCATGCGTGCCATCCAGGCGCGCAGCGCCGGGTAGTCGTGCAGGGCATCGGCCAGCGCCGTGTTGCTGGTGACGAACCACAGCGGGTGATAATGGGCAAAATCGGCAATGCAGGCGTTGTTGCCGAGCAAAAACTCGCTGCCGCGATTGAGCTGGGTTTCCAGCCGCGCCAGCAGTACCGGCCATTGCGAGAAGCCTACCGCCGGCTCCAGCGGCTGCGCGCTGCCGCCCTTGAACAGCGCCTGCCGGTCGCTGACAAAGCCCTGAATCACCTCCTTGGCCATACCGGCAAAGCGCGCAGCCAGCCCCTGTGGCTGGAAATTCATTGCCACGCCATGCTGGAACAGCACGCTGTCGGCCCACTGCGCAAGACTGGTGGCAACCGCCTCCTGCCCCTCGGGGAACAGCGGCGGTGCGGCCTTTTCATGCTCCAGCCGACGGGCGATCAGCGCGGTGTCGCAATAAATATCCGCACCGATCTGCAACACCGGGGTACGCCGGTAGCCGCCGGTCAACGCGGTCAGGTCGGGCTTGGGCATCACTGCCGGGATCATCACCGAATGCCAGGACAGCCCCTTGAAGCCGAGCATCAGGCGGGCTTTTTCGGCAAAGGGCGATTGCGGGTAGTGATGCAGGATCAGGTCGGTCATGGGGGGTCTCCGGTTAATTAATCCAAGCTTAGACCGCCACCGGCGCGCTGCCCAGTACCTCGGCAAGGCTGATCAGCGGCTATTGAACTCACTGATAAGTCGCTGTTTGGCGGCGCGGTCCAGCGCCTTGATCGCCCGCTCGCGGCGCAACGCGCTGGCATGGTCGGCACAGGGCTCCTGCCAGACCAGCGCCTGCGCCGGGCTGCGATTGAAAAAGCGTGCGCCCTTGCCGCTCTGGTGCTGACGCAGGCGACGCTGCGGGTCGGTGCTGATGCCGCAGTAGAGGTGGCCGTTGGCGGCGCGGATCAGGTACACCCACCACTGCGCGGTCGGGCTGTGCTCTGGCGGTTGTGCAGGCATACTGTGGCGATTCACTGGAGGAACGGATTGATGTTGGTCGAGATTTTCACCACTGGCGGCACCTTCGACAAGCTGTACTTCGATGCCCTGAGCGATTACCGCATCGGCGAGCCGATGGTTGGCGAGCTGCTGCAGCAGGCGCGGGTCGGTTTTGACTACCGCATCGAGTCGCTGCTGAAAAAGGACAGTCTGGAGCTGGATGACGCCGACCGGGCGCTGATCCGCCAGCGGGTGGCGGCCAGCAACGCCAGCCATGTGCTGATCGTGCACGGCACCGACACCATGACCCTGACCGCCGCCGAACTGGCGGATATCCCGGACAAGGTAATGGTGCTGACCGGCGCCATGCAGCCGGCGCGCTTTCGCGACAGCGATGCACTGTTCAACCTGGGGCTGGCCATCGGCGCGCTGAACTGCTGCCCACCGGGCGTATGGATCGCCATGAGCGGACGTATCTTCGCCGCCGACGGGGTTCGCAAGAATCGCCTGGCCGGGCGCTTTGAGGAAAACGCGAGCTAAAAGCCCGCCTCAGCCGGTACCGCCGACGGTGATCTGGTCGATCTTCAGGGTTGGCTGACCGACACCGACCGGCACCGACTGGCCATCCTTGCCGCAGGTGCCGACGCCGCTGTCGAGCTGCAGGTCGTTGCCGACCATGCTGACCCGGTTCATCACCTCGGGGCCGTTGCCGATCAGGGTGGCGCCCTTGATCGGCGCGGTAATCCGGCCATCCTCGATCAGGTAGGCCTCGCTGGTGGAGAACACGAACTTGCCGCTGGTGATGTCGACCTGGCCACCGCCGAGATTGGCGCAGTAGATGCCCTTCTTCACCGAGCGGATGATTTCCTCCGGCTCGCTCTGGCCACCCAGCATGTAGGTGTTGGTCATGCGCGGCATCGGCAGGTGCGCGTAGGACTCGCGGCGCCCGTTGCCGGTGACCGGCACGCCCATCAGCCGGGCATTCAGCTTGTCCTGCATGTAGCCGCGCAGCACGCCGTTCTCGATCAGTGTGGTGCAGGCAGTCGGGGTGCCCTCGTCGTCCAGCGTTAGCGAGCCGCGGCGGCCGCTGAGGGTGCCGTCATCGACGATGGTGCACAGGCTGGAGGCGACCTTTTGGCCAACCCGGCCACTGTAGGCGGAGCTGCCCTTGCGGTTGAAATCGCCCTCCAGACCGTGGCCGACCGCCTCGTGCAGCAGCACCCCGGACCAGCCGGGGCCCATCACCACCGGCAGGCTGCCGGCCGGTGCGGCAATCGCCTCAAGGTTGACGCTGGCCTGGCGCACCGCTTCGCGGGCATAGGCCATTGCACGTTCCTCGGCCTCGAAGAAACGGTAGTCGGTACGCCCACCGCCGCCAAAGCTGCCACGCTCGCGGCGGCCGTTGTGTTCAATGATTACGCTGACATTCAGCCGCACCAGCGGGCGCAAGTCACCGGCCCAGGTGCCGTCGCTGGCCAGCACCAGCACGCTGTCGTGGACCCCGGCGAGGCTGACGCTGACCTGGGTGATGCGCGGGTCGAGGCTGCGAGTGTAGGCATCCAGACGTTGCAGCAGGGCGACCTTGTCGGCCTGGCTGAGCACATCCAGCGGGTTGTCGCCGGCATACAGCGGGGTGCCGCTGCGTTTCTGCCAGGCCTGCAGGCGGCCACTCTGGCCGGCGCGGGCGATGCTGGCGGCGGCCTGTGCGGCCTGCTGCAGGGGTGCCAGGGCGATTTCGTTGCTGTAGGCAAAGCCGGTTTTCTCGCCGCTCTGGGCGCGCACACCGACCCCACGGTCGAGGTTGAAGCTGCCATCCTTGACCAGGCCATCCTCCAGCGCCCAGCTTTCGCTGAGCTGGTGCTGGAAGTACAGGTCGGCGGCATCCACGCCGGGGGTTGCCATGATCCGCTCAAGCACCCCGGCGAGTGCCTGGGGGTCAAGTTCGGCGGGCGCCAGCAGGCGCTGTTCAACCTGCGACAGGGTATCGTTCATTGGCTGGATTCCTCGTTGGGCGGCACTATCTGCGGGTTGCCGGCAAAGCGCCGGTGTGCTGCCAGCGGCATATTACGGCGCACCCTGGCGATGCGCTCGGGATCAATCTCGGCCACCAGTGTACCGGGGTTGTCCGGCAGGCAGGCGGTTACTTCGCCCCAGGGGTCGATCAGGCAGCTGTGGCCATAGGTCTGGCGGCCATTGGGATGGCTGCCACACTGGTTGGCGGCCAGCACATAGCACTGGGTTTCGATGGCGCGAGCGCGCAGCAGCACCTCCCAGTGGGCGGCGCCGGTGACGGCGGTAAAGGCTGCCGGCACCACCAGCAGCTCGGCACCGTCGGCGCGCAGGGCCTGATACAGCTCGGGAAAGCGCAGATCGTAGCAAATGCTCAGGCCGACCCGGCCCACCGGGGTGTCGACACACAGCCAGTGCTCTCCGTGCCGGTAGTCGCGGGATTCGCGGTAGCTGCCGGTGCTGTCGGCGACATCCACATCGAACAGGTGCAGCTTGTCGTAACAGGCCACTTCTCGCCCCTCGGCATCCAGTACCAGACAGCTGGCATATACCGGCCCGCCCGGCTGGTGCACCAGCGGCAGGCTGCCGGCGATCAGCCAGACGCCATGCCGGCGTGCGCAGTCGGCCAGAAAGCGCCGGATCGGGCCCTGCCCGCCCTGCTCGGCAGCGGCGATGCGGGCCAGCTCGGCAGCGCCAAAGGCGGCGAAACATTCCGGCAGCAGCACCAGTTCGGCACCCTGCTGCGCGGCTGCGGCGATCAGTCGGTCAGCCTCGGCGATATTGGCCTCGGGCTGCGGGCCACTGGTCATCTGTATGGCGGCGACACGCAACATTGTCAGTCCTCCAGGGCGGCCTTGTTGTCGAAGGCGCGATCGAATTCCACGGTGGGCTGCTGCCAGTCACCACTGACCCGGTATTTTACCGAGGCAAAACGCGACATGCGTTCACCCAACAGACGGTCGGCGATAAACAGTACGCCGCCGAGCTGCGGTGCACCGGCAATCAGCGCGGCCAGCGGCAGGTTGTTGGTCACCGGCAGGGTAACCAGCAGTCCCATGTCGATATTATCCTGCGGCAGGTCGAGCTGGCCCTCCAGCTTCAGACGAGCGCTCGGGCCTTCCAGGCGCAGCGGCTCCATGGTGCTGAGTACGCCCTGCTCGACCCTGAGTTTGCCGCCCAGCGTGTCGTAGGCGGTGCCCTTGCCGAACAGGTCGGAGAAATCCAGCCGCAGGCGGCGGGTCAGTGCGTTGAAATTCAGCAGACCAAACACCCGCAGCGCCTCGGCCGAACCATCACCGCTCTGCAGCATGCCGTTACGCGCCTGCAGGCGCAGCTCGCCGGTGCTACGCGACAGCGCGAAGAAGGCAGGCGAGCCGGGCCATTGCAGGCGCGCATCGGTGACAAAGGTGTCGCTGGTCAGGGTCGGGGCATATTTCCAGGCGCGCAGCACCTGTCCGATGTCGTCGGCCTGCAGCACGCCGTCAAAGCGGCTGTGGCCCTGTCCGGACCAGTCCAGATCACCGGTCAGGCGCAGCCCGCGCAGGTCAATATCCAGGTCATGCAGGCGCATGCCCTGTTCGCTGCGGCGCAGGCGGGTGCGCAGCTCGCCAACGGCCTCGCCACCCCAGCGCAGCTCCTCGATATGCAGGTCGAGCTCCGGCAAGCTGGCGGGATCGACATCGGCCAGCGGGTCGACCGGCAGCAGCGGCTTGGCAATTGCACTGTCTGGGTCATGCTTGGCGGGGCGCGGCAGATTGAAATGCTGCAGATCGATGCGTGCCGGGCGATCCGAATCAGGCCAGAGAATCTGCCCTCGGATGTCCTGCTGCTCCAACGCCAGCAACCAGCCGCCCTCGACCCGCGCCAGACTGGCGTCAAGAGTATTCAATTGCCGGCCAAAACCGTTGAAATCAGCCACCTGCAAACTGGCTTCACGCACCGGCAAGGCCAGCGCCTGGCCGGATTCGCGACGGGTCAGGCGTGCAAACTGGTCACGCCACTCATCCCAGTCCAGCTGCTGCAGACGGGCGCTCAGGGTCAGCCCGGGCTGGTCGCCGAGTTGTGGCTGACCACTGGCAACCCGCAGGTCTGCCGTCAATCCGCGCGAGTCGAGCTGAGCCCGCGCACGCTGGTCATCGCCCAGTTGCAACTCCCAGAGCTGCCGTTGCGCCTGCAGGTTTGCCTGCAACAGCAACTGGCGTGACTGTTCGGCGGTTTTGCCCAGCTCGCCCGGCAGCATCAGTGCCAGGCCCTGCAGGTCACTGCGTACCGTGAGGGTGCTGCCGGTACTGCCAATACGAACCTGCGCCTGCCAGTCGGCCGCGCCTTCGGCCAGTTGCGCTGGCCATTGTTGCAGCAGAGGCCAACGCTGCAGTTGCGCCACGCTGTGACGTGCCGCCAGTTCGATCAGCAGTCCCTGGCTGTCGGTACTCAGGGCCGCCTGCAGGGGCTGATCAAGGAAGGAGGCATCCAGCGCGCTGCTGGACAGGCCGCTGTCGCTGCTCCAGCGTAGTGTTGCAGCCACTGCCTGCAGGGGCTCCTGCAGCAACGGGATTGCCAGTTGTTCAGCTTCCAGTTGCCAGTCCACCTGAACCGCCAGCTCCGCTTCAGACACCAGCGGGACAGCCAGTTGCAGCCGCCCGTCGACACTACCGTCACCACGCCAGCCTTGTAACGGGTCGCCACTGAGTTGCGCCAGCGGGCTGTCCTGCATCAGTTGCAGGGCATCCTGCAGCGGTCCTTGCAGCAGTCCGTCGATATTCAGCCGCAGCGGCTGCTGCGGCTCACTGCGCCGGGTATCCACCCGGATATCCGTCAGCCGGGTATTCCACAAACGGGCACTACTGCCGGCAATATCCAGCACGCCATCATCCAGCCACAGGCGGGCATTGACCTGCTGCAGCAATGGCCAGTCCGGCTGGAAGCGTAACTGGCCGTCGCGCACATCCAGTTGCAGGTCGAAGCGGCGTGCATCGGGGTCGGCATCGGCCGCCAACGATCCCTGGTAACTGAAAATACCCAGCGGCACCCGGCCATCCAGTTCGGCGCCGACCAGCCACGCATCCACTGCCGGCAGGAATGCCGGCGAACGGGTTGGCAGGTAACGGCGGTGCCAGCGTGCATGACTGTCGTGCAGCGCCACGCGAAGCTGCATATGCGGGTCTGCCGGCGCCGGCGGCAACTGCAGGCCCAATACCACACCGATGCGCCCTTCCTCACCCTCGACCCGCACGCCATCGGTGCTCAGATCAAAGCCTTGCTGCGGACTCCAGTGCCAGTCAAAGCGACCCAGCGCGTGCTGGTAGTGCCAGGCCTCGGGAAACAGCCGCGGCAGATGCAGTGACCAGTCACGGGCATCCAGTTGCAACTGGCCGCTGGCCGGACTACCCGTGATCACGCCATCGATCCCGTGCATTGCCGGTGCGCCCTGCCAGGCGGCGATGCCAACATCCTGCAGACGCGCACTGAATTGCAGCGCTTGCCAGTCCAGTCCCCGTTCACCGCTCACCTGTAGCTGCTGCAGATACCCTTCGGGCGCCAGTTGCCCAAGCAGTCCGGCCTGATCCGGTAGCAACCGCGCCAGCAAGCGGGCCAGCGGTTGCAATGCCAGGTGTTCGGCATGCAGTTGCCAGGCGGATTCGGCATCCTGCCAATGCAGTTGCAAACGACCGGCGGGCCAGTGGTTGTCGTCCAGTCGGAAACCAAAGTCCTCAACCTGCAGGCTCTGGCTGCTGCCGCTGCGCTGGTAGTCAAGTCGCAGCGGCAGGCTCTGCACCTGCATGGCCGACTGCGCCTCACGCTGCCCCAGCCGCATCACGCCTTGCTGCAGTTCAGCCTGCAAACGCCGCACAGTGCCGTTGTCCCAGTCCAGCCACCATTGGCCGGGCAGGCGCAGCTCGTCCAGTCCGTAGTCATTAACCCAGAGGGACGGCAGCCAGCGTTGCCAGTCGGTATCCGGTAACTGCAGATAGAGACGCCCGGTGTCCGGCAGCCAGCCGCTGGTACCTGCAGTGGCGCTCAGTTGCAGGCTGAGTGTGCGCCCGTCAGGCAATTGCACCTGCGCGTCCAGACGGCGCTGGTGGTGATCCTGGCGCAAGGTCAGCTGGCCCTGTTCGAACTGCCAGGAACCTTGTTCCCGAGGGCTGATGCGGATGCGGGTGTCGAGCAGGGTAATGCGCCGCTGGCTGGCCAGCAGGGCCGGCAAATCCAGCGCCTGTTGCGGACGCTCGCCCAGGCCTTCCAGTTGCCACCGGCCCTCGGCATCCTCCACCAGCGCCAGTGACAGTCCTTCGATCTGCACGGCATCCATCACCGGTTGGCGCTGCCAGAGGCTGGCAAACAGGTCGAGACGCGCGGTCACATGCTGCAAGTCAAACAGCCGCGGACTCTGCGGGTCGGCATCGGCATGAACTTTCAGACCGTGCAGCAGCAGCACCGGCTGACTGCCCTGCATCTGTCCCTGCAGGCGTTGCAACTCGATATGCCGACCAGTCAGTTCGCGTGCCCGTTCGACCAGCTCTGCCTGATAGCGGTCCAGTACCGGCATCAGCAGGCGGCCACTGCTGACATAAGCGGCGGCCAGCAGCAGCCAGCCGACCAGCAAGAGGATCAGCACGCCAAGCAGACGCTTGATCCGCGCTGCACTGAACATCAGTGCGATGCTCCGCTCACAGCAGCACCACGTCGTACTGTTCCTGGCTGTAGAGCGCCTCAACCTGGAACTTGATCGGTCGCTCGATAAACAGCTCCAGGTCAGCAACATTGCCGGACTCTTCGTCCAGCAGGCGGTCAATCACCGACTGTGAGGCCAGCACCATGTACGCATTGGCCTGCCAGGCACGGGCTTCGCGGAGGATCTCGCGGAAAATTTCGTAGCAGACGCTTTCGGCGGTTTTCTGGATGCCACGACCGGCACAGCAGGGGCAGGCTTCGGTGAGCACCTGTTCGAGACTTTCGCGGGTACGCTTGCGGGTCATCTGCACCAGTCCCAGTTCGGTGATACCGATGATATTGGTCTTGGCGTGGTCGCGTTCCAGCTGTTTTTCCAGGGCGCGCAGCACCTGGCGCTGGTGCTCCTCGTCCTGCATGTCGATAAAGTCGATGATGATGATGCCGCCAAGGTTGCGCAGGCGCAGTTGACGGGCAATCGCCGAGGCGGCTTCAAGATTGGTCTTGAAGATGGTTTCCTCGAGGTTGCGGTGGCCGACAAAGGCGCCGGTGTTGACGTCTATGGTGGTCATGGCCTCGGTCTGGTCGATTACCAGATGACCGCCGGATTTCAGCAACACCTTGCGCTCCAACGCGCGCTGGATTTCGTCCTCGATACCGTAGAGGTCGAAAATCGGTCGCTCGCCGGGGTAATGCTCCAGGCGGTCTTCGATACCGGGCATCAGTTCCTGCACAAACTGCTCGATTTTCTGGAAGGTTTCCCGCGAGTCGATGCGAATCTTTTCCACTCGCGGATTGACCAGGTCGCGCAGGGTGCGCACCGCCAGTGTCAGGTCCTCGTAGATCAGCGAGGGGGCGCCAGCGACTTTTTTCTGCTGGTCAATCTGCTGCCACAAGCGTCGTACATAGCGGATATCGGCGAGGATATCTTCCTCGCGCGCGCCTTCGGCAGCCGTTCGCAGAATGAATCCTCCCGGCTCTTCGACTCCCTCGGCCTCAACACAGGCGGCGACAATCTGACGCAAACGCTCACGCTCGGCCTCGTCCTCGATCTTCAGCGAGATGCCGACATGCGGGGTGCGCGGCATGTACACCAGATACCGGGACGGCAGCGAGAGCTGGGTGGTCAGGCGTGCACCCTTGGTACCTATCGGGTCCTTGGTGACCTGCACCACCAGCGCCTGGCCTTCGTGTACCAGTGCACTGATCGGCTCGACCGCCTGCCCCTCGCGCTCGGAAATCTCTGCGGCATGGATAAAGGCGGCGCGGTCCAGGCCAATATCGACAAAGGCGGCCTGCATACCCGGCAGCACCCGCACCACCTTGCCCTTGTAGATATTGCCGACAATGCCCCGCTTGAGCGTGCGCTCGATATGCACTTCCTGCAGCACGCCGTTTTCCACCAGTGCCACGCGGGTTTCCATGGGCGTCACGTTAATCAGGATTTCTTCGGTCATGGCTGTTCCGCCTGCTGTGCCGGGCGCTCCGGCTGCGTAAAGTTGGGTTCTACTGTCATGGACAGTGCTACGGACGGAGGATTCCCGTGCCGTCAGCCGGCCAGTGTCTGCCAGCAGGGTATCGCGAATTCTTGCAGGAGTTCGGCAGTTTCCTTCAAAGGCAACCCGACCACACCGCTGTAACTGCCTTCAAGGCGCTCGATAAATACCGCCGCCAACCCCTGAATGGCATAGGCTCCCGCCTTGTCACGCGGCTCTGCGGTCTGCCAGTAGGCTTCAATGGTGGCCGCATCCAGCCGGGCAAAGGTGACATGACTGCTGACCACAGCGCTCCGCTGACGCGTCCCCTGCCCGACCACCACTGCGGTTATCACCTGATGGCAGCGTCCCGACAGTGCCGCGAGCATGTTTTTCGCGTCCTCGGCGTCTTTTGGCTTGCCGAGAATTCGCTGATCCAGCACTACCGCGGTATCTGCTGCAAGCACCACAGCATCCGGCGCCGCTGCACGCAGCCCGGCATCCAGTTTGGTCCGGGCAATCCGCTCGACGTAGGCCAGGGGCGTTTCGCCATCCAGCACCCGCTCGTCCACATCGGCAGGCTGCACCTGCACGGGCACACCTATCTGTGCCAGCAACTCGCGGCGACGGGGTGAAGCGGAGGCCAGAACCAGCATTTCAGTGGACATGGTAGCGCTTGCGCAAGGCAGCCAGAATCGAATACACCCAAGGCCAGAGCAAGGCGCTGACCGGCACCGGCAACATGAACAGGAGGCTTGGCGGCCGGCTGCCGGAGAGGCTGTTGAGCCACAGCAATACCAACTGCGAAATGCCCAGCACCGGCAGCAGTATCAGGGCCTGTTGCCACAGCGGTCCCCGGCGCAGACGGTTCTGCAACAGCAGCACCATGGTTGCCACCAGCGTCAGTGCCAGGGCGTGCTGGCCGAGTAACTGGCCGTAAAGCACATCGCAGGCCAGCCCGCTGATCCAGGCGGTCAGCAGCCCGATCCGGTGCGGCAGCACCAGTACCCAGTAAGCCAGCACCAGTGCCAGCCACATTGGCCGATACAGCTCCAGCATCGCAGACACCGGCATTACCGCCAGCACCAGCGACAGTATCAGGGTGGCCGCAATGATCAGGCTACTGCGCATCGCCCTGCTCCCTGTCCTCTTGCGCAACAGTAGCTTGCGGCTGTTCGCTGTCAGGTGTTACCGGTGACGGCCCGGACTCCTCGCCCTGCAATTGCTCCAGCAGCAGCGGGACCTGCTCGCCAAAACCGCTACCCTCACTGAAAACCAGCAGCAGGTATCGGCTGCGGTTGAGTTGTGCCGAGGGCTGCACCCTGATCTGTGCGAAGGGCTGGATCGGATCACGCTCTACCGCCACCACTTGCCCGACCGGATAGCCGGCCGGGAAACGCTGGCCCAGGCCGGAGCTAACCACCAGATCACCCACTTCCACATCAGCGGTATCGCTGACATGCCGCAAATCCAGCCAGTCATTGTTGCCGGTGCCGCTGGCAATCGCCCGCAGGCCGTTGCGGTTGATCTGCACCGGCAGGCTGTGCGAGGCATCGGTAATCAGCAGCACGCGGGCGCTAAAGGGCATGACCTCGACCACCTGCCCCATCAGGCCAGTGGCATCCAGTACCGGCTGACCGGGAAACAGGCCGTCGCGCTCACCCTTGTTGATCAGGATGCGCTGGGTAAAGGGATTGGGGTCGACGCCGACCAGCTCAGCAACCAGCACGCGCTCTTCGACCAGGGTCGAAGAGTTCAGCAGTTCCCGCAGGCGTACGTTCTGCTCGGTCAGGCTGGCGAGCTTTTGCAGCTTTTGGCGAATCAGCAGAGCCTCGGCACGCAGTCGCTGGTTTTCTTCCATCAACTCGGTGCGGCTGGCCGTTACCTGATGCAATTGCTCCCAGCCACGCACCGGCCACTGGGCAACCTGGTACAGCGGTGACAACAGCATGCCAAGCTGGCTGCGCACAGGCTTGAGGGCATCATAACGGGCGTCCGCAACCATCAGTGCTGCCGACAAAAGCAGCAGCACCAGCAGCCTGGCGGCCAGCGGGGGACCCTTGATGAATAGCGGTTTGATGACCGGCTCCTTGCAGGATCAGTCGGCCGCAGCCGGGCGGCTGCGGCCAGCAACTCATTCGGTGGAGAGCAGATCCATGCTGTGCTTGTCCATCAGCTCCAGCGCCCGGCCGCCGCCACGGGCGACGCAGGTCAGCGGGTCTTCGGCAACAATCACCGGCAGGCCGGTTTCCTGGGCCAGCAACTTGTCCAGGTCACGCAACAGGGCACCACCACCGGTCAGCACCAGGCCGCGCTCGGCGATATCCGAAGCCAGTTCCGGGGGCGACTGTTCCAGGGCGCTCTTGACTGCCTGGACGATGGTCGCCAGGGATTCCTGCAGCGCCTCCAGCACTTCGTTGGAGTTCAGGGTGAAGGCGCGCGGCACGCCTTCAGCCAGGTTGCGACCACGCACGTCAACTTCCAGGGTTTCGCCGCCGGGGAAAGCCACACCGATTTCCTGCTTGATGCGCTCGGCGGTGGATTCGCCAATCAGACTGCCGTAGTTGCGGCGAACATAGGTGACGATAGCTTCGTCGAAACGGTCGCCACCCACCCGCACGGACTCGGCATAAACCACACCGTTCAGCGAGATCAGGGCGATTTCGGTAGTGCCGCCGCCGATATCCACAACCATGGAGCCGCGTGCTTCCTCCACCGGCAGGCCGGCACCAATGGCCGCGGCCATCGGCTCCTCGATCAAAAACACCTCACGGGCACCGGCACCCAGTGCCGACTCGCGGATGGCCCGGCGCTCGACCTGGGTCGACTTGCAGGGTACGCAAATCAGCACCCGCGGACTGGGCTGGATAAAGCTGTTTTCGTGAACCTTGTTGATGAAGTACTGCAGCATCTTTTCGCAGACGCTGAAGTCGGCAATCACGCCGTCCTTCATCGGGCGAATAGCCTGAATATTGCCGGGTGTGCGGCCGAGCATGCGCTTGGCTTCGGTGCCGACTGCCACTACGCTTTTCTGGTTACCGTGGCTGCGGATGGCAACCACCGAGGGCTCGTCGAGTACAATGCCGCGCTCGCGAACATAAATAAGGGTGTTGGCTGTACCCAGGTCGATGGACAGATCGCTGGAAAACATGCCACGAATTTTTTTGAACATGCGCTGAAATTACCCTGAGGACGCGTGGGTTGAATGTACGGAAACACGGATGAAACGCCTGCGGCCAATAATGGCCAGCTGCCTGCAAACAAGCAGCATGCCGCACGGGCCATGCAAACCGGGTACGGCAAGCGTTTGATCGATGGTTCCGGAAGTGCCGCAACTCTAACAACGGCGCGGGTTTTGGGCAAGGCGCGTCTGTGGTAAATTCGCCGCCTTGCCTGCCGCCATGGCAGCCCCTGCCCGCCTTCTGGAGAACGCACATGGCCTTGGACCGCACAGATGTGGAAAAGATCGCCCACCTGGCAAGAATTGCCATCAACGAGGACGACATTGCCGCCACCACCGCCAAGCTGTCGGGCATTCTCGACCTGATCGACCGCATGCAGGCGGTGGACACCAGTAACGTCGAGCCGCTGGCACACCCGCTGGAAACCACCCAGCGCCTGCGCGCCGACGAGGTGACCGAGCAGAATCAGCGCGACGCCTACCAGCAGATCGCCCCGGCCACCGAGGCCGGTCTGTATCTGGTTCCCAAGGTGATCGAATAATCCGCCGCGACGAGAGATTCCCATGCACGAGAAAACCCTGGCCGAATTGTCACAGGCCCTGCGCAGCAAGGCGATTTCCAGCGTCGAGCTGACCGAACATTACCTCAAGCGCATCGAGCAGTTCGATGGCACCCTGAACAGCTATATCAGCGTCACCCCTGAGCTGGCACTGCAGCAGGCGCGCGCCGCCGATGCACGGATTGCCGCCGGTGACGCCGGCCCGCTGACCGGCATCCCGCTGGCGCACAAGGACCTGTTCTGTACCCGTGGCGTACGCACCAGTTGCGGCTCGAAGATGCTCGACAACTTTATCGCGCCCTACGAATCCAGCGTGACCCAGCGCTTTATCGACGCCGGCGCGGTGATGCTGGGCAAGACCAATATGGACGAGTTCGCCATGGGTTCGTCCAACGAATCCAGCTTTTATGGCGCGGTGCGCAACCCGTGGAACACTGAGCACGTACCCGGTGGTTCCTCCGGCGGCTCGGCCGCCGCGGTCGCCGCCAGGCTCTGCGCAGCGGCCACCGGCACCGATACCGGCGGGTCGATCCGTCAGCCCGCCGGCTTCACCGCGCTGACCGGCCTCAAGCCGACCTATGGCCGGGTATCGCGCTGGGGCATGATTGCCTATGCCTCCAGCCTGGATCAGGGTGGCCCGATGGCGCGCAGCGCCGAAGACTGCGCGCTGATGCTGCAGGCCATGGCCGGTTTCGATGCGAAGGATTCGACCAGCGTCGAGCAGCCGGTGCCGGACTATTCGGCCAGCCTGAATGACTCGCTGAAGGGGCTGCGTATCGGCCTGCCCAGGGAATACTTCGGAGCCGGACTGGACAGCGCCACCGCCGAGGCCATCCAGGCGGCCGTGCAACAGTTCCAGGCACTCGGTGCCGAGGTCCGCGAGATCAGCCTGCCAAATGCCGAGCTGGCGATTCCGGCCTACTACGTGATCGCCCCGGCCGAAGCCTCGTCCAACCTGTCGCGCTTTGATGGTGTGCGTTTTGGCCACCGCTGCGACAACCCGGCGGACCTCACCGACCTGTACAAGCGTTCCCGCGCCGAGGGTTTTGGTGCCGAGGTCAAGCGCCGGATCATGGTCGGCGCCTACGCCCTGTCGGCCGGCTACTACGATGCCTACTACCTGCAGGCCCAGAAGATTCGCCGGCTGATCAAGAACGACTTCATCGCCGCCTATGAACAGGTCGACGTGATCCTCTGCCCGACCGCGCCGACCCCGGCATTCCGCATCGGCGAGAAGATCGATGACCCGGTGAGCCTGTACCTGACCGACATCTACACCATTACCGCCAACCTCGCCGGTGTACCGGGCATTGCCCTGCCAGCCGGTTTTGCCAACGGCCTGCCGATCGGCATGCAGCTGCTCGGGCCCTATTTCAGCGAGGCACGCCTGCTGAATATCGCCCACCAGTACCAGCAGCACAGCGACTGGCATACCCGCACACCCGACGGCTATTGAGGCGAGGATTAACGACTATGCAATGGGAAATCGTCATCGGCCTGGAAATCCACGCCCAGCTGACCACCGCCTCGAAGATCTTCTCCGGCAGCGCCACCACCTTTGGCGCCGAGCCGAACACCCAGGCCAGCCTGGTGGATCTGGGCATGCCCGGCACGCTGCCGGTGCTTAACGCCCAGGCGGTGAAGAATGCGATCAAGTTCGGTCTGGCGGTGGACGCCGAGATCGGCATGACCAACGTGTTCGCACGCAAGAACTACTTCTACCCGGACCTGCCGAAGGGCTACCAGATCAGCCAGATGGACCTGCCGGTGGTCGGCAGGGGCCACCTCGACATCACCCTGGAGGATGGCACAGTCAAGCGCGTCGGCATCACCCGCGCACACCTGGAAGAAGACGCCGGCAAGAGCCTGCACGAGGACTTCCACGGCATGAGCGGGATCGACCTGAATCGCGCCGGCACGCCGCTGCTGGAGATCGTCTCGGAACCGGACATGCGCAGTGCCAAGGAGGCGGTGGCCTACGCCCGCACCATCCACTCGCTGGTACGCTACCTGGGCATCTGCGACGGCAACATGGCCGAAGGCTCGCTGCGCTGCGACTGCAACGTCTCGATTCGGCCCAAGGGCCAGAGCGAATTCGGCACTCGCTGCGAGATCAAGAACGTCAACTCGTTCCGCTTCATCGAAAAGGCCATCAACAGCGAAGTGCAGCGGCAGATCGAGCTGATCGAGGACGGCGGCAAGGTGATTCAGGAAACCCGCCTGTACGACCCGAACCGCGACGAGACCCGTTCGATGCGCAGCAAGGAAGAAGCCAACGACTACCGCTACTTCCCCGACCCGGACCTGCTGCCAGTGGTCATCGAGCCGGCCTTTGTCGAGCAGGTACGCAGCGAGCTGCCGGAACTGCCGCAGCAGAAGCGCGAGCGTTTCCAGAGCCAGTTCGGCCTGTCTGCCTACGACGCCAGCGTGCTCTCGGCCCAGCGTGAGCTGGCGGATTATTTCGAGCAGGTACAGCAGGTCTGTGGCGACGCCAAGCTGGCCGCCAACTGGGTGATGGGCGAGCTGTCCAGCCTGCTGAACAAGGCCGATCTGGACATCGAGCAGTCGCCGGTCAGCGCCGTGCAACTGGGCGGGCTGATCCAGCGTATCCAGGACAACACCATATCCGGCAAGATCGCCAAGATGGTGTTCGAGGCACTGGCCAATGGCGAGGGTGAGTCGGCCGATGCCATCATCGAAGCCAAGGGGCTCAAGCAGGTCACTGACAGCGGCGCCATCGAGGCGATGCTCGACGAGGTGCTGGCGGCCAATGCCGAACAGGTTGAGCAGTATCGCGCCAGCGACGAGGCCAAGCGCGGCAAGATGTTCGGCTTCTTTGTCGGTCAGGCGATGAAGGCATCGAAGGGCAAGGCCAATCCGCAGCAGGTCAACCAGCTGCTGAAACAGAAACTCGAAGGCTGATACCGCAGCGCGCCGCCGGCCGGGATGGCCGGCGCGTGCAGGTCAGGGAGGCCATATGCGTACGATTCTGCAGACTGTCTGCCTGTCACTGCTAATGCTGTCTGTCTTCGGCAGCAGCGCCGATCAGCTGAATGATGCCGGCTGGAGCCAGACCGGCAAGGCTTCCTACTATGCCTCGCGCCTGCATGGCCGCCCCACCGCCAGTGGCGAGCGCTATGACCAAACGGCGATGACAGCCGCCCACCCGTCCCTGCCCTTCGGCAGTCTGGTGCGGGTAACCAACCTGTACAACGGCCGCAGCGTGATACTGCGCATCAATGACCGCGGCCCCTTTACCGGCGGACGCATCATCGATGTCTCGCGCAGCGCCGCCGAGCAGCTCGGCATGCTGCGCGCCGGCAGTGTGCGGGTGCAGCTGGAATTGGTCGAAACAACCGACTGAAGCCGTGCCAAACAGCCAACTGTCTATACTGCAGGGTGAACTTCACCCGACAGGCCCCCGCGTCTGCCTGAGACACCCCTGAACAAGGACTCATGCATGAGCACAACCACCTCCCCCTGGAAATCCACCATCTTGCTGCCGGTGTTTGCCCCGGCGGTGATCGTCAGCCTGCTGCTGGTAATCGGCACCATCAGCAATCCCGAACTGGCCGGCAGGGCCTTTGCTGCCACCCTCGCCTGGATCACCGAAACCTTCGGCTGGTTCTATATGCTGGCGGTGGCGCTGTTTCTGATCTTTATCGTGGTGGTGGCGATCAGCCCCTGGGGGCGGATCAAGCTCGGGCCCGACCATGCCGAGCCGCAGTACAGCTTTCCGGCCTGGTTCGCCATGCTGTTCTCCGCCGGTTACGGCATCGCCCTGTTGTTCTTCGGCGTGGCCGAGCCAGTGCTGCACTATGCCTCGCCGCCAGCCGGCGCAGCAGAAACCGTGGATGCCGCCAAACAGGCGATGCAGATCGCCTTCTTCCACTGGGGCTTCCATATCTGGGCAATTTACGGACTGGTCGGCCTGGTGCTGGCGTACTTTTCGTTTCGCCACGGCCTGCCGCTGTCGATCCGCTCGGCGCTCTATCCGCTGATCGGCGAGCGCATCTACGGCCCGATAGGCCATGCGGTGGATGTATTTGCCATCCTCGGCACGCTGTTCGGTATTGCCACCACCCTGGGTCTGTCAGTGGCCCAGATCAACGCCGGCCTGAACTACCTGTGGCCGCAGATACCGGTCAACGTCAATGTGCAGATCATCGCCATTGCGGTGATTACCGGGCTGGCCCTGATTTCGGTAGTTGCCGGTCTGGACAAGGGCGTGAAGAACCTGTCGATCCTCAATATGGTACTGGCCGTGTTCCTGATGCTGTTCGTGTTCAGTGTCGGGCCGAGCATCCTGATTCTGGAAACCTTCCTGCAGAATACCGGCAGCTACCTGAACAATATTGTCGAGCGCACCTTCAACCTGCAGGCCTATTCACGCTCTGACTGGATCGGCAACTGGACGCTGTTCATCTTCGGCTGGACCATTGCCTGGGCACCCTTTGTCGGCCTGTTTATCGCCAAGATCAGCCGTGGCCGGACCATTCGCCAGTTTGTTTTCGGCGTGATGTTCGTGCCGACCATGTTCACCTTCCTGTGGTTCTCGATCTTTGGCGACACTGCCCTGCACCTGATCATGAACGAGGGCTATACCGCGCTGATCGGTGAAGTCCAGGGCGACACCGCCATCGCCCTGTTCAAACTCTACGAGCGCTTGCCGCTGACCTCCATCGTGTCCTTTATCACAGTGATTTTGATCATCACCTTCTTCGTCACCTCCTCGGATTCCGGCTCGCTGGTGGTGGATTCGCTGGCCTCTGGCGGCGCTCTGGTAACTCCCGCCTGGCAACGGGCCTTCTGGGCGATTCTGGAAGGTGCACTGGCCTCGGTGCTGCTGCTGGCCGGTGGCCTCAGCGCCCTGCAGACCATGACCATTGCCAGCGCCCTGCCGTTCTCGATCATCATGCTGGTGGCCGCAGTGGGCATGTGGCGAGCCCTGACCATCGAAGGGCATCGCCAGACCAGTCTGGAGTACGCCATGCAAAGCGGCCGGCACTCCGGCAGTGGCGGCCCGCTGAACTGGAAAAAGCGTCTGGCCAGCATGGTGCACTTTGCCGAGCGCCAGCAGGTGGTGGACTTTGTTGAGGGCACCGTGATGGACAGCCTGAAACAGGTCAGCCAGGGCCTGCAGGAAAAGGGCTGGCCAGCCAGCGTCAGCCACGACCCGGAACTGTGCCGCGCCTGGCTGGAAGTTACCCGTCCGGAGGAACTGGACTTCCTCTATGAAATCCGCCTGCGTGACTACGCGCGGCCGAGCTTTGCCTACCCGGAAATGGACCGCAGTCCGGAGGGCGATGTCCATTACTATCGTGCCGAGGTGTTCCTGCGCCGTGGCGGGCAGTCCTACGATGTGTTCGGCTATGACGAACACGAACTGATCGGCGATGTGCTGGACCAGTTCGAGAAGTACCTGCACTTTCGTCACATCTCCCCCGGCACCCTGCCGTGGAACATGGCGGAGCATGACGAACTGCTGCAGACAGCGCCGCAGGAGACACCACCTGCCGGCACTCAGGGCTAACCCTGCGCAGGGCTTCGCCGTGCTGGCCGACTGACGTCGGCGATCCCAGGCTCCCGGCACCCGTCAAGGCCCCCGTGTTGGGGCTTTGATTTTGGGATCGCCGAATTCATTCGGCAATGCAGCCCGCAGGTCTGCCGGGGTTTTGCGAGGGCAATAAAAAACGGCTGCCGAGGCAGCCGTTGAAGTACAACGAAACGAGGTATTTCAGACTGCGGCGGCGGGCCGCATAAAGGATATCGGGGCAGTGACTGCATCGTCGAAGGTCACCAGCTCCCAGGCATCCTGCTGTGCCAACAGGGCGCGCAGCAGCTTGTTGTTCAGCGCGTGGCCGGACTTCTCGCCGCGAAACTCGCCAATCAGGCTCTTGCCCAGCAGATACAGGTCACCGATAGCATCCAGGATCTTGTGCCGCACGAATTCGTCTTCGTAACGCAGGCCGTCTTCGTTGAGCACGCGGTACTCGTCAACCACGATGGCATTGTCGACACTGCCGCCAAGCGCCAGGTTATGTGAACGCAACTGCTCGATATCGCGCATAAAGCCAAAGGTGCGTGCCCGGCTGACTTCCTTGACAAAGGAGGTGCTGGAGAAGTCGACACTGGCAAACTGGCTACGGTTGCGGAATACCGGATGGTCGAAGTCGATGGCAAAAGACACCTTGAACCCGTTGAACGGCACAAAGGTGGCACGCTTGCCGTCTTCTTCCACCGTCACTTCACGCTTGATGCGAATGAACTGTTTGGGCGCTTCCTGCTCCTCGATTCCGGCTGACTGGATCAGGAACACAAAGGGCCCGGCGCTGCCGTCCATGATTGGCACTTCCGGCGCGCTCAGCTCGATCACCGCGTTGTCGATACCCAGACCCGCCATGGCCGACAACAAATGCTCGACGGTATCCACCTTGGCACCATCCTTTACCAGGGTGGTGGACATGGTGGTTTCGCCGACATTTTCGGCCTTGGCTGGAATATCAACTGCCGGCTCCAGATCCACGCGACGGAATACGATACCCGAATCGACCGGAGCCGGTTTCAGGGTCAGGTAGACCTTTTCACCCGAATGCAGACCGACACCGGTTGCCCGGATGACGTTCTTCAGCGTGCGTTGTCTGATCATGTGATGAGCACCCGCCACAAACAAGAATGATTTTCAACAAGTGGCGCACATCTTAACAGAGTGCGCCGCCCGTTGAACACCGCCGCGGTCTATACGACCGATTGATCCAATCAATCGGCCTGGCGACGCAGGAACGCCGGAATATCCAGATAGTCCAGATCTTCCGCCGGTGCCGCGCTGTGACGGGCAGCCGCTGCGCCTTGAGCATTCTGGCTGCGCATTACCGTCGGACGGTCCAGATCACGGTAGTTCGGCTCCATCATGTCATTACGGCGCGGCTGGGCAACCGGTGACTGCTGGACAGTGTTATCAACCACCTTGACCGGCTTTTCCACCTTGCCACTGAGGCCGGTGGCAACCACGGTAACCCGCAGTTCATCACGCAGCTCCGGATCAATCACGGTACCGACGACCACGGTAGCCTGATCGGAGGCGAATTCCTCAACGGTTGTACCGACTTCGTTGAACTCACCCAGGGAGAGGTCCGGGCCGGCAGTGATATTGACCAGAATGCCGCGTGCGCCCATCAGGTTGACGTCTTCCAGCAGCGGGCTGCGGATCGCGGCTTCTGCGGCTTCACGGGCGCGGTTCGGGCCGCTGGCGTGGCCGGTTCCCATCATCGCCATGCCCATTTCGCTCATGACGGTTTTCACGTCGGCAAAGTCGACGTTGATCATGCCGGGACGCATGATCAGGTCAGCAATACCCTGGACCGCACCAAACAGGACGTCGTTGGCCTTGCTGAAGGCAGCCAGCAGGCTGGCATCCTTGCCAAGCACGGTGAGCAGCTTCTCGTTGGGGATGGTGATCAGCGAGTCGACATGCTGGCTCAGCTCGCGGATACCCTCGTCAGCGATCTGCATGCGCTTGCGGCCTTCGAAGGGGAAGGGCTTGGTCACCACAGCGACCGTGAGGATACCCATTTCACGGGCCACTTCAGCCACCACCGGTGCCGCACCGGTACCGGTACCACCGCCCATGCCGGCGGTAATGAAGACCATGTCGGAGCCCTGCAGCACCTCGGCGATGCGCTCGCGATCCTCGATTGCCGCTTCGCGGCCTACCAGCGGGTTGGCACCGGCGCCCAGACCCTTGGTCACCGTGGTGCCCAGCTGCAGTACAGTCCGTGCACTGACGTTGCGCAGGGCTTGGGCATCGGTGTTGGCACAAATGAATTCAACGCCTTCGATGTTGTTGGTCACCATGTGCTGCAGCGCATTGCCGCCGCCACCACCTACGCCAACGACCTTGATGACAGCATTCGGCGGCAGGTTGTCGATGAGTTCAAACATGTTGTTCTCCTTGAGTTGCACTCGTTTCGTTGTTTCGTTGTTTCGTTGTTTTTACATTCAGACCTTTCGGTCCTGCTTCAGAAATTGCCCTTGAACCAGCGCCGCACCCGCTGCAGCAATGGTTCACGCGGCCCCTCGGGGGTCAGGCCGCCTGAATTGCCCTGATGCCGTGCGCCATACATCAACAGCCCTACGCCGGTGGCGTAGATCGGGTTGCGCACCACATCAGTCAGCCCCTTGACCTCATGCGGGTAGCCCAGGCGTACCGGCATGTGGAAAATCTCTTCGGCCAGCTCTACCGCACCTTCCATCTTGGCGGTGCCGCCGGTCAGCACTATGCCGGCGGGGATCATGTCCTCGTAACCGGAACGACGCAGTTCTGCCTGGATCAGGGTGAACAACTCGTCGTAACGCGGCTCGACCACCTCGGCCAATGCCTGACGCGACAGATCACGCGGCGGCCGCTCGCCAACACTCGGCACCTTGATGGTTTCTTCGGGACCGGCCAGCTTCGCCAGCGCACAGGCGTAGCGGATCTTGATTTCTTCGGCGTACTGGGTCGGCGTACGCAGTGCCATGGCGATGTCGTTGGTGACCTGGTCGCCGGCAATCGGGATCACCGCGGTATGCCGGATTGCGCCTTCGGTAAAGATGGCGATATCCGTAGTACCTCCGCCGATATCGACCAGACACACGCCCAGTTCCTTCTCGTCCTCGGTCAGCACGGCATGACTGGATGCCAGCTGTTCGAGAATGATGTCGTCCACTTCCAGACCACAGCGGCGGATGCACTTCTCCACGTTCTGCACTGCGTTCAGCGCACAGGTCACCAGATGTACCTTGGCCTCCAGGCGAACGCCGGACATGCCCAGCGGTTCACGCACGCCTTCCTGGTTATCGATCACATATTCCTGCGGCAGAATGTGCAGCACCTTCTGGTCTGCCGGAATCGCCACCGCCTGCCCGGCATCCAGTACCCGCTCGATATCCGCCTGCACCACTTCACGGTCACGGATGGCGACTATGCCGTGGGAGTTCAGGCTGCGTATGTGGTTACCGGCTATCCCGGCATATACCGAGTGAATCTGGCAGCCAGCCATCAGTTCGGCCTCCTCGATGGCACGCTGGATCGACTGCACGGTGGACTCGATATTCACCACCACGCCCTTCTTGATGCCACGCGAGGGGTGCGAGCCGATTCCGGCGATCTCCAGTTGACCGTCGGCACCAACCTCGGCCACCAGCGCCACCACCTTGGAAGTGCCGATGTCCAGTCCGACGATCATCTTGCTGCCCTGCTTGCTTGCCATGGTTGCCACTACTCCGCTTGGTTTCCGGCATCGGCCGGGGTGCGCCAGGTCACCGCCATGCCGTTGCTGTAGCGCAGGTCCACCTGCGCGATAAGTTCACGTCGGTCGGCCAGCAAATGCTGGTCGATAGTCAGAAATCGTTGCAGCTTGTCGACCAGCTGATCGCGCCCGAACAGCATCTGGATGCCGTCCTGGGTGGTCAGGAACCAGCTGCCCCGCTCGCGCAATTCCAGCGCGGCGATGCTGTGACCGTGGCTGCGCAGCATGCGGTTAAGCTCCTGGTACTGCTGCATCACCTTGCGCTTGTTGCGCTGCGGGCCGTCCAGCCGTGGCAGGTCGGCAAATTCGCTGATGTCACCGGGAGTGAAGGTACGCCCGGCATTGTTCAGCAGCGCTGTATCGCCCCAGCGGGCCACCGGCAGGTGCTCGTCAATACGGATCACCAGCTGGTCAGGCCACACCCGTTGCAGGGACACGCTGGCAACCCAGGGCATCTGCGCCAGATCCCGTTGCAGGGCATGTAGATCCAGTGTCAGAAAGCGACTGTCCAGATACGGCTGAATCACCCCTTGCATGGCGTTACGGTCGATATACTGCAACTCGCCCTGCACGCTGATCAGTGCTACCGGCCGGTCGGCCAGCGGCCACAAACGGGTGCCCAGCTCATACAGACCAACCCCCAGCAATACCAGCAGCAGCGGCCACAGCAGCTCCCGCGAACGCTTCAGCAACGGCTGCGGCGATGGCAGGCTGAACCGCAAGCGCTGGCTCAGCGGCTTGCGCGGAGCCGGCGGTGCAACACGCACAGCGCCACGGCTGGCCGGCTTGCGCCGCCCCGCCCCGCCCTGCATGCCCTTGACCATCGGCCCGATCATTGTCTGTGCCTCAGCGGTGGGCACCGGCCAGAATGGCCAGTACCAGTTGGGTAAAATCCATTCCGGCGGCGCGAGCCGCCATGGGTACCAGGCTGTGATCAGTCATGCCGGGTACGGTATTGACTTCCAGCAGCTGGAAATTGCCCTGAGCGTCCTGCATCACATCTACCCGGCCCCAGCCACGGCAACCGACCGCCTCGAAGGCCGCCAGGCACAGCTGTGCCAGCTCCGCCTCACGTTCGGCATCCAGGCCGCAGGGGCACAGGTAACGGGTGTCATTGGCCAGATACTTGGCGTCGTAATCGTAAAAGCTGTGACTGGTCTGCAGGCGGATCGCCGGCAGGGCGCGTCCGTCCAGGATTGCCACGGTAAACTCGGCGCCAGTAATCCACTGCTCGACCAGCACCTGACTGTCATACCGGCGGGCGTTGTCCCAGGCTTCACGCAACTGCTCCAGAGTCTCCACCCGGGCCATGCCGATGCTTGAACCTTCGTGGATCGGCTTGACGATCAGCGGCAGTCCGAGTTGGTCGATAATCGCCTGGCAGTCGGAAGATTCCTCCAGTACCGCCCAGGCCGGGGTCGGCAGTCCCACGCCACGCCAGAGGAGTTTGGTACGCAGCTTGTCCATGCCCAACGCCGAAGCCATCACGCTGCTGCCGGTATAGGGCAGTTGCAGGCTTTCCAGCAGCCCCTGCAGGCTGCCATCCTCGCCACCGCGACCGTGCAATGCGATAAATACGTGATCGGGCTTTTCGCTCAGCAGACGCTGCGCCAGATCTTCACCGGCATCGATACCAAAAGCGTTCACCCCGGCACCCTGCAGGGCTTCAAGCACCGCACGACCGGACTTCAGTGACACCTCGCGTTCTGCGGAACGGCCACCGTACAGCACTGCCACACGCCCGAAGGACGCTGCCGCAACCATCACACACTCTCCCCTTCGTTCAGTTTGCCCTGGGCCAGCGCTTCGGCCAGCTGGACGGCCAGCGCGCCAATATCACCGGCCCCCTGTGCCAGCAGGATGTCGCCGGGCTGCAATACCGCACGCAACAGTGGCAGCATGTCGGCATCGCGCTCGACGTAGATCGGATCCAGCTTGCCGCGCTGGCGAATGCTGCGGCACAGCTGCTTGCTGTCCGCACCGGGAATGGGTTCCTCGCCAGCCGGATAGACCTCCATCAACAGCAGCGCATTGGCTTCATCGAGTACCTGCACGAAATCCTCGTAGAGATCGCGGGTACGGCTGTAACGGTGTGGCTGGTAGATCATCACCAGACGCTTGCCCGGCCAGCCGGCGCGCACGGCCTTGATGACTGCCGCCACTTCACGCGGATGATGGCCGTAGTCGTCGACCAGCATCACTTCGCCCTCGCCCACGGGGAAATGTCCGTGAACCTGGAAGCGCCGGCCAACGCCCTGGAAGGTGGTCAGGCCTTCGATAATGGCCGCATCGCTGATCAGCTCGTCGGTGGCCACGGCAATCGTTGCCAGGGCGTTCAACACCATGTGCTCACCCGGCATGTTGACGAAGGCGCGCAGCGGCTCGCGACCTTCACGCAGTACGGTGAAATGAGTCTGCATGCCGTGCTGCTCGATATCCACGGCACGCACATCGGCATCATCCGAGCGCCCGTAGGTGATCACCTGGCGATTCACCTGCGGCAGTATCTCGCGCACCACCGGGTCGTCGATGCACAGCACTGCCAGACCGTAGAACGGCAGGTTGTGCAAAAACTCGACAAAGGTGCGCTTGAGCTTGTTGAAGTCACCGCCATAGGTCGCCATGTGGTCGGCATCGATATTGGTGACAATCGAGACCATCGGCTGCAGGTGCAGGAAGGAGGCATCGCTCTCGTCCGCCTCGGCGACCAGATAGCGGCTTTCGCCCAGCTGGGCATTGGTGCCGGCGCTGGTCAGCTTGCCGCCGATCACGAAGGTCGGGCTCAGGCCCTCGGCGGCCAGAATCGAGGCCATCAGGCTGGTGGTGGTAGTCTTGCCATGGGTGCCGGCTACGGCAATGCCATGCCGGTAGCGCATCAGTTCGGCCAGCATTTCGGCACGCGGCACCACCGGAATGCGCTTGTCGATAGCTGCAGCCACTTCCGGGTTACTCGGGTTGATGGCGCTGGACACGACCAGCACATCCGCCTCGGCCAGGTTCTCGGCACGGTGACCAATATCGATCCGCGCACCGAAGCTTTCCAGCCGCTGGGTAACCGCCGAGCGCTTGAGGTCGGAACCGGATACCTGGTAGCCGAGGTTCATCAGTACTTCGGCAATGCCGCACATGCCTGCACCACCGATGCCGACGAAGTGGATACGGCGAATCCGCCGCATCTCCGGCAGGGTAAAGGTTGCCTGCGGGCGCTTAGTGATCACGGGCCACCTCCAGACAGGCGCGCACCACGTCGGTGGTGGCGGTCGGCGAGGCCAGCAGGCGGGCTTGGTCGGACATCTGCTTAAGTGTCTCCGGATGGGTAAACAGGAATTCCAGGCGCCGCGCCAGGTCTTCAGCGGTCAGGCCGCGTTGCGGCAGCAGTTCGGCAGCACCGTGCGAGGCCAGATGGCGAGCGTTGGCAGTCTGGTGGTCATCAATCGCATGCGGCAGTGGAATCAGTAGCGCGGTACGACCGGCTGCCGCCAGTTCGCTGACCGTCAGTGCGCCGGCACGACAAACCACAAGGTCTGCCCACTGGTAGGCACCGGCCATGTCGCTGACAAAGGGCTCGACAAAAGCCTGTACGCCGGCATCGGCATACAGCTCGCGGGTCGCCTCGACGTGCTGCTTGCCACACTGGTGAACCACCTCGGGTCGCAGGGTCGTCGGCAGCAGGGCCAGCGATTGTGGCAGCAAGCGATTGAGCGGCATGGCGCCCAGACTACCGCCCAGTACCAGCAAGCGCGGGCGGCGCTGGCCATCCCAGGCTTGCGGCTTGACCGAGAAAATCTCCTGGCGCACCGGATTACCGGTACTGCGACGCCGCTCGGAGTCGGCAAAAGTGCCAGGAAAACCTTCGCAACGGCGGGCGGCAAGACGCGCCAGCAGCCGGTTGCTGGTGCCGGCCACGGCGTTCTGTTCGTGGATCACCAGCGGAATACGCTTGAGCCAGGCGGCCAGACCGCCAGGGCCGGTGACATAGCCGCCGGCACCCAGCACACAGACCGGCTGCAGCTGGCGCAGCAATCGCAGCGACTGCAGCAGTGCACGGATAATGCGTACAGGCGCCTTCAGCAGATCCAGCATGCCCTTGCCACGGATACCCTGGATATCGATGAAATGGATCGGCAAACCGGCCTGAGGCACCAGATCGGCTTCGATGCCGCGCCGCGTACCCAGCCAGTGCACCTCGTAGCCCTGCTGTTGCAGTTGCAGGGCGCAGGCCAGTGCCGGAAACACGTGTCCGCCGGTACCACCGGCCATTACCAGAATGCGCGCGCTCATGCGCCACCTCCCTGTTCCGCCTGTCGCCGTTCCCAGTCAATCCTCAGAAGGATGCCCAGGCTGATGCAGCAGACCACCAGTGAGCTGCCGCCGTAGCTGAGAAATGGCAGGGTCAGCCCCTTGGTCGGCAGCAGGCCGACATTCACACCGACGTTGATGATGATCTGGCCGCACCACATGATGGCGATGCCATAGGCCAGATAGGCAGCAAACAGTCTTCCCGCGCGCTCTGCCCACAGGCCGATATACAGGCTGCGCAGGGCCAGATGAATCAACAGGGCAAAGGCCAGCAGGGCACCAATCATGCCCAGCTCCTCGGCAATCACCGCAAACACAAAGTCGGTATGTGCCTCGGGCAGATAGAACTGCTTCTGGATGCTGTTACCCAGGCCTACGCCAAACCATTCACCGCGGCCAAAAGCGATCAGCGCCTGGCTGAGCTGGTAACCGGTACCGAAGGGATCTTCCCAGGGGTTGGAAAAACTGGTCAGCCGCTGCAACCGGTAGGGTTCGTACAGAACCAGTGCCACGGCACAGGCGGCCAGTCCGGCAAACAACAGGGTAAAGCGTACCAGTCCGACTCCCCCCAGAAACAGCATGGCCACAGCAGCACCCAACAGCACCACGGTGGCACCGAAGTCCGGCTCCAGCATCAGCAGTACGGCCATCGGGCCCAGCACCATGAACGGCTTGACGAAGCCCAGCCAGTGCTCCTGAACCTCGGTCTGGCGATGCACCAGATAACCGGCCAGAAACACCACGGCAAACAGCTTGGCCAACTCCGAAGGCTGGATATTGATCGGCCCCAGGGCAATCCAGCGCCAGCTGCCATTGACTTCACGACCGATACCCGGCACCAGCACTGCCACCAGCAGTATCACGCCCAGCGACAACAGCAGAAAGCGCGAGCGTTCCCACACCCACATCGGCACACAGAGCGCACAGAACAGCGCAACCACTGCAATCACCAGGTAGATCATCTGGCGGATCATGTAATAGAAGGGATTACCCAGCTGGCCGGCGGCGACCTCCATGGAAGCCGAACTGACCATTACCAGCCCCAGTCCCAACAACGCACAGGCAGTCACCAGCAGCGGCATATCGAAAGCAAACCGGCGCTCTCCGCGTATCGGCTGCAGCACCTGAGCAAGATTGTCGAGAATCAGGGCACTCATGTGGGCAATCTCCGTACGGCGGCAGCGAACACCTGACCGCGTTCCTCGAAATTGCGGAACATATCCAGGCTGGCACAGGCCGGCGACAGCAGCACCGCATCGCCAGAGCGCGCACGGGCGGCCGCCTGCAGCACAGCTTCGTCCAGGCTGTCCACGCGCACCATGGGTACGCTGCCATACAGCGCCTGCTCCAGCAGCGCGGCATCGCGCCCGATCAACACCAGCGCGCGGCAATAGTCGGCAACCGGGCCGCGCAGCGGCGCAAAGTCGGCACCCTTGCCGTCACCACCGGCAATCAGGATCAACTTGCCGGTCATGTCCTGCCCCAGTCCCTCGATGGCAGCCAGCGCAGCACCCACATTGGTCGCCTTGGAGTCGTCGTAGAAGTCGACGCCGGCATGCCGGAGCACCCACTGGCAGCGATGCGGCAATCCGGTAAAACCACGCAGGGTATTGAGCATGCTGTCCATCGGCAGTCCGGCGGCCTGCCCTATCGCCAGTGCGGCCAGCGCATTGGACTGGTTGTGTGCGCCGCGGACTTTCAGCGCACTCACGGGCATCAACGCCTTGAATTCGTAGGCCAGCCAGCGCTCGCCGTCCTGCTCGATCAAGCCGAAGCCGTGCCGATCCGGACGCGACAGGCCGAAGGTCCAGCATGGCAGCTGGTCAGACACCAGCGGCCGCGACAGCGGATCATCGCGATTTACCACCACCTGGCGAGCCCCACGGAAAATCCGGTGCTTGGCCTGATGGTAGGCTGGCAAACCCGAATAACGATCCATATGGTCTTCACTGATGTTCAGCACAGTGGCCACTTCGGCGTTCAGGCAGTCGGTGGTTTCCAACTGGAAGCTGGAGACTTCCAGCACATAGAGCTCGGCATCCTGATCCAGCAGATCCAGCGCCGGCGTACCCAGGTTGCCGCCCACCGCCACCCGCTTGCCAGCCATCTTGGCCATCTCGCCAACCAGCGTGGTAACGGTGCTCTTGGCATTCGAGCCGGTAATGGCGACGATCGGCGCCTGTGCCTCGCGGGCAAACAGCTCGATATCCCCGACCACCGCCACGCCAGCCGCACGGGCGGCGGCAATCGCCGGGGAGCTGATGGCGATACCGGGGCTGACAATGAGTTCATCGGCGGCACAGAGCAAGACCTGATCCAGCTCACCCAGATAAATATCAGCCATCGGCGCAAAGCGCTTGAGCTGCGCCAGACCCGGCGGCTCGCTGCGGGTATCGCAGACGGCAAACGGCATCCCGCGGCCGGCCAGATAGCGGGCAACCGAAAGCCCGCTGCTGCCCAGCCCGATGATGATCCGCCGCTTGTCCGTACTGATCAGTGACACTCGCAATTCCTCAACGCAGCTTCAGACTGGCCAAACCGATCAGCACCAGGATCACGGTAATGATCCAGAAGCGCACGATCACCCTTGGCTCGGGCCAGCCCTTGAGTTCGAAATGGTGGTGGATCGGGGCCATGCGGAACACCCGCCGGCCAGTCAACTTGAACGAGGCCACCTGTACGATCACCGACAGGGTCTCGACCACGAAGATGCCACCCATGATGAACAGCACGATTTCCTGGCGCACGATCACCGCAATCACGCCCAGCGCAGCGCCCAGCGCCAGCGCGCCGACGTCACCCATAAAGACCTGGGCCGGATAGGTGTTGAACCAGAGAAAGCCCAGGCCGGCGCCGATCAGCGCACCGCAGAAAATGATCAGTTCACCCGCACCCGGCACATGCGGGATCAGCAGGTATTCGGCGAAACGGATGTTGCCCGACAGGTAGGCAAAAATTCCCAGCGCCGCCCCCACCATTACCGTCGGCATGATCGCCAGACCATCCAGACCATCGGTCAGGTTGACCGCATTGCTCGAACCGACGATCACGAAGTAGGTCAGCACCACGAACAGGATGCCCAGCTGGAACTCCAGCTGCTTGAAGAACGGCACTATCAGGGTGGTTTCTACCGGCGTCTTGGCGGTCATATACAGCACAACCGCAGCAATCAGGCCGAACACCGACTGCCAGAAGTATTTCCAGCGCGACGGCAGGCCACGGGAGTTCTTTTCAATCACCTTACGGTAGTCATCGACCCAGCCAATCGCACCGAAGCTCAAGGTCACGCCAAGCACTACCCACACGTAAAGATTGGACAGGTCTGACCAGAGCAGCGTACTGATGGCGATGGACACCAGAATCAGCGCACCACCCATGGTCGGCGTGCCCTTCTTCGACAGGTGCGACTGTGGGCCGTCGTTGCGTACCGATTGGCCGATCTGGCGGATCTGCAGGGTGCGGATCATCCAGGGACCCAGGAGCAGCGCCATCGCCAGTGCGGTCAACACGCCCAGAATGCCGCGCAGGGTCAGGTACTGGAATACCGAGAACCCGGTGTGGAACTGTTGCAGGTACTGGGCCAGATACAGCAGCATGTCAATCCGCCTTGTGTTTGTTGTTATCGGTGAGTTGTGCCACAACCTGCTCCATACCGGCGCTGCGCGAGCCCTTCACCAGTACCCGGGTGCGTCCATCCAGCCGTTGCAGCAATGCCTCGGCCAGCGCCTCGCGGCTGGCAAAGCTGTGCCCGCCGTCGCCAAACGCCTGTGCCGCCAGGGTGGCCAGCGGGCCACAGGCATACAGGCCATCCAGGCCGCGCTGACGGGCCAGCTCACCCACCTCGCGGTGTGCCGCCTGCTCCCACTGCCCCAGCTCACCCATGTCGCCCAGCACCAGAATGCGCGTGCCATCGAAGCCGGCGAGCAATTCAATGGCCGCCGCTACCGATCCGGGATTGGCGTTATAGCTGTCATCAATCACCAGCGAACCGGCACGTCCGGCCAGCCCTTGGGCACGTCCGGCTACCGCTTGCAGGTTGGCCAGACCACGGCGGACTTGCTCCAGCGTACAACCCAGAGCCAGTGCCGCCGCTGCCGCCGCCAGCGCATTACCGATGTTATGGCGGCCAAGCAGGTTGAGCTGCACGGTGATCGAGCCCTGTGCGGACACCAGCAAAAAACCCGGACAGCCACGCGCATCCAGCTCAACCGACTCGGCACGCAGCTCGGCGGTCTGGTTATGCAGGCTGAAGGCATGGCAGCGCCGCTCGCCCAGCGTCTTGTGCCAGGTCTCAAACCAGGGGCTGTCCAGATTCAGCACCACGTCACCGTCGCGGCGCAGCGCGGTAATGATCTCGCCCTTGGCCCGGGCAATGTTTTCCGGACTACCGAAACGGCCTACATGCGCCATACCGGCATTGGTAAGAATGCTCAGGTCGGGATAGGCCAGCGCCATGCTGCGGGCAATATCACCCAGCTGGGCGGCACCCATTTCCACCACGGCGAACTGGTGTTCCGGCTGCAGTGACAACAGCGTCAGGGGAACACCCAGTTCATTATTGAGGTTGCCACGGGTAGCCAGTACCGGACCACGCGTGGCCAGAATCGCAGCGAGCATTTCCTTCACGGTGGTCTTGCCGCTGGAGCCGGTGATCGCTACCAACGGCCCGCCATAGGCCTTGCGTGCCAGCGCGCCGAGCTGACCCAGCGCGTACTCGCAATCGTGCACCAGCAATTGCGGCAGCGGGTCATCCACCGGATGTTCGACCATGGCTGCCACGGCGCCAGCCTCACGGGCGGCGCCAACAAAGTCATGCCCATCCACACGACTGCCTGACAGGGCGACGAACAGCGCGCCGGGCTGCAGGCAGCGGGTGTCTATGGCAACACTGTCAAAGGTCGCATCAGCGCCCTGCAGACGGCCCGGCAGTGCGGATTCCAGTTGCGACAGCCGCATGGCTTCGATCATGCCGTTTCTCCCCGTGCAGCCAGTGCCGCCTGTGCCTGTTCGATATCGCTGAACGGATACTTCACGCCGGCGATCTCCTGATAGTCTTCATGCCCCTTGCCAGCCAGCAGAATCACGTCTGCGGCGTCTGCCTGCAAAATGGCCTGGCGGATCGCCTGACCACGATCGGCTTCAACCGGCTGCGGCTTGCGCAAGCCGACAAGAATGTCGTCGATGATCTGCTGCGGTGCCTCGCTGCGCGGGTTGTCGCTGGTGACCAGCACGGCATCCGCGCCGGCCTCGGCAGCTTCCGCCATCAGTGGTCGCTTGCCGCGATCGCGGTCACCGCCACAGCCGAACACACACAGCAGGCGTCCGCGGGTATGGGCGCGCAGTGCCGCCAGCGCGTTGTGCAAGGCATCCGGCGTATGCGCATAATCCACCACCACCAGCGGCAGACCATCACCACCCAGCCGCTGCATGCGCCCAGCCGGCGCCTGCAATTGCGCCAGCAACGGCAGGCACAGTTCGATCGGTCGCTGCAGGGCCAGCAGCCCACCCAGTACCGCCAGCAGGTTGTACAGGTTGAAACGCCCGAGCAGCGGGCTATGCAGGGTATGACTGCGACCCTGCCAGTGCACCCGTGCATGGATGCCATCGGAATCGAAAACCAGTTGGTCGGCAAATAATTGTGCCTGCGGCTGCTGCAGCGAATAGCCGATCACCGGCACCTGGCAGCGTACCGGCAGGCTGGCACCGAATTCGTCATCCAGATTGATCACGGCCGCTTCGATTGGCTGCTCGGTGAACAGACGCGCCTTGGCCTCGCCGTAGCTGTGCATATCGCCGTGGTAATCCAGATGGTCGCGACTCAGGTTGGTGAACAGCGCCACGCACATCCGCACCGCCGCCACCCGTTGCTGGTCCAGCGCATGGGAAGACACCTCCATGCTGACCCAGCGCGCGCCCTGTTGCAGCAGTTCAGCCAGTTGGCGCTGTACGCCGATCGGGTCCGGAGTGGTCATCCCGTGCGACTGCAACTGGCCAGGCATGCCGCTGCCCAAGGTGCCAATCACGCCACACGGCTCGCCAAGCAGTTGCAGGGCCTGGGCCAGCATCTGGCTGACACTGGTCTTGCCGTTGGTGCCGGTTACACCCAGCACTCCAAGCTGGCGCGACGGCTCGCCATGGAACAATCCGGCAAGCGCCGACAGCCGGCGGCGCAGGCCCGGCACGGCAACGGCTGGCACACCCGGATCACAACAAAAGCCATCAGCGGACTCATAGGCCACCGCTCGGGCACCGGCGGCTACCGCCTCGGTGATATGCCGACGACCATCACTGCTGGCACCCGGCAACGCCAGGAACAACCAGCCCGGTTGCACGGCGCGGCTGTCCAGCGTCAGGCCGTCCAGTGACTGGTCGACACCACTCCATTCAGGGAACAACTGGCGCAGGCTGGTCATCCGCGCACCCCCTTGGCCGGCAGCGGCAATTCAACCTGTTGCAGTGGCGGCAGATCATCCGGCACCACATTCATCAGGCGTAGCGCACCCGCCATTACCTGACCAAACACCGGTGCAGCCACCAGTCCGCCGTAATAGCCGCCCTTGGTTGGCTCATCAATGACCACCACCGCGGCAAACCGCGGATTGCTGATCGGCGCCACACCGGCAAATACCGAGCGGTAACGATCCCGCGCGTATCCGCCACTGGCGTCGGTCTTGTGTACAGTGCCGGTCTTGCCGCCGATCTGGTAACCGGGTACCCGGGCACGACCACCGGTACCCCCTTCACCATCCACGGCGGCACGCAGCATATCCAGAAGCTGCTGATTGACCTGGGGCGGAATCACCTGCTCGCCTGTGGCTGGCCGGTCGACCTTCAGCAGAGACAGCGGCACCTTGCGACCCTGGTTGCCAAGCGCGGCATAGGCCTGGGCAAGCTGTGTGGCGGTCACCGACAAACCGTAGCCGTAGGACAGCGTGGCCGTTTCAACCGGACGCCAGCGGCGATGGTTGGGCAGGTTGCCAACGCTCTCGCCGGGGAAACCAAGTCCGCTGAACTCGCCCAAGCCAAGCTGGGCAAGCATTTCCCGCAAAGGTTCGGCACCCACATCCAGGGCAATCTTGGCCACACCGATATTGCTCGATTTCATCATCACCCCGGTCAGGTCGAGCACACCGTAGTTGCGTACGTCACTGACGGTCATGGTCGCCACCCGCATGCGGCCGGGACGGGTATCCATCATGGTATTGGGCTGATAGCGGCCGGACATCAGACCAACACCCACGGTAAAGGTCTTGATCGGCGAGCCCGGTTCGAACACATCAATCAGCGCACGGTTACGCATGGCCTCCGGGCGCAGGTTGGTACGATTGTTCGGGTTGTAACTGGGCTGATTGGACATGGCGAGAATTTCACCGGTACGCACATCCACCAGCACCAGTGAGCCGGCACGTGCACCAAACTCATCCAGTGCCTTGCGCAACTCGCGGTGCGCCAGATACTGCAAGCGCAGATCGATCGACAGCATCAGATCGTTTCCAGGCCGGGCATTGCTGACCACCTGCACATCCTTGATCAGCCGGCCGCGGCGATCCTGCAGCACCTGACGGCGGCCGGGTACACCCTTGAGCCAATCGTTGTAAGTCAGCTCCAGGCCTTCCTGCCCCTGTTCGTCGACATTGGTAAACCCAACCACATGGGCAGACACCTCGCCGGCAGGATAAAAACGCCGCTGCTCTTCAATGCTGTATACGCCAGGCACCCGCAACTGGATGACGGTCTCGCCGTCTTCGGGCGTCATGTGCCGCCGCAAATAGATAAATTCCCGACTGGCATTGGCCTCAAGGCGCTCGCGTAATACCGGCAGACTGATGCCAAGGGCCGTGGCCAGTTCAGCAAAACGCTGGGGGTGCTCATTGAGCTGACGCGGGTTGGCCCACAAGGTGGTAACCGGTGTACTGACTGCCAGGGGCGCACCATTACGGTCAAGAATCTGGCCGCGGTGGGCAGGGATGACGGTATGGCGAACGCTGCGCTTGTCGCCCTGATTTTTCAGGAAGCCTTCGTCAAGCAGGTGCAAGTCAACAATGCGCGCAACAATCGCCACGCACATGATCCCGAGCATTCCGACCACTACCCGGAAGCGCCAGGGATATTGGCTGCCGTTTGACGGAATACGCATCATGGCTTCACCAGAATCACTTCGTCAGGGCGCGGTACACGCATGCCCAGCTCACGGCCGGCCAGCGTTTCGACCCTGTTGTGTGCGGTCCAGGTGCTTTGCTCCAGCACCAGACGCCCCCATTCAGCATGGTGTTTTTCCCGCTGGGTCATGTCAGCGGCCAACTGGTTCAACAGCTCACGACTCCAATGGGTGCTGTAGGTCACTGCCAGTGCCGAGACGATCACCAGAAGCCAGGCCAGCAGCAACAGGCCGCTGCCCTTGGGCAGTCCACGGTTGGCTGCGGCGCTCATAAGTGACGCTCCGCCACACGCAGCACCGCACTGCGGGCACGCGGATTGGCTGTCAGCTCGGTTGCCGAGGGCTTGATGGCCTTGCCAATCAGCTTCAGACGCGTGGCAATCTGGTCCTGACGGATCGGCAGATCCCGCGGCACCGGTGCGCCCTTGGCTTCGCGACGCATGAACTGCTTGACCATGCGATCTTCCAGCGAGTGAAAGCTGATCACTGCCAGACGCCCGCCCGGTGACAACATCGCCACCGCCGCCTCAAGACCTGCCGCCAGATCTTCAAGCTCACGGTTGATATAAATGCGGATACCCTGGAAGGCACGGGTAGCCGGATGCTTGTGCTTTTCCCAGGCCGGATTGGCCTGTTTGATAACGTCGGCCAGATCAGCGGTACGGGTGAACGGCTGCTGCTCCCGGCGCTCGACAATCGCTCGCGCCATGCGCCGGGAGAATCGTTCCTCACCGTAGGTGTAGAGCACGTCGGCAATCTCGCTTTCACCGGCACTGTTGATCCATTCGGCAGCACTCTGGCCACGATCCGGATCCATGCGCATATCCAGCGGCCCGTCCTGCATAAAACTGAAACCGCGCCCGGCGTCATCCAGCTGCGGGGAGGACACGCCCAGATCCAGCAGGATGCCATCCACCTTGCCGGCCAGCTCACGCAGACGCAGCTCATCGGCCATCTCCGCAAACGACCGCTGCACAACGACAAAGCGGCCGTCTTCGGCCGCCAACCTGGAACCTTCGGCAATGGCCTGAGGGTCCTTGTCGAAGCCGATCAGCCGCCCCCCCGGGCCCAGCCTCTCGAGTACCGCCCGGCTGTGTCCGCCCCTGCCAAAGGTGCCGTCCACATACAGGCCGTCAGGACGCACGGCCAGTCCTTCGACGGCCTCGTCCAGCAAAACGCTGGTATGTGTCAATTCGACTTGCATGGTCACAGACTCAAGTTGTGCAGTTCAGGTGGCAGCTCGCCGCCCTGAATCTGCTCCAGATAGGCATTGGTGGTAGCTTCCCAGGCGTCCTCGCTCCACAGCTCGAACTTGGTCAACTGGCCAACAAGCATGACTTTCTTGTCCAGATTGGCGTATTCACGCAGGCGTGGCGGCACGACAAAGCGGCCATTGCCGTCCAGCTCGATCTCGCTGGCATTACCGATCAGCAAGCGATTCAGCGCCTTCTGCGCCGGATGCATGTTGGGAACCAATTTGAGCTTTTCTTCAATGGCATGCCATTCGGGCAGCGGGTAGATCCACAGGCAGCGGTCCTCGATGCCGATGGTAGCCATCAGCTGGCCGGCGCACTGCTCTACCAGCTGGTCGCGATAACGCGCCGGCATGGCAAGCCGCCCCTTGGCATCCAGACTGATTCCGTTGGCTCCCCGAAACACCTGCTGACCCTCGTTATTGGACTATCCCTGCCAAAAAATCCCACTTTGTTCCACTTTCCACCACCACGGCACACTATAGAAATCACGCAGGCACAGCGTCAAGCTGCCAGAGAACAGAAAAACCCTTGCAGGCCAGAGAGTTAGCTTGAATCAGGGAGAAAACGACAGAGAATTGACAACAAAACATCAATCAATAGAGAGGGATGCACTTACAACTTAAAGTGAAGTGTTAAGAGTAAGATTTTTTTGCTCTAAAAAAGAGGGGAATCAAGCAGGCAACCACAGGGAGTCATTGCCGAAAAAAAATGGAGTTGGCCTGTAAGCCGGGTTCTGTCGAGGACAGTCATTCCTCTACGACTGCCATCACTGACAGCCTCTAGCAACCTACCCGAACCCAGCGCGGGCCACGCCAATGGGTTCCTATTTGGTCTTGCTCCGAGTGGGGTTTGCCGTGCCACGAACTGTTGCCAGTCGCGCGGTGCGCTCTTACCGCACCCTTTCACCCTTACCTGATCCCCTTGCGGGGCCATCGGCGGTCTGCTCTCTGCTGCACTTTCCGTAGGCTCGCGCCTCCCAGGCGTTACCTGGCACTCTGCCCTGCGGAGCCCGGACTTTCCTCCCTGCCGCACGCGGCACAGCGACTGTCCGGCCAACTCCAGCGGCAAGACTATCTGCTGAAAGGCCCTCCGGCAAGCCCTATCAGCGAGACTGATGGCCAATTACAGCCAAGCGCAGAAGCTGATACGTCAATCGCTCGCCTGCATCGTCAATGCCTGCTGATACAAGCGGTTCTTCTTCACGCCGGTGATACGTGCCGCCAGTGCCGCCGCCTGCTTGACCGGCAACTCCTCCAGCAATACCGTCAATACACGCAGGGTTTGACTGTCGAGCTCGCTGTCATCGGACACGACCGGCGCACCCTCGACCAACAACACACATTCGCCACGCTGCTGATCCGGGTCATCGCGCACCCAGTCATGCAGCTCGGCCAGCGGCAATCCACGGATGGTCTCGAACGTTTTACTGATCTCGCGCGCCAACACCACCTGACGCTCGCCGCCCAGCAGGTCGCGCAGATCGGCCAGACACTCGAGCAGCCGATGCGGCGCTTCGTAGATAATCCAGGTGCGCGGTTCGGCAGCCAGCGCTTCGATTCGCTGACGCCGGCCACTGCTGCGTGCCGGCAGAAAGCCCTCGAAGGCAAAACGGTCCGAAGGCAGACCGGCAGCACTCAGCGCAGCAATCAGCGCGCAAGGGCCGGGTACCGGAGAAACCCGCACCCCGGCCTCACGGGCCTGGCGCACCAACTGGAAGCCCGGGTCCGAGACAAGCGGTGTGCCCGCATCGGAAATCAGCGCCAGATCATCCCCTGCGAGCAAACGCTGTACCAGCGAATGGCTGCGCTCGCGCTCATTGTGGTCGTGACAGGCTGTCAACGGAGTAGCAATACCGTACTCACGCAGAAGTCGCGCGCTGTGACGGGTGTCCTCTGCGGCAATCAAGGCCACCGAGCGCAGCACCTCCACAGCGCGCGCGCTGATATCCTGCAGATTGCCTATCGGCGTGGCGACTACAAACAGAGTTCCACTGGCATTCATTGTCTGGCTCCACGACGGCAAAGTGTCGATTCTACCTGCTTGGCGCGCCCCATGGCGCAACATTGCCAACCAGTGCACAGCTCCCCGGGCATATAACATGGCGATTGTCCCCGGCTCTGATAAAATGCAGCACTGATTGACTATTGATGCCGTCTCTTCCGCGCAAGGATTTTCGCGAATGCCCAAGCTACCTGCCACAGCACTGCTGGCTCTGGCCATCACCCTCGCCACCAGCGGCTGCTCATCGCCGCCCCGACAGCTGGATGACCTGCCACGCACGCCCCAGGCCTCGGTTGAGCAGATCCTGCAGGATGCTTCCCGACGCAAAGGCCCGGAAGCCAACCTGCTGCGCCTGCACGCCGCCCAGGCCGCGCTGAACAACGCTCAGCACCAGCGGGTAATGGAAATACTTGCGCAAGTCCCCCAGTCGGAACTGCCGGCAGACCAGCAGATCCGTTTCAGCGAGCTGCAGGCCAGCGCGGCATTGCTCGGCGACCGCCCCAAGCTGGCATTACGCGCCATCAGTCATGCCTCACTGCAGCAACTTGATCAACGACCGATGGAAGAGCAGTTGCGTATCCAGTTGCTGCGCGCGGATGTATTTGAAGTCAACAAGCAACACCTTGAAGCCGCCCGCGAACGGATATTCATCGATGCCCTGCTGCCAGCCGAACGCCAGCCGGGCAACCGAGCCGGCATCTGGGAAAGCCTGCGCCAGCTCCCCGTCGCCACACTCGCCAGCGAGCGCGGACGCAGCGGCAACGAAATGGACGGCTGGATCGAGCTGGCACTGATTGCCGGCCAGGCCGGCAATCTTGACCTGCAGGTGCGCGAGATTCAGCGCTGGCAGGGCGAGAACAACCGTCACGCCGCCGCCATGCATCTGCCCGGCGAGCTCAGCGAACTGCTGGAGCTGCATGCCCGCAGGCCGCAGCGCATTGCACTGCTGCTGCCTCTGCAGGGACAGTTGAGTGCGGCCGGTGAGGCGCTGCGTGACGGCTTTCTCAGCGCCCAGTATCAGGCCTTTGCCGAAGGCTTTGAGCAGCCGGAAATCCGGCTCTATGACAGCAGCCAGTTCAACGACACCGACAGCTTTTATCACCAGGCAATAGCCGACGGCATGCAGTGGGTCATTGGACCGCTGGAGCGCGACCGGGTCAGTCAGCTTGCCCGCAGGGACAGCTTGCCGTTGCCGACACTGGCCCTGAATTACAGCGAGCAGGCCGGCGCTCCGGCCAATCTGTTCCAGTTCGGCCTGGCTCCGGAAGATGAAGCCCGTTCGGCCGCCCTGCGCGCCTGGGCGGACGGCCACCGCAGCATGGCCATTCTGAGCAGCAATAGCGACTGGGGACAGCGCACCCAGCATGCCTTCCGTGAGCAATGGCAGGCTCTCGGTGGCCGGGTTGTCGGTCACGAATTGCTTGACCAACCCACCACCATGGCCAACCAGATCGGCCAACTGCTTCAGATCCGCCAGAGCGAGCAACGCAACACACGCATACAGAGCCTTCTGGGTAACGAGATTGCAGTACAGCCGACACCTCGCCAGGATATAGAGGCGCTTTTTGTTGCCGCCACACCGCAGCAAGCGCGTCAACTGATGCCAACGCTGGCCTTCCAGTACGCAGCAGACCTTCCGGTATATGCCACCTCGCACGCTTTCCAGTATGACGCCGACAGCAGCCAGATGGCCGATCTGGACGGTATCCTGATTGCCGAAACACCCTGGTTGCTGAGTCGTAGTGACAGCCTCTACCCCAAGGTCACCAGCCATTGGCCGCAGGCCAGCGGCCCGCTGGGCCGACTGTATGCCATGGGCATTGATGCCCAGCGTATTTTCAGCCGCCTGCCACAACTGCAAAGTAACGAGAGTCTGCAGTTCAGCGGCGCCACCGGGCTGCTGTCACTGCCGGAAGACGGACGCATCCGCCGAGAGCTGGACTGGGGCGTTATCCGCAACGGACGCCTTGGCGCCATCGACTGAGCCGTGACCAGTCATGCACTCGGCCAGTTGAGCGAACGCCAGGCTTGCAGTTTGCTGCAACAGGCGGGCCTGCGTTTGCTCGCACGCAATTACCGCTGCCGGCTGGGTGAGCTGGATCTGGTCATGCGCGATACCGATACAGTAGTATTTGTCGAAGTTCGTTACCGCCGCAGCAATCGATGGGGCAGCGCTGAAGAAAGCGTCGACTGGCGCAAGCGGCAACGCGTTGTGAATGCCGCTCGTCATTACCTGCTGACCCATCCGCATCTGGCCGACCAGCCTTGTCGTTTCGACGTGGTCGCCGCTGCCGGCAATCCGGAAGATCCGCAGAACTATCGCTGGATCCGTGACGCCTTTACCAGCCAGTGAGTCTATCCATGGACAATCAGCACAGAATCAGACAGCTTTTCACCGACAGTATCGAGACCAAGACCCGCTCGATGGATGTGCTTGGTCCAAGCATCGAACAGGCCAGCCAGTTGATGGTCAACAGCCTGCTGTCCGAGGGCAAGATTCTTGCCTGCGGCAACGGCGGCTCGGCTGGCGACTCGCAGCACTTCTCATCCGAACTGCTCAACCGCTTTGAACGTGAACGTCCAAGCCTGCCAGCGATTGCACTGACCACCGACAGCTCGACACTGACATCAATCGCCAACGATTACAGCTATCAGGAAATCTTTTCCAAACAGATCCGGGCGCTCGGCCAGCCGGGTGACGTGCTGCTGGCGATCTCCACCAGCGGCAACTCCGGCAACGTCATGCAAGCGATTCAGGCCGCACACGACCGGGAAATGCTGGTGGTGGCGCTGACCGGGCGTGATGGTGGTTCGATGGCCTCGCTGCTGTTGCCGGAAGACGTGGAAATACGCGTCCCTGCCCGCTCTACCGCTCGCATCCAGGAAGTCCACTTGCTGGTGATTCACTGCCTGTGCGACTTGATCGACCGCCAACTGTTCGGGACTGAAGAATGAAGCTTTTCCACCTGTTGCTTGCTTCTGTGCTGGTCGCCTCCATGACTGGCTGCAGCAATGTACTCACCGCTACCCGAGACAATCCCATCCAGGAAAACCACGGCACCCGTACAATCGGCAGCCGGATTGATGACCCGCTGATAGAAACCAAAGCCCGGGTGAATGTAGCCAAGGCCCATCCCGCGCTGAAGGAAAACTCACGGATCATTGTGCAAAGTTTTAACGGCATAGTCCTGCTGGCCGGTCAGGTACCTAACAGCGAATTGTCGGCATTGGCGGAGAAAACCGTACGCGAGGTACAACGGGTCAAGCATGTGCATAACGAGCTGACCATCGGTGCCCCCATCAGTCTGCTGGCGCGCAATAACGACAGCTTGATCAGCACCAACGCCAAGACCCGCCTGCTGGCTGACAACAATATCCCCGGGCGCCGGATCAGCGTTACCACTGAAGCCGGTGTTGTCTATCTGATGGGACTGGTGCGCCGCACCGAAGCCGAACGGGCTGTGCAGACTGTGCAGCAAGTGGGCGGTGTACAGCGGATCGTCAAACTGTTTGAGTATATCGACTGATTGATTGCTGAACGCTGAAGGCTCCGCTGCTGCGAGCCTTCAGCCAGAGGCAGTCACCGACGTGTTTACTTGACCACTTTCAATGCAGGTCGCCCAGCAGCAGGCTTCTCATCCTGTGGCGGCGGGGTGTCATCCGGCGGCGTAGTCGATGGCTCCAGCTCAAACACCATACCCTGGCCATTCTCTCGCGCATAGATCGCCATGACTGCCGGCAGCGGCACGCTAACCTGCCTCGCCACACCGCCAAAACGGCCATTGAAGATCACCCACTGGTTATCCATGTTCAGATCACGCACGGCACCCGGAGACAGGTTAAAGACTATCTGTCCGTCCTCGATAAACCCCTCAGGCACACTGCAACCGGGGTAGCCTGCATTGACCAGCAGGTAGGGCGTGCAGTCATTGTCCAGAATCCACTCGTGCAGGGCACGCAGCAAATAAGGCCGGCTAGAGGTCATCTCGTGCATGCTTTTCTCCTTACTGCAGGTCGCGCTCAAAGGACGACAGACTGGCCTTGAAGCTGTCACGCGCAAACAACCGCTCCATGTATTGCTGCAGCGGCTTGGCCTGTCGCGGCAATTCGATACCGGCCAGCGGCAAGCGCCAGAGAATCGGGGCCAGGCAACAATCCACCAGACTGAATTCGTCACTCATGAAGAATGGCATCTCGGCAAATACCGGCGCGACACCCACCAGACTCTCACGCAACTCCTTGCGTAGCTGCTCCCGTTTGCTCTCCGGCATCTTTTCTGTGAGCAGGCGCCCCATGGGTTCACACCAATCGCGTTCGACACGGTACATCAACAAGCGGGTGTTGGCCCGAGCCACCGGATACACAGGCATGAGCGGTGGATGCGGGTAGCGCTCATCAAGGTACTCCATGATGACTTTTGACTCATACAGCGCCAGGTCACGATCGAGCAGTGTCGGCAAAGAGGCGTAAGGATTGTTTTCCAGTAGCTCGTCCGGCATCTGCACAGGGTCAACATCAATAATCTCGACATTCACACCCTTTTCCGCCAGCACCAGCCGCACCCTGTGGCTGTTGTGATCTTTTGGATCGGAAAAGAATGCCATCGTCGAACGCTTGTTGGCAGTTACGCCCATAGTTGAACCCTCATACGATCTGCCTCAACAGCCTGCCCGAATGGCTGGCTAATGCTGCGGGGCCGGCATTATAACGCAAAAAAGCCATGCGCCCCGAAGGGCGCATGGCTTTCACTGGATACAACTGACCGCCTTAGTGCACGTCGCGCCAGTACTCACGCTTGAGCAGGTAGGCAAACACGAACAGGAAGGCCAGATAAAGCAGAACATAGATACCAATGCGGTGACGCTCGAGCTTGATCGGGTCCGCCGAGTAAGCCAGGAAAGATACCAGATTACGAACAGTGGTATCGAACTCCTCGGCACTCATCGCGCCCTCTTCCACAACTGTGAGCACATCACACTGCTCTTCCTTGAGGGCATCACCGGTCAGCGGGTCACGCTGGACCTTGCGGCCATCACGCACTTCGACTGGCGCACAACCCATCACCACCCGACCCTGCAATTCGGCCAGGACATTCGGCATACCAACATTCGGGAACACCAGATTGTTGGCACCGAACGGGCGCGACTGATCCTCGTAGAAAGTCTTCATGTATGTGTACAGCCAGTCCTCACCACGCACACGTGCCACCATGGTCAGATCCGGCGGCGCAGCACCAAAGAACTGCTTGGCATCACGCTCGCGCATGCCGATCCTCATGTGCTCGCCGATCAGCGTACCGTCGGTGAACACCACGTTCTCCATCATCACCTCTTCAGGGATGCCGAGATCGGTGGCAACACGCTCGTAACGCTGGTATTGGGCCGAGTGGCAGCCCATGCAGAAGTTGACGAAGGTGCGCAGGCCGTCCTGCAGGGCTGCCTTGTCACGCAGATCGACATTGGCCTTTTCCAGCGGATAGTTGCTCGGCGCTGCCAGCGCGATGCATGGCAGCAGCGCGAATACCAGGGCAAGAATATGCTTTTTCATTAGCCTGTAACCCTCTCCGGAACGGGTTTTGTCTTCTCCATCCGGGTATAGAACGGCATCAGGAAGAAGAACGCGAAATACAGTACGGTGCAGATCTGCGAAACCAGCGTGCGAATCGGGGTAGAGGGAATAGCACCCAGAATACCGAGGATCACGAAGCATACGCAGAAGATCACCAGCCACAGCTTGCTCATCCAGCCCTTGTAGCGGATCGAGCGAACCGGGCTGCGATCCAGCCAGGGCAGCACGAACAGCACAGCAATGGCGGCACCCATCGCCAATACACCTGGGAAGGCCGAACCACCAATCGCCGGCACTGCACGCAGAATCGCGTAGAAGGGCGTGAAGTACCATACCGGAGCAATGTGGTCAGGCGTCTTCAGCGGGTTGGCAATCTCGAAGTTGGGCTTCTCAAGGAAGTAGCCGCCCATTTCCGGGAAGAAGAACACCACGGTGCAGAACACGAACAGGAACACCACCACGCCGACAATATCCTTGACGGTGTAGTACGGATGGAACGGAATGCCGTCCAGCGGTACACCGTTGGCATCCTTGTGCTTCTTGATATCGATACCGTCCGGGTTGTTTGAGCCGACTTCATGCAGGGCGATGATGTGCAGTACCACCAGACCCAGCAATACGATCGGCAGGGCGATCACGTGCAGCGCAAAGAAGCGGTTCAGGGTAATGCCGGAGATCAGGTAGTCACCACGCACCCACTGGGCCAGATCCGGACCAATGAAGGGGATGGCACCAAACAGCGAAATGATCACCTGGGCACCCCAGTAGGACATCTGCCCCCAGGGCAGCAGATAACCCATGAAGGCCTCAGCCATCAGTACCAGGTAAATCAGCATGCCGAACAGCCAGATAAGCTCGCGCGGCTTCTGGTAGGAACCGTACATCAGGCCACGCAGCATGTGCAGGTAGACCACCACGAAGAACGCCGAAGCGCCGGTCGAGTGCAGGTAGCGTAGCAGCCAGCCGTATTCAACATCACGCATGATGTATTCGATGGAGGCAAAGGCGCCGGCACCAGAAGGCTCGTAGCTCATGGTCAGCCAGATACCGGTAACGATCTGGTTGACCAGTACCAGCATGGCCAGGGAGCCAAAGAAGTAGAAAAAGTTGAAGTTTTTCGGCGCGTAGTACTTGGTCAGGTGATCTTCGATCACCTTGCTGACCGCCATACGCTCGTTAACCCAGTTCATCAGTTTGCTCATCAGGCGGTCTCCTGATCCACACCGATGATGATCACATCGTCGGTTTCATAGGAATGCGGGGGAACCGGCAGGTTCAGCGGTGCCGGCTGGGAGCGGAACACACGGCCGGCCATGTCGTAGGAGGAACCGTGACAAGGGCAGAAATAGCCGCCTTTCCAGTCCGGCCCCATATCAACCGAGGCGACTTCCGGACGGAACAGCGGAGAGCAGCCAAGATGGGTGCAGATGCCGACAACCACTAGCAGTTCGGCATTGATAGCCCGATGTTTGGGATCCACATAAGAAGGCTGATCTGAAGCCTTTGAGTCCGGATCTGCCAGTACGCCTTCCATCTGTTCCAGCATGGCAAGGGCCTCAGGGGTGCGTCGCGAGACGAACATGGGCTGGCCGCGCCATTCGGCTACGATCTGCTGACCCGGTTCGATCTTGCTGATATTCACCCGTACCGGCGCACCTGCCGCCTTGGCCCTGGCGCTCGGAAACCAGGACCCGACAAAGGGTACTGCTGCTCCCACGGCTCCGGCCGCACCCACCACAGAGGTGGCTGCAACCAGGAAGCGACGCCGGCCGTTATTTACGCCGTCATTACTCATCCAGTCGTCTCCCATCAGCTAAATCAGACCCTCAAGGGCCCTTGTAGAGGTTTTGAACTGCCTGCAAAAAATGAAATTGATGGTAATGAAATGGCCCTTGCATTACAAGGCGAACAGCGCATTTCAGAGCTATTGCAGGCAAAGTGTCGCAGGCTTCAGACACGAAAACGCCCAGCCATTGGCTGGGCGTTGCGTACATCCACTGCGCGGAGATATCAGCGCTTGGAGTATTGCGGACGCTTGCGTGCTTTACGCAGACCGACCTTCTTACGCTCAACCTCACGGGCATCGCGAGTAACGAAGCCGGCACGACGCAGATCGCCACGCAGGGTTTCGTCATACTCCATCAGGGCACGGGTAATGCCGTGACGGATCGCGCCGGCCTGACCGCTGATGCCGCCACCCTTGACGGTGACGTAGACATCGAACTTGTTCAGACTGTCGGTCAGCTCCAGCGGCTGGCGAACCACCATACGGGCGGTCTCGCGGCCAAAGAAGTTGTCCAGACTGCGGTTGTTGATAGAAATATTGCCAGCACCCGGACGCAGGAACACGCGAGCGGTGGCGGTTTTACGACGGCCAGTACCGTAGTTTTGTGTCGCCGACATTGGTGAGCTCCTGTCAGATCTTCAGTTCTTGGGGTTGCTGTGCGGTGTGCGGATGAGCCTCACCCTTGTACACTTTGAGCTTGCGGTACATGGCGCGACCCAGCGGGTTCTTCGGCAGCATGCCCTTGACTGCGATCTCGATCACGCGCTCGGGAGCACGCTGGATCAGCTTTTCGAAGCTGATCGACTTGATGCCACCGGGAAAGCCCGAGTGGCTGTAGTAGATCTTGTCCTGAGCCTTGGCACCGGTCACATGGACCTTCTCGGCATTGACGATGACGATGTAGTCGCCAGTATCGACGTGCGGAGTATATTCGGGCTTGTGCTTGCCGCGCAGACGCGTGGCAACTTCGGTAGCCAGACGACCCAGGGTCAGACCTGTGGCGTCTACGACGTACCAATCACGTTTTACGGTTTCGGGTTTGGCGCTGAAGGTTTTCATCAATCCTAGCCTCAGAGGCCGCTCTGATTTAAAGAGGGCGAATCTTACAGAATGAGTTGTGTTTTTACAAGTAACAAAGCCTGTGCACAGACACTCAGTGGGGGCTCTGTGGGTCTGGGTGGCATCCGTGAGTTGCAAAACACCGACAGGGAACCGCAACGGCAGTCCCAGGCATCCTGTCGAGAGTGCCGCGCATTATGCCTTTCACCAGAAAAAATACAACCTTTTATTTGTAGCCTCTCGTAGGATACTGTCGCAGCAGCCCCGACCCGCAAGGAGAAATTACCGCATGCACTACCGTCCGCTTGGCCGTACCGACATCAAAGTCAGCGCACTCTGTCTCGGCAGCATGACCTGGGGCGAGCAAAACACCGAAGCCGATGCCTTTATGCAGATCGATCGCGCACGCCAGGCCGGCATCAACTTTATTGATACCGCCGAGATGTATCCGGTTCCCCCGCGCGCAGAAACCGTCGGCTCCACAGAATCCATCATCGGCAACTATATGACCGCCCGCGGCAACCGCAATGACTGGATCATTGCCAGCAAGATCGCCGGCCCCGGTGAATGGCTTCCGCATATACGCGACGGTCGTACGCGCTTTGTCCGCGAACACCTCAAGGCGGCCATCGATGGCAGTCTGAAGCGACTGCAAACCGACCATATAGATCTGTATCAGCTGCACTGGCCGGACCGCAGCACCAACTTTTTCGGCACCCTTGGCTACCGCCACAATGCCGACGAACAGCTTACCGCGATAGAAGACACCCTCGAGGCACTGGACGCAGAAGTACAAGCCGGCCGGATTCGCCATATCGGCCTGTCCAACGAGACGCCCTGGGGCGTGCTGCGCTTCCTGCACCTGGCCGAAACCCGTGGCTGGCCGCGTATCGCCTCAATACAGAACCCCTACAACCTGCTTAACCGCAGCTTTGAGGTTGGTCTTGCCGAAATTGCCATTCGCGAACAGACAGGACTGCTGGCCTACTCACCGCTGGCTTTCGGCAGCCTGAGCGGAAAATACCTTGACGGCCGCCAGCCCTCCGGCGCTCGCCTGACACTTTTCAGCCGATTCACACGCTACACATCGGAAGCGGCCGTACGCGCCACCCGCGCCTATGTTGAACTGGCTCGGCGGCATGGCATGGACCCGGCACAGATGGCACTGGCTTTCGTCAATCGCCAACCCTTCGTTACCAGCAACATCATTGGCGCGACCAATCTCGACCAGCTCGAGACCAATCTGGGAAGCATCAATATGGGGCTAAGTGACGCGCTGCTGGAAGAACTCGAGGCACTGCATCGCGACCACCCCAATCCGGCGCCCTGAGTCATGCCTGCATTATTCTGCAGCAATAGCGGTGCCGGATTGCCCGCCCGGACCAGCAATGACGGCCGGCAGCACCGCCAGATTGTCATCCTTGCCACCGACGGTGTTATCGGCTCAACCCTGACCATGGCTCGCGATGTATTCCATATGGCGGCGTTGCGCAGCCAGGGGCCTGACCAGCCGCAGCTTGAAATCCGCATTGCCGGCGAAACACCTGCCGCAACCGGGTTCAGCGGCGAGCTGCTGCCGATTGACGCGGCGCTGACAACCCTGCAACCGGCACTGATCATCCTTCCCGCTTTCTGGGCCGACTTCGATACGCTCCTGCAAACACATGCACAACTCCCCGACTGGCTGGCACACCAGCACGCACAGGGCAGCCTGATATGCTGCACCGCCAATGGCGTGTTCTGGGCTGCCGCCGCCGGCCTGCTGGACGGCCACGAAGCCACTACCTACTGGCGCTTTTACCGCGAATTTGAGCAACGCTTTCCGCGCGTCCAACTGAACCGCGACCGCCACCTGACAGAAACCGAACGGATTTTCTGTGCTGCCGGTGTCAGTTCCGCCTGTGATATGTATTTGCACCTGATAGAACAACTGTGCGGCAGCAAGGTTGCCCAGGATGTGGCGCGCGATGCGCTGTATGAAACCCAGCGCAGCTACCGGCCTGGCGTAATGGGCTTTGGCGGTCAGAAAATGCATCAGGACCCGGTGATCCTGCAGGTCCAGGAGTGGCTTGAAGACAATCTGGCGGAAAGCTTCCGCTTCGAGGACTTGGCCGAGCAGCACGGCATGAGTGCACGGAATTTCATTCGCCGCTTTCAGGCGGCTACCGGCGACAAGCCACTGCAGTACCTGCAGCGCCTGCGCATGGAGCACTCGAAAAATCTGCTGGCCGGCAGCACCCGAAGCATCAAGAGCATCAGCTATCAGGTCGGCTACGACGACGCCAGCTTCTTTGCCCGGCTATTTCGCGAACACACCGGCTTCTCACCCAGCCAGTACCGGCAACACCTTCATCGCAAAACACCCCGGCACGATCACCGCCAGGACGGCTGATCAGGGCCGGTGCGGACGTGAGAGGAATTCGTGAGACTGCATTTCCAGCAGACGACTGAGCGTACGCTGAAACTCGAAATCCAGTCGCCCACCAGCATACAGATCCTTGAGTTCGACATCGGCAGAAATGATCAGTTTGACGTTACGGTCGTAGAACTCGTCCACCATATTGACGAAGCGCCGGGCAATATCATCGGTAGCTACACTCATCTGCTCGACATTCGCCAGCAGTACCGCATGGAATATCTTGGCCAGTTCAATATAGTCATTCTGGCTGCGCGGGCCATCACAGAGCTCGCGGAATTCGAACCAGGCGACATCCTCACACACACGCAACGAGCGGATTGGACGGTTCTCGATGGTCAGCACCTCGCCCTCGCATACCTCGTCGATATCCGGCACCAAACTCTCGAAACTGCGACGCAGACTGGCATCCGCTCCGTCATCCAGCGGCCAATGATAGAGCTCGGCCTGTTCAAGGGCGCGCAGGCGATAGTCCACGCCATTATCGACGTTCACCACTTCGGTATAACGATTCAGCAGATCGATCGCCGGCACGAATCTCGCACGCTGCAAGCCGTCCTTGTACAGCCCGTCAGGCACTATGTTGGAGGTCGCTACCAGTGTCACGCCGTTCCTGAACAACTCATCCAGCAGGGTGGCCAGAATCATCGCATCAGTGATATCGGACACAAAGAACTCGTCAAAACAGATTACCCTCGCCTCGTTGGCAAAGCGCCGGGCGATCAGGGTTAACGGATTTTTTTCACCCTTGAGACCTTTCAGTTCCTGGTGTACACGCTGCATGAACCGGTGAAAGTGGGTGCGCATCTTGCGCTGGAACGGCAAGGCATCGAAAAAGGTGTCGACCAGATAAGTCTTGCCGCGACCGACGCCGCCCCAGAAATACAGCCCCTTGACCGGCTCGCGACGCTTGTGCAGCTTGCCCAGCAAACCGCCCTTCCTTGTGTTCTCGCTCGCCACCAGCTCATCAAACAGGCGCTGCAAATGCTCGACTGCACGCTGCTGGGCAGGATCATGGATAAAATCAGGGCGCTGAAGATCGGATTGGTAGCGTTCGAGCGGGGTCATCGACCATTCCTGGCTGGATAGCGGGGGGTCGATAATGTACCCGCCCGCCCCGGCGCTTGGCAATCAATCGGCCAGCAACGACTCGGCACAATCACGCAACTCGCCAAGCCGCCGGTGGAAGAAGTGGCCGCAATCGGCAAACTCTACCAGCTGGGCCTGCATGCTGTCGGCAAACATCGCCCGCTGCGCGCTGGCAGGCACCACCTCGTCCTGCGCCGGCACCAGCACAGAAACCGGCCCACCAAGCGGCAACAGGGCATCAAACGGCTGTGCAACCACCGACGGCGCTGCCAACAGCAGCCGCTCCGGCCATTCGGGCAAACGCGATGCTGCAGCCGCCGCAACATAGCCACCAAAGGAAAACCCCATCAGCCACAAGGGCAGATCACCCGCCTCGCCGCGTAGCCAGTCGATTGCCGCAAGACAATCATCCACCTCGCCAAAGCCGCTGGCATGCTCGCCCTGACTGTTACCCACACCACGAAAGTTAAAACGCAGGCTGGCCGCGCCGCAACTTACGGCGGCACGCAACAAGGTATGCACCACCTTGTTCTGCAGGCTGCCGCCGTGCAGCGGATTGGGGTGACAGATCACGGCCAGCGCCCGCGCCCCTGATCTTGGGGTATAACGCGCCTCAAGACGCCCCGCGGGGCCGTCAATCATCAAGCGCTGTTCATCTTCCAATACCATTGTCTTCTCCTGCGTGACCTGTCCGACAGGCCTTGCGTCCACACTCTGCAACCATTGGCCAATTGGCCTTGCCGGTCAATTGTGGTTACCCTACTCTTGACCCAGTCACAGGGAAAGGCTCTCGGACGCAGTCCATCAGTACAAGCCGTCTCCCTGAACATTTTGCATACGAGGGACCTGAAGGTGGAATCAAGCGAAAACCTGTGGATTAGCGTGACAGCCGCACTAGCCATCGGCGTGGTGATTGGCGTTGTCGTGGCCGGCCTGGCTCGCCGCCTGAGTGGCGGCGTAGGCGGCAGCAGCCAGCGCCAGCTGGAAAGCCTGCAGCTGCGCTTCGAGGAGTACCAGCAGGAAGTCGCCGGCCACTTCAAGACCACTGCCGGCCTGGTAGCCCGCCTCAACCGTGACTATCAGGACATCCAGCAACACCTCACCCAGAGCGCCATGGAACTGGCTCCGGACGATATATCACGCCAACGTCTGCTGGCGGCCATGCAGCAAAGCACTACTGCCAGTCTGGAAGACAAGGGGCCTGCGGCATTCGACAGCCTGGAACCTCCACGCGACTATGCGCCGAAATCCGAAGACAGCCCCGGCACCCTGTCCGAAGACTTCAGCGCCAGTCGCAAGCACCATATCTGACACATCCAGCACATGGGCAAGCCGGCCACCCAATCTGCCATTCAGCACAATGGCGACCAGCTTGCCCTGCAGGGTGATTGGACGCTGGAGCATTACGCGGCACTGCGTGAGCTGGTTTCAGTATCTGCACCAGACCCGCACTGCCCTGTCGAACTGTCCAGCATCCAGCGCCTTGATACCGCCGGAGCCCAACTGATAGCTGACCTGCTGGGTGCAGAGCGTCTACTCAACATCTGCGAGCAAAGCGACGCCCTGGAAAGCTCGAGACGAGCTCTGTTGCGTCGCGTTGCCCTGAGCTGCCTGCAACCCGCCCCTGAGCCACAAGCCACTCCCGGCCTGCTGATCGACATACTCGAACGCAGTGGCAAGGCCACACTGACCTTCTATCGACATGCCATTGACCTGTTCGGCTTTATCGGTCTCACCCTCATCGGGTTGCTGCGCAATCTGGTACGCCCAGGTCACTGGCGCCCAACGGCAATAGCCGCGCAGCTGGAACAAACAGCCCTCAACGCGGTACCTATCGTGGCATTGCTGACCTTTATGGTTGGCGCCGTGGTAGCTTTCCTTGGTGCCACTGTCCTGGCCGAGTTCGGAGCCACGATTTACACCGTGGATCTGGTTGCTTTCGCCTTTCTGCGCGAGTTTGGTGTTCTGCTGGCAGCCATACTGCTGGCGGGTCGCACCGCCAGTGCCTTCACCGCGCAAATTGGCTCGATGAAAGCCAACGAAGAAATCGATGCCATTCGCGCCCTTGGCCTGAACCCGCTGGAAATGCTGGTACTGCCACGGGTACTGGCAATGCTCATTACCCTGCCTTTGCTGACCTTTGTGGCGATCATTTCCGGCCTGTTTGGCGGCGCACTGGTGTGCGCCCTGTCGCTGGACATCTCGCCCACCATGTTTATGGGGTTGCTGCAGCAGAACATAGAGATGCGCCACTTTGTGCTTGGCATGGCCAAGGCACCAATATTCGCCATTCTGATTGCAGTAATCGGCTGCCTTGAAGGCTTCAAGGTCACCGGCAGTGCCGAGTCGGTCGGCGAGCACACCACCTCCAGCGTGGTTCAGTCAATCTTCGTGGTAATTCTGGTCGATGCCCTGGCCGCCATGTTCTATATGGAGATGGGCTGGTGAGTGGAGCCGCTGACACGCTGGTCGAGGTGCGCGGTCTGATCAACCGCTTCGGACCACAGACCGTACACGAGAACCTGGATATGGATATCCGCCAAGGCGAAATTCTTGGCGTGGTTGGTGGTTCGGGCACCGGAAAATCGGTACTGCTCCGCTCTATCGTCGGCCTGCACCGCCCTACCGCTGGCGCAGTTCGGGTATTCGGCCAGGACTTGCAGGCGCTCAGTGAGGCTCAGCGCTCAATTTACGAGCGCCGTTTTGGTGTGCTCTTCCAGCGCGGCGCGCTGTTTTCCTCACTAACGGTGGCCGAGAATATTGCCTTACCGCTGATTGAGCATGCCGGACTGAGTCGTCGAGATGCAGAGCATCTGGCACAAATGAAACTGGCGCTATCCGGCCTGCCCAGACTGGCTGCAAGCAAATACCCGTCCGAGCTGTCTGGCGGCATGGTCAAGCGTGCCGCACTGGCACGAGCACTGGCACTTGACCCGGACATCCTGTTTCTCGACGAGCCGACCGCAGGCCTGGACCCTATCGGTGCCGCTGCCTTTGACGAACTGATCCGCACCCTTCGCGATGCATTGGGCCTCAGCGTGTTTCTGGTCACTCATGATCTGGACACCCTGTACGCCATTTGCGACCGCATTGCCGTACTCGCCGAACGCAGGGTATTGGTAGCAGATACTCTCGAACGGGTTGCCGCTACCGATAACACCTGGATTCAGGAATACTTCCACGGCCCTCGCGGACGTGCCGCCGCTTTCGCCGCCACCGCCCCTGCCAAGGAGCATTGTTGATATGGAAACCCGTGCCCATCACGTTTTGATCGGCCTGTTTACCCTGCTTGGCAGCTTGGCTGCAGTGGGGTTTGCGATATGGCTGGGCAATACCAGCTCGAGTCGTGACTACAACCACTATACCGTCGTATTCAACGAAGCCGTCAGCGGCCTGTCGCGAGGCAGTACTGTCCAATACAGCGGCATCCGTGTTGGCGATATCGTCGAGCTACGCCTTGACCCACAGGACCCCAGACGGGTATTGGCGCACATCCGTGTCGATAGCCATATCCCTCTGCGTGAGGATACCCGTGCCCGACTGTCATTTACCGGCATTACCGGCACGTCGGTGATCGAACTCAGCCACGGAACCCCTGACTCGCCGATACTGCGCAGCCGCTCGGGTGAAGACCCGCAGATCATCGCCTCGCCATCACCGATTTCCGCGCTGCTGGCCAACGGTGAAGACCTGATGACCAATATCAACCAACTGGTCGCCAGTGCCCGCAGCATCCTGTCCGAGGAAAACGCCGCCAGCCTCAACCGCACCCTGACTGCCATCGAGCAGGCCACCGTCAGCATCGCCGGCCAGGGCGACGACCTGCAGCGCCTGCTGACCGACCTCAGCCAGGCCAGCCGTCAGGCCAGCGCCACTCTGGAGCAGACCAGCCTGCTGCTTGGTAGCGCCGACCGGCTGCTCAACCAACAGGGCAGTCGCACGCTGGATGGTGCCGAGCAGGCGCTGGCTTCCATTGCCCGCACCAGCCAAACGCTGGAGAAACTGCTGACCGATAACAGCGACTCTTTCAGTAGCGGTATGCAGGGCCTTGGCCAGCTGGAACCTGCGATTACCGAGCTGCGCGGAAGTCTGATTGCTCTGCGCAACATAACCCGGCGCCTGGAAGACAACCCGGGGCGTTTCCTGCTTGGACGCGACAGCATGGAGGAGTTCGAACCGTGAGACTGAAAACGTTGCTGGCAGGCCTGATGGTCGCCTCCCTGTTACTTTCCGGCTGCACGCTGCTGCCGCAAACCCAACCGGCAAGTTTCTACCAGATGCCGCCTCCTTCTATCGAGCAGCGGGCTGGCGAAGCACTGCCACTGGCGCTGCGCATCAATACACCGCAGGCTGGTTTTGCTCACAGCAGTCCGCGACTACTGGTCAACCCGCAGGGTGACCAGTTGAGCAGCTACAAGGGCGCGCGCTGGACTGAGCCTCTGCCGGCCATGGTGCGCGAGCACCTGCGACGTGCTTTTGTACAGTCAGGCGCACTGTCCAGTGTCAGCAGTGACGAGCATGCCCTGCATGCCGATGTCCTGCTGGGCAGCGACCTGCTGAGCTTCCAGGTGGTCTATCGTGACCAGCAGCCTGTTGCCATTGTGGAGCTGGAAGCCCGACTGATCGAGCCGGCTGCCCGACGGGTATTAGCCAGCCGGATCTTCCGCGCAGAGCAATTACCGGCAGACCCGCAAGTGCCTGCTGTAGTTCGCGCCCAGGCTGCCGCGCTGGACCAGGTGACTCGCGAGCTGATCGACTGGAGCCTGCTGCAGTTGCAAGGGTTTGAGCCCTGACAGATTCACTCTGAGCACGCCGACCAACCGAGCCGGTGCGCAGGACTCCATGCCTGCGCTCTTCAATCATCCAAACGACATTAAAGCTTCATCCGCTGTTTGCGTGTTTGTCATTCGTCCTTCCCATCCTAGAGCGGTTCTTAACAACCCCTGATGAGGAATTCCGGATGTCCAGCGAAAAGAACACTGTCATCAGCATCGTAGACCATGGTGCCGGTGACGAGCCGCAGGTGAACCTGTCACCGAACCCCACCTTTGACTCGGTCATGCGCGCACGCCTGTCGCGTCGCGATCTGCTCAAGGGCAGCATGGGCGCGGCCGCCCTCGGCTTTCTCGGTATTGGCCTGGCCGGCTGCCGCAGCAGCTCCAGTTCGAACCGCGACGGCGGTGATACCGGCACCCCTGCCCCGGAAGCCGCCCTGCTGGGCTTCAGCGCCATCGCCACCAGCGTGGCAGATACCATTGTGGTACCCGAGGGATACAGCTATCAGGTGTTCATTCCCTGGGGGACACCGATCACCGGCAGCTATCCGAGCTTTTCAGTCAACAACAGTGGCGCCGATCAGGCCGAACAGATCGGCATGCACCACGACGGTATGCACTTCTTCCCGATCGAGGGTCAGGATCCGTTCGAAGGCAGCTCGACCGACGGTCTGCTGGTACTCAACCATGAATACGTCGAGCCGCGTTTCATGCATGCTTCACATGCCGGCCAAGCACTCGGCAGTGGTGGCGTGATTGTCGCCGGAGATGGCACCCGCAACACCGATGAAGTGCTCAAGGAAATGAATGCCCACGGCATCAGCATCGTACGGGTGCGCAAGGGCATGGATAACCGCTGGTCGGTACAGCCGGACATGCTCAACCGGCGGATTACCGCCCTGACCCCGATGGAGCTGCATGGCCCGGTGCGCGGCTCCAGCTTTGTCCGCACCCTGTACAGCCCGACCGGTACCCTGACCCGGGGCACCCTGAACAACTGCGCGCATGGCGTCACCCCGTGGAATACCTATATGTTCTCCGAGGAGAACTGGGCCGGCTACTTCCGCAACGGTGGCGACAACCCCCGCGAGCACGCCCGCTACGGGGTCAATGCCAGCCCCACCGGGCGCGGCCGCTATGCCTGGGAGCTGGCAGCCAGCGGCGAGGACCAGTATGTGCGCTTTGATGCCAGCATCAAGACGGCAGACGCCACCGGCGACTACCGCAACGAGCCCAACTGCTTCGGCTGGATGTGCGAGGTTGACCCCTTCGATCCCGACAGCGTGCCGAAGAAGCGCACCGCACTGGGTCGCTTTGCCCACGAAGGCGTGGTGTTCGCCCCGGCGGCCGAGGGCCGCCCGGTAGTCTGCTATTCCGGTGATGACTCGACCTTCCAGTACATCTACAAGTTTGTCAGTGCCGACAGCTACAACGCCGCCACTGCCAGTGGCAGCCTGCTGGATAACGGCATCCTGTATGTCGCCCGCTTCAACAGCGACGGCACTGGCGAGTGGCTGCCGCTGGTCTATGGCCAGAACGGCCTGACCCCAGACAACGGCTTTACCAGTCAGGCCGATGTGCTGGTGAACACCCGTCTGGCCGCTGACCGGGTTGGTGGCACGCCGATGGACCGCCCGGAGTGGGGCGCGGTTGACCCGGCCAACGGTGATGTGTACTTCACCCTGACCAACAACAGTGCGCGCAACACGGCCAGCGAGAATGACCCGAACCCGCGCGTTACCAACCGCCATGGCCATATCATTCGCTGGGCCGAAGCCGGCGGTGATCACAGCGCCACCAGCTTCGAGTGGGATATGTTCCTGTTGGCCGGCGACGGTGGCGAATCCGGCCAGGTCAACCTGACCGGTCGCGACCTGAATGGCCAGGTGCTTGGGCAAGAAGCCTACATGAGCTCGCCGGATGGTCTGTGGATTGACCGCGACAGCCGCATCTGGATCCAGACCGATATCGGCGAAAGCTCGCAGAACACCGGCGTGTTCGAGATCTTCGGCAACAACCAGATGTTTGCCGCCAACCCGCAAACCGGAGAAATCCGCCGCTTCCTGGTGGGTCCGGTCGGCCAGGAGATCACCGGCGTGATCACCACCCCGGACCAGCGCACCATGTTCATCAACGTGCAGCACCCGGGTGCCACCACCAGCCCGGCGCAGTGGGCGGCAGGTGAAGCGACCAGCAGTTGGCCTGACAACGACCTGTTCAACTACCCGCCGCGCTCGGCAACCGTGGTGATCTGGAAAAATGATGGTGGTGTGATCGGCAGCTGATCACCATCGGGATGCTACCGGTCTGTCACAGACGGGCCGGGCCGGGCCGCACAGCAAAACGCCACGCAGTCAGCTGCGTGGCGTTTTGCTTATTACCGGTCAATCATTCCCACTCAATAGTCGCTGGCGGCTTGCTGGAGATATCGTAGGTGACCCGCGAGACACCGGTTATTTCATTGATGATCCGGTTGGAGACGGTTTCGAGGAACTCGTAGGGCAGGTGCGCCCAGCGCGCGGTCATGAAGTCGATGGTTTCCACCGCACGCAGGGCGATCACCCATTCGTAGCGGCGGCCGTCACCGACCACACCCACCGATTTGACCGGCAGGAATACTGCGAAGGCCTGGCTGGTCTTGTGGTAGAGGTCGGCCTTGCGTAGCTCCTCGATAAAGATATGGTCGGCGCGGCGCAGGATGTCGGCGTAGTCCTTGCGCACTTCAGCGAGGATGCGCACGCCCAGGCCCGGACCGGGGAATGGATGACGGTAAACCATGTCGTAGGGCAGCCCCAGTTCCAGGCCGATCTTGCGCACTTCATCCTTGAACAGTTCACGCAGCGGCTCGACCAGCTGGAACTGCATGTCCTCCGGCAGACCGCCCACGTTGTGGTGCGACTTGATCACATGGGCCTTGCCGGTCTTGGCGCCTGCCGATTCGATCACGTCCGGGTAAATGGTGCCCTGGGCGAGGAACTTGACGCCTTGCAGCTTGGTGGCTTCCTCATCGAATACCTCGATAAAGGTGTGGCCGATGATCTTGCGCTTTTCCTCGGGGTCGGTGACCCCGAGCAGGCGCGAGAGGAACTTGTCCTCGGCGTTGGCGCGGATCACCTTGACGCCCATGTTCTCGGCAAACATGGCCATCACCTGTTCGCCCTCATGCAGGCGCAGCAGGCCATTGTCGACGAATACGCAGGTCAGCTGATCACCGATCGCGCGGTGCAGCAGGGCTGCCACCACCGAGGAGTCAACGCCGCCGGACAGCCCGAGCAGCACCTTGGCATCACCAACCTGGGTGCGTACCGTGGCAATCGCGTCCTCGACAATATTTGATGGTGTCCACAGCGCTTCGCAGCCACACAGCTCGAGGATAAAGCGCGACAGGATACGCAGACCCTGCTTGGTATGGGTGACCTCGGGATGGAACTGCACGCCGTAGAAGTGCCGGCTTTCGTCGCCCATCGCGGCAATCGGGCAGCTCGGCGTGCTGGCCAGGATATGGAAACCCTCGGGCAGACGGATCACCTTGTCACCATGGCTCATCCAGACATCCAGCGAGAGCACGCCATCGGTATCGATATGGTCTTCGATGCCGGCGAAGAACCGGCTTTTGCCAACGATATCGACCCGCGCATAGCCGAACTCACGTTCATCCGAACCTTCGACCTTGCCGCCCAGTTGTTCGGCCATGGTCTGCATGCCGTAGCAGATGCCCAGCACCGGCACGCCCATCTCGAATACCTGCTGCGGCGCACGCGGGGTGTCTTCCAGGGTCACTGACTCAGGACCACCGGCGAGGATAATCCCGCGCGGTGCGAACCCGGTAATCGCTGCCGGATCCATGTCCCAGGGGTGGATTTCACAATAAACACCGATCTCGCGTACCCGGCGGGCGATCAGTTGGGTGTACTGCGAACCGAAGTCCAGAATCAGGATGCGGTGGGCGTGAATATCGTGGGACATGGGTGTTCCTCAGAGAAATTAAGCAGCAAGCTTAAAGCGACAAGCTACAAGCAAAAGCAGATCTGCTTGCAGCCTGGAGCTTGTCGCCTGCCGCTGGTCGGCTAAGCCGCGCTCAGCCGACGCGGTAATTCGGGGCTTCCTTGGTGATCTGCACGTCATGCACGTGGGATTCACTCATGCCGGCGCCGGTAATGCGCACGAATTCCGGCTTGCTGCGCATCTCTTCGATGGTTGCACAGCCAGTGTAGCCCATCGAGGCACGCAGTCCGCCCATCAACTGGTGGATGATCGCCGCCAGCGGCCCCTTGTAGGGCACCCGACCTTCGATGCCCTCGGGCACCAGTTTCTCGGCACCGGCACTGGAATCCTGGAAATAGCGGTCGGCCGAGCCACCGCCGGCATTCGCCATGGCACCCAGCGAGCCCATGCCACGGTAGGCCTTGTAGGAGCGGCCCTGGAATAGCTCGACTTCGCCAGGCGCCTCTTCGGTACCGGCAAACATCGAGCCCATCATCACCACCGAGGCACCGGCGGCAATTGCCTTGGCCAGATCGCCGGAGAAGCGGATGCCGCCATCGGCAATCAGCGGCACACCGGTATCCTTGAGTGCGGCAGCGACATCGGCAATTGCCGAGATCTGCGGCACGCCGACACCGGCAACAATACGGGTGGTACAGATGGAACCGGGACCGATGCCAACCTTGACCGCATCGGCACCGGCCTCGGCCAGCGCACGGGCAGCCGCGCCAGTGGCAATATTGCCACCAATCACCTGGATTGCCGGGAAGTTGTCCTTGACCCAGCGGACCCGGTCGATAACACCCCTGGAGTGACCGTGGGCAGTGTCGACGATAATCACGTCAACCCCGGCAGCGGCCAATGCCGCCACCCGGTCCGGGGTGTCGGCGCCGGTGCCGACTGCCGCGCCGACGCGCAGGCGACCCTGGTCATCCTTGCTGGCCCAGGGATAGGCACGGGCCTTCTCGATATCGTTGACGGTCATCATGCCGCGCAGCTGGAACTGGTCGTTCACAATCAGCACGCGCTCGATGCGGTGACGGTGCAGCAGCTTGCGCACCTCCTGCATGTCGGCGCCTTCCTTGACCGTAACCAGACGCTCCTTCGGGGTCATCACATCGCGCACCCGCGCCTGCATGTCGGTTTCGAAACGCACATCACGCGAGGTAACAATGCCAACCAGGTTGCCGTTGTACATCACCGGCACCCCGGAGATGTTGTTCTGCCGGGTCAGATCAAACAGCTGACCAACGGTGGCGTCGGCATCAATGCAGATCGGATCACGCACTACGCCGGATTCGTAGCGCTTGACCTTGCGCACTTCGGCGGCCTGCTGCTCGATGGTCATGTTCTTGTGGATAATGCCCATGCCGCCTTCCTGGGCCATGGCAATCGCCAGGCGCGCTTCGGTTACGGTATCCATGGCCGCCGACAGCAGCGGAATGTTCAGTTCGATCCCGCGGGTCAGCCGGGTCTTGAGGCTGACGTCCTTGGGCAGCACTTCGGAATATCCGGGTACCAGCAGAACATCGTCGAAGGTAAGGGCTTCTTGACTGATTCGCAGCATCGCAGGGGGCTCCCAGGCGGGAAAAATGGAAGCGCGTCATTATACCTATGCAACCCCCTGCACTCAATTGCCGATCGACGGACAAACCCATCATTCTGTGTTTTCCCGCGACCGGCAACACAGGATAAGATGCCGACATGAATGACGACCTGCTGTTTCAGAGCCTGTCCCGGAGCCGGGAAATTCTCAGTGTCAGCCAGCTGAATGCGCGCGCACGCGGGCTGCTGGAAGAGGTGTTTGCCCAGGTCTGGGTGGAGGGTGAGCTGTCCAACCTGTCGCGCCCCTCCTCCGGGCATCTGTATTTCACCCTGAAGGACAGTCGCGCACAGATTCGCTGCGCATTGTTTCGTCAGCACGCCCAGCGCCATCGCCTGGAGCTGCGCGACGGTCTGCTGCTGCGCGCCCGTGGCCGGGTCAGCCTGTACGAGGGCCGCGGCGACTATCAGCTGATCGTCGACAGTCTGGAACCGGCCGGCGATGGCGCGCTGCGCCAGGCCTTCGAGGCGCTCAAGGCACGGCTGCAGGCCGAAGGCCTGTTTGACGCGCAGCGCAAGCGCCCGCTGCCCGCCCACCCGCAGCGCGTCGGTATCATCACCTCGCCGAGCGGCGCGGCCCTGCGCGACATCATCAGCGTGTTCCAGCGCCGCGCGCCCTGGATCGAACTGCTGGTGATGCCGGCGGCAGTCCAGGGCAACGATGCCGCGCCGCAGCTGATCGAGGCGCTGCGCCGCGCTTCCAGCGCCGGGCTGGATGCGCTGATCATTGGCCGTGGCGGCGGTTCGCTGGAGGACCTCTGGCCATTCAATGAGGAAGCCGTGGCCCGGGCACTGGCCGCCTGCCCGCTACCGACCATTAGCGCCGTCGGCCACGAGACGGATTTTTCCATCTGTGACTTCGTTGCCGATCTGCGTGCGCCGACGCCCTCGGCGGCCGCCGAGCTGCTGAGCCCGGACCGGCAGACACTGCTGCGCCAATTCCAGTTGCTGCAGCGTCAGCTGCAGGCACGCATGGCCGATCGACTGGCCCGCGAGCAACTGCGCCTGCACAGTCTGCGCCAGCGCCTGCGCCATCCCGGCGAACGTCTGGCCCAGCAGGCGCAGCGACTGGATGAGCTGGAGCTGCGCCTGCGCCGCGCCCAGTGCCAACAGCTGGCGGCCCAGCAACAACGCCTGCAACGGCTGGATGACCGCTTGCGCGCACGGCATCCGGGCCGCCAGTTGCAATTGTTCGAACAGCGCCTGCAACACCTGCAGCAGCGCCTGCCAAGGGCCATGCTGCAGCAACTGGAAAAGCGTCGTCAGCGCTTTGAAGCGCTGCTGCACAGCCTGCATCTGGTCAGCCCGCTGGCCACCCTGGGGCGCGGCTACAGCATCCTGCTCGATCAGCAGGGACAAGCCGTGCGCAGCGCCTGGCAGACCCGCCCCGGCCAGCGGCTGCAGGCCCGCCTGCAGCATGGCCAGCTGAACCTGCGCGTTGAAGCTGACACACCTGAAGCCCCACCTGAAACCCTGCCCCTGCCCCTGTCGGACTGAACCATGCTGCTGCGTACCGCCCTGCTGCTGTTGCTGTCACTGCTGAGCCTGCCGAGCCTCGCCGAGGGCGGCTTTATCACCCGCCTGCTGCACAAGCCGGTCCCCGGCGGGGTGGCGGTGATCGGTCTGCCGGAACAGCCGCAGGCACCGCGTGCCAGTTACAACGGCCAGCCACTGCTGGTCATCCGTGAGGACGGCCAGCGCTGGATCGCCATCGCCGGCATCCCCCTCGGCACCGCCAGCGGCGAGCAGCAGGTAGAGCTGGACGACGGCCGCTCGCTGCGCTTCAGCGTCAACAGCCGGGAATACCCGGCGCAGCACATCACCCTGCGCAACCAGCAGCACGTCACCCCTGACCCGGCGCACCAGCGCCGCATCCAGCGCGAACTGCAGGAACAACTGGCGGCCTACGCCACCTTCAGTGCGCGCCAACCGAGCAACCTGCTGTTTGATCGACCGGTCAACGGGCGCCTGTCCAGCCCCTTTGGCGTACGCCGGTTCTTCAACGGCGAGGAACGCAATCCGCATTCCGGGCTGGACTTTGCCGTGCCCGCCGGCACACCGATCAAGGCACCAGCGGCCGGCCGGGTAATTCTCACCGGCGACTATTTCTTCAATGGCAAGACGGTATTTGTCGATCACGGCCAGGGGCTGGTCAGCATGTTCTGCCACCTGTCGGCCATCGACGTGGCGGTTGGTGACGAGCTGCCGCGCGGCGGCCATATCGGCAAGGTCGGCGCCACCGGACGCGCCACCGGCCCTCACCTGCACTGGAATGTCAGCCTGAACAATGTGCGGGTGGACCCGAGCATCTTTATCGGCGCCTACATTCACTGAGCGCCCGCGCAATTTTCCAACAGGCAAGCGCCTCAAAATGCAATTTATTCCACAGAAAACCACAAAAAAGACAGAACTCACCAATTTTTTGCAATCACTTGCAAGCAGACAAAAGCAAAACTAGTCTTTGGCGCATCACAGCACCAATCCAGCTCCCATTTCCGCCCACAAGGCCCAGCGCAGGAAACACGCCATGAGCATGCTTGCCGATCCCTCCCGCAAATACCGCGCCTTCCAGCCTATCGCTCTGGCCGACCGCCAGTGGCCATCAAACACCATCACCGAAGTGCCGATCTGGTGCAGCTCGGATCTGCGCGATGGCAACCAGTCGCTGATCGAACCCATGGACCCGGCGAAAAAGCTGCGGTTTTTCCAGACGCTGGTGAAGGTTGGCCTGAAGCAGATCGAGGTAGCCTTCCCCTCGGCCTCGCAGACCGACTTCGACTTCGTGCGCACACTGATCGAGGGCAACCACATCCCCGACGATGTGACCATCCAGGTGCTGACCCAGGCCCGCGAGGACCTGATCCGCCGCACCTTCGAGTCCCTGCGCGGCGCCAAACGCGCCATCGTGCATGTATACAACGCCACCGCGCCCAGTTTCCGGCGCATCGTGTTCAATCAGGACAAGGCCGGGGTGGTCGAGATTGCAGTGAATGCCGCGCGACTGATCCGCGACCTGGCTGCCGAACAGCCGGACACCGACTGGCAATTCCAGTACTCGCCGGAAATCTTCAGCTCCACCGAGCTGGACTTCGCCGTTGAGGTCTGCGATGCGGTGCTGGATGTCTGGCAGCCGACCCCCGAGCGCAAGGTGATTCTCAACCTGCCGGCCACCGTGGAAGTCTCCACGCCGAATATCTACGCCGACCAGATCGAGTGGTTCTGCCGGCACATCAGCCGCCGCGACAGCGTGCTGATCAGCCTGCACACCCACAACGACCGCGGCACTGGCGTGGCGGCCACCGAGCTTGGCTTGCTGGCCGGCGCCGACCGTGTCGAGGGCTGTCTGTTCGGCAATGGCGAGCGTACCGGCAATGTCGATCTGGTGACCCTGGCGCTGAACATGTACACCCAGGGATTACACCCGGGGCTGGACTTTTCCGATATCGACGCGGTGCGCAAGGTCGTGGAAGAGTGCAACCAGTTACCGGTCCATCCGCGCCACCCCTATGTCGGCGATCTGGTGCATACCGCCTTCTCCGGCTCGCACCAGGATGCCATTCGCAAGGGTTTTGCCCAGCAGAACCCGGAGGGTATCTGGGAAGTTCCCTATCTGCCGATTGACCCAGCCGATATTGGCCGCAGCTACGAGGCGGTGATCCGCGTCAACAGCCAGTCGGGCAAGGGCGGCATCACCTTCCTGCTCGAGCAGGAGTACGGCATCAGCCTGCCGCGACGCCTGCAGATCGAGTTCAGCCAGGTAGTACAGAGTGAAACCGACCGCCTTGGCCTGGAGCTCAGCGCCCTGCAGATTCATCAACTGCTTGACCGTGAATACCTGCAACTGAAGTCACCCTACCAGCTGGTCGGGCATCGCCTGCAGGAGGAAAACGGCACCAGTGCGGTGGATCTGCAAGTGCAGACCGACGAGGGGGCCGAACACTGGCAGGGCATTGGCAAGGGGCCGCTGGAAGCCCTGGTGGCCTCGCTGCCGATCCGCGTAGAGATCATGGACTACCACGAGCACTCGATCGGCTCCGGCACCAACGCACGGGCTGCCGCCTACATCGAACTGCGTTTGCAGGGCCAGCGTCCGCTGCATGGCATCGGTATTGACGAGAACATCACCACGGCCAGCTTCCGCGCCCTGTTCAGCGCGCTCAACCGCGCGCTGCGGATTGCTGACAGTCAGGCCGCCTGATCCTCAACACGGCCTGCCGGTCCAGCCGGCAGGCAACTCTCAGCGCTTGTCCTTGCGCTTCTTGTCGGCCTTCTTGTGGTGGCTCATCAGGCGCTTCTTGCGGTTGACCTGACGTTCGGTCAGCGGGTTCTTGCGATCGGCAAATGGGTTGTCGCTACCCTTGTACTCCACCCGTAATGGTGTCCCCACCAGTTTCAGCACCTTGCGGAAGGTGTTCTCCAGATAGCGCGTATAGGAGCGCGGCACACTGTCGACCTGATTGCCGTGGACAATAATGATCGGTGGATTTGAACCACCCAGGTGCGCATAGCGCAGCTTGATACGACGACCATTGACCAGCGGCGGCTGGTGCTCACTGACCGCATCCTCGAGGATTTCGGTCATGCGTTTGGTCGGCACTTTGGTCATGGCGCTGGCGAATGCCTGGTCCACCGACTTGTACAGCAAGCCCACGCCGCTACCATGCAGGGCGGAGATGAAGTGGATATCGGCAAACTGGGCAAAGATCAGCCGGCGCTGCAGTTCGGTCTTGACGAAGGCCTTCTGCTCCTCGGCCATGCCATCCCACTTGTTTACCGCAATCACCAGCGCACGGCCAGCTTCCAGCACAAAGCCCAGCAGATTCAGATCGTGCTCGACAATGCCCTCGCGGGCATCCACCACAAAGATCACCACGTTGGCGTCCTGGATGGCCTGCAAGGTCTTCACCACCGAGAACTTTTCCACTGCCTCGAAGATCTTGCCGCGCTTGCGCACACCGGCAGTGTCGATCAGCGTGTAGGGCTTGTCGTGTCGCTCGTAGGGAATGTAGATACTGTCGCGGGTGGTGCCAGCCTGGTCGAAGACCACCACGCGGTCTTCGCCAAGCATGCGGTTGACCAGCGTCGACTTGCCGACATTGGGTCGCCCGATCACCGCGATCTTGGTACCTCGCGGCTTGATCACGCGCGCCTCGGCGGTCTGCGTCACGACGCCTTCTTCGCCAGCGGCTGCGTCATGCCCAGCCTCGTCCTGCTCTGCCGGCTGCTCCTCCGCCGGGCCAAACACAGCCTCCAGCATGGGGTTGATGTTGCGCCCGTGGGCAGCAGCAATCCCCAGCGGCTCACCGAGCCCCAGCGCGGCAAACTCGCCCAGAATGGCATCCGGGTCGGCACCGTCTATCTTGTTGGCGATGACAAAGGCATGCTTGTTACGCTTGCGCAGGTGATCAGCAATCATCTCGTCGGCAGCGGTGCGGCCGGCACGCGCATCGACCAGAAAGAGCACCGCATCGGCCTCTTCGATGGCCTGCAGCGACTGACCAGCCATCAGCTCGTCGATCCCCTGCTCATCGCCACTGATACCGCCAGTATCGATCACGATATACGACTGGCCGCGCCAGCTGGCCTCACCGTACTTGCGGTCGCGGGTCAGGCCGGCAAAATCGGCTACCAGCGCATCGCGACTCTTGGTCAGACGGTTGAACAGGGTGGACTTGCCGACATTCGGCCGCCCCACCAGGGCGATGACAGGTACCATGAAAACTCCGCGCACAGGCCTGAAAAAGACGACGGCCGCTGCACCTGTGCGCAGCGGCCGCCAAAGTATAACCGCTTTTGGATTACTTCAGCCGCAGGGCGACCAGATCACCGCTGTTGCCGTACACATAGATCCGGTCACCGACCACCAGCGGCTGCACACGCACCCCTTTACGGTCAACCCGCAAACGCGCCGTAGGCCGTCCATCGGTTTGTGCCAGCAGATGGATATAGCCCTGATAGTCAGCTACTGCCACATGACTGCTGAATACCGCCGGTGCAGTCAGTTGTCGGCGCAGCATCGACTCATTGCGCCACACGGGGGTACCGCGCGCCGCATCAAAGGCTTCGACCACGCCGTCGGCATGACTCAGATAGACCACGCCCAATGAGGCCGAGGCACCGCCATGACTGGAGGCTGGACGTTGCCAGCGCACCTGCCCGCTGGCCGCATCCAGTGCTGCAATGTTGCCCTGGAAAGTGGCGACATACAGGGTCTCGCCAACCAGTTCCAGATCGCCATCAATATCTACCATACGCTCCAGCTCCGAGCGCCCCTGTGGCTGGGCAACCCGTTGCTCCCAGAGCGGCAGGCCGGTATCGGCAGCCAGCGCCACCACCCGACCACTGGCCAGACCGGCAAAAACGGTGCGAATGGTAACCAGCGGAGCAGCGTGACCACGCACGGTCAGCACCGGCAGGCTGGACTCGTAGATCCAGCGACGCTCACCGCTGGTAATGTCGAGCGCCTCTAGCGTGTCATCCAGCGTCTGAACCACTACCACATCGCCATTGCTTTGCGGTGGTGCCAGCACTTCACTGGATACCCGGGCACGCCAGAGCTCACTGCCATCGGCTTCATCGAGGGCAATGACTTCGCCATCCAGAGTGCCGACCAATACACGGCCGCCGCCCACACCCACAGCACCGGACATGCGCTCTTTGAGACGACTGCGCCAGCGTATCGAACCGTCATCACGATCCATCGCCACCACCTGTCCACGGGCATCCGCAGCGTAAAGTGTCAGACCGTCAAGCGCAGGCACCAGATGGTTGAGGCCCTTGCCCTGACCAACACCGATATTGCGCTTCCAGCTACGCTCCAGCTCGACTTCGCTGCTGAACTTTTCCAGCTCGGCCGGCTTCAGCTCCTTCTTGGAAGCGCTGCCACAGCCGGCAAACATAAGGGCTGCAGCAGTCACCAGCACTACTTTGGCGAGACTATTCAAAGGACTTCCTCCGCCAGATCATCCAGCTTGAGTTGCAACTGCGGTCGTGCCCGCGGGTCTTCCACGGCAGCAATGGCTGCCTGATAGGCAGCGCGCGCCTCGTCAGTACGCTCCAGTTGCAGCAACAGATCACCACGTACTTCTTCACGCCCGGCCAACAACTCGCCACGTACGTCGCCGCTGAGCAGCGCCAAGCCTTCCTCGGCACGCGACAACTCACCCAGCACACGAGCCAGCCGCTGACTGGCGACTTCCTTGAGAATTGGATCACCCTTGAAGGCTGCCGCCTCACGCAGCAGCTTTTCAGCAGCGTCCAGATCATCCGCCTCTACCGCCAGACGCGCCTGCATCAAGGCGGCATAACCCGCATAGCGTGATTTCGGATAGTCAGCACGCAGTTGCTCGGCAAGGGCTGCCGCACGAATGCGAGCCTCGACGCCTTCGCTTTCCAGCGTACTTTCCAGCATGTTCTGGTACAGCGCGCTGGCATTTGCCGCCAGGCCGTCCTGATAGTTGTTCCAGCCCTGCCAGCCAAAGGTGCCGGCCAGCGCCAAAGCCACCCCGGTCAGCAGGGGCATGCCATGACGCTTCCACATTTCCTTTAGCTTTTCTACCTGTTCTTCGTCTGACTGGTAACTCACACTTTGCTCCTTTGCCTGCTGCCAGTACGGCAGTGCTTCAAATCAGTGACTGCAATTGCGCTGCCAGCGCATCCCACTCCAGCGTCAACTGCTCGCCTTCCGCGCGCAGCGGCTTGAGGCCAACCTGGCGGCGGGCCGCCTCCTCCTCGCCAAGAATCAGCGCATAGAGCGCACCGGACTTGTCGGCCTTCTTGAACTGGCTCTTGAAGCTTCCGCCGCCACAATGCACCAGCAGGCGCAGCCCCGGCAAGGCGTCACGCAACTGTTCGGCCAGTTGTACACCAGCCAGTGCGGCCTGATCCCCCAGGGTAACCAGATACACATCAACCTGACGCGACAGTTCAGCCGGCACCTGCTCAAGCGTCTGAATCAGCAGCAGCAACCGCTCAATGCCCATGGCAAAACCCACCGCCGGTGCCGACTTGCCACCCAGTTGCTCGACCAGTCCATCATAACGTCCACCAGCACACACGGTACCTTGGGCACCCAGGCGGTCGGTAGTCCATTCGAACACTGTCAGTCCATAGTAATCCAGCCCGCGAACCAGGCGCGGATTGATCACGTAGGGCACACCAGCCGCCTCCAGCAAGGCAGTCAGGCCGGTAAAGTGCGCGCGCGCCTGATCATTCAGGTAGTCGGCCAGCTTGGGCGCATCAGTCAGCAATGCCTGGGTATCGGGATTCTTGCTGTCGAGCACGCGCAGCGGATTGCTGTCGAGACGCCGCTGACTGTCCTCGTCCAGCTGATCGAAACGGGCCCTCAGGTACTCGACCAGATCGGCGCGGTAGCGGGCCCGATCCTCGATGCTGCCCAGGCTGTTCAGCTCGAGGGTCACCGCCTCACGCAGGCCCAGTTGCTGCCACAGGCGCCAGCACAGGATGATCAGTTCGGCATCTATGTCCGGCCCGCCAAGATTGAAGGTTTCCACGCCAATCTGGTGGAACTGCCGGTAGCGGCCTTTTTGCGGACGCTCATGGCGGAACATCGGACCGTTGTACCAGACCTTGTGACTGACTCCGCCACCGAGCAGGCCATGCTCGAGCATGGCGCGCACGCAACCGGCAGTGCCCTCGGGACGCAGGGTCAGCGAGTCGCCATTGCGGTCGGCAAAGGTATACATTTCCTTCTCAACGATATCGGTGACTTCGCCGATAGAGCGCTTGAACAGTTCGGTCGACTCGACAATCGGCAGGCGTATCTGCTGATAGCCGTAACCGGCCAGCAGCCCTGCCACTGTGGATTCCAGGTACTGCCACAGGGCGCTATCGCCTGGCAGTATGTCGTTCATGCCGCGAACGGCCTGCAGATTCTTCAAACGGGTATTCCTCGATTCAGCCACGGGCGATGGTATTGGCTTCCAGCGCCTGCTTTTGTGCAATCTTGTCGCGGATCATGCGTTCCAGGGTGTCGACCAGATGCGCGTTGTCGACTTTGCTGTCCGGTATGCCGCCGCGGTAGATCAGGTTCATCGGGCTGCCGCCGGTCAGGCCGATATCGACCTCCTTGGCCTCACCCGGGCCATTTACCACGCAGCCGATCACCGCAACATCCAGCGGGGTCAGCACATCCTCAAGCCGCGACTCCAGCTCGTTCATGGTCTTGACCACGTCGAAGTTCTGCCGCGAGCAACTGGGACAGGCAATAAAATTGATACCACGCGAGCGCAACCGCAGCGACTTGAGAATGTCGTAGCCAACGCGGATTTCCTCCACCGGATCGGCGGCCAGCGACACCCGGATGGTATCGCCGATACCATCCGCCAGCAGCATGCCCAGCCCGACCGCAGACTTCACGGTACCGCTGCGCAGGCCACCGGCCTCGGTGATGCCAAGGTGCAATGGCTGCTCTATCTGGCTGGCCAGCAGGCGGTAGGCACCGACCGCCATAAACACATCGGAAGCCTTGACGCTGACCTTGAAGTCCTGAAAATCCAGCCGATCCAGGTGCTCGACATGCCGCAACGCCGATTCCACCAAGGCCTCGGGCGTCGGTTCGCCGTACTTCTTCTGCAGGTCCTTCTCCAGCGAGCCGGCATTCACCCCGATACGGATCGGAATGCCATGGTGTCGGGCGGCATCCACCACCGCACGCACACGATCCTCGCGGCCGATATTGCCGGGATTGATGCGCAGACAGTCAACGCCGAGCTCAGCAACCCGCAGGGCGATGCGGTAATCGAAATGGATATCCGCCACCAGTGGCACCTCGACCTGCCGGCGAATTTGCCCGAAGGCCTCGGCGGCCTCCATGCTCGGCACCGAGACTCTTACTATATCGGCGCCGACGGCTTCCAGCCGGCGGATCTGTGCCACCGTGGCCTCGACGTCACAGGTTTCGGTGTTGGTCATGCTCTGCACCGAGATCGGTGCGTCGCCGCCCACCTTTACCTTGCCGACACTGATCTGACGGGACTGCCTGCGCTTGACCGAAGATTCCTGGTGCATCTGTCATTCCTGCTGGGCAACACGCAGGCGAAGAACACCGCTGCGATTGCTGTCAAACTCGACCTTGCGGCCCTGATAATGAACACTCTGAACGGCCTGGGCGGCACCCAGCACCAGATCCAGCGGGCCAGGGTGGCGCATCTCTATCTGCTGACCGGCGCGCATCAATGCACTGTGTAACACCTGTCCGCCTGCGCTGATCTGAACCCAGCAATCTGCAGAAAAGTCCAGACGCAGCAGATCACGTGTATCGGCAGACAATTCCGCCTGCCCGGACGGCTGTGCAGTTTCAACGGGGAACGCCTCTGCCGGCACATCATCCTGTGGTTGCAAAGACTCTTCACTGGCCGCCGCCTCGGCGGACTCCGCGTCTCCCGTCTGTGCGGCGGATTCTGACGGCATCAAACGGTCAATTTCGGCCAGCGCACTGGCCAGCTCGGGGCTGGGCGGCGCACTCAGCATATCCGGCATTGCCATGGCATCGATGCGGATATCTTCAAGTGCCTGCAACTGGCTGCCAGTATCATCCAGTGCGGGATTGTCGCGTTTCTCCTGCCACCACAACACCAGGCTGGCAACAATCAGCAGCAGCATCAGCATTGAGCTCAACTTGAGCAGTCGAGAGCCCTTGCGACGGGAATGCAGCTCGATACGACCGCTCGGCACGGGCGCCGGACGTGTTACCAGCGTGCCTCGCACACGGTCAAATTCAAGCGCCAGACGATTTGGATCCAACCCCAGCAAACGGGCATAGCTGCGAATATAGCCACGTGAAAACGCATCACCCGGCAACTTGCTCCAGGCGCTTGCTTCAATGTTCGCAACAACCTGTCGGGACAGTTTCAAGCGTGCGGCCACATCCTGCAACGCAAGCCCCTGGGACTCACGTGCATTACGCAGCGTGGTACCTGGGTCGTCAGGTCGCTGTATCTCTACAGGCTCGTGCAACGAATCCTGGCTCATTGCCCCTCCGCATCACGCAGGGCCGCAGCTTCCTGACTGGCAGGGTAAAGTCGACGCAGTTGCAACGCATAGCTGGCGGCGCGGCTGTGATCCTCAAAGCGTTTAGCCATCCGGTAGCCTAGCCAGAGAGTCGAGGCGTCCTGGGGTGCCTGCTGGGTAAAGCCGAGGTAATAATTCCAGGCCGGCACGTAGTTCTGCGCCTCGAACTCAATCCGCGCCAGCTCCAGCAGCGCCTGGGGCTGGCGGCTGTTCAGGCGCAGCGCACGCTCGAAGTGGCTGCGAGCATTCTCGTTATCCCCCATTTGCCGGTAGGTCAGGCCGAGATTCTCGAATACCCGCGAGCGCTCACCGTACATATTGTCTTCAGCGGCCTTCTGGAACTGTGTCAGCGCCTCTGGATAACGCTGCTGTTGCAACAGGAATGCACCGTAGTTGTTCAACAGCCGGGAATTATTCGGATCAGACGACAATGCCTGGCGATAATGCTTTTCTGCGGTCTTGTATTCGCCTTCCTGCTGGAATACCAGTGCCAGTACCATGTTGGCCTGGGCCGATCGCGGATCTATTGCCAGTGCATCAGCCAACGGCTTCTTGGCCCGTTCGGTCTCACCTTCCTGCAAAAAACCTATTCCCAGAGCAATAAAGGCATCACGGGCGGCTTGCGGGTCGGCCTTGCGCGGCTGGTCACCGGTACTGACACAACCGGAAACCAGTACTGCTGCCAACAGCAATGGCGTGAACTTGTTCATCAGTGTCTCTCCCTGGCTGAAGCGTTCATCTGTTGTTCTGGGTGTCGGCAACCGACTCACCGGCTTCCAGTTGGCGCACTGCAATATAGCGCTGGCTGCGCCGGGTGCGGTCCATTACCTGGCCGACCAACTGACCACAGGCCGCGTCGATATCCTCTCCCCGTGTGGTACGCACGGTAACATTGAAAGCGGCCTGCTGCAGAAGTTCCTGAAAACGCCGGATGGCATTGTTGCTGGGACGCTGGTAGCCGGAATGCGGGAACGGATTGAACGGAATCAGGTTGATCTTGCAGGGGGTATCGCGCAGCAGCTCGATCATCTGCCGGGCATGTTCCGGCTGGTCGTTGACTCCAGCCAGCAGGGTGTACTCGATGGTCAGCACGCGCTTCTCGCCAAGCCGGGCAATGTAGTTGCGACAGGCCTGCAGCAGCACCGCCAGCGGATACTTGCGGTTCAGCGGCACCAACTGGTCACGCAGCGCATCATTCGGGGCATGCAGCGACAGCGCCAGCGACACGTCAATGTCATCGGCGAGGCGCTCGATCATCGGCACCACACCGGAGGTCGACAGGGTCACCTTGCGCTTGGAAATGCCATAGCCAAGGTCATCCATCATGATGCGCATGGCATTAACCACGTTGTCGTAGTTCAGTAGCGGCTCGCCCATGCCCATCATCACCACATTGGTGATGGCACGGTCGATCTTCGCCGGCACGGTGCCGAACGACTTGTTGGCGATCCACACCTGACCGATGATCTCGGCCGCGGTCAGATCGCTGTTGAATCCCTGTTTGCCGGTGGAACAGAAACTGCAATCCAGCGCACAGCCGGCCTGCGACGACACACACAGGGTGCCGCGGCCATTCTGCGGGATGTACACGGTTTCCACACAGCTGCCGGACGCCACACGCACTACCCACTTGCGCGTGCCGTCGGCGGAAATGTCTTCGCTGACCACTTCCGGACCACGAATCTCGGCCTGCGCCTTGAGCTTTTCACGCAGGGCCTTGCCGAGGTTGGTCATGTCATCGAAGTTGTCGACCCCGAAGTGATGGATCCATTTCATCACCTGACCGGCGCGGAAACGTTTTTCTCCGAGCTGTTCGAAGAAGGCTTCCAGCTGCGCCTGGGTCAGGCCCAGCAGATTGGTCTTGCCGGTCGGTTCGGTCATGGCGGTCACATCACTTCAGGTTCGGGAGTCAGTGCTCAGCGGGTACGCGGGCACAGCTCGGTTTCGGCGAAGAAGTAGGCCACTTCGCGGGCAGCCGAGGTGGTGGAGTCGGAACCGTGTACCGCGTTGGCATCGATCGACTCGGCGAAGTCAGCGCGGATGGTGCCGGCAGCGGCTTCCTTGGGGTTGGTGGCGCCCATCAGCTCGCGATTTTTCAGGACGGCGTTCTCGCCTTCCAGCACCTGAACCACGACCGGACCGGAGGTCATAAAGCCAACCAGATCCTTGAAGAACGGACGCTCCTTGTGCTCGGCGTAGAAGCCTTCGGCGTCGGACTGGGAAAGTTGCACCATCTTGGCGGCAACCACACGCAGGCCAGCGTCTTCGAAACGGCTGATGATCTTGCCGATTACGTTCTTGGCAACGGCGTCGGGCTTGATGATGGACAGGGTACGTTCTACGGCCATGGAAATCTCCGGATGGATGGCTGATTAATGGGTTGGGTGGAAAGTTTAACCCGCGGATTATACGCGCATTGCAGGCTGATGCATAACTGCGCAACAGCCCCACAGGCGGCCAATTGCGCCTGCGGACATCTGCAGATACGAAAGGAAGCGGCGGTCAGGCCGCGCTGCGCAGGCGGGTTACCACGTCACAGAGAATTGCGGCGGCTCGCTCCACCTCAGCCTCATCGGTGAAACGTCCCAGCGACAGGCGCAGCGAACTGTGCGCCAGCGCATCCGGCAGGCCTATGCCGCGCAGCACATAGGAGGGCTCGACCGACGCCGAGGTGCAGGCAGAACCGGTGGACAGAGCGATATCCTTGAGTGCCAGCAGCAACAACTCGCCATCCACCCCGGCGAAGGCCAGATTCAGGTTGTGCGGCACCCGCTGGCTGGCACTGCCGTTCAGGCTGACATCCGGCAGATCGGCCAGCCCGTCGAGCAGCCTCTGGTGCAGGGCGGCAATCCGGGCATTTTCCATATCCAGCAACTGTCCGGCCATGGCAAAGGCCTCACCCATGCCAACCAGCTGATGGGTCGGCAGGGTCCCGGAACGCAAGCCGCGCTCATGACCGCCACCGTGGATCTGCGCCAGCGGCCGGGCTTCCAGACCACGGCGCACATAGAGCGCGCCAACCCCCTTGGGGCCATAGGTCTTGTGCGCACTGAACGACATCAGGTCAACCGACAGGTTGCGCAAATCAATCGGCAGCTTGCCGGTCGACTGTGCCGCATCCACATGGAATACCGCGCCGTGTTCACGGCACAGCGCACCCAGCGCGGCGATATCGTTGATGGTGCCGATCTCGTTATTGACATGCATCAGCGACACCAGCTGGGTGTCCTCGCGCAACGCCTCGGCCAGTTGCTCGGGATGGATCACCCCGTCAGCTCCCGGACGCAACCAGGTCACCTCAAAGCCACGCCGTTCCAGCTCGCGAAAACTGTCGAGTACCGCCTTGTGCTCGATCTGCGAGGTAATCAGGTGCCTGCCACGTCCGGCCAGCGCCTCGGCCATGCCCTTGATTGCCAGGTTGTCGGACTCGGTGGCGCCCGAGGTCCAGACGATCTCGCGCGGGTCGGCACCGACCAGATCGGCCACCTGCCGGCGTGCCAGCTCAACCGCCTCCTCGGCCTGCCAGCCATACAGGTGCGAGCGCGAGGCCGGATTGGCAAAATTGCCGTCCAGGGTCAGGCAGGCACACATCTTCTGCGCCACCTGCGGATCAACCGGGGTGGTCGCGGCATAGTCGAGGTAGATCGGCAGACGCATCAGCGCGGCTCCGTTGGCGTTGGCGGGGCATCAGCCGCCGGCTGATCATCGCGCAACGCCTCGAAGTCCTGGTCATCCAGCACCGGCAGCTCCTTGGCGCAGTAATCACTGCCAAGGTCGCTGAGTGCCTTGCACATACCCTCCAGCCGGGCATCCACCGCATGCAGGTGATCGAGCATCTGGCCGATGGCCTTGGCCACCGGGTCCGGCATATCCGGTGATACGCCGTAGGCATCGAAGCCAAGCTTTTCCGCCATGGCCTGACGCCGCGCGCACTGCTCGTCACCACCGTCAGCCTCGCGCGTGATGATCCGCCCGGGAATACCAACCGCCGTAGCACCGGCCGGCACCGCCTTGGTCACCACCGCGTTGGAACCGATCTTGGCGCCCTTGCCAACACTGAATGGCCCCAGCACCTTGGCACCGGCGCCAACCACCACGCCGTCCTCAAGCGTCGGGTGACGCTTGCCCTTGTTCCAGCTGGTACCGCCCAGGGTGACCCCCTGATAAAGGGTGACATCGTCACCGATCTCGGCGGTTTCGCCGATCACCACGCCCATGCCATGATCGATAAAGAAGCGCCGGCCAATGCGTGCGCCCGGGTGAATCTCGATGCCGGTCAGCCAGCGCGAGAAGTTCGACACCGCCCGCGCCAGCCAGAAGGCATTGCGCCGCCACAACGCATGCGCAACCCGATGCAGCCAGACCGCATGCAGGCCCGGGTAGCAGGTCACCACCTCGAAGGTATTGCGCGCGGCCGGGTCCCGGTGAAACACGCTGGCTATGTCTTCCTTCATGCGCTCGAACATGATCAGCTTCTCCGCTCGCCGGCGGCCTGGACGCCAACGGCTTTCTGGGTTTCTGTGAGGATGCCGCGCAGTATGTTGATTTCCATGCGGTTCAAACCGGTGCGCCCGTAGAGTCGACGCAGGCGCGGCATCAGCTGCCGGGGTTTCTGCGGGTCATGGAAGCCGATTTCAACCAGCACCTGCTCCAGATGGGCATAAAAATGCTCCAACTCCTCAGCGGTCGCGGGAATTTCGTTATGGATCGCGGTGGTCTCAACCTTGTGCATCTTGGTCGGCAGCCCCTCGCGGGCCAGCTGCGCCATGCGCAGCTCGTAGCTCAGCACCTGCACTGCGGCAGCCAGATTCAGCGAGCTGAAGTCCGGATTGGAGGGAATATGCACATGGTACTGGCAGCGCTGCAGTTCATCGCTGGTCAGCCCCGAGTCCTCGCGACCAAACACCAGCGCAATCGGCGCCGCCGGCAACTCGGCAAGCTGGTCGAGCACCTTGCCGGCGGATTCCCGCGGATCCAGCACCGGCCAGGGAATGCGCCGGTCGCGGGCACTGGTGCCCATGACCAGCACGCAATCGGCAATCGCCTCTTCCAGCGTCGTCACCACCTGCGCCTGCTGCAACACATCATCGGCGCCGGCTGCACGTGCACGCGCTTCGGGATCGGGGAAGCGCTCCGGATCGACCAGTACCAGCCGGCTCAGCCCCATGTTTTTCATGGCCCGCGCGGCGGCGCCGATATTGCCGGGATGGCTGGTATTGACCAGAACGATACGGACCGAATCGAGCACCGTGAACTCCAGAAAACAGGGGGAAGTTAGCTTCGCATCTTACAAAATGCAGGCCCTGATGACCATTCATCAATCTGCAGCTTTCTGCTACAATCCCCCGATTCCCCCGTTCCTTTACATTCCGAGACAGTCCTATGCAGCCGATGCTGAATATCGCCCTGCGCGCCGCGCGCAGCGCCGGAGAACTCATTTACCGTTCCATGGATCGACTGGATGCCCTGACCGTCAGCGAAAAGGATGCGCGCGACTACGTATCCGAAGTCGACCGGGCCGCCGAACAGGCGATCATCCAGCAACTGCGTAAAACCTTCCCCGACCACGGCATCCATGCCGAGGAATCCGGGTTCCAGCCAGGACATGGCGAAGGCGCGGACATTGTCTGGATCATCGACCCGCTGGACGGCACCACCAACTTCCTGCGTGGCGTGCCGCACTTTGCGGTGAGCATTGCCTGCCGCATCAAGGGCCGCATCGAACATGCGGTGATTCTCGACCCTATCCGTCAGGAAGAGTTCACCGCCAGTCGCGGTCGTGGCGCCGCCCTTAATGGCAAGCGCCTGCGCGTGAGCAAGCGCAAATCGCTGGAAGGCGCCCTGCTGGGCACCGGCTTCCCGTTCCGCGACAACCAGCTCGACGCCCTGGACAACTACCTCGGGATGTTCCGCAGCCTGGTCGGCCAGACCTCCGGCATCCGCCGCTGCGGCGCTGCCAGCCTGGATCTGGCCTATGTTGCCGCCGGCCGCTATGACGCCTTCTGGGAATTCGGCCTGGCCGAGTGGGACATGGCTGCCGGTTGCCTGCTGATCCAGGAAGCCGGCGGACTGGTCAGCGACTTCACCGGCAACCACCAGCACCTGGAAAAGGGCCACGTGGTCGCCGGCAACCCGAAATGCTTCAAGGCAGTACTCACTGCCATCCAGCCGCACCTGACGCCGGCAATGAAGCGTTGAAATAAAAACTCAGGCAGCACCGTACAAGCGGTGCTGCCAATCCTCCACCGCGCCGCTATCCAGCCGCCGCTGCAGCACAGTTCGCCAACTATCGGCCAGCTCCGGCAGTGCCGCCAGCTCGACCAGGGCCGGGCGATTCAGGCAGTCGCGATAGAAAAGCTCAAGAATTCGTTGCAAGCTCCAGCCCGGATGTGGACGCTCCAGCAGCTGCAACTCGCAGCCCGCCCATACCCGTCCCGGCTGCAGCACCCTGTAGTACCAGCCAGTACGCATCTGTTGCTGCACCGCCAGTGACACACCCGGGTGACCAAAGCGCTGATTGAGTCGCCAGCACGGCTGACGCGCCTGCGACACCTGCACCTGCGACTCGCCCAACGTAAATATATCACCGATACACACGTCGACTTCGGTCAGTCCGTAGGCCGAGATATTTTCACCAAAAGCACCGGGTTGCCACTCAGCCGCCAGCTCCGGCAACAACTCGCACCAGGCCAGATAGTGCTCTGCCGGATAATGGTGCAACGCCTTCTCCACGCCGCCGTGGTGCCTGGTATCACCCTGCTGGTCACCCTGCAATCCGGTTTCCGCAAGCCACGACTCGGTCACTGGCTGCTTGAAAATCCCTGTCTCAAGACCGCTATTGGCCAAAGGCTGCAGCCGCCCTACCCGTACCTGCTGGACTTCCACTTTCATCCTGAATGCTCCGCTCGCCATAAAGCGCTCAGTGTACGGATTCATTACGCAGCAGTGCCAGCAAGGTACGCAGGAATATCAACACAATCAGAAGCGTCACCGCTGCCACCAGCAGCAGCTGCGGCCACAGCCAGGTCACACCGATGGCATTGGCATACTGCAGGCTGGCGGCAACAAAGGCTGCCGAAGGAAAGCTCCAGGCCCACCAGGAGGGATAGAAAGGCAGCCTGGCAAAAGCCGGCAAGCGCGCCAACAGCAACAGTGCCACCAGCACACTGCAGCCATACAGCAGGCGCACCAGCACGGCCACCTCACCAGCCAGCAACAGCGCGCTGACCGAACCCACCGCCGGCGGCGCCAGCAGTATTGCCAGCGTTGGCATCAGCGGCGGCTCCAACGCGGGCCCGGTAATAAGCCGCTGAAATACAATGGCTGAAAGGATCAGCCAAAACACCAGGCCAGCCGCAAAGAACAGCCAGGCGGTTTCAATCCAGCCAGCGGGCACAGCAGCCAACGGCACCACAATCAGCCCCACAGGGGGAATAAACCAGGCCGGATTGATCGCCACTGCAGGCTGCTCGCCACCAAACCAGCGATTAATGATTACAACGCTGAAGAACACCTGCAGCAACGCACCAGATTGCCATAACAGCGCACCGAAACCTGGCCACCCGGTCTGCAACAGCGCCCCCAGCAACACAAGCCCGATCGATAGTGCCGGCAGGAAGTTGATGCGCAACGGATGTCCAAGCTCACCACGGACGGCTTGCGGGCTACGCCGATACTTTGCGACATAACCGACCAGAAACGCAGCCAATACCAGCAACCCCAGCCAGCTCAATAACTGGCTGACCAGCGCCGGCCACTGCAGCAACAATTCCAATTGACGCCAGACCATCCCCAGTCCGGCAATACCCATTACCGACGCCAACAACGGCAATGGCAGCGCCTGGCGTATTCCAGTGTTCTGCATATCTGCCACCTCGTCTTTCGCAACAAACAAAAAAAGGGCGCCCGGGCAGGAAATCAAGCCTGCCAAGGGCGCCCGAAGCACGATTGACAGCCCCACGCTGAACAATCGGTGTCAACCTTCGCTCTGCCGCTAAAAGCAGAACGGCATCACTTACCGGTCTTGCAGGTCTTGATCCCGAAGATCGAGTAAGCCGGACAGTTACCCAACGCAGCGGTCAGCAATGGCACCAGACCAATCCAGCCCCAGGGCGTCTGCGGCCCAACAAATACCAGCGCGATCAGCACCAGCCCGACCAGCGCCCGAACCAGACGATCAGCATTACCCATGTTTTTACCCATCTCGATTACCTCCAGCAACGGATGTTGATGGCGCAATGTTAGACTTGGCCGCTGATGCGTTCAGTGACCACAGTCACACAACGGCGATTTTTGTCTGGATTTATCAAGGGAGCCACGATGCCCAGCCACAGCCTGCTCGACAGCCTGCCTGGAGAACTGCGCCAGTATGCCGACCGCCACCTGCATCCTGTTGCCCTGCAGCCCGGACAGATCATCTTCCGCTCCGGCGACCAGTGCCAAGGGCTCCCGCTATTGCTGTCCGGCTCGGTACGGGTGCAGATGCTGGGTGCCAGCGGCAATGGCATCGTGTTGTACCGCATGGGCCAGGATGATATCTGCACGTTGTCGATTGGCTGCCTGATGAGCCAGCGCGATTACCGGGCAGAGGCGCTGGTCGAGGAAGCCGGCAGCGCCCTGTTGCTGCCGCGTGACAGCTTTGAACGATTGCTCGACGCGTCTCCGGCCTTCCGCCGGCTGGTACTGGCCTCTTACGGTCGCCGTCTGGACGACCTGATGATGCTGGTCGAGGAAGTCGCCTTCCGCCGCATGGACCAGCGTCTGCTCGACTGGCTGCAACAGCACACCGATCAGCGCTGCATCCAGATCACCCATCAGGAACTGGCCGAGGAACTGGGTACCGCCCGCGAAGTGGTCAGCCGGCTGCTCAAGGAGCTTGAGCGCGAGGGCCGTGTGCAGCTTGGTCGGGGGCGAATCGACCTGCTGCAATAGCCGGGATCAGGCACAAAAAACCCGGCCAGCGGCCGGGTTCTTGAGCAGACAGGCCTCAGGGACGATCGTCCACCGCCTCTTCAATCTGCGGCGGGATCAGGTCCTCGCGGGTCAGCTTGAAGGTCATCAGCAGACCGTTCGACACATAAATCGACGAGTAGGTACCAATACCCACGCCGATCAGCAGCGCCGTAGCGAAGCCATGGATGTTCTCGCCACCAAACCAGAACAACGCCAGCAATACCAGAATGGTCGATGCCGAGGTTGCCAGGGTACGGCCGAGGGTCTGGGTGGTAGAGACGTTAATCACTTCCTCCAGTTCGGTCTTGCGCATCAGCCGCAGGTTTTCACGGACCCGGTCAAACACCACGATGGTGTCGTTCAGTGAGTAACCAATTACCGCCAGCACCGCCGCCAGTACGGTCAGATCGAACTGCAGACCAAAAAAGGCAAAGAAGCCCAGCACGAAGATCACGTCATGCAGCAGTGCGGCAATCGCCGCCACGGCAAACTTCATCTGGAAGCGCAGGGTGACATACAGAAGGATCCCGGCCATTGCCAGCAGCATGCCCAAACCACCCTGATCGCGCAGCTCCTCGCCAACCTGTGGGCCGATAAACTCAACCCGCTTGACGGTCACCTCGCCGGCATCCTCACGCTGTATCAGCCGCGCAATTTCGCTGCCGAGGTTGGGGTCCTCACTGGCCAGGCGCACAATCACATCGGTGCTGGCACCGAAGTTCTGCACAATGGCATCCGCCCAGCCGGCCTCACGCAGGGTCTGGCGGATAGACTCAAGGTCAGCCGCTTCCTGATAGTTCAGCTCGATCAGCGCACCACCGGTAAAGTCCAGCCCGAGATTAAGGTTCTTGGTTACCAGACTGGCCACCGAACCCAGCATAAGTACCACGGCGACCACGAAGAAAAACTTGCGCAGCGCCATGAAGTTGATGGTTTTGATATTCATGATGCGCTCCTCACAGCCACAGCTTCTTGATGTCGCGACCGCCGACACTCAGGTTGACCATGGCACGGGTGACCATGATGGCGCTGAACATGGATGTCAGGATGCCCAGGGACAGGGTAACCGCAAACCCCTTGATCGGCCCGGACCCCATGGCAAAGAGGATTACCCCAACCAGCAAGGTAGTCAGGTTGCCGTCGACAATCGCCGAAAACGCCTTGTCAAAACCTTCATGCACGGCCCGCTGGATCGACATGCCGGCATTAATCTCCTCGCGGATACGCGAGAAGATCAGCACGTTGGCATCCACCGCCATGCCCAGGGTCAAGACGATACCGGCAATGCCCGGCAGGGTCAGGGTGGCGCTGAGCAGCGACATCAGCGCCAGCAGCAACACCAGGTTGAAGGTCAGGGCAATACTGGCAAATACACCAAAGCCCTTGTACACGACGATCATGAAGATCAGCACCAGAGCAAAACCGACCTGGGTGGCGGTCACGCCCTTGGCGATGTTTTCCGCGCCCAGGCTCGGGCCAATGGTGCGCTCTTCAACAAAGTGCATGGGCGCGGCCAGACCACCGGCACGCAGCAGCAGGGCCAGCTCCGAAGCCTCGGCCGGCGAGTTCAACCCGGTAATACGGAACTGGTTACCCAGCGTTGACTGGATGGTGGCCAGACTAATGATCGCCTTTTCCTCGATAAAGGCTGGCACCTCGACCGTCTGCATCTGGCCATCAACTTCCTTTTGTACCTGGCGGCTGATCTGACGCTGTTCGATAAACAACACGGCCATACCACGACCGACATTGGTGCGAGTGGCGCGGGTCATCAGTTCGCCACCGTGCCCATCCAGACGGATATTCACCTGCGGACGGCCATTCTCGTCAAAGTTCGACTGGGCATCGGTGACATGGTCGCCGGTGAGGATAATACTGCGTTCGACATCGGCCGGCGGGCGACTGCCATCGCGGAAGTCGAAGGTTTCTACGGTCGCACGTGCAGCATTCGGATCAGCCGCCAGACGGAACTCAAGGTTGGCAGTCTTGCCCAGAATCCGCTTGGCTTCGGCCGTGTCCTGCACACCCGGCAACTCAACCACGATGCGGTTAGCGCCCTGACGCTGCACCAGCGGTTCGGCGACACCCAGTTCGTTGACCCGGTTACGCACCGTGGTCAGGTTCTGGCGCACCGAGTACTCGCGAATCTCGGTCATCTCGGCGTCAGTCAGGGTCAACTGCAATACCTGGCTGCCGTCACGCGCCAGCGTGTTGCTGGTGAACTGGCTGTACTGGCGGTTGATAGTCCGCTGCGCCTGAACCAACTGATCACTGTCGCTGAAGGAAAACTGCAGCATATTGCCCTGACTGGGCAAACTGCGATAACGGATGCGCTCACTGCGCAGCAGGCCGCGCAATTCGCTTTCATACACATTGACCCGCGCCTCGATAGCCTTTTCCATGTCCACTTCCAGCAGGAAATGCACACCACCGGACAGGTCCAGACCCAGCTTCATCGGGCCGGCACCAATTGCCATCAGCCAGGCCGGTGTGGTCGGTGCCAGATTCTGGGCAACCACAAACGCTTCGCCCATGGTACGGCGGACTACATCCTGGGCCGGCAACTGATCTCCCCGGTTCACCAGTCGCACCAGACCGGAACGCGCCTGATTGCCAAGCTCGGTGCCCTTGGTGGCAATACCGGCCTGTTGCAATGCAGTTTCCATGCGCTGCAAATCAAGTTCATTAATAGTCTGGGTTGAGCTGGCACCGGAAATCTGGATGGCCGGATCATCCGGATACAGATTGGGCAGCGCATAGATGATGCCAAGTGCCAGAATCGCGACAATCAGCAGGTACTTCCATAACGGATAACGGTTGAGCATAGCGGGTCCGTATGCAATCAGGGCGCCAACAGGCGCCCGGACAGAAGATAAATCAGATGGCTTTCAGCGTGCCCTTGGGCAGCGCGGCAATCACGGCGGTCTTCTGGAATTTCATCTCATGGCCGTCACCGACCTCCAGTACGATGAATTCGTCGGTGACCTTCTTCACCTTGCCAAGAATGCCACCGCCGGTAACCACCTCGTCACCCACCGCCAGACTGCCAATCAAGCTCTTGTGCTCCTTGGCACGCTTGGCCTGGGGACGCCAGATCATCAGGTAGAAGATCGCCAGAAAACCGATCAGGAAAATCCACTCGAAGCCTGCACCGGCAGGTGCAGCTCCACCGGCGGACTGGGCCATGGCGCTGGGGATGAAAAAGCTCATGTGTTGCTCCTGTTGATATGCGTAAGCGCAAGATGGGGTTTATGGTGCCTGAATGGCGGATTTCAAGTCTCCAGCGGCGGCACCGGGCGACCCAGTCGAGCGTAGAAGGCCTCGACAAAGTGGTCCAATTTACCCTGATGCACAGCCTCGCGCAAACCGGCCATAAGTCGCTGGTAATGGCGCAGATTGTGGATGGTATTGAGCATGCTGCCGAGCATTTCACCGCATTTGTCCAAATGGTGCAGATAGGCGCGGGAGAAATGCTGGCAGGTATAGCAGTCGCAGCCGGCATCCAGCGGTGACTGGTCATGCCGGTGCACCGCATTGCGAATTTTCAGCACGCCACTGTCAACGAACAGATGACCGTTACGCGCATTGCGGGTTGGCATCACGCAATCGAACATGTCGACGCCGCGACGCACGCCCTCGACCAAATCCTCCGGTTTGCCAACCCCCATCAGGTAGCGCGGCTTGTCGGCCGGCATCTGCGGCGGCAGAAAATCCAGTACGCGGATCATCTCTTCCTTGGGCTCGCCCACCGACAGGCCACCAATCGCCAAGCCGTCAAAGCCGATCTGCTCCAGCCCCTCCAGTGAGCGCAGGCGCAAATCCTCGTACATGCCGCCCTGGACAATGCCGAACAGCGCCGAGGGATTGCCCTCGTGTGCATTTTTCGAGCGCTGCGCCCAGCGCAGCGACAGCTCCATGGAGCGCCGCGCGGTATCGTGATCCGCCGGGTACGGCGTGCATTCATCAAAGATCATCACAATATCGGAGCCCAGCTCGCGCTGTACCTGCATCGACTCCTCCGGCCCCATAAACACCTTGGCACCATTCACCGGCGAGGAGAAATACACCCCCTCCTCCTTGATCTTGCGCATGGCACCGAGACTGAACACCTGAAAGCCACCGGAGTCGGTGAGAATCGGGCCCTGCCACTGCATGAAGTCGTGCAGATCACCGTGCTGGCGTATCACCTCGGTGCCCGGACGCAGCCACAGGTGAAAGGTATTGCCAAGGATGATCTGCGCACCGATCGCCTCGATGTCGCGCGGCAACATGCCCTTTACCGTCCCATAGGTGCCAACCGGCATAAAGGCCGGCGTTTCCACTACCCCGCGCGGGAAGGTCAGGCGACCTCGACGGGCCTTGCCATCGGTGGCCAACAATTCGAAGTGCATATGACTCATGATCTGTCCTCGGGGCCTTGCGGCGCCGGATTGCGGGTGATGAACATGGCATCCCCGTAACTGAAAAAGCGGTATTGCTGTTCCACTGCGGCGCGATAGGCGGCCATGGCCTGCGGGTAGCCGGCAAAGGCCGCCACCAGCATCAGCAGGGTCGACTCCGGCAGATGGAAGTTGGTCACCAGTGCATCCACCACATTGAAACGCTTGCCGGGGTACAGAAAGATATCGGTGTCGCCCGTGTAGGGCGCGATCTCGCCGGACTGGGCGGCAGTTTCCAGTGAGCGCACGCTGGTGGTTCCCACGGCGATCACCCGCCCGCCACGCGCCTTGCAGGCCCTGACGGCCTCCACCACCCCGGCACTGACCTCCAGCCACTCGCTGTGCATGTGATGCTCTTCAATGCGCTCGACACGCACCGGCTGGAAGGTACCGGCCCCCACATGCAGGGTGACCCGGGCGGTTTGCACGCCCATGGATTCAATCGCCGCCAGCAGTTCGCGGTCAAAATGCAGGCCGGCGGTCGGCGCCGCCACCGCGCCGGCCTTGTCGGCATACACGGTCTGGTAACGCTCACGGTCAGCCGTCTCATCCGGCCGGTCGATATAGGGCGGCAACGGCATATGCCCGACACGCTCAAGCAACGCCAGCACATCGGTATCAAAACCCAGTTCGAACAAGGCCCCGTGACGGGCCAGCATGCGCACTGGCGTGCCATCCTCAAGCAGGATCAGGCTGCCGGGTTTCGGCGACTTGCTCGAGCGCACATGCGCCAGCACCCGCTGCCCGTCCAGCACCCGCTCGACCAGAATCTCCAGCTGCCCGCCACTTTCCTTGCGCCCGAACAGCCGCGCCGGAATCACCCGGGTATCGTTGAACACCATCAGATCGCCGGGGCGCAGATAGTCCAGCAGGTCGACAAATTGTCGATGTGCCAGCGCACCGCTCGGCCCGTCAAGGCAGAGCAGACGACTGGCACGGCGCTCGGCAAGAGGGTGGCGGGCGATCAGGTTATCAGGCAGATCGAAATGGAAATCACTGACGTGCATACAAACCAGGCTTCAGGGGATGAAAAAAAGTCGCCCATGGTAGCGGAAAAGCCGGCAGCAGGCCACGAATGCCATTGACCACCAACTGTAACGGTTCGTATACTCCGCCCCGACCTGCAATTGGCCCCGATGGCGGAACTGGTAGACGCGGCGGATTCAAAATCCGTTTCTGGTGACAGAGTGGGAGTTCGATTCTCCCTCGGGGCACCATCTAGTAGAACTCTTCATGCATGACTCGTATGGCATGAAGACAGCAAACAAACCAAGGCGAGCACAAAAAAGGGCCGCAAATGCGACCCTCCCTTCAGCTACCTTCAATACTCAGCGAGCAAGCGGAACCATTGCAAGCTTCTGCTCCGCGCTCAGCGCATCCAGACTGACAACATTCAACTCATGCTGACCAATTTGCACCTTGAGAGGGGAAAGCGAAGCAGTAGAGCCTTCCGGCAACTTGTACATTGCACCGGTCGCCGGATCAACAATCAGCAAACCAATCAGCCCACCAAATAAAATATTGGCAACGTACCAGCCATCAATGCTCGGCTGGATAGCGTTAACTTGATCAGCATATCCGTCTTTCTTGAACGTTACGGAATAATTGGCTCCGCTAAAGAACCCGTCGCCTGCTTTCAGGGTAACCGTGCTGGGAGTTGTTCCTTGATGAATCACTACCCCCGTCTCATTACGAACTTCAAAATATGCGCCAGCAGGCGCTGAAGTCATGGCAACCGGGTACTGAGAATCACTGATAATGCTCGCGCAACCAGTCACCAGAGCGGTAGAGGCGGCAAGCATGACTGAAAGCGCAATCGAGCGGTTGATTTTCATCGAATAAGATCCTTACATGTAATAGCAGGTGGCCCTCATGGCCGCCGCGAATCTTATCCTCAAAAACAGTTACAACAAACAAAAAAATTAACTTGACTTAAATCAATAAGCCAGAAGATGCGGACGCCCTAAAAAGGACATCCGCTTCAAGACATCCAGCAAGGATCAGTGCTGATCCAGATACCGCTCGGCATCCAGCGCGGCCATGCAGCCGGAGCCGGCCGATGTGATCGCCTGACGATAAATATGATCGGCCACGTCGCCTGCAGCAAACACGCCGGCAATACTGGTCTGGGTGGCGTTGCCTTCGCTGCCGCCATGCACAGTGAGGTAACCGCCCTTCATCTCCAACTGCCCTTCAAACAGGCCGGTATTCGGGCTGTGGCCAATGGCGATAAACACACCGCGCAACTCGATATCCTCACTCGCACCGGTATCCAGACGGATACGCATGCCGGTCACACCGCTCTCGTCACCCAGCACCTCTTCCAGATTGGCGTTCAGTTTGAGTTCTATCTTGCCCTCTGCCACCCGGCTCATCAGCTTGTCGATCAGGATTTTCTCGGCGCGGAAGGTATCGCGGCGGTGCACCAGGGTCACCTTGCTGGCGATATTGGCCAGATACAGCGCCTCTTCCACGGCGGTGTTGCCACCACCAATTACGCCGACATGCTGGTTACGGTAGAAGAACCCGTCACAGGTGGCGCAGGCGGATACGCCTTTACCCATAAAGGCCTCTTCCGACGGCAGGCCGATGTAGCGTGCCGAGGCGCCTGTGGCAATCACCAGCGCATCGCACTGATATTCACCATTGTCACCCCAGAGGCTGAGCGGACGCTTGGTCAGATCGACGCGATTGATATGGTCGAAGACAATCTCGGTCTCGAAGCGCTCGGCATGCATACGCATCCGCTCCATCAGCTCCGGGCCCTGCACACCGGCCACGTCACCCGGCCAGTTGTCGACCTCGGTAGTGGTGGTCAGCTGTCCGCCCATCTGCATACCGGTGATCAGCACCGGCTTGAGGTTTGCCCGGGCGGCATACACGGCCGCGGTGTAGCCCGCAGGGCCGGAACCCAGGATGATCAGGCGGTGATGACGCACGTCAGACATATTTCCTCCAAAGGCCGCAGGCGGCCGTGATATTCGATGAATTCAAAGCTGTTCGGCGTTCGCGGCCAGATAGGACGACACCCCGGCGGCACTGGCCTGCATGCCTTTTTGCCCCTTGCGCCAGCCGGCCGGACAAACCTCACCGTGCTCTTCGGTAAATTGCAGCGCCTCGATCAGGCGGATCATGTCGTCCACTTCACGACCCAGCGGCAGGTTGTTCACTACCTGATGCTGCACCCGTCCGTCACGGTCAATCAGGAAAGAGGCGCGCAGCGCCACACCGTCTTCATGCTCGATACCGTAAGCGCGCACTATCTCGTGCTTGACGTCAGCTACCATGGTGAACTCGACCGGGCCTATACCACCCTGTTCCACCGGCGTATTACGCCAGGCGTAATGCGTGTACTGCGAATCAACAGAAACGCCAACCACCTCCACATCAAGGGCACGGAACTTGTCGATACGGTTGTTGTGGGCAATGATCTCGGACGGACAGACAAAGGTGAAATCCAGCGGCCAGAAAAACAGCACCACATAACGGCCACGCAGACTGGTTGAATCAAAGGCATCTACGATACTGCCATCAGCCAGCACCGCCGGCGCCACGAAGTCCGGAGCCGGACGGTTTACCAGAACACTCATTGGACACTCCTGTGCAGGTGTCGGGCGTCATCATAAGGGCCACGCCCGGCAACGGGGATTTCAATCTGTCGATCGGGCGGATAGTGTATACCTATGGATTCCGGCCGTGCAGGGCTTTCACTGACACATCCGGGTCAACCCTTTGATCGGCGCTCTGGAGCCAGTCCGTGTCACTATCGCAATCCGCCGTTAGCGGCCCCGGCTACCTGCGCCTGGGGCTGCAACGTATTCGCCAGCCGGGCGTGCGCCGCTTTGTGCTGATCCCGCTGGCACTCAATCTTGTGCTGTTCGCCAGCCTGATCGGCTGGGGCGCAAGTGCCTTCGGGCGCTGGATGGACAGCCTGATCGGCGGACTTCCTCAATGGCTGGGGTTTCTCGAGTGGCTGATGTGGCCGATTTTTGCCCTGGTAGTATTGCTGGCACTGTTCTTCGGCTTCAGCGTGGTGGCCAATCTGATTGCCTCACCCTTCTACGGCATGCTGGCCGAACGTGTCGCCGCCGATGAGCGCGGCAGCGCCAGTCCCGATCAAAGCTGGCAGGCGCTGTTAATCAGCGTGCCGCGCAGCCTTGGACGCGAATTACGCAAGCTGGCCTATTATCTGCCGCGGCTGCTGGCCTTGCTGCTGCTCAGCCTGTTGCCGGGGATCAATCTTCTGGCCTCGCCTCTGCTGTTGCTGTTCGGTGTATGGATGATGGCGGTGCAGTATCTGGACTATCAGGCAGACAACGATCAGGTCGGCTTCAATGACATGCTGTTGCAACTTCGCAAACAGCGCATGAAGGTGCTCGGTTTTGGCCTGCCCGTCTACTTCGGGCTGATGTTGCCATTGGTCAACCTGCTGGTCATGCCGGCTGCTGTGGCAGGCGCCACTCTGCTCTGGGTGCGCGAGGCCCGGCAACAGGGCAACTGAAACAGGCAACAGCCCCGCAATCATTAAACCGCAATAAAAACATCATCTGCCGATAACCCGGCTGACCGACACTGTGTCGATGAAAACGGCACAGTGTTTTACCCTTGTCAGCGAAACCTGGTCACCCCAAATCAACGGGGTGACCAATACCCTGAGCCATCTCAGTCAGGGTCTGCTTGCCCGCGGCCATCATCTGCAGATTGTCCGGCCAGCGCAGGGCGCCGAGAAAATCGGCCTGAACCAGGCATCAGCCCGCACAGACCTGCGTGTACGCGGCATGCCTTTACCTGGCTACCCGCAATTACAGTGGGGACTGCCAGCGACCAGCGCACTGCGTCGGTTGTGGCAGCAGCAACTCCCGGATGCCGTGTACCTGGCCACTGAAGGCCCTCTCGGCTGGTCAGCCCTGCGGCTTGCCAGACGCATGGGCATCCCGGTGATCAGCGGCTTCCATACCCGCTTCGATGGCTATTGCAACCATTACCGGCTGGGATTTCTGCAGGGCAGCATGGCGAGCTATCTACGCTGGTTCCACAACCACACACGACTGACCCTTGCCGCCAGTCACTCACACCTGCGCGAACTGCAGCAACTGGGCATCCAACCCTGCACTCTGCTTGGTCGCGGCGTTGACTGCGAACAGTTTTCTCCGGCCCATCGGGACCCGGCCCTGCGACGCAGCTGGGGAGTGGCTGAGGGTGATCTGGTATTACTGCACACAGGACGGCTGGCAGCCGAGAAAAACCTGCAATTGCTGGTAGATGCCTGGCAAACGCTGCGCAGCAGGCAGATCCTGAACAATATCTCGCTTCGGCTGGTGATTGTAGGTGACGGTCCGCAGCGTGCCGAACTACAGCGGCGGCTGCCTGGCGCGCTCTTTACCGGAATGCTGGAGGGGGAATCACTGGCCCGCGCCTATGCCAGTGCTGACATTTTTATTTTTCCGTCGCTCAGTGAAACCTTCGGCAACGTTGTGACAGAGGCCATGGCGTCCGGGCTGGCGGTATGTGCCTTCGAGCACGCCGCCGCCGGACAACACATCAGTGATCGCATCAGTGGCTGTTTGGCCGACATGGCTGACGAAGCCCAGTTCATCGACAACCTGACCTGGCTGATTGCCGATGCCCAGGGCCGCCGCAATATCCGTCTGCATGCACGTCATCGCGCCTGCCAACTGGACTGGTCGCAGGTTGTACAGCGCTTCGAGGGGTATCTGCAGCAAGCGGCCTGCACGGCATTGCCGGCAGGCCAGTTGCAGCCTTGACTCAGGCCAGTTGGCCAAGCGCCTCGCGGCTGAATGGCAGGATATCCTCGAAACGACCATCGCGGACCTTGTCTGCCCAGGCGGGATCCACGATCAAGGCACGGCCAACAGCTACCAGATCGAACTCGTCTGCCTGCAGGCGCTTGAGCAGATCGTCAATATTGGCAGTTTGTGCCACCTTCTCGGTCTTGACCATGTACTCAAGGAACTCGCTGTCGAGCCCGACACTGCCAACAGTGATTGCCGGCTTGCCGGTGATCTTGCGTGCCCAACCTGCCAGATTCAAATCAGAACCATCAAACTCGGGCTCCCAGAAGCGACGCTGCGAACAGTGGAAAATATCCACGCCGGCCTCGGCCAATGGCTTGAGGAAGGCCTCCAGCTCTTCAGGGTTGTGCGCCAGACGGGCGCTGTAATCCTGCATTTTCCACTGGGAGAAGCGGAAAATGATCGGGAATTCCGGGCCAACTGCGTCGCGCACGGCACGGATAATTTCCACCGCAAATCGCCCACGATTGGCCATGCTGCCGCCATACTCGTCGTCGCGCTGGTTGGTGCCTTCCCAGAAGAACTGGTCGATCAGGTAGCCATGGGCACCATGCAACTCGATCGCATCAAACCCGATGGCCTTGGAATCACGGGCAGCCTGGGCGAAGGCAGCCACCACATCGGCGATGTCCTGTTTGGTCATGCCATGCACAACTTCCTTGCCGTCCTTGAGCTTCTGCATAGGACCGTAGCCCGGCACGCTGGCATCCGGCTCAGTACCCAGGCGCCGCACGTTGCCCACATGCCAGAGCTGCGGAGCAATCTTGCCGCCGGCCGCGTGCACTGCATCGACTACTTTTTTCCAGCCGGCCAGCGCCGCCTCACCATGGATTGCCGGCACATTGGCATAGCCATTGGCCGCCGCATGACCGATATAGGTGCCCTCGGTGACGATCAGGCCAACACCTGCCTCGGCACGCTTGCGGTAATACTCGACCACCGCCTCGTTGACCACGTTGCCCGGCGAAAAGTTACGGGTCATCGGAGCCATGACGATACGGTTCTTCAGTTGCAGCGGTCCATAACTGAAGGACTGGAACAGGGATCTGACATCAGCGGTCATTAGACGTTCTCCAAATAGGGATGATGGGGGAGCTGGCGGCCTGAGCCACCGGTTGCGACCGTATCCGTATGACCGGTCGTCTGGTTGTAGGCAGTCAAGCCTCATCGGGACACTCAATGACTCAGCAAACGCTCCAGTTGTTCGATGAACACCCGTAACGGACCAATCTGCCGGTCAATCTTCATGCGCAACAGGGCACCTTCCCAGGCTGCACCGATAAATCCGGCCAGTGCCTGCGAGTCGCTCTGTGCCGGCAACTCGCCGGCGGCTTTTGCCTGCTCCAGGCAATCGGCCAGCAAATCACTGGAGCGCTTGAGGATGGCGCTGGCGGCATAACCGATCGGCTGACTTTCGTCGGCCTTTTCGTGGCACAGGCTGCCAATAAAGCACTGGTGGGTAGGCTGTTCCTGATTGGCAAAGTAACCGACCAGGTCCCGGTAGCAGCGCAGGATTCGCTCGCGGGGCGAAACGTCACTGGCAGCGAGGGCATTGGCAAAGCGCTCCAGACGCGGCGTGTAGTAGTAATGCAACGCCTGAATGGCAAAGTCTTCTTTGCTCTCGAAATAGTGATAGAAGGAGCCCTTGGGCACACCGGCACCCTGGGTAATCTCCTGCACGCCGGTACCGTTGTAACCCTTGCGCAGCATCACCTCGGTACCGGCGGCCAGAATGCGTGCACGTTTGTCTTGAATGCTGTTCATAGCGGACACTATACGACCGGTCATATCTTTTAAATAACCATCATAATGATTAGTGATAATGCTGCGTGATCCACAGCTATGAAGACCGTCCGGGCATAACCGGCAGAATCACAACGGCGTACAAATCAGAGAGGGGGCGGGGACGGACGCAGGGCGTCGCAGACAGACAGACAGAAACAGAGGGTCCCTGGACAACAGGGACCCGGCACAACTCAGTGGTGTACACCACCTTCGCCATGGATGTGACCATGGGCAAGTTCGTCTTCACTGGCATCGCGAATATCGATCACCTTGACCTCGAAAGTCAGCCGTTGGCCAGCCAGCGGATGGTTGCCATCCACAGTGACCTCATCACCGTCCAGGGCGGTAATGGTAACGATCTGCATGCCGCCGTCCGGTGCCGAAGCATGGAACTGCATACCGACTTCCAGCTCATCCACACCCTCGAACATCTGACGACCCAGTACTGCCACCAGCTCGGCGCTGAATTCGCCATAGGCCTCTTCCGGCTCAATCGACACATTCAGCTCGTCACCTACCTGCTTGCCTTCAAGGGCGCTTTCCAGGCCGGGAATGATATTACCTGCACCGTGCAGGTAAACCAGCGGCTGGCCGCCAGCGGAGGAGTCGATGACCTCACCACCGTCGTTAGTCAGGGTGTAGTCGATGGAGACAGCCTTGTTGGCGGAAATCTGCATAATCTGGATACCTGTCAGTTCATTTGTAAAAGGGGCAGTGTACGCCGATTGAATGACAAACGCATCCCGCGAACAGGGGGCCTGCGACAATCTCGCCGCAGCAGCTTGCCGGTATTTTGTCTACAATTGGGCACTTCAATGCTTCATCTTCGGAAAACTCTGCATGTCTTCACGTCTGGTACTGGTAATTAACTGTGGTAGTTCATCCATCAAATTCGCCCTGCGCCGTGAAGGTGACAGCCAACCCCTGATCAGCGGCCTGGCAGAGCAACTGGAAAGCCCTTCAGCCTGCCTGCACTGGAAAGCCGGCAGCCTCAAACAGACCCGCGAACTGCCGGGGGCGGATCATCAAACCGCCTTGACCGCCTTGCTGCCGCTGATTGGCGAGCACGCTGACCAGCCATTGAGCGCCGTCGGTCACCGCGTGGTGCATGGTGGCGAACACTTTACCGGCGCAAGCCTGATTGATGAGCAGGTATTGCAAGCCATTGAAGCCAGCGCCCCTCTGGCACCACTGCACAACCCGGCCAATCTGATCGGTATCCGGGCTGCCATGCTGGTTTTTGATCAGGTTCCACATACCGCCATCTTCGATACCGCCTTTCATCAAAGCATGCCGCCGCACGCCTATCGTTACGCTTTGCCGGAAAACCTCTACCGCGAGCAGGGCGTGCGTCGTTACGGCTTTCACGGCACCAGCCATCGTTATGTCAGCCGTCAGGCCAGCCTACTGCTGGGCAAGCCGTCAGGTAGCGGCGCCTGGCTGACCGCACATCTGGGCAACGGCTGCTCCAGTTGTGCGATTCTGGACGATCACAGCCTGGATACCAGTATGGGTCTGACGCCTCTTGAGGGGCTGGTCATGGGCACCCGCAGCGGTGATGTGGACCCCAACCTCTATGCTCACCTGCACCGGGCACTGGGCTGGGACATACCGCGCATCGAAAACCTGCTGAACCGTGAAAGCGGTCTGCTGGGGCTGTCCGGACTCTCCAACGACATGCGCACACTGGAGGAAGCCCACAAGCAAGGGCATGCCGGCGCCACGCTGGCCATCGAGGTGTTCTGCTACCGTTTGGCCCGCTCCCTGGCCGGCCTGACTGCAGCCCTGCCTCGTCTTGACGGGCTGATTTTTACCGGTGGCATTGGCGAAAACTCACCATTGATACGCGCGAAGACCGTTGCGCACCTGCAGGTACTTGGCCTTTCCGTTGACCCTGCTGCAAACCAGCAATTGCCGCGCGGCCAGGCCGGACAGATCCAGCAGGCAGGATCACCCGCCATTCTGGTGATCCCCACCGACGAAGAACGCCAGATTGCCGACGAGAGTCTGGCGCTGCTTGACGCGCCCGGCGCCTGACCCTACGGAGACTTGCCATGCACACTTTTTTCATCGCCCCCACCGGGTTTGGCGTAGGCCTGACTTCCACCAGCCTGGGTCTGGTTCGCGCTCTGGAGCGCAGCGGCCTGCGCACCCACTTCCTGAAACCTATCGCCCAGCCGCACCCCGGTGATGCAGGCCCAGAACGCTCAACAGAACTGATCAGCCGCACCCTTGGCCTGCAACCGCCCACACCTCTGCCGTTAGGCGAAGTAGAGCACCGTCTGGCCAATGGCGAACTGGATGATGTGCTGGAAGACATTGTCAGCCGTTACCGCGAAGCTGCCGAGGGTGCCGACGTAGTGGTGGTGGAAGGCATGGTGCCAACCCGCCACGTCAGCTATGCCGCGCGCATCAACTACCATCTGGCCAAGACGCTGGATGCCGATGTCATTCTGGTCACTGCACCCGATGGCGACGACATGGCCAGCCTGGCCGACCGTATCGAAATTCACGCACAAACCTTCGGCGGACCACGCCATCCCAAGGTGCTCGGGGTCATCGTCAACAAGGTACAGGGCCTGGAAAATGCCGACACCCTGCCAGTGGATCGCAGCGAGCTGAAACAAACCCTGAAGGAATTTGCACTGGCTCTGAAGCAGCAATCCAAGGTGCTGGATACCGAGGATTTCCGCCTGATCGGCTGCGTGCCCTGGCAGGATGAACTGAACGCACCGCGCACCTCGGATGTAGCCCAACTGCTGGGAGCCCGCACCCTGCACGCAGGGGATATAGACCAGCGCCGGGTCATGGACATTGCCCTGTGCGCACGCACCGTGCCAAACATTATCTACCGGCTGAAACCGGGCGCGCTGATCGTCACGCCGGGCGACCGTGACGACATTATTATTGCCAGCAGCCTGGCGTCCCTGGCCGGCACACCACTGGCCGGCCTGCTGTTGACCGGCGGCATGGCACCAGACCCGCGCATTCTGGAGCTTTGCCAACCGGCACTGGATAGCGGACTGCCGCTGATGGTGGTTGACAGCAACAGCTTCAATACCGCGACCAACCTGGATCGCATGAACCGCGAAATCCCGATTGATGACAGCGGGCGGGCCACCCGAGTCACCGACTATGTTGCCTCGCACATCGACCACGCCTGGCTGCAGCGCCGCTGCGGCACGCCTAACGAGCTGCGCATGTCGCCGCCGGCGTTTCGCTACGAACTGGTACGCCGCGCACAGAAAGCTGGAAAACGCATCGTACTACCCGAGGGTGACGAACCGCGCACCGTACAGGCAGCAGCCATCTGCCAGCGCCGCGGTATTGCTCAGTGCATCCTGCTGGCCAAACCGGAATCGGTTGAGGCGGTAGCGCGTGCCCAGCACATCACGCTGCCCGAAGGGCTGCAGATTATTGATCCGGACAGCGTCCGCGAGCGCTATGTCGAACCGATGATCGAGCTGCGCAAGGGACGCGGACTGAATGCGCCTATGGCGCTACAGCAATTGGAAGACAACGTGGTATTGGGCACCATGATGCTGGCACTGGACGAGGTAGACGGACTGGTATCCGGTGCCATTCACACCACCGCCAACACTATTCGACCGGCATTCCAGCTGATCAAGACAGCCCCGGAATACAATCTGGTGTCCTCGGTGTTCTTCATGCTGCTACAGGAACAGGTACTGGTCTATGGCGATTGTGCGGTGAACCCGGACCCGAACGCCGAGGAACTGGCAGAAATTGCCATCCAAAGCGCCCGCTCGGCAGCCTCTTTCGGCATCCCGCCAAGGGTCGCCATGATCAGCTACTCCACCGGAAGTTCGGGCACCGGCGCCGATGTCGACAAGGTGCGCGAAGCCACCCGACTGGCCCGGGAAAAGGCGCCGGATCTGCTGATCGACGGCCCACTGCAGTACGATGCTGCGGCGATTGCCAGCGTTGGCAAGCAAAAAGCACCGGATAGTCCGGTAGCAGGCCAGGCAACGGTATTCATCTTCCCCGACCTGAACACCGGCAACACTACCTACAAGGCGGTGCAGCGCAGTGCCAACGTAGTCAGTGTCGGCCCGATGCTGCAGGGCTTGCGCAAGCCGGTCAATGACCTTTCGCGCGGAGCGCTGGTGGATGACATCGTATACACTATTGCACTGACTGCCATCCAGTCTGCCGACAACCACTGATGTACGCCCGGCGCCCGGTCCTCCGGGTGCCGGACGCAAGCGAGAATCGATGCTGAGCTTCCTGCCCGCCGCCCTGCGCGGCACAATCGCAGCGCTGCTGCTGGCCCTGAATACCCTGTTCTGGGCGTCACTGTTGATTCCTCTGTCACTGCTCAAGTTGCTACCAATACCACCACTGCAGCGCTTGCTGACCCGCGTACTGATTCGCATCGCCGAAATCTGGATACTCGGCAACAGCGGCTGGATGCACCTGAACCGACGCATTGAATGGGATATTCAGGGCCGTGAACGCCTGGACCAGAATGGCTGGTATCTGGTTACCAGCAACCACCGCAGCTGGGTCGACATCCTGGCCCTGCAGCACGCCCTGAATCGCCGCATGCCGATGCTGAAGTTTTTCCTCAAGCAGGAACTGATCTGGGTCCCGGTGATTGGCCTGTGCTGGTGGGGGCTGGATTTCCCCTTTATGAAACGCTACAGCAAGGCCTATCTGGAAAAGCATCCGGAGAAAGCCGGCCAGGATCTGGCCACCACACGCAAGGCCTGCGAGAAATTCAAGACCACCCCGGTCGCGGTGTTCAACTTCCTTGAGGGCACCCGGTTTACCAAGGCCAAGCATGACCAGCAGCAATCACCGTTCCGCCACCTGCTGAAACCCAAGTCTGGTGGAGTTGCCTTTGTACTGGATGCCATGGGTGAGCAACTGCGCTCGCTGGTGGATATCACCATCCACTACCCGGATGGCGACCCGACCTTCTGGGACTTGCTCTGCGGCAAGGTGCGCAGCGTGGTAGTGCGCTGCAGCATTCGTCCGATCCCCGCCGAATTTCTCGGCCAGGACTACCAGAACGATGCAGCCTTCCGCGAGCGCTTCCAGCAATGGGTCAACGGTCTGTGGGAAGACAAGGATGCGCTGTTGGATCAGCTATACCAGCAATACCCGAAACGCAACTGAGCAATGGACCAATGTAAAAAGCCAGCCTTTCGGGCTGGCTTTTTACAGATACCTGCAGGCTTTTACAGCGGACGCAGGTTGATTTCCACCCGGCGGTTCTGTGCCCGACCAGTAGTTGTATCGTTACTGGCAATCGGCTGGGTCGGGCCGACGCCACGGCTGCTGATACGACCCGGCAACACGCCCTGACCGGTCAGATACGAGGCCACGCTGCTGGCACGTTGCTGTGACAGGCGCATGTTCAGCTCCATCGAACCGGTACTGTCAGTATGACCGACGATATCGATACCGTTCTTGTCAAACTCCTTGAATACCTTCACCAGTGAATTCAGCGTCGGATAGAAGCTACTGGAGATATCCGATGAGTTGGTCGCAAAGGTGATATTACCCGGCATCACCAACTGCAGATCGTTGCCATTGCGAATCACCTGTACGCCTGTGCCGGTCAGCTCCTGGCGCAAGCGGGCTTCCTGCTGATCAACGTAGTAACCGTAACCGCCACCTGCCGCACCACCTACCGCAGCACCAATAAGCGCCCCTTTTGTGCGGTCCTTCTTACTGGAGGTGGCCGCACCTACCACGGCACCGGCAGCGGCGCCGCCCAGACCATAAATGGTTGATTTGCTGGTCTGCTGCTCACCGGTGTAAGGATTCTGAGTAGCACAGCCGGTCATCAGCAGTGCGGCAAATCCGGCAACGATCAAGCCTTGAGTTTTCATTGACAATATCCTTGTTGGTTGTTGCTACCAATGCAGGATAACACCCTGCACGGCCAATCACCCCTAAAGACCCGCAAAAACTCTGATGGTTCAGCACTCAACCACGCACAAAGGGATTGCTGCGCATTTCATCGCCGATGCGCGTATCCGGCCCATGTCCGGTCACCACCACCGCGTCCTCATCCAGCCGGTACAGACGCTGGCGAATGGATTTCTCGATACTCGCATAATCCCCGCCCCACAGATCAGTACGACCAATACCCCGGCGAAACAGCGTATCCCCGGCGATCAGCAGCTTGTCACGCGGGAACCAGAAACTCATCGACCCCGGCGTGTGCCCCGGCGTGTGCAAGGCTACGCCGCAACCACAGGCCAGTTCCTCGTCATCACGCAACCACTGATCCGGGGCCGGCACCGGGGTATAGGGCACACCGAACATCCGGCACTGCATTTCCAGGTTGTCCCACAGGAACTTGTCGTCCTCATGCAGGTGCAGGCTGGCGCCTGTGGCCTTTTTCATTTCCCCGGAAGCAAGAAAATGATCCAGGTGGGCGTGTGTGTGAATGATGCTGACCACCTTCAGCCCCAAGATCTCCAGGCGCTGCAGGATAAACTGATGATCCCCACCCGGATCGACCACTATGGCCTTTTTCGTCAGGGGGTCGCCAATGATGGTGCAGTTGCACTGCAGGGGGCCGACCGGAAAGGTTTCGCGGATCAGCGCGGGGGCGGCATCTGTGGTCATGCGCAATACTCAGCTGGAACAATGGAAATCCGGCGCCGCAGCACCGTAACTGCAGGCAGTATCGGGGATCAATCCCGCTGCTTCAAGCCAGCCGCTGCAGATGCTCCAGTACCCGCTGCTCAACAAGCGCGGTAGTGCGGGTGCCGGTGGACTGTCCAGCCAGCAAGGCCAGGGCGGCATCGACTGCTGACTCCAGCAGTGCGGCCTGCTCCGGCAAGTGCCAGTGATGCCGCAGCAACAGGGCAGCACTCAGCAGTGCCGCCGCCGGATTGGCGCGGCCAGTGCCTGCAATATCCGGGGCACTGCCGTGCACTGGTTCGGCCAGCGCGATGCCATCGCCCAGATTCAGCGAGGGTGCCAACCCCAGCCCGCCACCCCAGTGGCTGGCCAGATCCGAGAGAATGTCGCCAAACAGATTGGTCGTCAGCAGCATGTCGAAATTCTGCGGCTCCTGCACCAGTTGCAGGGCAGCCACATCGACCAGCCGTTCATCCACCAGCGCCGACAGTCCAGCAGCCTCCAACACCGACCGGCAACTGTCGCGAAACAGGCCACAGGTCAGCGGCAGCACATTGGCCTTGTGCACCAGAGTAATCCGTCGCGGCTGGCGCTGCGGCGCCAGGGCCACAGCGCAGGCCGCCAGCCGCTCGCTGGCGCGGCGGGAAATCTGCCGCTCGGCAATCGTCACGTCATCACCCAGCATGCGCTCCCGACCAACGTACAGGCATTCGGTATTCTCCCGCAGCAACAGCAGATCCACATCATCCCGCGTGGACACCCCCGGCAGGCTGCGAACCGGACGCAGGTTGAGGTACAGATCCAGTTGCTGACGCAGCGTCAGGATTGCGCTGCGGTAGCCGGGGACAGCACCGGACGGCGAGGACACTGCGCCAAACAGCCCGGCGCCATGTTCGCGCAACTGCTCCAGGGTAGCCTGCGGCACACTTGTGCCATGCCGGGTAAAACAGTCCCATCCAGCCTCCAGCTGAATGGTCTGCAACCCCGGCAACAGGCGTTGCAAGGCGCGCACGGCAACCGGCACCACCTCGCGACCGATACCATCCCCGGGAATTACGCAGAGCCGATACATGCTGATAACTACTGACCGGCGCAGTTGATTTCCGCCGGGGGCGTCAGGCGGTATTGCTCGGGGATTTGCTCGGAACTGGTGACCGTCACGCCGAGATCCTTCAGCTGGCCATCCTTGATGCCATAGATAAAGCCGTGCACAGACAGGGGCTGACCGCGGTGCCAGGCGTTCTGCACTATGCTGGTGTGGCTGACATGGGCGACCTGCTGAATCACGTTCAGCTCGCACATCAGGTCAAGCCGTGACTCTTCACTGGCCAGCAGCTGCAACCGGCCACGCTGTTCGTAATACAGGTCGCGGATGCTGCGCAGCCAGCCATCAATCAAGCCCAGTTGTTGCTGCTGCATGGCAGCACGCACACCACCACAGCCATAGTGGCCGGTGACAATGATGTGCTTGACCTTGAGCACGTCGACGGCGTACTGCATCACCGACAGGCAGTTGAGATCGGTGTGCAGCACCACATTGGCCACATTGCGGTGGACGAACAACTCACCCGGCAACAGGCCGACAATCTCGTTAGCCGGTACCCGCGAATCGGCACAACCGATCCACAGGTATTCAGGTGCCTGCTGGTTGGCCAGTTTGCTGAAAAAGTCCGTATCTTCCTGCTTTATCGCTTCGGCCCAGTCGCGGTTGTTGGCAAACAATTGCTGCAACTCAGACATGCGTAATTCCATTTTCCAGGTTGAATAGCCGGTTGGACGCCGTCTGGCGTTGGTGCGTCACGCCGGACAATCCTCAGGGTCGAGCATGCAGGCCATCACCAGCGCATCTTCGCGCCCACCTACCGCCGGGTAATAGCCCTTGCGCCGCCCCACCTCGTTGAAACCAAACCGTTCGTAAAGCCGGAAGGCAGCACGGTTGGAAGCACGCAACTCGAGGAACAGGGTCTCCACCCCGGCAGCGGCGGCACGTGCTGCAATAAACCCGAGGAGCTGCTGGCCCAGGCCGCGCCCCTGACTTTCCGGCTTCACCGTAATGTTCAGCAGATGCCCTTCATCACCGCCGAGCATCAGCACCGTATGCCCGACCTGCTGACTGCCGACCAACATCACCCAGCACTCATAGCCGGAGTTGATGCAGTCGCGGAAAATCCCGCCGGTCCAGGGATGGGTGAAGGCGGCAAACTCAACGCGCAGCACGGCATCCAGATCATCCAGTGTCATACGCCTAAAGGACACCTCAGCCATGGGAGTGACGCACCGCACGCAGAAAACCCTGAAGTTGCTGCCACAGCACCTGCCGCCCGCTCGCCTGTGCGAGCAGTTCCAGCCCCTCAACCAGCCACAGCTGACCGGGCAGCGTAGCAGGCCCCGCCAACGGTCCCGGCTGCAGTGACCCAATATCGCTGTGTGCTACCAGCCAGCTGCCGCGGCCGAGGCACAGTAACTGCGACACCCCGCGCCCCTCAAGCCGGGAGGCCACAAAGGTCTGTAGCGCCTCACTGGCTGCCACGGCACTGCGATCGAGCAGCGGGCTTTGACTGATCGGCCAGTGAAAGGCCGCGAGCGGCTCAGCCAGTGACAGCTCGAGTACACGCAGCACATCGTCCAACTGTGGGCTGCGAAAAAACTCGCGGCTGCGGCTGAAGCCGGGCGCTTCGAGCAGCACTGCGGTCGAGTCTGTTGCCCACAACTCGACCCGGAAGGGCGTTATGGCTGGCAGCGCGGCGGGAATGGCTGGCGAAGCAGTAGCACCCGAGTTTACCGCAGGCTGTTTAGACGGCAGCTCAACCGAGCGGCTGCCCGCCGCCTGCAAACGCGCACGCAGGGCATCGATAGCCGGGGCGGCGGCAGTCACGACGGCGGCCACCTCAGGTTCAGTTGGCTTCTGCACCTCCGGCTGTTGCAGCAGCACAAGATCCGCCCTCGCCGGCGCAATGCGTGCGGGCACACCCGGCAGTGCCTGACGCAACGTCCAGGCCTGAATACCCATGGCCTGTAAACAGGCCAGCCGGGTGGACTCCAGCATCAGACGTCGGCCGCCTGCGGATGCGCCTTGGGCGCACCGGAGAGCATCAGGTTCAGCGCATTGATATAGGCCTTGGCCGAGGCCACCACGATATCGGTATCGGCCCCGTTACCGTTGACGATACGGCCACCACGCTCAAGGCGCACGGTCACCTCGCCCTGCGAGTCAGTGCCTTCGGTGATGGCATTCACCGAGTACAGCTGCAGCGAGGCATTCGAGCCAACAAGCTTCTCGATCGCCTTGAAGGTTGCATCCACCGGGCCCGAGCCTTCGGCGTCTGCCTCACGCTCTGCACCGTCAATACTCAGCAACACATGGGCATGCGGGATTTCACCCATCCGCGACGCCACCTCAAGGTGCAGCAGGCGGACCTGCTCCTCGACATTGGTCACCGTATCCGATACCAGCGCCTGCAGGTCCTCGTCATAGATTTCATGCTTGCGATCAGCCAGCTCCTTGAAGCGGGCAAAGGCGGCATTCAGCTCCTCACCACTGAGCTGAATACCCAGCTCCTCCAGCCGCGAGCGGAACGCATTGCGTCCGGACAGCTTGCCCAGTGACAACTTGTTGGTGTGCCAGCCGACTGACTGGGCACTCATGATTTCATAGGTTTCACGGTGCTTGAGTACACCATCCTGATGGATACCGGACTCGTGGGCAAAGGCATTGGCGCCGACGATGGCCTTGTTCGGTTGTACCGGAAAACCGGTAATCCCCGACACCAACCGTGAAGTGCTGAGAATATGTTCGGTGACTATGCCGGTATGCACACCCAGCACGTCCTGACGGGTCTTGATCGCCATCACGATTTCTTCCAGCGAGGCATTGCCCGCGCGCTCGCCAAGACCGTTGATGGTGCACTCCACCTGACGCGCACCAGCCGTCACCGCAGCCAGCGAGTTGGCTACGGCAAGTCCGAGGTCATTATGGCAATGCACCGAAAAAACCGCCTTGTCGGCATTCGGCACCCGCTGAATGATGGTGCGGATGGTTTCCGCAAACTGATGGGGAATCGCATAGCCAACAGTATCCGGAATATTGATGGTGCGCGCGCCGGCATCAATCGCCGCCTCAATGATCCGGCAGAGAAAATCGATCTCGGAACGACCGGCATCCTCGCAGGAAAACTCCACATCGGCGCACAGGTTGCGCGCACGTTTTACCGCTCGCACGGCCTGCTCAACCACCTGATCCGGCTGCAGCTTGAGCTTGTATTGCATATGGATCGGACTTGTGGCGATAAAGGTATGGATACGTCCGCTGTTGGCACCAGCCAGCGCCTCGGCGGCGCGCTCGATATCAGCATCCACTGCCCGCGACAGGCTGCACACTGTACTGTCCTTGATGCTGTCGGCAATCGCCTTGACTGCCTCGAAGTCACCGGGACTGGCAATCGCAAAACCGGCCTCGATCACATCCACCCGCAGTTTTTCCAGTGCCTTGGCGATACGCAGTTTTTCTTCCTTGGTCATGGAAGCGCCGGGGCTCTGTTCACCATCGCGCAAGGTGGTATCGAATATGATCACACGATCCTGGGTCATGCTGGCATCTCCTCGGTTTTGCATGGCAATACTATACCGCATGCGACATCTGACCGGCCCACCCCATGCGCCACTTATGATGGCTCAGCAGTCAAACGACTTGCACTTCACAGCCCGGCTCCGCAGCGTTTAGTCTGCCTTAGCATGCCCATATAACAAAGAGACAAGCATGAACCAGCCATCTGCACGATTCTGGCCTGCACAAGTTCCGCAGCATCTGGAACTGCCGGACACCAATCTGTTTTGCAACATCAGTGTGTCTGCCCTGCGCTACCCGCAGCACACCGCCATCAACTATTACGGCAGCCGAGTCACCTACCAAAGCCTTGAACAACAGGCCGAGGCGCTGGCCGGTTATCTGGCCAGCTGTGGCGTAGTCAAGGGAGACAGAGTGCTGCTGTATATGCAGAACTGCCCGCAGTACATCATCAGTTTCTATGCAATTCTGCGGGCAAATGCCGTGGTGGTTCCGGTCAACCCGATGAACCGCAGCGCCGAACTGGCCTGGCTGATTGAGGACACCGGCGCGCGGGTGGCGCTCTGTGCCAGCGAGCTGCTGGACTATATTCTGCCACTACAGCAGCAGGGCCAGGTTGATCAGATTGTGCTGACCCATTACCGCGACTACCTGAGCCAGCCAACCGACCTTAGTCTGCCGGATGAGCTTCTGGCTAACCCGCCAGCGAGACTGCCTGATAATGTAATTGCATGGTCAGACGCCATAAGCGCGGGATATACGCCGCCGCCCCTCAGTACCGGCCCGACTGATCTTGCGGTAATCCCCTACAGTTCCGGCACCACCGGTAACCCGAAGGGGTGTGCCCACACCCACCACAGCGTGATGGCCACTGCGGTATACACCGCCGTCTGGATCAACGCCCGGCACGATCTGGTGCACCTGGTTTCAGTACCCATGTTCCATGTCACCGGTATGCAGTCCTGCATGAACAGCACCCTGTATGCCGGCGGCACTCTGGTGGTGATGACCCGCTGGGATAGACGGGTAGCGGCAGAACTGATCCAGCGCTGCCGGGTCAACACCTGGCGCAATATCTCCACCATGGTCATAGACCTGTTGTCCGACCCTGCGATCGACAGCTATGACCTGCGCAGTCTGCGCAATATCGGCGGCGGTGGCGCCGCCATGCCAGCAGCCATTGCCGGCAAACTCAAGGAAAAAACCGGGTTGAGCTACATGGAAGGCTACGGTTTGTCAGAAACCATGGCCGCCACCCACAGCAATCCACCACAGGCCTGCAAATCCCAGTGCCTCGGGATACCGGTGATTGGCGTGGATTCACGCGTCATTGACGTTGAAACCTTGCAGCCACTGCCCACAGGACAGGTCGGTGAAATCATCATGGCGGGTGAACAGGTGTTCCAGGGCTACTGGAACAACCCGGTGGCAACCGCCCAAGCCTTTATCGAACTGGACGGCAAACGCTTCTTTCGCTCCGGCGACCTTGGCTATATCGACGAGGATGGATATTTCTTTCTGGTAGACCGGGTCAAGCGCATGATCAACGCCTCGGGCTACAAGGTCTGGCCCGCCGAGGTGGAATCGTTGATGTATGCCAACCCGGCGATACGTGAGGTATGCGTGATCTCCATGCCACATCCGCGCCGCGGGGAAACCGTTAAGGCAGTGGTTGTAGCTGCCGAGGGTCAGCAACCGTCCAGCGAAGAGATCATTGCCTGGTGCCATCAACAGATGGCGGCCTACAAATGCCCCGTGGAGATAGATTTCGCCGCAAGCCTGCCCCGCTCTGCTACAGGCAAAGTAATGTGGCGTCAGCTTCAGGAAGATGAGTGGAGCAAGCTAAAGCGCTAATCGCCAGCGCAAAGTAAAAACCCCGATCTGTTTCCAGATCGGGGTTTTTGTTTGGAGCTTGACGATGACCTACTCTCACATGGGGAGACCCCACACTACCATCGGCGATGCGTCGTTTCACTTCTGAGTTCGGGATGGGATCAGGTGGTTCCAACGCTCTATGGTCGTCAAGCAATTCTTTAGCGGTGTCGTGTGGGCCTATGCTTTCACGCCATCGCGAATTGGGTCAGTGATGAAGTACGGCTTCGGTGGTTTGCAATCTCATGCAGTTCCACATTGTCGATCTTGAGTGTCTCGGCCATACCCAGATTACTTGGGTGTTATATGGTCAAGCCACACGGGCAATTAGTACTGGTTAGCTCAACGCCTCACAACGCTTACACACCCAGCCTATCAACGTCGTAGTCTTCGACG
>NZ_FOUI01000023.1 GCF_900114825.1 Halopseudomonas yangmingensis | reverse complement strand
ACCAGTTCCAGCAGCTCTTCGTCATCTACCATGTCGGCCTTGTTCAGGAACACGACAATGTAGGGAACGCCTACCTGGCGGGACAGCAGGATGTGTTCGCGAGTCTGCGGCATCGGGCCGTCAGCAGCGGAGCAAACCAGAATAGCGCCGTCCATCTGGGCAGCACCGGTGATCATGTTCTTCACATAGTCAGCGTGACCAGGGCAGTCAACGTGCGCGTAGTGACGAGTCGGAGAATCGTACTCAACGTGCGAGGTGTTGATGGTGATACCGCGAGCCTTTTCTTCCGGCGCGTTATCGATCTGGTCGAATGCACGAGCAGCACCGCTACCGAATACTTCGGCACATACGCGAGTCAGAGCGGCAGTCAGGGTGGTCTTGCCATGGTCAACGTGACCAATGGTGCCCACGTTCAAGTGCGGTTTGCTGCGTTCAAATTTTTCTTTAGCCACGGTTGATAACCTCTTAAATTAGCTAGGGTTCAAGTTAGCCTTGCTTCTTGATGATTGCTTCAGCGATGTTGGAAGGCGCTTCGGCGTACTTGCTGAACTCCATGGAGTAGCTGGCACGGCCCTGCGACATGGAGCGCACGTCGGTGGCGTAACCGAACATCTCACCAAGCGGAACCTCAGCGCGGATCACCTTGCCGGAGACGGAATCTTCCATACCCTGGATCAGACCGCGACGACGGTTCAAGTCGCCCATTACATCACCCATGTAGTCTTCCGGGGTGACCACTTCGACCTTCATGATCGGTTCCAGCAGTACCGCACCGCCCTTCTGGGCCAGTTGCTTGGTAGCCATGGAAGCGGCGATCTTGAACGCCATTTCGTTGGAGTCGACATCGTGGTAGGAGCCATCAAATACGGTAGCTTTCAGACCAATCAGCGGACAGCCAGCCAGAACACCGTTCTTCATCTGCTCTTCTACACCCTTCTGGATAGCCGGAATGTATTCCTTGGGAATAACACCACCCACTACCTCATTTGCGAAGACCAGGCCTTCGGCACCCTCTTCGGAAGGCTCGAAGCGAATCCAGCAGTGACCGAACTGGCCACGACCACCGGACTGACGAACGAACTTGCCTTCGATCTCGCACTTGTTGCGGATCATTTCACGGTAAGCCACCTGCGGCTTGCCGATGTTGGCCTCAACGTTGAACTCGCGCTTCATACGGTCGACGATGATATCCAGGTGCAATTCACCCATACCACCAATGATGGTCTGACCGGACTCTTCATCAGTCTTGACGCGGAACGACGGATCTTCCTGAGCCAGCTTGCCCAGTGCAATACCCATCTTTTCCTGGTCAGCCTTGGTTTTCGGCTCAACGGCAACGTGAATAACCGGCTCCGGGAAGTCCATGCGCTCCAGAACAATCGGCTTGTCGGCATTACACAGGGTGTCACCGGTGGTGACATCCTTCATACCGATCAGCGCAGCAATATCGCCGGCGCGCACTTCCTTGATTTCTTCACGCTGGTTGGCGTGCATCTGCACCATACGACCAACGCGCTCTTTCTTACCCTTGACCGAGTTGATCACAGAGTCGCCCGACGCAAGAACACCGGAATACACGCGAACGAAGGTCAGCGTACCAACGAAGGGATCGGTGGCGATCTTGAACGCGAGTGCAGCAAAAGGCTCTTCATCGCTCGAGCTGCGGCTGTCAACCTGCTCTTCGTAATCCGGGTGAACACCCTTGATCGCTTCAACTTCGTCCGGGGCCGGAAGATAGTCAATGACCGCATCAAGAACCAGTGGAACACCCTTGTTCTTGAACGAGGTACCACAGACTGCCGGAACAATCTCGCAAGCCAGGGTGCGCTGACGCAGACCTGCCTTGATTTCCTCGTTGGTCAGCTCAACGCCTTCGAGGTACTTGTTCATCAGCTCTTCATTGGCTTCGGCAGCTGCCTCAACCATGTTCGAGCGCCACTCTTCGGCCACATCCTGAAGCTCCGCAGGAATTTCTTCCTCGCGATAGGTCATGCCCTTGTCTTCATCGCTCCAGTAGATCGCCTTCATCTTGACCAGATCGATCTGACCGGCAAAGTTCTCTTCCGAACCGATAGCCAGCTGCACCGGAACCGGGGTGTGACCCAGACGCTTTTTGATCTGCTCGACCACGCGCAGGAAGTTTGCACCCTGACGGTCCATCTTGTTCACGTAAACGATACGCGGAACATTGTACTTGTTGGCCTGACGCCATACAGTCTCGGACTGCGGCTCCACACCAGAGGTACCACAAAACACAACAACAGCGCCGTCAAGCACGCGCAGCGAGCGCTCAACTTCAATAGTGAAGTCTACGTGACCGGGGGTGTCGATAACGTTGATGCGGTACTTGTTCGGAAACTGCGCACACGAACCCTGCCAGAAGGTAGTTACGGCAGCGGAGGTAATGGTAATACCCCGCTCCTGCTCCTGCACCATCCAGTCGGTAGTGGCCGCGCCATCGTGCACTTCACCCAGCTTGTGATTGACGCCGGTGTAGAACAGGATCCGCTCGGTAGTAGTAGTCTTGCCCGCATCCACGTGCGCGCAGATACCGATGTTGCGGTACAGATTGATAGGGGTTGTACGAGCCACGGTATTCTCCTGAGTCGTTTAGAAGCGGTAGTGCGAGAAGGCCTTGTTGGCTTCTGCCATGCGGTGAACGTCTTCACGCTTCTTGACTGCAGAACCCTTGCCTTCGGCAGCATCCATCAGCTCGCCAGCCAGACGCAGATCCATGGATTTCTCGCCACGCTTGCGGGCAGCATCAACCAACCAGCGCATTGCCAGGGCATTGCGACGGGAGGGACGCACTTCAACCGGCACCTGATAGGTGGCACCACCTACGCGACGGGATTTAACTTCCACGATGGGAGCGATGGCGTCCAGCGCCTTCTCGAACAACTCCACCGGATTGTCGGTCTTGGTGCGCTCCTTGACCTTCTCCAGGGCACCGTAAACGATACGCTCGGCAACTGACTTCTTGCCGCTCTCCATCACGTGGTTCATAAACTTGGCAAGGATCTGGCTGCCGTATTTCGGCTCTGGCAGGATCTCGCGTTTTGCCGCTACTCTACGTCTTGGCATGATAAGCCCTCAAAACGGTCTTCAGGTTAGCCCGGAACTGCAACAAAATTGTTACGCCCGACCTTACTCTTATCGACTCGAAAAATATGAATTCGGTTTACTTCGGACGCTTGGCGCCGTACTTCGAACGACCCTGCTTACGATCCTTCACGCCGGAGGTATCCAGCGAACCGCGAACAGTGTGATAACGCACACCCGGCAAGTCCTTTACACGACCGCCGCGAATCAGCACAACGCTGTGTTCCTGCAGGTTGTGGCCTTCACCGCCGATATAGGAAGACACTTCGTAGCCGTTGGTGAGACGGACACGACATACTTTACGCAGAGCCGAGTTCGGCTTCTTCGGCGTGGTGGTATACACGCGAGTGCATACGCCACGACGCTGCGGGCAGTTCTGCAGCGCCGGCACGTCGCTCTTTTCAGCGACACGCTTGCGCGGCTTGCGAACCAGCTGGTTGATAGTTGCCATCTAGCAAAGCTCCAATTTATGTCCAATGGACACACTAATAAAAAATGGCAGGACGTGGCGCCCCGCCAATTTTAGGGGTACGGAATCTTACAGAGGCCGAACCCCCGCGTCAAGCTGGTGACTGCGGCAAGCCGCAGTCACCAGTCATCACTCCGACTGCTCTGATTGCTGGTTGAGTGCATCGGAAAGCGCCTGCTGCACTTCTTCCGCACTTACGCGTACCGGTTTGTCTGCCATGCGCTGACGCTTGCGCTCGGCATGGTAGGCCAGGCCGGTACCGGCCGGTATCAGTCGACCAACCACCACGTTTTCCTTCAGGCCGCGCAGGTGATCTCGCTTGCCAGTTACTGCCGCTTCGGTCAGTACGCGGGTGGTTTCCTGGAAGGAGGCCGCAGAGATGAACGATTCGGTGGACAGCGACGCCTTGGTGATACCCAGCAGCACGCGCTCGTACTTGGCCGGGAACTTGTCCTCGCCAGCCAGCTTCTCGTTTTCTTCCAGCACCTGGGTCAGCTCGACCTGGTCACCCTTGATAAAGCTGGAATCACCGGTATCACTGATTTCAACCTTGCGCAGCATCTGGCGGATGGTCACTTCGATGTGCTTGTCGTTGATTTTCACACCCTGCAGGCGGTAAACGTCCTGAATCTCGTTGACGATGTACTTGGCCAGCTCACTCACACCCAGCAGGCGCAAGATGTCGTGCGGGTTACTCGGACCGTCGGAGATCACCTCGCCACGGGTTACCTGCTCGCCTTCAAACACGTTCAGGTGACGCCACTTCGGAATCAGCTCCTCGTACGGCTCGGAACCATCGGTCGGTGTAATAACCAGACGACGCTTGCCCTTGGTTTCCTTGCCGAAGGAAATGGTACCGCTGATTTCGGCGAGGATAGCCGGCTCCTTCGGACGGCGCGCTTCGAAGAGGTCGGCCACACGCGGCAGACCACCGGTAATGTCGCGGGTCTTCGAGGTTTCCTGCGGAATACGCGCAACCACGTCACCGATACGAACTTTGGCGCCGTCAGTCAGGTTGACCAGAGCGTTGGCCGGCAGGAAATACTGGGCCGGCACATCAGTGCCCGGCAGCATCAACTCTTTGCCATTGTCATCCAGCAGCTTGATGGTGGCGCGAATATCCTTGCCAGCAGCCGGGCGGTCCTTCGGATCCATGATCTCGATCACGGTCAAACCGGTCAGCTCGTCTGTGGTGCGCTTCATTGTGATGCCTTCGTCCATACCGACAAAGGCCACGTTGCCGTCGATCTCAGTGACGATCGGGTGTGTGTGCGGATCCCATTTGGCCACTACCGCGCCTGCATCCACTACTTCACCTTCCTTCACCGAAATCACTGCGCCGTAAGGCAGCTTGTAGCGCTCGCGCTCGCGGCCAAACTCGTCAGCCACTGCCAGTTCACCGGAGCGGGACACCGCTACCAGTGCACCATCAGCACGCTCGACGTGCTTCAGGTTGTGCAGGCGCACAGTGCCGCCATTCTTTACCTGAACACTGTCTGCGGCGGAGGTCCGGCTGGCGGCACCACCGATGTGGAAGGTACGCATGGTCAGCTGGGTACCCGGCTCACCGATTGACTGGGCCGCGATGACACCGACCGCCTCACCACGATTGATCAGGTGACCACGCGCCAAATCGCGACCGTAACAGGTAGAGCACACGCCATAACGGGTTTCACAGGTAATCGGCGAGCGGACCAGCACCTCGTCAACGCTGTTCAATTCGAGGAATTCAACCCACTTTTCGTCGATCAGTGTTCCCGCCGGGACAATTACTTCCTCGGTGCCAGGCTTGCACACATCGCGGGCCACCACACGACCAAGTACTCGCTCACCCAGCGGCTCAACGATATCACCGCCTTCAATGTGCGGAGACATCAGCAGACCCTGCTCGGTGCCACAGTCAAGCTCTGTGATCACCAGGTCCTGTGCCACATCCACCAGACGACGGGTCAGGTAACCGGAGTTTGCTGTCTTCAGTGCAGTATCTGCCAGACCCTTACGGGCACCGTGGGTAGAGATAAAGTACTGCAGTACGTTCAGACCTTCGCGGAAGTTGGCGGTAATCGGCGTTTCGATGATCGAGCCATCCGGCTTGGCCATCAGGCCCCGCATACCCGCCAGCTGACGGATCTGGGCGGCGGAACCCCGCGCGCCGGAGTCAGCCATCATATACATGGAGTTGAACGACTCCTGGTCAACCTCGTTACCCTTGCGATCAAGCACACGGGTAGTTTTCAGGTTGTCCATCATCGCCTTGGAGATCTCGTCGTTGGCCTTGGACCACAGGTCGATCACCTTGTTGTACTTCTCACCCTGGGTAACCAGACCGGAGGCATACTGGTCCTCGATCTCCTTCACCTCTTCGGTAGCCTCATCAATGATGCGCGCCTTCTCATCGGGGATGACGAAGTCGTTGACACCAATCGAGGCACCGGAGATGGTCGAATAGGCAAAGCCGGTGTACATCAGCTGGTCAGCGAAGATCACGGTTTCCTTCAGACCCACCACGCGATAGCACTGGTTTATCAGACGGGAAATTGCCTTTTTCTTCAGCGGCTGGTCGACCAGCTCATAGGGCAGCCCCTTCGGCAGGATCTGGAACAGCAGGGCGCGGCCGACCGTGGTGTCGACAATACGGGTCTCGGTAGTCCAGCTGTCGTCCTTGTGCTTGACGGTCTCGGTGATACGCACCTTGACGCGCGCATGCAGGTCAACCTGGTTACTGCGATAGGCCATTTCCACTTCATTGACATTGGCAAAGCGCATATCTTCGCCACGCGCATTGATGCGGTCACGGGTCATGTAGTACAGACCCAGAACCACGTCCTGCGACGGCACGATAATCGGCTCGCCGGATGCTGGCGACAGGATGTTGTTGGTCGACATCATCAGCGCACGGGCTTCCAGCTGGGCCTCGAGGGTCAGCGGGACGTGCACGGCCATCTGGTCACCGTCAAAGTCGGCGTTGTAGGCGGCACACACCAGCGGGTGCAGCTGAATCGCCTTGCCTTCAATGAGCACCGGCTCGAACGCCTGGATACCCAGACGGTGCAGGGTTGGCGCACGGTTCAGCAGTACCGGGTGTTCGCGAATTACCTCGGCGAGGATATCCCACACCTCGGGCAGCTCGCGCTCGACCATCTTTTTGGCGGCCTTAATGGTGGTCGCCAGACCACGGTGCTCCAGCTTGCCAAAAATGAACGGCTTGAACAGCTCAAGAGCCATTTTCTTCGGCAGACCGCACTGGTGCAGGCGCAGGGTCGGGCCTACCACGATCACCGAACGACCGGAGTAGTCCACACGCTTGCCCAGCAGGTTCTGGCGGAATCGCCCCTGCTTGCCCTTGATCATGTCGGCCAGCGACTTCAGCGGGCGCTTGTTGGTGCCGGTGATCGCACGGCCACGACGGCCGTTGTCCAGCAGCGCATCTACCGACTCCTGCAGCATGCGCTTTTCGTTGCGCACGATGATATCCGGCGCCGACAGATCAAGCAGGCGCTTCAGACGGTTGTTGCGGTTGATCACCCGGCGGTACAGATCGTTCAGATCCGAGGTGGCAAAACGGCCGCCATCCAGCGGTACCAGCGGACGCAGGTCCGGCGGCAACACGGGAAGTACAGTCATTACCATCCATTCGGGCTTGTTGCCGGAGCCATCAAAGGCTTCCATCAACTTCAGGCGCTTGGACAGCTTCTTGATCTTGGTTTCCGAGGTAGTCTGCGGGATTTCTTCGCGCAGCTTGGCGATCTCATGCGGCAGATCCATACCCGACAGCAGCTGGAACACGGCTTCAGCACCCATGCGTGCGTCAAACTCGTCGCCAAACTCCTCCAGCGCCTCGAAGTACTGCTCATCATTGAGCAGCTGACCCTTTTCCAGGGTGGTCATGCCTGGCTCAATCACAACGTAGCTTTCAAAGTACAGCACACGCTCGATGTCGCGCAGCGTCATGTCGAGCAGCAGACCAATACGGGACGGCAGCGACTTGAGGAACCAGATGTGGGCCACCGGCGATGCCAGTTCAATATGACCCATGCGCTCACGGCGGACTTTGGCCAGCGCCACTTCTACGCCGCACTTCTCGCAGATCACGCCGCGATGCTTGAGGCGCTTGTACTTGCCGCACAGGCACTCGTAGTCCTTCACCGGGCCAAAGATCTTGGCACAGAACAGGCCGTCACGCTCCGGCTTGAAGGTTCGGTAGTTGATGGTCTCCGGCTTTTTAACTTCGCCGAAGGACCAGGACCGGATCATTTCCGGTGATGCCAGGCCGATTCGGATGGAATCGAACTCTTCAATCTGTCCCTGGGACTTGAGCAGGTTCAGTAAGTCTTTCAAGGCCTATACTCCTCGCAGTGCACCGGGCCGCCAGGCCCGGTGCGTGGGCAGTCGATGGTTATTCGGATTCCAGCTCGATATCGATACCGAGCGAACGGATTTCCTTGACCAGCACGTTGAAGGATTCCGGCATGCCGGCCTCCATGCGGTGGTCGCCGTCCACGATGTTCTTGTACATCTTGGTCCGGCCGTTCACGTCGTCCGACTTCACGGTCAGCATTTCTTGCAGGGTGTAGGCGGCGCCATAGGCTTCCAGTGCCCAGACCTCCATCTCCCCGAAGCGCTGACCACCGAACTGCGCCTTGCCGCCCAGCGGTTGCTGGGTAACCAGACTGTAGGAACCGGTAGAGCGTGCATGCATCTTGTCATCCACCAGGTGGTTGAGCTTGAGCATGTACATATAGCCCACAGTTACCGGACGATCGAAGGTGTTACCGGTGCGACCGTCATACAGACGCATCTGACCACTGTCCGGCAGATCAGCGAGGCGCAGCATATGCTTGATCTCGCTTTCATGGGCCCCATCGAATACCGCTGTTGCCATAGGTACACCGGCACGCAGGTTACCGGCCAGTTCGATAATCTCGGCATCACTGAGCGAACCCAGATCTTCCTGGCGACCACCAACCTTGTTGTAAACCTCGTCAAGGAACTCACGCAGTTCGGCAACCTTGCGCTGCTCTTCGAGCATGCGGTTGATCTTTTCACCCAACCCCTTGGCAGCGAGCCCCAGGTGAGTTTCCAGAATCTGCCCGACGTTCATCCGCGAAGGTACGCCCAGCGGGTTAAGGACGATATCCACCGGATTGCCATTCTCGTCGTGGGGCATGTCCTCAACCGGCATGATTACAGAGATGACACCCTTGTTACCGTGACGGCCGGCCATCTTGTCACCCGGCTGGATACGACGCTTGATCGCCAGATACACCTTGACGATCTTCAGTACGCCAGGCGCCAGATCATCACCCTGCTGCAGCTTGCGCTTCTTGTCCTCGAACTTCTCGTCAAGCAGCTTGCGACGATCGGAAAGATAGGCCTGAGCCTTTTCCAGCTGCTCGTTGAGCAGGTCTTCAGCCATGCGAAGCTTGAACCAGCTACCGTGCTCGATACCGTCCAGCATCTCGTCGGTCAGCTTGCTGCCCTTCTTGACGCCAGCACCGCCTTCGGCTGTCTGTCCGACCAGTGCAGCACGCAGACGCTCGAAAGTTGCCACCTCAACGATGCGGAACTCTTCCTGCAGGTTCTTGCGGATCTCGTCGAGCTGCTGCTTTTCAATCGACAGCGCACGGGAGTCACGCTCGACGCCATCGCGGATAAACACCTGCACGTCGATAACTGTCCCTTTGGTTCCGGTCGGAACACGCAGGGAGGTATCCTTGACGTCACTGGCCTTCTCGCCAAAGATCGCACGCAGAAGCTTCTCTTCCGGCGTCAGCTGGGTTTCGCCCTTGGGCGTTACCTTGCCGACCAGAATGTCGCCAGGGCCAACTTCGGCGCCCACGTAGACGATACCCGCTTCATCCAGCTTGCCCAGGGCAGCTTCACCGACATTGGGGATGTCCGAGGTGATTTCCTCTGGCCCCAGCTTGGTGTCACGCGATACGCACGTCAGTTCCTGGATATGGATAGTGGTGAAACGGTCTTCCTGCACCACGCGCTCAGAGACCAGAATCGAGTCTTCGAAGTTGTAGCCATTCCACGGCATAAACGCCACGCGCATATTCTGGCCCAGGGCCAGTTCACCCATGTCGACAGAGGAACCGTCGGCGAGGATGTCGTTGCGGCGCACCACATCACCCTTCTTCACCAGCGGACGCTGGTTGATGCAGGTGTTCTGGTTGGAGCGGGTGTACTTGGTCAGGGTGTAGATATCCACACCAGCCTCACCGGCCTCAACCTGGTCATCGGCAACCCGGACCACGATGCGGCTGGCATCCACCGAGTCGATCACGCCGCCACGCAGGGCAGTCACGCAAACACCGGAATCGCGCGCCACGTTGCGCTCCATACCGGTACCTACCAGCGGCTTTTCGGCACGCAGGGTCGGTACAGCCTGTCGCTGCATGTTCGAACCCATCAGGGCCCGGTTGGCGTCGTCGTGCTCGAGGAACGGAATCAGTGACGCAGCGACCGAAACCACCTGACGTGGCGACACGTCCATCAGGGTCACCTCGTTAGGCGCCTTGACGGTGAATTCATTCATGTGACGCACGGCCACCAGATCATCGACCAACTTGCCCTCTTCAACACGGGCACTGGCCTGGGCGATCACATGGTCAGCCTCTTCGATTGCCGAGAGGAACACGATCTCGTCAGTGACCACAGCATCCTTGACGATGCGGTAGGGACTTTCGAGGAAGCCATACTGGTTGGTGCGAGCGTAGGTGGCCAGCGAGTTGATCAGGCCGATGTTCGGGCCTTCCGGTGTTTCGATCGGGCAGACACGGCCATAGTGGGTCGGATGCACGTCACGCACTTCGAAACCCGCGCGCTCACGGGTCAGACCGCCCGGGCCAAGGGCCGAAACACGGCGCTTGTGGGTGATTTCCGAGAGCGGGTTATTCTGGTCCATGAACTGCGACAGCTGGCTGGAGCCAAAGAACTCCTTGACCGCTGCGGCTACCGGCTTGGCATTGATCAGATCCTGCGGCATCAGGCCTTCGCTTTCAGCCATCGACAGACGCTCTTTCACTGCACGCTCGACACGCACCAGACCGATACGGAACTGGTTTTCGGCCATTTCACCAACCGAGCGGATCCGGCGGTTACCGAGGTGGTCAATATCATCCACCACGCCCTTGCCGTTACGGATCTCCACCAGGGTCTTGAGCACATCGACGATGTCTTCCTTGCTCAGAACGCCAGCGCCTTCAATCTCTTCGCGACCGATACGACGATTGAACTTCATCCGGCCAACGGCTGACAGGTCGTAGCGCTCACTGCTGAAGAACAAATTACCAAACAGAGTCTCGGCAGCTTCCTTGGTAGGTGGCTCGCCAGGACGCATCATGCGGTAAATTTCCACCAGCGCTTCAAGCTGGCTGTTGGTACCGTCGATACGCAGCGTGTCGGAGATGAACGGACCGCAGTCGATCTCGTTGGTATACAGCGTCTCCAGTCGGGACACCTGTGCCTTGGCCAGCTTGCCTGCCAGCTCGGCAGTGATCTCGGTATTGCACTCTGCAATGATTTCACCGGTAGCGGGGTGCACAACCGGCTTGGCTATAGTGCGACCGATCAAATATTCGAAGGGCACTTCGAGGCTGTTGATACCGGCCTTTTCCAGCTGGTTGATATGCCGTGCAGTAATACGCCGACCCTTCTCAACCAGCACTTTACCCTTGGCATCCTTGATGTCGAAGGTGGCAATCTCGCCACGCAGACGGTGGGGGACCAACTCCAGCTGCAGGTTTTCACCGGCGCTCTGGAAGACATTGGTGTCATAGAAGTGATCAAGAATCTCGTCAGTCTGGTAACCCAGCGCACGCAACAACACACTGGCCGGCAGCTTCCGGCGGCGGTCGATGCGGACGAATACGCAATCTTTGGGGTCGAACTCAAAGTCCAGCCAGGATCCACGGTAAGGAATCACGCGGGCCGAGTACAGGAGCTTGCCAGAACTGTGGGTCTTGCCGCGGTCATGATCGAAGAACACACCCGGGCTGCGATGCAGCTGGGAGACGATAACTCGCTCGGTACCGTTGATAACAAAGGTACCGTTTTCGGTCATCAGGGGGATTTCCCCCATATAGACTTCCTGCTCCTTGATGTCCTTGATCGCCTTGTTAGACGACTCACGATCAAAGATGATCAGTCGTACCTTGACCCGCAGCGGCACTGCGTAGGTCACACCACGCAGAACACACTCCTTGACATCAAAGGCTGGATCGCCAAGGCGATAGCCAACGTATTCGAGTGCCGCATTACCGGAGTAGCTGATAATGGGGAAAACAGATTTGAAGGCCGCGTGCAGACCGATATCACGGATCTGTTCCTTCGACATGCCGGTTTGCAGGAACTCACGATAGGAGTCCAACTGGATGGCCAACAGATAGGGCACATCCATTACATGCGGCAGTTTGCCAAAGTCCTTGCGGATACGTTTTTTCTCAGTATATGAGTAAGCCATCAGCGTTCCCCAGCTTGGTAACCTGCTTGATAGGTCCCGCCTGATGGCAAGACCTGAAATGCGTGCAAGCCCTAAGTCTTGCTCACTCCGCGGAGTGGATCCGCTGCCTGCACTACAGAGGCAGGCTAGAACGGAAAAAGGCCGGTGGCACATCGGCCACCAGCCATCAATCTGACCTGATCAATCAGATTGTCGACGCAAGGTCGTGCCAGCTTACTTGAGCTCGACCTTGGCACCAGCTTCTTCCAGGGACTTCTTGGCCGCTTCGGCCTCGTCCTTGGAAACGCCTTCCTTAACAGTGCTAGGAGCGCCATCAACCATTGCCTTGGCTTCCTTCAGACCCAGACCGGTCAGCTCGCGTACGGCCTTGATCACGTTCACTTTCTTCTCACCGGCTTCGGCCAGAATAACGTTGAACTCGGTCTGCTCTTCTACAGCAGCGGCAGCAGCGGCCGGACCGGCAGCAACGGCAGCAGCAGCAGTTACACCGAACTTCTCTTCCATTGCCTTGATCAGTTCTACAACCTGCATCACGGACATGTCGGAAACGGCGTTGATGATATCTTCGTTGGTCAGAGCCATGACTCTATATTCCTGTATTGGGGACGGCGCCCGGGCCGTCGAAATTGAATGCAAACGAGGAAGCGCAGACTCTGCCAATCAGGCAGCTTCGGCTTCCTTCTGATCGCGTACGGCGGCCAGAGTACGAACGAACTTGCTGGTTGCGCCCTGCATGACGCTCATCAGCTGTGCAATTGCTTCGTCGTAAGTCGGCAAGGATGCCAGCACGTCGACCTGATTGGCTGCAAGGAAGTTGCCTTCAAACGCAGCGGCCTTGATCTCAAACTTGTCCTGTCCCTTGGCGAAGTCCTTGAACAGACGGGCAGCGGCGCCCGGATGCTCGTTGGAAAACGCGATCAGAGTCGGACCGACAAAGACTTCGCTCAGGCACACATAATCAGTGCCCTCAACGGCACGACGCAGCAAAGTGTTACGTACGACACGTACATAAACACCAGCTTCGCGTGCTTCTTTGCGCAGTTTGGTCATGGCAGCTACGCTCACACCGCGGGCATCAGCCACAACGGCAGACAGCGCACCTTTGGCAGCTTCGTTGACTTCAGCGACGATGGCCTTTTTGTCTTCGAGCTTGATTGCCACGGGTTTCACTCCTGGATTTACCATTGACCACCCTCGCGGGTGGCAAGTTTTGGTGTCAGATCCAGCCTGCACTGAATCGGGAGCACCATCTGCGTAGGCTTGGGGTTTAAGGCTTGCGCCGCCTACGGTCTTGGACAGCCCCCGCATGGCAGGGACCCCAATAAGTGGCATGCTCCAGAGAGCACGCCGTTAAAGCTTTTATCAGATGTTCAGGGAAGCCTGATCGATCTGTACACCCGGACCCATGGTAGTGCTCAGGGATACGCGCTTCAGATACACACCCTTGGAGGTCGACGGCTTGGCCTTTTTCAGGTCTGCCAGCAGCGCCTCTACGTTCTCCTTCAGCTTGGTTGCTTCGAAGCCAACCTTGCCAATGGAGCAATGAATGATGCCATTCTTGTCGGTGCGGTAACGAACCTGACCAGCCTTGGCGTTTTTCACGGCAGTGCCCACATCAGCAGCCACAGTGCCAACCTTGGGGTTCGGCATCAGGCCACGCGGACCCAGAATCTGGCCCAGTTGACCCACAACGCGCATCGCATCCGGAGAAGCGATAACCACGTCATAGTTCAGATCACCGGCTTTCATTTCGGCCGCCAGATCATCCATACCGACCTTGTCGGCACCGGCAGCCAGTGCGGCTTCGGCATTTGCACCCTGGGTAAACACGGCAACACGAACAGTCTTGCCGGTGCCATGTGGCAGCAGGGTCGCACCGCGCACTACCTGATCGGATTTACGCGGATCAACACCCAGATTCACCGCGACGTCGAACGACTCGGTGAACTTGACGTTGGAAACTTCGGCCAGCAGCGTTGCCGCCTCTTCAAAGGAATAAGCCTTGTTGGCCTGAACCTTTTCGTTGATTGCCTTCTGGCGCTTGGTCAGCTTGGCCATTTACACACCCTCCACATTCAGACCCATACTACGGGCAGAACCCGCGATGGTACGTACGGCAGCGTCCAGATCGGCAGCGGTAAGATCAGCTTGCTTGGTCTTGGCGATCTCTTCCAGCTGGGCACGGGTAACAGTGCCAACCTTCTGGCTATTGGGACGGGCGGAGCCACTCTTCAAACCAGCGGCCTTCAGCAGCAGTACAGCGGCCGGAGTGCTCTTGGTTTCAAAGGTAAAGCTGCGGTCGCTGTAAACAGTGATGATCACAGGGGTCGGCAGACCGGGCTCCATACCCTGAGTCTTGGCGTTGAACGCCTTGCAGAATTCCATGATATTCACACCGTGCTGACCCAGAGCCGGACCTACCGGCGGACTCGGGTTAGCCTGACCGGCCTTGACCTGCAGCTTGATATAAGCCTGAATCTTCTTTGCCATGATTTTCTCCTGTGGGTATGACGCCTTACGGCTCCCCGTTTCTTGCCTACTCCAGTGACGACAAAACCCCGCACTGCTTAGCGCACTGCAGGGCTAGCCATCAAACTGGACTCAGGCCTTCTCTACCTGGCCGAACTCAAGCTCAACCGGCGTAGGACGACCAAAAATGAGAACAGCGACCTGAACGCGACTCTTCTCGTAATTAACTTCTTCAACAACACCATTGAAATCCGCGAACGGGCCATCTGTGACCCGCACAACCTCGCCCGGCTCGAACAAGGTTTTTGGACGCGGCTTGTCAGTACCATCAGCAACACGACGCAGAATCGCTTCAGCTTCCTTGTCTGTGATTGGCGCCGGCTTGTCAGCCGTACCACCAATAAAGCCCAGAACGCGGGAGGTATCCTTGACCAGGTGCCAGGTTCCCTCACTCATTTCCATCTGAACAAGCACATAACCGGGGAAGAACTTTCGCTCACTCTTGCGCTTCTGACCATTGCGCATTTCCACCACTTCTTCGGTGGGAACCAGGATCTCGCCAAACTGCTCTTCCATACCGGCGAGTTTGATACGCTCCTTCAGCGAGCGCATGACATGCTTTTCGAATCCCGAATACGCATGCACAACATACCAACGCTTAGACACGGAGCACCCTTTACGCAATCAAAAGTGAAATGATCCAGCCGAAAAAGCTATCCAACCCCCAAAGAACCAACGCCATAACAACCACTACAGCAAGTACGATCAGGGTTGTCTGAGTTGTTTCAGGGCGGGTAGGCCAAACGACCTTGCGAATTTCAATTCGCGACTCTTTCAGCAGAGACCAGAAGGCCTTGCCTTTTGCAGTCTGCAGCGCAACAAAGCCGGCCAGACCGGCCAGCACGACCAGCGCAACAGCGCGATACAGAACAGATTCAGCCTGAAAATAGTGATTTCCGTAAACGCCGGCAGCTACGATAATGGCGACAACAATCCACTTGAGCATATCCAAGCGATTATCTTGATGCTCTGCCTTTGCACTCATGAATCACAGGGTCCTGTTCTGAAAGCCAGATATAATCTGGCAGGCCAGGAGGGAATCGAACCCCCAACCTGCGGTTTTGGAGACCGCCGCTCTGCCAATTGAGCTACTGGCCTGTATTGGCAACTGAGCCGGCAATACTACCGGCTCAGCAATGCAAGATCAATGGGTTTATTCGATGATCTTGGCTACGACACCGGCACCAACGGTACGACCACCTTCGCGGATCGCGAAGCGCAGGCCGTCTTCCATGGCGATCGGAGCGATCAGGGTCACAACCAGCTTGACGTT
>NZ_FOUI01000002.1 GCF_900114825.1 Halopseudomonas yangmingensis | reverse complement strand
ATTGAGCACTGCAAGGCGAGCATCCGCGCCAAGGTGGAACACCCGTTCCATGTGATCAAGAATCTGTTTGGCCACCGCAAGGTACGCTACCGGGGCATGGAGAAGAATCAGGCCCAGCTGTTCAGTCTGTTTGCGCTGGCCAATCTGGTATTGGCAAAGCGGTGTTATGCAACGACTGATGGGGTTATTGCGTCTTGAACCCCTGTAATGGGGTGAAAACAGGCCAAAATGGCCGGAATTGAAGGCGATTTTTGGGGCATTGTCGCCAAGAACAGGCTGGTTGCATCAAAAACTCAGTTGATCGGCGCGGGTGATGCGCAAATCTGATTTGATCAGCGTTTCCATAGGGCAGTACTCAAAAATCGACAGGCCTCCGCTGTGCAAAAAAATGCCTGGGCACAATCTGGGCACAGAGTGGGCACACGGCCAAATTGGCCTGTTTTCAGCGGCTGAGGGCAGATGTCATTCAGCAAGCGGCGAGAATCATGGACAGAAGCAAGCGAAGGTACAGGAAGACGACGCAGTAAGCCTGAGAAAAGTTGCTTGGGTTGGGTAACGTGCTGAAATTAAAGGAAAAATGGCGCACCCGACAGGATTCGAACCTGTGACCCCCGCCTTCGGAGGGCGGTACTCTATCCAGCTGAGCTACGGGTGCGTGGCGGTAAAACGTTCGTATTTTGACATCTTTTTGCACCTTGGCTCAATTCAATGAGTTCTGCCTTCGGAGGGCAGTACTCTATCCAGCTGAGCTACGGGTGCGTGGGGGTTGTGCGCCGGTTTTGTCTGCCCTGAAAAGGGGCGGGTGGCGGACAGCGGCACATGATACGCACTTGCCCGGGCTTCGTCCATGCCCTGAGGGTGCCGGTCGGTGTTTTGCCGCGGCGGCTTTGCCGGTATACTCGGCGGCATTGTCCGGCATGCCGGCATTATCCTGATGAGAATCCAGACCAAAGGTGATGATTGTGAAGAAACTTCTGCTGGCCACTGCGGCCGTTTTTGCTCTGAGCTCTGGTAGTGCGCTGGCAGCCGATGAGGCGGCGGCCATTGCCGAGCGCCTCAAGCCCTACGGCAGCGTGTGCGTGGCTGGCGATCCGTGCGCCGAGGTGGCTGCTGCAGCTGCAGCGCCGGCGGCAGCTGCGGTGGAGTCGGGTGGTGAGGCAGTTGCTGCGGCTGGCCGTCCGGCCGATGCTATCTACAAGCAGTTCTGCACTGTGTGCCACAGCATTGGTCTGGCCGGTGCGCCGGTAACCGGTGATACCGCTGCCTGGCAGACCCGCCTGGATGCCCAGGGTGGCATGGACGGTCTGGTTGCTTCCGGCAAGCGCGGCGTGGGTGGTATGCCGCCCATGGGTACCTGTGCCAACTGTACCGATGATGAAATGGCTGACGTGATCAAGTACATGTCCGGCCTGTAAGCCGCTTGTGCTGTAGTCAGGGCCGCCTTCGGGCGGCCTTGTCGTTTCTGCTCAGTCGTCGTGGCGTTTCAGCAGGCTGCGGATGTCGGCCAGTGCTTCGCGGCCACGCGCCTGTTTCTGTTCCGGCGGGGCATCGTCGCGGCCTTCCCATTCCAGGTCTTCCTGCGGCAGTTCATCGAGGAAACGGCTGGGCAGGCAGTCGATCACTTCGCCGAACTGGCGGCGCCGTGCGGCCAGGCTGAAGGTCAGGGTCTGGCGGGCGCGGGTGATACCGACGTAGGTCAGTCGGCGCTCTTCCTCGACGCTGTCGGCTTCGATGCTGGAGCGGTGCGGGAGGATTTCCTCTTCCATGCCCATGATGAAAACGTGCGGGTACTCCAGGCCCTTGGAGGCGTGCAGGGTCATCAGCTGGACGCGGTCGACGTCCTCTTCCTCTTCCTGGCGGTCGAGCATGTCGCGCAGTACCAGCCGGCTGATCGCGTCTTCGATGTTGCCGTCTTCTTCCTCGGCCTTTTCCAGACTGGTTTTCAGGGCGTCGATCAGGAACCAGACGTTGCCCATGCGCTTGGCGGCGATTTCGTCGCTGGAGCAGTTCTGTCGCAGCCAGTTCTCGTAGTCCAGGTCGATCACCAGGTCGCGCAGGGCGAGCATCGGCTCGTCGCCATAGCAGCGCTGGCGGATACCTTCCAGCCACTGGCCGAAGCGCTGCAGGCGTTCGCTGGTGCGCGCGTCCAGCTGTTGTTCTATGTCGTTTTCCAGGCAGGCGCGGAACAGACTGAGCTGGCGCTGGTCGGCAAAGCCGCTGAGTTTTTCCAGGGTGGCCGGGCCGATTTCCCGGCGCGGGACGTTGATCACACGCAGCAGGGCGTTGTCGTCGTCCGGATTCACCAGCAGGCGCAGGTAGGCCATGATGTCCTTGACCTCCTGGCGGCTGAAGAAGCTGGTGCCGCCGGAGATGTGGTAGGGCACCTGATGGTGCTGCAGTTTCATTTCAATCAGTCGTGACTGGTGGTTGCCACGGTAGAGGATGGCGAAGTCCTTCCAGGCGCGCTTGTGTCGCAGGTGCTGCAGCTGGATGTCGGTGGCGACGCGTTCGGCCTCGGCCTCTTCGTTGCGGCAGCGGATGACCCGGATCGGGTCGCCATAGCCCAGTTCGCTCCACAGCTGTTTTTCGAACACGTGCGGGTTGTTGGCGATCAGCGTGTTGGCGGCGCGCAGGATGCGGCTGGTGGAGCGGTAGTTCTGCTCCAGCATCACCACCTTGAGTGACGGGTAGTCCTGTTTCAGCTGAACCAGGTTTTCCGGGCGGGCTCCGCGCCAGGCGTAGATCGACTGATCGTCGTCACCGACCACGGTAAAGCGCGCCTGCTGGCCGACCAGCATCTGCACCAGCAGGTACTGGCTGGTGTTGGTGTCCTGGTACTCATCCACCAGCATATAGCGGATGCGGAACTGCCACTTCTCCAACACGTCCGGGTGATTGCGGAACAGCATCACCGGAATCAGGATCAGGTCATCGAAGTCGACCGCGTTGTAGGCCTTTAGCGTGCGCTGGTAGTGCTCGTAGAGTGTGGCGGCCAGTTGCTGGTCCGGGGTGCGGGCATTCAGCTGGGCCTGCTCGGGCAGGATCAGATCGTTTTTCCAGTTGGAGATGCAGTGCTGGATGCTGTCTGCCAGCTCGGCGTCGCCTTCGCCCTGCAGCAGGTCGCTGATCAGCGCCTTGGCGTCCTGCTGGTCGAAGATGGAAAAGCCTGGCTTGTAACCCAGGCGCTGGTGTTCCTTGCGGATGATGTTCAGGCCGAGGTTGTGGAAGGTGGAGACGGTCAGGCCACGGGCTTCGCTGCCGCGCAGCAGCAGGCCGACCCGCTCCTTCATTTCACGGGCGGCCTTGTTGGTGAAGGTGACTGCGACTATATGGCGCGCCTGTATGCCGCAGTCGCGTACCAGGTAGGCGATCTTGCGAGTAATTACGCTGGTTTTGCCGCTACCGGCACCGGCCAGTACCAGCAGGGGGCCGCTGATGTACTGCACGGCCTCCTGTTGGCGGGGGTTGAGCCTGGACACTTGAACTCTCCGCTGGAATGCCGGGCGATTCTAGCAGTTGTGCAGGATAACTTGCGCGGCGGTGGCTAAAGGCTAGTCTTGGTTGCAGGCTGTTTTTTGGATATAACACAGCCCTTGATACAAGGACTTGTGATGCATTGCTCAGCTGAGGTTGAGCTGCATTGCCGGTATTCTCCATCCATACGGACCAGACAAGGGGCCGCGTTTGACGGCTGAGCACAAGCTGCACCGCATTCTGCTGCTGGACAGCAACCGGGGAACCGCATCACAACTGATGCGTCGGCTTGAGTTGCTGTCACCCAACCCATTTTCGCTGGAGCCTGCGGCCAGTCTGGCCGAGGCGCTGGAGTTGCTCGAGGTGGAGCCATACGCAGCGGTAATGATGCGTCCCGAGTGGCTGGAGCAGTGGCCTCTGGATGATTTGCCGCGCATCAGTCTCGAGCCCTGGCCGACGCTGGGTCAACACAGCAGCGTGGCTGATGATTTTATCTGGGATCAGGCCGGGGGGCATGAGTTGCAGCGCTGTTTGCGCTATGCCATCGAGCGTCATGCATTGACCCGTGCCCTGCAACACGCAGCAAATATCGATGCACTGACCGGCTGCTGCAATCGCACGCTGTTCCGTTACCGGCTTGAGCAGGGAATGGAGCGCGGCCTGCGCAACAATCAGCCGCTGGCAGTGATGTGGCTGGATCTGGACGACTTCAAGCATGTCAATGACAGCCTGGGTCATCGCGCCGGCGATCGCATCATCTGTGACGTGGTGCGCCGCCTGCGCAGTATGCTGCGTACCACCGACACAATCGCGCGCATGGGCAGTGACGAGTTTGCCCTGCTGGTCGAGGATTACCGGGACGCTGCCAACCTGTTGCAGATCGCCAACAAGCTGATTCGCGGGCTGGCTGAACCCTACCATGTGGATGGCGAGAGTCTGTTGCTGGGCTGTAGCATGGGGGTGGCGACCTATCCCGAGGCTGGCAGCAGTGTCGACGGGTTGCTGCTGAATGCCACGCTGGCCATGCGCGAGGCCAAGCGTCAGCGCGGTTGCCAGTTCCACTTCTACAACGAACACATCAATCTGCAGGCAACCCGTTTGTTGCAGCTTGAAGCCGACTTGCGTCGGGCCATCCGTCGCAGCGAGCTGGAATTGCACTATCAGCCGCGGGTAGATATGCGCAGTGGCGAAATTGTCGGTGTCGAGTCGCTGGTGCGCTGGCGTCATCCCGATCGCGGGTTGCTGGGTCCCGGCGAGTTTATTCCGCTGGCCGAGCAGAGCGGTCTGATCGTGCCGATGGGCTACTGGGTGATTGCCCGGGCCTGTCACGATATGGCGCGCATGCGCCGGCAGGCCCTGCCGCAGATCCAGTTTGCCGTGAACCTGTCGTTCCGCCAGTTCCAGGACAGCCAGTTGCTGGCGACGGTGACCCGACTGATCGAGCGCACCGGTATTGATGCGCGCTGGCTGGAGTTCGAGCTGACCGAAACCGCGATCATGCAGAACCCGGAGCAGGTGCAGCAGACCATGCAGGGCATGAACAGTCTGGGGGTTCGCTTCTCGCTGGATGATTTCGGTACCGGGTTCTCATCCTTTGTGCACCTGCAAAGCCTGCCGATTGACCTGCTGAAGCTGGATCGCAGTTTTATCCAGTCGATCGAACAGAATCAGGCGGACCGTCAACTGGTCTCGGCGATGATCGACATGGGCCACCACCTGGGCCTGGAGGTGGTGGCCGAGGGGGTCGAGCTGCGGACCCAGATGGAGTTGCTGCAGAAGATGGATTGTGACCAGGTGCAGGGCTACTACATCAGTCCGGCGCTCGGTTACGACGAGCTGTGTCACTTTATCGACGCCTACAATACCGCTCGCGAGCACGTGCCGGCCTGATCAGCCGGCTGGCCGCCGGTCCAGCTGGCGGTATTGCAGGGCTTCAGCCAGCTCGCCGCGGCCTGCCTGTTCCACCCCGGCCATATCGGCCAGCGTGCGTGCCACCTTGAGCACCCGGTGACTGGCGCGGCGCGACAGTCCCAGCCGCTGCATACACTGTTCCAGCCAGGCGCTGTCAGCAGTCTGCGGCAGGCACCAGCGGCGCAACCCGTCCAGTGACAACTGTGCGTTAAGACAGCCCTGGCGCTGCAGCTGGCGTTGTCGTGCGCGGGCTACCAGCGCCGAGGCGGTGGCGCTGTCCGGGGTGCCCGGTTGTTGGTCCTGCAGGCTCAGTGGCTCATTGTGCATGCCCAGGTGCAGGTCGATACGGTCCAGCAGCGGGCCGGACAGGCGTTGGCGATAGCGTTCCACCTGCTCCGGGGTACAGCGGCAGCGCTGGCTGCTGTCGCCGTGGTAGCCGCAGGGGCAGGGGTTCATCGCAGCGATCAACTGGAAGCGGGCCGGGAAACTGATCTGCTCACGCGCCCGAGCAATGTGGATCTGTCCGGATTCCAGCGGTTCGCGCAGCATTTCCAGCACCTTGCGATCAAATTCCGGCAGCTCATCAAGAAATAGCACGCCGTTGTGCGCCTGGCTGATCTCGCCGGGGCGCGGCTGGCTGCCACCGCCGACCAGCGCAGCCGCCGAGGCGCTGTGGTGCGGCGCACGGAATGGCCGCAGCGGCCAGTGCTGCAGGCTGTGCTGGCCGCACACCGACTGGATGGCTGCCAGCTCCAGGGCTTCCTGCTCCTGCAGTGGCGGCAGGATGCCGGGCAGGCGGCTGGCCAGCAGGGTCTTGCCGGTACCCGGCGGGCCGAACAGCAGCAGGTTGTGCCCGCCACTGGCGGCTACCAGCAGGGCACGCTTGGCCTGCTGCTGACCCTGTACATCGGACAGGTCCGGATAGCTCGGTGCTGCCGCGCTGTGGTCGCTGACCTGGGTTTGCAGTGCCTGCTCGCCGCGCAGGTGGGCGCAGAGTTCGGCCAGGCTGCCGGCGGCGACTGTCTGTATGCCCTCAACCAGAGCTGCTTCGGCGGCATTCGCCGCCGGCAGCAGCAGGCGCCGGCCATTCTCGCGGCAGGCCAGTGCCGCCGGCAGCACACCCTGTACCGGACGCAGTTCGCCGGACAGCGCCAGTTCACCCAGACACTCGCAGTCGGCGAGCACATCGGCAGGTAGTTGCCCGCTGGCACACAGCAGGCCCAGGGCTATCGCCAGGTCGAAGCGTCCGCCTTCCTTGGGCAGATCGGCGGGGGCCAGATTGATGGTGATACGGCGCAGGCCTGGGAACTCCAGGCCGCTGGTCTGCAGGGCGCTGCGTACCCGGTCCTTACTTTCGCGCACGGCAGTTTCCGGCAGGCCAACCAGGGTCAGACCGGGCATGCCATTGGCCAGATGGACTTCAACGGTAACCGGGGGCGCCTGAATGCCCAGACGGGCACGGCTGTATACGATCGACAGACTCATGTCGCTTCCCTGCATCGAGGCCGGCGGACTTCCCTGACGCCGGCGGGGGCTTGCTCAGTCCTTGGACTGGCGGTTTTCCAGTGCGGCAACCTGCTGCTCGAGTGCTTCGAGACGCTGGCGGGTGCGCATCAGCACTTCACGCTGGATTTCGAATTCGTCGCGGCTGACCACATCCAGTTTACTCAGGGCACTTTGCACCAGTGCCTTCAGGTGTTTCTCGACATCCGGAGCGGGCAGGCCGCCTTCATTCATCAGCAGCTGGGCTGCCTTGGCGCTGACGGCGCCTATCACCACTTTGTGCAGCATCCTGGTTATTCCTGCGAGCTGGCGGCGCGTCTGGCCGCGATGTGCAGAGTTTAGCATTGCCGGCTCAGGGGGCACAGAGTGGTGGTGTGGTGGCCGTGCTTCACAAGGGTGCCGATATGCCGGTCTGCGCCCTGTGAATGCACCGTACTGGTGCGCGCAAACTGCCTTGGTATCAGGCACGTTTTGCTGATTTTCCACTAACCATTTGAATGTATTGAGAAAAATAAAACTGGCAGGGTTTTTGCCATTGTTCATTCAGCGGTGCTGATGGAGTTGCCCGATTCGGGTGCTCCATGGGTTCTGCGGCAGGCGTTGCCGGTTTTTCGGCTTCGACCTGCCCGGCCTGGCCGGAATCGGTGGTTGTCGGGGTTGCCGTGGAGCACGGCGATGCAATTGCCGGTTTTTCAAAGCCTTCAACTCGGCATAGACTTGTGCTGTCCCCCCAGGACAAGTCGCTGGAAACGAGAGATACGGGAGAGTCGATATGAAACTAGTCACGGCTGTGATCAAGCCATTCAAGCTGGACGATGTGCGTGAAGCATTGTCCGAAATCGGGGTGCAGGGCATCACCGTAACCGAGGTCAAGGGATTTGGCCGTCAGAAGGGCCATACCGAGCTGTATCGCGGCGCCGAATACGTTGTCGACTTTCTGCCCAAGGTGAAGATCGAGGTAGCCATTGGCGACGAAATGCTCGACCGCGTGATCGAGGCGATTTCCAAGGCGGCCAACACCGGCAAGATCGGTGACGGCAAGATCTTCGTGGTCAATCTCGAACAGGCGATCCGTATTCGTACCGGAGAGACCGGCACCGACGCCATCTGATCCGTATAAAACTGCTGCACAACTGATTCTGTTCAAGCCTGTCTGGGGGGCTTTCCAATGGAAGACATCATTCATATCAAGTACGCGCTTGATACCTTCTACTTTCTGGTCTGCGGTGCTCTGGTAATGTGGATGGCGGCCGGTTTCGCCATGCTCGAGTCCGGTCTGGTCCGCGCCAAGAACACCACTGAAATCCTGACCAAGAACGTGGCGCTGTATTCGATTGCCTGCACCATGTATCTGTTGATTGGTTACCACATCATGTATTCCAGCCCGGAGGGCGGCATTCTTCCGAGTCTGGGCTTCCTGATTGGTGCCGAAAATACTGTTGAGGAAGTGCTGGCCGGTGGTGAGGACGCACCTTACTACTCGACTCGTGCTGACTTCTTCTTCCAGGTAGTGTTTGTTGCCACTGCCATGTCGATTGTCTCCGGTGCCGTTGCCGAGCGTATGAAGCTGTTCGCCTTCCTCGGTTTTGCGGTGATCATGACCGGCTTTATCTATCCGATTCAGGGCTTCTGGAAGTGGGGCGGCGGTTTCCTCGATGAGGCCGGCTTCCTCGACTTCGCCGGCTCCGGTGTAGTGCACATGACCGGTGCTGCGGCTGCACTGGCGGGTGTCCTGCTGCTCGGTGCACGCAAGGGCAAGTACGGTCCCAACGGCCAGATCAACGCGATCCCCGGTGCCAACCTGCCGCTGGCTACCCTGGGTACCTTTATCCTGTGGCTGGGCTGGTTCGGCTTCAACGGTGGCTCGCAGTTGGTGGTCTCCAATATTGCTGATGCCAACGCGGTAGCCCAGGTGCTGACCAACACCAACGCCGCCGCTGCCGGTGGTTTGCTGGCCGCCCTGCTGGTAGCCCGCCTGCTGTTCGGCAAGGCTGACCTGACCATGGCGCTGAACGGTGCACTGGCCGGTCTGGTGGCGATCACTGCCGAGCCGCTGACTCCCGGTGCTTTCCAGGCCACCCTGATCGGTGCTGTGGGCGGCTGTCTGGTGGTGTTCTCGATCCTGGCGCTGGATCGCGTCCGTATCGACGATCCGGTGGGTGCTATCTCGGTTCACGGTGTGGTTGGTATCTGGGGTCTGCTGGCGGTCTGCCTGACCAATGAAGACGCCACTCTGGGTGCCCAGTTGCTCGGTATCGTGACTATCTTCCTCTGGGTATTCCTCGCCAGTTTGCTGGTGTGGGCGGTGATCAAGGCAGTCTTCGGCCTGCGCGTCACCGAGGAAGAGGAGTACCAGGGTGTGGATATCTCCGAGTGCGGTATGGAAGCCTATCCGGAGTTCACCAGCAGCAAGAAGTAAGTAACTGCTGAAGTACTCGACCCGAAACCCGCCGGCAGCGATGCCGGCGGGTTTTTTCTGTGGAAATCTGCCTGTGGTATCTGTTCAAATTCGCCGGTTAGGCTATAAATAGCCTGTTTTTCCCTGTGGGAGGGTTGAGGAATGAGTGACGACGATTTTGAAGAAGATGATGTTGAGTCTGCCGAGGACATAGGGCCTGACGCCGACGAGGATCTGCCGGAGGCCGAGGCCGACGATGGCGATGCGCCGGTCAAGCCGCGCAAGAAGGCTGCCAGCACGGAAGACGAACTGGCTGGCCTGTCGCTGGAAGCCAAGGCCCGCGAGCGTGAGATGCTGGCCAAACAGATGGAAGAGTTCCTTGCCCGCGGTGGCCGGGTGCAGGAAATCAATGACGACGTGGTGTCTGATCCGCCAAAGAAGCCGGACAGCAAGTACGGCAGTCGACCGATTTAGAGACAGACAGCCGCTGGCTTGCTGCTAGCGGCGGTTCTGGTATTGCTCCAGCCAGTCCTCCACTTCGCTCAGGCAGCGAACCTCGCCGTCCGGGCGCGGCTGCTCGGGCCAGGGTTTGCCCTGGCCGTTGAACCACAGGGTATGCATGCCGACCTGACGCGCGCCGTGCATGTCATCCTCCGGGTGGTCGCCGATGTGCAGCGCGTGTTCCGGTTCTACGCCGAGCGCCTGCAGGGCGGTGAGGAAAGGTTGCGGGTGCGGCTTGCCGACGCCCACCTCATCGGCCGAGACAATCGCCTTGAAGTAGTGATCCAGCCCCAGCCGGCGCACATCGGCGTTGCCGTTGGAGATGCTGGCCAGCAGGTAGTGGCGTGACAGCTGACGCAGTAGCTGTTCGGCGTGGGGGAATAGCTCGAGCTGGTGACGGGCGTCGAGAAACACCTGAAAGCCCGCCAGTGCCAGTTCACGGGCATCCTGCTCGGGGTAGCCGGCACGCAGCAGGCCGTGTTGCAGAATGGCGATGCGTAGCGGGGTGACCCGGTAGCGAAGTTCCGGGTGCTGCTCGATTACCTCGCGGCGCACCGCCCGGCGCGCCTCAGCATCCAGCCGGCCGAACAGCGGCGCATGCTGCTGCAACCAGTCGAGCAGGGTACGTTCGGCGGCGGCCACCACCGAGTCGGTTTCCCACAGGGTGTTGTCCAGGTCAAAGGTCAGCAGTTCAATCATCATCGGACTCGCGGCGGCGTTTGGCGCGGGGGTGCGCCTGGTCGTAAACGCTGGACAGGTGCTGGAAGTCCAGGCGGGTGTAGATCTGGGTGGTGGCGATGTCGCTGTGACCCAGCAGTTCCTGCACCGCGCGCAGGTCGCCGGAGGATTCCAGCAGGTGACTGGCGAACGAGTGACGCAGCATGTGCGGGTGCAGGTGCTGGCCGATGCGCTGGTTGCCGTGGCGTTGCAGGCGCAGCTGGATGGCGCGGACGCCAAGCGCACCGCCGCGCTTGCTGAGAAATACCGGCCGGGCCGGCTCGCTGGGCGCCGGATGCTGTTGCAGCCACTGCTGCAGCGCCTCGCGCGCCTTGCGGCCAATCGGCAGCAGGCGCACCTTGCGGCCCTTGCCGAGCACCCGCAGCTCGGCACTGCGCAGGTCGATATCGCCGATGCACAGGCTGGCCAGTTCGCTCAGACGCAGACCACTGGAGTAGAACAGCTCGAGCATCGCCTGATCGCGCAGCTGTAGCCAGTCATCACAGTCAGGGTCGCGGCTGTCCAGCAAACGGGCGGTCAGGTCGGCATCCAGCGTGTTCGGCAGCGCCCGCGGACTGCGTGGCGGGCGCAGGTCGATCGCCGGGTTGTGCCGGCACAGGCGCCGTTCCAGCAACCAGGCATAGAAACTGCGGATGGCACTCAGCTGGCGTTGCAGGCTGCGGCCACCGATCCCCTGGCGGTGCCGGGCACTGATCAGCTGGCGCAGATCGGCCTGGTCCAGTTGCGACCAGTCACTGCGTTGCAGCTGTTCGGCATGCGCCAGCAAGCCCTGCAGGTCGTGGCGGTAGGCGCTGAGGGTGTGCGGCGACAGCTGCCGCGCGTTGCGCAGCATCAGGAGAAAGTCCTCCAGCGGCTGGCGCAGCGCGTCGCTGTTCATTCGGTGGGCGGTTCGTCGGCCAGCGGTCGCTGGCGTTGCAGTACGCGGGCCAGTACATCGGCAATATGGCCGAGGAACAGGGTGCCGCTGGCGCTGCGGTAGTGCTGCGGGTCGCGACTGCCAAGCGCCAGCACGCCATGCAGGCCCTGGTGCTGGATAGGTGCCAGTGCCGCTGAGGCGATGCTGTCGGCATGCCGTCCAAACAGGAAGCTCAGCTCGTCCGGGCGCAGTATGCCGCTGAGTGTCTTGCCACTGCTGAGTAGATGGCCGAGGGCGGCGCGTGCCTCGCTGTGCGTGACGCAGCGGGCATTGCTGAAGCGTTGGGTTTCGCTGAACAGGATCAGGCTGACGTAGGGCACCTGAAAGTCGTTGCGCAGGCTGTCCTCGACGCTGGCAATTACCTGCTCCTGGCTCTGCGTCTCAAGCAGCGCAAGGATCAGCCGGCGGCTCTTTTCAAACAGCCGGTCGTTCTCGCGCGCCACGTCCATCAGTTGACCAAGGCGGTGGCGCATGTCGATGTTGCGCTCGCGCAGCAGCTTGACCTGGCGCTCCACCAGCGATACGGCGTGACCGGCCTCGTGGGGGATGATCAGGTCGGTCAGCAGCTCGTCATGCTCGACGAAGAACGCCGGGTGCTGGCGCAGGAACTCGGCGACCTGCTCGAAAGTCGGCAGCTCGCCGGTGGCCGGGGTTGGCTTGTGCTCGCTCATACGCGGATCTGTCCTTCAAATACCCGGGTGGCGGGTCCGGTCATGAATACCGGCGCGTTGCCGCCGGCCCATTCGATCTGCAGGGTGCCACCAGGCAGTCGCACATGCACCGGTGACTGCAGGCGGCCCAGGCGGATGCCGGCCACCGCCGCGGCGCAGGCACCAGTACCGCAGGCCAGGGTTTCACCGGCGCCACGTTCGTGCACGCGAAGCGCTACCGTGTGCGCATCGATGATCTGCATAAAGCCGGCGTTTACCCGTTTCGGGAAACGCGGGTGCTGTTCCAGCAGCGGCCCCAGTTGCTCGACCAGGCCGTTGTCGAGGTCATCGACCAGCGTCACGCAGTGTGGGTTGCCCATCGATACCGCCATTACCTCCAGCTGACGACCGGCAACCTCCAGCGGGTAGCTGATTGCCTCGGCCTCGGCCTGAAACGGGATGTCCGCCGGCTGGAAGCGCGGCGCGCCCATGTCCACGCTGATCTGTCCGTCGCGGCGCACCTTCAGCACTATCGGCCCGCCAGCGGTCTGCACGCGGATTTCCTGTTTCTGGGTCAGCCGCTTGTCGATCACGAAACGGGCAAAGCAGCGCGCGCCGTTGCCGCACTGTTCCACTTCGCTGCCGTCGGCATTGAAGATCCGGTAGCGGAAATCCATCTCCGGATCGGTCGGGGGCTCGACCACCAGCAGCTGGTCAAAGCCGATACCGAAGTGCCGGTCGCTCCACTGACGCACCAGTTTCGGCGACAGCTGGGCATGCTGGCTGACCAGGTCGATGACCATAAAGTCGTTACCCAGCCCGTGCATCTTGGTGAACTTGAGCAGCATGTCAGGCCCCGGGCAGCAGGCTTTCGCCGGCAAACAGTTCGCTGACGGTCTCGCGCCGGCGCACTAGGTGGGCGCTGCTGCCATCCACCATGACCTCGGCGGCACGCGGGCGGGTGTTGTAGTTGGAGCTCATGACAAAGCCGTAGGCACCCGCTGAGCGCACCGCCAGCAGGTCGCCGGCGGCCAGTGCCAGCGGCCGCTGCTTGCCGAGGAAGTCGCCGGTTTCGCAGACCGGTCCGACGATTTCCCAGTCCAGCAGCGGCGCATCGTCACGCGGGCGAACCGCATCGATGCCCATCCAGGCGCTGTACAGCGCCGGGCGGATCAGGTCGTTCATCGCCGCATCGATGATCGCGAAGTTCTTGTGCGCGGTGGGCTTCAGCAGGTTGACCCGGGTCAGCAGCACGCCGGCATTGGCGACAATCGAACGGCCCGGTTCGAACACCAGGGTCAGCTCGCGTCCGGCGATGCGCTGGCGCACTGCGCCCAGGTAGTCGGCCGGGCTGGTCGGCTGCTCGTCGCGGTAGGTCACGCCGAGACCGCCACCCAGATCCAGGTGACGGATCCGGATGCCCTCGGCAGCCAGCTGGTCAATCAGCCCGAGCAGGCGCTCCAGGGCATCAAGGAAGGGGGTGATTTCGGTCAGCTGCGAGCCAATGTGGCAGTCCACACCGATCACCTCGAGGTTGCCCAGTTCGGCGGCGCGGCGATACAGCGCTGGCGCTTCGGCGATGTCGATGCCGAACTTGTTTTCCTTGAGGCCGGTGGAAATGTACGGATGGGTCTTGGCATCCACGTCGGGATTGACCCGTAACGATACCGGCGCCTGCACGCCCAGTTCGGCGGCGACCTGCTGCAGGCGCTCCAGTTCGGCGGCGGATTCGATGTTGAAGCAGTGAATGCCCAACTGCAGTGCCCGGCGCATTTCCTCCGGGGTCTTGCCGAGGCCGGAGAACACCACCTTGGCCGGATCACCGCCGGCGGCCAGTACGCGCTCCAGTTCACCGCCGGAGACGATGTCGAACCCCGCGCCCAGTCGGGCCAGCAGGCTCAGCACGCCAAGATTCGAGTTGGCCTTGACCGCGTAGCAGACCAGATGCGGTATGCCGTCAAGGGCCTGATCCCAGGCGCGCCAGGCCTGTTCGATGGCGTGGCGCGAATAGACGTAACAGGGGGTATCGAACTGCTCGGCGATGGCCGACAATGGCAGCTGTTCGGCGTGCAGTTCGCCGTTCTGGTAGGTGAAACTCATGGGGTTACTGGGCGCCGTGGTTGGAGGTGGTGGCCGAATTGGCAGGGCTTTCAGGCAGGTACAACGGGCCTTTCTGGCCGCAACCGGTAACCAGCAACAGGGCACTCAGGGCGAGCAGCGCAACGAGGGGACGCAGCATGATCAGATCCTTGCAGGCAAATGACAGCAGTATACCGGTGCCGGGGTGTCTGCGCACCCGCGTTACCCGTCTGCGGGTTGCGGCCTGTGTCTGAGCCGGGACGCCAGCCGTCACCCTGTGTGCGCCGCTGCTGCCTGAACGAGCAGCAGCGCTGCCTTGGCTGCGGGCGTCTGTTGGGGGAAATCCTTGAATGGGCGCAGGCCAGTGATGAGCGGCAGCGGCAGATAGTGGCCGCTGCCGCAGCGCGTCTCAAAGGCTCTGCAGCGCCTGATTGAGTGCCTGCTCCAGGCGTTCGCGATGTTTCAGATAAATCACTGTGTGCAGTTTACCGTCCGGGTCGATCAGGGATAGGTCAAGGTCGGTGATATAGCAGGGGTAGGTCTGCTGTTGCCGGCGCTGGCGCAGAATGTGTGCCGCTACCTCGTGGTACAGACGGCTGCCGTATTCCAGTTGCGAAAATTCCCGTTGTCCACAGAACATGCTGATTTGCAGCTGGTCGCCGTCGCTGGCTTCGGCAATTGCCTGCACGTCCAGGTAGCCGGTTTCCACCCCGTGATCCGGCAGGTTGCGCGCTTCGATGCGCAGCGGCAGTCCGTTACCCGGTGGCAGCAACTGGTACAGCCGGATGTCGGTCTCTGCGCTGCGGCTGGAAAAGTCCAGGCTGAGCTCACGACGCAGGCGCAGGTTGTGCAGGAAGCGTAACAGCGGCAGTAATTGTGTCTGTTCGTCGTCGCCGGCAAGTCGGGTACGCCACAGGGCGCCGGCTTCATCGAGTACGCTGAGTTCGATCTGGCTGGCAGGCAGAATGCGGTAAAACAGCTGGATGCAGCGCGGTTGGTTGTTTTGCAGGATCAGCGCCAGGTCCTGTCCGCGCAGGGCGTAGCTGTCGAGTATCAGCGGAGTGCGTGCCGGCTGCTCGCCGAGATGTTCGACAAGGGCGGGCAGGTCCAGCAGCGCGCTGGCCTGTATCCGGTCGTCCCGGCGCTCCAGCAGGCGGTAGTGATGCTGGTCCTGCAGCAACAGACGGGCTGGCAAGGGCCCGAGTAGATGTTCGCTGCAGTCGTTGAACAGCTGCTGGATGCGTTCGGTGATTGCCGCGCCCCGGTTGCGGCAAAAGCAGGCCACTTCCACCTCCGGTCGGTGCTGCTGCTCCAGGGCGCGGTTCAGGTAATCGCACAAGGCTTGCAGCCAGGCCTGTTCACCCTGATGGCGGTTGACCTGCATCTCGTTCCAGCTGTTCAGGCTGATCTGGTCGATGCTGCGCACCAGGTTGTCGCGCAGCCCGGAATAACCCAGTGCGTCGGTATGGCTGCTGATCAGGTGCAGGTTTTTCTGACTGGTGCCAGGCAAGGGGTCTATGCTGGCATTGACCACCAGCAAGACTTTGCACGGCAAGGCCGGGCGCGACAGGGCGGCCTCGGTGAGTGCGGGCAGCGGCAGCGGAAAATGCTGGCGCAAGCTGGTGATCAGCTGCTGCAGTTCGCTCTCGCTCAGGTCGCTGTCGCCCGGATGCAGGGTTAAGCGGCTGGCGGGGTCGATCAGGCCGTTGCGGTACCCCCAGCTGAGCAACTCCATCAGCTCCCGGCTGCGTTTGAGCGGGGTATGGTCGGACAGTTCGCTGAAGGCCAGATTGCCACGGTACAGGTTCCAGTGCGGATCACGGTCACTGCCGCCCGGGCGCAGGGCCAGGGTCAACAGGGCCTCGCCCAGATCGGGCGAGATGCCGGGGTTGAGTAGTTCGATTTTGCCGGCCTTGCGTTCGAACGCGGCATACAGGCGACGGCCGAGCAGGGTAAGGTCGCGCCGGGTGATCTGGTTGATCACGTTCTGGCTGCGCCCGAATTGTGACAGCAGGCGGTAACTGTGGGTCAGCTCACCGACCAGCTGGCGTTGTGCTCGGGTGACTTCGCGAACCTTCCACTCATGTCGCTGGTCCATCTGTTGCAACTGGCGGCTGTCCCATTGCCATTCGCGCACCAGTTTTTCCATGACAACACGCTTCCAGTCCAGCATCCCGCTGCGACGGCTAAGGTAGACGTCGGCCTTGACGTACAGGCAGCGGCGAACCAGTTCGAGGCGTTCGCGTTCGCCACGTCCCAGCAGATAGCCTTCTATACGCCGGTACAGCATCACGTAGGGATCCAGTTCGTCCGGATCCAGCCGGCCTTGGTAGATGGCGTGCTTGAATTCCAGGCTGAGGCAGCGTGTATGCGGGTGCTCGCTGGCGTAGACCTCGGTAAGCAGCAGTTTGAGCACCGACTTGTACGGCGAGTCGATGCCCTTGAACAGCTGCCAGAGCCCGGCACCGACATATTCGCCCGGCGGGATCAGGGCCAGGTGCCCGAGTTCGAGGCTGTCGTCGGCGCGTATAAAGCGTTTGCGCAGCAATTCTCCGGCGTAGTGCGGGTAGTTGTGTTCTGCGTAGTCGGGCACCAGCCACCAGCGAGGGTGTCGGCCGGCCAACAAAATTGCGGTGCGGTAGAACTCGTCAAGCAGCAGGTAATGCTGGGCGCTGCCGCAGTCTTCGCTGCTCAGGTGGCTGTCGCGTTCGCCGCGGCTGAAGGCATCGGCGTCCACCAGGTAGAAGTGTGCCTCGCAGCCCTGGGTGGCTGCCCAGTCGGTTATATGCCGGCATTTACGGTCGAGTTCGGCGCGCTGTTCATTGTCCAGCGCAGGGTCATGGCAGACCCAGACATCCAGATCGCTCTTGTCCGACTGACCAATGGTGCCGCCGCTACCCATCAGGTACAGGGCGTGGATCTGCGCCTTGAAACCGGCGGGCGGTTTGCGCCAGCTGAAGCTGCGGGCAATGCTGTGCGCGGCTTTCAGTGTGTCGTCATCAGGGGCGAATTGGCTGAGGCCGCAGGGTGTGTGGCGACTGACGAAGCCGGGCAGCAACGGGTGGTTGCTGTCGAACAGCATCGGTAAAGCCTGCAGCACGAGCAGCTGTCGTGGCGGCAACGCCTGCAGAACCCGGCGAAGGCGGATCTGGTTGATCCGCATAAAGCGCTGACGCAGGTTGTTCAGCGCCTTGCGGTCGATCCCCTGCTCGATCTGCGGACGATATTCCGGCTCCTGTGCCACGCAGTGACCTCAGCGGGCGCGCAGGATAATCAGCAATGCCTGGACGTGTTCGGCGGCATCCAGGCCGAGGCTGGTCAGGTAGCCACCGTCGACCTGGGTGATCAGGCCGCGGGCATGCAGGCGGGCGGCGGCGGCCACCAGCGCCGGGTCGGCTTCGTGGCTGTGTACCTTGAGGCCGGCGTGGTCGCTGTCCAGGCTGAACTGGGCGAGCAGGTTGATTTCGTCGATTTCGTCTTTGCTGAGCATCGGTGCCGTGCCTGTGTGGTGGGGTTTCCCTTGCAGTCTAGCGAGTTGTTCGGGCAAAAGCATGGACTGCTTGTCGCAGGCGTTTCGTTGTTACTGGCAGGGCCCCATTCAGCCGGCTGATGGCGCTGGACGGCGTGGCATGGGGGCAGTAGTGTCGTTGTTTTATCTGAACACTGCACGGCTCAGTGCAGCGAGCTCGATAGCGTGCTTGCCGGTCAGCTGTTGTGGACCGTCGACGCCCTGGATGGGCGTCGCCGAGCCCCCAGGGATGGGTTTACGGCGTGTCCACAATGGCTGACCGGCAAGTACGCCGGCACCTATACTGTCCGGCCGGTTGCAGGTGTGGATCGGCCACAAACCACAACGGAGAATCGCAATATGCTCAGACTGCACGGCTTCGCCGTAAGCAACTACTTCAATATGGTCAAGCTGGCGCTGATGGAGAAGGGCCTGGCGTTTGATGTGAACACCGTGCATCCGAGTCAGGATGCCGAGTTCCTGCGCATCAGCCCGCGTGGCAAGGTGCCCTGCCTGGAAGTGGAAGAGGGCATCATCAACGAAACCAACGTGATCCTCGAGTATCTTGAGGACACTCAGGGTGGCAAGCCGCTGCTGCCGAAGGACCCCTACGAGCGGGCGCGGGTACGCGCGCTGACCAAGGAAATCGAGCTGTATATCGAACTGCCGGCGCGTGCCTGCTACCCGGAAGTGTTCTTTGGCGGCAAGGTTGATCAGGCGATCAAGGACAAGACACTGGCCGAACTGCAGGCCGGCGTTGCCGCGCTGGGCCGGCATGCCAGCTTCGCGCCCTATGTGGCCGGCAGCGAGATGAGCATTGCCGACCTGATGTTCCTCTACAGCATCGACCTGGCCTGCACGGTGGCCAAGCGCATCGGCGGCATCGACCTGCTGGCCGACCTGCCGAAGGCCCGCGAACTGCTGGCGCTGCTGGCGCAGAACCCCAATGTGCAGAAGATCGAGGCGGACAAGAACGCCGAAATGGCCGCCTTTATCGCCGCAGCACGCGCCAAGCACTGAGACCTGGCTGGGCCAGCGGCAGGCGCGCCAGAACGGCGCGTGGCTGCCGCTGGCCAGTCGGCCTAGAGCATATCCTCAAAGCGCCGGTCGGCCTTGAAGGTCAGTGGCTGGCTGAAGCCGGGGATGCGGATGCCGTCTTCGCTGAGTTCCAGCTGCGCCTCCTCGATCATACCGTGGCCGAAGTTGTAGATCACCTCCAGCTGGCCCTTGAGCACGCGCTGGTCATAGGCACTGGCAGCGGCGCGTGTCTGTTCGCGGCGCTGGCAGTAGTCGGCATACACCGCGTCGCCATAGCGCTTTTGCAGCATGCGTTCGACCACCGCGGGTGCCAGTATCACTGCGCTGGCATTGTTGCCGCCAAACCCCTTGGAATTGATGAAGCACACCTCCAGCGGCTGGTCCTGGCGCGGAATGTCGCGGGTGCTGAAACGCAGGTGCTGCTGGTGTACATCGCTGGCCACCGCATCGATGGTCTTGATGCCGGGAACGATCTGGTACTTGAAGCTGCCGAGGGCAAAGGCCAATTGGTCGGCACTGGCGCTGGCCAGTGAGTGGCCGACAAAGGCCTTGGCCGCCGCGACCGGCCAGTCGGCAATGCCGAAGGCGCCGGCTACCCGGTCCAGCAGTTCCGACTCGGTGACCCGGTTGGCTGGGGTGCTGGAGCCATGCGCATGCACGAAGCTGCGACCGTGTACTGCCTCCGGACCGACGATCTGCATGGCCGCATGTACCGCCTTGGCCATGGTCAGGTAGTTGCCCGGACCGGGCGCGGAAATCGACTTCTTGAAGCCGTCGGCATTGATGAACACATCGGTGGCGGCGCCATGGATGTCGGCACCCAGCTCGATTGCCAGTGCATCGTCCATCAGCACGAAGAACTGCCCGGACTCGGCAAGGGTGAAGCCGCAGTTCTGCCCGAACGGCCGGCTGGCGCGGCGGAAGTCGACATCGTCCTGCCCTTCGATGCTGCGCAGGCCGTCCTCGGTGGCCAGTGCACTCATCGCGCCATAGCCTTCGATGCACTCGGCGGTGATCGGCGCCTCGGCATTGCCGACCAGTACCACCCGGGCCTTGCCGCTGTCGATCAGGTCGATGGCCTTTTGCAGGTTATACAGGAAACTGGCGCAGGCGCCGGTGATGGCGCCGGTGGTGCCGACGCTGCCGAGGATGTAGGCGTTGATAAAGTCCGCCGGCATGCTGTTCAGGCCCAGCGGCAGCTGCTTGGCGCTGACCCGGTTGCCCTTCAGGCGTGACTGCATGACGCCGCCAAAGCTGTTGTCGTCGAGCTGGCTCATGGCGCTGCTGGCGAATACGGCGATTTCATCCGGCTGCACGCGGTTGACTATCTCGCTCCACTCGATGCCGGTCGAGCGCAGCGCATCGGTGGCGGCGACTATGGTCAGTTGCAGGCCGCGCGGGTGGAAGCGCGAGGCATAGTGTTCGCCCGGCTCGAAGCCGGTCGGCAGCTGGCCGGCGGATTTCACCGGCAGCGCACGGTAGCTGTCGACCTTGAGGTCGCAGCCGTCGTACACGGTGACCAGTACGTCGCTGTCATTCAGTGGCTCGACCACCCAGTCGGTTGGCAAGGGTTCGGGCAACTGCTTGGCCAGGGTGATAAAGGAGAAAGGCTTGCCGGCTTCACCGGTCACCGTGAGGTTTTTCTGCCAGTGCGCGGCGTCCACATCCAGATGGGTTTTTTCGATGCGCCGTACCAGGGTGCCGGCAACAATCTGCTCGCCGAAGCGCTGTTCGATAGCGGCCAGATCCAGTGGCTGGCCATCGGCATCCCGATACTCGCCATTCTCCACCTTGACCAGTTTCATCAGCACCGCCAGGCCGGCCAGCGTTTGCTGACGCTCGGCGTCCGGCAGGGACTCCAGCACGGTGCGCCGGAAGGCGTGGTGGAACGAGCTGCGGCCGGCGGCATTGTAGCCGCCGAATCCGACGATGACCGGCAAACGCGACATCAGATTGAACTCCTCGCTGGGCCCTGGCAGAGGTCGGCAGTGGCGACGCGTCTGCACAATGCCGGAAAATTTGGCATCGGGCGTTGTTCGAATGCTCAGGTTGACGAGGAATGTAACTGACTGGTCACGTATGGACCATTAGTTTCCTGCTGGCGCCGATGGCTCTGCCTGCTCGAAGATCACATAGACCTTGCGGGTGCGCTGGCGCACTTCCCAGCTGCCGCAGAAACCGGCGGGGATCACGAAGCGGTCGCCGGCGCGCAGCAGGCGGCTGCCGCCGTCGGCATCATGCAGTACCGATTCGCCTTCGAGGATCTCGCAGTACTCATGCTCGCTGTAGCTGATGGTCCAGTGGCCCGGCTCGGCTTCCCAGATACCGCAGTGGAATTGCTGGCAGGGGCTGCTGTAGTGGTTGCGCACCCACTGCGCCGGGTCGCCGGCGAGGATTTTCTCCGCCGCCGGGCGGTAGTGCTCGGCGGGGCTGTCGGTACTGGCCAGGTCGATAATGTCGTTGATCGGCATGGGCGCCTCACTTCATGGTCGGCATGATGAATTCGGCACCGCTGCGGATACCGGTGGGCCAGCGCGCGGTGATTGCCTTGCGCTTGGTATAGAAGCGCACGCCATCCGGGCCGTGCATGTGCAGCGGGCCGAACAGCGAGCGTTTCCAGCCGCCGAAGCTGTGGAACGCCATCGGCACCGGTATCGGTACGTTGACGCCGACCATGCCGACCTGAATTTCGTTGCAGAACTGCCGGGCGCTGTCGCCATCGCGGGTGAAGATGGCGGTGCCGTTGCCGTATTCGTGGGCGTTGATCAGTTTGACCGCGCTGGCGTAGTCGGGCACCCGTACCACGCAGAGTACCGGGCCGAAGATTTCCTCGCGGTAGATGCTCATGTCCGCTGTGACCCGGTCGAACAGGCAGCCACCCATAAAGTAGCCCTGTTCCAGACCGGGCACCTTGTGCTCGCGGCCATCGACCACCAGCTCGGCGCCTTCGCTGACACCGGCATCCACATAGTCCTTGACCTTGGCCAGGTGCTGGGCGGAAACCAGCGGGCCCATTTCCATGCCGGGGCTCATGCCGTCGCCGATTTTCAGGGCGCGCACCTTGGGCGCAAGGGCGGCGATCAGCTGGTCGGCCACCTGATCACCCACGGCGACGGCCACCGAGATGGCCATGCAGCGTTCGCCGGCGCTGCCGTAGGCGGCGCCCATCAGGGCGTTGACCGCCTGGTCGAGGTCGGCGTCGGGCATGACCACCATGTGGTTTTTCGCACCGCCAAGCGCCTGTACGCGTTTGCCGTGGGCACAGCCGGTGGCGTAGATGTATTCGGCGATCGGGGTGGAGCCGACAAAGCTGACGGCCTGGATGTCAGGGTGGGTCAGCAGTACGTCCACCGCTTCCTTGTCGCCGTTGACCACGTTGAATACGCCATCCGGCAGGCCTGCGTCCTTCAGCAGTTCGGCGAGGCGCAGGGGGGCGCTGGGGTCCTTTTCCGAGGGCTTCATGATGAAGCAGTTGCCGCAGGCGAGGGCGATCGGGAACATCCACATGGGGACCATGGCGGGGAAGTTGAACGGGGCGATGCCGGCGACCACGCCGAGCGGCTGGTTGACTGACCAGGCGTCGACGCCGCCGCCGACCTGTTCGCTGTGTTCACCCTTGAGCAGGTGCGGGATGCCGCAGGCAAACTCGACCACTTCGAGGCCGCGGGTGAGTTCGCCCTTGGCGTCGTCGAAGACCTTGCCGTGTTCGCGGGTGATGAGCTCGGCGAGTTCGTCGGCGTGCTGTTCGAGCAGGGCCTTGTAGCGGAACAGGATGCGCGCGCGGTTCAGCGGGGTGGTGGCGGCCCAGGCGGGAAAGGCGGCCTTGGCCTGGGCGATGGCCTGCTCAACCTCGCTGGCGCTGGCCAGTGACACCTCGCCACGCGGCTGGCCGGTAGCCGGTTCGAAGACGGTCTGGCTGCGGGCGCTGGGGGCGGTGCGTTGGCCGTTGATAAAGTGGGTCAGTTGCAGGGTCATGGGGTCGGTTCCTGGTAGTCCGTGCGGTTCGAGTTCGGTGCATCGGGCTATGTCGGGCCTGCTGGCGTGGACACGCGGCAAGTACGTCCATGTAGCTCGTCGATGGCATCCATGCCATCGACGGTCCACGCCAACAGGCCCGACATGGCCCGTCCAAATTATTGTGCTGTGATCAGCGAAACCAGTTGGTGCTGGCAGTGTCGTTATGCCGTTTTGGCAATCACCCGGCCAAGGACCTCAACCAACTGGTCAATATGTTCCTTTTCGGCAATCAACGGCGGTGACATGGCGATGATGTCGCCGGTGCAGCGAACCATCACGCCCTGCCAGAAGCATTCCTCGAAGACGTCGTAGCCGCGGCTGCCGGGGGCGCCGTCGCGGCTGGCGAGGTGCACGGCGCCGACCAGGCCGGTGTTGCGAATATCGATCACGTGCGGCAGCCCCTTGAGGCTGTGCAGGGCTTCCTGCCAGTAGTCTTCCAGTTCCAGGGCGCGTTGCAGCAGGCCGTCGCGGGCGTAGATGTCGAGGGTGGCGAGGGCAGCGGCGGCGGCAACCGGGTGGCCGGAGTAGGTGTAGCCGTGGAACAGTTCGATCATGCCCTGCGGGCCGTGCATGAAGGCGTCCTGGATGATGCGGTTGACGAATACCGCGCCCATCGGGATGGCGCCGTTGGTCAGGCCCTTGGCGGTGGTGATGATATCCGGGGTGACGCCCCAGCGCTGCGCGGCGAAGGGTGCGCCGAGGCGGCCGTAGCCGGTGATCACTTCGTCGAAGATCAGCAGTATGCCGTGGCGCCGGGTGATCTCGCGCAGGCGTTGCAGGTAGCCCTTGGGCGGCAGTATCACGCCGGCCGAGCCGGACATGGGTTCGACGATCACGGCGGCGATGTTTTCTGCGCCGTGCAGGGTGACCAGCCGTTCCAGCTGCTCGGCCAGTTCGGCGCCGTGTTCCGGCAGGCCTCGGGTGAAGGCGTTGCGTTCCAGGTCGAGGGTGTGTGACAGGTGGTCGACGCCGGGCAGCTGCACGCTGAAGGCCTTGCGGTTGTTGACCATGCCGCCGACCGAGATGCCGCCGAAGCCGACGCCGTGGTAGCCGAGTTCTCGGCCGATCAGGCGGGTGCGGGTGCCTTCGCCACGGGCGCGGTGGTAGGCCAGGGCGATTTTCAGGGCGGTGTCGACCGATTCCGAACCGGAGTTGGTGAAGAACACCCGGTCGAGGCCGGGTGGGGCGATCTCGGCGAGTCGTTCGGCCAGTTCGAAGGGCAGCGGGTGGCCCATCTGGAAAGTCGGGGCGAAGTCCATGTGGCTGATTTGCCGGCTGACTGCTTCGGCAATTTCGATCCGGCCGTGGCCGGCGTTGCAGCACCACAGGCCGGCGGTGCCGTCGAGGATCGGGCGGCCGTCGACGTCGCGGTAGTACATGCCTTCGGCGCTTTCCAGCAGGCGTGGGCGCTGTTTGAACTGGCGGTTGGCGGTGAACGGCATCCAGAAGGCGTCGAGGTTCTGGCTGCTCAGCAGGCTGGCGGGGTCTTGCAAGCTGTCCATGGCGGTTTCCTGGGCTGGACTGGCGGGTGAATGCCCAGAGTCTATGTCAAAAATAACAAACGCAAAAGGGGGTGTGGGGTTGTCTGTGGACGGCAGCGGATGCAGTCTCTTATTCCTTTTTCTGTGTCTGGTTCAGCTAGTGGTGTCTGTCAGTAAAAGGATTTTTGTGTCAAAAATATTGAAATATTCGGGCGGCTGTCCGGGGCGGGTCAATCATCGTTTGTCGGAGATGCCCGCGTCCCTCGGTTTGCTCAGCGCCACTGATACTCCAGTCCGACACCGGCCAGCCATTGGCGGCCGGGAGCGGGTTCGTAGTAGCGCTGGTTTGCCGCGTTGACGATCAGGCTGCCGACGTAATGGCGGTCGGTCAGGTTATTGATGCGCACAAAGGGTTCGAGTCGCCAGTTGCCGATCTGCTGGCGATGGGCGGCACGCCAGTGCAGTAACCTATGCCCGGGCGTGTCGGCGCGGTTGTCGTCGGTTGCGTAGCGGCGGCTCATGTGCTGCAGCTCCAGGGCGCTGGTGAAGCCGCTGCCGGCTGCCTGCCACTGCAGTTCGGCATACAGCAGTTGCCGGGGGATGCCGGGTAGTTGGCGTCCGCCCAGGTCGCTGCCGTCAGCACGCCGGTAGCGCTGGAAGCGTGCGTCAAGCCAGGTCCAGGCGAGATGACTGCTGAAGCCATGGTCCAGTTGCTGCTGCAGTTGCAGTTCGATGCCGCGCCGCTGTGAACGGGCGGCATTGGTGAAGGTGCTGCGGTCGGTGCCGGCTTGTGGCTCGCCGGGGATGATCTCATCGCGTACGCGACTTTCAAACAGCGCCAGGTCGAGTTGGCCGTGCTGGTGTTGCCAGCGCAGGCCGAGCTCGGCATTGGTCGACCGTGCCGGCTTGAGTGCCAGGTTCAGGCCGGTGCCTTCGGGCCGGTAGGCGAGTTCCTGGAAGGTGGGCGTTTCAAAGCCTTGTCCGAGTGCGCCATACAGGTTCAGTTGCGGCGTCCACTGCCAGCTCAGGCCCAGCGCCGGGCTGCTGCGCCGGAAGCGCAGCTGGCCGCTGTCGTCGCTGGTGTCCGCGATATAGCGGTCGTCGGAGTCGAAGGTGATGCGGCTGTGGCGCAGGCCGGCGGTCAGCTCCCAGCGCGCTGCCGGTTGCCAGCGACTGATCAGCCACAGGTCACGGCTGTCCACGCGATTGTACTCGTTGCGCCTGAGCTCCCCTTTGCTGCCGCGCAGGTTGACGAAGCCGCGACGCTGTTCGCCCTGATGGTCAAGTGTGAGCCCGGCAGCCAGTTGCAGCGGCTGATTGAACAGGAGTGTCTGGCGCTCCCAGCCCAGTTCGCCGCCGTGGAAGCTTCTGTCCAGTTCGATCACGCCACCGCTGCCTGGACGCAGGCTGCCATCCGGCCGCTGCTGGTTGTCGCCGGGAAAGCCCAGAAACTGCTGCACGTCGCGGGTGCCGCCGTACAACATAAAGGTCAGCTGGTCTGCGTTGTGCACTTGGCGCTGGTAGTTGAGCCCGGCTTGTTGGTGGCGGACGCTTTTGCGGGTGTTGAACAGGCGGCTGGCGGCGACCGACTGGCGGCGATCTGCGCGCAGTTCGCTGGCGCTCAGGCCGAGGGGGTCTTGGGTGTCGGGCTGGTCGAGGCTATTGACCAGTAAAGTCAGGCTGGATAGCTCGTCGATATCCCAGCCCAGGCGCAGGTTGCCGGTGTCGCGGCGAACCCGGCTGTGATCGCGGTAGCCGTCACTTTCCAGGCGACTCAGGTTGGTCGACAGGTTCAGATCGCCGTACTGGGCGCCATAGCGTAACCGGCTGCGCCACAAACCGTCACTGCCTGCAGCGCTGCGGTTGTCGAGAGTCGGAAACAAAGGGGGTTCAGCACTGAAGGCCTGGATGATGCCGCCGGAGGCATTGCCATACAGGCTGGCCAGCGGGCCGCGCAGCACCTCCAGACGCTGCAGGTTGTCCAGATCGAAGAGTGCCGGCTGGCCCTGGCCATCGGGCATGGTCAGGGGAATGCCGTCCTGCGATAGGCGTACACCGCGCACACCGAAGCTGGCACGTGCGCCAAAGCCGCGTGAGGAGATCTGCAGGTCCTGGGCGTGGTTCTGGCGATCCAGTGCCAGCAGGCCGGGCACCTGTTGCAGGCTTTCGGAGATGTGTGCGCCGGCGTTTGCGTTGTTCAGGCGGTCGCCACTGATGATGCTGCGGCTCAGCGGTTGCGGCAGGTGTGCGGTGCCGGGCTGACTGCCGAGAATGCGCTGTGCCGGCAGGGCGAGGCTTGCGTTCTCGGCCATCGGCTGGCCGCTGTAGATACTGGCCAGTAAAGCGATGAAGAGGCTGTAGCGGGTGCAGGTCATCCGGATGTCGCGGGTCATGAGCGGTTCGTCTCGGGCTTGCCTGAATATTTTTATATATAAGTAAATTGGTGTAGTATTGGCGCTGTTTGCTCAGTTTTATTGCCATTTTCCAGCTTAAAATCCGGCTTCTCAGATTTACTGCTGTAATTTTTGTGTTGCCGTTCCGGTAGGGACGGCGATCGGGAGTTGTATTCATGCACATGATGCACGATCTGTATCTGGCCCTGCGTCGCTTGCAGCGCGCCTCCGAAATCCACGCCAAGCGTTTGGGGCGCAAGAGCGGTCTGACGCCTATCCAGTTGCTGATCATGCATGGCATTCAGGCACGCGGTGAAAGCACACTTGGCGATCTGGCACGCAGCGTAAGTGTATCCCAGGCGACTCTCAGCACCATAGTCGATCGACTGGAAAGGCGCGGGTTGCTCGAGCGCATTCGTAGCCAGAGCGACAAGCGCAAGGTTCATCTGGCGCTGACCGAAGAGGGCTCGGCCGCCATCCAGGCTGAACCGGCGTTGCTGCCTGCGGAGTTTCTTGGCCGTTACGGCCAGTTGCCGGACTGGGAACAGTTGATGTTGCTGGCCAGCCTGCAACGAGTAGCCGGCCTCCTGGAAGAGGGGCAGCAGGGAGTTGTCGAGCTGTTTGACGAGCCGCTGGCAGTTGTCGGCAACAGGTCCTGAGGCAGTGACTGGCTGAGGGATTTTTCTTTCTCTCCCCCTTGTCCCCGACGGCTCTGCGGCCTACATTGTTTGAAATTTCAAACAATGCCGTAGCAAATGCATGACGCTGCGTGCCGACCGGAGGATTCCACCCATGGAACTGCACTGCCCCGAGCTTTTTCGTCAGCAAGCCTTTATCGATGGTCACTGGTGCGAGGCCGAGCAGGGTGGGCGAACCGAGATCTGCAATCCGGCCACGGGCGAGCGTCTGGGCAGCGTGCCGAACATGGGCGCGGCGGAAACCCGCAGGGCGATTCTGGCGGCCCAGGCGGCACAGCCGGTCTGGCGCCGCAAGGCCGCCAAGGAGCGTGCGGCAATCCTGCGCAAGTGGCACGACCTGATGCTGCAGCATCAGGAGGATCTGGCGCGGATCATGACTGCCGAACAGGGCAAGCCGCTGGCCGAGGCGCGGGGCGAGATTGCCTATGCGGCGTCCTTTATCGAGTGGTTTGCCGAGGAAGGCAAGCGGGTCTACGGCGACATTATCCCCGGTCATCAGCCGGACAAGCGGATTCTGGTGCAGAAGGAGCCGATTGGTGTGACGGCGGCCATCACGCCGTGGAACTTTCCCAGTGCGATGATTACCCGCAAGGCCGGCCCGGCGTTGGCGGCCGGCTGTGCAATGGTGCTCAAGCCGGCGCCGCAAACGCCGTTCTCGGCCTTGGCGATGGTGTTTCTGGCCGAGCAGGCCGGGCTGCCGGCCGGGCTGTTGAGTGTGATCACCGCGGATGTCGAGCGTTCCCGTGAGGTGGGTGGTGAGCTGTGTGCCAATCCGATTGTGCGCAAGCTGTCATTTACCGGTTCCACGGCGGTGGGTATTCAGCTGATGCAGCAGTGTGCGCCGACCCTGAAGAAGCTGTCGCTGGAGCTGGGTGGCAATGCGCCCTTTATCGTGTTCGACGATGCCGATCTGGATGCGGCGGTCGAGGGCGCGATGATTTCCAAGTACCGCAACGCCGGGCAGACCTGTGTCTGTGCCAACCGTATCTATGTGCAGGACAGTGTGTATGAGGCCTTTGCCGCGAAGCTGGCGGAGGCGGTGGCAACGCTGAAAGTCGGCAATGGTGCCGAGGCCGGGGTGACCACCGGGCCGCTGATTGATGCCAATGCGCTGGCCAAGGTGCAGCGTCACCTGAAGGATGCCACCGACAAGGGCGCCAGGGTGCTCTGCGGTGGCCAGCCGCATGCGCTGGGCGGGTTCTTTTTCGAGCCGACGGTGCTGACCGGGGTCGATGCGTCGATGCTGGTGGCGCGGGAGGAGACCTTCGGCCCGCTGGCGCCGTTGTTCCGTTTTTCCGATGAGGCGGATGTGATCCGTCAGGCCAACGATACCGAGTTCGGTCTGGCGGCGTATTTCTATGCGCGTGATCTGGGCCGGGTGTTCCGCGTGGCGGAGGCGCTGGAGTACGGCATGGTCGGGATCAATACCGGGCTGATTTCCACCGAGGTGGCGCCCTTTGGCGGCATGAAGTCATCGGGGCTGGGCCGCGAGGGGTCGAAGTACGGTATCGAGGATTATCTGGAGATCAAGTATCTGTGTCTGGGCGGAATCTGAGTTTTGTAATGACCGGCAACGCCGCAGTCAGCGTGCCGTTCGCAGGTTCAACCCCTTTTAACCGAGGCATTCCATGAGCAAGAGCAACGATTCGCTGATGCAGCGCCGGAACAAGGCGGTGGCGCGTGGTGTCAGCCAGATTCATCCGATTTTTGTCGAGCGGGCAGAGAACGCCACCGTGTGGGATGTCGAGGGGCGACAGTACATCGACTTTGCCGGCGGTATCGCGGTGCTTAACACCGGTCATCGCCACCCGAAAATCATTGATGCGGTGAAGCGCCAGCTGGAGCATTACACCCATACCTGTTTCCAGGTGCTGGCCTATGAGCCCTATGTGGAGCTGTGCGAGCGGCTGAATGCGCTGGTGCCGGGTGATTTCGAGAAGAAAACCCTGCTGGTCACCACCGGTTCCGAGGCGGTGGAAAACGCCGTGAAGATTGCCCGTGCCGCCACCGGTCGGGCCGGGGTGATCGCCTTTACCGGCGGCTACCATGGCCGCACCATGATGACCCTGTCGCTGACCGGCAAGGTGGTGCCCTATTCGGCCGGTATGGGCCTGATGCCGGGTGGCGTTTATCGCGCGCAGTTCCCCTGCCCGCTGCACGGGGTCAGCGAGGACGATGCGATGGCCAGCATCGAGCGGATTTTCAAGAACGATGCCGAGCCACGGGATATCGCCGCCATCGTCATTGAGCCGGTGCAGGGCGAGGGTGGTTTCTATGTGGCCACGCCGGCCTTTATGCAGCGCCTGCGTGCGCTCTGTGACCAGCATGGCATTCTGCTGGTGGCTGATGAGGTGCAGACCGGCGCCGGGCGCACCGGCAGTTTCTTTGCCATGCAGCAGATGGGTGTGGCGGCGGACCTGACCACCTTCGCCAAGTCGATTGCCGGTGGTTTTCCGCTGGCGGGTGTCTGCGGGCGCGCCGAGGTGATGGATGCACTGGCGCCCGGTGGTCTCGGTGGCACCTATGCCGGCAGTCCGCTGGCCTGTGCGGCGGCGCTGGCGGTGCTGGAGGTGTTCGAGGAGGAGAACCTGCTGGCGCGCAGTCGCTGTCTGGGCGAGCTGATCAGCCAGCGACTGCGGGCGCTGGCCGAGGCCGACAAGCGTATCGGTGATGTGCGCGGGCTGGGGGCGATGGTCGCCTGTGAGCTGTTCGATGCCGAGTGCAAGCCGGATTCGGCGCTGGCGGCGAAGCTGGTGGGCATGGCCCGTGAGCGCGGGCTGATCCTGCTGTCCTGTGGTCAGTACGGCAATGTCATCCGCATTCTGGTGCCGCTGACCGCCAGTGATGTCGAGGTGCAGCAGGGCATGGATATTCTGGCCGGGTGTCTGGCGGACTGCTGATCTGGTGTCAGCCGTTTGCCGGTGTACTGTTCCGGACACGCCGTAAACCCATCCATGGGGGCTCGGCGACGCCCGTCCGACCGCCAAGGATGGCGGAAGTGCAGGAAATGCAGGAGCAATTTCCTGCCAGGGCGTCGACGGTCCGGAACAGTACACCGGCAACCGCCGCTCACATGTCTGCATCTCAGTCATGCACTCAAAACGTCGACAACCCGCTGGCTTCCATCACCCGGTATTGCAGGTAACGCCAGCGGCTGTGGTCGGCGTACTGCGCGTAGGGCAGTGACCACTCGCGGTCCTGATTGCTCCAGAGTCGCTCGAACAGCGTCAGCGCCTGTTGCAGGCTGGGCTCCTCAGCCGGGCCCTGCAGCAGCACGCTGGTTTCCAGATTCAGGTCGTCCAGATTGCGCCGGGTGAAGTTGGCCGAGCCGGCCAGCAGTGCGGCGCTGCCGTCAGTGCGCTGCAGCAGCAGCCATTTGCGGTGGCACTGCTCGCCACTGCTGGCGCACCAGCGCACCGCAATCCCGGCCTGCTGCAGGTCCCAGGCGGCCTGACGGTTGGGAATACCATTCTTCTGCCGGCCAAAGGCATCGCGGTTGGCGTCGAGCAACACCCGCACCGCCACACCCCGTTGCTGCGCCCGCTGCAGTGCCTCGATCAGCTCGCGGTGCGACAGGTAGAACACCTCCAGATCCAGCCGGTCACCGGCCTGGCTGCTGTTGACCAGTGCCAGCAATTGCCTGGCGATCGCCCCCTCGGTGAGTACCTGCAGCTGGCTGCCGCTCTCGGCTGGCGCCCCGGTCGGGCAGTGCAGGCGCGGGTCCGGGGTTGGCAATAGCGCCAGCTCGCTGTCCAGCAGGTCGGCGGCGGCGCCACCGGCAAAGCGCAGGGCCTGGTTGGCATGCCGGCTGCTGGCATCGTGCGGGTTGGCCGAGCCGACCAGTGCCTGACAGCTGTCCGCCAGCCCGGTAACCAGGGTCTTGCGGTGATTGGCACGGAAGTTCAGCAGGTGCAGGTAGCTGCGCAGGCTGACCTTGCCCGGGCCGACCGGGTTTGGCAGCCAGCCGCCGTCAGGGCTGTTGCCCAGCCACTGGCAACACAGCTGCCAGAGTCCGGTCCACAGCGGGTTGGATGCGCGCAAAGGCTGCAGGTCGGTAAACACCAGTTGCACGCCGGCCTGTTCGAGCTGTTCCAGGTGCGGCGAGCGCAGCCCGCCATACAGGGTGTTGAAGGGATCGGTAATCAGCACCACCGGCATCTGCGGGTTGCGCTGGCGCGCCTGCAACAGCGCGCTGGTCAGTTCGCCGGACAGGGCGCGGTAGCTGTCGCTGCCGGCAAAGTCGTTGAACAGGAACATGTCGAGCAGAATAAAACGCTCGGCGGCGGCGATCATGGTCAGCGTCTCGTCGAAAATCTGCTGCTGGCTATGCAGCTGCCCATCGGCCTCCTGCCAGCTCAGGTCCACCAGCAGCTGCAGATCCTCTGCACTGCGCGCCGGGTACTGCATCGACAGCCCGTCCGGCAGCGGCCGCCAGCCGGCATACAGGGCACTGATCAGCCATGCCAGCAGCAGTGCGGCCAGCAGCCAGCGGCGTAATGGGCGTTGGGGCGGTCGCGTGCGAGGCATGGCTGGCTCCGTGCGGGGACGATGACGCATGCTAACCTGAGCGGCAGTGGCTGAATACGGCGAGGGTCTGCGTGGTGGGGAAACGGACGTGCGGGTGACAACCTTGTGGCGGCGGGCTTTGCTCGCGCTGGCCGTGCTGCTGGCGCTGGTGCTGCTGGCCGGCGCGCTGGTATTGCAGCAGCTGCGTCAGGCCGGCGTGCAGGTGGCCCATTGGCAGGGACTGGCCTGGCGCGGCGGGGCACTGCAGCTCGGTGAGTTGCAGCTGAATATCGAACAGCCTGAGCTAAGCGCCCGTGTGCACGTGCAGCAACTGGTCTTGCGCCCGCAATGGCCGGGCGACGGGCTGCTGCGCGAGGTGCAGATCGGGCACTTGCGGCTGCACTGGGACCCCTTGCCGCCGCCGCAGTCAGAACCAGCCCCCTTGCCCGATCCGCGTGAATGGCTGGCGGCACTGGGCTGGTTACCGCAAGTCGTGCAGATAGCCGAATTGCAGCTGGAGTTGCCCTGTGCCGGGCGGCGTTGCCTGGTTGAGGGGGCGTTGCACAGCCAGCGCACTGGTCAGCAAATGCACGGCCAGCTGCAGGCGCACAGCGAAGGGCTGCAGCTGCGCGGCGACTGGCGCCTGCAGGTACAGGCGCAGGGTTGGCAGCTCGGCAGTGACTGGCAGCTGGACGGGCGTGAGGCGCTGCAGATGCATGCCGACTGGCAGCAAAGTGCCGCTGACCGGGCGCACTGGCAGGGCTGGTTGCGCATCCCCGACTGGCCGGGTAGTCCGCAGCTGATGGCGCTGCTGGGGTTATGGCTGCCGCAGCACAGCTTACCGCTTGCCGACCTGCCCGAGGGGTTGCAGATGACCCTCGGCTGGGACTGGCAGGGTGAGCGTTGGCCGCAGCAGCCCGCTGAGCTGTTGCAGCAGCAGTTGCAACTGGGCGCCCAGGTGGTGCTTGAGCAACCTGCAGCGATTCCCGGTCTGGGTGAATTGCGTGGCGAGCAGCGGTTGTCGCTGAGTCTGGAGCAGGGCCGCTGGCAGCTGCATGAAGGTCGTGGCGAATGGATATTGCAGCCGCAGACTGGCTTGCTGGATGACTGGCTGCCTGATGAGTTGCAGCCGCGGCAACTGACTCTGGTCTTGCAAGCACAGGATCAGGCCCTCGACGGACAACAGGCATTGGCGCTGGATGTTCAGCTTCAGCTGCAAGGACCCTGGCAGGCCAGCCTGCAGGGACCCTTGATGCTGGGCTTGTTGCCAGACTGGCAGATCGCTGCCGAGGCAATGCGTTTGGAGCTGCAGGCTGACTCACTGCAATTTGATGACCTGCGCTTGCAGGGCCTGCGCGTGCAGGCTCTGGCAGGGCTGCAGCTGGATGCAAGCGGTCTGCAGCTGCAGCTGTTGCGCAATGCCAGCCTGCAGCTGGGCGTGTTACAGCTGGCGCCGGCTGAGCTGCGCTTGCAGGGGCTGCGGGCTGGTCTGGCCGGCAGTCGCCTGAGTTTGCCGCTGGCGGAGGCTGCCGCCAGTTGGCGGTTGCCGTTGCAGGTGCGTATCGACAGCCTGCAGCACCCGCTGTTGCAGACCCAATCCTGGCAGTTGGACGGTGAGTTGAGCGGTGCTGCGGATATGCAGCTGCGTGCACGGCTGCACAACCCTGCCGGACTGGCGGCCGAGCTGGACTGGCGCTGGCCGGCCAAGGCCGCTGGCTGGCAGGCCGCGCTTGAGCTGGTCGCACTGGACTTTGCCGCAGGTAACCCGCTGGCGGCCAGCCTGGCTGACTGGCCGCCGCTGCTCAGCCTGTCCGCCGGCAGCCTGCGCGGGCAGGGCCAGCTGCATGGCAGCAGCGGGCTGGATCGGGCCAGCTTTTTGCTGCAGCTGGACGGGGGGGCGGGCATTTACGACCGCAGCAGTTTTTCCGGGCTGCAATTGCCCTTGCAGCTGAGCCTGAATGGCGAACAACTGCAGCTGCAGGTGGCGGACATGCAGCTGGCGCAGATTGATCCGGGCCTGCCACTGGGGCCGTTGCAGCTGGCGGCGCAGTACCGCGCCACGCTGGGCGCACCGCTGGCCGGCCAGTTGCAGCTGCAGCGCGCCACGCTTCAGGCGCTGGGGGCGCAGATCAGCGTGACGCCGCAGCGCTTGCAGCTGGGCGAGGATGAGCAGTTGCTGGAGCTGCAGTTGAGCGGGCTGGAACTGGCCAGCCTGCTGGAGGTCTACCCTACCGAAGGGTTGTATGGCGATGGCCTGATTGATGGACGGCTGCCGCTGCGCCTCAGCGCGGCGGGTCCGAGCATCAGTGGTGGCTGGCTGCGCGCGCGCAGTGGTGGTGTGTTGCAGTACCGCACGCCAGCGCTGGCCGCCATGGGTCGTGGCAATCCGGCGATGGCCGAACTGGCACTGGCACTGGACGACTTTCGCTATACACTGCTGCAGAGTGATCTGGAGTATGCCCCCGACGGGCGATTGCAGCTTGGATTGCGCCTGGAAGGCGCCAACCCGAAGTTGCAGGGTGGCCGGCCGGTGCATCTGAACATCAATCTGGAAGAGGATATTCCAGCCTTGCTGACCAGCCTGCAACTCAGCGGACAGCTCAGCGAGATCATCAGGAAGCGGGTCGAGCAGCGCGTATTGCAACAGCGTCTGCAGCCCTGACAGGAGAAACGCCGATGTACTGGAGCCGAGGGTTACTGGTGCTTGCCGCACTGTTCTGGCTGGCTGGCTGTGCGCCAACCGTGAAGTTGCAGGCCCCCAACGAGCCGATCAATATCAACCTCAACGTGAAGATTCAGCACGAGATTTACGTCAAGGTCGACAAGCAGCTGGATGAGTTGTTCAGCGAATCCAGCGGACTGTTCTAGGGAGCCTGATCATGCGCGCACTGACACGAAATACACTTTTGCTGCTGACCCTGCTGTTCAGCGGCTCCTTGCTGGCAATGGATCTGAGTCAGGCGATGACTGCGTTGCCGGCGGCCAAGGCGGCTGGCCAGGTGGGTGAGCAGGTCGACGGCTATCTCGGCGTGGTGCGTCCTGGCACCGAGGCTGAGTCCATTACCCGGCTGATCAATCAGGCGCGCCGCGCGGAATACCAGCGGCTGGCCACGGAAAACCGCATCAACCTCGGCGATGTCGAGGCCATGGCCGGCAAGAAGGCTATCGAGCGCACGCCAGCCGGTCAGTACATTCGCCTGAATGGCGGCTGGACACGCAAGTAGTTCAGTCGCCCTGCAGTTCCAGCAAGCTCAGCACGCGCAGCCGTTCACTGTCGGTGAACTGGCTGTGCAGCAGCTGCTCTAGCTCCGCCTGACGATCACTGTCAGCCAATCCTGATTGCCGCAGTATCTGCTGGCGCTGCTCGCTAAAACGCTGGAAGCGTTGCTGCCATTGGTTGCGTTGCTGATCCAGCGCTTCCAGCCGCGCGGTGGCCTCCGGGCCGACCATATTCATGCGCAGTTCGCGAATTTCCTCGGCACTGGCGCCCTGTGCCTGCAACTGACTGGTCTGCTGGCGCAGTTCACTGTGCAGTTGCGGCACCAGCAGGGCCTGCAGTTCCTCCGGCAGTCCCTCGCGCAGCGCCTCTATCTGTTCGGCCTTTTCCGCCGCGCTTGACTGGCTGTCATGCTGGATGGCCAGGCGATCGAGGGTAAAGCCGTTGTACAGCTCTTCCTTGGCAAAGAAGGCGGCATGCGCTTCGGCATCAAACAGGCTGGCGCGCAGTCGTTGTACGGCCAGTTCGCGGGCGCGCAGGCCGTCCAGATCGGCTACCACCGGAAAGCGTTCCTCCAGCTCGATCAACGCCTGCAGGTATTCCACATAACTGTCCAGCAGCTGTTCGGCCTGCTGCAGGGCCGGTGCGCGCAGGTTGGCCTGCAGGTACTGGCGAATCCGCTGCAGTGCCTGTGCATGGCTGATTTCGCCGACCGCGCTAAGGAAGTAGTCGAACAGGTGGCGCAGCTGGTCGGTGACGATCAGGTTGCCGTTGGCATCCACCTGCAACTGACCGTCAACCTGGGTGCCGCGTTGCGAGGCTTCCAGTGGCGGTTGCTCCGGCCTCTGGTTTGTCAGCATGGCTGGCAGGGCGGTTGGGGGGCTGGCAGGCGGGGGCGTCGCAACAGCAGCTTGCCGCGGCTCAGGCGTTTCCCGCTCGGGCAGCAGGTACCAGCCAAGCAGCAGCGCACTGGCCAGCAGGGGGGCATATACCAGGGGTTTCATCGGCAGGGTTCCATAATCACTGCAGGGAGTCAGCGGGCCGGCAGGTCGGCCCGCTGTCGGCTCACAGGCCGGCCAGTTTCAGCCGGTTGGCATGCTGGCGGTAGATTGAGACCGGGCTGGTTTCGAACCAGCTGGTCAGGCCGAAGGTCTGGTTGACCTCGTCCAGATGGTTCATCCGGAAGTTGTCGCGGATCACCATGCCCATGCGCGAGCTGCAGCGCCCTACCAGGCCGTCATTGTCGCCGGAGAAGGTCAGGGCGGTGGCGCCCAGCAGCAGGTCAGACGGATCCAGCACGTTGGTGACCGGCGAGGTGCCGCTCCAGGAGTAGTAGCGTACGCCATTTACCCGGTAGGCCCCTTCACCACAGGCGGTGGTGGGGATGCCCTGGGGGAATTTGGCGTTGAAGCGTGCGGCGCCCTGGGAGTTCAGCGACTCCAGCGTGCCCAGCGAGTTTTGCGGGGTGCTTGAGCTGCTGCCGGAGAGGAAGTTGATCAGCGCGCCCATACCGTTGAAGATGCCCGCCAGCATGGCCTCACCGGCCGAGCCCTCGGGGACATTGCGGATGAAGTCGGCGGCATCCGAACCCTTGTGCGGCGCGCCGACGCTGGTCGCCGAGGCTACCAGATCCGGTCGCACGGCAGCCACGTAACGGATGGTCGGACCACCATGGCTGTGGCCAATCAGGTTGACCTTGCCCTTGCCACTGATGGCGGCAATTTCCTCGACCTGGGCCAGCAGTTGCTCGCCACGGGCTTCGGAGGTATCCAGCTGGCTGACCTCGGTGACATACACGCTGGCGCCGTCCTTGCGCAGGGCCGAGGGGATGCCATACCAGTAATCGACGCCGAGCAGGCTGTCGAAGCCGAGCATGCCGTGGGCCAGCACAATCGGGTAACGGGTCTTGGTGTAGTCGGAGGAGCCAAACCAGAAGGCCTGGGCCTGACTGGTAGCGCCGAGCAGGGTGGTGACACCCAGCGCAACGCTAAGCGCGGTTTTCTTCATGTGAGCGAGTCCTGTAAAGGCCTTGTTGTAATTGTTGTCTCAGTGCAGCAAGCTGAAACCTGCAAAGCCCCTTGAGAGTAGTCCTTTGCGTGAGACAAATAAACGACATGAGACAGTTGTTGCGCGGCAGCTGGGTGGGTCTTTATATGACTGTTAGGTCAATATGTCTGCGACGGCATTATTTGTTTTATTAATCCGACGAATGGTAATTCACTTTTTGCGGGCGTCTGTGCTTTGTCGCGCGCATTTCTTCGGCATGAGGCATCTGTTAGTCTCCTTTGATACCCACTCGGCAAGGAAGAATACAAATGTGGCAGGCACTGGCGTTTGACGGTTATGCATTCTGGCTGCTGCTGGGATTGCTGTTGCTGATTTCCGAGTTTTTTGTACCCGGCGTGATCGCCGTGTTTTTCGGAATTGGTGCGTTGCTGGTTGGATTGCTGACCCTGATCGGGCTGGTTGACTCGCTGGCCGTGCAGTTAAGCCTGTTCGGTATCAGCAGTGTGGTGTTCCTTTTTTTACTGCGCCAGCGCTTCCGGCGCTGGATGCATGGGGCAGAGGCAGACAAGTCCACCCATGATCTGGATGATGCCGGTCTGCTGGGCGCACGCGTCACGGTGCTCAGTGATTTTGTCAACGGCGCCGGTGTGGTCAGCCTGAATGGCGCCCGCTGGGATGCCGAATCCGAACTTCCATTCAAAACCGGTGAGGTGGCCTGGGTAGTCGGGCATACTGGCATAGTGCTGCAGGTCGGCAACAAGTCATAGCGTGCCGGTCAGGCCGGCACATTCGCACAACAACAGCAAGCAAGGATCAATCGTATGGATATCGTTACACTGATTTCACTGGCGTTTCTCGCGCTTATTATTGTCACCATCGCCAAGACGGCACAGATTGTGCCGCAGCGTTCGGCCTATGTGGTTGAGCGTCTGGGCAAGTATGTGAAGACCCTGGAAGCCGGCTTTCACTTGCTGATTCCCTTTGTCGACCGTATCGCCTACAAGCACACGCTGAAGGAGGAGGCGATTGATGTGCCGCGTCAGGCCTGTGTGACCAAGGACAATATCCAGGTGGTGGTGAATGGGGTGATCTACCTGCAGGTGGTGGATCCCAAGCAGGCCAGTTACGGCATCAATGACTACCGCTATGCGGCCATGCAGTTGGCGCAGACCACGCTGCGTTCGGTAGTCGGCAAGATTGATCTGGACAAGACTTTCGAGGAGCGTGAGACCATCAACGTGCAGGTGGTGCAGGCGCTCGATGATGCCGCCAAGCCTTGGGGTGTGAAGGTGCTACGTTACGAGATCGCCGATATCGAGCTGCCGGCAACCATCCTCGACGCCCTGGAAAAGCAGATGCGCGCCGAGCGGGAACGGCGCGCCGTAGTGGCGCAGTCCGAAGGTGAGCGTCAGGCCAAGATCAACGTTTCCGAGGGTATGAAGCAGGAGACCATCAACCTGTCCGAAGCGGACAAGATGCGCCAGATCAATGAGGCGGAGGGCAAGGCCCGTGAGATCGAGCTGATTGCCACGGCCACAGCAGAAGGTCTGCGCCGGGTGGCCGAAGCGATCAATACTCAGGGTGGCAAGGACGCGGTGGCTCTGCGGGTGGCGGAGCAGTACGTGCATGAATTCGGCAAGCTGGCGAAAACCAACAACACCATGATTCTGCCGGCGGAGCTGAGCAATATCGGCGGCGCAGTGGCGGCGATTACCCGTACGCTGGAAGTGGCGGGCAAGAGTCAGTCAGGCAGCTGAGGTCAGAGGTGCAAAACCGTCTCATTCAGGATGGCCGCTGCAGGTAAATCGGCATACACTGTCACTGGCGCCGGGTGGACCGGCGCCGGTTATCCAGTTTGGAGCAGAGATGAGCGAGACGCCGGCAGTATCAGAAAATATCGAGTGCGAGGCTGCTGCCGATCGCCAGAAGGCCATGTTGCAGCGTCTTGCCAGGGTCGAGGGGCAGATCCGCGGGATTCAGGCGATGATTCGGCGTGGTGAACCCTGCGAGGCTGTGGCCCAGCAGTTTTCCGCCTCGCGCAGTGCACTGGACAAGGCCTACCGGCTGATGCTGACCTGTCTGATTGAAGAAACCCTGCAGGAGCCCGACCAGAACGCTGCCGAGGCAGTGGAGCGGGTGCGCAAGATCTTTATCAAGTACACCTGAAGGCTTGCGCTTCAGGCTTCCTCTGGTGCTGTGCGGGATGCGCGGCGCTCCTTGAGTTCCTCCAGTACCGACAGCAATGCCGGTATCACCAGCAGTACCAGCAGGGTGGAGAAGCCCAGTCCGAAGGCGATCGAGGTCGCCATCGGGATCAGGAACTGTGCCTGCAGCGAGGTTTCGAACAGCAGTGGCAGCAGGCCGCCGATGGTGGTCAGCGAGGTCAGCAGCACCGCGCGCATACGCTGTACCACGGCCTGGTTGATCGCTTCGTTGATGTCCAGCCCGCGCTGGCGCTGGGTCTGATAGAAGCTCACCAGAATAATCGAGTTGTTGACCACGATGCCGGACAGGCCGAACAGGCCGAACAGTGACAGCATGGTGATGCTCATTCCCTGCACCCAGTGACCGAGTAACGCGCCGACCAGCGCCAGCGGTATCACGGCCATGACAATCAGTGGTGTCGACCATGAGGCGAACACCCAGACCAGCACGGCGTACATCAGCAATACACCGATCAGCAGGCCGGCGCGCATGTCCGCCATGGTTTCGCGCTGGTCGGCAGAACGACCCTCAAAGCTGTAGCGCACATTGTGTTCGGCGGCTACTTGCGGCAGCACTTTGCCCAGACTTTCCAGAACCTGTCCGGCGTTGGTGCGGCTGAGATCTATATCGGCGGTGATCTCGACCGCCAGCCGGGCGTCGGCATGCCGCAGTGCTTCAAAACCCTGCTGGGCGGAGAAGCGCGCCACCTGCTCAAGGGGCACAAAGCGCCCGTCATCCAGGCGGATATTCAGTTCGGCCAGACTGGCCAGACGTCCGCGTTCATCCCGCGGCAACTGTACGCGCACTTCGACTTCGTCCGACTGACGCTGGAAAATCTGTACCAGACGGCCATCGTAGGCAGCACGCAGCTGACGTCCGAGGCTTTGGGTGCTTAGCCCCAGGGACTGACCATAGGTCGTCAGGCTGTATACCAGTTGTTCACGGCCCCAGGCCATGTCGTCCTCGGTGCTGAGCACCCCTTCGATGCCTCCCAGCATCACGCCAACGGCATCGGCGGCCGCTTTGAGCCGTATCGGGTCTTCGCCGGTCAGGCGAACATTGACATCCTTGCCGGGCGGGCCGGCAACGCGCTCACTGACGGTAAGACGATCAATGCCGGGCGGCATCTCTATGTTGTCTTGCCAGGCGCGGATGAAGGTCTGGTTGCGCACATCGCGATGATCCGGCGACGTCAGTTCTATCAGTAGCGAGCCCAGTTGGTCGCCGCGCCTGCCCATGCCGGCAGCGCCGATGATTTCGCCACGACGGGTAATGGCGGTGAGGATCAGATCGCCGCCCAGTTCGTTCTCGGTCTGGTTGAGGGTCTGTTCCAGGTGTAGCAGGAAGTCATCGACTACCGATTTGGGCGTGCCGGCAACAAAGCTGGCGTTGGCGTAGAGCACCTGTGGTTCGGGTGTCGGGAAGAAGGTAAAGCCCAGGCGGCCGCTGCTGACCAGGCCGGCGGTCAGCATTACGCAGGTAAATGCGATGGCCAGGGTGGCGCTGCGATGGCTCAGGGTCCAGGCCGACAGCCGCCGGAAGGGGCCATCACGCAGTTGCTCGAAGCGCTGCTCGAAGCGGTCGCGCCGCCTTTCGATCCAGCCGCCGAGCGCGCTCAGTCGACCGGGTTTATTGTTGCTGCGGGACGACGGGTTGAAGGCCGAGCGCAGGTGGTGTGGCAGAACGATAAAACACTCCACCAGCGAGGCGATCAGGATGCAGATCATCACCACCGGAATATCCTTGAGGATGTTGCCGATGATGCCGCCCACCATCAGCAGTGGCATGAAGGCGGCGATGGTGGTCAACGAGGAGGCCAGTACCGGCCAGAGCATGCGTTTTGCCGCACCTTCGGAGGCATATTCGGCCTGTTCGCCACTGCGGAAATGTGCGTCGGCATCTTCGCCGACCACAATGGCGTCGTCGACGATTACCCCCAGCGCCATGATCAGGGCGAACAGCGACATCATGTTGATGCTGCCGCCGATCAGCCAGAACACCAGCAGCGCTGCCATAAAGGCAGTGGGAATGCCGATGGCAACCCAGAGCGCAACGCGTCCGGGCAGGAACAGATAGAGCAGCAGCACTACCAGCAGCAGGCCGGTAATGCCGTTATTGACCAGCAGGCTGATGCGGTCGTTGATCAGTTGCCAGGCTTCATCGTAGATGTGCAGCCCCATGTCCGGTGGCAGTCCGGGACGGACTTCCTCGAGCCAGTCAGCAAGGATGCGTGCGGACTTCAGCGAGTTGCCGGTTTCCGCTCGCTGTAGTTGCAGTTCAACGGCGGGTAGTTCGGCATGCCTTACCAAAGGCTGGTTGCGCATGGGTTCGAGACGGATATCGGCAATGTCGCCGAGCAGCAGATGGCTGTTGCTGCCCGGTAGCAGGGGCAGGTCGGCAAAGCCGGCAGGGCTGCGTCTTTGTTCGATGGCGCGCAACTCGCGGGCGGCTTCGTCGTCGCCGACAAGACCGGCGGGGAGGTCGCGGGAGGTGGCGGCTACACGGTCTCCGAGCTGGTCAAGGGACAAGCCCAGTTGTTGTAGGCTGGTGCTCCCCACCTCTATGCTGATCTGCTGTTTGGGCAGGCCGCGGATTTCCACCTTGTCGATGCCGCGTGACAGCAGTTCGCGCTCGAAGCGGTTGGCCAGGCTGCGCAGTTCATGGTCAGTGTAGGGGCCGAACAGCACCAGGCTGGCGATCGGCTCGTAGCGGGCCACTCGGGTCACTTCGGGCTTTTCGGCGTCTCCCGGCAGGTTGCGGAACTCGTCGACCTGCTGGCGCGTGTCGTCCAGGGCAATGATGGGATCAGTGCCTTCGCGAAACTCCAGGGTGATGCTGGATACGCCCTGGGCCGAGGTGGATGTCATGTTTTTCAGATTGGGCAGGCTGCGCAGGCGCTGCTCCAGCGGAATGGTGATGGCCTGCTCGATGTCCTCGGCGGCAGCACCGGTCCAGACCACCCGCACTGTGACGAAATCCAGAGCGAAGTTGGGAAAGAACTGGATATTCATGCGCGACAGGCCAAGCAGGCCACCACCAATCATCAACAGCATGATCAGGTTGGCGGCTACCTTGTGCCTTACAAAAAAACCCAACGGGCTGAGCGAGCGGCTCATGGTGCCGACTCCTCCGTGACGCTGTCGACACGCAGGCCTTGAACGGCATTCGGCAAGTGTGTGGTGATGATCTGCATGCCGCTTTCAAGCTGCCCGGAACGCACCAGAATCAGCCGCTCGCCGTTCTCGCCCAGTTGTTCGCCCACCCGTTCAATCTGCAGGCGGTGCATGCGCCCGTCTACCAGTTGGTAGATGCTGTCGTTGCCATAGAGTGCGGTGTAGGGAAGCGCTACGTTGAGGCCACGGGTGGGACGCTCGACACTGATTGCCAGCAGGCTGCCAAGGCGCAGTTCGGGACCGGGGTTGAGTACACGGAACAGTGCCTCGACGCCGCGGGCATCGGCCTGGCCGGCGATACGCTCAAGCACCAGTTGCAGCGGGCGTTCGCGGCCCAGGCTACGGGCATCCAGCTGCTCGCCGGCGGCAAGTGCATCGAGGAAGTCCTGACTGTGCTGGTGTGGCAGCAGGGCGCGTAACTCCATGCCCTGAAGGGGGTAGAAATCCAGTAGCGGGGCGTTGGTATTGACCTGGTCGCCTACTGCAACCCGCAGGTTGGCGACCAGCCCGTCAAAGGGCGCAGCCAGCTGGCTGCGCTCGACATCCCGGCGAATCGCATCGAGGTTGGCGGCGGCTCGTTCTCGTCGCGCCTGCAATGCCGCCAGTCGGGCATTGAAGGTGTTCAGGCTGCGTTGCCGGTTGCTCAGGGTGAGCTGGGCGCGGTCATGCAGGTCGCGGGCGTTGTCCAGTTCGGAGCGCGGCGCCAACTCGCGTTCGACCAGCTGGGTGACCCTCTGCAGGTTGCGTTCAGCGTTGTCCATCAGGCGGCGTTCCAGTGCCAGCGCCTCACGGTCGTTGCTGTTGCCAAGCTTCTCGCTTTGCAATTGGGCTTCAATATCGTCCAGTTCGGCCTGGGCCTGGGCCAAACGCGGCTGGATGTCGGCCGGATCGAGCTGTAGAAGTGCTTGCCCCTGACGGGCCTGCCCGCCATCGCGCACAGGCAGTGCGGAAATGCGCCCGGCCAGCGGGGCTACCACAGTGAAGCGCTCGGGTGATTCCAGTGTGCCGTACAACGTCAGGTTGGCTTGCAGTTGTTGCGGGATGATGGTCTGTGTTTCTACCCGCCAACTGCGTTCGGTCGGGGTGGCCGGTTCTGGTTCGGGCCGGGTGATGCGCAGCAGGATAAACCCCAGAATGCCGATGGCAACTATAAGGAGGGGTAAGGTGCGCTTGCGCATGGGGAGTCCTGTTGTTTTGTGTTGGTTTGCAGCCAATCCTGACGGCTGCCGGATGCTGGGACTGTATAGCCGGAATACAGGGTGCGGGGCAAGAGCTGCCCGCCGGCTCGCAACGGGCAGTCGCGCGTCGGCGGCAGTTTCGCGGGGTCAGGGTCTGAAGATGGTTTCCGGGTTTATCCGGGCCGACCAGGGCAGACCTTCATTCTGCCAGCCGTTTTCAGTGCGCATGCCTTGCTGCGGTGCGTCCTTGCGGCTGCTGCCCTGGAAGCCGTTGATGACATAGCGGACATCGGCAAAGCCCTGTTCGCGCAGAAAGCTGGCGCTGGGTTCGCCACGCTCGCTGCCGGAGCGGCAGATAGTGATGACGGGCGCACTGCGGTCCAGTCCTTTGGCAGCCAGCGCCGCGTCTACAGAAGCGGCAAAGTCAGGGTTCTGGTTCAGGCGAAAGCGGGTGTTCTGTGCGTCAAAGTCGGAACGGTCGACCAGCAGGAAGGGGATGTTGGCATCAGCACCTTGCGGATGACCGATGAACATGATTTCTACCGGATCACGCACATCAATGAACAGCACCTTGTCAGGTTGTTGCGTGACCAGCGCATGGGTGTCGGCAGGGGTGATACCGAAGTCATCTGCCAGCAGGTTGGATGTGAAAGCCAGTGCCAGAAGGGTGATCCAGTATTTCATGGGGCGCTCCCTGAATCAGAAGATATGAACGCGGGTATCGGCGGCGGTCATGCGCTCAGCGATCGCTGGTGGCGTGGCAACCGTGATCCCCTCTCGCAGGTCGTTACTGTCATGCGGGCTGTTCGGCAGGTACAGGGCGCACACGCTGACAGTGGCGCCACCCTGTTGCAGTTTGCCAAGCAACTGGACCGGGCTGGCCTTGAGCGGCTCCAGAGCGGCTGGTGCGGCATCCTTGAGTGCCAGGTCGCCGGCGCTGTCACATAACAATACATCCACCCTGTGGCCGCGTTCGGCAATGGCATTGCCCAGCACCAGTGCCATGCCCTGGGTTTGCAGGGAGCCGCTGTTGAGCAGGAGCAGGTGACGTTCGGCGTTGTCGGCGTGAGCTGTGAAGGCTGCTGTAAGGGCGGCAATTGCGCCCAGAGTTGTGATCATACGCATTGAGGGTCACTCCTGTTGATATACGGTATGGGGTATTAAAGCACAATGCTTCCTGGCCCGCATCGGGAAGCTGTAACGCGATATCGCGGGCTGACGGCGATTGCCTCATAATGGCTGCCCTTATCCGCCTGGAGTCTCTGTTCATGTTGCTTGCCTTTGCCGCTATCGTTGCTGGTCTGATTGTTCTGGTGTGGAGCGCCGATCGCTTTGTTGATGGTGCCTCGGCGACGGCGGTGCATGCCGGTATGCCCCCGCTGCTGATCGGCATGCTGGTCATCGGTTTTGGTACCTCGGCCCCAGAGTTGGTGGTGTCAGCGTTGGCAGCATCGCAGGGGAATCCCGGGCTGGCGCTGGGCAATGCCTACGGCTCGAACATTACCAATATCGCGTTGATTATCGGACTGGTGGCGTTGATCAGTCCGATTGCTGTCAGCTCCCAGGTGGTGCGCCGTGAACTGCCGATTCTGCTTGGGGTGACCCTGTTGGCCGGTGCGCAGTTGCTGGACGGGCAAATCAGCCGTGCCGACGCCTGGGTGTTGCTGGGGGTGTTTGCCTTGTTGATGGGGTGGTCGATTGTGCAAGGGGTGCGCAACAAGGATGACAAGCTGGCGGCTCATGCTCAAGGGGAGCTGGTGCAAGCGGCCATGCCGCTGCGTCGGGCATTGTTCTGGTTGGCATTTGGTTTGCTGGTGCTTGTTCTCAGCTCGCGTCTGCTGGTCTGGGGGGCGGTGACTGTGGCGCAAAGCCTGGGAGTCAGCGAACTGATTATCGGGTTGACCATAGTGGCGGTCGGGACGTCATTGCCGGAGCTGGCCTCGTCGCTGGCTGCAATCCGCAAGAATGAACATGATCTGGCATTGGGTAATATCATCGGCTCAGGGCTGTTCAATACTCTGGCCGTGGTCGGTCTGGCCGGTGCCATCATGCCGCTGGATGTGGAAAGCGTGGTGCTCTGGCGTGACTGGATGCTGATGGCGTTGCTGACGTTGGGTTTGTTCGTCATAGGCCTGGGTATCAACGGCCGTGGGGGCAGGGTCAACCGTATCGAGGGCGGCCTGTTGCTGCTGGTATATGCCTGTTATACCGGTTACCTGGCCGGCACCATCATTGGCTGGTTCTGATATCGACACATCAGGTAGCGCATCCGGTCGGATTCACCGGTGCGCTGTGCCTGCCAAGGTGTATGATGGCCAGCCACATACCGCAATACCCTGAATCGTGATGACTGACAGCAATACCCGATACCCCGAACACAAGCCCCGTCCGCTGGTTGACCTGCTGGTAAGCATCGTCATTCCTTCCGTGATTCTGATGAAGTTCAGTGGTGACCAGCACCTGGGGGCAACCCAGGCCTTGCTGCTGGCGCTGGCCTTTCCGCTCGGCTGGGGACTGTTCGAACTTGTGCGTTACCGCAAGTACAACTGGATTGCCCTGCTTGGTCTGATAAGCGTCGGCCTGACGGGCGGCATTGGCCTGTTAAAGCTTGATCCGCAGTGGCTGGCGGTCAAGGAGGCGGCAGTGCCCGGCATCATTGGTCTGGCCGTGTTGCTGTCCACGCGTACCCGCTATCCGCTGATCCGTACCCTGCTCTTCAACCCCAAGGTATTGAATACCGAACTGATACACCAGCGTCTTGAAGAGCGCGGGCTGTTGGAAATCTTCGATCTGCGCCTGCTGCGTGCTACCTGGTTTCTCGCAGGAACCTTCTTCTTTTCTTCGGCGATGAACTACATAGTCGCCAAGTGGATAGTGGTCAGCCCGGCCGGTACTCAGGCGTTCAACGAGGAGCTGGGGCGCATGACGCTGGTTAGCTACCCGATGATCGCGATTCCCTCGATGCTGATGATGATGGGGATACTGCTGTACCTGTGGCGAACCATCCATGGTCTGACCGGCCTGAAGATGGAAGAGATGGTCGCACCGCAGCATCTGGAGAAAGCCGCCGGGCGTTGAGCGTTTGCCGGGGCGACAGGCGGATGCCTGTGCCCCGGCCGCTGTTGTCAGCCTTTGATGCTGGCGAGTGCCTGCTTGAGGTTGTCCAGTGTGCGCTCGATATTGTGCAGCTTGTCCAGACCGAACAGGCCGAGGCGGAAGGTCTTGAAGTCTGCGCCTTCATCACACATCAGCGGTACGCCGGCAGCGGTTTGCAGGCCACCTGCCATGAACGCCTTGCCGTTGTGAATACTGTCGTCGCCGGTGTAGCTGACGACCACGCCCGGTGCCTCGAAGCCGCTGGCGGCAACGCTGGCAAAACCCTTTTCGGCGAGCAATTGGCGCACCGCACGGCCGAGCTGCAGTTGCTCGTCGCGGACCCGCTCGAAGCCGTAGTCGCGGGTTTCCAGCATGGTGTCGCGGAACTTCAGCAAGGCATCGGTGGGCAGGGTGGCGTGATAGGCATGCCCCCCGTTCTCGTAGGCCTGCATGATCTGCCGCCACTTTTTCAGGTCACAGGCAAAACTGTCACTACTGGTCTGCTCGAGGACAGGTACGGCGCGATCGCCGAGCATTACCAGTGCGCTGCAAGGGGAGGCGCTCCAGCCTTTCTGCGGGGCGCTGATCAACACATCAACCAGGTTGGCGCGCATATCCACCCACAGGGTACCGGAGGCGATGCAGTCGAGTACGAACAAACCACCGTGCTCGCGGACCGCCGCGCCGATGCGTTGCAGGTAGTCGTCCGGCAGCAGGATGCCCGAGGCTGTCTCTACATGCGGGGCAAATACCAGGTCCGGCTTGAAGGTGCGGATTTCAGCTTCGATTTCTTCTATCGGACAGGGGGCGAAGGCTGACTGGCTTCCTTCGCTGACGCGGCGGGCCTTTAGCACGCGTTCTTCAGACGGCATGCCACCCATCTCGAAAATCTGGCTCCAGCGATAGCTGAACCAGCCATTACGGATTACCAGACAGCGTTTGCCGCGGGCAAACTGGCGGGCCACTGCCTCCATGCCGTAGGTGCCACCACCCGGGACCAATGCGACGGCATCGGCCTGGTAGACGTCCCTGAGGGTGCCGGAGATGTCGCGCATGACCTGCTGGAACGTCTGCGACATGTGGTTGAGCGAGCGGTCGGTGAACACAACCGAATATTCGAGAAGGCCATCCGGGTCGATGGCGGGAACCAGACGAGACACGTTGTGATGCTCCTGATCGGAAATGGAAAGGCCCGGAGGAATACTCCGGGCGCTGGCACCATCCTAACCCGAAAATGCCGCTTTGATCAGGGTTGTTCGCGGCTTAGGTGGAAGAAGAAGTCGGTCGGCTTACCCTTGATGTCGCCAAGGCGATGACCAGATCGTCATTCACCTTGCGGAAGTAGTCCATGATCGGCTGTTTGTCGTAGATCAGCGCCGCCGACACCGTGCCGGCATAGCGTATTTCGCGCAGCTGGGCGCGGCCCAGGGCTTCGTAGGTGGCGATGCCGCCGTCGGCGCCGTAGACCAGCAGCGGTTCGACGTCATTTTCCGAGTTGAAGCGTTTGCCGTACCAGTTGATCGGGTCCGGTTCGCTGCCGCCGTCAAACTTGCCGCCTTTCCAGGTGCCCAGCATGAATTCGATGCTGACCGGCTCCAGCTGTTCGAATAACGGCATCAGTTGCTCGGCGCTATAGGCCTGACCGCTGGCGATCATCTGCAGCAGCTGTGTTTCCGCCTCTGTGGCACTGGTGGCCGTGGTGGATGCCAGCAGCGCGGCTGCCAGCAGGTTCCTTGCTTTCTTCATCGGTCTTCCTCGGTTGGTTGAATGCTAATCCGAGGGACTGTCAGCCAGTACAGAGTGCCCAGCAGGCGTTGCGCGCGGCTTCCACGTCGGCGTTGCTCAACTGCATGTGGCCATCGCGCTCGGCCTTGACCAGGTGCACAAAGGCGCCCCAGACCAGGGTCATCAGTACTTCGGCGCGCAGGTCATTGCGGAAGATGCCGCGCTGCTGCAAGGCCCGGTACTGGGAGGCGATGCGTCTGAGCAGGCGCAGCTCCGTTTCGCGGCTCTGCTGATCCAGGTATGGACGGTGATCCTGCAACTCGAGAAAACGGTAGGCATCCGGTGCTTCGCGACTGTAGCCAAGCATACGCTCCCAGATCTGCTCAAACAGCTGCCTGGGCGGAGCCTGCAGGTCCAGCCCGCCATACAGGCGCTGCTCGACGGCGGCCTTCTGTTCGCGGAACAGCTCATTGACCAGTATTTCCTTGCTGGCGAAATAGCGGTAAATGGTTCCTGTGCCCACTCCGGCCTGTTCGGCCAGTGCCGGCATCGGCACGCCATTCACACCGCCCTCGGCAAATACCTTGAGGGCCGCCTTGAGGATGGCAGCACGCTTGTCCCGGATCCGGGGCGCTGGCTGTTTGCTGGCAGCTGTTCGAGTTTGCATGTGCGGATTCTATCTTGAACTATCCGGCTGTACAGTCCCGCTTGGGTGTTAGTGGCTGCAGTGTCGGCAATCGAGCGCTGGTGGTGCTTGCTGTGGGTCGTGACGGTGCATGGCTGGCTCCTGAATGCGGATTAGAGTGAATGTTCATTCCGAATTAAGGGTAAGCCAATGCCGACCACTTGCCAAGGGGGGCTGGCAAGTGGTCGGCGGCGGGGATTGTCAGGTAGTGCTCAGGATGACTGCGGCTGGTTGCTGCCAGTGTTGCTGTCGTCGTCCGGCGGCAGTTGCCGGCTGCGCTTGTCGGCACTGCGCACCAACAGCCAGGCGCACAGAGTGAACAGTGACACGGCGAGCAGGATCACGCTGGCAATCGCGTTGATCTCCGGTTTGACGCCCAGTCGCACGGCCGAGAATACTTCCATCGGCAGGGTGGTGGCGCCCGGTCCGGAAACAAAGCTGGCCAGCACCAGGTCATCCAGTGACAGGGTGAAAGCCAACAGCCAGCCGGCGGCAATCGACGGGGCGATCATCGGCACGGTGATCAGCAGGAAGGTTTTCCACGGCAGCGCACCAAGATCCATCGCCGCTTCTTCCACCGACTGGTCAAGCTCGCGCAGGCGGCTGCTGACCACCAGTGCCACGTAGGCGGTGGCAAAGGTGGTGTGGGCGATCCAGATAGTCATGATGCCGCGCTCGGCCGGCCAGCCAATCAACTGGGCCATGGCCACAAACAGCAGCAACAGCGACAGACCGGTGATCACCTCAGGCATCACCAGCGGCGCGGTGACCATGCCGGAAAATACCGTGCGACCGGGGAAACGTTTGATCCGGGTCATGGCGAAGGCGGCCAGCACACCCAGAGCGACGGCGGCGGTGGCGGTGTAGAAGGCGATCTGCAAGCTGCGTTTGACCGAGTTCATCAGTTGGGTGTTATCCAGCAGGCCGACATACCAGTGCACCGACCAGCCGCCCCAGACAGTCACCAGCCGTGAGGCGTTGAAGGAGTAGATCACCAGAATGATCATCGGCAGATAGATGAACGCCAGCCCCAGCCACAGCATCAGGCTGGAGAAGCGGTGACTGCTGTTCATTGGTTCTTCTCCATTTCCCGGGCCTGGTTGTAATGGAACAGGGTGATCGGAATCAGCAGGATCGCCAGCATCACGATCGCCAGCGCCGAGGCCACCGGCCAGTCGCGGTTGTTGAAGAACTCCTGCCACAGCACCTTGCCGATCATCAGGGTGTCCGGACCGCCGAGCAGCTCAGGGATCACGAACTCGCCCACTACCGGAATGAATACCAGCATCGATCCGGTGATGATGCCGCTTTTTGACAGCGGGATGGTTACCGTCCAGAACGCCTTGATGCGGCTGGCACCCAGGTCCATGGCGGCTTCCAGCAGGGTATCGTCATGCTTGACCAGATTGGCGTATAGCGGCAGCACCATAAAGGGCAGGTAGGCGTAAACGATGCCGATATACACGGCCGTGTTGGTGTTGAGAATCTGCAGCGGACTGCTGATCAGGCCCAGTGACATCAGCGTCGAATTGAGCAGGCCGTTGGTGCTGAGAATACCCATCCAGGCGTACACACGGATCAGGATCGCGGTCCAGGTTGGCATCATGATCAGCAGCAGGTAGACCAGTTGGCGGTCGCGTGGTGCGCGGGCAATCGCATGGGCCATCGGATAGCCGATCAGCAGGCAGATCAGCGTCGAGAAAAAGGCGATCTTCAGGGAGCCAAGATAGGAGGCAAAGTACAGGCTGTCGCTGGCCAGAAACAGGTAGTTGCCGACGTTGAGCGCGACATTCAGGGTGTTGTTGGCCCAGCTGAAGATGGGCTCGTAGGGCGGAATGGCAATCGCCGCTTGGGAAAAGCTGATCTTGCCGACGATGGCAAACGGCAGCAGAAAGAACAGCAGCAGCCACAGGTAGGGAACCAGAATGACCCAGAAGCGGCCATTCGGCAGCAGGCGTCTGAGCGGCGATTTCATGACTGCAGTACCACGCCGCTGTCACCTTCCCAACTGACGAACACCCGCTCGTCCCAGGTCAGGCGTTGCTGGCGGCGCTCGGCGTTGGCAAAGAACGCCTGCACCAGCATGCCGCTGTCGAGGCGTATGTAATAGACCGAATGGCCGCCGAGATAGGCAATGTCATGCACTGTGCCTTCAGCCCAGTTGAACTCGCCTTCCGGTTCTTCCTTGCTGACCCAGAGTTTTTCCGGGCGCAGGGCAAACATGACGCTGCGGTCTTCGGCGCGGGTGCTGATGCCGTGTCCGACATAGATCGGGCGGGGCAGTTGCGGACATTCGATGATCGCGTGATCTTCCATGTCGGCGGTAATCTGGCCCTCGAAAATATTCACGCTGCCGACAAACTCGGCGACATGCCGGCTGACCGGGCTTTCATAGATATCCATTGGCGAACCGACCTGGGCGATCCAGCCCTGGTGCATGATGGCGATGCGCTGGGCCATGGTCATCGCCTCTTCCTGGTCATGGGTGACCATGATGCAGGTCACGCCGACCCGTTCGATGATTTCCACCAGCTCCAGTTGCATCTGGGTGCGCAGTTTCTTGTCCAGTGCGCCCATGGGTTCATCCAGCAGCAGCAGCTTGGGGCGTTTGGCCAGTGAGCGGGCCAGGGCCACGCGCTGACGCTGGCCGCCAGATAGCTGATGAGGTTTGCGTCGTGCAAACTGGGTCATGTGCACCAGTTTGAGCATTTCGGCCACACGCTCGCTAATTTCCGCCTTGGGCAGTTTGTCCTGCTTCAGGCCGAAAGCGATGTTTTGCTCCACGGTCATATGCGGGAACAGTGCATAGGACTGGAACATCATGTTGATCGGGCGCTCATAGGGCGGCAGGGCCGTGATGTCCTGGCCGTCGAGCAATACCTTGCCCTCGGTAGGGCGTTCAAATCCGGCCAGCATACGCAGCAGGGTTGATTTGCCGGAACCGGAACCACCGAGCAGGGCGAAGATTTCGCCACGGTTGATGGTCAGACTCACGTCGTCGACTGCCAGCGCGTCGTCAAAGCGTTTGCTGACCCGTTCGATGCGCACGAATTCTTCGGGCTTGGCCCGGGTCGTCGCCTGCTTCATGGCGCCTGCCACATCCACCATAGGACACTCCGCACGTCAGGTTAACAGCGGCGCGGAGACCCGAGGCCCCCGCGCGTCAGGGTTCAACGGCCGGATTTGACCCGGTTCCAGGAGCGGGTAACGATGCGTTGGGCAGCCAGCGGGCGAGGCTTGGCAATGTACAGCTTGGCCATGACTTCCTCGGTGGGGTAAATCGCCGGATCGTTGAGGATATCCTGATCAACCAGTGCGTTGGCCGCCTTGTTCGGGTTGGCATAGGCCACGTAGTCGGTGATCGGTGCTACCACTTCCGGGCGCAGGATGTAGTTGATGAAGGTGTGGGCGTTGGCGACATTCGGGGCATCTTTGGGGATAGCCATCATGTCGAACCATAGCTGGGTGCCTTCCTTGGGAATGCTATAGGCGATGTTGACGCCGTTCTCGGCTTCATTGGCGCGGTCGGCTGCCTGGAACACGTCACCGGAGAAGCCGACAGCCACACAGATGTCGCCATTGGCCAGGTCGCTGATATAACGCGAGGAGTGGAAGTAGCGAACCGAGCCACGCACGCTCATCAGCAGGTCTTCGGCTTTTTTCAGGTCATCGGCATCGTTGCTGTTCGGATCCAGGCCCAGGTAGCCCATCGCCGAGGTCATCATGTCATCGCCGGAGTCCAGCATGGAGATGCCGCAAGAGGCCAGTTTGGCTGCGATCTCCGGATTGAATACCAGATCCCAGGAGTCCAGCGGGGCGTCCTCGCCGAGAATGGCGGTGACCTTGTCGACGTTGTAGCCGATGCCGTTAGTGCCCCACATGTAGGGGATGGCATAGCGGGTGCCCAGACCTACCTCTTCCAGCTGGGCCATCAGCGCCGGGTCAAGGTTGGCCATATTGGTCAGCTTGCTGTGGTCGAGTTCCTGATAGACGCCAGCATCGATCTGCTTGCTGAGGAAGTGGTTGGACGGCACTACCACATCGAATCCGGAACGGCCGGTGAGCAGGCGCGCATCCAGGGTTTCGTTGGAGTCGTAGACGTCATAGGTCACCTTGATGCCGGTTTCCTTCTCGAAATTGGCAATGGTGTCCTCGGCGATGTAGTCCGACCAGTTGAAGATTTTTAGCGAGCCGGCCGCCTGGGCGGTGGCACTGGTCAGCAGGCCGGCGCTGGCCAGCGCCAGCAGGGTATTGTGCATGATGGAATGTTTCATGGCGTCTCCTGTCGCAGGTCCGTTGCTTGGCGGCCTGCCGTTCTGGTGTTGACCGAAGCACGTCTCCGGTCGGTTGCGGATGGCAGCACACTGACCGCGATGCTGCCCTGACGCTGGTGCGGACCATGCAGCGGTCCGGCCGGCGTGAAAAGTGTATTCAAGCGCGTGGCGTTCGGATAGATGCTGCAAACCGCCGTTTGCATACTTTTGCGTCGATCCGTTCGACATTCGCAGTCGCACTGTTCAGCATGTTCAACACCTGTTCTTGTTGTTCTGTTGTGACGCCCTTGAATGGGCCGGTATTTCTCAGACGCCCAGTTTCAGTGCAGCCAGATCCAGACACTTCCAGGCTGTATCAACCAGTTCGTCAATCTGCGCCGGACTGATTACCAGCGGCGGAGACATGATCAGCGTATCGCCCACCGCGCGCATCACCAGTCCATTGGCAACACACAGGTCGCGGCACAGGGTACCGGTGCTGCCCTTGTCGGGGAAGCGCTCGCGGGTCTGCTTGTTGCGTACCAGCTCGATGGCGCCGAGCATGCCGACACCGCGCACCTCTCCGACCAGTCGGTGTTCCGCCAGTCGGGCAATCTTGCTCTGCAAGCAGGGTGCCAGCTCCGTGCGTACCCGCTCGACTATGCCCTCATCGCGCAGGATGCGCAGGTTTTCCAGCGCCACGGCGGCGGCCACCGGATGCCCTGAATAGGTATAGCCGTGGAAGAATTCGCCGCCGTGTTCGATCAGCGTGTCGGCGACCCGGTCGGCAACTATCACCCCGCCCATCGGCAGGTAGCCGGAGGTCATGCCCTTGGCAATCGGCATCAGGTCCGGCTGCAGGTCGTAATACTGGCTGCCGAACCATTCGCCGGTGCGGCCAAAGCCGCAAATGACCTCGTCAACCACCAGCAGAATGTCGTACTTGCCGAGGATGCGTTTGATTTCCGGCCAGTAGCTGGCCGGGGGAATGATCACGCCGCCGGCACCCTGGATCGGCTCGGCAATAAAGGCGGCGACCTGATCTTCGCCCAGTTCGATAATTTTCGCTTCCAGCTGGCGCGCCGCCCATAGCCCGAATTCCTCCGGGTCCATGTCGCCACCCTCGCCATACCAGTAGGGCTGGGCAATGTGCACTATGCCGGGGATTGGCAGGTCACCCTGCTCGTGCATCGGTAGCATGCCGCCGAGGCTGGCGCCGGCCACGGTGGAGCCGTGGTAGGCGTTGATCCGGCTGATGATGGTCTTCTTGCCCGGCTGGCCTTTAAGGTCCCAGTAACGGCGCACCATGCGCAGCACGGTGTCGTTGGCCTCGGAGCCGGAACCGGTGAAGAACACCCGGTTCATGTGCGCCGGGGCCAGTGCGGCGATTTCCGCCGCCAGCTTGACCGCTGGCGGATGGGCGCACTGGAAGAAGCTGTTGTAGTAGGGCAGTTCGAGCATCTGTTTATAGGCTGCCTCGGCCAGCTCGCTGCGACCATAGCCGACATTCACGCACCACAGGCCGGCCATGCCATCGAGAATGCGGTTGCCCTCGCTGTCCCACAGGTAGACGCCGTCAGCGCGTTCGATGATGCGTGCACCACGCTCGCCCAGTGACTTGTGGTCGGTGAACGGATGCAGGTAGTGCGCGGCATCCAGTTCCTGCAGGCGACGGGTACTCAGGGTTTCGGCAGACTTCATCAACAGGCCTCCGCTCAGACGGTCAGCAGCAGGAACTCACGTTCCCAGGAGCTGATCACCCGCTTGTAGTTTTCATGTTCGGCGCGTTTTACCGCGACATAGCCGCGACAGAACTTTCTGCCGAGTACTGCCTCGATTTCCTTGCACTGCTCCATGCACTCCAGCGCCGACTCCAGGGTCAGCGGCAGACGCAGGTTGCGCCGCTCATAGGCGCGGCCCTTGACCGGCGGTGATGGCTCGATGCCGGTGGTCATGCCCAGGTAGCCGCACAGCAGGCTGGCGGCGATGGCGATGTAGGGGTTGGCGTCGGCACCCGGCAGGCGGTTTTCCACCCGGCGGTTCTGCGGGTCGGAGTCCGGCACGCGCAGGCCGGCGGTGCGGTTCTCCTCGCCCCATTCGACGTTTACCGGTGCCGAGGTGTCCGGCAGGAAGCGGCGGAACGAGTTGACGTTCGGTGCGAACAGCGGCAGCACCTCGGGGATGTAACGCTGCAGCCCGCCGATATGGTTGAGGAACAGCGTACTCATGCTGCCATCGGCATTCGAGAAGATGTTCTTGCCGGTTTTACGGTCGATGATGCTCTGGTGCAGGTGCATCGCACTGCCAGGCTCGTTGGTGATCGGCTTGGCCATAAAGGTGGCGGTCATATCGTGCTTCAGCGCCGCTTCACGCATGGTGCGCTTGAACACCAGCACCTGGTCGGCGAGCATCAAGGGGTCGCCGTGACGGAAGTTGATTTCCATCTGCGCGGTGCCTTCCTCGTGGATCAGCGTATCCAGATCCAGGCCTTGGGCCTCGCACCAGTCGTACATGTCCTCGAACAACGGGTCGAATTCGTTGGCGGCATCGATGGAGAACGACTGGCGGCCGGTTTCCTGACGCCCGGAACGGCCAATCGGCGGCTGCAGCGGCAGGTCCGGGTCCTCGTTGCGACGGGTCAGGTAGAACTCCATCTCCGGCGCCACCAGCGGCTGCCAGCCCTTGTCGGCGTAAAGCTTGAGCACTTTCTTCAGCAGGTTGCGCGGTGCCATGTCGATCGGCAGGCCGTTCTTGTCGTAGCAATCATGGATGATCTGCGCGGTCGGTTCGATCGCCCAGGGCACCAGATAGATGGCGTTCTCGTCCGGCTTGCAGATCATGTCGATATCGGCCGGATCCAGCAGGTCGTAATAGATGTCGTCCTCGACGTAGTCGCCGGTGACCGACTGCAACAGGATGCTCTCGGGCAGGCGCATGCCCTTTTCCGAGATGAACTTCATGGTCGGGGCAATCTTGCCCCGGGCGATACCGGTCAGGTCGCTGACCATGCATTCAACTTCGGTGATCTTGTGTTCTTTGAGCCAGTTCTCGATCTTGTTCATGGGTTCCTCTGCGCGCGCGCAGCGTGATAGGCCCGGCAGGCGTTGCCAAAGGCGGTAAATATCGACTGGTAGAACGGGTTGTCCAGCACCTTCCATTCCGGGTGCCACTGCACGGCCAGCACCCAGCCGGCGGCGTCCGGCAGACTGAATGCCTCGATCAGTCCGTCCTCGGCCTGTGCCTCGACGCGCAGGCCGGGTGCCAGACGTTCGACACCCTGGGTATGCAAGGAATTCACCATGGGTTGGCGGTAGCTGTAGAGGCTGGCCAGCAGGCCGTCCTCGCTCAGTCGCACCGGATGGGCTGGCCCATACTGCACATCCAGTGGTTGTTCCTTGTCCTCGCGGTGCTCCTGGAACAGGCCGGTTTCATGCAGTCGCTGATGCAGACTGCCGCCCAGCGCCACGTTCATTTCCTGGAAGCCGCGGCAGATGCCCAGCAGCGGAATGCCGCGCTCGATGGCGGCGCGGATTAACGGCAGGGTGGTGGCATCACGGGCCGGGTCGTGGTGGGTGCCCTCGGCACTCGGCGGGCCCTGGTAGTGGTGCGGCTCGACATTCGATGGCGAGCCGGTCAGCAGCAGGCCGTCTATGCTGTCGAGAAGTGCCAGATTGTCGAGCTGGTTGCCCAGCGAAGGAATCAGTAAGGGGAGTCCGCCGGCACCCAGTTGGGCGGCCAGAATGTATTTCTCGCCGGCCATATGGAACGGGTGTGGGCCGACCTGCTGGATACAGCAACTTATACCTATGACGGGTTTCGGTGTGCAGGGCATAAACAGGTTTGTCAGATGGTTGAGGATCGGTTGTTGTTCAATTTTTTACACGATAGCAGCAAAAAATCGATTGTACAAAGCCGGCTGAGCGTCCTGTGGTTGCCCTTTTTTCGTGCGTTGATGCGCCCTTTGCAGGCACGGCAGAGCCCCTGTGCAAAGGTCTGCAAGGCGGTTCAGACAGTGTATTGACTAGGCGCGGGCTTTCGGATTAACTCACGGCTGTACATTCATGATTGATATTTTTTACATAAATACAGGTGACTCACCATGTTAGCCCCAGCCGGATCGGGCGCTGCGCCCGCCAGCGTTCAGGAAGCCGAGGCGTTTCTCGCCGAGCATCCGGACATCCATTTTATCGACCTGCTGATTGCCGATATGAACGGCATCGTGCGCGGCAAGCGCATTGACCGCTCGGCACTGCTCAAGGCCTATGAAAAGGGCATTGCCCTGCCGGCCTCGATCTTCGCCCTGAACATCCAGGGCACCACAGTGGAAGAGACCGGTCTGGGTCTGGAGATCGGCGATGCCGACCGTATTTGCCTGCCGATCCCCGGCACCCTCAATATTGAGCCCTGGCAGAAGCGTCCCACCGGCCAGTTGCTGATGACCATGTACGAGCTGGACCGGCAGACGCCGTTCTTTGCCGACCCGCGCTATGTGCTGCAGCGCGTGGTTGAGCGTTTCACCGCGATGGATCTGAAAGTAATGGCGGCCTTTGAGCTGGAGTTCTACCTGATCGACCAGGAGAACATAACTGGCCGTCCGCAGCCGCCACGTTCGCCGATGTCCGGCAAGCGGCCGAACTCGGTGCAGGTGTATTCCATCGACGATCTGGACGAGTACGCGGAGTTCCTTGAGGACGTCATCGAAGCTGCCCACGAGCAGGGCATCCCCGCTGACGCCATCGTCGCCGAATCGGCACCTGGCCAGTTCGAGGTCAACCTGCACCATGTGGATGACCCGGTAAAAGCCTGTGACTTCAATGTGTTGCTCAAGCGGGTGATCAAGAACGTGGCCTATGACCACGAGATGGACACCACCTTTATGGCCAAGCCTTACCATGACCAGGCAGGTAATGGTATGCACGTGCATATCAGTCTGGTGGATGCCGAGGGGCACAATATCTTCGCCGCCGGCGCCGATGGCCAGCCCGGTGACATGCTTCGCTGGGCGGTTGGCGGCCTGCTGGAATGCCTGCCCCATTACATGGCCTTCCTTTGTCCTAACGTCAACTCCTACCGGCGTTTCGGTGCCGGCTTCTATGTGCCCTGTGCGCCGACCTGGGGAATCGATAACCGTACCGTGGCGGTGCGTCTGCCCGGCGGCGACCCCGAGCAGATGCGTATCGAGCACCGTCTGGCCGGCGCCGACGCCAACCCTTACCTGCTGATGGCGGCGCTGCTGAGTGCCATGCACCACGGCATCATCAACCGCATCGAGCCGCCGCCGATGACCGAGGGCAACGCTTACGACCAGCATGAGCCGACTCTGCCGAGCAACCTGCGCGATGCCCTGCGCGAACTGGAGAACTCCGCAGTGATGAAGGAGTACATCGGCGAGGACTATCTGGACGTATTTGGATGGTGCAAGGAAAGCGAGCTGGACGAGTTCGAGAAGACCATCTCCGATCTTGAATACATGTGGTACCTGCATACCGTCTGAACGGTCACGGTTGCCGGGTAGTGGCCCTAGTGGCTGCCCGGCACTATCTGTCAGGCAGGGCCCGGCCTGATTTGCGCTGAGTTCCGGAGCTGCCCCGTGTCTTCATTGTTTGCTTCCCTTCCATTCAACGATGTGCTGCGTTGAGCCATGGGCCTGCTATCCCGCTGGCGACGCTGGCGCGAGGGTCGTCAACTGGCCGGCCTGCAGGTCGATGCAGCGTTGTGGCAACAGGCGCTGGGCGACTGGCCGCTGTGGCAGCAGTTGGCGCCGGCGCAACGCCAGCAGTTGCAGCAACTGGCCCTGCGATTTTTGTTACGGATACGCCTGATCGCCATTCAGCCGGTTGACCTGGATGACAGGCTGCGCCTGCGCATCGCCGGCATGGCGGTGGCGCCGGTCTTGCAGTTGGGGCTGGACGCCTACGCCGGTCTGCGTACCTTGATCATCTACCCGGATGCCTTTATCAGCCCGCAGCAGTGGCAGGACGACGCCGGCGTGGTGCACGAGGAGCTCAGCGAGCGTAGCGGCGAAGCCTGGGAGCGTGGCCCGGTGGTGCTGTCGCTGGCGGATATACTGGCTTCCGGTCAGGGTAACGGCTACAACGTGGTGATCCATGAACTGGCGCATGTGCTGGATATGCGCCAGCAGGGTGCCAATGGGGCACCGCTGCTGCCAGTCGGGGTGTCGCCGCAGCGCTGGTCGCAATTGATGCAGCAAGCCTGGGAGGACCTGTGTCGGCGCGAGGCGTCGGGCCTGCCGTTGCCGATTGATGCCTATGCACTGGCGGATCCTGCGGAGTTCTTCGCGGTGCTCTGCGAGCATTTCTTCGAGGCCCCGCAGCCGCTGCGCGAATGCTGGCCTGACCTGTATGCCCTGCTGGTGGATTACTTCGGTTACCGGCCATTGGCAGTCGATGAGGTTTGAAAGCCGTGGGCGCATGGCCTATAACGGGCGGTGAATCCATTTTTCGGAGTAGTCCATGAGCCGTCTTGTCAGTGTTGCCGCCACCCAGATGTCCTGCAGCTGGGATCGCCAGGACAATATCGCCAAAGCCGAGGCGCTGGTGCGCGAAGCAGCGGGGCGAGGTGCGCAGATCATTCTGATCCAGGAACTGTTCGAAACCCCGTATTTCTGCCAGAAGCCGAATCCCGAGTACCTGCAGCTGGCCACGCCGGTCGAGGAGAATCTGGCCATCCGGCATTTCCAGGCGCTGGCCCGCGAGCTGCAGGTGGTGCTGCCGATCAGTTTTTTCGAGCTGGCCGGACGGGCGCGCTTCAACAGTGTGGCGATCATTGACGCCGATGGCAGTAACCTCGGCATCTACCGCAAGAGCCATATCCCCGATGGACCCGGCTACCACGAGAAATACTATTTCAATCCCGGCGATACTGGATTCAAGGTCTGGCAGACCCGCTATGCGCGGATCGGCGTGGGCATCTGCTGGGACCAGTGGTTTCCCGAGTCGGCGCGGGCCATGGCCTTGCTGGGGGCCGAGATACTGTTCTATCCGACGGCGATTGGCAGTGAGCCGCATGATCCGGCGATCAATTCGCGCGAGCACTGGCAGCGGGTGCAGCAGGGGCATGCCGGGGCCAACCTGATGCCGCTGGTGGCCAGTAACCGGGTCGGGCGGGAACTACAGGACGACTACAGCATTACTTTCTATGGCAGCTCCTTTATCGCCGACCAGTTCGGTGCCAAGGTGCAGGAGCTGGACCAGCAGGAGCAAGGCGTGCTGGTGCACAGTTTTGATCTGGATGCGCTGGAGCATATACGCAGCGCCTGGGGCGTGTTCCGCGATCGCCGGCCGAGCCTGTATGCGCCGCTGAAAACCCTCGATGGCCGGCTGGAGCCCTGAGCATGTACAACCTGCATACTTCCCCGCGTGCCGATGGCTACTGGATGCCCGCCGAATGGGCGCCGCATGTGCAGACCTGGATGCTCTGGCCGGAGCGTCCGGACAACTGGCGGCTCGGTGCCAAGCCGGCACAGGCCGCCTTTGCCGAGGTGGCCAGAGCGATCGCTGGTTTCGAGCCAGTGACCGTCGGGGTGTCGGCAGCGCAGTACGGCAATGCCAGCAGCCAGCTCGACCATCCCGGCATCCGGGTAGTCGAGTTGAGCAGTGACGATGCCTGGGTGCGCGATACCGGGCCGACCTTCGTGGTCAATGGCCAGGGTGGATTGCGTGGCGTCGACTGGACCTTCAATGCCTGGGGGGGATTCAACGGCGGGCTGTACTGGCCGTGGCAGCGCGACGATCAGGTGGCCGGCAAGATCCTCTCGCTCGAGCGTTGTCCGCGTTACCGTACCGAGGGCTTTGTGCTGGAGGGCGGCGCCTTCCATGTGGACGGCGAGGGCACGCTGATCACCACCGAGGAATGCCTGCTGAATGCCAATCGCAACCCGCAGCTGTTGCGTGAGGAAATCGAGCTGAAGCTGGCCGACTATCTGGGTATCGACAAGGTGATCTGGCTGCCGCAGGGCCTGTACAACGACGAAACCGACGGGCATGTCGACAATTTCTGCTGCTTCGTGCGCCCCGGTGAGGTGCTGCTGGCCTGGACCGATGACCCGGATGACCCCAACCATGCGCGCTGTCAGACCGCACTGCGGGTTTTACAGGCCAGTCGCGATGCGCGCGGCCGTGAGCTGCAGGTGCATCGCATGCCGATTCCCGGGCCACTGTACGCCTCGGCCGAGGAGTGCGCCGGGGTGGATCGGGTACCGGGCAGTCAGGCACGTGATCCGTCCGTTCGTCTGGCCGCGTCCTATGTCAATTTCCTTGTAGTGAACGGCGGCATTATCGCTCCGGCCTTTGATGACCCGCATGATCAGGCCGCCCGCGAGCTGCTTGAGCAACTGTTCCCGGATCGTCGCGTGGTGATGGTGCCGGGCCGTGAAATCCTGCTCGGCGGTGGCAATATCCATTGCATCACCCAGCAGCAGCCAGCGCCCTGAGACAAGGGGCTGGTGGCGTACAGAATTCTCGCTATAGTGATCTGCGGCGCTGCCTGGCAGCGCCTTTTCTGTTGCTGCCCGGTGGCTTTCAGTCAGGCGGCCTGCGGAATACGGACCTTTTCCAACAACAGGATTCCTATGCACCCTAGCAAGCGGTTTTTCCCTTCGTCAGTTCTGGCGCTGAGCGCCGCGGTAAGTCTTTCCCTGCTGCTCACCGGCTGTTTTACCCAGGTCACGCAGCCAGCCAGTCAAGGCGGCGCACCGGTACAGTTGTCCGGTGAAATCACCACGCGCAGTCCGGTCAACCAGAATGACGGTTCGCGCTACCAGTCCTTCCTCGTCAGCCTGCGCGCCGGTGAGGTGTATCGGGTGAGCAGTAGCGGTGCCTTGCAGGAGCCGGTACTGGTCTTGCTGGATGCGGATAGCCGGCCGGTCGCCGGCCCCTCCGCCAGCCGCCTGTTCCTGATGCCTGAACGTGATGGCCGGCATACCCTGTCAGTAAGTGGCGCGTCGGATACGGCCTATGGCCCCTTCCGCCTGACTCTGGAGCCGGTTCAGGTGACCAATGGCGGCGCATTGCAGCCGGGCACGGAAATCCTTGGTGTGCTGGGCGACGGCAGCGCCGGCAATACCTACAGCCTGACGGTCAGTGAGGCTGGATTGTACGAACTGCTGTTGAGCTCGGACATGTTCGATGCATTGTTAAAGCTGCAGGGCAATGGCCTGGATACCACTGACGACGACAGTGGCGGTGGCAGCGATGCCAAACTCAGCCTGATGCTGCAGCCCGGCAGTTACCAGATCCAGGCCGGCGGCTACGACAATACCGGGGCTGGTGGCTACAGCCTGCAGGTAACCCGGCGCGAACTGCCCGAGGGCGTCAGCCTGACCAATGGCGGCGAGTTGCAGCTGGGCCAGCAGATTACCGGTATGGGCTTGTCACAGCCGGTTGAATACAGTTTGCAGGTTGCCGAGGCGGGACTGTTGCGGGTGGAGATGCGTTCCAGCGAGATTGACAGTTATCTCGAACTGAATGGCGAAGGCGTAAGCACGGTCGACGATGATGGTGCCGGCAGCGGTTATGATGCGCGCATTCAGGTACCGGTCGCAGCGGGTAGTTACAGCATCAAGGCCTCCTCGATGGACGGCAACAACGGCTTGTTTACCCTGCAGGCCGATCTGCTGCAGGCGCGTCCTGCCGGTGCCCGGATCGAGGTTGGCGAGCTGGTGCTTGGACACTTGCAGGAGGGACGTAGCAGCAGAACCCGTCTGCGCATCAGTGAGGCGGGTAATTACCGGATTGACCTGATGTCCGCCGACTTCGATACCCTGCTCAAGTTGCGCGGTCAGGGGCTTGAGGAAGAAAATGACGATGGCAGCAGCGGCACCAACTCCATGCTCAGCCTGACCCTGCAGCCGGGTGACTACGAGCTGATCAGTGGCAGCTACGAGAATGCCGGTGTTGGCAGTTATACCTTGTCGGTATCGGCGGTCGACTGAGGCGCTTTGGTCGGGCACTGCCCTGCCAGCTCGTCGAGCTGGCAGAGGGTGCACTGGCCGTCATCCGGATGACTGCTTTCCACATAGCGTACACGCCGGCGTGCCGACGCGCGGTCGGCACTGATCCGGTAGCGTGGCCGTTCTGGGGAATCGTCGGACATCGACTCAGTCTGCGTTGTTGCCGGGCAGCAGTGCACGGTTGCGCTGAACCGCAGTCAGTACTTGTGCGGGAGCTGTACCGCCGATGTGGTTACGGGCGTTCACCGACCCTTCCAGGGTCAGCACCTCGAACACATCCGCCTCGATCTGCTCGCTGAAACCGCGCAACTCCTCCAGGCTCATCTCGGCCAGGTCCTTGCCGCTGTCCACCCCGTATTTCACCGCATGGCCAACGATCTCGTGGCAGTCGCGGAACGGGATGCCCTTGCGTACCAGGTAGTCGGCCAGGTCGGTGGCGGTGGAGAAGCCACGGCGTGCTGCCTCGCGCATTACCTCGACACGTGGCTTGATCGCCGGGATCATGTCGGCAAAGGCGCGCAGGCTGTCACGCAGGGTATCCACTGCATCGAACAGTGGTTCCTTGTCTTCCTGGTTGTCCTTGTTATAGGCCAGCGGCTGGCTCTTCATCAGGGTCAGCAGGCCCATCAGGTGGCCGTACACCCGGCCGGACTTGCCGCGCACCAGCTCCGGTACGTCGGGGTTCTTCTTCTGCGGCATGATCGAGGAGCCGGTGCAGAAGCGGTCAGGCAGCTCGATAAAGTTGAACTGGGCGCTGGTCCAAAGCACCAGCTCCTCGGAAAAGCGCGACAGGTGCATCATCGCCAGTGCCGCAGCGGCGCAGAATTCGATGGCAAAATCCCGGTCGGAGACGCCATCCAGCGAGTTGCCTGAAATCGCCTCGAAACCCAGCAATTCGCAGGTGATGCTGCGCTCGATCGGGTAGGTGGTGCCGGCCAGGGCGGCACTGCCCAGCGGCATGCGGTTGACCCGTTTGCGGCAGTCGATCAGGCGTTCGCGGTCGCGCTGCAGCATTTCGAACCAGGCCAGCAGGTGGTGGCCGAAGGTCACCGGTTGGGCCGTCTGCAGGTGGGTGAAGCCGGGCATGATAACGGCCGCGTGGCGCTCGGCCTGGTCCAGCAGGCCGCTCTGCAGGCGTTCGATTTCGCCGAGGATGATGTCGATCTCCTCGCGCAGCCACAGGCGGATATCTGTGGCTACCTGGTCGTTGCGCGAACGGCCGGTGTGCAGCTTCTTGCCGGTGATGCCGATGCGGGCGGTGAGGCGTGCCTCGATGTTCATGTGCACATCTTCCAGATCGACCCGCCAGTCGAACTGGCCGGCTTCGATCTCGGCCTGAATCTCGCGCAGCCCGTCGATGATCGCATCGCGTTCGCTGTCGGTCAGTACGCCGACCTTGCAGAGCATGCTGGCATGCGCGATCGAGCCCTGGATGTCGTGCTTGTACAGGCGCTTGTCGAAATCCACCGAGGCGGTGAAGCGGGCAACGAAAGCGTCGACCGGTTCGCTGAAACGGCCGCCCCAGGATTGGTTGGTTGTCTTGTCTTGGCTCATGTCCGGATGGTTCCGCTGTGGCGCTGAATGAAAGGCGCATAGCATAACATTTCAGGCTTGCGCGAGGGGGCTGGGCTGGCTGACACTGGATCAATGAAGAACGGACTCTGGACGCTGCTCACCCAACCCTATGCGGGGGAAGATTTCTTCCTCCCGGATCTGTGTTCGCCGCGCGCGGTGTTTACCCTGGTGGTGCTGGCCGAACTGGTGGTGCTGGTATGGGTGCTGGCGCAGCCGGTGGCTGGCGCTTTCAACTGGGTCGGTCTGGCCATGGCCTCGCTGTTTGTGCAGTGGATTGTGCTGTTGTCGGCGGCGTCGCTGTGTCGGCTGCGCGGCTGGATGCAGCGCCAGCCGCTGTTACTGGCCATCCTGGCCTGTCATCTGGTGGTAATTGGTCTGACGCTGGTGTTCAGTGTGCTGGCGGACTGGATTCTGCTGCGCGGCATGCTTGGCAGTCCGCAACTGCCGGGCGAGTTGCTGCTGCGCCACGGGCTGATTGCCTTGATCATGACCAGCCTGCTGCTGCGCTACTTCTACCTCCAGCAACAATGGCAATGCCACAGCCAGGCCGAGGTGCGCGCCCGACTTGAGGCGTTGCAGGCACGTATTCGTCCGCACTTTCTGTTCAACAGTCTGAATGGCATCCTCAGTCTGATTGGCAGCAATCCACACAAGGCCGAGGATGCGCTGCTGGATCTGGCGGATCTGTTTCGTGCCAGTCTGGGCGAGGTCGACGGACTGGTTGACTGGGCCGAAGAGCGGCGCCTGTGTGAGGGCTACTTGCGTATCGAGCAGGCACGTCTTGGTACGCGCCTGCGGATTGAATGGGCGGTCGAACTGCCGGAGCAGTTACCGATTCTGTCACTCAGCCTGCAACCACTGCTGGAAAATGCTGTGCTGCACGGCGTGCAGCCGGACATCCGTGGCGGTGATATCCGTATTAGTGGCTGCGTCCAGGGGTCGCAGGTGCAGATCGAGGTTTCCAATAGTTGCCCGGAGCGATCCGGTCCGACAGATCAAGGCTTGCACATGGCACTGGACAATATCCGTGCGCGCCTGAAGGCCCGTTATGGTGCTGCCGGACAGTTGCACAATGGGCGCGAAGGCGAACGCTATTTCAGCCGGCTGGTCTATCCTTGTGAGCAGACCCCTGTTCCATTGCGGAGAAGCTGATAGGGATGAACGTACTGATTGCCGATGATGAGCCGCTGGCTCGCGAACGTCTGGCCCGGCTGGTAGCGGAGTTGCCTGGATATCAGGTGTCGCCAGACATGGCGGTCAATGGTGAGCAGGTGCTTGAACTGGTCGGGCAGCTGCAGCCTGACATAGTGCTGCTGGATATTCGCATGCCGGGGCTGGATGGGTTGCAGGTGGCTGCCCGGCTGTGCCAGTTGCCGCAAGCACCCGCAGTGATTTTCTGCACAGCCCACGATGACCATGCGCTGGAGGCCTTTGATGTTTGTGCAGTGGGCTATCTGCTCAAGCCGGTGCGTCGTGAGCAATTGGCCGAGGCGCTGGGCAAGGCGCAGCGGCTGAATCGCGTGCAACTGGCCAGTCTGGGCCGCAGCCCTGCCGACCACGCTGAATCCGGCCGGCGTAGCCATATCAGCGCACGCACCCGCAAGGGTGTGGAGCTGGTGCCGATCGAAAGCGTGCTGTATTTCATTGCCGACCAGAAGTACGTGACCATGCGCCATGAGCAGGGTGAACTGCTGCTGGATGAGCCACTGAAGGCGCTGGAGGATGAATTTGCCGATCACTTTGTGCGTATTCACCGCAATGCCCTGGTGGCGCGCAACCGTATCGAGCGGCTGCAGCGTAATGCCCATGGCCATTTCCTTCTTCACCTGCGTGGGCTGGAAGAGCAGCCCCTGGTTGTCAGCCGCCGGCATGTACCCGGAGTTCGCAAACTGATGGAAAAGCTTTGACGCCATCGGAGGGCTGCGGCATTGCCGCGCGTGGATGCTACCGGGTGCATGGCGTATGATGCAGTCTGGCTTTGGAACGAGAATCCCATGAACCGACATCTGCGAATTGCCACCCGAAAGAGTGCCCTGGCCCTGTGGCAGGCCGAGTACGTCAAGGCGCGACTGGAGCAACTGCACCCCGGCCTGACGGTCAGCCTGGTACCTATGGTCAGTCGCGGCGACAAGCTGCTGGACGCCCCGCTGGCGAAAATCGGCGGCAAGGGGCTGTTCGTCAAGGAGCTGGAAACCGCCATGCTCGACGGCGAGGCCGATCTGGCCGTGCACTCGATGAAAGATGTGCCTATGGCCTTCCCCGAAGGTCTGGGTCTGTATGTCATCTGCGAGCGGGAAGACCCGCGCGACGCCTTTGTTTCCAACCAGTATGCCGATCTTGACAGCCTGCCTGCCGGTAGCGTGGTGGGTACCTCCAGCCTGCGCCGGCAAGCGCAGCTGCTGGCGCGGCGGCCTGACCTGCAGATCCGTTTTCTGCGCGGTAACGTGAATACCCGTCTGGCCAAACTGGATGCCGGCGAGTACGACGCCATCATCCTGGCTGCTGCCGGCTTGCTGCGCCTTGGCTTTGCCGAGCGTATCCGCAGCTTCCTCAGTGCCGAACAGAGTCTGCCAGCCGGGGGGCAGGGCGCGGTGGGTATCGAGTGTCGTACTGACGACAGCGAGCTGCATGCCCTGCTGGCGCCGCTGAATGATCAGGACAGTGCACTGCGCGTGCGTGCCGAACGGGCGCTGAACAATCACCTGAATGGCGGCTGCCAGGTGCCGATTGCCTGTTATGCCGAGCGCAGTGATGGCCAGTTGTGGTTGCGTGGACTGGTCGGCGACCCGCAGGGGCAGACCCTGCTGCGCGCCGAGACCCGCGGGCCTGACAGCGACCCTGAAACCCTCGGTGTGGCGGTTGCCGAACAGCTGCTGGCGCAGGGCGCGCGGGCGATTCTGGATGCGGTGTACGCCGACGCGGACGGTCAGTGAAACTGCTGCTGACCCGTGCCGAGCCCGACAACCAGCGGTTGGCGCAGGCACTGGCCGAGCGCGGGATTGACAGCTGCAGTGTGCCCTTGATTGAAACGCTGGAACTGCCGGAAGGACCGGAGCAGCGCCGGCTGATCATGGACCTGGATCTGTATCAGGCGGTTATGGTGGTTAGTCCTGTGGCGGCACGGATCGGATTGCAGCGGCTGGATCGCTACTGGCCGCAGCCTCCGGTTGGTGTTGAATGGTATGCCGTAGGTGCCGGTACAGGAGCCTTGTTGCGACAGGCCGGATTGTCGGCCCGCTGGCCGTGCGACGGACAGGACAGCGAGGCGCTGTTGCGGATGCCTGAATGGCAGCGGTTGCTGGAGCTGCCGGATTTGCGGGTGCTGATCTGGCGTGCCGATCAGGGGCGCGAGCTTCTGGTCGAGCGGGTGCATGCAGCGGGTGGCCGGGTTGACTGTCTGGCCCTGTACCGTCGCCAGCCGCCGGCCGGGCTCGATGTGCAGCTGCGCGAAGCTGCCCGGGCCGGGGTTGGTGGCATAGTTCTGCTCAGTGTGCAGGCATTGCAGAATTGGCATCAGGCGGCGGCTGCCGACTGGTCGCAGCAACGCCATTGGCGGTGCTGGGTGCCGGGTGAGCGGGTGGCTCAGCATGCCATCGGATTGGGCTGCAGTGACGTGCAATTGTGCCATGGTGCGGATGATGCAGCCGTATTGGCTGCCGTGCAGTCGGACTGATTGAACGCAAGGAGACAGGGTGTGGAGCAGAGTGACAAGCAGACACAACAGCCGGATCAGGAGTTGGTCGAGGCTGTGCTACCTGCAGCCGAGCCGCAGCAGGAGCCGTCAACGGCCGCGAGTGAGCCGTCACAGCCTCCGGAATCGGACGGTACATTAGCCCCAGAGCGTCGTGGCGGGTTGCTCTGGCTGCTGTTGCTGTTGGTTCTTGCCAGTCTGGGCCTGCATGCCTGGCAGTGGTACCAGCAGCAGAAGCCGGACTTACGCACTGAGCGCATCCAGACAGAGTTGCAAGCGCTGGATGATGGCCTGTCGACACGCCTTGACGCACTGCAGCAGCAGGTGCGCGCGCTGCCTGACAGTCAGGTGCTGGAACGTGCCCAGTCGCTGGTGGCTGATTTACAGCGTAGCCAGCAGGCACTGGCCCAGCGTTTTGACAGCCTGCAGGGAGAAGGTCAGCGCGAATGGAAGCTGGACGAAGCGACCTATCTGTTGCGTCTGGCGTCTTTGCGCCTGCTGGCCGGCGAGGATGTAACGGCGGCGACAGGACTGCTTGAGGCCGCCGACCGTATTTTGCGCGAGCAGCCAGACAGCGGTATCTTTGCCGTGCGTGAGGAGTTGGCGCGCCAGTTGACTGAATTGCGCACGCTGCCGGACGTTGATCGGCCCGGCCTGTATCTGCAATTGTCCGCGCTGCGGGAGCAGGCAGGACGTTTGCAGGCGCCAGCACCGGTCTATCAGGTTGAGCAGTCTGATGTTCCTCCGGTAGCGGCCGAGAGTCGCTGGCAGCGTGTGCTGCAGCGCCTGGATGGCTACGTGCGGGTCGATTTCAAGCGTGGTCGGGATATTCGTCCGCAAATGGATCGCAGTGAACTGCAGCGTGTCAGGCACAGCCTGCAGTTGCAGCTTGAGCAGGCCCAGTGGGCAGTATTGCGCAGCGAACAGGCTGTCTGGGAGCAATCCTTTGAGCAGGCTGAAGGCGTGCTTGCACAGTTCTTCGAGGAGGACGACCGTCAGGTCAGCGTCTTGCGTGCTCGCTTTGCCGAGTTGCGTGGGGTGAACCTGCAGCGTCAATTGCCGGATCTGTCTGTATTGCAGCAGAGCCTGGATGCCTATGTGCAGAGTCGTCGCTCGGCACCCGTTCAACGGGAGGATTGAGCCATGCGCAGGAGTTATCTGGCGATTCTACTGGTTCTGTTGTTGAGTGCGGCCTTGGGTATGGCAGTGGCCGAAGATCCCGGTTACCTGATGATCGCCTGGCGCAACCTGTCACTGGAAACCAGTATATGGGTGGCCCTGCTGGCCGTTCTTCTGCTATGGGCGGCCTGGTTGTTGTTGCGCGCGCTGCTGCATATGGTTGGTGTGGGCAGTCAACGCATAAATCCCTGGTCGCAAGTGAATCGCAGGCGCCGGGCCGAGCGTCTCACTACCCGGGGGTTGCTCGATCTGGCCGAAGGACGCTTCAGACCGGCGCTGAAGTCGTTACGTCGCTCTGCCGATCATGCAGCGCATCCCTTGGTCAACTATCTGGCTGCCGCCCGTGCCGCCCACGAACTCGAGGATTATGCGGGCTGCGAGCAACTGCTGCGTCTTGCCCATGACAGTACGCCGCGTTCAGCAGTGGCTGTTTCCCTTGCCAGAGCGCAGATGCAGGTGGCTCGGGGGCAACTGGAGCCGGCGCTGGCCACGCTCGATGGCGTGCTGGAAAAACACCCCCAGCATGCTGGCGCGCTGAGGATGCTGGTTCAGTTGTGCCAGCGTTTGCAGGACTGGCCACGCCTGCAGCCCTGGTTGCCGCGCTTGCGTGAGCAGCGCGTGCTGGCAGAGGAGGAGGTGCGCGCCATTGAGCAGCGTTCAGCCTTGGCACTGTTGCAGCAGGCTGGTGAACAGGGACGTAGCTGTGCCGACGATCAGGCCTCCCCCCTGCATCAGGTGTGGGACTCTCTTCCAAAACATCTGCAGCGTGATGCGGCATTGCTGGAGGCCTATTGCTTGCAGCTGCGCCTGCTTGGCGGTGAGCAGCTGATCGAAAAACTCCTGTGCAAGGCGTTGGAGCATGGCTTCAGCGAGCGACTGGTTCACCTGTATGGCCTGGTTGCCGGAGCAGATCCGTTGCATCAGTTGGCGCGGGCCGAGCAATGGCTGCAGGAACATCCACGCAATGCCGTGCTGCTGCTGGCGGCCGCACGCCTGGCGATGCGCCAGGGCTTGTGGGGCAAGGCACGCGAGTACCTGGAGGCCAGTTTCGTCGAGCGTCGCGATCTGCAGACCTGTGCCGAACTGGCCAGACTGCTTGAGCATCTGGGCGATCGGCAGGCGCTGGCGCGGGTTCAGCAGCAGGGTTTTGAACTGTTGCGCCGCGACCTGCCGGCGCTCAGCCTGCCAACTGACGACTGAGCGCCGTCGTGTCGCGGCTGATGTCCAGTCTGCGCTGGCTGTGGCTGCTGATGATGCTGTGGTCGTTGGCTGCACCTGCTGCCGAGCTGGAAGTCTTCGTCCGCGATGGCTGTCCACACTGCAGCGAGGTAAAAAAGCAGTTGCCACAGTTGCTGGCCGAGCGTCCCTGGCTAGTGGTTCGTCTGACTCAGGTTGATCGCGATCCCCAAGCCCTGCAGCGGTTTTTGCAGCTGTCGGAGCAGGCAGGCGTGTGGCCGCCTGGCGTGCCGGCCTTTGCCTTTGACGGACGCTTTCTGGTTGGTTTCGATGAGCGTCAAGGGCTGCAACAGTTACGGCTGTTGACCGATAGCGGGGTGCCGCATAGCGACAGCCTGGGTGTCGGTCCACTTGGCGAACTCAGTGTCGAGCGTCTGGGGCTGCCGTTGTTTACCCTGGCGGTCGGTCTGCTGGATGGTTTCAACCCCTGCGCCATGTGGGTGCTGCTGTTTCTGCTGTCGATCCTGGTGCATCTGCGCGACCGGTTGCGCATGGCCCTGATTGCCGGCACTTTCGTGCTGGCCAGTGGTGCCATCTATTTTCTGTTTATGGTGGCCTGGCTGAATCTGTTCCTGCTGGTCGGCGTGACATTCTGGTTGCAATGGCTGTTGGCGTTACTGGCATTGCTGGTTGGCTTGATCAATCTGAAATCCTTTGTACAACCGCAGTCCGCGGTCAAGCTGGCCATTCCGGATGCCGCCAAGCCGGGTACTTATGCGCGGGTGCGCGGTATCGTGCAGAGCCGCAGCCTGCCGCTGGCGTTGTTGGGTTGCGCGGTGCTGGCGGTGTTGGTGAACATGGTTGAGCTGCTCTGCACGGCTGGCTTGCCGGCGCTGTATACAGCGATTCTCTCGGCGCGCGAGCTGGAGCCACTGCAGCATTACGGCTATCTGGGGTTGTATATCCTCGGCTACATCTTTGACGATGCGCTGATGGTTGGTGCCGCTGTCTGGCTGATGAGCAGCCGCAAGCTCGGCGAACAGGGCGGCCGCTGGCTGAAGCTGTTGAGTGCCGTGGTGATGCTGGGGCTCGGTCTGGTAATGATGTTGCGCCCGCAGTGGCTGTTCTGAGTCTCAGTCGCGCGGCGCGTAGCTGAACACGTCCGAGCGCATCTGCTCAGGGCGCATGCCGGCTTGCAGCAGCCGGTCCAGCGTGCCGTAAACCATCGGCGGTGAACCGCAGGCAATCACCGCTTGCTCGTTCAGATTGCCCAGATCGGCCAGTGCGGCATTTGCCAGCAGACCCTGCCGGCCGGGCCAGTCAGGCTGGTCGCTGACCACACGGTGCAACTGCACGCCGGCGTCTTCCCAGCGTTGCCAGTCGTCGATACGGTAGAAGTCGGCGGCCTGGCGTACTCCCCAATACAGCTGTATTGGCTGGTTGAAGCCCTGTTCCATACAATGGTTGATCAATGCCTGCATCTGCGCCATGCCGGTGCCGGCGGCCAGTAACAGCAGCGGCTGCTGTGGCAGCTGGGCCAGATGGCAGTCGCCGAAGGGTGCCTGTATGCGTACTAGCCGCTGGCGGATGATCTGCTCGATCAGGTCGCGGGTGGCCGGATCACGGGTCTGGATGTGCAGTTCCAGCAGGCGTTGCTGGTGCGGTGCCGAGGCGATCGAGAAGGCTGACATTTCCTCGCTGTTGCGTTGCAGCAGCAGATACTGTCCGGCGTGGTAGCGCAGTGGCTTGCCAGCCGGCGTGCGCAGGCGCAGACGCCAGACATCAGCCCCCAGCGGTTCGGCGCTTTCCAGCTGGCAGGCCAGTCGGCGCAGCGGCAACTCGTCCGGCGCCAGTACGCCTTCCCAGTGCACTTCGCAATCCTCCAGCGGCTCGGCCACGCAGGTGAACAGCTCACCGCTGCGCAGCAGCTGGTCGCGCTGGCGCACCTGACCGCTGATCAGGTTGGCCGCACAGATATGGCAATTGCCGTTGCGGCAGCTCTGCGGGGCATCGTAGCCGAGTCGGCGCGCGGCATCGATGATGCGCTCGCCGGGCAGCAGCTCGATAACATGTCCGGAGGGTTGCAGGGTGACCTTCATCGATCAATCCCCAGCTCGTTCCACAGGGCGTCAACCCGCGCCACCACCGCGGGGTCACGGTCAATCGCCACGCCCCACTCACGATTGGTCTCGCCGGGCCACTTGTTGGTGGCGTCCAGCCCCATCTTGCTGCCGAGGCCGGAGACCGGCGAGGCGAAGTCGAGGTAGTCGATTGGCGTGTTGTCGATCAGTACGGTATCGCGGCTGGGGTCCATGCGCGTGGTAATGGCCCAGATCACGTCGTGCCAGTCGCGGGTGTTGATGTCATCGTCGACCACAATCACGAACTTGGTGTACATGAACTGGCGCAGGAAGCTCCAGACGCCGAGCATCACCCGCTTGGCATGTCCCGGGTACTGCTTTTTCATCGACACCACCGCCATGCGGTAGGAGCAACCCTCCGGCGGCAGGTAGAAGTCGGTTATTTCCGGGAACTGCTTTTGCAGGATCGGCACGAATACTTCGTTGAGAGCCACGCCTAGGATCGCCGGCTCGTCCGGCGGCCGGCCGGTGTAGGTGCTGTGGTAAATCGGCTGCTCACGGCGGGTGATGCGTTCCACAGTGAAAACCGGAAAGCGGTCAACCTCATTGTAGTAGCCAGTGTGGTCGCCGAACGGGCCCTCGTCGGCCATGTCATCGGGATGGATCACGCCCTCCAGCACGATTTCGGCGCTGGCAGGCACCTGCAGCTGGTTGCCGCGGCATTTGACCAGCTCGGTGCGTTGGCCGCGCAGCAGTCCGGCGAAGGCGTATTCGGAAAGGCTGTCAGGCACCGGGGTGACCGCGGCGAGAATGGTTGCCGGGTCGGCACCCAGCACCACGCTGACCGGGAATGGCTGGCCAGGGTGTGCCTGTTTCCATTCGTGGAAGTCCAGGGCGCCGCCCCGGTGGCTGAGCCAGCGCATGATCACCCGGTTACGGCCGATCACCTGCTGGCGGTAGATGCCCATGTTCTGCCGTTCCTTGTGCGGGCCCTTGGTCACCACCAGTCCCCAGGTGATCAGCGGGCCGGCATCGCCAGGCCAGCAGGTCTGTACCGGGATGCGGGCCAGGTCGACATCTTCACCTTCCTCGACCACTGCCTGGCAGGGGGCGTCGCGCACCACCTTGGGTGCCATGCTCAGCACCTTCCTGAAAATCGGCAGCTTGGACCAGGCGTCCTTCAGCCCCTTGGGCGGGTCCGGCTCCTTTAGAAAGGCCAGCAGCTTGCCGATTTCGCGCAGTTCGCTGACATCGCTGGCGCCCATGCCCATGGCCACCCGTTGCGGGGTGCCGAACAGGTTGCCAAGTACCGGCATGTCATAGCCTGCGGGGTTTTCAAACAGCAGCGCCGGGCCGGCCTTGCGCAGTGTGCGGTCGCAGATCTCGGTCATTTCCAGGGCCGGCGAAACCGGGGTCTGGATGCGTTTGAGTTCGCCGGCCTTTTCCAGGCCCTTGATAAAGTCACGCAGGTCGGAGTAGTGCATCTTGGCTTTAAGCCTCAAGCGGCAGGCTGAGGGCAATCCGGAGAAGGCATCAGCCTGGGGTGTCTGGTCAGAAGCGCATTATGCCGACAAAACGCTTGGATGGGGGGCGTAAAATGCGTCAAGCCGCAACCGGCACAGGTCCGGTTGCGGCTTGCGGTGTTTTGCCTGCGAGTCAGTTTTTGCCGCGCTTCATCGACTGGAAGAACTCGTCGTTGGTCTTGGTATCCTTCAGGCGATCCAGCAGGAACTCGATGGCGGCAATGTCTTCCATCGAGTGCAGGATCTTGCGCAGGATCCACATGCGCTGCAGCTCGTCATCGCTGGTCAGCAGCTCTTCGCGACGGGTGCCGGAGCGGTTGATGTTGATCGCCGGGAATACCCGCTTCTCGGCAATCTTGCGATCCAGGTGGATCTCCATGTTGCCGGTGCCCTTGAATTCCTCGTAGATCACCTCGTCCATCTTCGAGCCGGTATCGACCAGCGCGGTGGCGATGATGGTCAGGCTGCCGCCTTCCTCGATATTCCGTGCGGCACCGAAGAAGCGCTTGGGCTTTTCCAGGGCATGGGCGTCGACGCCACCGGTGAGCACCTTGCCGGAGCTCGGGATTACCGTGTTGTAGGCACGCGCCAGGCGGGTGATGGAGTCGAGCAGGATGATCACATCTTTCTTGTGCTCGACCAGTCGCTTGGCCTTCTCGATCACCATCTCGGCGACCTGCACGTGACGGCTCGGGGGCTCATCGAAGGTCGAGGCGACCACTTCGCCGCGCACGGTGCGCTGCATTTCGGTCACTTCTTCCGGGCGCTCGTCGATCAGCAGGACGATCAGGTGACACTCGGGGTTGTTGCGCGCGATGTTGGCCGCAATGTTTTGCAGCATCAGGGTCTTACCGGCCTTTGGCGGTGCCACCAGCAGACCGCGCTGGCCCTTGCCGATCGGTGCGCAGAGGTCGATGATGCGCGCCGTGAGGTCTTCGGTGGAACCGTTGCCGGCTTCCATCTTCAGGCGATCGTCCGGGAATAGCGGTGTCAGGTTCTCGAAGAGGATCTTGTTCTTGGTGTTTTCCGGGCGGTCGAAGTTGATCGAGTCGACCTTCAGCAGCGCGAAATAGCGCTCGCCATCCTTCGGTGGACGGATCTTGCCGGAAATGCTGTCGCCGGTCCGCAGGTTGAAGCGGCGGATCTGGCTCGGTGACACATAGATATCGTCCGGGCCGGCCAGGTATGAAGAGTCAGCCGAACGCAGAAAACCGAAGCCATCCTGGAGTATTTCCAGTACGCCGTCGCCGTGGATGTCTTCACCGCTTTTGGCGTGCTTTTTCAGAATGGCAAAGATGACATCCTGTTTGCGCGAGCGGCCCATGTTTTCCAGATTCATCTGGTCGGCGATTTCAAGCAGTTCGGGAATGGGTTTTTGCTTCAGTTCGGTCAGATTCATAGGTTGGGCGAGTTGTGATTGTCAGGCAGGACAGGTTGGTTTAAAGCTTCGGCAGAGGCGAAGCCGGGATGATAGTCGGTCTGGAAAGCCGAAGTCGCAGGGTGCGAACTGGGGTTGGTGTGCAAATCTAACACCGCAAGGCGGTGACGTCCAGCCTCCCCGCCAGTCTGCAGGGAGGCGGCTGATGAACGATCAGATGTTGCTGTCGAGGAAGGCAGACAGCTGTGACTTGGACAGGGCGCCGACCTTGGTGGCTTCGACATTGCCGTCCTTGAACAGCATCAGGGTAGGAATGCCGCGGACGCCGTAGCGTGGCGGGGTGTCCTGATTGTCGTCGATGTTCAGTTTGCAGACCTTCAGGCGGCCCTGATAGTCGCGAGCGATGTCGTCAAGTACCGGTGCAATCATCTTGCACGGACCACACCATTCGGCCCAGTAGTCAACCAGTACCGGTCCTTCGGCCTTGAGCACTTCGGCCTCGAAGCTGCTGTCGCTGACATGCACGATCAAATCACTCATGGGGTTCTCCAGGCTGCAACACGAATAGGGGACAAGTATCGGCGGCATCATAGCACCTGATGCGGTGGTGACAAAGCGGGCAACCCAAGTGCAACAATCTGTGCATGGATCCGGTGTTATGATCCGGATTCCGATATCCAAAGAGTCCAGCCGATGACCGCTACCACTGTCGACTTTCCGCTGATTGCCGCGATAGACCTGGGTTCCAACAGTTTTCATATGGTGCTGGCGCGGGTTGATCACGGAGAGGCACGGCTGCTCGAGCGGCTTGGCGAGAAGGTACAGTTGGCTGCAGGACTGGATGCCCGGGGCATGCTCAGTGAGGAGTCGATGCAACGGGGGCTTGATTGTTTGCGGCGCTTTGCCCAGATGATCAACGGGTTGCCGCCGGGTGCGGTGCGTGTGGTCGGCACCAATGCCTTGCGTGAGGCGCGCAACCGTGGTGAGTTCGTAATGCGGGCGCGGCAGATTCTTGGCCATCCGGTGGAAATCGTCTCCGGCCGCGAGGAAGCGCGACTGATCTACCTCGGGGTGTCGCATTCGCAGGCCGACGACAAGGGGCGGCGGTTGGTTGTGGATATTGGTGGAGGCAGCACCGAGTTTATTGTCGGGGAACGCTTCGAATCATTGATGCGCGAGAGCCTGCAGATGGGCTGCGTGTCATTCAGTCAGCGCTTTTTCGCGGACGGACGTATCAGTGCTGCACGATATGCGCAGGCCTACACAGCGGCCCGCCTGGAGTTGATGCCGATAGAACAGTCGATCCAGCGCCTCGGCTGGCAGGAAGCTGTCGGCGCCTCGGGTACCATCCGCAGCATTGCCCAGTGTATCCAGTCTGCAGGTCACGGGCAGGGCGAGATTGCTCCGGAGGGCCTGCAGTGGCTCAAGCGCAAGTTGCTCAAGTGTAGTCATGTGGAACGCCTGGATCTGCCGGGACTGAAGCCTGAGCGCCGACCGATACTGCCGGCCGGTCTGGCCATTCTCGAGGCGCTGGTGGATGCGCTGGGCATTGTGCGCATGACACATTCCGAAGGCGCGCTGCGTGAGGGCGTGCTGTATGACTTGATGGGGCGCCATCATCATGAGGATGTTCGTGAGCGCACGCTGAATTCGCTGATGGAGCGTTTTCACGTCGATCAGGAGCAGGCTCTGCGTGTCGAGCGCAAGGCGCTGGGTCTGCTGGGTAAGCTGCAAGTCAACTGGGGGCCCTTTGGTGAAGAGCACGCTGACCTGTTGCGCTGGGCTGCACGTGTGCATGAGGTGGGGCTCGATATTGCGCACAGCCAGTACCACAAGCATGGCGCTTACCTGATCGAACATGCCGATCTTCCCGGATTTTCCAGAGAGGATCAGCAGTCGTTGGCACTGCTGGTCTGGGGGCACCGCCGCAATCTGCCCGATCAGCGCCGGTTGGCTGAGTTCGGCGAGCAGGGTAATACCCTGCTGCGTCTTTGCATGGTGTTGCGGCTGGCGATTCTCTACCACCATATCCGTGGCACACAACAGATGCCCCGTCTGCAACTGGATGCCGGGGCCGACTGGCTGACCCTGCGCTTCCCCGCCAGCTGGTTGGAGCGCAACCCGCTGACCCAGGCGGACTTCGAACAGGAAGCCCGCTTCTGGGCGCGTGCCGGTTATACGCTGACGGTGCGCTGAACGGTATTGCCGAGCTTTTCCAGCAGTGTCTGCTGGGCGCTACGTGAGAGCTGGTTACCGGTTGGGCTGCTGCGTACATAGCTGCCGTCCGGCTGCAGCAGCCAGCTTTGGGTGTTGTCGCTCAGGTAGGCCTGCAGCTCCTGCTTGGCGCGGGCGGTAAGCTTCTTGCCCTCCAGCGGGAAGCAGGTCTCGACGCGCTTGTCGAGGTTGCGCTCCATCAGGTCGGCACTGGCCAGCCAGACCTGTTCCTGGCCTCCATTGAGGAAGTAGTAGACCCGGCTGTGCTCAAGGAAACGGCCGATGATCGAGCGCACCTGGATGTTGTGCGAGACGCCCGGAATGCCGGGACGCAGGCAGCACATGCCGCGGATGATCAGGTCGACCTTTACGCCGGACTGCGAGGCCTTGTACAGGGCCTTGATGATCTTGGCATCGGTCAGTGAGTTGGCCTTGGCAATGATATGCGCCGGCTTGCCGGCCTGAGCATTCAGGGTTTCCCGGTTGATCAGTTCCAGCAGGCGTTTTTTCAGGCTGAAGGGTGCCTGCAGCAGCTTTTTCATGCGCTGCATCTTGCCCATGCCGATCAGCTGGTTGAACAGTTTGTGCACATCTTCGGTGAGTGCCAGGTCCGAGGTCAGCAGGCTGTAATCGGTATACAGGCGAGCGTTGCCGGCATGGTAGTTGCCGGTGCCCAGATGCGCGTAACGCACCAGCTCGCCGTTCTCCCGGCGCAGGATCAGCATCATCTTGGCGTGGGTCTTGAAGCCAACCACACCATAGATCACCACCGCGCCGGCCTGCTGCAGGCGGCTGGCCAGCTGCAGGTTGGATTCCTCATCAAAGCGTGCACGCAACTCGATTACCGCCGTGACTTCCTTGCCGTTACGGGCCGCTTCGACCAGGGCGTTGACGATTTCCGAGTTGGCGCCGGTGCGATACAGGGTCTGCTTGATGGCCAGTACGGCCGGGTCCTGCGCCGCCTGACGCAGCAGATCAACCACCGGGCTGAAGGATTCATAGGGGTGCAGCAGCAGGATGTCCTGTTTGCCGACCGCCTGGAACAGGTTGTCGGCATTCGACAACAGGCGTGGAATGCCCGGGCTGAACGGCGGGAACTGCAGGTCTGCATGATTGTCGAGGCCGGTAATGGCAAACAGGCGGGTCAGGTTGACCGGGCCATTCACTTCGTACAGCTCGCTGTCGCTCAGACCGAACTGGCGCAGCAGAAAATCCGCCAGCGGTTTTGGACAGTTGTCCGCCACTTCCAGACGTACCGCATCACCATAGCGGCGCGACAGCAGCTCGCCACGCAGGGCGCGGGCCAGATCGTCGACCTCGTCTGGGTCGACGATCAGGTCGGCGTTGCGGGTCAGGCGGAACTGGTAGCAGCCGAGCACCTTCATGCCGGGGAACAGATCGTCGGCGTGGGCGTGGATGATCGAGGACAGGAACACGAAGTTGTCACCACCATCGCACAGCTCGTCGGGCAGGCGGATTACCCGAGGCAGCGAGCGCGGCGCCGGAATGATCGCCAGACCGGAGTCGCGGCCGAAGGCATCGACACCCTCCAGCTGCACGATAAAGTTCAGACTCTTGTTTACCAGCAGCGGGAACGGATGGGTCGGGTCCAGTCCGATCGGGCTGATGATCGGGGCTACTTCCTGGCGGAAGTAGCGGCGGATCCACAGGGTCTGCTTGTGCGTCCACTGGTGGCGCCGCACAAAGCGGATGCCCTTGCCGGCCAGTTGTGGCAGCAACACATCGTTGAGCAGGGCGTACTGGCGCTGCACCTGTTGATGGGCAATCTCGCTGATGCGTCCAAGGACCTGCTGCGGTTGCAGCCCGTCCGGGCCAGCCTGCTCGCGGGCAAAAGTGATCTGCTTTTTCAGCCCGGCCACGCGGATCTCGAAAAACTCGTCGAGGTTGCTGGAAAAGATCAGCAGAAACTTCAGCCGCTCCAGCAGCGGGTAACTGTCATCCAGCGCCTGCTCCAGCACACGGATATTGAACTGCAGCTGGGACAGCTCACGGTGAATGTACAGTTCCGGAGCGTTGATATCAGCCAGTGGCGCCGGGGCCTCGTTGACCACCTCGCGGATCGGGGTGGCTTCGGTTTCGTTGCTGGCAGGCAGGCTTTCAGGGATCTGCATGGGGTCCTCGTGGGTTATTCCAGTGCGCGCAACTGGCGTGCGGCGGACTTGGCAAAATAGGTAAGAATGGCATCGGCACCGGCACGCTTGATGGCCGTCAGGGACTCCAGGATCACTGCTTCGCTGAGCCAGCCGTTGGCGATGGCGGCCTGATGCATGGCGTACTCGCCACTGACCTGGTAGACGAAGGTCGGCACGCCGAACTCCTGCTTGATGCGTTGCACGATATCCAGATAGGGCATGCCGGGTTTGATCATCACCATGTCCGCGCCTTCCTGCAGATCCATGGCTACCTCGTGCAGGGCCTCGTCGCTGTTGCCCGGGTCCATCTGGTAGGTGGCCTTGCTGCCCTTGCCAAGGTTGCCGGCCGAGCCGACTGCATCGCGGAACGGGCCGTAGTAGGCGCTGGCGTACTTGGCGGAGTAGGCGAGGATCGCGGTGTTTACATGGCCGGCCTGTTCCAGCGCCTGGCGGATGGCGCCGATACGGCCATCCATCATGTCCGAGGGGGCTACCATGTCGGCACCGGCCTCGGCATGCGACAGCGCCTGGCGGACCAGTGCCTCGGTGGTAATGTCGTTGAGTACATACCCCTGCGCATCGATGATGCCGTCCTGACCATGGGTGGTGAAGGGATCCAGCGCCACATCGGTAATCACCCCGAGCGCCGGAAAGCGCGCCTTCAGGGCGCGGGTAGCGCGTTGCGCCAGGCCATTCGGGTTCCAGGCTTCGGCAGCATCCAGAGACTTCAGGGGCAGGGGGGTCACCGGGAACAGCGCCACCGCCGGAATGCCCAGTTCGACCAGTTCGGCGGCTTCCTGCAACAGCAGGTCGATGCTCAGGCGCTCGACGCCGGGCATCGAGGCAACGGCCTCGCGCTGGTTTTCGCCCTCCAGCACAAATACCGGGTAGATCAGGTCGGCGGGGGTCAGAACGGTTTCACGCACCAGGCGGCGCGAGAACTCACTGCGGCGCAGCCGGCGCAGGCGAGTGGCGGGGAAGCTGCGGGAAATAGGATTGCTCACGAAGGGACTCCGAAGGTGCCTGTGCACCGGCCAGCGGGTTATCGAACAAACCAGTCCAGTCTGCCACAGCCAGCCCGCTCTGTTGAGCCTGCTTCCCTTATATATCCAGATTGTGACGGAATTGTGTCAGTAGATGCATGGCAGTCAGATCGTCCACTTCATTGCCTGGCGGGCTTGCTGCCTCCACGCGGTTGCGGCCGAGGTGTTTTGCCCGATACAGGGCGTGATCTGCAGCGCCCAACAGTTTCTCGAAGTCGTAGCCGAAGTCGTTGCTGTGTGCCATACCGATACTGGCACTGAGTTGTACCAGCTGGCCCGCGCTGCTGCAGGGCTGGTTGCACAGGGCGAGGCGAATGCGTTCTGCCGTGCGCATGGCTTCATCGGGTTGCAGGCCGGGCAGCAGGAGGGTGAACTCCTCGCCGCCAAAGCGGCCGAACAGATCGCCTTGGCGCAGTTGGTTGCCGATACGGCTACTCATGTGACATAGCACGGCATCGCCGGTCTGGTGGCCAAATTCGTCGTTGATCCGCTTGAAATGGTCCGCATCCAGCATCAACAGGCAGGCTGGCTGCTGTTGGCGCTGGCAGCGTTGCAGCAGGTTGCTGCCCTGGCGGCAGAGGCTGCGCCGGTTGAGGATGCCGGTCAACCCGTCTCGCTCGGACAGTCGCGCCAGTGACAACGCAGTCTGGTAGAGGGTCATCAGCATAAAGCAGCAGGCCAGGCCAATCTGCAGCAACAGCAGTCCCAGCAGACTGGCGGCATGCGGTCCGTGTCCGGGAAGTAGCTGTTCTCCGTTGTCGGACAGTGTTGCAAGTGCACGCAGTACCAGTCCTGCCGAGGCCAGCAGAAACAGTCCCCCGGCGAGCCAGCAGGCGCTGCGCAGGGGTTGTGGCCAGGGCCTGAGAAGCTCGCGCGCGGACAGCAGGGTGAACAGGCAGAGCGCGGTAGAGGAAATCGGGTAGGTGGCGGCGGGCGTTTGATAAATGTCCAGCAACAGCCATTGCAGCAGCATGCACAGCAGTGCGGTGAGTAACACAGGTAGTTGTGACTGTGATTGCTGGCGAAAATCGCGAAGACCCAGCCAGATTACCCCGACACCGAGCACCATCAATCCACTGGCGATCACTACGGAGAGCATGCTGGGCAGTGTCTGGGCATTGACGCCCAGCAGCAGTCCGATAGTCAGTGCTGAATGCCCCAGAGCCCAGTGACGCAAGCCGCGTTGCTGCTCGGCATGCAGGGCTGCCAGTGTCAGCAGGAGCGACAGACACAGGGTCACCAGTGCGAGTACCAGTGACAGGGTTGTAATGTCGAGTTCAACCGGCATTGCTGATCTTCCTTGTTCGGGGCGGGCCCTGTACACCAATCCATTAAACAGTCGAGTATAGACAAGTGACTCATCGGTCACTAAGGGTTATTTGGCCGTTTGTCGGTAATTATGCGCTGCCAATCTTATACAAGAATTTTATTAATGGTTTCATGTGTATAATTATATGCAGCCACTGCACAGCAGGCTGCCGTTAAACTCCGATATTTCTTCCGGTTGAGGGATGTGCCCTATGGGAGCATGGCAGCGAAATCTGCTGGCTGTTTTGGTTCTGCTGGTCTGGTTGGCCGGATTGGCCTGGGCCTGGTGGTGGTTTGAGGCACGTCATATCAAGGCTTTTTTGCGGCCGGCGTTTTTTGATGGTGTGGAGGTGTCAGCGCCATTCGCAGGGGGCGGTATACAAGTATTGCATGTGTGGCAGTCCGGCTGCCCGTGCAATTCAGGGCACCTGGGCTATGTTGAGGATATGACGCAGCGTTTTTCTGCTCAGGGTGTGCGCTTTGCCCGCAGCGGTGCCCAGTCCGTCGAGAAGGAATCTACCTTGCTGGCCAGCCTGCCTTTCAAGGCGCTTCCGCAGGACTGGGATCACTGGCCGGGTGCTCCTGCCGTGGCAATCTGGAATGCCGAGGGCCGCCTGGCCTATGTGGGGCCTTACAGTGATGGTGTGGCCTGTACCAGTGACAGCAGTTTGATAGAGCCGTTGTTGAGAACGTTGGTGGCTGGCAGGGAAGCCAGCGTAACCCGGCAGGACACAGTGTCTTGTCTGTGTGAACTTGATTGAGGGTAATCAATGTCAGGCGTTGACTCCGTGCAGGGCGAATTGCAGGCGCTGTATCTGAAGGCTGACCGCATCATGTTGGGCGTTTTGTGGATTTGCGTGCTCTATTTATTCGTGTTGGCGCCCTGGCACTCCACCTGGCTTCAGGCGGTGCTGGTAGGAGGCGGCACCATGCTGGTGATGCATGTGTTGCATGCGCTGATCGCCGGTCGGCGGTTGTTCCGCTGCGCGGTGGCAGCGGCGCTGATGGTGATGGCGGCACTGCACATCAACCAGAGTCACGGTACGGTGGAGATGCACTTCTCAATCTTTGTACTGCTGGCTTTCCTGATCTATTACCGCGATTGGTTGCCGGTGGTGGTGGGTGCGCTGGTAATTGCCGTGCACCACCTGTTGTTTTTCTGGCTGCAGCAGCAACTGATCGGCGTCTGGGTGATCGCTGATGGCGGCTGGGGCTGATTTTCATCCATGCCGGCTATGTGGTGTTCGAGGCGGCGGTGCTGATCTATCTGGCCCGTCAGGGCTATCAGGACGCCCGCGAGGGTGACAGTCTGGCGATGGCCCTGACCCGGGTCGGCGGGGCTGATGGGCGGATGGATCTGGCGGTGCGTGCCGAGGGTCGCGGCAAGCTGGTGGACGGCTTCAATGATCTGCTGTCGCGGCTTGATCGTCTGGTCGCCGATGTTGCCAGTGATGTGCGGCAACTGGATGTGGTGGGCGGCGAGCTGTCTGACAAGTCATCCCAGGTGGCGGGTGGCTCGCAAAAGCAGGTTGGCGAGTCGCAGTACATGGGGCAGGCGATGGCCGAGTTGAGTGGTGCCACTGCCGAGGTGGCGCGCAGTGCAGCGGAGGCGGCGGAGGCGGCGCGCAATGCCAACACCCACGCCGGTGAGGGCAATGCGGCGATGCAGGCGATTCGCGCTGAAATTGGCTCACTGAGCAGCGATATCGGCACCACCGGTGAGGCGGTCAACGGGACCGCGCAACTGGCCAACGAGATCAATCAGGTGGTGGATGTGATCAAGGGGGTGGCCGAGCAGACCAACCTGCTGGCACTGAATGCTGCCATCGAGGCGGCGCGGGCCGGCGAACAAGGTCGCGGTTTTGCCGTGGTGGCCGACGAGGTGCGTAACCTGTCGCAGCGTACCGCCCATTCCACGGCCGAGATCCAGGACTTTATCGCCCGTCTGCAGCGAACTGCCGAGGAGGCGCGCAGCGCCATGCAGCGTAGCCAGGCATCCGTGCAGCGTTGTCTGGAGGGTGCCGAAGAGGGCGCGCAGACGCTGGCCGGAGTGGCCGAGGAAGTCAGCCAGATTTCGCGTCTGAACGACATGATAGCCACTGCCACCCATCAGCAGTCGGCGGTCGGCGAGGATGTGGCGCGGCATCTGGCTGAAGTCGGTAGTATTGCCGGGGTGAACGCCGAACAGGCACAGGCGCTGGCCGGCCTGGCCCGCCAGTTGGACCGGTTGCGTGGCGAGCTGGACAGCCAGGTACAGCAGTTTCTGGTCAGCCGCGCCTGATAGCGCTAGGCGCCCAGACCCCGTGCCAGCAGCCGATCCAGTGCGTTGGCGAAGGCCTGCTTGTCGCGGTCGCTGTAAGGCGGCGGGCCGCCGCGACCGGCCAGTCCGGCGCCACGCAGTTCATCCATCAGGTTGCGCACTGCCAGTCGCTCACCAATGCTGCCCTTGTCATAAATCTGCCCGCGTGGGTTGATCGCGGTGATTTCCCGGCGTACCAGACCATCGGCCAGCGGTATGTCGGCGGTCACCACCAGATCGCCGGGCACCGCATGGGCAATGATGTAGTGATCGGCCTCGTCAGCCCCGCCGGGTACGGTGATCTGGCGCATGCCCGGTGCTGGTGGCAGGCCCAGCGGACTGTTGGCTACCAGGACCAGTTGCAGCTGGCGCTTGCGGGCGGCGCGCATAACGACTTCGCGCACGGGCTTGGGGCAGGCATCGGCATCAATCCACAGGGTCATACACGGGTCTCGGCAAGTCGGGTGGCCATTGTCGCCCAGTTAAGGGGGAATGTGCAGCATGCAGCCATTGTTTGCTAGTGACCAGCCGGCCACTGTACTGGTGGCGGGTGGCAGTCGCGGGATTGGTCGGGCGCTGGTTGAAGCGCTGCTGCAGCGTCAGGATATCGGGCGGATTTATGTGCTGGCGCGGCACTGGTCTGAGCCGGCGGGTGATCCGCGAGAACAGCGTTTGTGCGTCGACCTGACCGATCCGCAGGTGCTGCATGGGCTGGGTGAGCAACTGCGCGCCGAATGCCTGCGGCTGGATCTGCTGATCAACTGTGTTGGTCTGTTGCATGAGCCGGATGGCTTGCAGCCGGAAAAACGCCTGGCCGATGTGCAGCTGGACTGGCTGTTGCAGTCATTCACGGTGAATGCCGCCGTGCCCCTGTTGCTGGCCCGCGAGCTGTTGCCGCTGTTGCGCGGACGTCATCTGTGCCGTTTTGCCTCGCTGTCGGCGCGGGTCGGCTCAATCGGTGACAACCGGCTTGGCGGCTGGTATGCCTATCGCGCAGCCAAGGCGGCGCAGAACATGCTGCTGCGTACCTTTGCCATCGAGTGGGCCCGGCTGAATCCGAATGGCTGTTGCTTGCTGCTGCATCCGGGCACCACAGATACCGGGCTGTCGGCGCCCTTTCAGGCGAATGTGCCCGAAGGCCGGCTGTTTGCCCCGGCGTTTGTCGCTGAACGACTTTTACAGGTCATTGCCGGGCATGGCCCGGCGGACAGCGGCAACTTCTATGCGTGGGACGGTCAGCCGATCCCCTGGTAATCAGGCTTCCAGTTCTGCCTGCAGGTTTTCCAGCGCTTCCAGGGCCTCCAGCCAGTCCGCCTCCAGGCGCTCGATCAATTGGCGGCAGTCGGCCTGATCGGCCAACAGGGTTTTCAGGCGACCCTTGTGTTCCGCCTGATACAGGCTGCTGTCGGCCAGCTGCTGTTCGATCCCGGTCAGTTGCTGCTGGGCCTTGGCCAGTTGCAGCTCCAGACCGTCAACGGTCTTTTTCAGTGGCGCCAGTTTCTGCCGCAGCTCCGCTGCCTGACGGCGCTGTTCACGGGCATCCACGCGCGGCGCCGTGTTGCTCTGGGGTTGCAGGTTGCGTTGCTGTTGCTGGCGGAACTGGGTCAGCCACTGGGTGTAGCTGTCCAGATCCTGCTCGTAGCCCTGCAGTTGGCCATCGGCCACCAGCCACAACTCGTCAGTGGTGGCGCGGATCAGTGCGCGGTCGTGGGAGACCAGCAGCATGGCGCCCTCGAAGGCCTGCAGTGCCACCGTCAGGGCGTGGCGCATGTCCATGTCGAGGTGGTTGGTCGGCTCGTCGAGCAGCAGCAGGTTGGGCCGCTGCCAGGCAATCAGTGCCAGCGCCAGTCGGGCCTTCTCGCCACCGGAAAAATGCCGGACCGGCTGTTCCACTCGGTCACCGCGAAAATCGAAACCGCCGAGGAAATTGCGCAGGTTCTGCTCACGCTCGCCGCCGGCAATGCGTGCCAGATGCAGCAGCGGGCTGGCCTCGGGGTCAAGGCTATCCAACTGATGCTGGGCAAAATAGCCGATCGACAGGTGCTCGCCGCGGGTCAACTCGCCGGCCAACAGCGGCAGGCTGCCGGCCAGGGTCTTGATCAGCGTTGATTTGCCGGCGCCGTTGGGGCCGAGCACACCAATTCGTGCGCCGGGTGCCAGCTGCAGTTTGACGTTGTGCAGGATCGTGCGCTGCGGGTAGCCAAGCTCGCCATCGCGCAGATCCAGCAGCGGGCTGGATTGCTGCAGTGCCTCGCGAAACTCGAACTCGAAGGGTGAGTCAATGTGTGCCGGCGCCAGATCCTGCATGCGTTCCAGCGCCTTCAGCCGGCTCTGTGCCTGGCGTGCCTTGCTGGCCTTGGCACGAAAACGGGCGATATAGCTTTGCATGTGTGCCCGCTGTGCCTGCTGCTGCTCAAAGGCGGCCTGCTGCTGGCTGAGACGTTCGGCGCGGGTGCGCTCGAACTGGCTGTAGCCGCCGCGATACAGGTTGAGCTGGCGGCCTTCGACATGCACGATGTGGCTGACCACCGCATCGAGAAAGTCACGGTCGTGGGAAATCAGCAGCAGGGTGCCGGGATAACCCTTGAGCCAGTCTTCCAGCCAGAGAATCGCATCCAGATCCAGGTGGTTGGTCGGCTCGTCAAGCAACAGCAGGTCGGAGGGGCACATCAGCGCCTGGGCCAGATTCAGGCGCATTTGCCAGCCGCCGGAAAACTCGCCAACCTGCATCTCGCACTGCTCGCTGCTGAAGCCCAGACCGGCCAGCAGGCTGCGTGCCCGGCTGTCGGCACTGAAGCCGCCGTGCGCCTCCAGCTCGGCATACAGGCTGCCAAGGGCATGTGCGTCGTGGCGCGCCTCGGCCTCGGCCAGGCGCGCCTGCAGCTGGCGCAGGCGCTGGTCGCCGTCAAGCACGTAGTCGACAGCGCGGCGCTCCAGCGCTTCGATTTCCTGGCGCATATGGGCGATCCGCCAGTCCGCCGGCAGCCGGCAATCGCCGGCATCGGCGGAGAGGTTGCCGAGCAGCAGGGCAAACAGGCTGGACTTGCCGGCGCCATTGGTGCCGAGCAGACCAATTTTCTGGCCGGGGTGAATGGTCAGACTGGCCTGTTCAAGCAGGCGCAACGGGCCGCGTTGCAGGGTGAGGTTATCTATCCTGATCATGGGCGCGGAGTATATCAGGGGCAGCATGGCCAGGCAGGGGATTGTGATGAGCAGTTTGCAGCAGTTTGCCGATGAGTTTTACCGTCGCCCGGGGGTGGCGGCGCTGTTGCTCGAGTTGCAGGATCGGCATGGGTTGGATGTCCTGCTATTGCTGACCGCCTGCTGGCTGGGGCGGCGCAGGGTGAGCCCGCAAGCGCTGGACTGGCCGGCGCTGGATGCCGGGCATGCACAGTATGCCGAGCAACTGGTGCAGCCATTGCGTCGGGTCCGTCGATTATTGAATGGCTTGCCGAATGGTGAGTTGATCAAGGGGCCGGTGCTGGAGGCGGAGCTGGCCGTGGAGTGGTGGTTGCTGGCGCGGCTGGAAAAACAGTTGGAGGGGCTGGCAGGGGAGGCACAGACAAGCATTGAGCTGCAGATTCAGACTTGTGCGGCCTGCCGCGGGGAGCCTCCGGCAGAGCTGCTGTCGCAGCTCTGCCGTATGGCTGGGGTCTAGATCAGGCAGGCTGGGCGCTGCTGTCGCTGGCAGCCTTGGCCGGGGAGCGGCGACGTCTGGGAGCGGCGGCAGGGTTGTCGCGGCGTTCGATGGCTTCGTCAACCTGCTGTTCGAGACGTTGCAGGCCTTTGGCAAGGCGCAGGGTCTCGCGGGTGTCGCTGCGCAATTGACGCACATAGGCCTGGGCATCCTTGCGTGCGCCTTGCAGTTCTTTCAGTGCGAGGCGCAGATCGGCCAGCTTGTCGGTGGTGCGGGCAATGGATTTTTTGCTGGCCTGTTCCTGACGCTTTTGCGCCAGTCGTTGTTCGGACTCTTCCAGCTTGTCGCGTAGTTTGGCCTGCTGGCGGTCAAGCTTCTCCAGTGCCTTCAGGGCTTCCTGCTCGGCGCGCGCGCAGGCACCTTGCAGTTCCTCGTTGAGGGTATGTGTCAGTGTCTGGAGAAGGTGCAGCGGGGTCGCTATGGCTTTGCTCATGATGGCTTCTCAGGTGGTCTGGAGCAGTGTGCGGTGGGCGTTGTGCAGTACTTCGATCAAGCAGTCTTCAAGCTCGAAGCGTTCACGCAGCAGGCTTCCCAGTGCGCTAAGGTCCTCGGGTAGTGAGGCGCTGTCGCTGTCACCAGCAGGCCCGGCATGCTGGTCGTTGAAGTCCACCGAGAGCCGGGTAATGGTTTCGATACGGGGATACAGCTGCCCGATCAGGTCGAGGGCTGCGGAGTCGTTGAAGTCTTCGGCTTCGCGAATCAGTTGCTGATAGATTTCAAAGTGCCCGGCCGAGGCGTAATCCACCAGCAGGTCGCAGAAGTCGCGCAGGCGGTTGTTTGCCGAAGGGGCGTCACGCAGGGCGTTGAAGGCATGGATCAGCTGGCGGCGTTCATCGAGCCAGCGGTCAATCAGCTGGTGTACGCCACCCCAGCGTTCCTCTGCCGTTTTGCAGCTTTCCAGCATCGGGCACCTCCTTGCAGCTTGTAGGCCGATCAGGCCATCACCTGCCTGTCGTCGAACGGACAGAATAGGCCAGCCTGCAAGAGGGTTTCAACAACAGATTGCGCGACTTCAGGTGTCCTGGCGGCGCAATAGCTGTACCAGTCCGAATGCCGTGTAGACAATGAATACCAGCAGCATGCATTCAGCGATGCTCAGGCCCAGAAAGGTCCAGCCAACCTCGGCGCAGTCGGCGGTACCGCTGAACACCAGGCTGAGCATCTCCCAGAAGGGTAATACTTCCAGCATGTAATCCATGCTGGGCAGGCAACTGGGTAACTGGTCGGCAGGTTGGTGCTGCAACCAGATCTGGCGAGTGGCAATCGCGGCACCAAAGCCCCCGGCAAGGGTTGTCAGGGCTGCGTATACCCGTGCGGCGGGGCGGCGCCGGTTGCCTTCTGGCAGCGGGGTGTGCAGTACAGCAATCAGGCTGATCAGGCCGAGGGTGATCACTGCCACGCGCTGTACGATGCACAGCGGGCAGGGTTCCAGCCCCATGACATGTTCCATGTACAAAGCGCTGCCGAGCAGCAGGATGGCGCCTATCAGGGCCAGCAGATACAGCGGGCGGGAAGCAGGAAGGGTCATTGCATGGTCCGTCAAGATCTGTGACTCAGGCATGCAACCTTAGAACATGTGCCTGTGTCGGACAAGCGTGGGGCCCGGGGACTGCCCGGGCCCGCAGGCTCAGGCGTTGCCCTGGGCTTCGGCAGCCCGGCGCTGTTCGGCCTGGGCATAGAGAACGTCGAAGTTTACCGGTGCCAGCAGCAGGGGAGGGAAGCTGCCACGCAGGACCATGTTGTCGATCGCCTCGCGGGCATAGGGGAACAGGATGCTCGGGCAGAAGGCGCCGAGGGTGTGGCGCATGGCGGCCTCATCCAGGCCCTGGATGATGAAGATGCCAGCCTGCTGGATCTCTGCGATAAAACAGGTCTCGTCACCGTTGGTCACGGTGGCGGACAGGCTCAGGACGATCTCGTAAACGCCGTCCTGAAGCTGGCTGTTGCGCGTGTTGAGGTCCAGATTGACCTGTGGATTCCACTGGGCCTGAAACGCAGCCGGTGCCTTCGGGGATTCAAAGGACAGGTCTTTGACATAGATGCGCTGCAGGCTGAACTGCGGCTGTTGCTGTTCGCCCTGGGCGCCATTGGCGGCGGGATTGGTCTGGTTCTCTTCGGCCATGTTCAGTGGTCCTTTTGTTTTGGGTTAGCAGGGGGCTGTGGCTCAACCGGCCAGCAGAGTATCGAGTTTGCCGGTGCGATCAAGTGCCAGCAGTTCATCACAGCCACCCACATGGGTGCCGTTGATCCAGATCTGCGGAACCGAGGTGCGTCCGGCCAGGCGTGTCATTTCCGCACGGACTGCAGGTTGGCCGTCGACGCCGATTTCGCGGTAGCTCAGGCCCTTGCTGTCGAGCAAATGCTTGGCGCGGCTGCAGAACGGGCAGTAATTGCTGGAATAAATAATGATGTCGGCCATGTCACTTCACCAGGGGCAGATTGTCGCCCTTCCAGCCGTTGATGCCATGGGCCAGACGTGCCACGTTGAAGCCGGCGGTCTTCAGTTGCTTGGTGCAGGCTCCGGCAGTCTGGCCGCTGTTGCAGACGACCAGAATCGGTCGTTCGCGATGCTTGTCCAGCTCGCTCATGCGGGTCGCCAGCTTGTCGAGAGGGATGTTGATCGAGTCGACAATATGACCGGTGGAAAATTCCTTCTTCGGACGGATGTCCAGCACCAGCGCGTCTTCCTTGTTGATCAGCGCGGTGGCCTGCTGGGTGGTAAGGGCTGCGCCGGAGCGGCGGCCCTCGGTGATGATAAGCAGGGTCAAAACCACCAGAAAGGCGATGACCAGCATCAGGTGGTTTCCGATGAATTCGACGAGTTGCTGGAAAAACTGCATGTGGGTTGCTTCCGCGGTACCAGAGAAAGTGGAGCAGTATACACAGCCGCCGTCCACTGCTGAACCATTGAGCGCGCGCATCAGGTCGATAGGCCGCCTGACATGACAGTCGACCGGCGGGCAAGTACACTGTCGGCAGTTTTTCAGCCCCCTGGTGCAGCCAGTTTTGACGAGTGGATCAAGCATGAGTTCAGCGCGCAAACCCCTGGTTCTGGTGATTCTCGATGGTTTCGGACACAGCGAGTCACCGGATTCGAATGCCATCATGGCCGCCAATACCCCCAACTGGGACCGGCTCTGGCGTGAGGCACCGCATACCCTGATTTCCGGCTCGGGCATGGATGTCGGCCTGCCCGACGGGCAAATGGGCAACTCCGAGGTTGGTCACATGAATCTGGGTGCCGGCCGGGTGGTCTATCAGGATTTCACCCGGGTGACCAAGGCGATCAGCGACGGCGAATTTTTCGACAATCCCGAGATCTGCAAGGCGGTGGATGCCGCGGTGGCGGCCGGAAAGGCGGTGCATGTGATGGGGCTGGCTTCCCCGGGTGGAGTGCACAGCCATGAGCAACAGCTGGTGGCCATGCTTGAACTGGCAGTGCGGCGCGGCGCCAAAAAAATCTATCTGCATGCCTTCCTTGATGGCCGCGACACCCCGCCGAAGAGCGCCGAAGCCTCGCTGCGCCTGTTCGATGAGGCCTTTACCCGCCTCGGCGTGGGCCGTACTGCCAGTCTGGTCGGACGCTACTTTGCGATGGACCGGGACAACCGCTGGGAGCGGGTCGAGAAGGCTTTCAAGCTGATTGTCGATGGCGTTGGCGAATTTGCCGCCGACACCGCGGTTGACGGCCTGCTGGCCAGCTATGCGCGCGGCGAGAGTGACGAGTTCGTCAAGCCCACGGTGATCGGCGAGGCAGTGACCGTCGAGGATGGCGATGCGCTGGTGTTTATGAACTTCCGTGCCGACCGTGCCCGCGAGCTGACCCGGGCCTTTGTCGAGCCGGATTTCAGCGGATTTGCCCGCCATCGGGTGCCGCAACTGGCGGGCTATGTAATGCTCACCCAGTATGCGGCGGATATCCCGGCACCCTGCGCTTTTCCGCCGGAGTCCCTGAACAATGTGCTGGGCGAGTACCTGGCAGCCCAGGGGCTGACCCAACTGCGGATTGCCGAGACGGAAAAGTACGCCCACGTGACTTTCTTTTTTTCCGGTGGTCGCGAGGAGCCCTTCGACGGTGAGGAACGCATCCTGATTCCCTCACCACAGGTGGCCACCTATGACCTGCAACCGGAAATGAGCGCCCCCGAGGTTACCGACCGTATCGTCGAGGCCATCGAACAGCAGCGCTACGACGTGATCATCGTCAACTATGCAAATGGTGACATGGTTGGCCATACCGGGGTGTTCGAGGCCGCGGTAAAGGCCGTGGAGTGCCTGGACCAGTGTGTCGGGCGGCTGGTGGCAGCGCTGCACAAGGTCGGCGGCGAGGCATTGATTACTGCCGATCATGGCAATGTTGAGCAGATGGAAGACCACAGCACCGGCCAGGCGCATACCGCACATACCTGTGAGCCGGTGCCCTTTGTCTATGTCGGTCAGCGCACATTGACGATGCGCGAGGGAGGCATCCTGTCTGATGTGGCGCCGACCATGCTGGCCCTGCTGGGCCTGCCGCAGCCGCCGGAAATGACCGGTCGCTCGATCGTCAGCCTGCAAGGCTGAGTGGCGGCTGCCGATGCGCGCCGTCGCGGTCTGCCTGCTGGGTGTGCTGCTGGCGTTGGCGCCATTGCTGTCATCGGCACAGGCGAATGATTCGCGCCAAGCCCGCGCTGAACTTGAGCAAACGCAAAAGGAGGTCGAGCAGCTGAAAAAGCTGCTGGGCGGCCTGCAGGCCGAGTTGGGTGGCGTGGAACGCGAGCTGGCCACGGTGGAGCGTGATATCGGCCAGATCCGCCGGCAAAGCCGCGAGTTGCAGCAGCAATTGCAGCAGGGTGAGCAGCAATTGCAGCAGATGCAGTTGCAGTCACAGGCACTCGAGCAGGAAGTGGCCGGGCAGCAGCAACAGATTGCCCGGCAGTTGCGTGCCGCCTGGATGGCGGGGGAGCAGGATTCGCTGCGGGTGCTTCTGAGTCAGGATGATCCGCAGCGTGCCAGCCGCATGCTGCGTTATTACCAGTACCTCAATCGTGCGCGCATGCAGGAAATCCAGCAGTATCGCGAGAGTCTGACACGTCTGCAGCAGGCGCGAGCCGAGCGGGTACAGTTGCTGGCTGATCAGCAGCAGCGCCGTGAGCAGCTGAAGCAGCGCGAGCAGCAACTGGCCGGGCGTCAGGACGAACGTAATGCGGTACTGGCCAATCTGCGTAATCGCACCCGTGAGCAAAGCCAGCAACTCAAGGCCCGTGAGGCCGAGCGCGCCGAGCTGGAGCAACTGGTCAAGCGCCTCGACGAAGCGATCACTCGCATTCCCACTCCCGCCGGCAGCCAGCCCTTTGCCCAGGCCCGCGGCAAGCTGCCGTTGCCGGTGCGCGGCGAGATCATTGCGCGGTTCGGCAGTCAGCGTGGCGATGATGCACGGATGAAATGGGACGGCCTGGTGATACGCGCGCCCGAGGGGCATACGGTGCATGCGATCCACGGTGGCCGGGTGGTGTTTGCTGACTGGCTGCGTGGCGCCGGGCTGCTGCTGATTCTGGACCACGGGAATGGCTACCTGAGCCTGTATGGTCATAGCCAGAGCCTGTTGCGTGATGTTGGCAGCTGGGTGCAGCCGGGCGAAGCCATCGCCACCGTGGGCAGCAGTGGTGGCCAGGCCGGCCCGTCACTGTATTTTTCCATCCGCCACCAGGGCCGCGCCCTTGATCCGGCGGCCTGGTGTATGCTGTAGAGCGGCTGCAGACAAGCTGGCCACAGGAACAATAGTCGGGAGAACAACATGATTGCCGTGCGTACATTGCGGGCCAGTGGCCTGGTTCTGGCTTTGCTGCTTCCCGGACTCGGGCTGGCCCAGTCCGAGCCGCAGGACGCGCCATTGCCGCTGGACCAACTGCGCACCTTTGCCGAGGTGCTGGAGCGTATCCGCACGGCCTATGTCGAGCCGGTAGATGACAGCACGCTGCTGGAAAATGCCATTCGCGGCATGCTCGAGGGGCTTGACCCGCATTCCGCGTATCTGGATCCGGAATCCTTCAAGGGGTTGCAGGACACCACCAGCGGCCAGTTTGGTGGCCTCGGTATCGAGATCGGCCAGGAAGACGGCTTTATCAAGGTGGTGGCGCCAATCGATGAGACGCCGGCCGCCGCCGCCGGCATCGAGGCGGGTGACCTGATCATCAAGATTGATGATCAGCCGGCCAAGGGCATGAGTTTGATGGATGCAGTGAATACCCTGCGCGGCGAGCCGGGCTCCAGCGTCAGTCTGACCCTGGTGCGCGGCACCGGCAGTCCCTTTGTGGTGGAGCTGAAGCGCGCGGTGATCAAGGTGCGCAGCGTGCGCAGTCTGGACCTGGAGCCGGGCTATGCGCTGCTGCGGATTACCCAGTTCCAGAACAATACCGGTGACGAGGTGCGACGTACGCTGGCTCGCCTGAATACCGATAATGCCCTCAAGGGGCTGGTGCTGGACCTGCGCAACAACCCCGGTGGTGTGCTGCAGTCGGCGGTTGAGGTGGCGGACAGCTTCCTCGACAGCGGCACCATCGTCTACACCCAGGGCCGCCTGAGCAATGCCGAAATGCGCTTCAACGCCACGCGCAACAAGCCCGCTGGCGAGGTGCCGGTGGTGGTGTTGATCAATGGTGGGTCGGCCTCGGCCTCGGAAATCGTCGCTGGCGCCCTGCAGGACCACGGCCGGGCGGTGATCATGGGCACCGACAGCTTCGGCAAGGGCTCGGTCCAGACGGTGCTGCCGCTGAACAACGACCGTGCGCTGAAGCTGACCACGGCACTGTATTACACACCAAATGGTCGCTCGATTCAGGCCCAGGGGATTGTGCCGGATATCCGTGTCGAACGTGCCCGTGTCACCCGTGAGGCCGAGGAAGAGGGCTTCCGCGAGGCCGACCTGCAGCGTCATCTGGGCAATGCCAACGGCAGCACCGAACGCGGCAGTCGCGAGCTGCGTCAGGCCCGTGAGGAGCGGCCGCAGGATGCCGACTACCAGTTGGCGCAGGCGCTGAATCTGCTCAAGGGGCTGAATGTGGTACGCCGGCCCTGATGCGCAGGCTGTACCTGGCCCTGCTGTGCCTGGGCCTGTTGGCTGCCTGTGAGCGTTCCACTACCGAAGTGAGCGAGCCGGTAGCAGCGGTGGAGTCTGCCCCGGTTGTGCCGCTGGTGCCTTTGGTGCGACCTGTGGATGACCGAGGGTCGCTCTGGCGGCAGCTGGAGGCGGCCAAGGTCGAGGTGCCCGAGTCGCAGCAACTGCCGCCGCAAACGCCCCCTGTTGCCGCGCTAGCAGACAGGCCTGCGCAACTGGCGATCATTATCGATGATGTTGGGCATTCCCTTGAGGCGGGTCGCCGGCTGATCCGTCTGCCGGTGCCGTTGACCCTGGCCATCCTGCCGCATACCCGGTTTGCCAGCCAGTTGGCCGATGAGGCGCTGGCTGCCGGGCATGGCGTGATGCTGCACCAGCCGATGGAAAATGGTGCAGGCTTGCCGATCGGCCCTGGCGGGCTTTACAGCCATATGAGCGACGAGCAGCTGCGCCAAGTGCTGATGGTTAACCTCGACAGCCTGCCGCAGGCCAGCGGCGTGAACAATCATATGGGCAGTCGTCTGACCGCCGAGCGTCGTGCCATGGATGCCCTGATGCCGGTGCTGCGCGAGCGCGGGCTGTTCTTTATCGACAGTCGCACCACCGCCGAGACCCAGGCGGCCTTTGCCGCCGAGGCGGCGGGCGTGCAACAGCTGTCACGCAGCGGCTTTCTCGATCACCGGCGCGACGCCGGGCTGATTGCCGGCAAGCTGGCGGAGGCTATTGATACGGCACGCGCGCAGGGCTGGGCACTGATGATCGGGCATCCCTACGAGGAGACTCTGCAGGTGCTGGAGCGGGAACTGCCAAAGCCGCTAGCGGACGGAGAGGTTGAGCTGGTGCCGTTGCAACAGCTGCTGCAACGGCACGCCCGATAAGCTCAGGGCGGCAGCCGGGCTGCCGCCAATAGCTCAGAAGTGCAGCTTGACGATCAGATTGGTAGCGCTCTGGTCGGTCTTGAACGCGCTGCTGTCCTTGATACCGTACTTGTTCTTCCAGTAGTCGTATTCGACACCGACATACAGTTGCTTCGGCGACCAGTCCAGTGCCTTGCCGAGGTCATATTTGACCTGTGGGTTGAACTTGAAATTGGCGTGGTAGCCGCTGCGGCTGTCGTTGTCGACCACCCAGTCGATAAAACCGTCGATCAGCAGGTCGGACTTGCCCAGCGGCTGGGTCCAGGCCCACGCCGGGGTGACCTGCCACACACCGCGACCGCCATCCGGGGTGTCGGCGCGGCGGTAGTAGGTGTTCAGCTGGACGAAGTCAAAACCGGGCACTGCCAGATCAAAACCGGGGCCGAGCAGGTAATTGTGCAGGTCGCCACGGCCGAATTCCCAGGTGGCTGCCAGCAGTACATCCTTGACCGGACCGAAACTGATTTCCTGACCGCTCAGTTTGCCCAGAGAGAAGCGCGGCGAGAGTTCGCCATACCAGCTGCTGTTGTCACCACGGGCATTGCGACCACCGTTGTAGTGAATGCTGTCGACAAAGAAGAACAGATCACCGAAGTTCCAGCCACTGACATGCTCGAAGGTGACGGTCTGCTGGGTCTTGGGGTCAACCTGGAAATCGGTGCCGACCAGATAGGTCAGGCTGTTGTTCTGCCACTGCAACGGGCTGGCGCTGGCCAGCGAGCTGCACAGCAGCAGGCTGCCACCGAGTACGGCTTTGCTCAGGGTATGCATCGGGTAAGGCTCCACAGGGTTGCTGAAAACCCGCCATGGTAATGATTTCGCCATAAAAAGCGAGTCGTGTTGCAATGCGGTTCACTGCGCCAGGCGGATACGCTCACCGGCTTCAAGGCCGCTGGTTACCACCACCTGACCGTCCTGCTGACGCCCGGTGGTAATCACTCGGCGATGGCTGTGGCCCTGGCTGTCGATGACGTCGACGGTGCTGATCTGTCCGACCCGGCTGATGGTAGTGTGCGGAATCCACAGCAGTTCGGCACGGCCGGCGGGAATCTGCAGGCTGGCGTACATGCCCGGCAGCAGGCCATCGAGCTGCGGCAGTCCGGCCTTGATCAGAATCGCCCGGGCGCCTGGGTCGGAACCAGGTACCTGTTCTTCGACCACCACCTCCAGTTGCTGGTCAAGCGCATCAATACGGGCCAGCAGTGGCTGGCCGCCGCGCAGGCCAAGGGCCAGGCTTTCGCGTACCTGGGCTGCCAGTTGCAAGGACTGCGGGTCGTACAGGCTGACCAGCAGCTGTCCGGGGCTGGCGGTATCGCCTGGCTCGATATGGCGCTCGGTGACCCGGCCATTGATGGGTGCCAGCAGGCGGGTATAGCTGAGCGCGGTCTCGGCCTCCTGACGGGCCTGTTCAGCACGCTGCAGGTCGGCCTGCAGGCTGGTTGACTGGGCACGGGCGCGGTCCAGCATGGCCTGGGTGCCGGCGCCGCGTTCCAGTAGCTGGCTGGCGCGTTGCAGTTCGCGGCGGGCCTCGTCAGCCTGGGCGCGCACCGCTGCCAGTTGCTGTTCGGCCTGGGCCAGGCGGGCGCGGAATTCGCGGTCGTCCAGCTCCAGCAGTAAATCGCCGCGTTGCACCGGATCTCCGGCGCGAACCAGAACGCGGTTGACGCTGCCCAGTACCCGGCTGCTGACCTGCGAGGCCTCACGGGCAATCACGGTGGCGGCCACGGTTTCTGTCAGTGCCTGTTCGCGAGGTTGCAGCAACAGGGTGTCGCCGGCCGCCAGTGCAGGTGTTTCGGCGACCTCAGGGCTGATGCGGGTATTGAATAGCCCGGCAAACCAGGCCATGACCAGCAGCAGGGCGCCAAGCAGCAGGGCTATCTTGATCAGGGTGCGCATGGCGGTTGAATCTCCTTGTCATGATGCAGCAGGTAGTAGGCACAGGGCACCACGACCAGCGTAAACAGGGTTGAGGTAATCAGGCCGAAGATGATCGCCCAGGCCAGTCCGGCAAACACCGGATCCAGGGTGATCACCAGATTGCCCAGCAGGGTGGTGCCGGCGGTCAACAGCACTGGTCGCAGGCGCAAGGCACCGGCACTGAACAGGGCGTCACGCAGGGCATCCCCGGCGCGCAGGCGCTCGTCGATGAATTCAACCAGAATCAGGCCGTTGCGCACCACGATGCCGGCCAGTGCGATCATGCCGATCATCGCCGTGGCAGTGAACAGCACCGGGTCGGCGATGCCGCCTGACTCCCCGGCCGTCAGCAGGTTGAGCAACCAGAACCCTGGCATCAGGCCGATCATCGACAGCGGTATCGCACTCATGATCAGCCCCGTCAGGGCCCAGCTGCTGGTCTGGATGCGCAGTACCAGTGCCATGCCGACCAGCGCAAAGGCAAAGGCCAGCCCGAGGTCGCGGAACACCAGCACAGTGACCCGCCACTCGCCCTCGCCGGTCCAGCGCGCGTTGACGCCCTCAGGCAGGCTCCAGCCAAGGCCGCCGCCGGAATTGAAATAAGTGCGCCAGTTCAGGCTGCGGGGCTGGTCGCTGTTGCTGTCACGGTCGGCCACCACATCGGCGATGATCTCTGCCGGCTGGCGCCCGGCAATCTCGGCCATCACGTAGATCACCGGTTGCAGGTCCTTGCGTTGCAGCACCGGGTCATCCTCCAGTTGCTGCCAGCTGCCCAGCTCGGCCAGCGCCACCATCGGCCGCGGCGCCTGCACCACGCCGCCCTGAATCTGCTGGCGGTAGCCGGCCTCGCCGCGCAGGGTAAGCTCGCCCATGCGCAGCGGATCGCGCCGCCACTCGGGTGCCAGTTCCAGCCGCAGCGGCAAGGCGCGGACTTCGTCCGGCTGTTTCAGGTGCCCGGCGGTCAGCCCGTCATGGGCGAGGCGCAGGTGCTGGTTGATATCGGCGACACTGATGCCTGACAGCGCGGCCTTGCGCCAGTCCGGCACAAAGCGCAGTCGTTGGTGTTCGCTGCTCAGGCTGCTGTCGACATCGACCACGCCCGGTTCACGGGCCAGTCGTTGCTGCAGGGCCAGGGCCCCCCGTTGCAGGTCGTGCCAGGGGGTATTCGGCTGGCCACTGATTTCCACCACCAGGGTACTCATTACCGGCGGCCCGGGCGGCACCTCGACCGGTTTGAAACGGGCGTTGCCCTGTTGCTCCAGTTCTGCCAGCAGTGGGCGCAGGCGCAACAGAATGGCGTGGGACTGGTCTTCACGCTGCAGCTTGTCGGCCAGAGTCAGGCGCAGTTCGCCCAGCTCCGGTGCCTGGCGCAGATAATAGCGGCGCACCAGGCCGTTGAAGTCGATCGGTGCCGGCTCGCCGACATAGGCAGCCACCGCCTTGACCTCCGGCAGTCGCAGCAACACTTCGCCGGCCTGTTGGACGGCGGCGCGGGTCTGCTCCAGGCTGCTGCCCTCGGGCAACTCGACCATGACCGCCAGCTCGTTCTTGTTGTCATAGGGCAGCAGTTTCAGTGGCACCAGCCGCAGCATCGGCAGCAGCATGCTCAGCAGCAGCAGAACGATCATGGCGATGATCACCGCCCAGGCGCGCCGCCGAGAGGCGATCCAGGGTGCCAGCAGGCGGCTGTAGAAGGCGGAGGGCGGGGCCTCGGACTGGCCCGGTTTGAGCAGTCGTGCGGCCAGCCAGGGGGTGAACAGGAAGGCCACCAGGGTCGAGGCGGTCACCGCCACCGGCACGTTGAGTGCCATCGGTGCCATATAGGGGCCCATCATGTCGGTGATAAAGGCCAGTGGCACAAAGGCGATAATGATCACCAGCGTCGACATCAGCAGTGGCCAGCGGATTTCCAGCATGGCGTTGATCACGGCGGTGAACTTGTCAGCGCCGCGGCGGCGCAGGTGGCGGTCGATATTGTCGACGCCGGTGATCGGGTCATCGACCAGCAGGCCAAGGGCCAGAATCAGCGCAAACAGGGTTACCCGGTTGATGCTGTAACCGGCCAGCGCATTGATACCCAGCGCGATCGAGTAGCACAGTGGCACTGCCAGCGCGACCAGCAGGGCCTGACGCCAGCCGAGGAATATGCCGATAAAACCGATCACCGTGAGCACCGCCAGCAGCAGGCTGCTGGTCAGGTTGTTGACCTTCTCGTCGGCGGTTTCACCGTAGTCGCGCAACACCTCTACCTGCAGCGCATCCGGCAGCCATTCGGTCTGCATCTGCGCCACACTCTGGTGCAGGCTGTCGGCCAGCCACACGGCATTGCTGCCCGGCTGCTTGGAGATCGCCAGGGTGACCAGCGGGAACTCCTCAGAGGCTGGCCCCTGCGGATGCTGCTCGCCGGTACGCAGCCAGCTGTAGCTGGCGACCTCGGCCGGGCCGTCGATGACCTGCGCCACCTCGCCCAGGCTGATCGGCACCTGGTCGACCACCGCCACCACCAGCTCCGGGAGCTGTTCCGGTTGCAGCAGCAGGCCGCTTTCCAGATTGATCGAACGGTTGTCCAGGGTCAGCTGCCCAACCGGTTCGATCAGGTTGCTCTGGCGGATCGCCTGCAATACGTCCACAGCGCTGACACCGCGCGCGGCCATGGCGGTCGGGTCGAGCTGGATGCGAAGCTGGCGCGGCTGGCCGCCAATCACCTCGATACGGTTGGTATTGGGCAGCCGTTGCAACTGGCTGGCCATTTCCTCAGCCAGCCGGCGCAGCTGGAACTGGTCGAGCTGCTGCGGGTCATGGCTCCACAGGCCGTACACCACGATGGCCACATCGTCGATATCCACCGGGGTGACCTGCCAGTGGGTGACGGCAGGGGGAATGCGGTCGGTGTGGCTGTGCAGCTTGCTGAAGGCATGGAACAGCGCGTCGTCACGGTTGCTGCCGACGCGGAAGCGCAGGGTCAGCAGACCCTGGTTGCGCTGGCTGGTGGCATAGCTGTGCTCCAGCTCTGGCAGGGTGGCAATCAGTTGTTCAAGCGGCTGGATCACCTGACGCTCGACCTCGCGGGCCGACAGGCCGGGGGCCTGGATGCGGATGTCCACCACCGGCACCACTATCTGCGGCTCTTCCTCGCGAGGGGTGTACCAGAGCGCGGCCATACCCAGCAGCAGTAACAGCAGCATCGCCGGCAACGGCCAGCGGCTGTCGAGCAGGCGCTGGCCAAGGCGTTGCAGCGGGGTTTCGGGCGTAGAGCTCTGTTGCATGGTAACTGGACGTCCTGTGTAGCAGGGGATACGCACTGATTCACAGTCGAGGCAGGCGCACCTGGTCGGCTGCGTTCTGGAACTGGAAGCAATCAGCCTGAATTATAGGTTGTGCTGCGGCAGCTGTTTGCAGGTGGTAATAAAAGATTGATTTTATACCCCATATAGTATTCATGAGAAGCTGTTTCAGCCGAATTTGCTAAACTGCCGCAGCTGTTTCTGTCCTGGAGATATATGGATGCTGCTACGCGGCCTGACCTGGCTGATTTTGTTCCAGTTGCTTGGCACCGGCCTGCAGGTGCTCTGGTTGCAGGCGGTACCGGCGCCAATCATCGGCATGCTGTTGCTGCTCGGTTTTCTGCTGTTGCGCGGAAAGGTGCCGGAGTCGGTGGAGCAGGCTTCCAATGGGCTGCTGCAGTATCTGCCGCTGATTCTGGTGCCGCCGGCGGTTGGGGTGATGGCCTATGGTGCCGAATTGCGCAGCTTTGGCTTGGGCATCGGGCTGACCCTGGTATTGTCGTTGTTGCTGGCCCTGCCGCTGTGCGGCTGGCTGATGCAGCGCCAGTTGCATCGGCGCGCGGCGGCGGAGCAACCCCATGGCTGAGGCCTGGCAGGCAATAGCCGGGCATCCATTGTTCTGGCTCGGGGTAACCCTGGCGGCCTATCAGCTGGGGCTGGAGCTGTACCAGCGCAGCGGCCTGGCCTTGTTCCACCCGGTGTTGGTGTCGATTGCCCTGATCATTGCCGCGCTCTGGCTGTTCGGCGTCGACTTTGCAGCTTACAGCGCAGCGGTTGATCCGCTGTTGATCCTGCTCGGGCCCGCCACCGTGGCGCTGGCAGTGCCGCTGTACCTGAACCTGCGCAAAATCCGCCAGTTTGCCTGGCCGGTGCTGCTGACCCTGTTGCTGGGTGGCGGCTTTGCCACCCTGAGTACCCTGTTGCTGGCCTGGTTGTTTGGTCTCAATCCGATGCTGATGCTGACCCTGGCGCCGAAATCAGTAACCACGCCGATTGCCATGCTGGTGGCCGAGCAGATCGGAGGTGTAGCCGCGCTGGCCGCGGTGTTCGTGATGCTCACGGCGATTCTGGCAGCGCTGCTAGGCCCGGCGCTGTTGCGCCTGTGCCGGATCACCCACCCGGCTGCCTGGGGTCTGGCGATGGGTATCTGTGCCCATGCCGTGGGTACCGCGCGGGCCATGGAAGAGAGCGAGGAGGCCGGTGCCTTTGCCGCGCTGGGCATGAGCCTGATGGGTATTCTGACCGCACTGCTGCTGCCGCTCGGGGTGACCCTGTGGCTGTTCTGGTTGGGGTGAGCCGGTTGGGCTCACCCCGGCAACTTACCAGGTATCCACAAAGGGCCGCAGGCCGCGCTCCAGTGATTCCGGTGGTGCTGAGCTGAGTCCGCGCAGCAGCCAGTCGCGGGTTTCCAGCGGGTCGATCACCGCGTCTATCTCCAGAAAACTGGCCATGCTCAGTCCTTTGCCGCGTTGGTACAGCTCGGCCACCAGCTGGTCGAACAGCGCCTGCTGTTCGGCCGGGTCCTCCAGCGCTGCCAGCTCCTTGGCATAGCCCAGGCGTACCGCACCCTCCAGCCCCATGGCGCCGAATTCACTGCTCGGCCAGCCGATGGTGAACATCGGCGCATGGAAGCTGCCGGCGGCCATGGCCTGGGCGCCCAGACCGTAGCCCTTGCGCAGCACCACGGTGAAGAACGGAATCGTCAGGCTGGCGGCGGTAACGAACATGCGCGAGACATGCCGTACGGTGGCTTGCTGTTCGGCGTCCGGGCCGACCATAAAGCCGGGGGTGTCGCACAGGGATACCATCGGCAGGCCATGGGCCTGGCACAGCTGCATAAAGCGCGCGGCCTTGTCGCCGGATACCGCGTCGATGGCGCCGCCCAGATGCATGGGGTTGTTGGCCATTAGGCCGAAGGCCTTGCCGTTGATGCGGATCAGCGCGGTAATCAGGCCGGGAGCAAACTGCCGGCGTAGTTCCAGTACCGAACCGCTATCGGCCAGGGTCTCGATCACCTCGCGAATGTCGTAGACGCGCAGGCGGTTTTCCGGAATCAGGTGACGCAGCAGGCGCTGATCGGCGCACTCGCCGCCGGGCAGGTCGCCCTGGAAATAACTCAGATATTGTTTGGCGACCCGGGTGGCGTCGGCTTCATCCTTGACCAGCACATCGATCACCCCGTTGCGGCCCTGCATACTGGTCGGACCGACCTGTTCCGGGGTAAAGCGGCCCAGCCCGCCACCTTCGATCATCGCCGGGCCGGCCATGCCGATGGTCGCGTTCTCGGTGGCGATAATCACGTCACAGCAGCCGAGTAGCGCGGCGTTACCGGCAAAGCAGCGGCCGGACACCACGCCCACCAGCGGTACCTGACCGCTGAGGCGGGCCATGCGCATGAATGTGGTGCAGTCGAGTCCGGCCACGCCGACCTTGTCGATATCGCCGGGGCGACCACCACCGCCTTCGGTGAAGAACACCAGCGGCAGACGCCACTGCTCGGCCAGCTCGAGCATGCGGTCGGTTTTCTTGTGATTGGTCACGCCCTGGGTGCCGGCAAAGACCGTGTAGTCGTAGCTCATGGCCATGCAGCGGGCTTTCTCGGCGCCAAACTGCGCGGCGTTGACCGTGCCTAGACCAGTAATAAGACCGTCCGCCGGGCTCAGCTTGAGCAGTTCCTCATGCGTGCGGCGGGTGCGCTGGGCGGCCAGGGCAAAGCCGCCGTATTCCATAAAGCTGCCCTCATCCAGCAGGTCGGCGAGGTTCTCGCGGGCGGTGCGCTGGCCGGTCTTGCGTCGTTTGGCCACCGCCTCTGGGCGCCGCTCGTCGCTCAGGTCGGCCTGGCGTTCCAGGACATCACGCAGGTCGGCGCGGATATGTGCCAGATCGATACTTTCCTCGGAGACAAGGCCATCGTTGCTGACTTCGGCCGGTTCGAGAAACAGCAGGGCGCTGCCCTCGAACAGGTTGTCGCCGGGGGCAGCCGCCAAGGCGCGGATAATCCCGCTCTGGGTCGCCTTGACCACGAATTCCATCTTCATCGCTTCCAGCACAGCGACCTGCTGGCCAACCGCGACGGTATCGCCGACCTGCACATCCATGCTGACCAGCACACCCTGCACGGGGGTACTCAACGGTTCAGTGCCGGCCGGGGCGTCGATCTCCGCTTGGCGCTGGGTCTGGCTGGTGGCCGCTCCCTTGGCATACAGGTGCGGATGGGCCTTGCTGCCGGCGCCGACCAGCGTAGCCGCTTCGGCTTCGATAAAGCCGGTGCTGACCTGATTGGCCTGCACCGCCGGATGCTGCAACAGGTTCTGCAGAAAGTGCAGGTTGCTGGCCACGCCTTCCAAGCGGAATTCGCACAGCGCGCGGTAGGCGCGCTTGAGCACCTGCGGGTAGTCGGCTGCGGCCTGCACGATCAGCTTGGCCAGCAGCGAATCAAAGCTGGGGCTGGTGGTATAGCCGCTGTAGCCGTAGCCATCGACGCGGATACCGGCGCCACTGGGCGGCTCATAGGCACTCAGGGTGCCGCCGGCCGGACGGGCGCTGCCGTCGCTGGCCATGCTTTCCAGATTGATCCGCAGCTGAACGGCGTAGCCGCGCGGTACGGGTATCCGGTCCTGGGTCAGACCCAGTTCAGCCAGGCTGGCACCGGCAGCCAGACGCAGCTGGATCTGGGCCAGGTCCAGGCCGGTAACCGCCTCGGTGACCGTGTGCTCGACCTGAATGCGCGGGTTGGCTTCCATAAAGACAAAGTCGCCGCTGTCTTCATCGAGCAGAAACTCAACGGTGCACAGGCCGCGATAGCCGACCGCGCCGGTCAGTTTCAAGGCGGCCTGCAACAGTTGCTCGCGCAGCGCCGGGTCCAGTCCCGGTGCCGGAGCGATTTCCAGCAGCTTCTGGTTGCGTCGTTGCAGCGTACAGTCGCGCTCCCACACATGCGCCACTTCGCGGCCATCGCCGATGATCTGCACTTCGATATGTCGGGCGCGGCGGATCAGTCGTTCGATATAGAGCGCATCGCTGCCAAAGGCGGCCTTGGCTTCGGACTGACAGCGTGCATAGGCCTGATCCAGTTCAGCCGGGTCCAGCACCGCACGCATGCCCCGGCCACCGCCACCGGCCAGTGCCTTGAGCATGACTGCTGCCCCCGGTCCCAGTTGCTGCATAAAGGCGTGGGCTTGCTCCAGTGAGGTCGGCTCATTGGTGCCTTGCACCAGCGGAATCCCGAGCTCCAGTGCGAGGGCGCGGGCGCTGGCCTTGTCGCCAAAGCGTTCCAGTACCGTGGCGCTGGGGCCGACAAAGCGAATCCCGGCATCCTCACATTGCGCGGCGAAGGCGGCGTTTTCGCTGAGAAAGCCGTAACCGGGGTGGATGGCGTCGCAGCCCTCTTCGTAGGCAATGCGCAGCAACTGGCTGGCATCCAGATAGGCGCTGGCGCCACGGCCCTTGAGGGCAATCGCCCGGTCAGCCTTGTGCCGGTGCAGTGAGGCGGCATCATCCTCGGCGTATACCGCGACGCTGGGAATATCCAGTTCGGCGGCGGCGCGAGCCAGACGGATGGCGATTTCGCCACGGTTGGCGATCAGTAGTTTGGTGATGGGCATGAATCCTGTCCTGCTGGCTTCTGTTTGTTGCGCGTAGTTATTCTTGAGAGCGCAACTGGGTTTATGGTGTTGCTGGCACAGATCAATAATGCAGCCCTTGGCGCCACCTGCTGTGGACCGTCTATGCCCTGGACGGGCATAGTCGAGCCCCCAGGGATGGGTTTACGGCGTGTCCACAGCAGGTGGCGCCAAGGGCTAGCTGGCACGGAGGTTGTGGCGCATCACAGCAAGGCCTTCAGTTCATTCTTTTTCACCTTGCCGGTTGCCGTCATCGGCAATGACTCGACCAGGCGAAACTCCGGAATCTTGTACACCGCCATGGCCTCCTTGCACCAGTTGGTCAGGCTGTTGGCATCCAGTCCGCTGCCGGGTTTGGCCACCACAAAGGCCACCGGTATTTCGCCCTTTTTCTCGTCCGGGCGACCGATCACCGCAGAGGCCAGCAGTTGCGGGTGCTGGCCCAGCAGGGCTTCCAGTTCGCTGGGGAACACGCTCATGCCATTGACCTTGAGCATTTCCTTGCGCCGACCCAGGTAGCGGATAAAGCCCTGCTCGGTAATCACACCGCTGTCGCCGGTATGCAGCCAGCCGTCCTTGAGCGCGTCAGCACTGGCCTCAGGCTTGTTCCAGTAACCCTTGAGCAGGGAGGGGCTGCGCAGGCACAGCTCGCCTTCCTCGCCCAGCGGCAGCAGTTCTCCGGTCTCGAAACTGCAGATCTTGAACTCGGTGCCCGGCACCGGCAGACCGACAAAGGTGGGTGCAGACTTGAGGTCAAAGTCGTCGTCCTGCAGGCCGGCAGTGAAAGTATCGCAGGTATGGGTTTCGGTCATGCCAAAGCTGGTTTCAAACAGGGTGCAGCCGGTCAGTTCACGCCAGCGACGACGGTATTCCGGAGTCAGCTTCTTGATAAAGGACACGCAACTGGTGATCTGCAGGGAGCTGAAGTCGAATTCGCCAACCCGTGGGTGGTCGAGGATTTCAGCAGCGCTGTCGACCAGGAGCCCCGTATGCTTGACTTGGTAATGTTGTACCGCCTGCATAAAGGCCAGCGCATCCCAGCGCGCCAGCAGCACCAGTGTGGTGCCGGTAAAGGCGGGGAACAGCAGGCCAGCATTTTCCCCGGCAATCCAGAACTCCGGCATGAAGTTCAGACTGACGCGCTCGCTGTCCAGACCCAGTGCGGCGGGAACAAAGCTGGCGCAGGTATAGAGCATGTCGCCGTGGGTATGGATGCAGCCCTTGGGCAGGCCGGTGGTGCCGCCGGTGTAGTTGAGCGCGGCAATTGTATCCAGCTCCGGTTCGTGCAGGTCGCGGCGCGGGCTGTAATTGGGTAGTTCGCTGAGCAGGTCCAGATTGTCGGTGACCGGCAGCTTGGGTGCCAACAGCAGGTCAGGCACCTGAATCGGCGGCTGCGCGGGGCAAAGTTCGGACAGGCTGGTGCTGATCAGCAGGCGCAGATCCGTATTGCTCTGTACCTGACGCACCGCAGGCAGCAGCTGGTCAAAGGAGACCATTACGCTGGCGCCACAATCCTTCAACTGATATTCGAGCTCGAGACCTACCGCCATCGGACTCACCGGGCAGTGGATGGCACCAGCCCGCAGTATGCCGAAAAAGGCGATATGGAACTGCGGGCAGTTGGGCATATACACCGCGACTCGGTCGCCGGGCTTGACACCCTGGGCCAGTAGCAGGGCAGCAAAGCGGTCGGCCTGCTCATCCAGCTCGGCAAAGCTGGTCTGGTGGCCATAAAAGGCAATGGCGGTCTTGTGCGGGGTGGTGTCTGCCCAGTGGCGCAGGTAGGCGGTCAAGGGGCGCTGCCCGAGCGGATACACGGGTTCGCTGGCATGGCCTGCGGGCCAGTGTTGCCGCTGCAATTGGCTGAGCCGTGCAAGATAGTCCTGTAGCTGCATGTGGTGCTCCGCTGTTCTTGTCTTGTTGTCAATCCATGCAGCTTAGGACGTCTGTCAGTGGACGGTGAAGCGATGATTCTTCATCATAAAGCATGAATTTCATTCATTATTTTGCAGTAATGACCGATATTCCTCGCTTGGAACAGGCTCAAATTTATTCGTAGTGAACAATGTATGACTGAAAGACATGGTGCGCCATCACTGGGGCGGATGGATCTGAATCTGTTTCGGGTGTTTGAGGTGATCTATCGCGAGCGCAATCTGACCCGTGCGGCGGCGGTATTGCATGTCAGTCAATCGGCGGTCAGCCATGCGCTGGCTCGCCTGCGCGAGCAGTTTGCCGATCCTCTGTTTGTCCGGCAGGGACGGGGTGTGGCCCCAACGGCGATGGCGCAGCGGCTGGCGCCGGGCATCTTCGACAGTCTGGCCGGGTTGCAGCAAAGCCTGGCACGGCTCGGGCGCTTTGATCCGGCCACCGATACCCGGCTGGTCACCCTGAACATGCCGGAGCAGCTGGAGCCAACGCTGTTGCCCGGGTTGTTGCAGCAGCTGTCGCAGGCGGCTCCTGGGCTGCGGGTCCGGACTTCCAGTGTGCGTTGGCGCGAGCTGCCACTGGCGATGGCCGCCGGGCAGATCGATATGGCTATCGAGATCGCCCGTCCGGTCGAGGCAGCCTTGCGTCAGGTGCAATTGCTTAGTGAGCCCCTGTGCGTGGTCGCCGGCCCGGGCTTTGTCGGAGAGTTGGATGCTCAAGCCTATCTGGCCGCGGGGCATGTCGCAGTGGCCTCCTGGCGGCGTGGTCTGAGTTTCGAAGATCTGGCGCTGAGTCATTTGGGGCTGGCGCGCAGCGTTCGGCAGCGCTGTCAGAACTACCATGCGGCCTGTCTGATTGCCGCCAACAGCGACCTGCTGCTGACCATGGCTCGCCGGCATGCCGAGTTGCTCAACCGCGGCAATGGCAACCGGATTCTGCCCTTGCCGTTACCCTTGCCGCCAGTGGGATTGAATCTGTATTGGCATGAGGACATGGAGCAGGACGCCTGCAACCTGTGGCTGCGCCAGCAGCTATTGCTGCTGGCGGGTGACAGGGGCTAGAACAGCTCCAGCGGGGTGATGGCATCGTCGATCAGATAGCCGCCAGATTCCAGTTCACTCCAGGGCGGCGGCGCATCCTCTTCCTTGAACACTTCAAGAATACCGTCACGACTGCCGGGACGGGCGGCACGACCGGTCAACGGATCAATGCGTACATTGATCAGCCCGGGCGGCATCGGCTGGCTGTGTTCAGGTTTGCCATCCAGCGCCACCTCCATAAAACGCATCCAGATCGGCAGAGCGGCGGTGCCGCCAAATTCGCGTCTTCCGAGCGTATCCGGCTGATCGAAGCCGACCCAGACTGTGGTGGAGAAGTCACCGTTGTAACCGGCAAACCAGGCGTCTTTCTGCTCGTTGGTGGTGCCGGTCTTGCCTGCCAGGTCGCCTCGTTGCAGGGCGCGTGCTCGCGTGGCCGTGCCGCGGGTAATTACATCCTTGAGCATGCTGGTCAATTGATAGGTAGTGCGCGGATCAACAACCCGGTCTGCCGCAACAGGCTGTGGCGGCAGGAGGGAGTCAGGCAGTTTGTCCTTGAGGGTCAGCAGGCGCTGCTCATGTTGCTGTTGCGCGTCAGGTGTTACAGGCGGGACTGCCACGAACAGCAGGTTGCCATGGCGGTCAGTGATGCGCTCAACCAGCCACGGCTCAACGTTATATCCACCATTGGCAATGACGGCGTAACCCCGGGCAATTTGCAAAGGGGTGAGCTCAGGGGTGCCCAGTGAGGCTGAGAGATTGCGCGGCAGTTCGCGGCGACTGAAGCCGAAACGTTCGATGTAGCTCAGGGATTGGTCGACGCCCAGATCTTGCATCAGTCGGATGGATACCAGGTTGCGCGAGCGATACAGTGCTTCGCGCAATCTGATAGGGCCAAGGAAGTCGCCGCCGGAGTTGCGTGGCCGCCATTCGGTTGCCAGATATTCGTCGACATAGACCAGCGGGGCGTCATTAACCAGACTGGCCGGTGTGTAGCCGGCATCCAGGGCGGCCGCGTAGAGAAATGGCTTGAAGCTTGAGCCGGGCTGGCGCCTTGCCTGGGTTACCCGGTTGTAATTGCTTTGCAGGAAGGAAAAGCCACCGGACAAGGCCTGGATGCTGCCGTCTTGCGGCGAGAGAGCTACCAGGGCGCTCTGGGCTGTCGGGATCTGCGACAGCTCAAGCGCCCCGTCTGTGTTTGAGCGCACTCTTATCAGATCGCCAGCGTTGAGCACCTCGGACGGGTTGCGTGGTACCGGTCCCATGCTGTTGGCGTTCCGATAGGCTCTGGCCCAGCGCATTTGTGGCCATTCAATACGATCCGTCACGTTGTCGCGCAACATGACGTCGGCGCCCTTGTCGTCAACTGCGATAACCAGCGCAGGCTGCTGATCGCCAATTATCTGTGTGCGCGCCAGCAAGCGAGCCCACTGGTCTGACGGCAGGTCGGCATGATTGGCTTCCGCTCCGCGATATCCGTGGCGACGGTCATACTCGATCAGTCCTTCACGCAAGGCGCTATCGGCTGCCTGTTGCAGTTGTGAGTCAATGGTCAGATAAACGTCGAAGCCGTCTGTGTAGGCGCGCTCGCCATAGCGCTCGAGCATATCCAGTCGGGCCATTTCAGCAGCATAGGGCGCATCAAGCTCGGTGCTGCTGCGATGGATGCGGGCGCTGATGGGGGCCGCGATTGCTTGCAGATAGCGCTCCTCGGAAATATGACCCAGGCTGAGCATCCGCTGCAGGATCCAGTCCCTGCGAATTTGTGCGCGCTGCGGATTGGCGATCGGATTGAAGCGCGAAGGCGCCTTGGGTAAACCGGCTATCATCGCCAACTCAGCCAGATCAAGCTCGCTGATAGTTTTGCCGTAATAGATCTGTGCGGCCGCCTCGATGCCGTAGGCGCGGTTGCCGAGATAGATCTTGTTGACGTAAAGCTCGAAAATTTCCTGCTTGCCGAGATTGCGCTCGATCTGCAAGGCGAGCAGTATTTCATTGAGCTTGCGTGAGAATACCCTCTCACTGGAAAGAAAGAAGTTTTTGGCCACCTGCATGGTGATAGTGCTTCCGCCAGTCTGGATCTGGCCGGATTGCAGTAACTCGGTGGCTGCTCTTATCAGGCCTTTGGGGTCTACACCATGATGATTGAGGAAATTGTCATCCTCGGCGGCTAGCAGGGCATTGATGAAGTCGGCTGGCACCTCGTCGAAAGAGACGGGAATTCGGCGCATTTCACCGAATTCGGCAATCAGCTTGCCATCTGTGCTATACATTCTGAGAGGGGTTTGCAGCTGAACATCACGCAGGGTTTCGACATCCGGCAGGGAATGCCCGAGATAGAGCGCCGTGGCCGATAGAGCCAGTATCGGTGCGGTGATCAGGGCGGCCGCTGACCAGATAAGAAAACTCAGAAAACGCAGCATGGAAGTAGGTCGTTTTACCGTTTGCGAGTGATGGCTGCACAGGCTGCCAAGTGAGAAAGGGTTAACAGTACGCATTATAAGCGCAATTTTTTTGCAGAAGCCATTTGCGCTTGACGTTGGACTGTTATTTAATGCAGGAAAACATAAACCGTCCGTAAGTGTCGGATGCTGATAGGAAATTGGCTGTGCTAGGGCTCATCAAGAAAAAAACAAATGCGCTGCTGGGCATCGACATCAGTTCCACTACCGTGAAACTGATAGAGCTCAGCCGGTCAGGCGGTCGCTTCAAGGTCGAAGCCTATGCGGTGGAGCCCTTGCCGGCTACCGCTGTGGTGGAGAAGAACATCGTCGAGCTCGAGGGTGTGGGGCAGGCCCTTGAGAAGGTTCTGGCACGCTCGCGAACGTCGCTGCGTCAAGCGGCGGTGGCGGTAGCCGGTTCTGCGGTGATCACCAAGATCATCGAGATGGATGCCGGCCTTGATGACGACCAGATGGAAGAGCAGATCAAGTACGAGGCGGACCAGTATATTCCCTATCCGCTCGATGAGGTCGCCATCGACTTCCAGGTTCAGGGACCGTCCCCCCGTAATCCCCAGCGTGTCGAGGTGTTGCTGGTAGCCTGCCGACGTGAAAATGTCGAAATTCGCGAAGCGGCACTGGCAATGGCGGGTATAGGTTCCAAGGTTGTCGAGGTTGAGGCCTACGCCATGGAACGTGCCTGCGAGCTGGTTCTGGATCAGCTGGAAGGTGGTCGAAAGGATCTCACCGTGGCGGTGATTGATATCGGTGCCACCATGATGACCCTTAGCGTGCTGAATCAGGGGCGCACCATCTACACCCGCGAGCAGCTGTTCGGGGGCAAGCAACTCACTGATGAAATTCAGCGGCGTTACGGCTTGTCCCAGGAAGAGGCTGGATTGGCGAAGAAGCAGGGTGGTCTGCCCGACGACTACGAAAGTGAAGTGCTGACATCCTTCAAGGATGCAGTGGTTCAGCAGGTTTCAAGGGCGTTGCAGTTCTTCTTTGCTGGCGGACAGTATAACGACGTCGATTACATTCTTCTGGCCGGTGGCACAGCCTCCATTCCCGGTCTTGATCAGATGATCCAGCAGAAGCTCGGTACCAACACGCTGGTTGCCAATCCCTTTGCAAACATGACCCTCTCGAACAAGGTCAATGCGGTCGCCCTGAGTAATGACGCGCCAGCCTTGATGATCGCTTGCGGACTGGCAATGAGGAGTTTCGACTGATGGCACGGATTAACCTGTTGCCCTGGCGCGAGCAGCTCCGGGAAGAGCGCAAGAAAGAGTTTCTTACCACGCTGGTGTTGGTTCTGGTGCTGGGGTGTGCGCTGGTATTTCTGGCAGACCGCCAGCTGAACGCCCAGATTGATCACCAGAACGCCCGCAACGAGTTGCTGCGCAAGGAAATCCAGTTGCTGGATAGCCGCATTCGCGAGATTGAACAGTTGCAGGCCCGGCGTAACCAGATGCTTGACCGTATGAAGATCATTCAGGATCTTCAGGGTAACCGTCCCATCATTGTGCGGGTGTTTGACGAGATGGTCCGAACGCTGCCGGATGGTGTGCACTTCACCACACTGGGCATGAAAGGCAAGACGGTTGCAATCAAGGGGGCAGCTGAGTCCAATAGCAGGGTGTCAAGCCTGATGCGACAGCTGGATGCTTCCGAGTGGCTGGCATCGCCGAACCTCACTGCTGTAAGAGCTGTTACTTCCGGTCAGCTGGATCAGGCCAATGTGTTTGAGCTGACAGTGCAACAAACCGCACCCCAGTCGCAGGATGCAGAGGGAGACGCGCGATGAGTCTTGCCAAATCACTGGAAAGCCTGAAGAAGATCGATATAAACGATCTTGACTTCAACAATATTGGATCCTGGCCTGGCGCACTCAAGGTCATCGTGCTTGCGGTGGTGCTGATTGCCCTTCTTGGTCTGGGTTACCAGTTCCATCTGAAGGATCTGCAGGCCGGTCTCGAGACCTCCCGGGCACAAGAGCAGACGCTGAGAAACGAGTTTTCCAGCAAGTCGTTCCGCGCGGCCAACCTGGATGCCTACAAGGCTCAGCTTGAAGAAATCGAGGAGCGTTTCGGTTCTTTGTTGCGTCAACTGCCCAGCGATACCGAAGTCCCCGGTTTGTTGGAGGATATCACCCAGATCGGTCTGAACAGCGGGCTTGAGTTCGAATCGATTACGTTGGGTCAGGAAGTAGCCCAGCAGTTCTACATTGAGCTGCCAATCAATATTGTGGTTCAGGGCAATTATCATGACCTGGCAACCTTTGTCAGTGGCGTCTCCGGATTGCCGAGGATTGTGACACTGCACGACTTTGATATTCAGGTCGGGAGTGCCGGTTCCGCTCCTTTGAAAATGAATATCCAGGCCAAAACCTACCGCTACAGTGACGCACAGGAGGCTCAGTGATGGCAGCACGCAATCAGTTCGCCGCGCTTGCATTGACGCCCATGCTGTTGCTCACGGGGTGTGGCGGAGGCGATTTCAGCGACTTGCAGGCATTCATGGAAGAAACACGCGCACGCCCGGCTGGCAGTATTGAGCCGCTGCCACGTTTCAAGCCTTATGAATCCTTTACCTACACAGCGGCGGACATGAGAAATCCGTTTCAGGTGCCGGTACGGATCGATATCACTCAACGCCAGCGCGGCACCCGCGATGTTCAGCCGGATGAAAGCCGCACGCGTCAGTTCCTTGAAGGCTTCAACATCGAAACCTTTGATATGGTGGGTACATTGAGTAACGCTGTCGGCATGCAGGGCCTGGTTCGGGGTGCCGGCAGTGTTCATCGTGTAAAAATCGGGGATTACCTCGGACGTAATCATGGGCGCATTATCGGCATCAACGAAAATGCAATCGAAGTCGTGGAAATAGTCCCGGATGGTGAAGGCGGTTGGTTAGAGCGCCCGCGGACTCTCAGCTTGTCTGAGCGCGGATAAATCAACCAGGGAGAGAACAAAATGAACTGCAAACAGTCACGCGTGGAACGCACTCAGATGCCTCTGACCAGGAAGTTTACCCTTGCAGCAGTAATCGCGCTGCTGAGCCCGATGGCCTTGGCGGCCAACCTGAAAAACCTCGATGTATCTTCCCTGCCGGGTGATCGGGTCGAGCTGAAGCTCACCTTTGACGAGCCGGTTGTGGATGTGCCGCGAGGCTACACCATTGAGCAGCCGGCGCGAATTGCGCTGGATCTTCCCGGTGTGTCCAATCAGCTTGGAACGCGCAACCGGGAGCTGGGTTTGGGTAATGCCCGAAGCCTTACTATCGTCGAAGCGAATGAGCGTACCCGGTTGATCGTCAATCTGACCAATCTGGTGCCCTACACCACTCGTGCCGAAGGCAATAACCTCTATGTGATGGTCGGTGCTGCATCGGCACCCGGCTATCCACAGCAAACCGCTGCCGCTCCGGTTGCCCCGCCAGCCGTTACGGCAGGTAACTGGCGTGATTCTGAGCAGCCTGCCGTTGCTGCGCGTGCAGTTACAGGTCGCGCGGTAAGTAGTCTGGACTTCCAGCGCGGCGAACTGGGAGAAGGTAATGTAATCATCGATCTCTCCGACCCCTCAATCCGGGTGGATGTTCAGGAGCAGGGCGGGCGTGTAAGGCTTGTATTGGCCGATACCCAGCTACCTGATGAGCTTCGTGTTCGACTGGATGTGAAGGACTTCGCCACTCCTGTCAACTTTATCAATGCCAGCACCAGCGGCAAGGATAGCGTGATCAATATCGAACCCAGCGGTTTCTACGAGCACCTGGTGTATCAGACGGACAACCGCCTGACTGTGAGCTTCAAGCCGCTCAGTCGGGTCGAGGTCGAGCAGCGTCGTGCCGATGCCTTCGCCTATACAGGTGAAAAGCTATCACTGAACTTCCAGGAGATTGAAGTTCGTTCGGTGCTGCAGCTGATTGCAGACTTCACTGATCTGAATCTGGTGGCCAGTGACACCGTTGAGGGCAGTATTACCTTGCGTCTGCAGAACGTGCCTTGGGATCAGGCGCTGGATCTGGTTCTGAAAACCAAGGGTCTGGACAAACGGCAGGTTGGCAATGTGCTGCTGGTTGCTCCGGCGGCTGAGATCGCTGCCCGTGAGCGTCAGGAGCTTGAATCGCAGAAGCAGATTGCCGAACTGGCACCGCTGCGCCGCGAACTGATTCAGGTCAACTATGCCAAGGCGGTGGATATCGCCAAGCTGTTCCAGTCAGTGGTCGCAGCTGAGGGGCAGGCGCAGCGTGGGTCCATTACTGTGGATGAGCGCACCAACAGCATTATCGCAATGGAAACGCAGGACAAGCTGGATGAGCTTCGCCGCATTGTCACGCAACTGGATATTCCGGTTCGTCAGGTGATGATCGAGGCGCGGATTGTTGAAGCCAGCGTTGGCTTTGACAAGGAGCTTGGTGTGCGTTGGGGCGGTAATGTCAATCTGGGGCAGCGTTTTAATGCTTATGGCAAAGATGGAAACATGGGAGTTGTTGAAGATCCAAACCCGATTACTGTAACTGATCCTGTGACTGGTGATTCTCGTGAAGTTTCAAGAACAACCGCCGGGTTTATCGGTATTCCAGAGGTTCCTTTCAATACTCCCTTTGTTGATCTGGGCGTCTTGAATGCCACCTCGGGCATCGGCATCGGTTTTATCACCAATAATGCGATTCTGGATCTTCAGCTCTCTGCCATGGAAAGCACTGGCCACGGCGAGATTATCTCTCAGCCCAAGGTGGTGACCTCGGACAAGGAAACTGCCCGTATCCTGAAAGGTAAGGATATTCCCTACCAGGAATCCAGTTCCAGTGGTGCGACTTCGGTAACTTTCGTAGAGGCGGTTTTGTCTCTGGAAGTGACGCCACAAATTACGCCGGACAATCAGGTGATAATGGATGTGGTTATTACCAAGGATGAAGCTGACTTCAGCAGAACAGTCTTGGGTACGCCAACCATTGATCGTAATGAAGTGAGTGCACAGATTCTGGTGGGGGATGGAGAAACAATTGTGATTGGTGGCGTATTTGCCAGCCAGAATCGCAAGGGTCAGCAAAAAGTTCCCTTCCTGGGTGATTTGCCGATTGTTGGCAGAGCGTTCCGTAAGGATACAAGTGTTGAAAACAAGGAAGAGCTTCTTATCTTCCTGACACCCAAAATCATCAATAACGGCGCTGTAAATATAGCCAGGTAACCTGTTTGCACAATGTGTTTCTGATTGGCCCGATGGGTGCTGGTAAAAGCACCATCGGGCGTCTTCTTGCCCGGGAACTGGGCGTCCCTTTCAAGGACTCGGATCGCGAAATTGAAGCGCGTACCGGTGCGGATATCCCATGGATATTCGATGTGGAAGGCGAGGAAGGCTTTCGTCTTCGCGAAGAAGCAATGATCGACGAGTTGGTTCATGAGCAGGGTATTGTGCTGGCGACCGGTGGCGGCGTGGTAATGCGTGAAAGCAACCGCAATGCCCTGAAAGGCAATGGCTTGGTGGTGTACCTGCGTACCAGTGTCGAGCAGCAGTTGCAGCGCACGGCCAAGGACCGCCAGCGGCCTTTGTTGCAAACGCCAGATCCGGAAAGGGTGCTGCGCGAGCTGATGGCCAGACGGGATCCCTTGTATCGAGAAATTGCTGACCTGGTAATAGATACAGACCAGCGCGGCCCCAAGGGTGTTGTTTCCAGCATAGTTACACGCTTGCGCGAGGATGCCGGTACTGCGCTTTGACGCAGCCTTTCGGCGCTGGCTGTTGTATTCTTGTCCCCCTTGCAGGGGAGAACATAATGCAGCAAATCTCGGTTGATCTTGGCGATCGCAGTTATCCAATTCTTGCCGGAGCGGGTCTCATTACGCGTGGAGACCTGCTGCGCAGCCATATCAAGGGTTCACAAGTCTGTATCGTTACTGACGATACGGTAGCGCCTCTGTATCTTGAGGCCGTCAGTCGCCAGCTGGAAGGGTTGCGCGTTATTTCTGTGGTGTTGCCTACCGGAGAGGCCTTCAAGAACTGGTCGGTTCTGCAGCAAATTCTGGACGCTTTGCTGGAAGCCAGATTCGATCGAAAGTGTTGTCTGCTTGCGCTGGGCGGCGGAGTTGTGGGCGACATGACGGGCTTTGCCGCGGCGATATACCAGCGCGGCGTGGATTTCATTCAGGTGCCTACTACGCTGTTGTCACAGGTTGATTCATCCGTGGGTGGCAAGACCGGGATCAATCACCCTGCCGGAAAGAACATGATTGGTGCTTTTTACCAGCCTCAGGCAGTAATCATGGATACCGATACGCTTCGCACCTTGCCGGCGCGAGAAATAAGCGCGGGCCTGGCCGAGATCATCAAGTACGGGTTGATTCGGGACGTCGGTTTTCTGGCATGGCTTGAACAGAACATGCAAAAACTGCGCACGCTGGATGCCGCGGCGGTAATTCATGCGATCGTACGTTCCTGCGAGATCAAGGCCGAGGTGGTAGCCGCCGATGAGCGTGAAGGCGGCGTCCGCGCCATTCTTAACCTGGGGCACACCTTTGGGCATGCCATTGAAGCTCATCTCGGTTATGGCCGTTGGCTGCACGGAGAGGCTGTAGGCGCCGGTATGGTGATGGCTGCCGATCTTTCCCGTCGACTTGGCTGGATAACACAGCAGGATCAGCAGCGCGCAATCAGCCTGATTTCGGCTGCGGGTTTGCCGGTTTCCTCTCCTGAGGGCATGGAGGTTGCCGACTATCAGTTGCATATGTCCGTAGACAAGAAAGTGATGGACGGAAAATTACGGCTGGTTCTTTTGAAACAGCTGGGAGAGGCGGTGGTAACCGGTGAGTTTGCCCCGCAAGCATTGATTTCAACTCTGGAGCACGCCTGTAATGCGCGATGATATGCAGTCCTTTGCAGCTACCGAGGACTGGCTGGAGAGGTTTCAGCTCAAACATGATCCGTTTGCTCCGCGGCCTGCCGGATTTCGTTTTTTCCAGCCAAAGCGTAAGGAAGTACTTGCGCAGCTACACCACTTTGCTCGCTTTGGCGACCGGCCTGTTCTGGTCAGCGGCCCTGAGGGAAGCGGCAAGACGCTGTTGAGACAGGCACTGGTTGTCAGTAGCGACAAGAACAGCGTGCAATCAGTTGTTATGTCTGGAAAAGACATGCCTGATGCAGAGCAGTTGCTGGCCCATGCCTGCCTTGCGGTGGGTGTTTCCGGTCGCGATGAGGCGGCATTACTGGAAGCCGCACAAAATCTTGCGCGCACCGGCATGCAGGTCTGGCTGGTGGTGGATGATGCGCAGTTGCTGACTGCCGCTGCGCTGCAGATGTTGCTCGATGTGGCTGGAGCGGGTCAAAAGGACGGTGTCCGCCTGTTTTTGTTTGCAGATGGAGCTGTCGAGCGGCTCCTGCTCCAAGTGGAATCCCCGTTGGACGGCGATTGGTTGCAGCGTATTTTGCTCAAGCCTCTGGATGCCGGCGAAATGGCCGTTTATCTGACCGAAAGGCTTGAGGCGGCAGGGCAGGGTATCGAGTTGTTCGATGAAGCCCAGCTTGAGTGGCTGCACGAGCACAGCGAGGGCTGGCATGGCCGTATCAATGAGCTGGCCAGAGAGTTGCTGGCTACAGAAGACGAGCCGGTCGCAGCTGCGCGTAGCCTGCCAGCGATGCCATGGCGTTCACTGGCTGCCTTGGTGCTGGTGGGTGTCGGCGTCCTGATTGCCTGGCGGATGGGGGATACACCGCAGGAGCCGGCCAGAACCGTCTTGCAGTTGCCAGAACCGGTGGTGGAGGCCAGCATGGAAGCGCCGCCGCAGCCATCGTTACCTGTGCAGTCAGGTCAGGCGGCTGCGCTGCAGGCGGTTGCCGAGGATGAGCTGGAAGAGTCACTGGCGGCGGATGTGGTCAGTGAGCCTGTGCCGCCGCCCGTACTTCCTGAGGTTGATGCTGAGCCGGATGTGGTTGCGCCGCCGCAAGACAGACCTGTTGCGACGGTGGCGCCGGTTGTTGCTGCGGAACCTGTGCCGGCAGCAGTGCCAGCAGCTATGGCACAGCCGCCGGCCAGTCAGCCTGCAGCCGCTCCAACTCCAGCTCCAGCTCCAGCTGCTCGTACAAACGAGCCTCCGGCGCGCACTGTTGCGCCAGCAGGTGGCTTGCACGGCGCTGACTGGTACCGGCAGCGCAAAGCCAATGAGTATGTTCTGCAGTTGCTGGGCAGTCGTTCGCGTCAGGCCGCACTGGATTTTGCAGCACAGCACCGTCAGTTGAGTGATCTGGCTTTGCTTGAGACTACCCATGAGGGCAAGCCCTGGTATGTGGTGACCCAAGGTGTGTATGCGGATCGTCAGCGCGCGCAGCAAGCGATAGCAAAACTTCCAGAAAACCTGCGCCGCCAGTCCCCCTGGCCGCGCAGTATCGGCAGTGTTCAGCAGGCCTTGCCCTGAGTTGATCCGTCGGTACCCGTCGACACATAACCCAAAGGCCACCTTGAAGGTGGCCTTTTTCTTGCTTGGAATGTGCTGTCAGGGTGCGTGAATGGCAGCCAGTGTGCGATCCCGGTGCCATATTAGGGCGCCCTGAAGATGCTTCGCACCACATCGGTGCGCAACGCGATAGTGCTGCACGTTTTTGGTTCGCTGTCATGCAATAAAAGCTTTCTTTTTAACGACATTTAAATTCGTAAATGCGTCAAAAAAATTTGTGAGCACGACATTCGGCAGCTACAATCGTGCTCCAATTCGAGGCTGACTGGTCGGTGCGCCGCTGTGGTGCGGCCAGCAGCCAGCCCGTGATCCGTTACAGAGAGTCGAGTCTATGAAAGCAGGTCTGTATCAGCCTGAACAGTTCAGGGACAACTGTGGCTTTGGTCTGATTGCCCACATGCATGGATACCCCAGCCATCATTTGCTGCAGACAGCCATTGAGGCGCTGACCTGCATGACACACCGCGGCGGCATCAATGCTGATGGCAAGACCGGTGATGGCTGCGGCCTGTTGCTGCAGATGCCGGATGCCTTTATGCGTGCGGTTGCCGAGGAGCAATTGTCTGTCAGTCTGCCGCAGCAATATGCCGTTGGGATGCTGTTCAGTGGCCGTAGTGCCGAGGCCCAGCAGCGTGCCCGTGATGCCTTTGCCGCTGCAGTGGCAGATCAGCAGCTGCAGTTGCTGGGCTGGCGTGAGGTGCCGGTGGATGATTCGGTGCTGGGGCCTCTGGCGCTGGAACGCATGCCGCATATCAGTCAGCTGTTTGTTTCCGGTGAAGGGCTGGACGAACAGCAGTTCGCCACCCGGTTGTTCTGCGTGCGGCGCAAGGCAGAAATTGCCATGCAGGACGACGAGAATTTTTATGTCTGCAGCCTGTCGAACCGGGTGATTTCTTACAAGGGCCTGATGATGCCGGCCGATCTGGCCAGCTTCTACCCGGATCTGGCTGATCAGCGCATGCAGACGGCAATCTGCGTATTCCACCAGCGCTTCTCCACCAATACCTTGCCGAAGTGGCCGTTGGCGCAGCCGTTCCGCTTGCTGGCGCATAACGGCGAGATCAACACCATCACCGCCAATCGCAACTGGGCACACGCGCGGCGCAACAAGTTCGTCAATCCGGTTTTGCCTGAGTTGCAGTCGCTGGCGCCGCTGGTCAATGTCACCGGATCAGACTCGTCGAGCATGGACAACATGCTGGAGTTGCTGGTGACCGGTGGCATGGATCTGTTCCGTGCGGTGCGCATGATAGTCCCGCCGGCCTGGCAGAACGTCGAGACCATGGACGCCGATTTGCGGGCCTTCTACGAATACAACTCGATGCACATGGAAGCCTGGGACGGCCCGGCGGGTCTGGTGCTGACCGAAGGCCGCCATGCGGTGTGCATGCTTGACCGCAATGGCCTGCGCCCGGCACGTTACGTGATTACCCGGAACGGCTATATCACCCTGGCCTCGGAAATCGGCGTGTGGAACTACCGGCCGGAGGATGTGGTGAGCAAGGGCCGAGTGGGGCCCGGCCAGATACTTGCCGTTGATACCCAGACCGGCGAGCTGCTGCATACCGATGAAATTGCCAACCGGCTGAAGTCGCGCCATCCCTATCGCAAGTGGCTGAAGGAGAACGCCTTGCGTCTGCAGGGGCGACTGGATGACCGAGACCATGGCAGTGACTTCCTTGAGCCGGAACGTCTGAACCAGTACATGAAGATGTTCCAGGTCAGCTTCGAGGAGCGTGATCAGGTGCTGCGTCCGCTGGGTGAGAATGGCCAGGAAGCAGTCGGTTCGATGGGCGATGACACGCCGATGGCAGTGCTGTCCAGCCGGGTGCGTTCGGTGTATGACTATTTCCGCCAGCAGTTTGCCCAGGTCACCAACCCGGCCATCGACCCGCTGCGTGAGGCCGTGGTGATGTCGCTGGAAACCTGTCTGGGTGCCGAGCGAAATGTGTTCGAGGAAACCGCCGAGCATGCCAATCGGGTGATCCTGACCATGCCGGTGCTGTCACCAGCCAAGTGGCGCAATATCCTTGAACTGCAGCGACCGGGTTTTGCCCACCAGTTGATCGAGCTGAACGCACCGGCCGAGCAGCCGCTGGAGGAAGCGCTGCAGCGCATTACCGCCGAGGCCGAAGCGGCAGTACGGGCCGGCAAGACCCTGCTGGTGCTGAGTGACCGGGCCATCGAGCCAGGCAAACTGCCGGTGCATGCCTCGCTGGCGGTGGGTGCGGTACACCATCATCTGGTTGCCGTAGGTTTGCGTTGTGATTGCAACATTCTGGTGGAAACTGCCACTGCACGTGATCCGCACCACTTCGCCGTACTGATCGGTTTTGGCGCCAGCGCGGTCTATCCCTACCTGGCCTATGAGGTGCTGGGCGATTTGATCCGCACCGGTGAGATCATCGGTGATGTCTACGAGGTAATGAAAAGTTACCGCAAGGGCATCGCCAAGGGCCTGCTGAAGATACTGTCGAAGATGGGTATCTCCACCGTGGCTTCCTACCGGGGTGCCCAGCTGTTCGAGGCGGTCGGACTGTCCGAGGAAGTGGTGGAGCGCTGCTTCCGTGGCGTCTCGAGCCGTATTCAGGGGGCGCGTTTCTGTGACCTGCAGGCCGAGCAGGCATTGCTGGCGGCCGAGGCCTGGAGTGCGCGCAAGTCGATCCAGCAGGGCGGATTGCTGAAGTTCGTGCACGGCGGCGAGTATCACGCCTACAACCCGGATGTGGTGCGCGCACTGCAGGATGCGGTGCAGGGCGACAGCTACGACAAGTACCTGCAGTACGCGGCCATCGTCAATCAGCGACCGGTGGCGGCACTGCGTGACCTGATGCAATTGCGCGAGGCGGCGACCCCTCTGGCGCTGGACCAGGTTGAGCCGCTGGAGCAGATTCTCAAGCGTTTCGACTCGGCGGGCATCTCGCTGGGCGCGCTGTCACCCGAGGCCCATGAGGCAATTGCCGAGGCGATGAACCGGCTGGGTGCGCGCTCCAACTCCGGCGAGGGCGGGGAAGACCCGGCACGCTATGGCACCGTACGCAGCTCGAAGATCAAGCAGGTGGCCTCCGGACGTTTCGGGGTAACTGCCGAGTACCTGGTCAACGCCGAGGTGTTGCAGATCAAGCTGGCCCAGGGCGCCAAGCCCGGCGAGGGTGGCCAGTTGCCGGGTGGCAAGGTCAACAAGCTGATTGCCCGGCTGCGTTATGCGGTGCCCGGCGTCACACTGATTTCGCCGCCGCCGCACCATGACATCTATTCAATCGAGGATCTGGCCCAGCTGATTTATGACCTCAAGCAGGTCAACCCGCAGGCGCTGGTATCGGTCAAGTTGGTGGCCGAGCCCGGCGTAGGGACCATCGCTGCCGGTGTGGCCAAGGCCTATGCCGACCTGATCACCATTTCCGGGTATGACGGTGGTACCGGTGCTTCGCCGCTGACCTCGATCAAGTATGCCGGTTCGCCCTGGGAGCTGGGCCTGTCCGAGGCGCATCAGACCCTGCGTGGCAATGATTTGCGTGGCAAGGTGCGGGTGCAGACCGATGGCGGTCTGAAGACCGGTCTGGATGTGGTCAAGGCGGCGATTCTCGGGGCGGAAAGCTTCGGTTTCGGTACTGCGCCGATGATCGCGCTGGGCTGCAAGTACCTGCGCATCTGTCACCTGAACAACTGCGCTACCGGGGTCGCTACGCAGAACCAGCAACTGCGCGATAACCACTACATTGGCACTGTGGAAATGGTGATGAACTTCTTCACCTATGTCGCCATGGAAACCCGTGAGTGGCTGGCGAAGCTGGGTGTGCGCAGTCTGGAAGAGCTTATCGGGCGTACCGATCTGCTCGAACTGCTGCCCGGCAGCACCGGCAAGCAGCAGAACCTCGATCTGAGCCCGTTGCTTGGCAGCGACCTGGTACCGGCGGACAAGCCGCAGTTCTGTCAGGTGCCGCGCAACCCGCCGTTCGATCCGGGCAACACTGCCGAACAGATGGTTGAGCTGGCGCTGCCGGCGATCGAGTCACTGAGCGGCGGCGAGTTCAGTCTGCCGCTGACCAACTGTGATCGCTCGATTGGTGCCCGGGTTTCCGGCGAGATTGCCAAGCGGCATGGCAATCAGGGAATGGCTGAGGCGCCGGTGGTATTCCGCTTCAAGGGGACTGCCGGTCAGAGCTTCGGGGTATGGAACCTGGGCGGCCTGCACATGCACCTGGAAGGGGATGCCAACGACTACGTCGGCAAGGGCATGACCGGCGGCAAACTGGTGATAGTACCGCCAGCCGGCAGCCCGTTCCGCAGCGAACAGACCGCGATCATCGGTAACACCTGTCTGTATGGTGCCACTGGTGGCCGGTTGTTTGCCGCCGGCACTGCCGGCGAGCGGTTCGCTGTGCGCAACTCGGGAGCCCATGCGGTGATCGAGGGTGCCGGCGACCATTGCTGCGAGTACATGACCGGCGGTCTGGTCTGTGTGCTGGGGAAGACCGGCTACAACTTCGGTGCCGGCATGACCGGCGGTTTTGCCTACGTACTCGACCTGGAGAACAGCTTCTTCGACAAGCTCAACCATGAGCTGGTCGAGCTGCAGCGGATTACCGGCGAACCTATGGAGGCCTACCGCAGCCACCTGGCCAGCGTGCTGGAGGAGTATGTGGCGGAGACCGGCAGTGCCTGGGGTGCCGAGGTGCTGGAGGATCTGGACAACTATGTGCGGCGTTTCTGGCTGGTCAAGCCGAAAGCCGCCAGTCTGCGCTCGCTGCTGACCACCACCATGGCCAGCCCGCAGTAAGCGACTGACCCGAGTGTGCCGGCAGCCTGCGGGTGCCGGCATCAGGCCGAGAGGATTGCTGCACGGCAGCTTGCGCTGCCGATGCGAATGAGAGGTTGAGAAAATGGCTGACCGTTTGAGCAACGATTTCCAGTTCATCGATGTGGGCCGGCAGGAGCCGAAGAAGCGCCCGCTGCGCCAGCGCAAGACCCAGTATGTGGAGATCCAGGAGAACTTCCGGCCCCAGGAGGCCTCGACCCAGGCGCACCGTTGTCTGGAGTGCGGCAACCCCTATTGCGAATGGAAGTGTCCGGTACACAACTATATTCCCAACTGGCTGAAGCTGGTGTCCGAGGGCAACATCCTTGAGGCGGCCGAGCTGTGCCACAAGACCAATACCCTGCCGGAGGTGTGCGGTCGGGTATGCCCGCAGGATCGCCTGTGCGAGGGTGCCTGTACCCTGAATGACGGTTTTGGCGCGGTCACCATCGGCTCGGTGGAGAAGTACATCACCGATACCGCCTTTGCCATGGGCTGGCGCCCGGACCTGTCCGACGTCAAGCCGACCGGGCGCAAGGTGGCGATTATCGGTGCCGGCCCGGCGGGTCTGGGCTGCGCCGACGTACTCACGCGGGCCGGGGTCAAGGCGGTGGTGTTTGACCGCAATCCGGAAATTGGTGGCTTGCTGACCTTTGGTATTCCTGAGTTCAAGCTGGAAAAGCCGGTGTTGTCACGGCGTCGCGAAATCTTCCAGGGCATGGGGATCGAGTTTCGGCTGAACACCGAGATCGGCCGCGATGTCAGCATGCAGCAGTTGCTGGAAGAGTACGATGCGGTGTTCATGGGCATGGGTACCTACACTTACATGAAGGGCGGTTTCCCCGGTGAGGATCTGCCGGGTGTACATGATGCGCTGGATTTCCTGATTGCCAACGTCAACCGCAATCTGGGTTTCGAGAAGTCCGCCGAGGACTTTATCGACATGCAGGGCAAGCGTGTGGTGGTGCTGGGCGGTGGTGATACGGCGATGGACTGCAATCGCACCTCGATCCGCCAGACGGCGGCGTCGGTTACCTGCGCCTACCGGCGTGACGAGGAAAACATGCCGGGTTCACGCAAGGAAGTGAAGAATGCCCGCGAGGAAGGGGTGAAGTTCCTGTTCAACCGTCAGCCGATTGCCATCGTAGGCGACGGCCGGGTAGAGGGTGTCAAGGTGGTGGAAACCCGCCTGGGCGAGCCGGATGCCAATGGCCGTCGCAGCCCCGAGCCGATTCCCGGCTCCGAAGAGGTGCTGCCGGCTGATGCGGTGATCATTGCCTTCGGCTTCCGTCCCAGCCCGGCGCCCTGGTTTACCGAGCATGCGATCAACACCGACAGTCAGGGTCGGGTGGTAGCGCCCGAACAGGCCCGCTATCGTTTCCAGACCAGCAACCCCAAGGTGTTTGCCGGTGGCGACATGGTGCGCGGTTCGGATCTGGTGGTGACCGCAATCTGGGAAGGCCGTCAGGCGGCTGAGGGCATTCTGGATTATCTGGACGTCTGACGGGCGCACGGGCTGTCATATCTGTATGGGGGCGCGCTGCGCCCCTTTGCCGCACCGGGCCTGATCTTTCCCAGTAAATGTCGGTACAATGCCCGCTGATTCTGCAAACGGATACCAGCCCCATGACCGAACTGAAAAATGATCGCTTCCTGCGCGCCCTGCTGCGTCAACCCGTGGATGTCACGCCGGTATGGATGATGCGCCAGGCCGGACGCTATCTGCCGGAGTACCGCGCCAGCCGTGCTCGTGCTGGCGACTTCATGGGGCTGTGCATGAACCCCGAGATGGCCTGTGAAGTAACCCTGCAGCCGCTGGAGCGCTATCCGCTGGATGCCGCCATCCTGTTTTCCGACATCCTTACCATACCCGATGCCATGGGCCTGGGCCTGTACTTCGAGACCGGCGAAGGTCCGCGGTTTCGCAAGCGGATTGATACGCTGGCGGATATTCAGGCCCTGCCAATCCCTGACCCACAACAGGACCTTGGCTATGTGATGGATGCCGTGCGTACCATCCGCCGCGAGCTGAATGGCCGGGTGCCGCTGATCGGCTTCTCCGGCAGCCCCTGGACCCTGGCGACCTACATGGTCGAGGGTGGCTCCTCCAAGGATTTCCGCAAGAGCAAGGCCATGCTCTACAACGATCCGCAGGCCATGCACCTGCTGTTGGATAAGCTGGCTGACGCGGTTATCGCCTATCTGAACGGGCAGATTCTGGCCGGCGCCCAGGCCGTGCAGATCTTCGATACCTGGGGCGGCAACCTGTCGGCGGATGCCTACCAGAAGTTCTCGCTGGCCTATATGCGCAAGATTGTTGCCGGGCTGATTCGCGAGCATGAGGGTCGCAAGATTCCGGTGATCCTGTTCACCAAGAACGGTGGCCTGTGGCTGGAAAGCATGGCTGACACCGGTGCCGATGCACTGGGCCTGGACTGGACCATCGATATCGGTGTGGCGCGCTCGCGGGTTGGCAGTAAAGTCGCGCTGCAGGGCAATATGGACCCCAGCGTGCTGTATGCCAGCCCGCAGTCGATCCGCGAGGAAGTGGCGCGGATTCTAGCTAGCTATGGCAAAGGCAATGGTCATGTATTCAACCTCGGGCATGGTATTACCCCTGAGGTTGATCCGGCGCATGCTGGCGCCTTTATCGAGGCCGTACACGAATTGTCAGCGGTTTATCACGATCCCTCGGCGGTAGCCCTGTAACGGGCGCCGTCGCATTCAAGGAGAGAAACATGCGTCGCGTGGTGTTCAATCAGAAGGGCGGTGTCGGCAAGTCCAGCATCGCCTGCAATCTGGCCGCTGTCAGTGCCGCCGCCGGTTACAAGACGCTGGTGATCGATCTGGACCCGCAGGCCAACTCCAGCCATTACCTGATGGGTGAGCGACTGGCCGATGTGCCGTTGAGCATTGCCGATTTCTTCAGTGAAACCCTGTCGGCCAGCCTGTTCAGCCGCAAGGCCGAGTCCTATGTCAGCGAGACGCCCTTCGAGAACCTCTGGCTGATGTCAGCCAGTCCGGAACTGGCGGAACTCCAGCACAAGCTGGAGTCGCGCTACAAGATCCAGAAGCTGCGCAAGCTGCTGAAGGAACTCAAGGGCAGCTACGAGCGGATCTATATCGATACCGCGCCGGCCTTCAACTTCTACACTATATCCGCGCTGATCGCAGCCGATCGCTGCCTGATCCCCTTCGACTGTGACGCCTTCTCGCGCCAGGCACTGTATGGCCTGCTGCGTGAGCTGGAAGACATTCGCGAGGAACACAACGAGGATCTGCAGGTTGAGGGCATCGTGGTCAACCAGTTCCAACCGCGTGCAACCCTGCCGCAGCAGATGATTGACGAACTGGTCGCCGAGGGGCTGCCGGTGTTGCCGGTACATCTGGCCAGCTCGGTGCGCATGCGCGAGTCGCATCAGGTCAACACGCCGCTGATTTTTCTCGATGGCCGGCACAAGCTGACCCAGCAATTCATTGCCTTGCATGACCACCTTGAGGGGCGCGACAGCGACCAATGAAAAACGGGCCCGCGGGCCCGTTTTGTTGTTCAGTGCTAACTCTCAGCGGGCCACCAGCACATCACAGGGTGGCTGGCGCAGCAGCTCCAGCGCCAGACTGCCGAGCAGTGCCTCGCCAATGCCGCTGCGGCCATGGCTGCCCAGGGCAATAAAGTCCGGGCGCTGTTGTTTTACCTCTTCCAGCAGCGACGCCAGTACGCCACCCTCGGCCAGCGTAAGTCCGATTTCCGGCTTGGTGATGCCCTGCATTTCCAGCGTTTCCAGCTCGTCCTTGATCAGGTATTCCAGGGTCGCTCGCTGTTCCACCGCGTAGCTGCTGCGAGCCCGCTGGCCACCAAGGCGGGTGCTCAGCGGCGGATTACAGATATGCACGGCCTGCAACTTGCCACCATCGACCAGCATCGAAGCCATGCGCAGGGCGGCGCTGCCGCAGGCGGAAAAATCAAGTGCAAGAACACCCTGACGGTAATCATTGGCCTGACGGGCCACCAGTAATACCGGTACAGCGGCGAGGCGGCTGACCCGCTCCAGCGTGGTGCCGACAAACAGCTCAGGGGTGCTCTGGTGATGCTGGCCGAGAACGATCAGCTGCACATCCTCTTCTGCGGCGGTGCGCAGAATGCACTCGGTGATATGACCGGACTCGACCAGTATGCGCACTGACAAATCGGCGGTCTGTGGGCAGCGGGCTATTTGCTCCTCGACCTGGCTGCGCGCTTCCTTGCACAGGCGATCCTGGGCAACCAGCGGCATGGAGCTGTCCACCGCATGCACGACCAGCAGATCAGCATGCAGACGTTTGGCAACCTGGCAGGCACGTTGCAAGGCCAGATCGGCTTCAGGACTGAGATCGGTGGCCATCAAAATGGTTGGCATGCGGCGGAACTCCATGGGGGCAGAAGGAATTTATCTGACCAAGAGTATGGCAACTCCCCGAGACAGTCACCCTATAGCGAGACAAAATGTCGCTGATTGACCCCGGCATGCCAGTTGGGCATGCTGCTGCGACATGTAAACCCTGTAAACAACAAGGAAGCCGCCATGAAGCTGGAAACCCTCGCCATCCACGCCGGATACTCGCCGGATCCGACCACCAAGGCGGTCGCTGTCCCCATCTACCAGACCACCTCCTACGCCTTTGACAACACCCAGCATGGCGCCGACCTGTTCGACCTGAAGGTGCCGGGCAACATCTATTCGCGGATCATGAACCCGACCAATGATGTGCTGGAACAGCGCATGGCTGCCCTTGAGGGCGGTGTTGGCGCGTTGGCGGTGGCCTCGGGCATGGCGGCGATCACCTATGCGATACAGACCCTTGCCGAGGTGGGTGACAATATCGTCTCGGTGGCCAAGCTGTATGGCGGAACCTACAACCTGTTTGCCCATACCCTGCCACGTCAGGGCATCGAGGTGCGCTTTGCCGCGCATGATGATATCGCCGCGCTGGAGGCGCTGATTGACGAGCGCACCAAGGCGGTATTCTGCGAATCGATCGGCAACCCGTCCGGTAACATTATTGATCTGGCCGCGCTCGCCGAGGCGGCGCACCGGCATGGCGTGCCGCTGATCGTCGACAATACCGTGGCCACCCCGGTGCTGTGCCGGCCCTTCGAGCATGGCGCGGATATCGTGGTGCATTCGCTGACCAAGTATATCGGCGGGCATGGCACCACCATTGGTGGCATCGTTGTGGATAGCGGACGCTTCCCCTGGGCAGACAATGCCAAGCGCTTCCCGCTGCTGAACACCCCGGATCCGTCCTACCACGGCGTCACCTATACCGAGGCCTTCGGTCCGGCGGCCTTTATCGGTCGTTGCCGGGTGGTGCCGCTGCGTAACATGGGCGCGGCACTTTCACCGCTGAACGCCTTCCAGATTCTGATGGGACTGGAAACCCTGGCGTTGCGTATGGAGCGCCATTGCCAGAACGCCATGCGCGTGGCCGAGTACCTGCAAGGGCATCCACAGGTCGCCTGGGTGCAGTTTGCCGGCCTGCCGGATCATCCCGAGCATGCCCTGGCGCAGCGCTACATGGGCGGGGTGCCGGCATCAATCCTGTCGTTCGGCATCAAGGGCGGGCAGGAGGCGGGTGCGCGCTTTATTGACGCGCTGAAGCTGATCGTGCGGCTGGTGAATATCGGCGATGCGAAGTCGCTGGCCTGCCACCCGGCGACCACCACCCATCGCCAGCTGAATGACGAGGAACTGGCCAGGGCCGGGGTGCCGCGTGACATGGTGCGCCTGTCGATCGGGATTGAGCATATCGATGACATTCTGGCGGATCTGCAGCAGGCGCTGGAGGCGTCGCGCTGAAACGTCCGTGCAACGCCCGCTGAAACCCGCTTGCCCCCCCGGGGGGCGAGCGGGTTTTCAGTTATTCGGGAAACAGCGGCCAGATCAGCGGGATAACCAGGGTGGCAGTAGCCCACATGATCAGGTTGAGCGGCACGCCGATGCGCAGGAAGTCGCTGAAGCGGTAGCCGCCAGCGCTGTAGACGAAGGTGTTGGTCTGGTAGCCGATCGGCGTGGCGAAGCTGGCACTGGCAGCGAACATTACCGCAATGACGAAGGGACGGGGGTCGGCGCCCAGCTGCTGGGCCACGCCGATGGCAATCGGCGTCAGCAGTACGGCCACCGCATTGTTGCTGACCAGCTCGGTCAGTAACGAGGTCAGCAGGTAAATGAACGACAGCATGAACAGTGGTCCGAGCAGCGGCGACAGCCCCATGACCTGGCCGACGATGCCACTGACCAGACCCACCTTGTTCATCGCAATGCTGAAGGCCAGCATGCCGAAAATAATGGTCAGAATGCGCCAGTCGATCGCCTTGTAGGCATCTTCCACATCCAGGCAGCCGGTGGCGATCACTACTGCCGCCGCTATCATTGCCAGCCCTTCGATCGGCATTACGCCAAGCGCCGCCAGCGCCATCACCGCCACGATGGAGACAATCGCGATCGGCGCCTTGTCGCGCCGGTAGGCGCGCTCCTGCACGGTGTTCAGGCTGATCAGCTCGCCATTGTCGGCAAATTTCTTGATCTGCGCCGGAGTGCCCTCGACCAGCATCACATCACCGAACTGCAACTGGAACTCGTCGAGGTTGTCCTGGATGTTCTCGTTGTGGCGGTGGATCGCCAGCACATGGATGCCGTAGCGCGCGGTCAGGTTAAGGTCGCGCAGCGGGCGGTGACTGTAACGCGAGTTGCGTCCGACTATCGCCTCTGCCAGCACCACGTCGCGGGTGGAAATGGTCTCGAAGTCGCCGGTCTGTTCGCGGTTGAAGGCGAGCAGGCCGTTCTGGCGGATTTCCACGAAATCGCGCATGTTGGCATGCAGTACCAGTCGGTCCCCGGCGCTGAGCACGGTAGTGTTGACCGGTGTCGACAGCTCTTCGTCACCGCGGAAGATCTTGAGTACCTGAATGCCGCTTTTGCCATTCAGGTTGGCCTGGGCAATCGTCTGGCCGATCACTGCCGAATCATGTGGCACCAGCAGTTCGGTCATAAAGGTACGGCTCTGGTCAGGGCGCAGCTGTTTTGACAGGCTTTCGCGGTCAGGCAGCAGACGCTGGCCAAACAGCAGGATAAAGGCCAGGCCAATGCCGGCCATAATCAGGCCCGGTAGTGTAATTTCGAACATGCTGAATGGCGCCATTCCATTGGCCCGTGCCACGCCGTCGACCAGAATGTTGGTCGAGGTGCCGATCATGGTCATGGTGCCGCCGAGGATGGTGGCGTAGGACAGCGGGATCAGCATTTTCGATGGCTTGCTGCCAACCCGGGTAGCCAGGGCAATGGCGACCGGTGTCAGAATCGCTACGACCGGGGTGTTGTTGATAAAGGTCGACAGCAGCATGGCGGTCAGCATCAGGCTGAACAGGGTGCGCCAGCTACTTCCGCCGCCAGCGCGGCCGACCAGATTGCCCAGCGATTCCACACAACCGGTGCGCTCCAGTGCAGCGGACAGGATAAACAGGCAGGCAATGGTGATCGGAGCGCTGTTGGACAGCACGCCGAGGACTTCGGCAGGAGTCAGCAACTGGCTGACCAGCAGCACGGCTACGGCGATACCAACCACGACATCGGGGCTGAAGCGTTCCCGGGCGAAGGCGTAAAACACCCAGCAGAGCAGGGCGGCAACGCCGAACATGGGCAAGGAGTCCCAGCTCATAGGTAACCTGAATCTCGTGTGAGGTATCGGCTCCGCGCTGCGGAACCCGTCTGGGGCGTCACATTAATGCTGGGCGTTAGTATTGTCCAAGTCAAAAAAATGATTCTGATATAGCTAAATTGCATAAAAAGCCGGTTTATCGCCTGCGCTGCATCGGCTTGGGGCAGTCTGTGTTATGGGCTTGTATCAAGGCATTTAATGTAGCCTGCGGGCGCTTGACCCTCTTGCCACCGGCAATTTAGTGTCCAAACGGTCGTATGAATTCCAGGTGGCAGGTATGGTCCGTGCCACCCTTTCGGAGAGCTGAAGAAAATGCCTGAATACAAAGCACCCTTGCGCGACATGCGCTTCGTCATGGATGAGGTTTTTGACTTCGCCGCGGGCTACCAGGCCCTGGGTCTGCAGGATGTCGAACCTGACCTGGTGAATGCCATTCTGGAAGAGGGCGCCAAGTTTGCCGGTGAGGTACTGGCTCCGCTGAATCGCATCGGAGACGAGGAAGGCTGCCATATCGAAAATGGTGTGGTGACTACGCCCAAAGGGTTCAAGGAAGCCTATCAGCAGTATGTCGAGAATGGCTGGGGCTCGATCACTGGCCCCACCGAGTATGGCGGCCAGGGTCTGCCGGCCTCACTGGGACTGGTCATCAGTGAAATGGTGGCTTCTGCCAACTATGCCTGGAGCATGTATCCGGGGCTGTCGCACGGTTGTGCCGCAGCGATTCGTGCGCATGGCACCCAGGCACAAAAGGATCTGTACCTGAGCAAGCTGACCCCTGGCGACTGGACCGGCACCATGTGCCTGACCGAGCCGCATTGCGGCACCGATCTGGGCCTGATCAAGACCCGTGCCGTGCCCGAGGCTGATGGCACCTACAGGATCACCGGTACCAAGATCTTCATTTCCTGCGGCGAACACGATATGGCCGAGAACATCGTCCATCTGGTACTGGCCAAGCTGCCTGATGCGCCGGCCGGCACCAAGGGTATCTCGCTGTTCATCGTGCCCAAGTTCCTGCCGGACGCCAACGGTGAGGTCGGTGAGCGCAACAGCCTGGCCTGTGGTTCGATCGAGCACAAGATGGGTATCAAGGGCTCGGCGACCTGTGTGATGAACTTCGAGGGCGCTACCGGCTTCCTGATCGGCGAGATCAACAAGGGCCTGAACTGCATGTTCACCATGATGAATCATGCCCGTCTGGGTACCGGTATGCAGGGTCTCTGCCATGGCGAGGCGTCCTACCAGAGCGCCGTGGCCTATGCCCGTGATCGCCTGCAGATGCGCGCCCTGAGTGGCCCGGCATTCCCCGACAAGCCGGCAGACCCGATCATCGTTCATCCGGACGTGCGGCGCATGCTGCTGACCATGAAGGCCTTCAATGAGGGTAACCGTGCGCTGTCCTATTACACCGCACAGCTGCTGGACAAGGCGCATTACTCCAGTGACGAGGCGGAGCGGGCTGATGCCGAAAACCAGCTGGCCTTCCTCACGCCGATCTGCAAGGCATTTATGACCGAAACCGGCCTTGAGGTGACCAGTCACGGCGTGCAGGTGTTCGGCGGCCATGGTTTCATTCGGGAGTGGGGCCAGGAACAGCAGATGCGTGACTGCCGTATCGCCCTGTTGTATGAAGGCACCAACGGTATCCAGGCACTGGACCTGCTGGGTCGCAAGGTGCTGGGTAGCCAGGGCAAGATGCTGATGGCCTTTACCAGGCAGGTTCACCAGTTCTGCAAGGCCAATGAGGCGCATCCGACCCTTGGCGGCTATGTGAAGAAGCTGGCTCAGCTGAACGGCCAGTGGGGCGAGCTGACCACCAAGATCGGCATGAAGGCCATGCAGAACCGCGATGAAGTTGGCGCTGCGTCGGTCGACTACCTGATGTTCTCCGGTTATGTGACCCTGGCCTTCTTCTGGCTGAAGATGGCCCTGGTTGCCCAGCAGCAACTGGATGCGGGTACCAGCGAGGCGGACTTCTACCAGACCAAACTGGCGACCCAGGAGTTCTACTTCAAGCGTCTGCTGCCGCGCGCCCAGGCGCACGTCGAGGCACTGGAAGCGGGCGCCGACTGTCTGATGCAGCTGACCGCCGAGCAGTTCTGAGCCTGATGAAAGAAACGGAAGCCCCGGCCACTTGTGGTCGGGGTTTTTTATTGATCACCAGGCAGGCTGCTCTTGGCTGATAGCGGAAATGGATAAAATGTGACTGAAAATAAAGAAAAAGTCATATAGGGACGCTATCGGCGTAAATGTTTGCAAGGTACAATTCTGGCAGTTTCCCGGTATGGTCCGGGTACGATTTTGCTAGAGGAGCCCCCCATGGCTGACTACAAAGCCCCCCTGCGTGATATCCGTTTTGTCCTCAATGAAGTGTTCGAAGCCGACAAGTTGTGGCAGAGCCTGCCCGGCCTGAACGGTGCGATCGATGCCGAGACCGCCGATGCCATGCTGGAAGAGGCAGGCAAAATCACCGCGCAGACCATCGCTCCGCTGAACCGTAGCGGTGACGAGGAGGGTGCCCAGTGGAAGGACGGTGTGGTGACTACTCCGAGTGGTTTCAAGGAGGCTTTCCGTACCTATGCCGAGGGTGGCTGGGTAGGTTTTGCTGGTAATCCTGAGTTTGGTGGGCTGGGTATGCCCAAGACGCTTGGCGTGCAGGTCGAGGAAATGGTCTATGGCGCCAATAACAGCTTCGCCCTGTATCCGGCACTGACCGCCGGCTGCTGCCTGGCACTGGACGCGCATGGCAGCGAGGAGCTGAAGCAGGCCTATCTGCCGAACCTGTATGGCGGCACCTGGGCTGGCACCATGTGCCTGACCGAGCCGCATGCCGGTACTGATCTCGGTATTATCCGCACCAAGGCCGAGCCACAGGCTGACGGCAGCTATTTGATCACCGGTACCAAGATCTTCATCACCGGTGGCGAGCATGACCTGACCGAGAACATCATCCACCTGGTACTGGCCAAGTTGCCTGATGCGCCGGCCGGTCCCAAGGGGATTTCGCTGTTCCTGGTGCCCAAGTTCATGGTCAATGCCGATGGCAGCCTCGGTGAGCGCAACAGCCTTGCCTGTGGGTCGATCGAGCACAAGATGGGTATCAAGGGTTCGGCCACCTGCGTGATGAACTTTGACGGTGCTCGTGGCTTTCTGATCGGCGAGATCAACAAGGGCCTGAACGCCATGTTCACCATGATGAACTACGAGCGCCTGTCGATCGGTATTCAGGGCATCGGCTGTGCCGAGGCCTCCTACCAGAGCGCTGTGGCCTATGCCCGTGATCGCATCCAGAGCCGCGCACCGACTGGTGCCCAGCAGCCGGAAAAGGCCGCTGACCCGATCATCGTGCACCCGGATGTTCGGCGCATGCTGCTGACCATCAAGGCGCTGACCGAAGGCAGCCGCGCCTTCTCCACCTACGTTGGTTCGCAGCTGGATATCAGCAAGTACAGCGATGATGCCGAAGTGCGCCGCAAGGGTGAGGATCTGGTCGCGTTGCTGACGCCGGTGGCCAAGGCGTTCTTCACCGATCTGGGGCTGGAAAGCTGTGTGCACGGCCAGCAGGTATTCGGTGGTCATGGTTATATTCGCGAGTGGGGCCAGGAGCAACTGGTGCGCGATGTCCGCATTGCACAAATCTACGAGGGCACCAACGGCATTCAGGCGCTGGACCTGATGGGGCGCAAGACAGTTGCCAACAAGGGCGCCTTCTTCCGTGTGTTTGCCGACGAGATCAAGGGCTTTATTGCGGCCAATGGTGACCAGGCGCTGGCCGAGTTTGTGCAACCGCTGGCGGCGGCGCTGGAAAACCTTGAGCAGCTCACCGAGCTGGTGATCGAGCGCAGCCAGAGCAACCCCAACGAAGTGGGTGCCGCTTCGGTGGAATACCTGCACGTGTTTGGTTATACCGCCTACGCCTATATGTGGGCGCGCATGGCCAAGGCGGCACTGGCGAAACTGGACCAGGACAGCGATGGCTTCTATCAGGCCAAACTGAGCACTGGCCGTTTCTTCATCAAGCGTCTGTTGCCGCGCATTCACTCGCTGAGCGAGTCGGTGCGTGCCGGCAGCGAACCGTTGTTCGAACTGGCTGCCGAGCAGTTCTGAGCCGGACAAGCAGCGTCCGTGCCGGATTGTCTGGCACAGGCGCTGTCTTTGTAAGCAAATGCTTACAAGTGCTGGTGGCAATGGCCTATTTGCCCGGAGTGTCGCGCTGGATACTATGTGTTTCGCAGGGAGCACGCAGGAAGCACGCATAGCAACAGGGATTATGGACAGTGTCTGGAGACGCGCCATTAGGGATGATCAGGACAATATTCTGCAAAGCCTCGCTTCGGCGGGGTTTTTTGTTGTCTGCAGAAATGTCCGGTTGCTTTCCGAGCTGGACGTGTGCCGGCTACGGCGCTAGTGTCAAAGACGCTTAAGCCCAGAGTCCCCCGCTGCTGAAGCCGCTACCTGTCGGCAACAGCCGGCATTGCCAAGGTCGTTGCGATGCTGCACATCCGTGCCCTGTCCAAGCAGTACCTGACCCCCGAAGGCCCCCTGACGGTCATCCACGATCTGGATCTGGACCTGACGGCCGGCAGCAGTCTGGCCCTGATGGGCGAATCCGGTAGCGGCAAGAGCACTCTGCTGCACCTGATTGCCGGCCTTGATCAGGCCGACGGCGGCAGCATACAGCTGGCCGGCGACAGGCTGCCAGCTGCCCCGGAGGCGGCGCGTGCGGTCTGGCGGCGCGAGCGTCTGGGGCTGGTATTCCAGCAGTTCAATCTGATTCCGGCGCTGGATGTGGCCGCCAACCTGGACTTCCAGGCGCGCCTCAATGGTCGCCACGACCCGCAATGGTCGGCCCGACTGGTCGATCGCCTGGGCCTTGGCAGCCTGCTGCAGCGCTATCCCGAGCAGCTGTCCGGTGGTCAGCAGCAGCGGGTCGCCATTGGACGCGCACTGGCGTCGCGCCCGCCATTGATTCTGGCGGATGAGCCGACCGGCAGTCTTGATCAACAGAATGCCGATGAGGTGATGGCGCTGTTGCTGGAGCTGGTGGCGGACAGCGGCAGCAGCCTGCTGATGGTGACCCATAGCCAGCGCCAGGCTGCGCGTCTGGACGCCTGTCGCCAGCTGGTGCGCGGGCAATTGCTGTGATGGGTCGCTTTTGGCTGTGCTGGCGGGCGCTGCTGGCCCATTGGCGCCGTCATCCACTGCAGGCGGCCTGCCTGTTGCTTGGCCTGTGGCTGGCCACCGCGCTGTGGAGCGGCGTGCAGGCGCTGAATACCCAGGCGCGTGACAGTTACCAGCGTGCCGCGGAGCTGTTTGGTAGCGCTCAGCAGAGCCTGCTGGTCGCCGAAGGCAGCGGTCTGATCAACCAGGATATCTATGTGCAACTGCGCCGGGCGGGTTGGCCGGTATCACCGTTGCTGCAGGGAACCCTGTTGTTTGACGGCCCGACCGGACCGCAGCGTCTGCAGGTGGTCGGCATTGACCCGCTGACGCTGCCCAGCGAGGGGGCACTGGCGCAGGTGGTGGAAGAAACCGCTGAGTTAGAGCTCTTTCTGCTGGATCAGGGGCAGAGCTGGATTGCCGCCGACAGTCTGGCCGAGCTGGGCTGGCAGCAGGGCCAGCGCCCGCAGGCGGTGAATGCCCGGCCGCTCCCAGCCTTGCAGGTCAGGGCGGCGGTGCCACCCGGCACGCTGGTGATGGACATAGGTCAGGCCCAGCAGTTGCTGGACTTGCCCGGCCAGCTCAGCGAATTGCTGGTGGAGCAGGGCTTTGCCGCGCAACAGCCGGCGCTGCCACAGGGAATCAATCTGCTGTGGCAGCAACGCGAGGAAGCCGAGCTGGCTCGCCTGACCGACAGCTTTCATCTGAACCTGACCGCTTTGGGATTGCTGGCCTTTGTCGTCGGACTCTTTATCGTGCATGCCGCTGCCGGGCTGGCGGTGCAGCAGCGGCGCAGCATGCTGCAGGGCTTGCGCAGTTGCGGGGTGTCGTTGCGGCTGCTGGCTGTGCTGTTGCTGGCGGAATTGCTGCTGCTCGCCCTGCTGGCCGGAAGCCTGGGCTTGCTCAGCGGCCGATTGCTGGCCGGCTGGCTGCTGGCAGATCTGGCCGGCAGCTTGCGCGGGCTGTATGGCACCGCGGTGGCCGCCCGTTTGCAGCTGTCCTGGCACTGGTGGCTGAGCGGGCTGGGGATGGCGCTGCTGGGTAGTCTGTTGGCCGGCGCTGCGAGTTTCTGGCAGGGTTTGCGCCTGCCGGTATTGCAGTGGGCGCGGCCGCAGGCCTGGCGTGCCGCGCAGCGCCGGCTGCTGCGTTGGCAGGCGCTGACTGGCCTGCTGCTGGTGGGGCTGGGTGGTTGCCTCTGGTGGTTGGGTGATGGTCTGGCCAGCGGTTTGCTGTTGCTTGCCTGCGTGTTGCTGGGCGCCGCCTTGCTGCTGCCACCCTGGCTGGCCGGTCTACTCGGCCTGGCCCGGCGCCTGTCGCGGCGCCCGTTGGTACGCTGGTTCTGGGCCGACAGCCAGCAGCAGCTGGGTGGTCTGGGGCTGGCACTGATGGCCTTGCTGCTGACCCTGGCTGCGAATACCGGGGTCGGCAGCATGACCAGTGGCTTTCGTCTGACCTTCGAGGGCTGGCTGCAGCAGCGGCTGGCCGCCGATGTGTATCTGCGTGCCGATTCGCCTGAGCAGGCCACGGCGATTGAGCAGTGGCTGTTGAGCCAGCCCGAGGTATCCGCCGTGTTGCCCAGCTGGCAGCGGCAGGCACAGTTGCAGGGTTGGCCGGTGGAACTCAGCGGTATTCTTGAGCATCCGCTGTATGCCGATAGCTGGCCACTGTTGCAGGCCGACGAGGATGTCTGGCCGCGATTGGCGGCGGCTGAGGGTGTGTTGCTCAGTGAGCAGTTGCTGCGTCGCTTGCAGCTGTCGGTGGGCGACAGTCTGACCCTGGACATGCTGCCGGCTCGCCCGAGCCTTAAGGTGCTGGGCAGCTACGCGGATTATGGCAACCCGCGTGGTCAGGTGCTGATGGATTCCGGCCTGCTGCGCCAGGCCTGGCCGCAGTTGCCGCCGCGAAGCTTTGCGGTTCTGCTGGAGCACGGTGATCCGGCCCTGTTGGTTGAGCGGATTCGTCAGGCGCTGGGGCTGCCGGGTAATCAGGCGATTGACCAGCGCAGTCTGCAGCAATGGTCGAGCCGGGTATTCGAGCAGACCTTTGCCGCCACCAGCGCACTCAACCGGCTGGTACTGCTGGTGGCGGTGCTGGGGCTGTTTGGCAGCCTGCTGACACTGGCCGACAGCCGGCTGCTGCAACTCGCTCCGCTCTGGGCGGTCGGACTCAGCGCCAGGCGGCTGGCGTGGCTGAGTCTGCTGCAAATGTTGTCGCTGGCCTGCCTCACCTTGCTGCTGGCAATCCCGCTGGGCCTGCTGTTGGCCTGGCTGCTGGTGGATGTGGTGAATGTCCAGGCCTTTGGCTGGCGGTTGCCCTGGCACTGGTTCCCGCTGCAATGGCTGCAACTGGCCGGGCTGGCCATGCTGGCCGTGACCTTGGCCTGCCTGTGGCCACTCTGGCGCTTGCGCTCCCGCGGGCCGATGAGCATGCTCAGGCGGTTTGTCCATGAATAGAGTCCTCTGCCTGTTGTGCGCTGCGCTATGGCTGTACGGCTGCGATGATCAGCCGCCGGCGGCTGGTCAGGGATTTGCCGGACTTGGCAGCCACGCCGAAAACTTTGCGGAAGTAACGCCGGGTACGCCGCTGAGTTTTCCGGCGGATCACGGCGCACATCCGGCACATCGCATCGAGTGGTGGTATTTGACGGCCAACTTGAAGGATAAGCAGGGGCGCGACTGGGGCGTGCAATGGACACTGTTCCGCCAGGCCCTGCGGCCGGAGCAGACCAGCGAGCAGGTGACTGGCTGGCAAAGCCCGCAACTCTGGTTGGGGCACGCGGCAGTCACCCGGGAAGATGCGCACCGGCATGCCGAGCGTCTGGCGCGCGGCGGCATAGGGCAGGCCGGCGCAGAGGCCGACCCACTGCGGGTCTGGATCGACGACTGGCAGTTGCACAGCGAAGGCGGGCCGCAACTGGATGCGCTGCAGTTGCGTGCCAGCGGTGACGGTTTTGCCTACCGGCTGCAACTGCGCAGTGACCGGCCACTGGTGCTGCACGGCGAGCGGGGTTTTAGCCGCAAGTCGGATCAGGGGCAGGCGTCCTGGTACTACAGCCAGCCGTTTTTTCAGGTGAGTGGCGAGCTGGAATGGGATGGCCAAACCTATCAGGTCAACGGCACCGGCTGGCTCGATCGTGAATGGAGCAGCCAGCCACTGGCTGCGGACCAGCAAGGCTGGGACTGGTTTTCGCTGAGTCTGGCCAGCGGCGAGCGGGTGATGCTGTTCAGACTGCGCAGCCGGACCGCAGCAGACTATTTCTCAGGCAGCTGGATTGATGCAGAGGGGCAGCTAACCGCGCTGCAGCCCTCACAGATCAACATGCGTCCGCTAGGTCAGACGCGGGTGGCGGGGAGGCGTTTGCCCACCGAATGGCAATTGCAGGTGCCATCACAGGGGCTGGATGTGCGGGTAGAGGCGCTCAACCCGCAGGCCTGGATGGGGACCGGCATTCCTTACTGGGAGGGGCCGATACGAATAGGTGGCAGCCATACCGGCATGGGCTATCTGGAGATGACCGGTTACTGATCGTTCTGTACTGACTGTCCGTCAACCAGTTCGATATGCCGGTCGCAGAGGCGTATCTGACCCTGTTTCAGCAGGCCGCCAATGGCGCGCTTGAAGGCGCCCTTGCTGCAGCCGAACAGTTCGGCAATCGTTTGCGGGTCGCTGTGATCGCCCATTGGCAGTGTGCCGCCGCGGTTCTGCAGTTCATTCAGAATGGCCGATTGCAAGGCATCGGCACCGGCCTTGCCGGGTGCCTGCAGGGTCAGGTTCAGCTTGCCGTCCGGACGCACCTCACGGATAAAGCCTGACAGGCGCATGCCGAGGCGTACCGGGCGAAACAGCTCGTTGCGGTGCAGCAAACCGGCATGGCGGTTGTCGATAATCGCCTTGAAACCCAGGTCGGTGCGTTCTGCCAGCAGGAACTCCACCGCCTCACCAACCCGGTAGCGCGGCGGGCTCTGGTCCAGGTGGCGGTCCAGCTTGGTGGTTGCGGTAATGCGTCGGCTGGCGTTGTCCAGATACAGATACACCGTACACCAGTCACCCGGCTGCAACGGCTTGCGCATTTGACCATGGGGCAACAGCACATCCTTGGGCAGGCCCCAGTCGAGGAAGGCGCCCACCGGGTTGACGTCGGTCACCTTCAGGCTGGCGAATTCACCGACCTGGGCGCGCGGTCTGAGGGTGGTGGCGATAGGCCGGTCCTCGCTGTCCAGATACAGAAACACGCGCAGGCTGTCCCCGGGCTGCAGGTCGTCCTGTTTCGGTATATAGCGTTTCGGCAAGAGTATCTCGCCCAGCTCCCCGCCCTGCAGATACAGGCCGAAGTCGGTGTGTTTGCTGATAACAAGGGTGTTGTAACGGCCGATCTCAGCCATGCGTTAATCCTGCGGAAAATCATCAAGGTGCCGGGCGCGAAAGCGCGCGGCAGTGTACCGCCAGTGTACCTGATTGCCTCGAGCAGCTGGGCTGCGTGGCTGGATCAGCGTGCGACCGGAGGGAGTGGTGGGCCCAGCAGGGTGCAGGCGGGGTTTTGCAAAGCATTGCTTTGCGCCGCCGTAACGACCGAAATCTGTGATTTCGGGCTGGATTAGTCCCATGAGGACCAGTACGACCGGAGGGAGTGGTGGGCCCAGCAGGACTTGAACCTGCGACCAATCGATTATGAGTTTGCACGCAACGCTGCAAGCCCAGCAAAATCAAGGATAGCCAACCGTAATGCAGATAAACGAAAAGTACTTTTGTGACAATAGGTTAGCGTAATTTTGCGAAGGTGGTCAGAACGGATGAGTGTACCGCTGCTGTACTGATTGGGTTCAGTACAGCAGTGGTATATCTCCTCATGTCTAATGGGCTGCTGGCAGCCCCAATTTGTCAAAGAATGCTCTGTTACGCTCTCTTGCTGCGTGTACAATTTGATCAAAGCTGAGCACTTCAATGTAGGCATGGGAAGGTTCGTTGTAACCGAAATAACCCATGCCGTCAGAGGTAATCCGTAGATTTGCCCGCCGACAACGACGTCGCATTGATTCAGTGAGATCACATAAGACATAGCAATAACCAGGAATATCAGTATTCCTTGGGATAGGGCGGCCTGTTCTTGTGGTGACTTTTCCTTCTCGTATTCTCTCCAGATAACTAAGTGCTTGATCGATTGGATCTTTATCCTCACCTTCACGCATATCGTTACGCATTGGGCGCTTTATCTCGATCACAGTAATTGCCGCAAGAGGAAAACTTGCCTTATCGTTAACGAGAAGTGGATTATCGAATACACGCAGACTAAGTAAATCGGGCTCTTTGTTTGAGTCATTATCAGTAATCGGCATGGCACGCAGCGTCTTATCCGAGGCTAAGTAATTGTGAAATGCCAAGCGCTCATCGATCAGCCATAGGTTGCTAGAGTCGAGGAAAATTTCTGTGGAATCCTTTCGCATTGGCATAATAAGTTCGTGAATCATATCTTCGCGAGCATACTTTCCATCTTCCAGACGCTCTATGGATTTTTGTAGTAGATCAATAATTACCTTGCGATGTGAAACGTAATTTGCGAGGTCTGATTTTTTAAGGTCCTCTGCTTTGCGTAGATATTCACTCAGCCGTTCTTTGTATTCTTCGACATGCTCCTCATACTGAGGCTGCATGATGTCATGGCCTTCGCTCACTAATTGTCGCTCCACCTCATACCACTGTGCATGTAGGTGTAGTTCAAGCTCCTTGTCCGACTTTTCTGGGTCAACAATCAGTAGCTCTTCCGAAACGTAGTTGGCAATGGGGCGGTAGCGAGGTGCGTGATTGTTAATAAAATCGTCTACTCTTTTGCGACCAGCTGAGACATTTTCCGCGAGTACATCTTGTAGATATTCTTTAGTGCGTTCTAACACTGCATCGCGAATATCCTTGAAGCTGACTTCGTTGAGCATGTCCTCAACGTCTTCGGCAATATCAAAGGAGGTACGTTCGCTTCGCACGTGCTCGTTTAGATAATCAGAAGATACGTAGCAGGTGTAGGTGAACTCGCCGGAAGCGTCTGAAATTCTACCGTACAGGCCAGGGAGCTTACCTTGAATAGACTCTTCTTTGACCAGCCGGTTAGCCGCACAGAGAGCTAACTGATGCTTTTTATTTACTGATGCACGAAACTTAATGTGGGTCAGGTCGAAGGAATAATCGCGGATTGAAATCGTTTCGAGAAACGCACTGGCGTGCATATGCTCTTCGAGCAAGTGGTCAAGGTCGAACACGTCACCTGCATCTTCAACCAGAATCTTGGGTGCGCTGCCTTGACGAACAAAGTACCAGAGCACATGTTCAAGCAATTGATTGGCGATGGACTGCCCTTTGGTGGGAACCTGTTTTCTAAAGTTCTCATCAAACCCTACTAGCTTGATGAGGGTCCCCGACTGCTGTTCGGTAGCCGCCACAACCTTTTCACCATGGACGCCCAGTTTATCGTCAAAGCAGAATACGCGTTTTTTTAGTTCACCATCACCATCGCGGAAGTGGCTCTCCACTTCTACCAGATCAAATACCTTCAGCCACATCAAGCGGCCAACCCCTCGGCAGCCTTTGCTTATTTTATGGTCGGAATCCAGCGTTTCAAATGACTTAAAGTTTGTTTCATCAAAACCACAGCCATTATCGGTGATGGTGAAACCGATGATCGGCGGTAGAGCTTTGGCATCTAAATCCAGGCCCCCTTGGGTCGCTCGATTGATGCGCAGAACAATCTTTCCATTATCGGCATTGCCCTTTTCTTCGATTGAGTGAATTGAGTTTACCACCGCCTCAAAAACGGGCATCAGGCCGTGGCTTTTGGGCAAAGAGGTGTTTCGTAATCGGCCTTTGAGGTTGGTTTGTAAACTCATACTCCCTCCTTAGAGCTCGCCTTTAAAGGCGGAATCGAGAATTGATGCTTTCAGGCTTTGAAGATGGTTAATTTTATTTCTCAGTGCATCTAGCAACTTCTGGCTAAGTTGATATTTCTCATCTAAAGCCTCGACGATTATTTTTTGTTCGTCAGCATTAGGAAGTGGCAACATGAACCTCCCTAGGCTTTTGGCAGACAAGTTTGGCTGCGCTGCGCCGTTGTTATAGTAAGAGATAAATTTTTGGCAGAGACTACTTCTTAAGTACCTATAGATGTATTCAGCTGACACATGTTCTTTTGGCCTGATAATCACCAGTGATGAAGCAATTACGCCTTCATTAATGTCTTTTGAAATCGCTACCTTTCCTAATGAGCCTCTTAAGCAAAACAAGATATCTCCAATTTTTATTCGGCCACTTCTTAGCAAGTCATAACGCTCAGGCGTGATGTAATTGAGCCCTTTATGATCTATATATCTTTCCCCAAGATTACCGGCACTAACTACAGGAATACCTTCAGCTACGAATGCTGATTTAGATGGGTAGTTTTTACCTCGATCTCCGTTTTCGAAAATGCAAATATCGGACAGTGAAACCCAGCCAGCTTTAGCTGATAAAGACTCGATATCAGCATCTGATGGGAAAACCTTATTAAGCTCACTCGCATACAACGCATCAGCCAGTGTGACGCTTTCCTGCAAATGCTCGATGGCGGTATCGATGCGGGTGATTAGTGCATCGAGTTTTTCGACGATACTTTTTTGTTCTTCGATGCTTGGTATCGGTATTGGAGTCTTCTTAAGATTACCATCAGTAATCGCGGGGTATGAAGCGCCACCAACATAGGGCTCAATTTGGGCTTGAACAAAATCTGTTGTGACAAAATAAAACAAATAGTCAGGTAAAACCTTTTCGTTAGCTCTAAGTACACAGAAACCTGTCGAAGCCACTGGTGAGCTATATTCTTCCCGAATCAACGCTATGTTTTTCAAGTTTGGTCGTGTCGTCGCAAATATCACGTCCTTTAGCTGTACATGCTTTTTCGCCCGTGATGGAGCATCTTTTCCTAGAATTTTCTTTGGATCTATAACTGAAAATCGATCACGATCTACTGATGATATATCAATGTACGTCCACAGCTGATCTGCGTGTTTTAACGGGTTCAAGTTTTCCGTTTTAACAACAACATCTGCTAACACTTGCCACTCCCACCCATCCGGCAATGAATATAAAACCTGTTCCATGCTTATTTCTCCGCCAACAGGTCTTCAATTTCATCCAACAAGCCAGAAACCAGTTTTTCCTTAGTACGGATTTGCTTAAGAATATCGTTTGGCGCTAGATGCTCGGCATCTTTTTGCTTGGCGGGGTTTTTTGCGGATAGATCATAGTCTTCGGCCAATTTAATGGCCGATACAGTCCACGAACGTTCGGTGGTTTCGCGGCTGCTATACAGCTCCACAAACTCTTTTAAGTGTTCGTCGGTGATTGGTTTGTTTTTGGTGAGCTTTTGCTCGGGATCACATTCGTAGTACCACACATCACTCGTGCCGCCGCTACGCTCAAAAAATAGTACGTTGGTTTTTACACCCGAGTACGGCAAAAATACGCCAGCGGGCAGGCTTAAAATGGTGTGAAGGTTAAAGTTTTCCAGCAGCTCCTGTTTGACTTGTTTAAAAGCACTGTTGGTTTGGAAGAGTACGCCTTCTGGTACTACGATTGCAGCCTTACCACCACTTTTGAGAGTTTTCATAAAGTGCTGTAAAAACAGCAATTCAGTCGCATTACTCTGAATAGGAAAGTTTTGCTGAATTTGTGACTTCTCTTTCCCGCCAAACGGAGGGTTAGCCAGAATAATGTCGTAACGATCTTTTTCCTGAATGTCGCGGATATTCTGCGTCAGCGTATTCCCACGGAACAAGTTGGGTGACTCGATGCCATGCAAAATCATGTTCATCATACCCATAACATAAGCCAGTGAGGTTTTCTCAAAACCAAAGAAGGTATCGCGTTGGATAAAGTCCCATTGCTCGGTAGAGAGTTGGCTCTTCTTGCTTTTCAGGTGCTCAAAGGCTTCCACCAAAAATCCGCAGGAACCAGCTGCTGCGTCATAAATTGTCTCGCCGGGTTTCGGGTCAATGGCCTGTACCATGGCGCGCACCACGGGGCGCGGGGTATAAAATTCGCCTGCGTAACCACCGGCATCGCCCATGTTTTGCAATAAGCCTTCATAGACTAACGAAAGTTCAAACAGGTCAGACTCGGATTGGAAGTTCAGGCTATCCACAATATCAAGCACTTCACGCAGGGTATGGCCGGAAGCGATCTTGTTGTCCAGGTACTGAAAGATTGCACCAATTTTGTAGGTAAAAGATTTTGGATCTGCGCCCGTTGCGGCGGCATTGGCAAAGCTTTTCAGGTAGGGGAATAGCTGATTGTTGACATAATCGGTGAGGTCATCCCCGGTCTTTGCCCGTGCTAGGTCCAGTTTGCCATCAGCCGCTTTAGGGCAGGCCCAGCTTGCCCAGCGATGCTCGTCATCCAATACCGGTTGATAGTCTTTGCCGGACAATACGGCCTCATCTTCTTTTTCCGATTCGTAATCATCGAGAAACTTCAGGAACAATACCCAAGAGGTTTGCTCGGTGTAATGCATGGCACCGCTGATGCCATCGTCGCGGCGTAGGATGTCGGTAATACGGTCAATTTTCTGTTGTAGTGACATGCTTAGAGTTTTCCGATAATAAAATTGTACATGTTGGTGATGTCTTCGCTGATTTCTGCGGGCGGAATCAGGTCGATATAGGCTTGGAGTTTTACTGGGTCCAAGCCTTCGCCATCGGTATTAATCAGCGGGTTGATAATGTCTTTGACGTTTAACGTGCGAATACCGCCGTTATCACCAGGGTTATTGGGCTGTAGGTGATTGCGCTTCGCAATATCACCATTGTTTATTTGGCCAAGCAGATTGTGGTGCGCCAATGCGGTGTATGAGAGTAAATAGTTTTTGATTTCGCGGCGCTTCCAAGCAAGTAAATAAGGTGTCACCCTCATACCTTGCGGCCAGCGAATGGCATTCAGCAAGTCGCGGTACACTTGCCCGTTCACTTGAACGCCATTGGCGGCATTCCAATCCAGGGCTGCCTCATCCCGATCACAAATCATAAAAATTTGGGTTGTGATCAAGGGGGATTCGATTTTGCTGAGGCCGTACAGCCAATCAATCTTGCCCTTGCCAAAGGTCTCGTTAGCAGTAGCGTAGCTGGATGACTTTTTCATGGCATGCACAGCGGTTAGTCGGTTTACGTCTAACCCCGTGCGTGCCGCAAGTTTGGTAAAGATAATCCAGTCGTTGTAATCATCTAGCAAGGAAATGTTAGGCAGTTTGCCGCACACCTCAAATTCCACCGATTTTGCGCGCGACAATACGCTCAGGCGATTGATCAATTGCTTGATTTTGTTGTCTTCGCTGATCCTGCCTTTTTCCACCACTTTCAGGTGCTCTATACGATTCTCTTTGGCTGAAATGGAGTCGAGCAGGTGGGTGGTTGTGATGGCATGGCCTTTGATACTGTGGAGAAGCGCCCATAGCTTTTCGACGTTTTTATAGTGAAGGTGCGAGTCTGCCTCATCGAATAGGAACAGGGTATTCTCAGAGTCGAACAGATCGATTAGCGCATACAAGAATAGGAGCTGGTATTCTCCATCGCTAAGCTGGTCCAGCTCGATATTGTTGTTGAATACGAGTTGACAACGAGGCTTATCGATAAAGTAGTTGTTGTCGGCGGCCTGAGTGAAAAAGGCCACTTCCGGGTCCCAGTTGGTAACCATGGCTTGGGCGTTGGGCTCACCGGCTTCGGCTTCATCATCACCCGCCTGAACTTGCCTTGGGTAGTCGAAAGAAACCCGAATTAAGCCATTGGCAGTGAGATCAACAGTTCGCTTTCGCAGGGACTGTTCAAACTCATACTCACGTGATATCAGGTTGGTAATAAAGCTTTCCAGTGAACGAAAATATGGTGTTGAGCGCAGTGTGTCGGCTTCACCGCGTTCTTCACGCTTGAGTGCATCCTGCACACGGACAATGTAGTTTTTATCCACTTTAAAAGCGCACTTGAAGGTTGTGCTCAAATCGTCTTTGTCTGGCTGCGATTCGTTGACGTAGCCTTGTTCCACCAAGAAAGAACGAACTTTGCCGTTGCGCTTAATGGCTGTGGCTAAAAAGATCAGCAGCTTTGACCAAGATTTGTCGAAATAGAAGCAGTCAAGATTAAGGCCGCGCCCAGCTTGCCTTTCTCTTTTCAAATAGGCGCTGAATTTCTCTGAGTAGTTCTCATTTTGGCCAGATGAAAAGCACACGACTTTAAGATTTTCATGGTCTCGCCCGGCTAATCGTTGTTCAAACACCGACTGCAAAATACTGGATTTGCCTGAGCCATTCTCGCCGATCAGCGTAGCGACCTTATCAATTCGCAAGGTCTGTACCTGTCTATGCAAAGGGTTGGGGGCTAAGTTCAGTTCCATTGGTTAGCTCACGTGGTACAGCTGGTGTTGTAGTTGTTTGAAGGCAGCGAGCAACTGCGCAGGCTTGCCACCAAAGGCCATGGACGCATCTTTAGTGGTGCCAAGGCCGGATAGCTCAATCAACGCTGGCAGGCGCTCACGTGCCAATTCAGTAACGCCAGTTTGCTCGTAGCGATTCAAGACAAAATGCAGGAATTGTTTGGCCTTTTCCTGTTGGTACTGGTCGAAGAATGCGCTGTTGGCTCGCACTACTTCTGCTCTGGATTTACGGGTAGCCATGGGTTGTTCAAAGGCTAAAAACGCCAGCAGATCGAACATGTCGCAGTCTTCGGCATCGAACATCCGGCGCAGGGTCGAGAGCTGTTCTTTATCAAAGCCAGCCTGTACCAATTTGGCCAAGAGTTGTTCGCGAAGGTCTGGGTCTGACCAGATTTCCCGAAGCTCATCAACGCTTGTGAACAAACCTGGCAGTTGTTGAACTAACCGTTCAACGAACTCCTGAGTAGTTAGAGGCTTGCCATTTTCGTCGATATAGCGGGTTTCAATATCGATGACCTTGAGCTCACGGTGCCTGCCAAGTTTTACCTTTAACCTCGGGCATGGCTCACCTGGCTCGGGTTCCGGCCCGTCGCCGCCTTCGGGCGGCTCTGGCGTGTAGGGTAGCGGTGTCGGTTCTCGGGTTCCGCCTGGCTCTGGCGCTTCGGGCTCGCCATCCCATTCCTCATCATAAAAGTTGTTGGTCGCACCCCGAAAATCCACGATGGTGAAGTAGTCCTTACCATCAAAAACTCGGGTGCCGCGCCCCACAATCTGTTTGAACTCCACCATCGAGCCGATGGTTCGATCCAGCACCACATTGCGGACATTGCGGGCATCGACACCGGTAGTGAGCATTTGTGATGAGGTAATAATGGTTGGGATGACTTTGTCGTTGTCCTGGAATTTTTCCAGCAGTTCGCGGCCGACCTTGCCTTCGTCGCTGGTGACTCGTACACAGTAATGCGGGTCTTTTACGGATTTGTATTTATTAATCATGTCGCGCATGGTCAGCGCGTGGTTTTGGTTCTCACAAAAGACGATAGTTTTTTCCAGCGGGTTGATGTTTTGTAAGATGGCTTTGGCGACCAGCTCTGTGCGTTCATCAACAATAATTTTGCGGTCATAGTCTTCGACCTGATACAAATCCTGACCAGATTCACCTTCGACGATCACGTCATCTTTGGTGAGCACCAATTCGTCCAGATTGGTTCTAACTCGCTTAACTCGGTAGGGAGTCAAGAAGCCGTCATTGATACCGTCTTTTAGTGAATAGACATAAGCAGGCTGGCCAAAATATTCGTAGGTGTCCACGTTGTCCGTGCGTTTAGGTGTAGCAGTTAAACCTAAATGCACGGCGCTACTGAAGTGGTCGAGAATAGCTCGCCAAGAGCCTGTGTCATTAGCGGCACCTCGGTGACACTCATCAATCAACACCAGATCAAAGAAATCCTTGGGATAGGCTTTGTAGTAACCATCAATGTTTTCTCGCTCCGCAATCGCCTGATAGATCGCGAAAAATATGTGGGCATTGGTTGGCACCACACCATTGCGTTTACGTACTTCTTCCCCGTTGATTTTGATCAGGTCTTTTTCATAGGGGTTGAAGGTGTTAATGGCCTGATCGGCCAGGATATTACGGTCAGCCAGAAACAATACCCGTGGCCTGCGTGAGCCAGGTTGGTTAAGGTTCCAGCGAGCCTGGAAAACTTTGTGAACGATTTGAAAGGCGATGAAGGTTTTGCCGGTACCGGTGGCCAGCGTGAGCAATATGCGGGATTTTCCTTGGCCGATAGCGTCTGTTGCCGCATGAACCGCCAGCTCTTGGTAATAACGTGGCTGCATGGCCCCTTCTAAATGGAAAGGGATGTTTCTGAGTTCTTGACTTAAATCTGTGGTTTCACCTGCATAGCGCTTTTCCAGATCAGCAGGCGTTGGGTAGAACTCAATGTAGTCGCCCTTGCCTGTTTCCAGATCGAATTCGTAGGTTTGTTTGCCGTTACTGGAATAAACGAATCGAACACGAAGCTTATTCGCATAGTCGATGGCCTGTTGCAGGCCTTTGGTTGGATGCTCAGATTCTTTCTTGGCTTCTACTACAGCCAGATAACGGTTGTCTTTGTGAAGCAAGTAATCCACAAAGCAACGTCGCCCACGCACTCCTCCGGCCATCTTTCTACCGTCGGTGAAGTAATGCTCCCGAATGATATTGCTCGGCTGCCAGTCCGCTGCCCGTAATGCAGGATCGATATAATTTGCTCGGGTATCTGCTTCAGATGCCATCAGGCCACTCCTTGGTCACTTGGGTTTGGCACCAACTCCAGCAGGTCGCCCACAGTGCAATCGAATAGTACGCAGATCTGTTCAATGGCTTCCAGATCCACTTTCTGGGCCGTTTCTTTATAAAGCAGGGTCACCGTAGCACGGCTTAACCCTGTTTCTCTGGCAACGTCGGCAATACGCATCTTGTGCTCGCCCATCATGCGGGCGAGATGGCAGCGGATCATGGCTGTGCCTCTGGTTGGTAATCAGGTTATCGAAATAACAAAGGAGCATACCACGACTTTGTTATTTGCCTAGCATTTTGTGAGATGAAATTGAATTATGCAGGGTTGATTTTTAAAAGTTGGACAAGGTTTTTCTAAATTACGCGGAGTTACGCGCCATATGCGTAATTACGCAAACCATGCGTAATCGCGCGTAATTTATATTTCACGGCAGAATAGTGGGGGGCAAGAGCGGTGTGAAAATGCGTACATGCACTGTCGCAGACGCTGGTTTAGGTTTCTGTGAATAGGTGCTGAGAGGAAGTTGTTTCGAGAGGATTTTGCTATTTGGCGTGCGGCCAATTCTGCTTACCTATGGAAGCATAACCTGGCCAAAGCGGCCACTTTATGGTTTCAATACCATTAGTCCCATGAGGACCAGTACGACCGGAGGGAGTGGTGGGCCCAGCAGGACTTGAACCTGCGACCAATCGATTATGAGTCGACTGCTCTGACCAACTGAGCTATAGGCCCTTATTCGTGCAACAGCGGCGCATTATACGGGCTGCGGCCAGTGCTGAAAAGCACAACGCCCGGGCTTGGCCGGGCGTTGTGCGGGACTGCTGCGGATTACTCGTCGAGGAAGCTGCGCAGGTGGTCGCTGCGGGTCGGGTGACGCAGCTTGCGCAGGGCCTTGGCTTCGATCTGGCGGATCCGCTCGCGGGTCACATCGAACTGCTTGCCGACTTCCTCAAGGGTGTGGTCGGTGTTCATGTCGATGCCGAAACGCATGCGCAGTACCTTGGCTTCACGCGCTGTGAGGCCGGCCAGCACTTCGCGGGTGGCTTCCTTGAGGCTTTCCACGGTGGCCGAATCGATCGGCGATTCCATGGTCGAGTCCTCAATAAAGTCGCCCAGGTGCGAATCTTCGTCATCGCCGATTGGGGTTTCCATCGAGATGGGCTCCTTGGCGATCTTCAGCACCTTGCGGATCTTGTCCTCGGGCATTTCCATACGCTCGCCGAGTTCTTCCGGTGTCGGTTCGCGGCCCATTTCCTGCAACATCTGCCGGGAAATACGGTTGAGCTTGTTGATCGTCTCGATCATGTGCACCGGAATGCGGATGGTGCGGGCCTGGTCGGCAATCGAGCGGGTAATCGCCTGACGGATCCACCAGGTGGCATAGGTCGAGAACTTGTAGCCGCGGCGGTATTCGAACTTGTCCACCGCCTTCATCAGGCCGATGTTGCCTTCCTGGATCAGGTCGAGGAACTGCAGGCCGCGGTTGGTGTACTTCTTGGCAATCGAGATCACCAGACGCAGGTTGGCCTCGACCATTTCCTTCTTGGCTCGGCGCGCGCGCGCTTCGCCAATCGACATGCGCCGGTTGATGTCCTTGATTTCGGCAATCGTCAGCTCGGATTCTTCCTGCAGGACGATCAGCTTGCGCTGGGCCTTGAGCACATCCTCGCGGACCTGCTGCAGATTGTCGGCATGCTTGGGCAGGTCCTTGATCAGGCGATCGATCCAGCTTTCGTCGACTTCGTGGCCTGGGAAGCTGCGCAGGAAGTCGGCACGCGGGATGCGGGCATCGCGCACGCACAGCTGCATGATGCTGCGTTCCTGCTCGCGCACACGGTCCTGAGCGCCGCGCACCTGCTGAACCAGTGCTTCGAACTGCTTGGGAATCAGCTTGATCGGCATGAACAGCAGGGCCAGAGCTTCGAGCTCAGCCAGCGACTTCTTGTGGCTGCGGCCGTGCTTTTTCAGAACCTTGCGGGTCTTGTCCAGCTGTTCGGCGATGGCACCGAAGCGCTGACGGGCGACTTCGGGGTCAGGGCCGCCATCGCCTTCGTCATCCGAGCTGTCGCTGTCGTCGTCCTCGTCCTCGTCGTCATCCTTGGTGTTGTCATCCTTGAGCTTTTCAGTAGGGATGTCGTCGCTGTCGGTGGCGGACATGCCGTCATCGTCAGGATCGATATAGCCGCTGAAAATCTCTGACAGACGGCCGCCTTCCTCGCTGATGCGCTGGTAGTCGGCAATGATGCCATCGACCGTGCCGGGGAACATGGAGATCGCCGCCATCACCTCGCGAATGCCTTCCTCGATGCGTTTGGCGATTTCGATTTCGCCTTCGCGGGTCAGCAGTTCAACGGTGCCCATCTCGCGCATGTACATGCGGACCGGGTCGGTGGTGCGGCCGATGTCGCTTTCCACAGCAGCCAGTGCGGCAGCCGCTTCTTCAGCGGCGGCTTCATCGGCGTCGTTGTCGGCGAGCAACAGGGCATCGGCATCCGGGGCTGTCTCGAAGACAGTGATGCCCATGTCGTTGATCATGCGAATGATGTCTTCAACCTGTTCCGGATCGGAAATATCTTCCGGCAGATGGTCGTTGACTTCCGCATAGGTCAGATAGCCCTGCTCGCGACCGCGGGCGATGAGCTCCTTGAGACGGGATTGCTGTTGCGCTTTTCCGGACATAACAACCCTTGTGGATGCCTTGGTGTGCAAAAAATCAAGCTGCGAATTATAGCCTGAATGCCGTGTGTGACGCCAGTTCGTGGTGCTTCAGTCGTCGTTTTTCTGCGTGTTGCGTTGCTGCAGCAGGTCTCTTAGCTGCTGTTTTTCATCGGCTTCGAGTGGTGCAATCGCCGCCTTGTCGAGCAATTGTTGCAGTTGCCGCTCACGCTCAAGCTGGTGCAGGCGTTCCAGTGTGTCCTGAAGTTGCTGCTGAAGATTGCTGTTGTTGCCATGCAGCAGCCACTCCTGCTCGCTGAGACGGGTAAGTTGTTCGCCCATCTCGGTGCCGTGCCAGCGAGCCAGGAGTTGCACCGTGCTCATTTGCGGGTGGTGGCGCAAGGTGTTGATAAGCGCTACCAGCAGTTGCGCTGCGGGATTGTCCGTATGGCTGGGCAGGTGTTGCTGGTTGCTGATCTGGCGTGCCAGTTGCGGACAGTGTAGCAGGATGCGCGCGGCTTCCAGTTCCGGGCCGCCGGCCTGGTGGCGATGTCCGGGGGCAGGTTGTGTGCGCTGGCGGGTAACTGCCGCGCTTGTGTGTTCGCTGCCGCTGACGGCTGCCGGTTGCGGTGTCGGCCGGGGCTGGCGCTGCAGGCCGGGATCGTCAAGCGGCATGCCAGTGATGCGCTCCAGCGCCTGCACCATGAGGCGGCGCAGCATGTTGCCGGGTACCTGGGCGACCAGTGGCATAGCTTCGCTGGCCAGTTGCGCCTTGCCTTCCAGGGTTGATGGCGGGCATTCCTCGGTCAGGTGACGGAACAGGTAGTCGGTCAGTGGTTCGGCCTGCAACAGGCGCTTGCGGAAAGCGTCGCTCCCCTCACTGCGAACCAGGCTGTCGGGATCCTGTCCGTCCGGCAGAAACAGGAAACGGATTTGTCGGCCGTCTTCAAGGGTGCCGAGCGCTGCATGCAGAGCGCGCCAGGCGGCCTGCCGGCCAGCCTTGTCGCCGTCGAAGCAGAACACTATCTGGGTGACGCTGCGAAACAGCAGGCGCAAATGCTCTTCGCTGGTAGCGGTGCCCAGGGTAGCAACGGCATTGTTGATGCCGTGCTGGGCCAGGGCGATTACGTCCATATAGCCTTCGGTAACCAGGATCTGTTCCAGCTGGCGGTTGCGCTGGCGGGCTTCGTAAAGGCCGTAGAGTTCACGGCCCTTGTGGAACAGTTCGGTCTCCGGCGAGTTCAGGTACTTGGGCTTGTCGTCACCCAGCACCCGCCCACCAAAGCCAATGACCCGTCCGCGGCTGTCGCGGATCGGAAACATGATGCGTTCGCGGAAGCGGTCGTAGCGGCGCCCGGTTTCTTCATTTTCCAGAACCAGGCCGGCATCGATGAGTAATTGTTGTTCGCGGTGGTCGTTACTCAGGTGGCGCAGCAGGTTGTCCCAGCCGGGCGGGGCGTAGCCGATACCGAAGTCGCGGGCAATTTCGCCGCTCAGGCCGCGGTTGCGCAGGTAGTCAACGGCCTGCTGGCGCGCCGGGTGCTGGCGCAGTTGCTGGCGGTACCAGGCGCCGGCCTGTTCGAGGATGCCGAACAGCGGGTTGTCACGGGCGGGTCTTCGCGGCTCTTCGTTCTGGCCGGGACGACGTTCCTCACGCGGCACATCAACGCCGGCTCGTCTGGCCAGTTCCTCGACAGCCTCGGGGAACTCCAGGCGATCGTGGTCCATCAGAAAACCCAGCGCATTGCCGCCGGCGCCGCAGCCGAAGCAATAGAAAAACTGCTTGTCACTGCTGACCGAGAAGGAGGGGGTCTTTTCGTTGTGGAACGGGCACAGGCCAACGTGGTTCTTGCCGGCTTTTTTCAGCTTGACCCGGTCGCTGACCACCTCGACGATGTCGGTGCGGGCCAGCAGATCGTCGATGAAGCCTTGCGGAATCATTCCGGACATGGCGGCAATCCTGGGTGTGGCTGGCGCAGGCTGTTGATCGGCTGAAACGCACAAAGCCGAATACCTGCTGTCACTCCATCATTCCTGCTGGCAGGTAATGGGTGAGGCGTGTATTCGGCCCGGCTGCATAGTGTCCGCAGTCCGGCCAGGCCGGTCTTGCGGATAGCAGGCGTTAACTCAGTACAGACGCTCGCGGCGACGGATCTCGCGGGACATCTTTTTCGCGTGGCGCTTGACGGCAGCTGCTGCCTTACGCTTACGCTCGGTAGTCGGCTTCTCGTAAAACTCGCGACGGCGTACTTCAGCCAGAACGCCAGCTTTTTCACAGGAGCGCTTGAAGCGGCGCAGGGCCACGTCGAAGGGTTCGTTCTCTTTTACTTTGACGGCAGGCATTTCGTACCTTTCTCAAAACGGTGCTGTAAGTCACGCCGCAGCCAATGGCTCGCGGCACGTTGCTGTATCCAAGGGGTGCGGATGTTATCGCCTTTGTCGGGAAAAAGCAAAGGGTGGTCAGCAAAAAAACAATGGCAGTCGGTCGGCTGTTGCAGGTAAAACTGGCCTGCATGCGGCCGGGTGATTATCATGCGCGCATTATTTGCATGTTGCCAGAGGGCAGAGCCGAATCAATGCGTGTACTGGGAATCGAGACCTCCTGTGATGAAACCGGTGTGGCGCTGTATGACAGCGATCGTGGCCTGCTGGCGGATGCGCTGTTCAGTCAGATCGACCTGCACCGGGTATACGGTGGCGTAGTGCCCGAGCTGGCCTCGCGAGACCACGTCAAGCGGCTGATTCCTTTATTGCGCGAGGTATTTGCCAGCGCTGGCCTTGAGCCCGGTGAGGTTGATGCGGTTGCCTATACCGCAGGCCCCGGACTGGTCGGGGCGCTACTGGTGGGCGCTGCCAGTGCCCGTGCCTTGGCTTTTGGCTGGGGAGTGCCGGCGCTCGGGGTGCACCATATGGAGGGACACCTGCTGGCGCCGATGCTGGAAGCCAATCCACCGCAATTCCCCTTTGTTGCCTTGCTGGTATCTGGCGGCCATACCCAGCTGGTGCGGGTGGACGCCATCGGTGAATACACCCTGCTCGGTGAGTCGCTGGATGATGCTGCCGGGGAAGCCTTCGACAAGAGTGCCAAGCTGATGGGGCTGCCCTATCCGGGGGGGCCAGAGATTGCCCGTCTGGCCGAGCAGGGCCGCGAAGGACGCTTTCGTTTTCCCCGGCCGATGACTGACCGCCCCGGTCTGGAGTTCAGTTTCAGTGGCTTGAAGACTGCCGTGCTGACGGCCTGGCAGGACTGCCAGAGTAGTGGCAATGATGATTTGCAAACCCGCTGTGATCTGGCGCTGGCCTTCGAGCAGGCGGTCTGCGAGACGCTGGTGATCAAGTGTCGGCGGGCCCTGCAGCAGACCGGTTTGCAACGACTGGTGATCGCCGGCGGGGTGAGTGCCAACCGGCGTCTGCGTGCCGGTCTGGAGCAGATGACTGCTGAACTGGGTGGCTCGGTATTCTACGCCCGGCCGGTGTTCTGTACCGACAACGGCGCGATGATTGCCTATGCCGGTTGTCAGCGACTGATGGCCGGCCAGCAGGACCAGGGTGGCATTGTTGCGCGGGCGCGCTGGCCGATGGAAGAATTGCCACCGCTGCATGCCACCGGGAGCTGAGATGGATCAGGTATTTATTCGCGGGTTGCTGGTGGACGCGGTAATCGGGGTCTACGCCTGGGAGCGCGAGATCCGTCAGAGCCTGCTGATCGATCTGGAGATGGACTGGGATATCCGCGCTGCCGCGGCCGGCGATGATCTGGCGGCAACCCTGGATTACGCGGCGGTCTGCCAGCGTGTGCATGACTATACCGCGGCCAGCAGCTTCCAGTTGATTGAGTCGTTGGCCGAGCGCCTGGCTGCCCTGTTGCTCGAAGAGTTCTCAATTCCCCGACTGCGTCTGCGCATCACCAAACCGGGCGCGGTGGCCGAGGCGCAGGGTGGGGTGGGTGTATCGATCGAGCGCAGTCGTCGATGAACGTACCTGTTCTGCTGGGTATTGGCAGTAATGTCGAGCGTGAACGCCACCTGAATCGGGGGCTGGATGCCCTGCAGCAACTGCTGGGGCCACTGCACTGCTCGCCAGTATTTGAAAGCGAGGCGGTTGGCGTGCTCGGCAAGCGCTTCTACAACATGGTAGTGGCTGCCGACTGCCGGCTCAGCCTGCCCGAACTGCAGGCGGCACTAAAGGCAGTGGAGGCAGCCTGCGGGCGCCGCGAGGCGCGCTCGGCCGGCAGCATTACCCTGGATATCGACATTCTGGTGTATGGCGAACTGCATGGTGTGCACCATGGTATCCGTCTGCCGCGCGCGGAAATTACCCGTAATGCTTTCGTGCTGTGGCCGCTGGCGCTGCTGGCCGGCGATGCCCGCTTGCCAGGTGACGGGCGGGCGTATGCCGAGCTGTGGGCTGGCTGGCAGGGCAATCAGGGGCTATGGCCGGTTGCCTTTGAGTGGCGCGGCCAGGCGTTGACCCCGGCATCGCTGCTGCCCCGGCGCGACCCTGGCGTGAGTCGGGATCTCGGCTGATCAATCCGTTTGGCTGGCGGCGCGCAGTTGCTTGAGGCGCTGCAGTCGCTGCTGCTCCAGTGCCTTGCCCAGTTCGGCGCCTTGCAGGCCCTGTTTGAGTAATTCGGTAGGGCGGATGGCGCGCATTTCTTCTGCCAGTCGACGCAGATAAATGGCCTGCGGGTAGTCCCGTTGCTCCAGCCCCAGACGACCTCGGGCATCGGCCTCGCAGGCGCCGAGGAACTGCTCGAACCGTTCAGCGCGCCGGTAGATATCAAAAGCCTGAAACAGCTTGAGCAGGGTTTCCGCTCGCAGCTCCAGCGCCCGGTGGCAGTGGGTATGGTACTCGCAGGTCAGCAGGGCCAGCTCCTGGCAGTCGCGCGGCGCGCGCAGGCGCTGGTTGACCGCGCGCACGGCCTTGAGTCCGTGGTGTTCATGGCCATGGTGTTTCGGCCAGTGCTGCTTGGCGGTCAGCCCCTTGCCCAGATCATGCAGCAGGCAGGCCCAGCGCGCCGGCAGGGGTAATTGCAGCTGTGCGGCCTGCTGCAGCACCAGCAGCAGATGGGCGCCGGTATCCACCTCGGGGTGGTGTGCTTCGGGTTGCGGAACGCCAAACAGTCGCTCGACCTCCGGCAGCAGTTCGGCCAGCGCGCCGCAGTCATGCAGTATCTGGATAAATACCTGCGGGGCAGGCTCCATCAGCGCGCGGCTGATTTCCTTCCACAGCCGTTCAGGGCTGAGTGTCTGCAGCTCGCCACTGTGACTGAGCTGCGTCATCAGTTGCAGGGTTTCGTCGGCCACGCGGAAGCCCAGCGGCGCGTAGCGTGCGGCAAACCGGGCCACCCGCAATACCCGCAGCGGATCTTCAACAAAGGCCGCTGAGACATGCCGCAGCAGGCGTGCCTGCAGATCGCGCTGGCCACCCCAGGGGTCGATCAGTTGGCCATCAGTGTCCAGCGCCATGGCGTTGACGGTCAGGTCGCGGCGCTGCAAGTCCTGCTCGGCAGTGATGTGCACGCTGGTATCGAAGCGGAAACCACCGTGGCCGCTACCGCTCTTGCGTTCGGTGCGGGCCAGCGCATATTCCTCGCCGGTCTTGGGGTGCAGGAATACCGGAAAATCGCGACCCACCGGCTGAAAACCGGCATCCAGCATCTGCTGCGGGGTGGCGCCGGTTACCAGCCAGTCGCGCTCAACCACCGGGCGGCCGAGCAGTTGGTCGCGCACTGCACCGCCGACCAGATAGGTGTGCATTTCAGGCTTGGCAGTCACACTGGAGTCGCTCGCCGCTGTGCAGGTTCATCAGGGTCATCTGGCCACCCCATACGCAGCCGCTGTCCAGGGCATGGATGCCCGGCACTTCGCAGCGGCCTTCGAGCGCGGCCCAGTGGCCGAAAACGATGCGCAGCTGCGGATCGCGGCGCGGGAAGCTGAACCAGGGCGCAAAGTCCTTGGGGGCGCTGGCCAGTCCCTCCTTGGCTTTCAGTTCCAGGGTGCCGTCGGCTTGGCAGAAGCGCATGCGGGTCAGGTAATTGGTGATCGCGCGCAGGCGGTCAATGCCTTGTAGCGAGTCCTTCCAGCGATCCGGTTTGTTGCCGTACATCTCGTCCAGATACCAGGGCAGCCGGTCGTCGCAACGCAGCACCTGTTCAACTTCAGCGGCCAGCGTCAGCGCCTGTTGCAGCGACCAGATTGGCGGAATGCCGGCATGCACCATCAGGGTGTTGAGACCGGCATCGTAATGCGCCAATGGGCGCTGGCGCAGGTTGCCCAGCAGTTGTTCGCGGTCCGGTGCCTTGAGAATGGCCAGCAGGGTGTCGGATTTTTTCAGCCGGCTGGCATCGCGCGAGGCGGCCAGCAGGTGCAGGTCATGGTTGCCCAGAACGCTGATGCAGGCATTGCCCAGACTGTCCAGATAACGCAGGGTTTCCAGCGAGTCCGGACCACGGTTGACCAGATCGCCAACCGCCCACAGGGTGTCCTGTGAGGGGTTGAAATCAACCTCGGCGAGCAGGCATTTCAGTGGTTTCAGGCAGCCCTGGATATCGCCGACGGCATAGGTGGTCATCCTTACTCCATTCAGTTCAGGGCGTTCGGCTTGCTCAGCCGGAACAGCGGAATTTCGACCCGGAACAACTCACCGCTATCGCAGCGCATGCCATAGCTGCCGCGCATGCTGCCGACCGGGGTTTCCAGTTGGCAGCCGCTGCTGTAACTGTGGCTGGCACCGGGCGCGATCATCGGCTGTTCGCCGACAACCCCGGGGCCGCGCACTTCCTGAATGGTGCCATTGCCATCGGTGATGATCCAGTGCCGGTCCAGCAGTTGCACCGGTCTGTCCCCCAGGTTGCTGATGGTGATGTGGTAGCTGAAGGCATGATGCAGTTGGTCTGATTGCTCGGCCAGATAACGTGTCTGCACATCGATCCGGATACGGTCGGCCTGTGTGTTCATGAATCAGTTCCTCTGGCGTGCCAGGCGATTGGCCAGACGCACGAAGCCGGCCAGGTCAATCTGTTCTGGACGCAGTACCGGGTCAATGCCCTCGGCGCTGATGGCATCGCTGTCGAGCAGCCCCTTGAGCGTGTTGCGCAGCGTCTTGCGGCGCTGGCTGAAGGCGGCACGTACCAGTTGCTCGAGGCAGGCGGGATCATCCGCCGGATGAGGCGGTTGTGCATGCGGTATCAGCCGCACAATCGACGAGTCGACCTTGGGCGGCGGATTGAAGGCGCCGGGGCCGACATCGAACAGGTATTCGACCCGGCAGTGGTACTGCACCATGATTCCCAGCCGGCCATAGTGGTTGTCGCCGGCCTGTGCCGCCAGCCGTTGTACCACTTCCTTTTGCAGCATGAAGTGCATGTCTTCGATGCAGTCCGACTGTTGCAGCAGGTGGAACATCAGCGGGGTCGAGATGTTGTACGGCAGGTTGCCGACAATGCGCAGCTTTTCATCGCTATTGACCAGCGAGGCGAAGTCGAACTTCAGAGCGTCGCCACGGTGCAGGGCAAACTGCGGGTTCAGCCCGAAGCGGGCCATCAGCAGGGGGTGCAGGTCCTTGTCCAGCTCGATCACATCCAGCCGTGCGCCTGAGTCGAGGAGGCCCTCGGTGATCGCACCCTGGCCCGGGCCGATTTCCACCAGATGCTGGTCGGGTTTGGCATGCACGGCACGCAGGATGCGGTTGATCACCCCGTGGTCGTGCAGGAAGTTCTGGCCGAAACGCTTGCGCGCGCGGTGGGGGGCAAACTCAGTCATGGTGATTTCCGGATTCGAGCATGGCAATAGCGGTGTCCAGGGCGACCCGCAGGCTACCCGGATCGGCGCGACCGCTGCCGGCCAGGTCCAGGGCGGTGCCGTGGTCCACCGAGGTGCGAATGATCGGTAACCCCAGGGTAATGTTCACGGCCTGGCCAAAGCCCATGTGTTTGAGTACCGGCAGGCCCTGGTCGTGGTACATGGCCAGCACCGCATCGGCACCTTGCAGGTGTTTCGGGGTGAACAGGGTGTCGGCCGGCAGTGGTCCGTCAAGCTGCATGCCTTCACTGCGCAGGCGCTGCAGCAGCGGTTCGATGATCTCGATTTCCTCGTGCCCGAGGTGTCCGCCCTCGCCGGCATGCGGATTCAGACCGCAGACCAGTATGCGTGGCTGACGCAGGCCGAATTTGCCCTGCAGGTCAGCGTGCAGGATGCGGATCACCCGCTCCAGTCGCTCGCTGGTAATAGCGTCCGCCACGGCACGCAGTGGCAGGTGGGTGGTGGCCAGCGCCACGCGCAGTCCCGGGCAGGCCAGCATCATCACCACCTGCTCGGTACCGGTCAGCTCGGCAAAGAATTCGGTGTGCCCGGAGAAGGGTACGCCGGCCTGGTTGATCACGCCCTTGTGCACTGGTGCGGTAATGATCGCGTCAAAACGGCCGTCGAGGCAGCCTTCGCCGGCTTCGCGCAGCATCTGCAGCACGTGCCGGGCATTGCGCGGATCCAGTATCCCGGGTTGGCAGGGGGCTTCCAGGGGTATCGGCAGCACGCTGAGCTGGCCGGCCAGCTGGGGCGTTGCCGGCTGCAGCGGGTCGAAAAGTTCCAGCTCAACCTTCAGGCCCAGCTGCGCTGCGCGCTCGGCCAGCAGCTGTGGATCAGTCAGCACTACACGCTGGTGCGCGCAGGGCTGGCTGGCCAGCATCAAACACAAATCCGGGCCTATGCCGGCCGGCTCGCCGGCGGTGATGGCGAGGCGCCTGACATTCACTGCGACTTGATCTCGACAAAGGTATCCTGGCGGATTTCCAGCAGCCAGCTCTGCAATTCGTCATCGAACTTGCGGTTGCGCAACAGGTTGATTGCTTGCTGTTCTCGCATCTCGCTGGTCATGTCGACCCGGCGCTGGTCCAGTACTTCCAAAATGTGCCAGCCGAATTGGGTGGCGAACGGACGTGATACCTGACCCTGGGGAATGCTGGTCATGATCTCGCGGAACTCGGGCACCAGGGCGTCCGGGCTGATCCACTCCAGAGTGCCGCCATTCAGGGCCGAACCGGGATCCTCCGAGAAGGAGCGGGCCAGCGTGGCGAAGGATTCGCCGTCAGCTATACGCTGGTACAGGCGCTCGACCAGTTGTTGTGCGTCGTTTTCGCTGCGGATTTCACTGGGTTTGATCAGGATATGGCGCACCCGGAACTCGTCCATCAACTGGCCGTCACCGCCGCGCTTTTCCAGCAGCTGGATAATGTGCAGACCTGACGGCGAGCGCAGCGGGCGGGTGAACTCGCCAACCTGAAGGCGCTCGATGGCGCCGGCAAACAGGCCGGGCAGTTGCGACGACTTGCGCCAGCCCAACTCACCGGCCTCGACATCCTCTCCCCGTTGCATGCGTTGCCGGGCAACATTGGCCATGTCAGCGCCGGACAGCAGCTCGCTATAAATGGCCTCGATGTGTGTGGCTGCCTGTTGCACTTCGCTGTCGCTCGCGGAGTCGGCCAGCGGCACCACAATCATTGCCAGTCGGAAGTCGGCGGCAGTCTGGTTGCGGCCCAGTTCGGAAGCAAGGAAGTTGCGTACCTCCTGGTCGGTGATCTGGATACGGTCGCCAACCCGGCGCTGGCGTACCTGATTGATGATCATCTCGCGGCGGATCTGCTCGCGGGCCTGTTCGAAACTGATGCCGTCGGCGGCCAGTGCCTGACGGAACTGCTCAAGACTGAGGCCGTTGCGTTCGGCAATTTGCTGCATGGTCTGGTTCAGGCTGGCATCGTCGATGCGAATACCCGCCCGGGCACCCATTTGCAATTGGATACTTTCCAGGATCAGCCGATCCAGTACCTGCTCACGGATTTCCTCGGCCGGCGGCATGGGGCTGTCACTGGCGCGCAGTTGACGGTAGATATCTTCAAAGCGCTGATCTACCTGACTTTGCATGACCACATCTTCGTCGACGATTGCAGCTACCCGATCCAGTGGCTGGAACTGCGCCTGGGCCGTACCGCCAAGCAGCAGGCTGGCGAAGAGTCCAAACAGGGCATGATGAAACTTAGAAGGCATTTTTTTCTCGCTCTGTGAATCCGGGGATGCTTTCGCCGAGCAGGTTTTCAAGTCCGCTGCCAGCGACATTGCCAAGTCCTTTGAACACGATTTGCAGGAAAATTCCACGATCCGGATCGTCATTGCGGCGCGGATTCAGGCTGGTTTCGTCGTAATCGATCCAGTAGCGGTTGATGACGCGCAGTTTCCAGCAACAACTGTCGTATTCAAAGCCACCAAAGGCCTCAAGGGTTCTGTTACGCCCGTAGTCATGCTGCCAGCGGCCAATCAGGCTCCACTGTGGGTTGAGTGGCCACATGAAAGAAAAGTCATGCTGGTCGATCTTGTAGTAGTTGGGAATGTAATCGGGGCTGCCCGGAGTGCCGAAGTCCGGGTTGTATGTCCAGCGGCCGCTGGCCGTATCAAAGCGCAGGGTATCATTGCGGTAGCGGTAGCCCAGGTTGACAATTTTGCGTGGGTCACTTTCCGGCTGGTAGTGCCACATGGCACTGCCCGAGCGGGTATTGCCGAGTGAACGCTCCTGCACCAGGTCAAGACTGAAACGCCAGTCCTGGTTGAACCGGTACTGGTACTCGAAGGCATAGGGTGACGAGCTGTCGGTGTAATCCGAACGTTGCGCAAACGTGCCACTCAGATCAGGCATTGTGACTTTGCGATCACGGCCGTAGAAGGCCTGTCCGGCGCTGAGACGTTGCCGCTCGAACCCGTTAGCCTCGATCCAGCGGTGAGTCAGGCCCAGCGAGACCTGGTTGGCATCGCCGATACGGTCGCGCCCGGAGAAGCGGTTGTCACGCCAGAGTGCGGCGTAGCTGAAGCCGCCCTCGCTGGTATCGAACACCGGGATATCATTCTGGTCTTCTTCCGGTACGTACAAGTAGAACAGGCGTGGCTCCAGGGTCTGGGTATAGCTATTGCCAAAAAGCTCGGTGGCGCGATCGAAGTATAGTCCACTGTCAACGCTGAAGACCGGAACGCCGCGGCTCTGATTGCGCACAAAGCGTTCATTTGCGGCAGTGTTGAGGGTTGTTTTGCCGCGATCATCCAGGCTCAGGTGATAGCGCGTGTACGCATACTTGAGCGATGGATTCACATACCCCCAGCTACGGGTTAATGGCAGGCTGATCGCTGGTTCAAGATGTAGCCGCTCACCTTCTGCGCGGGTCAGGCCAGCAAGAAACGTATCGTACCAGGGGCCTTCGGGAGTGCCGTTTTTGTCTGTGTACGAGCCACTCATCAAACTGCGCTGGAAGCTGACAAACTCGCCGGAGTAGTTGAAGCGCAGTCCGGCCGGCTGGAAGGGCAGGCTGCCGTCCAGGGTCAACTGCGGCAGGCGTTCGTAAGGTGTGATATCGGTGATGCTGGCCCGCTCGTAGGCATGCACGTTGAGCGCTGCACGGTAGCCGTTACCCCGCCAGGTCAGGCTGCCACGCTGGTCGAGAAAGCTGCCGGTGTTGATGCCAAGATAGGTATCCAGATCCTGGAAGTAGTAGGGGTCGCTGATATCGGTGTAATCGACACTGCCGCGCAGGCGCGGGTTGAAGTCGGTGACATGCTGCCAGCTGTACATCCAGCGCTGGTCCTTGTACTTCGATTGCAGCTTGCGCTCATCCTCGCGATCATCCAGCACCGATGCTCCAATCTGGCCTTCGCTGGTCGGAGTGAGGTAGCGGAACTCGCCTTCCAGCTGCAGGCCGCGATCGCTCATCAGCGTCGGGTACAGGGTGGCGTCGTAGTTCGGAGCCAGGTTGAAGTAGTAGGGCGTGGTCAGGCTGGAGCCGGAATTGCGGCTGTAGGACAGGCTGGGTACCAGCAGACCTGACTGGCGGCGATCATCAATCGGGAAGTACAGGTAGGGGGTGTAGAACACCGGAATGTCCTTGACCCGCAGGGTGACATGCTTGGCTTCACCCCAGCCTTTTTCGCGATCCAGCTCAATATCCTTGCCGCGCAGGGTCCAGGTATTCTGGCCTGGCTCGCAGGTGGTATAGCTGCCGTCGGCCATGACAATCACCGCGTCGTCACGGCGCATCAGCTTGCGCGCTTCACCACGGGCGTGCGCCTCATGCACGACATAGCGTACATCGTCGATACGGGTTTCACCGGTATCAACCTGCATCTGGGCCCGTTCGCCAAGCAGCAGTACGCCCTGGTCGCGCAGCCGCACGTTGCCGGTCAGCACCGCCTGCGAGCTGTTCTGGTCGAAGCTGGCATGGTCGGATTGAGCCTGCAGACGCCCCTGACGTAGCACGACATCACCTTCCAGGGTCCCGATACGGCTGTCCTGGTCAAAACTGGAGCTGTCGGCAACGGCCGAGATCGGCAGTTCGGCGAACGGGGTCTGGTCGTCACGGCCGCTGCGCTCGGGTTCAACATAGGTACCGGAGCAGTAGGCGGCAACGCCGGCTTGCTGCTCAGGGGTCAGTTGATCGCGCGGGACCCAGTCCAGTTCTGTGTGAGCTGGCACAGCGCTGGGAGCGGGCACGCCAGGGACGCCGGCACTCTGCTGTGCGGCGGGCGACTTGCTGCTGTGTACCACGGGAGCCGGCGGCTGCGGACGTGGTGGCAGCTTTGCTGAGGTTTCCAGTGAGCTGCAGACCCAGCTGCCGTCAGTGCCGGCGCGGCACTGGACCTGACCATTGGCCAGAGCTGTCATCGGCTGGGCGAGCAGCAGGGTGCTGGTCAGCAGCAGCGGGAAAGCGGGACGAAACGGGGGGGTGCGTTCTGCCATTGTTGTAGGTTCCGGGCTTCCAGTCGGTGCGGGCGCGGCTTGTGCGGGCCGGGTGCAGGATGCATGCTGCGCATTCATCGGGATCATGGATAATAAAGCATTGTGCTGCGCAAGAGCCAGCGCCGTCGGGTATGTGGAGATCGGGATGGATAACAGACTGGAGCTGGTCAATCAGTGGCTGCCGCAGGCATTGCGCCAGGCTGGCGTTGCGCAGGAGGCGACTGCCGGGCAGTTGCGGCCGGCCAGCACCGATGCCAGCTTTCGACGTTATTTTCGCTGGACGGTTGGTGACCAGAGTTTGATTGTGATGGATGCGCCACCCCCGCAGGAGGATGTGCGGCCCTTTGTGCGCATTGCCGGCCTGCTGCAGCAGGCCGGGGTCAGGGTGCCGGCGATCCTCGCCGCTGATCTCGAGCAGGGGCTGTTGCTGCTGCAGGATATGGGCAGCCATACCTATCTGCAGCAGATTCAGGCCGGGGTTGATCCGCAAAGCCTGCAGCGGATGTTTTCCAGCGCCATTGACAGCCTGCTGCGCTGGCAGCAGGCCAGTCGGCCGGGCGAGCTGCCTGAGTATGACGACGCGGTGCTGCTACGCGAGCTGCAGCTGTTCCCTGACTGGTACCTGCAGCGTCACCTGGGCGTCGAGATGACGGCTACTCAGCAGGCTGACTGGCAGGCTCTGTGTCGACTGTTGCTGGACAGTATCAATGCCGAGGCGCGGGTTTTCGTGCACCGCGACTACATGCCGCGCAACCTGATGGTTGCCGAGGGTGAGCCGGGTGTACTGGATTTCCAGGACGCGCTCTATGGCCCGCTCAGCTATGACGTCACCTCGCTGTTTGCCGATGCTTTTTTCAGTTTTACTGCAGAACAGCGCCGGGAATGGCTGAGCCTGTACTGGCAGCGGGCCTTGCAGGCCGGGTTGCCGGTGCCGGCTGAGCTATCGCTGTTCCTTGGCCAGTCGCGGCTGATGGGGGTGCAGCGCCACCTCAAGGTGCTGGGGATCTTTGCGCGCATCCGCCACCGCGACGGCAAGCCGCAGTATTTGCAGGATGCACCGCGCTTTCTTGGCTACCTGCGCGAGGCTTGCGCCGAAGATCCACGTCTGGCGCCACTGGCGCGCCTGCTCGATAGTCTGGAGCCTGGCGCATGAAAGCCATGCTGCTGGCCGCCGGCAAGGGCGAACGCATGCGTCCGCTGACCCTGCATACGCCGAAACCTCTGCTGCGGGTGGCGGGCAAGCCATTGCTGCAGTGGCATATCGAGGCGCTGGCGGCGGCGGGCATACACGAGCTGGTGATCAACCATGCCTGGCTGGGCGAGCAGCTCGAAGCGCACTTCGGTACGGGCGAAGAACTGGGCGTGCGGATCAGCTGGTCGGCCGAGGGGCAGCCACTGGAGACCGCAGGCGGCATTCTCAAGGCGCTGCCGCTGCTGGGTGATGCGCCCTTTTTACTGGTCAACGGAGACGTCTGGACCGATATCGACTTTGCCACACTGACACTGGCCAAGGGGCAGCTGGCGCAACTGGTGCTGGTGGATAATCCGCCACACAAGGACGCCGGTGATTTCTGTCTGCATGGGGGGCGTGTCGGCAATCCGTTGCCTGGGCAATCTGCACTCACCTACAGCGGTATTGCCGTACTTGATCCCCGGTTGTTTGCCGGCCTGGTGCCCGGGTCGGCGCCGTTGGCGCCCTTGCTGCGGGCTGCCGCCGAGCGTGGACTGGTTGGTGGCCAACGACATGCCGGACGCTGGATGGATATAGGTACGCCTGAGCGGCTGGCCGAAGCCAATTTGCTGGCAGGGGGTGGTTGATGTACTGGCCGCTGACCTTGCTCTGCGGGCTGGCCGGTGCCCTGCTGGGCGGCTGGCCGGGTGCCCTGCTCGGGGCGCTGCTTGGTCAGGCACTGGATCGGCAATTGGCTATTCGTGGTTGGCGGGACCTGCAGGCGCGAATTCGTCCGCCGCTGCGCTTCGAGGAGGTGTTGTTTCTCTGTCTGGGTCACCTGGCCAAGGCCTCGGGCCGTGTCAGGCAGGAGCATCTGCAACTGGCGCGTGATCTGATGGGGCAGTATCGGCTGGATGAGGCGGCATGCCGGCAGGCCATGCATGACTTCAATCGTGGCAAGCAGCCGAATGCGCCGATCACAGCGGCCTTGCGGCGTCTGATGCGACAGGATCCGGCTATGGCCGTGGAGTTGCTCGACAGTTGCTGGCGGATGGCGCTGGTGGGTGGCAGTCTCAGTGCGGAGCAACAGCGCCTGCTGAATGATTGGGCGCAGCTGGCCGGGCTGGCCAAGCCGGAACAGCAGCGCATGCATCAGCGTCACCGTCCGCGTTCGGCTCAGGCGCGGGCGCCGGTTGCCGAGCGCGATTTGCTGGCTGAGGCGGCTGCCCTGTTGCAGGTCAGTCTGGATGACGACGAGGCGAGTATCCGGCGCGCCTATCGCCGCCAGCTCAGCCGGCATCATCCCGACAAGCTGCAGCAGCAGGGAGCCAGCGCTGAGCAGGTGGCCGGAGCCGGGGAGCGCATCCGGGCGATTCAGGAAGCCTGGGAGCGGTTGCGACGTTATCGCGGATTCCGTTGAGCAGCAATCTGCTGCTGGCGTTGCAGCCAGCCGGATAGCCGCTTCAGGGTGACTTCCCTCGCCAGCGGATTGAGCATAGGTTCAGGGATTTCCAACTGTTGATATTCCCCCAATCCAAGCCGACGGGCCTCCAGCTGACGTTGCCGGGCTGTTGTCTGGTTGCCGGAGATCAGCAGATCAAGAATCGGGAAGGATTGGTCCTGTGGCAAGGCTATGCGTTCGACGTTCTGGCTCGGCGCATGCATCCGGTGCAGCACCAGCGCATCTGCTGCCAGCGCAGACCGCTCAAGGCTGTCTACCAGCAGCCAGGCACTGCGCCCATCACCAATCAGCGCATGCCATTGTGCTCCTTCGGCCTGCAGGCTCGACAGGCTGTGGCTGATCCGTGCCTGTGCCGATTGCATCCATTCGCCAAACAACTGCAGCGACGCCTCCGGATTGTCGGCCGGCTGCGCCGGCAGCTCAGGCAGTGCGATGGCCAGGGTATGCCATCCGGCCTCGCTGAGCAGGCGACGTGCGGGGCCATTTAGCGCAGGCGAGTCGGCATGCTGACCCGCATCACTGACAAGCAGAACGCCGCCCCGTGGTTCTGGCTGCATGGCCGGCAGGAACAGCCCAAGCCAGCGTTGTTGGTCAAATTCCAGCCAGCGCAACTGATTGGCCGGCAGGCTTCGCTGCAGATCTGTTTCCTGCTGCTGCCAGCGTGTCAGCGACTCGCTGCGGTCCTGCATTAGCGCTTCGCTGGTCGGCGCTGTTTCTGCCGATGTGTCGGCAGCCAGCTCTTCCTCGGAAATCCCCGCCAGCAGCAGGGCAGGGCACAGCAGCAGGGCAGGCAGCAGGCGGGTCATGAATCGGGCATCCTTTGGTTGTACAATGCGGGCCTGTCCCTATCTTAGCCGCCATTCAGCGAGAATGAAGATGCCTGATTACGCAATTGCCCCGTCGATCCTCTCCGCCGACTTTGCCCGTCTGGGCGAGGATGTCGACCGGGTGCTGGCGGCGGGTGCCGATATTGTCCACTTCGACGTGATGGACAATCACTATGTCCCCAACCTGACCATCGGCCCGATGGTTTGCAGCGCTCTGCGCAAGTACGGCATCAGCGCGCCGATCGATGTCCACCTGATGGTCAAGCCGGTGGATCGCATCATCGGTGACTTTCTCGAGGCCGGTGCCAGCTACATCACCTTTCATCCTGAAGCCAGCGAGCATATCGACCGCTCCCTGCAGCTGATCAGGGATGGCGGCGCCAGGGCCGGACTGGTGTTCAACCCGGCCACCTCGCTGGACAGCCTGAAGTACGTGATGGACAAGGTCGACATGATCCTGCTGATGAGCGTGAATCCCGGCTTCGGTGGGCAAAAGTTCATCCCCGGCACCCTCGACAAATTGCGTGAGGCGCGGGCATTGATTGATGCCAGCGGTCGTGACATTCGTCTGGAAATCGATGGCGGGGTCAATGAGCAGAATATCCGCGCCATCGCCGAGGCGGGTGCCGACACCTTCGTCGCCGGTTCGGCAATCTTCAACAAGCCTGACTACAAGGCGGTGATCGACAAGATGCGTGCCGAGCTGGCGCAGGTGCAGCGCTGAAGCGCATGGACTTCTGGCAGCAACACTTTGCCGGCCGGCTGCCGGCGCTGGTGATGTTTGATCTGGATGGCACCCTGATCGATTCGGTGCCGGACCTGGCCGCCGCGGTGGACCAGATGCTGGCGCTGCGCGGTCGTCCACCGGCCGGGGTCGAGCAGGTGCGTCTGTGGGTCGGCAATGGTGCCCGGGTACTGGTGCGCCGCGCACTGGCCGGCAGCCTGCAGCATTCCGGGGTGGCTGAGGCCGAGGCCGAGGCGGCGCTGGCGGATTTCCTCCAGGCCTATGCCCTTGAGCATTCGCGCAGCCGCTTGTATCCGGGCGTGCGGGCCTGCCTTGAACACCTGCGTCAGCAGGGCGTGCGGCTGGCGCTGATTACCAACAAGCCGGTGCGCTTTCTGCCCGACCTGCTGGCTGCCCATGGCCTGCAACAGAGCTTTGACTGGGTGCTTGGTGGTGACAGCCTGCCGCTGCAAAAGCCTGATCCGGCGCCGTTGCTGCATGTCTTGCAGGCGGCCGGGGTGGCAGCTGCGCAGGCGCTGTTCGTTGGTGATTCACGCAGTGACATTCTCGCCGCACGTGCCGCCGGGGTGCCGGTGGTGGCGGTCAGTTACGGTTACAACCATGGCCAGCCGATCGCCGCGGAAAACCCCGACCTGCTGGTTGATTCACTGGCACAGCTCATATAGCCTAGCCGCTTGACTCCACCTGCAAGACGGATCAGCCGTGTTTGTCAGCAACCGCAAACTCATGAGAGTGATCAAGGCGCTCGCCCGCTGGCGCTGGCGTGCCTGATGTGCGTGGTCCGCGCCCGCCGCGGACGTCTGCTTTGCGTGTGACAACCACCTGCCGACGAGGCTGATCATGACCCGAGACGAATTCCTCCGCCTGGCTAGCCAGGACTTCAACCGCATTCCGCTGGCACGCGAGGTGCTGGCCGATCTGGATACCCCGCTGTCGACCTGGCTGAAACTGGCCGATGCGCCCTTTTCCTACCTGCTCGAATCGGTGCAGGGCGGCGAGAAGTGGGGGCGTTACTCGATCATCGGCCTGCCGGCACGCACCCTGCTGCGCGTAGATGGCCACAGCGCCGTGGTGCTGGTCGATGGCGTTGAGACCGAGCGCCACGAGTGTGCCGACCCGCTGGCCTTTGTCGAGCAGTTCAAGGCCCGCTACCGGGTTGCCGATCTGCCCGGTCTGCCGCGTTTCAACGGCGGGCTGGTGGGCTATTTCGGCTACGACAGCGTGCGTTATGTGGAAACCAAGCTGGCGCATTGTCCGCACCCGGACCCGCTGGGTACTCCGGACATCCTGCTGCTGGTGAGTGACGAGGTGGTGGTGTTCGACAATCTGGCCGGCAAGCTGCACGCCATCGTGCTGGCTGATCCGTCACGCAGCGATGCCTACGATGCCGCCAATGCGCGTCTGGATGCACTGCTGGCGCAGCTGCGTCAGCCGCTGGCGCAGCGCAAGGCACTGCGGCTGGATGTGCGCCCGGACCGTGATGATCTGGATTACAGTGCCAGCTTTACCCGCGAGGATTTCGAGCAGGCGGTGGCCCGGGTCAAGGACTACATACTGGCCGGCGACTGTATGCAGGTGGTGTTGTCGCAGCGCATGAGCATTGATTTTCGTGCCGCGCCGATTGACCTGTACCGAGCCCTGCGCAGCCAGAACCCGACGCCCTACATGTACTTCTTCAATTTTGGTGACTTCCATGTGGTCGGCAGTTCGCCCGAGGTGCTGGTGCGGGTCGAGGACGGCGAAGTCACGGTGCGGCCTATTGCCGGCACTCGCCCGCGCGGGGTTACACCGGAGGATGACCTGGCCCTTGAACGTGACCTGCTGGCCGACGCCAAGGAGATTGCCGAACACCTGATGCTGATCGACCTTGGCCGCAATGACGTTGGCCGGGTGGCCGAGGTCGGGCAGGTCAGGGTCACCGAGCAGATGGTCATCGAGCGCTATTCGAATGTCATGCATATCGTCTCCAATGTGCGTGGCCAGTTGCGCCATGACCTCAACGCCATGGATGCCCTGCGTGCCATTCTGCCCGCCGGCACCCTGTCCGGTGCGCCGAAGATTCGCGCCATGCAGATCATTGATGAGCTGGAGCCGGTCAAGCGTGGCGTGTATGGCGGCGCGGTCGGCTACTGGGCGTGGAACGGCAACATGGACACCGCGATTGCCATCCGCACTGCGGTGATCAGGGATCGCACCCTGCACGTGCAGGCCGGCGCCGGCATCGTTGCCGACTCGGTACCCGAGAACGAGTGGGAAGAAACCATCAACAAGCGTCGTGCCATGTTCCGTGCCGTGGCGCTGGCCGAACAGTCGGCGGAGTGAGGGCACAGACATGCTGCTGATGATCGACAACTACGATTCCTTCACCTTCAACGTGGTGCAGTACCTCGGCGAGCTGGGTGCAGAGGTGAAGGTGGTGCGCAACGACGAGCTGACGGTGGAGCAGATCGAGGCGCTGCAACCGGAGCGGATCGTCATTTCCCCCGGCCCCTGTACGCCCAACGAGGCCGGGGTATCGGTGCCGGTGTTGCGCCACTTTGCCGGTAAGCTGCCGATTCTTGGCATCTGTCTGGGCCACCAGAGTATCGGTCAGGCCTTTGGTGGTGAGGTGGTGCGGGCGCGTCAGGTGATGCACGGCAAGACCAGTCCGGTGTTCCATCAGCAGCTGGGGGTGTTTGCCGGGCTGAACAATCCGCTGACGGTGACCCGCTACCACTCGCTGGTGGTGCGCCGCGAAAGTTTGCCGGACTGTCTGGAAATCACCGCCTGGACACAGCACGAGGATAGCTCGGTGGACGAGATCATGGGGCTGCGCCATCGCCAGTACATGATCGAGGGCGTACAGTTCCACCCGGAATCCATCCTCACCGAACAGGGCCACGAACTGCTGGCCAACTTCCTCAGGCAGCATGGCGGCCTGCGCGGCTGAACCCCGGGTTGCTGAACAAGGAGCAGAACATGGATATCAAGACGGCACTGGCGCGGGTGGTCGAACATATCGACCTGAGCACTGAAGACATGCAGGCGGTGATGCGCCAGATCATGACCGGCCAGTGCACTGATGCGCAGATTGGCGCCTTTCTGGTGGGCCTGCGCATGAAGGGCGAAAGCATCGACGAGATCACCGGTGCCGCGCAGGTCATGCGCGAGCTGGCTTCGCGGGTCGAGATTGACGCCGAGCGGCTGGTGGACACCTGCGGCACCGGCGGTGACGGCGCCAATATCTTCAACGTATCGACGGCGGCGGCGCTGGTGGTGGCGGCGGCCGGTGGCCGGGTGGCCAAGCATGGCAACCGCGCGGTGTCCGGCAAAAGCGGCAGTGCCGATCTGCTTGAGGCGGCCGGCGTCAATCTGGCGCTGACCCCGGAGCAGGTGGCGCGCTGTGTCGAGAGTGTCGGCGTCGGTTTCATGTTCGCCCCGGCGCACCATGGTGCGATGAAGCATGCGATTGGCCCGCGCCGTGAGCTGGGCCTGCGCACCATCTTCAACATGCTCGGCCCGATGACCAACCCGGCCGGCGTGCGCCATCAGGTAATCGGCGTGTTCAGCCAGAAACTCTGCCGGCCGATGGCCGAGGTACTCAGCCGTCTTGGCAGCCAGCATGTGCTGGTGGTCTGCGCCAAGGACGGTCTGGACGAGTTCAGCCTGGCCACGCCCAGCCACGTCGCTGAACTCAAGGATGGCGAGATTCGCGAGTATGACCTGAGCCCCGAGGATGTCGGCCTGCAAAGCCGCAGCCTGATCGGTCTGAGCGTCGAGGACCCGCAGGCCTCGCTGGCGCTGATCCGTGATGCCCTCGGCAAGCGGGAAACCGAGGCCGGTGAGAAGGCCGCCGACATGATCATCCTGAATGCCGGCGCTGCCCTGTATGCTGCCGATCAGGCGTCGACTTTCAGCGAGGGTGTGCAACTGGCCTCGGATGCCCTGTATTCCGGTATGGCCCGGGAAAAACTCAATGAGCTGGTGGCCTTTACCGAGGTGTTTCGTGAGGAAGCGGCACAATGAGCGTTCCAACCATTTTGCAGAACATCATCGCGCGCAAGTATCAGGAAGTGGCCGAGCGCCGCGCCCGTGTTTCTCTGGACGAGCTGCAGCGGCTGGCCGCCGGTGCCGATGCGCCGCGCGGTTTTGCTGCGGCGCTGCAGCAGCGCGCCGCCCGCCGTGAGCCGGCGGTGATTGCCGAGATCAAGAAAGCCTCGCCGAGCAAGGGCGTGCTGCGCGAGCACTTCGTACCGGCGGAGATTGCCGCCAGCTACGAGAAGGGCGGTGCAGCCTGTCTGTCGGTGCTGACCGACCGGGACTTTTTTCAGGGCCACGAGGACTACCTGCGCGAGGCCCGCGCCACCTGCCGCCTGCCGGTGATTCGCAAGGATTTTCTGGTCGACCCCTATCAGGTGGTTGAGGCGCGGGCAATCGGCGCCGACTGCATCCTGCTGATTGCCGCCTCGCTGGATGACGGACAGATGCACGAACTGGCTGCCTGTGCCGCCGAGCAGCAACTGGATGTGCTGGTCGAGGTGCATGACGGGCTCGAACTGGAGCGGGCGCTGCGTCTCGACACCCCGCTGATCGGCATCAACAATCGCAACCTGCACAGTTTCGAGGTGAGTCTGGAGACTACCCTCGAGTTGATTCCGCAGGTGCCGGCTGACCGTCTGCTGGTCACCGAGAGCGGCATCCTCAATCGGGCCGACGTTGAGCTGATGCTGGCCCACGATATCTATGCATTCCTGGTCGGTGAGGCCTTTATGCGTGCCGCAGACCCGGGCGCCGAGCTCAAGCGGCTGTTTTTCTGAGTGGTCTCAGCTGCGACCCGGCCCCTGCCGCCGGGGTCGCCATCAATAGCAGCTACACGCCGCAGCGATGATCTATCGGCTGAGTCGATAATTTAAAGCCAATATTTGCGCTATTTGTTCCCCTGCTTCGATGTGAGAATGGCTTTCATCAAACTCAGGGAGACCCCATCCATGGCACTGAAAAACACCCCGCAGGGCTATGGCCTGGTCAGTATCAGCCTGCACTGGCTGATGGCCGTTGGCATTCTCGGACTGGCGCTGCTGGGTCTGTGGATGACCGATCTGACCTATTACAGCCCCTGGTACCGTACCGCGCCCTTCTGGCACAAGAGTGTCGGCATTCTGCTGGCTGTGCTGCTGCTGGTGCGGCTGTTGTGGCGCTGGAGCAACCCGCGACCGGCCCATCTGTCCAGCCACACGGGCTGGGAGACCCGGCTGGCCTCACTGGTACACGGCCTGCTGTATCTGTTGCTGCTGGTAATCCTGCTCAGTGGTTACCTGATTTCCACTGCGCGCGGGCAGGGCATCAGTGTGTTTGGCTGGTTTGAACTGCCGGCACTGATCAGTGGTCTGCCACAACAGGCAGACCGTGCCGGCGCCGTGCACTACTGGGCGGCCATGCTGCTGCTTGGGCTGGTTGGCCTGCATGCGCTGGGCGCGCTGAAACACCACCTGATTGACCGTGATAACACCCTGCGGCGCATGCTTGGCCTGCGTCCGCGTACCCCTACCAAGGAGAACTGAAATGAAAAAGACCATTGCTGGCGTGTTGCTGGGTTCGCTGTTGGGTGCCGCTTCTCTGGGCGCGCAGGCGGCCGATTATGTGATCGACAAGGAAGGTCAGCACGCCTTTATCAACTTCCGTATCAGTCATCTGGGCTTCAGCTGGTTGTATGGCCGCTTCAACGATTTTGACGGCAGCTTCAGCTGGGACGCCGCCGCCCCCGAGCAGAGCAGTGTGCAGGTAAGCATCAATACCGCCAGCGTCGACTCCAACCATGCCGAGCGTGACAAGCACCTGCGCAGCCCGGACTTCCTGAATGTCTCTGCCCATCCGCAGGCCCGCTTTGTTTCCACCGGTGTGGAAATGACCGGCGAGGATACCGCGAAGGTCACTGGCGAGCTGACCCTGAATGGCGTGACCCGCCCGGTGGTACTGGATGCGCGCTTTATGGGCGAAGGCCAGGACCCCTGGGGTGGTTACCGTGCCGGGTTCGAGGGCACTACCAGTCTGCGCCTGAAAGATTTCGACATCGCCATGGATCTTGGGCCGGCCTCCCAGGAGGTCGAGCTGATGCTGACCATCGAGGGGATTCGCAAGTAATCCGTGCCACCGTTGTCTTTTCTGCAACAACAGGTCCCGCTCGCATTGTCTGTCGGCGGGACCTGTTTCTGATAGGATTGCGAACAATAATGATTCGCATGCATTGGCTTTGCGAATCGCCATCCGTATTCTGTCAGGAAGTTACCATGCCCCCATTTTCCCTTCGCCGCTTTGCCTCGGCTGGCACGCTGCTGTTGGCTTGTTTGCTGGCGCCAGTTACCTACGCCGACACCTTTCTGAGTGTCGAACATGCCAGCGGCACCACTGACGTATCCTTGCTGCCAGAGAAGGCGGTGGTGATCGACTGGTCGACGCTGGACACGCTGCAGCAGCTGGGCGTAACCGTACAAGGCACGCCAGGCAACGCTGCCCCAGAGCTGCTTGTGCAGTACCGGAGTGGTGATTTTATTCGGGCTGGCAGTTTGTTCGAGCCGGATCTGGAAGTGCTGAAGAACAGTCAGCCGGATCTGATCATATTGGGGCGTCGCGCCCAGCCGCAGTTCGCCGAGGTAGCCCGGTTCGGCCCGACCATCGACCTGACACCGAACCCGCGCGACCTGCTTGGCAGCCTCAAGCGCAATACCCGCATTTTGGGTCAGATATATGCCCGGGAGGAGCAGGCCGAGGTCTTGATCGAACGCCTCGAATCATCGATCCAGCAACTGCGTGAGATGACCGCAGTTGGAGGCAATGGCCTGCTGGTGCTGACCACGGGCGGTCGTATGGCGGCTTTTGGCAGCGGCACCCGCTTCGGCATGATCCACGATGTATTCGGTTTGCCGCAGGCGGTCGACAATCTGCAGGTTGGTCGTCATGGGCACTCGGTATCCTTCGAGTTTCTGCTTGAAGCCAATCCGGACTGGTTGTTTGTCATGGACCGGGATGCTGCCATCGGTCGTGAAGGCGTCGCTGCCGCCCAGCTGATGGACAACGAGTTGGTCAAGGCCACCACGGCCGGGCAGAAAGGCCAGATCGTCTATCTGGACCCGGTCAGCTGGTACCTGCTCGACAACAGTGGGATCGGCGTCATGCAGACCAGTGTTGACGCTCTGATCGAAGCCTTTGCTGCCGCCAACCGTTAAGACCCTGCCGAATGTCTGTTTCAGAACCAGTCGCGCGTGGCATCACGGCCACGCGCCTTACCCTGTGGTTCATTATCCTGCTGATACTGGTGATCGGGTTGGCGCTGTGGAGCCTGAACGTTGGTGCCAGTCGCATGAGTCTGCTCAATGTGCTGACCGGCGATCCGGATGATCGGCTGTCGAAAATCCTTTTCGCCAGTCGCCTGCCACGCACCCTGGCCTTGCTGCTGGCCGGTTCGGCGCTGGCGGTGGCCGGGCTGATCCTGCAGATGATGGCCCGCAACCGCCTGGTTGAGCCCTCCACGGTCGGCACTATGGAAGCGGCCGCGCTGGGCCTGCTGGTGCTGGCCTGGCTGGCACCGGGGGCCTCATTGTCGCTGCGCTTTGCGCTGGTCAGTGTGTTTGCGTTGGGCGGCACGCTGATCTTTCTGGCCGTACTGCGGCGCATTGCCCTGCGATCGGCGCTGATCGTACCCCTGGTGGGGCTGGTACTGGCCGGGGTGATTGCCGCCGCCGGGGCGCTGCTGGCCCAGCAACTGGATCTGAGCCAGTCACTCCGGGCCTGGAACAGTGGCGATTTTTCCGCTGTGCTGCGCGGCCGTTATGAGCTGTTATGGCTGGCTGCCGGTCTGACCGTGGTCGCTATGCTGGCGGCGGATCGCTTTACCGTGATCGGCCTGGGCAAGGATTTTGCCACCAACGTCGGGGTCAACTATGGCCGGCTGATGGGGCTTGGCTTGCTGCTGGTGGCGATGATTTCTGCCAGCGTGGTGGTCGTGGTCGGTGCCATTCCCTTTATCGGTCTGGTGGCGCCCAATCTGGCGCGCTGGCTCTGTGGTGATCAGTTGCGCCGCAGCATTCCACTGGTGGCCTTGCTGGGCTCGGCCTTGATGCTGGCAGCTGATCTGGCCGGAAGGTTGATCATTCATCCGTTCGAGGTTCCCTCGTCCGGTTTGCTGGCCGTGACCGGCTGCCTGGTGTTCCTGGTGATTCTGATTCGGGGGCGCAAGCAATGGGCCTGACCTTGAATCCTGTCTGGCGGCTGAGTCTGCTGGCACTGCTGGCGGCGTTCTGCGCTGTGGGCTTTATGACCCTGCGGGTGCAGACCGACTGGGGCTTTATCCTCGAATACCGTGGCCCGCGCCTGCTGGCCATGTTGCTGGTAGCTTGGGCCATTGGTCTGTCGACCGTGCTGTTCCAGAGCATTACCCAGAACCGCGTGCTGACCCCGGCATTGCTTGGTTTTGACGTGCTTTTCCTGCTGGTGCAGGTCGTGGTACTGCTGATCTGGGGCGCGGCCCAGTGGCAGGGGCTGGCCTTGCCGCTGCGTTTTGGCCTGGAAGTGCTGGCCGTGGTGCTGCTGGCGCTGCTGATTTTCCGTCTGCTGTTCAGCGGTGCGGTGCGCAGCCTGCATCTGCTGATCCTGATCGGCATTCTTGCCGGTATCCTGTTCCGCGAGCTGGCCGACTTGCTGCTGCGCCTCCTCGATCCTGGCGTGCTGGCGATTGATCGCGGCCGCAGCGCCGCCAGCTTCAACCGCATCAATGTCAGCCTGCTGGGGGTGTCGGCCGCCTTCGTCGGCGCGGCCAGCCTCTATGTGCTGTGGGTCTGGCGCAAGCTCGATGTGCTGGTGCTGGGGCGGGATATTGCGGTCAATCTGGGGCTGGATTATCAGCGCCTGGTATTGCGGCTGCTGGTGGTCATTGCCGTGCTGGTAGCGGCTGCCACTGCACTGGTCGGTCCCACTCTGTTCTTCGGCCTGCTGGTCGCCAACCTTGCCTACGTGCTGATGGGCACCCAGCAGCACCACTGGACCCTGCCGGCCAGCGTCTGCGTCGGGGTGATCTGTCTGTTCGGCGGTCAGTTGCTGCTGGAGCATGTGCTGGTCTCCAGCCTGCCGCTGTCGCGGGTTATCGAACTGGCCGGTGGCCTGTTGTTTATCGCCCTGTTACTGCGCGGAGTGCGCCAATGATTGAAACCCACGAACTCAGCAAGCGCTATGGCGATCAACTGGTGGTCGACAACGTCAGCCTGCAGATTCCCAAGGGCGGCTTTACTGCCATCATCGGCCCCAACGGTGCCGGCAAGTCGACCCTGCTGTCGATGATCAGCCGATTGTTGCCGATGTCCGCCGGGCGGGTACTGATCGACCAGCTGGATGTGGTGCGCACCCCTGGTGCTGAGCTGGCGCGCAAGCTGTCGATCCTGCGCCAGCATAATCAGACCAGCATGCGTCTGAGTGTGCGCGATCTGGTCGCCTTCGGCCGCTTCCCGCATTCTGGCGGACGCTTGACCGCCATCGACCAGCAACAGATCGACGCAGCCATCGACTATCTGCGCCTGACCCCGTTACAGCACCAGGCCATCGACGAGCTGTCCGGCGGCCAGCGGCAACGCGCCTACGTCGCCATGGTGATGTGCCAGGACACCGACTACGTGCTGCTCGATGAGCCACTGAACAACATCGACATGCGCCACGCCGTGGAGATGATGCAACTGCTGCGCAGCGCCGCCGATGACAAGGGTAAAACCGTGGTGGTGGTCCTGCACGACATCAACTTCGCTTCCTGCTACGCCGATCACATCATCGCCATGCAAGCTGGCAAGCTTGCTTGCCAGGGCAGTCCGGATGAGCTGATTCAGGATGCCGTGCTGCGCGATCTGTACCAGATGGATATTCGGGTGCATGAGATCGAGGGCCGCAGGATTTGTACCTACTATCGCTAAGCTCTAACGTCTGGCGGCAAGCGCCTGCGGACCGGTTTTACCGGCACTAGGTGGTTTGATGCTGCCGATATTGCTCGGCTTCCTCTAACAACCAGTCTCTGAATGCCTGCAGCGTGGCGGACTCCGCCTTGCGCTCGGGTATCGCCAAATAATAGGCATTGTCACTGTCAAAGCTCTGTAAGCAGGGGTTGATCAGCTTGCCGCTGGCCAGTTCATCCTGGATCAGGAAGGGCGGGATCAGGGCAACGCCCATGCCATGCATGGCGGCCTGGGCAAGCATCGAGAACAGTTCCAGGCGGGTGCCGTTGAGGTCATGCTCAACGCGCATGCCGAGTGAGGCAAACCACTGACGCCAGGCGTAGGGACGAGTAGTTTGCTGCAGCAGCGGCAGCTGGGCGATCTGTATTGGTGTTAGCTCGCTGGCGGGGGCGATCAATGCCGGGCTGCACACCGGTACCGGTGATTCGTGCATGAGAAAGTGCGCTTCGGTACCCGACCAGTCGCCGTCACCAAAATAAATTGCTGCATCGAATTCGGTATCGGCAAACAGAAAGGGCCGGGTGCGGTTGGTCAGATTGACCGTGACATGCGGATGTTGCACAAGGAAACCCTGCAGTCGTGGCAGTAGCCATTGCGTGGCGAAGGTCGGCACGGTGGCCAGTTCCAGGGTCGCGGTGCCCTGGTTGCCCATCACTGAGAGCGTGTCGCGCTCCACCGCATCCAGCCGGCTGGCGATGCGCCGGCTGTAGGTCTGGCCGGTTTCGGTCAGCTTGACGCCGCGTCGGGTGCGGCGGAACAGTTGCACATCGAGAAACTCTTCCAGATTGGCAATCTGCCGGCATACCGCGCTTTGCGTCAGTGACAGCTCTTCGGCGGCCTTGGTAAAGCTTTCATGTCGGGCGGCGGACTCGAAACAGATCAGGGCCTGGGTTGGCGGGATCTTGCGGCGCATGGGGGGCTCCTGCGGCTGAGTCTCGGAGTTCCAATCTAGCACAACTGGCTGCAAAAAACGCGTTTGCCAGTCACTCGTGCGGGGTCTACGCTTACTTCACCTGATAGCGCCCGTGACGGGCGACTGTTCCTTAACCGAATACCGGAGTTCCCATGGCTGCCAACGCACAATTCAACTGGATGGACCCGCTGCTGCTGGATCAACAACTGACCGAAGAGGAGCGCATGGTGCGCGATTCGGCGGCGCAGTACTGCCAGGACAAGCTGATGCCGCGGGTGCTCAACTCGTTCCGCAATGAAGAAACCGACGCCTCGATCTTCCGTGAAATGGGCGAGCTGGGGCTGCTGGGTGCGACCATTCCTGCTGAATACGGCGGCAGCGGCCTTAACTATGTCTGCTACGGCCTGATCGCTCGTGAGGTGGAGCGTGTCGATTCCGGCTACCGTTCGATGATGAGTGTGCAGTCCTCGCTGGTGATGGTGCCGATCAACGAGTTTGGCAGTGAGGAGCAGAAGCGCAAGTACCTGCCCAAGCTGGCCAGCGGTGAGTTTATCGGCTGTTTCGGACTGACCGAGCCGGACCATGGCTCGGACCCGGGCTCAATGATCACCCGGGCGAAGAAAGTGGATGGCGGTTACCTGCTGAAGGGCGCCAAGATGTGGATCACCAACAGTCCGATTGCTGACGTGTTTGTGGTCTGGGCCAAGACCGAGGATGACCTGATTCGCGGTTTCATTCTGGAAAAGGGCTGGAAAGGTCTGAGCGCGCCGGCGATCAAGGGCAAGGTCGGTCTGCGCACTTCGATCACCGGTCAGATCGTGATGGAGGATGTGTTCGTTCCCGAGGAAAACCTGATGCCCGGCGTGACTGGCCTGCGTGGCCCCTTCACCTGCCTGAACTCAGCCCGTTACGGCATTGCTTGGGGTGCACTGGGTGCCGCCGAGTTCTGCTGGCACACTGCGCGCCAGTACACCCTGGACCGCAAGCAATTTGGCCGCCCGCTGGCGCAGACCCAGTTGATCCAGAAGAAGCTGGCCGACATGCAGACCGAAATCACCATGGCCCTGCAGGGTTGCCTGCGTCTGGGCCGCATGAAGGACGAAGGCACGGCGGCAGTCGAAATTACCTCGATCATGAAGCGCAATTCCTGCGGCAAGTCGCTGGACATTGCCCGCGTTGCCCGTGACATGCTCGGCGGCAACGGCATTTCCGATGAGTACGGGGTGATTCGCCATGTGGTCAACCTGGAGGTGGTCAACACCTATGAAGGTACGCATGACGTGCATGCGCTGATTCTGGGTCGTGCGCAGACCGGGCTTCAGGCGTTTTTCTAAAGCAGCTGTAAGCTACAAGCTGTAAGCGGCAAGCCGGTCGTGAAGGACTGGCTTGCCGTTTTTATATGGGGGCCCGATAGATGAAAGCAGACGCCTTTTCTGGTCACTGCACTGACAGCTTGCCGCTTGTTGCGGCACGCTTGTGGCTGCGCCAATGAGTGCGCTGGCTGGCCTTAAAGTCCTCGATCTGTCCCGCGTGCTGGCCGGCCCCTGGGCCGGGCAGTTGCTGGCTGATCTTGGCGCCGATGTGGTCAAGGTCGAGCGGCCGGGCGCCGGAGATGATACCCGTGCCTGGGGGCCACCTTTCCTGAAGGATGCCGAGGGGCGAGACACCTCCGAGGCGGCCTACTTTCTTTGTGCCAACCGCAACAAGCGCTCCATCGCTATCGATTTCACCCGGCCCGAGGGTCAGCAACAGGTGCGCGCGCTGGCGGCCCGGGCCGATGTGCTGATCGAGAACTTCAAGGTCGGCGGACTGGCGGTCTATGGGTTGGATTACGCCAGTTTGCAGGCGCTTAACCCCCGGCTTGTCTACTGCTCGGTGACCGGTTTTGGCCAGAATGGCCCCTATGCCACGCGCGCTGGTTACGATTTCATGATTCAGGGTCTGGGTGGACTGATGAGTGTGACCGGACGGGCAGATGGCGAGCAGGGTGCGGGTCCGGTCAAGGTCGGCGTAGCCCTGACCGATGTGCTTACCGGTTTGTACGCCAGCAATGCAGTTCTTGCGGCGCTGGCTGAGCGTGAGCGCAGCGGTCTGGGGCAGTATATTGATCTGGCGTTGCTGGATGTACAGGTGGCTTGCCTGGCCAATCAGGCACTGAATTATCTGTCTACCGGGCAGGCACCTTCGCGGCTGGGTAACGCGCATCCGAATATCGTGCCCTATCAGGATTTTCCGACGGCTGATGGCGACCTGATTCTTACCGTTGGCAATGACAACCAGTTCCGCAAGTTCTGCGTGGCAGCAGGGCATCCGGAGTGGGCCGACGATTCGCGTTTTTCCACTAATGCCGCGCGAGTGGCGCATCGTACTGAGCTGGTTCCACTGATCCGGCAGGTAACGGTATTTCGCACTACTGCCGAGTGGGTGGCTTTGCTGGAGCAGGCGGGGGTGCCCTGCGGTCCTGTGAATGATCTGGCTGCAGTCTTTGCCGATCCCCAGGTACAGGCGCGCGGACTGCAGTTACGTATGCCGCACCCGCAGTCCGGGCATGTGGATCTGGTGGCCAACCCGATCCGATTTTCACGTACGCCGGTAACCTATCGTCGACCACCACCCTTGCTTGATCAGCACGCCGATGAGGTGCTGGCCGACTGGCTGGGTTGATCAGCCGTTGGTTGGTACCAGTAGCACCGGTTGACGGCTTTCGCGGGCCACCCCTTCGGCAACACTGCCAATCAGCAGTTCGACAATCGGTGTTGTGCCGCGCTTGCCGATAATCAGCAGGGCAGCCTGTTCGTCCTCGGCAGCTTTGACGATTTCGCTGATTGCCGAGCCTTTCAGGCGGCGGGCGGCAACATTTTCGTGTTGGCTGGCCAGGCTCGACAGCACCCGGTGCGCCTCTTCCTCGTCATCGTGCTGATCGGCATCCACCCAGACAGCCAGTCCATGGCTTCCGGCGCTGACCAGCGCAGAAAATACTTTCTCTGCGGAGCGGGCTGCGGCCGAGCCGTCGGTGGCAAAGACCACCGGTGCGTGGGGCTCGACGACGGCCCCATCGCTGGACAGGATCAGTAGCGGCAACTTGCTCATGCGAGCCAAATTGACCACTACGTTGCCCACCAGTAGTTCGCGGCTGGCGGAATGGCTGCGATTGAGCGCAATCACGCCATCGGCTGCTGTATCGCGGGCGGCTTGTAATACTTCTGAGGCAGCAAAGCCATGGCGCACCTGACTGTCGGCCTGTACGCCCAATTCACTGGTAATACGCAGCGCCAGATCGGCAAGATTTCTTTCGGCAATGGCAGGGTCGTCTTCCGAGCGCTGTCGCTTGAAACCTTCTACGGCATAAACCAGGGTCAGGCGCTCAATACCGAGCAGCGGCATCAGTGCAGGCAGGTGGTCGAGAGTTCGCTCCCACTCCGGGGTAAAGTCTACGCTGAGAACACAATGCTTGAACATGACAAGCTCCTTATCGTGGTTGTTGTGTCACGCTCCAGTCTGGCACAGCAGCGCAGACCTGCCATGATCTGCATCAATCCTCGTAGTCGTCCACTGGGAGCTGGCTGCAGTCACCACTGATCCAGCGCGAAGTATCACGGGTTTCAATATCCATGGTCTGACCGCCGGCAAAGGCGGCACCGGCCGTTTCATCGAGACTGACAATCCCTTTGCCGCTCAGACGGGAGCGGACTTCCTTGTTACTGATTATTTCCACTTCGCCATTGATACTGCCGACAAACCCCTCGCTTCCGGTATCCCTGCAGTTGCCGGTGAACAAGAGCTTGTTGCCGCTGGAGCCGCTGGTCGAAATATCGCAGTTGGGCATTTCCTTTTTTGCCTGCTCCAGCCAGCCGTCATAACCCCGGGCTGCTTCTTGCTCGGTAATGCAGTAATCGTTGGTGTTCATGTCGCCCATTTCACCAAGCATGGCCTGCATGGTGGCACGTTGGTCGGCGGGGAGACTGTCGAGCATGGCCTGTTGGGCCTGTCGCATTTGCGCAAGGACGTCGGTACCGTTGATCAGAACGCTGCTTTCGCTGCGCCATACGCCGGGGTCAGGTCTGAGGCTTTGGGCATGGCTGGCGGTGCTGATCAGGCAAAGACCGGTGATAAGTATGCTGATCCCTGTTTTCATCGGGAGATCCTTCAACGGGTGAATGAAGGTCCGATTATGGGAAGGCCGCCGCCGGCTTGCAAATCCGGCGGCGGGTTCAGGCGGGGGTTAGCGTTTGCCGAACAGAGCAGGCCGCTCTTTCTGGTCGCGACCACGAGGCTTGCGGGTATCTTCCGGCGGCGCCATGCGATTGCCATAGGCCTGATGCCGGCGTTCCTCGGCAACCGTGTCGTTTGGCTCACTGAACAGGATGCGTTTAATGCGCTCATCCTCACGGTTCGGCTTGGCCGGACGCTGCTGGTTGCGGCCGCCGCTGCGCGGCTTTTCTGCGGCTGCCGCAGTGCCTTGGGTTTTGCCGCCGCGGCGCGGGTTATTGCTCTGGCCTGCGCCGGCCGGTTTGCCGGCAGCTGGCTTGCTGCTGGCATCACGGGCTGCATTGTTAGTGCGTGGCGTTCTTCCGCGTGGCGCCTGACGCTCGGGGCGATCGCTGTTGAGGTCGGCCTGCGTCGGGGCGACGAAACCCAGATCGTCACCTTCCTCAAGGCGCTGGCGGGTCATGCGCTCGATGGCCTTGAGCAGGCTTTCCTCATCCGGGCTGACCAGCGATACGGCTTCGCCGCTACGACCGGCGCGACCGGTACGACCGATCCGGTGAACATAGTCTTCGGCGACGTTTGGCAGCTCGAAGTTCACCACATGCGGCAGCTGGTCGATATCCAGACCGCGCGCGGCGATATCGGTGGCGACCAATACCCGCAGCTGGTTGGCCTTGAAGTCGGCCAGCGCCTTGGTGCGGGCGTTCTGACTCTTGTTGCCGTGGATGGCAGCAGCCGGCAGGCCGTTCTTTTCCAGATACTCGGCAAGGCGGTTGGCGCCATGCTTGGTGCGGGTGAATACCAGCACCTGCTCCCAGCCACCGAGGGTGATCAGGTGTGCCAGCAGGGCGCGCTTGTGCCCGGCAACAATGCGGAACACCTTCTGCTCGATGCGCTCCACCGTGGTATTCGGCGGGGTCACCTCGATGCGTGCCGGGTTATGCAGCAGGCGGTTGGCCAGTTCGGTGATTTCCCTGGAGAAGGTTGCGGAAAACAGCAGGTTCTGGCGCTTGGCCGGCAGCCGTGCAATGACCTTCTTGACGTCATGGATAAAGCCCATGTCGAGCATGCGGTCGGCTTCATCCAGCACGAAAATCTCGACCTGTGACAGGTCGACCATCTTCTGGTTGGCCAGATCCAGCAGGCGACCGGGGCAGGCCACCAGAATGTCGAGGCCCGGAGCCAGTGCCTTGACCTGCGGGCTGGCACCAACACCGCCAAAGATGCAGGCGCTTTTCAGGGGCAGGTCGCTGGCATAGGAGCGGATGCTGTCATGCACCTGGGCCGCCAGTTCGCGGGTTGGGGTCAGCACCAGGGCGCGGACCTGACGCGGACCGATCTGGCGGCCATGTTCGGGGTGTCCGTTGGGGAACAGCAGTTCCAGCATCGGCAGGGCGAAGCCGGCGGTCTTGCCGGTTCCGGTTTGTGCCGCCACCATCAGGTCGCGGCCTTCCAGCACGGCAGGAACGGCCTGCTGCTGGACGGGGGTCGGCGTGGTATAGCCGGTGGCCGCGACAGCGCTGACAAGCGCGTCGGACAGGCCGAGGGAAGCAAAGGACATGCAGATAAACCTTGTGATGGCCGTCTGCGAACTCGAGTGTCCGTGCGGCCGTTGGTGGGGAGCGGGGCATTTTAGCAGATTATCGGAATCTGCGCTGCCCGGCTGTGGAAAGCGTCTCTGGCGGCTAGCTGCAAGTGGTTGGCCGCTAGCCGCGAGCTGTTATCCGCGCAGGTTGTGCCATACCGCGAGACTGGGTTCGGCCTGGTTCAGCGTGTAAAAGTGCAGGCCCGGCGCGCCGCCATCCAGCAGTTGCTGACACATGCTGCTGATCACCTCGGTGCCGAAGGCGACTATGCTGTCGCTGTCGTCACCATAGGCTTCCAGCTGTTTGCGGATCCAACGCGGGATTTCCGCACCGCAGGCATCGGAGAAGCGTGCCAGCTTGCTGTAGTTGGTGATCGGCATGATGCCGGGAATGATCGGAATCTCCACGCCGGCCTGACGCACGCGCTCGACGAATTGGAAATAGCAGTCGGCATTGAAGAAGTACTGGGTAATGGCGCTGTCGGCACCGGCTTTGGCCTTACGCACGAAATTCGCCAGATCGACCTCGAAATTGCGTGCCTGCGGATGGGATTCCGGGTAGGCGGCGACTTCGATGGTGAAGTGATCACCGGTCTCGGCCCGGATGAACTCAACCAGTTCGTTGGCGTAGCGCAGCTCGCCGGAGGCCTGCCCCATGCCCGAGGGCAGGTCGCCACGCAGCGCGACTATGCGCTTGATGCCGGCGTCACGGTACTGCTTGAGCAGGCTGCGCAGTTCTTCCTTGCTGTCACCGACACAGGACAGGTGTGGCGCGGTCGGCACCTTCACCTCACCATCCAGTTGCAGCACGGTATTCAGGGTGCGGTCACGGGTCGAGCCGCCGGCACCGTAGGTCACGGAAAAGAATTCCGGTTTTTCTGCAGCCAGCACACGGGCGGCGGCTAGCAGTTTTTCATGCCCGGCATCGGTCTTGGTCGGGAAAAACTCGAAGCTGACCGGGGTAGAGGGGGATGTCATTGTTGTTCACCTTAATATGGCTGAAGGCCTGACGCTTGAGGCTGGAAGGTCCGGGGAGCATGCAGATCAAATCGGCTGTGTGCCAGCGCAATAACCGGTGACCTGTTCAGGACACGCTGTAAATACATCCCTGTACGCTCGGCGATGCCCGTCCAGGGCATCGACGGTCCTGAACAGGTCACCGGTTACCGCGCCCATGAAGATCGCTGCAATTGATCAGCATGCTCCCCGGACCTTCCAGCCTTCAGCGGCTGTTGTTAATACCGATAATCATCCGACTTGAAGGGACCTTCGGCATTCACGCCGATATAGTCGGCCTGGGTCTGGGTCAGACGGGTGATCACGCCACCGAAGCCCTTGACCATTTCCAGTGCGACTTCCTCGTCGAGCTTCTTCGGCAGTACTTCGACGCGCAGTTTGCCAGCCTTCTGCGCCGCCGGCAGATCAGCGAAGCGCTCGGCATACAGGTGAATCTGTGCCAGCACCTGGTTGGCGAAGGAGCCATCCATGATCCGGCTCGGGTGGCCGGTGGCGTTGCCCAGATTGACCAGGCGGCCTTCAGCCAGCAGGATCAGGTAGTCGTCGTTGCTCGGGTCAAAGTTGTCCTTGCCGGTGCGGTGCAGCTTGTGCACCTGCGGCTTGACCTCTTCCCAGTGCCAGTTGGCGCGGGTGTAGGCGGTATCGATTTCGTTGTCGAAGTGACCGATGTTGCACACCACGGCACGCTTTTTCAGCGCCTTGAGCATATTGGCGTCACACACGTTGACGTTGCCGGTGGTGGTAACGATCAGGTCGATCTTGCCCAGCAGCTCGGCGTCGACGCTGGCGGCAGTGCCATCGTTGAGGCCGTTGCGATACGGCGAAACCACCTCGTAGCCGTCCATGCAGGCCTGCATGGCGCAGATCGGGTCGATCTCGCTGACCTTGACGATCATGCCTTCCTGGCGCAGTGAGGCAGCCGAGCCCTTGCCGACGTCGCCATAGCCGATCACCAGCGCCTGCTTACCGGACAGCAGATGGTCTGTGGCGCGCTTGATGGCGTCGTTCAGGCTGTGACGGCAGCCGTACTTGTTGTCGTTCTTGCTCTTGGTCACCGAGTCGTTGACGTTGATCGCCGGGACTTTCAGGGTGCCTTTTTTCAGCATGTCGAGCAGGCGGTGCACGCCGGTGGTGGTTTCCTCGGTGATCCCGTGGATGCGCTCAAGCATCTGCGGATACTTGTTGTGCAGGATTTCGGTCAGGTCGCCACCGTCATCCAGCACCATATTGGCGTCCCACGGCTGGCCATCCTTGAGGATGGTTTGCTCGATGCACCATTCGTATTCGGCCTCGGTTTCGCCCTTCCAGGCGAACACCGGGATGCCGGCGGCGGCTATGGCGGCGGCGGCCTGGTCCTGTGTGGAGAAAATGTTGCAGGACGACCAGCGCACCTCTGCGCCCAGCGCGGTGAGGGTTTCGATCAGCACCGCGGTCTGGATGGTCATGTGGATGCAGCCAAGGATTTTCGCGCCCTTGAGCGGCTGTTCGGCCTGGTACTTGCGGCGCAGGGCCATCAGGGCCGGCATTTCCGACTCGGCAATGATAATTTCCCGGCGGCCCCAGTCGGCCAGGCTGATGTCGGCAACCTTGTAGTCGCTGAAGTTCTCTTGCATGACTGCACTCATGGTTGTTTCTCCATTCGTCGTTGGCGAATGGGCGCGGTTACTCATGTTCACCCCTGACCGAGCCTGACGACCAATGTCGCTGCAGCGCCCCTCGGTCGGGGTGTGTTGCAAACTGTGTGTGCTGGCCGGGCCGGACGGGGCTTGGGTTACAATCCCGCCGGTGCGCCACCTTACTGTTCTGCTGCGGATGAAACCATGCTTACAGCTTCACCCCTGAAATACCTGACCCTCGTTGCCTTCGGGCTGACCCTGGCTGCCTGCAGTAGTCCGGTTGATCCAGACTCGCCAGAGGGAAAACGGCAGGCTGCCTTCAAGCAAATACTCAATCACAGCGAGCCGATGGTCGGCATGCTGACCGGTCGCCTGAGCTTTGACGGCGAGCGGTTTGCCGAACATGCCGCACAACTGCAGGCACTCAGTGATGCGCCCTGGGAATACTTTCCAAGCCCCGGCAATTCGAACCAGCCGAACGCTGCACGCCCTAAAATCTGGTCCGACCCCGAGGGCTTCAGTGCTGCCGTCGACGCTTACAAGGCGACTGTCGAACATCTGTTGGCAGTTACTGTTGAGGGCGTCGACAGCGCCGATCAGGTCCGTGGCCCGATGACCGAGGTTCAGCGGGCCTGCAAGAGCTGTCACGACGCCTACCGGCGCTGAGCCCCGGATCAGGCGTCGGCCTTGAGGGCTTCGGCCTTGTCGGTCTTCTCCCACGGGAAGGCGGTGAAGCTGTCGCCATTTACGCTCATCTCGAAGGGGTTGCGGCCAAAGTGGCCGTAGGCCGCCGTGGCCTTGTACATCGGGTGCAGCAGGTCGAGCATGCGGGTAATCGCATAGGGCCGCAGGTCGAAGTGCTGGCGCACCAGCTGGATGATCTTGTCATCACTGATCTTGCCGGTGCCGAAGGTGTTGATCGATACCGAGGTCGGCTGGGCCACACCGATGGCGTAGGACACCTGGATTTCGCACTTGTCGGCCAGGCCGGCGGCAACGATGTTTTTCGCCACATAGCGACCGGCGTAGGCGGCGCTGCGGTCGACCTTGGACGGGTCCTTGCCGGAGAACGCGCCGCCGCCGTGGCGGGCCATGCCGCCGTAGGTGTCGACGATGATCTTGCGACCGGTCAGGCCGCAGTCGCCCACCGGCCCACCGATGACGAACTTGCCGGTCGGGTTGATGTGGAATTGGGTGTCGGCGTGCAGCAACTCGGCCGGAATCACATGCTTGACGATCAGCTCCATCACCGCCTCGCGCAGGTCGCTCTGGCTGACCTCAGGATTGTGCTGGGTTGACAGCACGATGGCGTCGATGCCGACCACCCGGCCGCCTTCATAACGGCAGGTGACCTGCGACTTGGCATCCGGGCGCAGCCACGGCAGCAGGCCGCTCTTGCGCGCTTCGGCCTGGCGCTCGACCAGCCGGTGGGCGAAGGTGATTGGTGCCGGCATCAGTACGTCGGTTTCGTTGCTGGCATAGCCAAACATCAGGCCCTGGTCGCCGGCGCCCTGGTCTTCCGGCTTCTGCCGGTCGACACCTTGGGCAATGTCCGGGGACTGCTTGCCGATGATGTTGATCACGCCGCAAGTGGCGCCGTCATAGCCGACCTCGGAGGAGGTGTAGCCGATGTCGCAGATCACCCCGCGCACCAGTTCTTCCAGATCGACCCAGGCGCTGGTAGTGATTTCACCGCCGACGATGGCTACGCCGGTCTTGACCATGGTTTCGCAGGCCACACGGGCGAACTTGTCCTCGGCGATGATGGCATCCAGCACGGCGTCGGAGATCTGGTCGGCGAGCTTGTCCGGATGGCCTTCGGAGACCGACTCGGAGGTGAAGAGGGAGTAATCGCTCATGCTGTGACACCTTCTGTTGGGATCGCGTGAGTGGAAAGGGGTTTGCTGAATTGCTGAATCTGCAGCTGGAAGCCGTTGCGCAGCCCCAGGTACTGGCTGTGTCCACCGAGCAGGCCGGCAGTGGCCGCCCAGCGGCCGAGGTCCTGCGGGTCAAAACCCAGCCAGAGATCGCCGCAACTGTCGCGGACCCAGCTCTGGTCGTGGCTGCACAGCTCGGTAAGTACCAGGCTGCCGCCGGGCTTGAGCAGCCAGGCCAGACGCTGCAGGGCATCCGCCGGGGCCGGCATGTGGTGCAGCACCATATTGCATACCAGGCAGTCAGCGGCGGGCAGATCGCTGGCTGTCAGTGCATCCACCAGCAGGCAGTCGACATTCGCCAGTCCGGCCTCGCGGCACAGCTGACTGGCGCGCTCCAGCATCGGCGGCGCATTGTCGAGTGCCAGCACCCGCTGGAAGCGCCGCGACAGGTCCGGTAAAAAGCCGCCTTCGCCGGGGCCAACTTCAATCGCCAGTGCCTGTGCCGGCAGCGCCAGGGTATCGATCAGTGCCAGCAGCGGCTCGCGGTACAGGCCAAAGTGGGCAATCAGGTCCTGCTGGGCCGGGGTGCCATCGGCAAACCGTGCAAAGAACTGGCGCGACAGTTCGGCGCGTTGTGTGTGCACCTGCTCGATGGCGCTGCGGGTGGTCTCACCCTGCGGCAGCGCATCCAGCCCTTCCAGCAGTTGCGCATGCAGTGCCTGCCAGGGCTGGCCGGCATCCGGCAGGCTGCGGCGGTAGAAAATCGAGGTGCCCTCGCGGCGGGTGCTGACCAGTCCGGCATTCGCCAGCACCTTCAGGTGGTGGCTGAGCGCCGGCTGGCGTATGTCGAAAATCTGTGCCAGTTCCAGTACGCCGAACGAGTGGCTGCCAAGCACCCGCAGGATCTCCAGACGCAGACTGTCGCCGGTTGCCTTGCAGAAGGCAGCCAGTTGTTCGATGGCGGAGGTGTCCGGCAGTACCGGCGCGGTCAGGCGATTGGCTAGCATGGCGAGCAGTCTAGGCGGCGTCGGGTGTGCTTTCAAGGCTTATATCAAAGTTTTTTGATATAGCGCGACAAATGGTCGCCATTCGTCCGTCGCTGGCTGCCCGGTTGGCGGCTTGCACCGGCTTTGCATTGCCCGGATCACGCATTTGCGCGAAAATGCCGGGCTTTGTGGCCGGCGTCGTCGGTCAGTGATCATGCAAGCCAACCACAGGAGTTGCCCATGTCCAGCCGTCGTGATCGTGCCAATGCCATTCGTGCCCTCAGCATGGATGCCGTGCAGAAAGCCAAGAGCGGCCATCCCGGCGCGCCTATGGGCATGGCCGATATCGCCGAGGTGCTGTGGCACGACCACCTCAGGCACAATCCGGGCAACCCGCAGTGGGCAGACCGTGACCGTTTTGTACTGTCCAACGGCCACGGCTCGATGCTGATCTATTCGCTGCTGCACCTGAGCGGCTACGACCTGTCGATCGATGACCTGAAAAACTTCCGCCAGCTGCACAGCAAGACTCCGGGTCACCCCGAATACGGCTACACCCCGGGCATCGAGACCACCACCGGTCCGCTGGGTCAGGGCATTGCCAATGCGGTGGGCTTTGCTATCGCCGAGAAGATGCTGGCGGCCCAGTTCAACCGTGACGGCCATAACATTGTTGACCACTTCACCTGGGCGTTCCTCGGTGACGGTTGCATGATGGAGGGGATTTCCCACGAGGTCTGCTCGCTGGCCGGCACCCTGGGCCTGGGCAAGCTGATAGCCTTCTATGACGACAATGGCATTTCCATCGACGGTGAGGTCGAGGGCTGGTTCACCGACGATACGCCCAAGCGTTTCGAGGCCTACGGCTGGCAGGTGATTCGCAATGTCGACGGCCATGACGCCGAGGAAATCCAGACTGCGATTGATACCGCGCGCAAGAACCTCGAGCAACCGACCTTGATCTGCTGCAAGACGGTGATCGGCTTCGGTTCGCCGAACAAGCAGGGCAAGGAAGAGTGCCACGGTGCACCCTTGGGTGATGACGAGATTGCCGCCACCCGTGCTGCGCTGAACTGGCCGCATGCGCCCTTCGAGATTCCCGAGAATATCCGCAGCGAGTGGGATGCGCGTGCTGCCGGTGCCGAGCGTGAGGCCGAGTGGAACCAGCGCTTTGCCGCCTATGCCCAGGCCCATCCGCAGCTGGCCGCCGAGTTCAAGCGGCGCATTGCCGGCGAGCTGCCGGCTGACTTTGCCGAGAAGGCTGCCGCCTATGTCGCCGAGGTGGCCGCCCAGGGCGAAACCATCGCCAGCCGCAAGGCCAGTCAGAACAGCCTGAATGCCTTTGGCCCGCTGCTGCCGGAGCTGCTCGGTGGTTCGGCTGACCTGGCCGGCTCCAACCTGACCCTGTGGAAGGGCTGCAAGGGTGTCGAGGCCCACGATGCCAGCGGCAATTACCTGTTCTACGGGGTGCGCGAATTTGGCATGAGCGCGATCATGAACGGTATCGCCCTGCATGGTGGCTTCATTCCCTACGGCGCCACCTTCCTGATCTTTATGGAGTACGCCCGCAATGCGGTGCGCATGTCGGCACTGATGAAACAGCGCGTGCTCTATGTATTCACCCACGACTCCATCGGCCTCGGCGAGGACGGCCCGACCCACCAGCCGATTGAGCAACTGGCCAGCTTGCGCGGCACGCCGAATCTGGATACCTGGCGTCCGGCCGATGCGGTCGAGTCGGCGGCGGCCTGGAAGTTCGCCATCGAGCGCGCCGACGGCCCCAGCGCGCTGGTGTTCTCGCGGCAGAATCTGGCCCACCAGAGCCGCGATCTGCAGCAGCTGGCGGATATCAACCGTGGTGGCTACATCCTCAAGGACTGCGACGGTGAGCCGGAGTTGATCCTGATTGCCACCGGCTCGGAGGTCGGGCTGGCGGTGGATGCCTATGAAAAGCTCAGCGTCGATGGTCGCCGGGTGCGCGTGGTGTCGATGCCCTCGACCAGCGTATTCGACCGCCAGGATGCCGAATACAAGCAGCGGGTCCTGCCGCTGGAGGTGGGTGCGCGGATCGCCATCGAGGCGGCGCACAGCGACTTCTGGTACAAGTACGTGGGTCTGGATGGCCGCATTATCGGCATGCAGAGCTTCGGCGAATCGGCCCCGGCGCCGGCGCTGTTCGAGGAGTTCGGCTTTACCCTCGATAACCTGCTGGCCGTCGCCGAAGAGTTGCTGGAAGACTAAAACCGCGGCAAGCCTCAAGTCTCAAGCTACAAGCGGTGCTCTGACTGCTTGCAGCTTGCAGCTTGCAGCTTGCAGCCAGGCGGAGCCTGCTGCCATGACCCAACCTCGTCCTTATCGCATCGCGCTGAACGGCTACGGCCGTATCGGGCGCTGTGTGTTGCGCGCCCTGTATGAGCGCGGTGGCGATGGCTTGCAGGTGGTGGCGCTGAACGATTTGGCTGATCAGGCCAGTGTCGAGTACCTGACCCGTTTCGATTCGACCCATGGGCGTTTCCCCGGTGCGGTGAGCGTGGAGGGTGACTGCCTGCATATCAATGGCGACTGTGTGAAGGTGCTGCGTGCGCCGGAGCCGGAGCTGATCGACTGGGCGGCGCTGGGCGTCGACCTGTTGCTGGAATGTTCGGGTCAGTACACCAGCCGTGAGCAGGCCTTGCGCTTTGTGCACGCCGGGGTGCCGCGGGTGCTGTTCTCGCAACCGATGGCCAATGAGCAGGCGGTGGATGCGACCGTGGTGTTCGGGGTCAACCATCAGCAGCTGGATGGCGCGCAGCGGCTGGTATCGAACGCCTCCTGTACTACCAATTGCGGGGTGCCGCTGCTCAAGCTGCTGAACGAGCGGATTGGGCTGGACTATGTGTCGATCACCACCATTCATTCGGCGATGAACGATCAGCCGGTGATCGATGCCTATCACCATGAGGATTTGCGCCGCACCCGCTCGGCATTCCAGTCGGTGATTCCGGTGTCGACCGGGCTGGCGCGGGGTATCGAGCGCTTGCTGCCGGAGCTGGCCGGGCGCATTCAGGCCAAGGCGATCCGGGTGCCGACGCTGAATGTGTCGGCGCTGGACATTACCTTGCAAACCGCCCGTGATACCACGGCGGCTGAGGTGAATGCCTTGCTGCGTGAGGCGGCCGAGGGCGAGTTTGCCGGCTTGCTGGACTATACCGAGTTGCCGCATGCCAGTTGCGATTTCAACCATGATCCGCATTCGGCGATTGTCGATGGCAGTCAGACTCGGGTGTCCGGGCCGCGCATGGTGAATTTGCTGGTGTGGTTCGATAACGAGTGGGGCTTTGCCAACCGCATGCTGGATGTGGCGGGGTATTGGTTGCGGCGTTGCGGTTGAGTGTGTCGCTTGGTGCGGTTTTTGTCCGGCTTGCAGAGTGCGAAGTGCCAGATTGGCGATGACCCGCTCTGGACCGTCGATAGCCTGGATGGCTATCGCCGAGCTTACAGGGACGTACTTGCAGCGTGTCCAGAGCGGGTCATCGACGATCTGGCTGGCACGCTGTCGGCGCTGCCTTGTCGGTGCAAGGTGCCATTGCCAGTGCCCTGTTGTGGACACGCTGTGAACCCGTCCATGGGCGCTCGACGATAGCCATCCAGGCTATCGACGGTCCACAACAGGGCACTGGCAATAGCACCGGCGAAGATTGTGCAGTCTGTTTACCGCTAAAGTTTGATGTTTTGATTTAACCGAGGAGCCAGAAATGAGCGTATTGACCATGCAGGAGCTGGATCTCAAGGGCCAGCGCGTGCTGATTCGTGAAGATCTGAACGTGCCGGTAAAGAACGGCAAGGTGGCCAGCGATGCGCGCATCCTGGCATCCCTGCCGACCATCAGGCTGGCGCTGGAGAAGGGCGCGGCGGTGATGGTTTGCTCGCACCTGGGGCGTCCCGAGGAGGGCGTATTCAGCGAGGAGAACAGCCTGGCACCGGTGGCCGCCTACCTGAGCGAGGCGCTTGGACGCGAGGTGCCGCTGGTGCGCGACTACCTGGAGGGTGTCGAGGTGCAGCCGGGTGAGCTGGTGCTGCTGGAGAACGTGCGTTTCAACAACGGCGAGAAGAAGAACACCGATGAGCTGGCGCAGAAATACGCGGCGCTCTGCGATGTGTTCGTGATGGATGCCTTCGGCACTGCCCACCGCGCCCAGGGCTCGACCCATGGGGTGGCCAAGTTTGCCAGGGTGGCCTGTGCCGGCCCGCTGCTGGCGGCCGAGCTGGAGGCGCTGGCCAAGGCGCTGGACAAGCCGGCGCGGCCGATGCTGGCGATTGTCGCCGGCTCAAAGGTATCGACCAAACTTGACGTGCTGAATGCCCTGGCGGAGAAATGCGACCAGCTGATCGTTGGTGGCGGTATTGCCAATACCTTCCTTGCCGCTGCCGGCTACAAGGTTGGCAAGTCGCTGTGCGAGGCGGACCTGGTGGATATCGCCAAGGCGATTGCGGCCAAGGTCAGTGTGCCGCTGCCGGTCGATGTGGTGGTGGCCAAGGCGTTTGCCGAGGATGCCGAGGCGACCGTCAAGGCGATTGCCGATGTCGCCGACGACGATATGATTCTGGACATTGGCCCACAGACGGCGCGGATGTTTGGCGAAATGCTCAAGGCCTCCGGCACCATCCTGTGGAATGGCCCGGTTGGCGTATTCGAGTTCGACCAGTTCGGCAATGGCACCCGGGTGCTGGCCGAAGCGATTGCCGATAGCCCGGCCTTCTCGATTGCCGGCGGTGGCGATACCCTGGCGGCGATCGACAAGTACCGCGTGGCCGAACGGATTTCCTATATTTCCACCGGTGGTGGTGCTTTCCTCGAGTTTGTCGAGGGCAAGGTACTGCCGGCGGTCGAGATTCTGCAGCAGCGGGCGCGCTGAGGCGCGCCCTGGCTTGAACCCATTTACCGATACGGAGAGATAACCAGATGGCCCTGATCAGTCTGCGTCAGATGCTGGATCACGCCGCCGAGTTCGGCTACGGCGTACCGGCGTTCAACGTCAACAACCTCGAGCAGGTGCGCGCGATCATGGAAGCGGCGGCGAATGCCGACGCGCCGGTGATCCTGCAGGCCTCGGCGGGTGCCCGCAAGTACGCCGGCGCGCCCTTCCTGCAGCACATGATCCTGGCGGCAATCGAGGAGTTTCCGCATATTCCGGTGTGCATGCACCAGGACCACGGCACCAGTCCGGCAGTCTGCCAGCGCTCGATCCAGCTGGGCTTTTCCTCGGTGATGATGGACGGCTCGCTCGGCCCGGATGGCAAGACCCCGATGGATTACGACTACAACGTGCGGGTGACCCGTCAGGTAGTCGACATGGCGCATGCCTGTGGCGTGTCGGTGGAAGGCGAACTGGGTTGCCTGGGCAGCCTGGAAACCGGTCAGGCCGGTGAGGAGGACGGTATCGGTGCCGAGGGCACGCTGGATCACAGCCAGATGCTCACCGATCCGGAAGAGGCCGCGCAATTCGTCAAGGCTACCCATGTGGATGCGCTGGCGATTGCTATCGGCACCAGCCACGGCGCCTACAAGTTCACCCGCCCGCCGACCGGCGACATTCTGGATATTGCGCGGATCAAGGCAATCCATGAGCGGATTCCCGGCACCCACCTAGTGATGCACGGTTCCAGCTCGGTACCGCAGGAATGGCTGAAGGTGATCAACCAGTTTGGCGGCGAGATTCCGGAAACCTACGGCGTGCCGGTCGAGGAGATCGTCGAGGGCATCAAGTACGGGGTGCGCAAGGTCAATATCGATACCGACCTGCGGTTGGCTTCGACTGGCGCGGTGCGTCGCTTCCTCGCCGAAAATCCCAGTGAATTCGACCCGCGCAAGTTCCTGGCGAAAACCGTGGATGCCATGCGCGATATCTGCATGGCGCGCTACGAGGCCTTTGGCTGTGCCGGTCAGGCCAGCAAGATCCGTCCGCTGTCGCTGGAAAAAATGTTCCAGCGTTACGAGGCGCGGGAACTGGAACCGAAGATCCACTGAGCCGGTCAGCGGGGCGCCAGATGGCGTCCCGCTGCAATTCTGGCGGGAGCACATCGATGCATGAGAGTGACGAGGACGGCGACGAGCTGTTCACCGAACAGAAACTGCTGGAAGCCATCGAGAACCAGTTGGCCGAGGGCCAGCCGGCGGCGGCCCAGGCAACCCTGAACAAGCTGACGCTGGTCGGTTACCCGCGTGACGAGGCGCTGTCGCTGATGGCCGAGGTGCTGGCACACAGCATTGGGTTGATGCTGGACAACGACCAGCCGTTTGACCTGCCAGCCTACGAGCAGGCGCTGCGCAACCTGCCGGAACTGCCCGCGAGCGGCGAATGATTTTGCGGATGCGCCTGGGTGCAGGCATATCCCCTGTGGCTGGAAGGACACCATGAAATTCTTGTCAATTTTGCGCGTAGTCGCGTTTTATCTGCTGGCCGTGTTGCTGGCCAGCGTGCTCGGCTCGCTGGTGCAGACCCAGTTCAATCTGGCGGCACTGCAACTGATCGATACACAGATACCCTTGGCAGTCAGACTGCAAACCAGTATCCATGACCTGCTGGGTTTTGCCCCGCTGTTTGCCGTGATGGTCGCGGTGACCCTGCTGCTGGCATTGCCGGCGGCTGAGGGGCTGGGACGGATCTTCCGGCCGTGGCGCGGCACCCTGTACTTTCTGGCCGGGGCAGTGGGAATCAAGGTGGCCTTTGATATTGCCGACTGGTTGCTACCGATGCCGGTATTTATCGCAGCCACCCGTGGTGTCGGTGGTTTGCTGGCGATGATGGTCGCGGTGGGGATTGGCAGCGCAGTGTTTGCGCGCCTGACCCGCCCGAAAAAACGCAAGGGGCTCAGGGTTCTGGGTTGAGTGACAGGCTGAGGAGGCATTTCGATGAAAGCATTGCAAAGCGCGCTGTTGATCGCCGGGCTGGGGCTGGGGCTGACCGCACATGCCGCTGATTACCGCGTTGAGACGCTGGCTGAGGGGCTGGAATTTCCTTGGTCACTGGCTTTCCTGCCGGAGGGTGGCATGCTGGTCACCGAGCGTGCCGGCAGGTTGCGGCTGATCGATGCCGAGGGTCGTCTGCAGGCCGAGCCACTGAACGGCGTGCCGTCGGTGCTGGTTGAGCGTCAGGGTGGTTTGATGGAGGTGGCGCTGGACCCCGAATTTGCCGAGAATCGACGGCTGTTTCTCAGCTATGCCTGCGGCACTGTCGAGGCCAACAACACCTGCCTGGCCAGCGCCCGGCTGGTCGATGGCACTCTGCAGGATGTTCAGGAAATTTTCCGCGCCGAGTTTGCCAAGCGCGGTGGTGCCCATTATGGCGGGCGCATTGCCTTCCTGCCGGACCAGACGCTGGTGCTGACTCTGGGCGATGCCTTTATCCACCGTGAAGAAGCCCAGAATCCGGCCAATCACCTGGGTTCCATCGTGCGACTGAACCGCGATGGCAGTGTGCCCGGGGACAACCCCTGGGTCGGTCAGGCTGACGTCAGGCCCGAGCTGTATAGCATTGGCCACCGCAATGTGCAGGGTGTGCTTTGGGATGCCGCCAACCATCGGCTGCTGGCGCACGAGCATGGTCCACGCGGTGGTGATGAGCTGAACCTGATTGAGTCGGGCAACAACTATGGCTGGCCGAAGATCACCTATGGCGTTGATTACAGTGGTGCGGTGATCAGTCCCTACAGCGAAATGGAGGGGCTGCAGCAGCCACTGCTGCAGTGGACGCCTTCGATTGCGCCGTCCGGCATGGCGCTGTACCAGGGTGAGATGTTCCCCGAGTGGCAGGGTAGTCTGCTGGTGTCCACCCTGGCCGGCCAGCATGTGCGCCGGGTCAGCCTGGATGGCCTGCAGGTGCGTGAGCAGGAAAGCCTGTTCAGCGAGCTGGGTGAGCGCATTCGCGATGTGCGGGTGGCCGCCGACGGCTCAATTCATCTGTTGACCGACAGCCCGCAGGGCCGGGTGCTGCGGATCAGCCGCTAGCGGATCAGGTCGCTCCGAATGTCGATGGCAGCTGCCGGACACGCCGCAAGTACGTCCCTGTAAGCTCGTGCCCAGCCTTCCCTGGCTGGGCACGGTCCGGCTGCCGCCATCGACATCCTGGCGACAATTACCTCAGGCACTGGGTGTTTCGCTGAACAGGCTGATCGGCTCGCGGCTGTCGCGCTTGCTGCGGTACATGGCCTGGTCCGCCTGATTGAGCAGAGTGCTGGCGGTCGGTTGCAGGCCGTCACTCAGACTGATGCCGATGCTGGCGGCTATCCGGATCTGGTCGCTGCAGCCCAGTTTCATCGGCTGCTGCAGGGCCTGCAGAATACGTTCTGCCAAGTCCCTGGCCGCGTTGATATCAGCGATGTTCTCGCAGACGATGACGAATTCGTCGCCACCCATGCGTGCCACCAGATCATTTTTGCGTGCCACCTCGCGCAGACGTACGGCGACCTCGACCAACACCTGATCACCGCAGTCATGGCCCAGGCGATCGTTGACCGGCTTGAAGCCGTCCAGATCCATCATCAGCAGGGCCAACAGGTCGCCGCGTCTGCTGGTGCGCAGCATGGCCTGCTGCAGGTGATTGCCCAGGGCAGTGCGGTTGGCCAGTCCGGTCAGCGGATCCTCAAGGGCCAGTTGTTCCAGGCGGGCATTGGCCTGCTGCAGCGCTTCGGTACGTTCGGCGATGCCCTGCTCCAACTGCATTTCATGCACCTGCATGGATTCCAGCAGTGCCAGCTGGGCCTGTTCTTTTTGTCGTTCAATCTCGTTGAAACGTGCCGCCAGACCCAGCGACAGCAGCAGCAGCTCAAGTGCCGAACCGATCTGGATGGCATACACCGACAGGAAGTTGGAGGGAATCAGCGCGAAGTTGCGCAGGGCCAGCACCAGTGCGCCGCCGAGCAGGATGCACCAGGCCAGCACGAAGATGCGTGCGGCGGGCAGGCCACGCCACATGCAGTGGATACCGCAGGCCATGATCAACAGGGTGATCAGCAGGCCGCTGATCGACATGAGTTGTAGGGCGGCGCGCACGCTTAGCAACAGTGTCAGCAGGCTGGCGAATGCGCCCAGCGCGGCGGCCCAGCGCAGCAGACAGTCCCAGCCGGGTGCCAGTTCACGGGTATTCAGGAAGGCACGGGCAAACAGCAGGGCGAAGGTCGCGGCCAGGGTAAAGGATAGCGGCAGTATGCGGTTACCGGCTTCACCGGCATTTGGCCAGATGAACTGTGGGCCGGTACCGTTGACCGCCATCACCGCGCCGGCCAGGGTCACTACAAACAGCACGTAGTAGCCGAAGCTGGCCTGGCGCAGCACCAGAAACAGCAACAGGTTGTAGCAGCCGAGTGCCAGCGCCATGCCGAAATAGGCCAGCAGCATCAGGTAGCTGTTGTTGCTCTGGTAGCGGAACTCCGCCTCACTCCACAGGACGCTGTCGAGGGTCATGCTGCCCGCCGAGCTGACGCGCAGGTATAGGGTGCGCTGCTCGCCCGGTTGCAGCTCCAGAGTGAAGGCCGGGCTCAGGTGATCCATGCTGCGCTGCAGCCGCGGGATGACGTCGCCGGCCACCGCCAGCGGCCGATCACCCTGCTGCGGGTCGTAGAGCCAGACCCGGTCAAGCGAGGGGTACTGCATTTCCAGTACCCAGCGGCTGGTTTGCGTTGCTGTCGATTGCAGGTTCAGGCGTAACCACGCATGGTCGCTGGTATAGGCAAAGTTGATGTCGCTGCGCTGGCCGGCGTGGCGGAAGCTGTCGTCGGCAGCAATGATCTGTTGCAGTTCAAGCTCGCCCTGCGGATCGCGCAGGTAACTGATCCAGGGCAGCAGGCTGATGCGGGTTTCGCTGGCGTCCAGTTGCAGCACCTGGCTGTTGGCCTGGGCTCCGGGCAGCAGGCCGGCCAGCAACAGGCACAGCAGGGCCAGAAGCTGTAGGCAGAAGCGCTGAGAGGACTGCGAACTGGGCACGCGGGTTGTCATCCATGAGGTTGCCTGAATCGGTACGGAAGGCTCCGATACTGGGCATGCGCTGACTATAGGCAGGCAGGATGCCAGCGTCAAATGACCAATCGCCTAGAGTGGCCAAACCCATAGCAGCATGGGTACGCTGACAGCCACTACCACCAGCTCCAGTGGCAGTCCCAAACGCCAGTAATCAGCGAAACGGAAACCGCCGGGGCCAAGAATCAGCGTGTTGTTCTGGTGGCCGATTGGTGTCAGAAAGGCGCAGGAGGCACCAATTGCCACGGCCATCAGGAAACTGTCCGGATTGACCTGCAACTGGGCGGCAACACTCAGGGCTATCGGGCACATCACGGCGGCGGTGGCGGCATTGTTCATAAAGTCCGAGAGGCTCATGGTGACCACCAGTACCAGCGCCAGTGCCAGCACCGGACTGCCCTGAGCCAGGTGTTCAAGCAGGGTTTTCGCCAGCAGGTCGGCGGCGCCGGTACTGGCCATGGCGCCGGCCAGCGGCAGCAACGCCGCCAACAGTACGATGATCGGCCAGTCCACCGCCTCATAGATGCGCCGTAACGGCACTACGCCACTCAGCATGAAACCCAGCACGCCGGCGGTAAAGGCCAGTGCGGCCGGCAGCAGGCCGCTGGCAGCCAGCACTATGGCGCCGAGCATGATCAGTACGCTGGTAATCGCCTTGCGCCGGTTGGGAATCAGAATGCTGCGCTGGGCCAGCGGCACACAGCCAAACTCGCTGGCAAAACCGCTGATGGCTTCCGCAGGGCCCTGCATCAGAATTACGTCGCCGGCATGCAACTCGGTCCAGCGCAGCCGACGTATGGAACGATGCCCCTGCCGCGAGATGGCCAGCAGGTTGATGCCGAAGCGGCTGCGGATCTGCACATCACTGGCACTGCGGCCATTCAGCAGCGAGCCGGGTTGCACCACCAGTTCCTGCAGGGTGATGTCCTCGGCTCGCTCTGTGCGGGTTGCTGGCGGGCTGTCATCTATCTCGCTGTCTTCAGGAGCCGGGGTGGATTCCGGGCGAACCGACTCTTCCAGTTTCAGGCCAAGCAGAGTCAGTACCGCACCCAGATCATCGGGGTCGGCCTCGATCACCAGAATGTCGCCGTCCTGCAGCAGTCGGCCGGGGTGCGGTGCGGTAACGCGGAAATCGTTGCGAACCAGACCGACGATCTGGGCATCGCTGTCATCCAGCCAGCGCTCGACTTCGCCCAGATGTTTGCCAGCGGCCTTGCTGCCCTGGCCGATATGTACCTCGGTAAGGTAGCTGCCGGTATCAAAACTGGCAGCGTCGTGCTTGCGCCGTTCCGGTACCAGCCAGCGCGCGGCAAGCACGGTAAACAGAATGCCGCACAGCGCCACCACTATGCCAACCGGGCTGAAGTCGAACATGCCGAAGCCGTTACCGGCCTGCTCGGCACGAAAACCGGCAACGATCAGGTTGGGCGGGGTGCCAATCAGCGTGGTCATGCCGCCGAGGATGGTGCCGAAGGCCAGTGGCATCAGGATCTTGCCGGGCGGCAGGGCGTGCCGCTGCGCCAGTTGCATGGCAATTGGCATCAGCAGTGCCATGGCACCGATATTGTTCATAAAGGCCGAGAGCAGCGCGCCAAGCAGGGTCAGGGCGCTGCAGCCGAGCAGCACGCCGCCCTGGCGTGGCAGCAGCTTCTGCGCCATGGCCTCCACTGCGCCGGTAACCTGCAGGCCATGGCTGAGGATCAGTACCGCAGCAACGGTGATCACCGCCGGATGGGCGAAGCCGTCGAAGGCGTTGGCGGTCGGGGTCAGGCCTAGCAAAACACAGGCCAGCAAGGCCATCAGTGCCACCACGTCGTGGCGCAACCGGCCCCAGAGGAACAAGCCTATGGTGATACCGAGAATGGCGAAGGTCAGCAGCTGGTCCTGTTGCATCCGTTCGGGCTCTCTGGGTTGTTGCTCAGATCAGCCGCACCTTGAAGCGGCGGCCCTTGATCTTGCCCTGCTCCAGTCGCTGCAAGGCGTCGCGGGCCAGATCCCAGCGGATCGCCACCAGCGCCTGATGGTCGCCGATGCTGATCTTGCCGATGGCATCGCCCGGCAGTCCGGCGTCGCCGGTCAGGGCGCCAAGCAGATCGCCGGGGCGCAGTTTGTCCTTGCGTCCGCCGGCCACTTCCAGGCTGCGCATCGGTGCCAGCAGCGGCGGGTCGATATATTCTGGCAGACGCTCCAGATCATGCCACTGCAGTGGTTCGCCGAGTTGCTGTTCGATATTGCGTACCCGCCCCTGTTCTGCCGGTGCCACCAGACTCAGCGCCAGACCGGCCTTGCCCGCCCGTCCGCTACGACCGATACGGTGGGTGTGCACTGAGGGGTCAGGAGACAGTTCGACGTTGATCACCGCAGCGACGTCTTCGATGTCGATACCGCGGGCAGCGACATCGGTGGCGACCAGTACGCTGCAACTGCGGTTGGCAAACATCGCCAGTACCTGATCGCGCTCGCGCTGCTCCATGTCACCGTGCAGGGCCAGGGCGCTGACCCGGTTGGCATTCAGCAGTTGCTGCAGCTGCTGGCACTGTTGTCGGGTGTGGCAGAAGGCAATGCATGGCTGCGGTCGCTCGGCGGCCAGCAGGCGCAGCACTGCCGGCAGACGCTGTTCGGCGCTGACCTCGAAGAAGCGCTGGCTGATACGGTTGTCTTGCGGCTCCGCCTCGATGCTGACCTGCTGCGGGTTGCGCAGGTAGCGTGCGGCCAGCGATTCGATGCCCGGCGGGTAGGTGGCGGAAAACAGCAGGGTCTGGCGACGCGAGGGGGTATGACCGATGATCTCGGCGATGCTGTCGGCAAAGCCCATGTCGAGCATGCGGTCGGCCTCGTCGAGCACCAGACAGTTAACGTGGTCGAGCTTCAGGGTGCCGCGTTGCAGGTGATCCAGTACCCGTCCGGGGGTGCCTACCAGCACATGCGCGCCCTGTTCCAGTGAGGCGGCCTGTGGGCCGAAGGGAGTGCCGCCACACAGGCTGACCATCTTGATATTCGGCAGCCTCCGGGCCAGGGCACGCAGGCTGTCGGTGACCTGTCCGGCCAATTCGCGAGTTGGACAGAGTACCAGCGCCTGTACTCCGAAAAACGCCGGGTTCAACGGATTCAGCAGGCCCAGACCGAAGGCCACGGTCTTGCCGCTGCCGGTGCGCGAGCGGGCGATCAAATCGTCGCCACGCAGTATCAGTGGCAGCGTGGCGGCCTGCACCGGGGTCATCTGCGGGAAGTCGAGCTCCGCCAGACTTTGTAGCAGGGCGTCGGACAGGGGCAAGGTGGCGAAGGAACTGGAAGTCACAGGGTGGCGCCTCATGGTCTGGCGCGACAGTGTAGCAGGGCGGCGCGTCCGGCGCCGGCCTGCGTCACTCGCAAGCCAGGGTGGTGCGGTTGCGTCCGCTTTCCTTGGAGCGGTACAGCGCCTGGTCGGCCTTCTCGATCAGTTGCTGGTGGGCCTGCATCTCCGGCTCCAGACTGGCAACTCCGAGGCTTACAGTGAAGTTTTTCGGTTGGCCCTGGAAATCCAGCGCGCGGGTTTCGATCGCCTTGCGCAGGCGCTCGGCAAAGTGCGCGGCACCCTGCAGGTCGGTGTCTGGCAGCAGTACCACAAACTCCTCGCCACCGTAGCGGCCGGCGAAGTCGCTTTCCCGGGCATGTTCGCGGGTGATCTGCGCCACCATGCGAATTACGTCGTCGCCAAACTGGTGACCGTAGGTGTCGTTGACCGACTTGAAGTGATCGATATCGAAAATCACCATGCTGGCGGTGCGGTCATAGCGCTGGTGACGGGCAAACTCCTTCTTCAGGCAGCTTTCCCAGAAACGCCGGTTGAGCAGCCCGGTGAGGCCGTCACGGTCAGCCAGTTCGCGCAATTGCAGATTGGCGGATTCCAGCTGTCGCTTGTTCACTGCCACACCGGTGACGTCGTAGACAATCAGGCAGACATGGTCGGTAGCGCCGTTGCTGCTGCGCAGCGGCAGGATGGTGACGTTCTGGTACATCTGGTCAGCCAGCCCGGTAATCGGCTGGTAACTGTTGAACGGAAACAGGTAGGGCCGTTGTTCCCAGATGGTGAAGGCGCGGGTGCCGAGCATCACCGAGGTTTCCACCTTGTGGGTCAGCCAGCTGCGGTCAATCTCCGGGAACAGCTCGAACAGCGAGCGTTGCATGACGTCGCCGCCATCCAGTCCGGAGTGATTCTGCATAAAGCTGTTCCAGACCTCCACGCGGTAGTCGCGATCCAGTACCACCACGCCGACGTCCATGCTCTGGACAATGTCCAGCAGCCAGTGCAGCTCGTTGATATCAATCTGTGCCGCCATCCTGTGTTTCCGCTCAGCCGATAAGGTGGTTGATCTTTTCCCGCAGGCGCGGCACCGAGTCCTCGGTGAACAGCAGCAGCAGGTCGAAGTGGATGTCGTGGTCTTCCAGTCCGTAGCTGATTTCCACAGCCAGGGTGCGTTTCCAGCGCCGCTGGTTGATACGGATCAGGTCATCGATCGGGCAGTGCTGCCCAAGCACCATCGGGTGGCTCTGTGACAGTTGCAGGTTGAGCTGCTCGGACAGGCCGTTCAGACAGGCACCTATAATGATACTGGCCAGATCCAGCAGCATTTCCAGCTGGGCGCTTTCATCCTTGCTGGTATTCAGCAGGCGCGCCACATCGTCTATTTCCGAGTCGTGGAAAATCAGCAGAGCCTCGCCGGCAATGCCGCTGCCGATATAGCCCTGGCAGATCGCCGTGAGCTTTTCGTCGCTCTGGGCATCGGCCAGTGCCATGTGCAGTTCGCCGACCTCAAGGATATTGACGTTGGGGATCGGCAGCTTGATGAATACCTTGAGCACCCGTGCCAGCAGTTCGGCAGCGCGGCCCATGGCGATATTCGAGAGTTCGCGGAATGCGTCACGGAAGCTGACATCCGGCAGTTTGAGCGGAGCAGGGGGAGGGCTGGACTCTGTGGCTGCAGGCAGTTGCATGTCCAGGGTATCCAGTGCTTCCGCAAGCTGCATCGGGTCGGCCGGCTTCTTGATAAAGTCGCGGGCACCCAGAGCCTTGACCCGGCGCATCGCCTCTTCCTGCACGTCGCCGGAAACCACTATGACCTTGACCGCCAGGTCTTCTTCGCGCAGGGCAGCCAGTACGCCGTAGCCGTCAAGCTCTGGCATGGTCAGGTCAAGCAGCATGACTTGAGCCTTGCCGGCACGCACCGCCTCAAGCGCTTCCAGGCCATTGGTAGCCTGGGTTATTTCAAATGGCCAGGCTGACGGCAGCGCCCTGATCAGCTGCTTGCGGGCCATATTGGAGTCGTCACAGACGACCAGCGGAATACTGCTCACCTGAATGTCCTTGTGCTCGACTGGCCGGTTGTTGTGCTGTTTTGTTGGTGGGCGCGCTGGCCCTGATCCGGCAGTGCACCAAGCATGACAACTTATTACTGACTTGAGAAGAGTCAATCAAGGCAGATTGATGGCCACTTGTCAGCCTGGAGTTGACGTTGATCAGTGCGCAGGTGGTCGTAAGGGCTAGACTGATCACATGACCATCATGCGGGGGAGAGAAATATGACTGAACAGACACTGGCCCGGCTGCAGGAGCAGCAGCAACAGTATCGCCAGCGTATTGAGGCACTGCAGCGGGATCTTACGCGGGAATATCCGGCTGACAGCGGCGAGCAGGCTCAGGAACGTGAAAATGACGAAGTGATGGAGGCTTTGCTGCTGGAGGCGCGAGAGGGTCTCAGACAGACCGAGTCGGCATTGCAGCGCTTGCAGGATGGCAGTTATGGCCTTTGCAGCGGTTGTGGCGAGAAGATTGCCGCTGCCCGCCTGGAGGCGATGCCGGATGCACTGATGTGCATCGATTGTGCGTCCCGCGCCGAGCCGGGCTGAGATTCAGTCCAGCCCGGTCTCGCGTCGCAGTTCGTCGATCAACTGGTCCTTGTCCAGCCACAGCTGGTTGACCCACTGCTGGAACGCGGCACGAAATTGCGGGTCGTTCTCGTAGTCACCATGAAACAACGGCAACGGCACATCGCGCGCTCGAATATCCACGATTACCCGGTCAACGCGGCCGCTTACCAATGCCCAGAAGCCTGGTGGTTTTCCTTGCGGGTATATGATGGTGACATCCAGCAGATCCTTCATCTGCTCACCCAGCGCCGCCATCACAAAGGCGATGCCGCCCGACTTGGGCTTGAGCAGATAGCGGTAGGGTGACTGCTGGGCTGCCCGCTTGGCGGGGGTGAAACGGGTGCCTTCCAGGTAGTTGACCACGGTAACCGGAATGTCTTGGAATTTCTCGCAGGCCCGCCGGGTGATTGCCAGATCCTTGCCACGATCCTGCGGGCGCCGGGCCAGGTGCTCCTTGCTGTAGCGCTTCATGAACGGGTAGTCGAGAGCCCAGAAGGCCAGGCCGATAAAGGGAATCCAGATCAGTGCGCGCTTGAGGAAGAACTTGAAGTAAGGTGTCTTGCGATTAAATGCCTGCACCAGTGCCGGAATATCCACCCAGCTCTGGTGGTTGCTGACCACCAGATAGGAATGCTGGGGGTGCAGCGGTGTATCGCAGCGGATATCCCAGTGGGTTGGTAGCAGCAGAGCGAAAATTGCCTTGTTGATCTCTGCCCAGCTCTCGGCGATCCACATTACCCAGCGAGAGCAAAAGCGTCGAACCGGGCGATAGGGGATCAGCACCTTGATCAGGGCAAGAACCAGCATTGGCCCTATGCCTACCAGGGTGTTCAGCAAAATCAGCAGGCACGTCAGGGTGCCGGTCAGCCAGTGGGGCATCGGAACATCCGTCTGAGGCTGTGGAACATGTCCGGAGGATAGCGACTTTTTGCCGTGGATGGCAGCCATTGTGACCCGAAAAGGCGATTGCTCCGAGTACGCTAGACATGCGCATACTGAGGCTTGGCCGAAACAACCGGAGCAGCCCTTGCGCCCCGCTTACCACTCCCACCTGATCATTGACCGGGCCCCCTTGCCGCAGCCACTGGGGCTGCGGCATGCGTTGTTGCTGGCCTTGTTGGCCGGCTTGCTGATGGGTTTGCCGTGGTTGCGCACTGAGTTGGCCTGGCTTGGCTGGCTGGCCTGGGTGCCTTTGCTGATGGCGCTCAATGGAAGCTCTCTGAAACGTGCCATGCTGGTTGGCTGGGTCAGCGGGGTGTTGTCCTTCGCGCTTGCCAGTTACTGGTTGATCGATTTTGCCATCAACCTTCACGGGTTTAGCCTGCTGCTGTCCGCAGTGCTTGCAGCGCTTTTCTGGGCCTGGGCCGGACTGGCACTGGCGCTGGCCTGTGTGCTGTCGCGCTGGCTGTGGATGCGCTTGCCGAACAGTGCCCTGCTGGTGTTTCCTGTGGCCGTCACGCTCAGCCTGAGCTACTTCCCTCTGCTGTTCCACATGCACTTTGCCGAAACCCAGGCCTGGTATCCGCTGGCATTACAGGGCGTTGAACTGGTCGGGGCCAAGGGGCTGGATGCGCTGATGGTGATGACCGGTGTGCTGGTCTGGCGTCAATGGCGCCGGGTGCTTGGCGAGCGCCTGCCCTGGTGGCCGGACATGTTGGCACTGCTGTTGCTGTTGGTCTGGTTTGTCGGGGGCTGGTGGCGATTGCAGTACTGGGATGCACAGACCGAGCGCTGGGACACCCGGCGAATTGGCCTGGTTCAGCCAAATGATCCGGTCAGTATTGCTGTTCCCGCTCCTCGTGAGGGTTACACACGCGAATATCCTCCGGAACTGGCCGCCAGCCTGCGTCTTGCCAAGGCGGGCGCCGAGTGGGTGGCCTGGCCTGAGGCCCGCTACAAGGGCTATTTCGAGTTGAACAGCGTACGAATGCGTTATATGCAGGAAGTGGGCGATGCATATTTCCATTTACTGCTGCATGACGTCGAACGCAGTTGGGAGGATGGTCAGCCCAAAGCCTACAACAGTCTTGCCTGGCTCAATCAGCGTGGCGAGCTGGCGGATGTCTATCGCAAGGTAAAACTGATGCCCTTTGGCGAGTACCTGCCAAGGGTCTGGAGTTTGCCGGGAATACGTAGGGTCACTGAGCGCTTTTTTGGAGATTTCCTGCGTCCGCTGGGTGCCGGTGAGCGTCAGGTGGTATTTGATATCAACGGCATGCGTGTAGTACCCGGCATCTGTTTCGAAACGGCTTTTCCGGAATTCATGGCCGAGGGTATCGGCGCTGACGGGGCCGGCAAGCTGATGCTGTTCGTCTCCCAGGATGGCTGGTTCGGCCAGACCACCCAGCCGCTGCAGCATGCTGCCATGTCGGTGGTGCGCGGCGTGGAAAACCGCGTGCCCATGGTGCATCTGATCAATAACGGCCCGTCCGTAGTGACGCTGCCGAGTGGTCGCCCGGTATTCCGTGCCCCGGCCTTCGAGGTGGGCGAGTTCCTGGTGGATCTGCCGTTCTCTGCCGAATCCGGCGGTTCCTTCTACAGTCGTTATCCCTGGCTGGTGCCGCAGGTGATGAATGCGCTGTTGCTGTTGATGGTGTCCGTGGCGCTGCTGCGCCGTCGCTGATCCCCTGTATTTTTCTGTTTCTTCGACAGGCGTCACAGGCCCTTGCGGCCTGTTGGCGCTTTTTGACTTTGGTCAAGGCGATCCCGGTGTTCGACGCTATAGTGCACAACATATTGTGTCTATGTTTAAAAAAAACACAGGATGGTGTGAATGAATGCGTCTCTTTCAGAAACAGTAAAGCTCCCCATGGCCCGCAGCGTGGCGGTTGCCGGGGCTATCAACGAGTATCTCGACCGCCTTGACTGGCGGGTGCAGGCGAATGCCAATCAGGGCTATTCACTGGGTGGCCTGGTACTGAACAGTGCCGGCAAGCTGGTTGCCAATTACTGGCTCGACGAGATTTATCCGATTGAGGTAGCAGAGGCACATCGCCAGGCTGATCTGCATATCCATGATCTCGACATCCTCGCCGGCTACTGTGCCGGTTGGTCGCTGCGCACCCTGTTGCACGAAGGTTTCAACGGTGTTCCAGGGCGGGTCGAGGCGCGGCCGCCGAAGCGGCTGAGTACCGCGCTGGGACAGATGGTCAACTTTCTTGGCACCCTGCAGAACGAGTGGGCCGGTGCCCAGGCCTTCAGTTCCTTCGATACCTACCTGGCAGCCTTCGTGCGCCGTGAAGGCCTGGATTTTGAGCAGGTGCGTCAGGCCATGCAGGAGTTTATCTACAACCTGAATGTGCCCTCACGCTGGGGTACCCAGACGCCCTTTACCAACCTGACCTTCGACTGGGTGTGCCCGGAGGACCTGCGCGAGCAGATACCAGTGATTGCTGGCGAGGAAATGCCCTTCAGCTACGGCGAGTTGCAGCCGGAAATGGACCTGATCAACCGTGCCTTTCTCGAAGTGATGCAGGAAGGGGATGCACTGGGTCGGGTGTTCACCTTCCCGATTCCCACCTACAACATCACCGAGGACTTTCCCTGGGACAGCGAGAATGCCCGGTTGCTGTTCGATATGACCGCGCGCTACGGCCTGCCGTATTTCCAGAACTTCCTGAACTCCGAACTCAAGCCCAATCATGTGCGCTCGATGTGCTGCCGACTTCAGCTGGATGTACGGGAACTGCTCAAGCGGGGTAACGGCTTGTTCGGCTCAGCCGAGCAGACCGGCTCACTGGGTGTGGTAACTGTCAATTGCGCGCGGCTTGGCTATTTGCATGCCGGTGACTGGGACGGGCTGCTGGCGCGCCTTGATCAGTTGCTGGAGCTTGGTTACCAGAGCCTGGAAATCAAGCGCGAGGTGATTGGTCGTTATATGGAGCAGGGGCTGTACCCCTACACCAAGCGTTATCTGGGCACCCTGCGCAACCATTTCTCGACCCTGGGGGTTAACGGGTTGCACGAAATGCTGCGCAATTACAGTGGCGACCGTGAGGGCATTCATACCGCCACGGGGAGGCAGCTGGCACTGACCCTGCTGGATCACGTGCGTGCCCGGCTGGTCGAGTTCCAGCAACGCAGCGGCAATCTGTACAACCTGGAGGCCACGCCGGCGGAAGGAACCACCTACCGCTTCGCCCGTGAAGACCGCAAGCGCTGGCCGCAGATTCTTCAGGCCGGCACGCAGCAGGCACCCTACTACACCAACTCGAGTCAATTACCGGTGGGGCATACCGATGACCCCTTTGAGGCGTTGGCGCTGCAGGACGAGCTGCAGTGTCGCTATACCGGCGGGACTGTGCTGCATCTGTACATGGGCGAGCGGATTTCTTCCGCCGAGGCCTGCATGGCACTGGTAAGGCGTGCCTTGAGCCGTCACCGGCTGCCGTACCTGACGGTAACCCCTACCTTTTCCATCTGCCCGGTACATGGCTATCTGGCCGGGGAGCACCCCTATTGCCCACTGTGCGACCAGGAACTGCTGGCGCGACAGCGTAGTGCAACTGCCAATACCCCCACAAACGTAACCCAAGGAGCGTGAAATGAACGTTAACCAACTGCCCAACGAACTGCGTCAGCCCTGTGAAGTCTGGACTCGGGTGATGGGCTATCACCGCCCGGTGAGTGCCTTCAATCCAGGCAAGCAGTCCGAACACCGCGAACGCCTGCCGTTCCGCGAACAGGCCAGTGTGCGCGGATGAGCCATGGCGTGCAGGTCGGCGGGTTAACCCCGCTGACCACCATCGATTACCCGGGATTGCTGGCTTGCGTGGTGTTCTGCCAGGGCTGTGCCTGGCGCTGCGGCTATTGCCACAATCCGGAGCTGCTAGCCGCCCGTGCCAGTCGTCCGGGTCTGGGCTGGGACGATGTTCTGGCCTTTTTGCAGCAGCGTCAGGGCTTACTGGATGCCGTGGTATTCAGTGGCGGTGAAGCCACCTTGCAGCCAATGCTGGGTGAGGCCATGCGGCAGGTGCGTGCGCTGGGTTTCAAGGTCGGACTGCATACTGCAGGTATCAAGCCGACGGCCTTGCAGCGGGTGTTGCCGCTGTGTGACTGGGTCGGCTTCGACATCAAGGGGTTGCCCTCACAGGTGGACGCCGTGACTGGGTGCAGCGGCGCGGCGCAGGCCAACTGGACCAGTCTGGATCTGTTGCTGGCCTCCGGCGTGAATTTCGAGTGCCGTACCACGGTGCATTGGCAGCAAACCAATGGCGAGTCGCTGCGGCAACTGGCGCAGCACTTGCGCGGGCTTGGCGTGCGGCACTGGGTGGTGCAGCCGGTGCGTAGTGACCGCATGCTTGACCCTGCGCTTGGCAAGAGTATCGCTGATGAGGAACTCGCGCCGCTGTGGGCGCAACTCGGCTGTGGCTTTGAGGCGTTTCAGGTGCGCTGAAAAAAGCACGAATTTGCCGCCCTGCTGGGGTAGAATTCCCGGCACCATTTTCAATCCGCAACAGGAATCCAGTTTATGGGGCGCGCCTTTCAGAACCGCAAGGAATCCATGGCCAAGACGGCCGACATGAAGACCAAGCTGTACAGCAAGTATGCCCGCGAGATCTACGTCAGCGCCAAGTCTGGTGGCGTGGACCCGTCCGGCAACCTGACGCTACGCGGCCTGATCGAGCGCGCCAAGAAGGACCAGGTTCCCGCCCACGTGATCGACAAGGCCATCGACAAGGCCAAGGGCGCTGGTGGTGAAGATTTCTCGGTGGCTCGCTACGAAGGTTTTGGTCCGGGCAACTGCATCGTCATCGTCGATTGCCTGACCGACAACCCGAACCGCACCATCGCCGATGTACGCCATTGCTTTACCAAGACCAAGTGCAAGATGGGTACCCCGGGCAGCGTCAGCCACATGTTTGACCACTGCGCGATTTTCAGCTTTGCCGGTGATGACGAGGAGAAGGTCCTTGAGGCGCTGATGGAAGCCGACGTGGATGTCACCGACATCGAGAACGAAGGCGGCAAGATCACCGTATTCACCCCCAATACCGAGTATGCCAAGGCCAAGCAGGCGCTTACCGATGCGCTGGGTGATATCGACTTTGCGGTCGACGAGATCCAGTTCCTGCCGCAGACCAGCTGCACCATCGAGGGTGAGGATGTCGCCCTGTTCGACAAGTTCATGGACATGCTCAACGATCTCGACGACGTGCAGAACGTCTACCACAACGCCGAGTTCTGAGTTGTTGCCAGCCAGCGACCGCCGTTGGCGGTCGCGCTGTGCTGTTAAGTCCTCTCAGGCCTTGCGCACGAACTCCGACTTCAGCTTCATCGCACCGATACCGTCGATCTTGCAATCGATATCGTGGTCGCCATCCACCAGGCGGATATTGCGCACCTTGGTGCCAACCTTGACCACCAACGAGCTGCCCTTGACCTTGAGGTCCTTGATCACCGTCACAGTGTCGCCATCGGCCAGCGGGTTGCCGTTGGCATCGCGGATCTGTCGCTGCTGATCGGCGTCTGCGCTGACGGCGTCGGCGCTCCACTCATGGGCGCATTCGGGGCAGATCAAAAGGTTGCCGTCGCTATAGGTCCATTCACATTGGCATTGCGGGCAGGCGGGGAAGTCGCTCATCTCGGCTCCTGGGTCGTGGGTAAGGCGGATCGGTGCCGCAGAAGCCGGCGATTGTAACAAATTGCGACCGCTGCCGGGCGGCATAGCTGGCCAAGTCATCGGTGACCGCGTTGGCATAACAGCTATTTGATCAGCTTTGCGCCGGTGGATTGCGACCTGCATTGTCGCAGACGGCCCTGATACTATGCTGGTCGCCGTCAGCCACAGGAATTGCCCATGCAGGATGCCAGTCAGCTCAGCCCCGGATTCATGATTCTGCATGGCAACCGCCTGGAAAGCCTGCGCCAGCTGCTGGTCGACTGGATGCGCGAGCACCCGCTGGCACCGCTGGAAAATGAGCTGGTGCTGGTGCAGAGCAACGGCATCGCCCAGTGGCTGGAAATGGCCCTGGCGGCGGACCGCGAGCAGGGTGGCTGCGGCATTGCGGCAGCAATAGATGTGCAGTTGCCGGCGCAATTTCTCTGGGATATGTACCGCGCTGTGCTTGGCCGGGACAGCGTTCCGAAAACTTCTCCACTGGACAAGCAGCCGCTGACCTGGCGGCTGCTGCGCCTGCTGCCGGGCCTGCTCGGTGAGCCGGCGTTTGCCCCGCTGCAGCGCTTTCTCGCCGACGATGACGACTGCCGCAAGCGCTATCAGCTGGCCGAGCGACTGGCCGACCTGTTCGATCAGTATCAGGTCTATCGGGCTGACTGGTTGAATGCCTGGGCCGCCGGAGACGACAGTATCGCTCTGGCACGCAAAGGCAGCCGGCCACTGGATACCCATGAGCACTGGCAGCCGGCGCTCTGGCGTGCGGTACTCGCCGATGTTGGCAGCGAACAGCTCAGCAACAGCCGGGCCGGGGTGCACCCGCGGGCACTGCAGGCGTTGCTGAATGCCAACGAGCGTCCGGCGGGGCTGCCACGGCGGGTAATAGTGTTCGGTATTTCCTCGTTGCCGGCACAGACCCTGGAGGCGCTGGCGGCGCTGGGACGTTTCAGTCAGGTGCTGCTGGCGGTGCTCAATCCCTGCCAGTTCTACTGGGGCGATATCGTCGCCGACCGCGAGCTGCTCAGCCACCAGTACCGGCGCCAGCAGGCGCGCCCCGGCAGCCCGCCGCAACTCGACGACAGCACCCTGCACCAGCATGCCCATCCGTTGCTGGCGGCCTGGGGCAAACAGGGCCGCGACTATATCAACCTGCTTGATGTGCACGACGAACGCAGCAGCTACGAGGCGCGCTTTGCCGCGATCAATGGCGGTCGTGTGGATCTGTTTGAAGCGCCGGAGGGCAACAGCCTGCTGCAACAGCTGCAGCAGGATATCCTTGAGCTGCGGCCACTGGCGGAGACCCGCGAGCGCTGGCCGGCGCTGGCCTGTGAGTCGCCGCAGGCGGGGGCGCCGGCACAGCTGCTGGACAGCTCGATCCGCCTGCATATCGCCCACAGTGCGCAGCGCGAGGTGGAAATCCTGCATGACCAGTTGCTGGACGCCTTTGCCCGTGACCCGAACCTGCGTCCGCGCGATGTGATTGTCATGCTGCCCGAGGTGGACACCTACGCGCCGCATATCCAGGCGGTGTTCGGCCAGTACGCAGCGGATGACCCGCGTTACATTCCCTACACCCTGGCCGACCAGAACCAGCGTGGCCGCGAGCCCCTGCTGATTGCCCTGGAGCATCTGCTGCAACTGCCGCACAGCCGGCTGCCGGTCAGCGAGGTGCTGGACCTGCTGGATGTGCCGGCATTGCGCAACCGCTTTGGCCTGGAAGAAAGCGATTTGCCGACGCTGCAGCGCTGGATCGAGGGCGCCGGCATCCGCTGGGGGCTGGACCAGCAGCGGCGCAGCGCGCGCGGGCTGCCCGCCGGGTTGGAGCACAACAGCTGGCGCTTTGGCTGGCGACGCATGCTGCTGGGCTATGCCAGTGGCCAGCAGGCGGCCTGGGGCGCTATCGAGCCCTATGACGAGGTGGGCGGGCTGGATGCCGCCTTGATCGGCCCGCTGGATCAGCTGCTGCAGGCACTCGACCGGCATGAGCAGGCACTGGCCAGCCCGGCTTCCCCGGTGGCCTGGAGTAAACGCCTGAGCCAGCTGCTGGCGGACTTTCTGACGCCCGCCAGTGAGACCGATCAGCTGCTGATCGGCCAGCTGCAGCAGAGTCTCGACCAGTGGCTGGAGCTGTGTGCCGAGGTGGGGCTGGAGGAGGCCCTGCCGCTCAATGTGGTTGCTGAGGCCTGGTTGCAGGGCGTCGGTCAGCAACAGCTAAGCCAGCGTTTTCTGGCCGGGGCGGTGAATGTCTGCACCCTGATGCCGATGCGTGCGATTCCCTTTCGTATGGTCTGTCTGCTCGGCATGAACGATGGCGACTACCCGCGCGCCCAGCCACCGCTGGATTTCGACCTGATGGCCAGTGACTACCGCCCGGGCGACCGCTCGCGCCGCGAGGATGACCGTTATTTGTTGCTCGAGGCGCTGCTGTCGGCCCGCGACAGCCTGTATATCAGCTGGGTTGGGCGCAGTATCCGTGACAATGGTGAACGCCCGCCCTCGGTGTTGATCGGTCAGCTGCGCGACCATCTGGCCGCCGGTTGGCGCTGTGCCGACCCGCAGCAGGATCTGCTGGCGGCACTGACCACCGAACACCCGTTGCAGCCGTTCAGTCGACAGTATTTCGATGGCAGCCAGCCACGCCTGTTCAGCTATGCCCGTGACTGGCGGGTACTGCACGAGGCACCGCTGACACAGGTGGCCGACAGCCCGCTGGCGCCCGCCAGCCTGGATGAGCCGATTGATGCAAGCGCGCTGCAGGGTTTTCTGCGCCGCCCGGCGGAACACTTTTTTACCCGGCGGCTGAAGGTCTGGTTCGCTGAGGAGCAGTTGCAGGCCGAAGACGACGAGCCTTTTGCCCTCGATGGCCTGCAGCGTCACAACCTCAGCCAGTGGTTGCTGCAGCGTACCCTGGCCAGCGGGATGGATGCCGACTGGGCGCAGGTGCTGGAACAGCAGTCAGTGCGCCTGACCGAGCGCGGCAGCCTGCCGCTGGCCGGTTTTGGCGAGCGCGAACGCCAGAGTCTGATTGAGCCGCTGCGCGACCAGCTGGTGCGTTACCGGCAATTGCTGGAGCTCTGGGACACCCCGTTGGCACAGCCGCTGGCGGTGACGGCAGCGGCACCGGGCATCCGCTTGCAGGACTGGCTGGGCGGCTGGCGCAGCGCCAGCGCGGTGGATGGGCAGATGCTGCTGCAGCTGGAAACCGGTCGTCTGCTGGATGGCAAGGGTAAGCAGAAAACCCTGCGCTGGCACCGGGTACTGGGCGCACTGTGCCGCCACCTGCTGGCCTGTGCCGGTGGTGTGCCGGCGCAGGGCTGCCTGATCGCCGGGGATGCCAGTCTGGCGCTCTATGCGGTGGAGCCACAGAGCGCACAGGCGATTCTGCAGCGCTGGTTACAGGGTTTTCAGCAGGGCCTGTGCCAGCCGCTGCCGCTGGCGCTGGAAAGCGCCATGCTCTGGCTCAGGGACGCGGACCCGGGCAAGGCCGCGAAATACTATGAAGGTCGTGAGCGCCAGACAGGCGAAGTGGGCCGCAGTGTGGTCCTGCAACGCAGCTTCCCGGACTTTGCCAGCCTGCAGGCGGCCGGTTTCAACGACTGGGCTGAACAGCTTTACCGGCCCTTGCTGGATTTGCAGGATCAGCAGTTGCTGGTAATCAGCGCGCAGGAGGACGAGGCATGACGCAGTCGAGTTTACCGCTGGCACTGCGTTGCCCGCTGCGCGGCAGCCGGCTGATCGAGGCGAGTGCCGGTACCGGCAAGACCTTTACCATCTCCGCGCTGTACCTGCGGCTGGTGCTGGGGCAGGGCGGCGAAGGGGATTTCCCGCGCGCCCTGTTGCCGCCGGAGATTCTGGTGGTGACCTTTACCGACGCCGCCACCCAGGAGCTGCGCGACCGCATTCGTGCGCGACTGGTGGAGGCGGCCAATGCCTTCCGCCAGCAGGCGGCCAATCCCGATCCGATCATCGCCAGGCTGTGCCAGCAGACCCCGCCAGCGCAGTGGTCAGCCAGCGCACGCACGCTGGAGATCGCTGCCCAGTGGATGGACCAGGCGGCGGTCTCGACCATCCACAGCTGGTGCCAGCGCATGCTGCGCGAGCATGCCTTCGACAGCGGCAGCCTGTTTGAACAGACACTGGAAACCGACCAGCGCGAGCTGCGGGCCGAGGTCGCACGCGACTACTGGCGGCAGCACTGCTACCCGCTGGCGGGCGCGGCGCTGGACTGGGTGGCCGAGCACTGGGGCGCGCCCGAGGCCCTGCTGGACAAGGTCAGGCCGTTGCTGGCGGAGCCGCCGTTAGCCACGGGCGGTGAGTTGCAGGTGCTGATTGGCGACAGTCTGGCGCAGCGTGCCGCCAGCCTGACGGCGCTGAAATCACCCTGGGCCGCCTGGGCCGATGAGCTGGAACAGTTGCTGGAGCAGGCCATCGAGCAAAAACTGGTGGATGGCAAAAAATTGCAACGCCGCTATTTTGCCCCCTGGCTGGCCAGCCTGCGCGACTGGGCCAATGCAGCGGAGCAGCAACAGCCGAACCTGACTGATTCGGCCTGGCACCGCCTCAGTGAGAAAGGACTGGCCGAGGCCTGGAAGCAGGGCAGCCCGCCGGCGCATCCGGCCATCGCCGCAATCAGCCAGCTGAAGCAGGATCTGGCGGCGCTGCCGAACCCGGAACAGGACGCCCTGACCCACGCCGCCGGCTGGATCGCCGCGCGCTTCGAGCAGGAGCAACGGCGCCGCGCGCAGATGGGCTTTGACGATATGCTCAAGCGACTGGATGCGGCCCTGCAGGGCGAGAACGGCGGGCGGCTGGCCGAGGTAATCCGCCAGCAGTTCCCGGTGGCGATGATTGATGAATTCCAGGATACCGACCCGCTGCAGTACCGCATTTTCAATGCGGTGTACCGGGTTGCCAGCAATGATCAGGACAGCGCCCTGCTGCTGATTGGTGACCCCAAACAGGCCATCTACAGCTTCCGTGGTGCGGATATCCACACCTACCTCAAGGCCCGCCGCGATACGCACGGGCGCCACGAGAACCTGGATACCAACTACCGCTCCAGCCAGTCGATGGTGGACGCAGTGAACCGGGTATTCAGTCTGGCCGAGGCGAACAATCCCAGGGGGGCCTTCCATTTCCGTCAGGGCGACCAGCATCCCTTGCCGTTCCTGCCGGTGTTGGCACAGGGGCGCAAGGAAATCTGGCAGCGTGATGGCCAGGCCGCGCCGGCGCTGACGGTGTGGCAGCTGGACAGCGAGCAGCCGTTGAGCGGCGATGAATACCGCCAGCAGATGGCCGAGCGCTGCGCCACGGCGATGGTCGAGCTGCTGCGCGCCGGGCAGGCCGGTGAGGCCGGCTTTGCCCGGCCCGGGCAGGCACTGGTGGGCGTCAGGCCGGCAGACATGGCAGTGCTGGTGCGCACCGGCAAGGAGGCGCAGTGCATCCGTCAGGCATTGGCCGCGCGCGGGGTGCGCAGTGTCTATCTGTCGGACAAGGATTCGGTGTTCGCCAGCCTGGAGGCGGCGGATGTGCTGCGCTGGCTGCGGGCCTGCGCCGATCCGGGCAATGACCGCCTGCTGCGTGCGGCGCTGGCCAGCCCCGGACTGGGGTTGCGCTGGGCCGAATTGGAACGGCTGAATCAGGATGAGCGTTACTGGGAACAGCAGGTCGAGCAGTTCCATGCCCTGCGCCGCGTCTGGTTGCGTCAGGGCGTGCTGCCGATGCTGCAGCAGCTGCTGCACCGCTTTCGCTTGCCCGCCCGCCTGCTGCAACAGGCCGACGGCGAACGCCGGCTGACCAACCTGCTGCATCTGGCCGAACTGCTGCAGGCCGCCAGCCGCGAGCTGGATGGCGAGCAGGCGCTGATCCGCCACCTGGCCGAGCGGCTGGACGATGCCGCCGGCAATGGTGCCGAGGAACAGGTGCTGCGGCTGGAAAGCGACGCCGAGCTGGTCAAGGTGGTAACCATCCACAAATCCAAGGGGCTGGAATACCCGCTGGTGTTCCTGCCCTTTATTGCCCACAGCCGGCCAGCGGATGGCAAAGGTCCGCTGTGGCTGCATGACGGCGAAACACGCCGCCTGCAGCTGGCAGTGGATGAGCAGGCGCTGGCGCAGGCCGATGGCGAACGTCTGGGCGAAGACCTGCGCCTGCTCTACGTGGCACTGACCCGCGCCCGGCATGCCTGCTGGCTGGGTGTGGCTGACCTGAAACGCGGCAATGCCAGGGCCTCGGTGCTGCACCAGAGCGCCCTGGCCTGGTTGCTCGCCGGTGGTGAGCGGCTGCCGTCATCAGCGCAACTCGGCCAGTGGCTGCAGGCCTGGCAGCAGCCCCCGGCGATTGATCTGGTGCCCGCCCCAGAGACCAGCGAGGTGCTCTATCAGCCACCCGCGCCGGCCGCGACCAGCCTCTGCGAGCGTCAGCCGGCGCATCCCCCCTTCGAGCACTGGTGGATAGGTTCCTACAGTGCGCTGGTCAACGGCCAGGACAGCTACTCGCTGGACCATGATGTGCCGGCGCTGTTTCTGCCGCCGGGTGCCGGCCGGCCGCACAGCCCGCACAACTTCCCGCGCGGTCCGCAGCCGGGGGTGTTTCTGCATGGGTTGCTGGAAAAAATCGCCGAGGACGGCTTTGTTCGCTCTGCCGAGCCGGCGCAGCGACTGGCCTGGCTGGCACCGCGCTGCCAGCGCCGCAGCTGGGGCGAGTGGACCGAGTGCCTGCAGGACTGGCTTGGTCGACTGCTGAGTCAGGTCTGGTCACTGGATGGCGAGCCGTTCAGTCTGGGGCAGCTGCAGGCGGGGCAGTACCAGAGCGAGATGCAGTTCCTGTTTGCCGCCCACGGCGTCAAGGCCACCCGCATCGATGCGCTGGTGCGTGCGCAAACCCCGGGTGAGGGCAACTATCCGCCACTGGGGGCGGACCAGCTCAATGGCCTGTTCAAGGGCTATATCGATCTGGTGTTCGAACACCGGGGCCGTTATTGGGTGGTGGATTACAAGTCCAACTGGCTGGGGTCGGAGGCTGGCAGTTACAGCCAGGCGGCGATGACCCGGAGCGTGCAGGCGCACCGCTACGACCTGCAATACGTGTTTTACGTGCTGGCGCTGCACCGGCAGCTGAAGGCGCGGCTGCCCGGCTACGACTATGAGCGGCATGTCGGCGGGGCGGTGTACTGGTTCCTGCGCGGGGTGGATGCGCCGGGCGCCGGCCTGTGGCAGGCGCGTCCGTCCCGACAACTGATCGAGACGCTGGACCGGCTGTTTGCCGGTCAGGCGCTGGAGGCCACAGATGCCTGAACAATATGAGCTGTTGACGGCCACGCCTGTGTGTCCCGAGCTGCAGGACAACCGGTCATTGCTGGCGCTGCTCGACAGCTGGCAGAGCGCTGGCTGGCTGCGCCCGCTGGACCGGGCGCTGGCCGGTTTTCTGCTGGAGCAGGCGCCCGACTGCCCGCCGCTGGTGCTGCTGGCGGCGGCGCTGGTCAGCCACCAGCTCGGTCACGGGCATGTCTGTCTGGATCTGGCCTCCACCCTGCAGGCCCCGGATTTTGCCCTGTCGTTGCCACCGGAGGGCGCGACCAGTGAAGACACGCCGTTGCCCTCGAAGGTTCTGCAAGAGGTTCAGGTAGCCGACTGGCAGGCCGCGCTGGCGGCCAGCCCGGTGGTCGACAGTGACACCCCGGCGGCTGGTGTGCGCCCGCTGGTACTGGTTGGCCAGCGCCTGTACCTGCGCCGTTACTGGCAATACGAGCGCGATGTGGTGAACGCCCTGGCCGAACGCCTGCAGGCACCGCTGCCGGTCAGCGACGACTTTGCCGAGCGACTGCAGCAGCTGTTTGCCGACAGCCAGCAAGTACCTGACTGGCAGCGGCTGGCCTGCGCGCTGGCCGCGCGCGGACGCTTCAGCATCATCACCGGCGGGCCGGGAACCGGCAAGACCACCACCGTGGTACGCCTGCTGGCGCTGCTGCAGGCGCCGGCAGTGGCTGCCGGACAACCGCTGCGTATCCGTCTGGCGGCCCCCACCGGCAAGGCGGCGGCACGTCTGACCGAATCCATTGGCCGTCAGGTCGGCCAGTTGCCGGTGCCGGATGACGTGCGCGCGGAAATTCCGACGGCGGTCAGCACCCTGCACCGGTTGCTCGGCAGCCAGCCGCACAGCCGGCATTTCCGCCACCAGCGTGACAACCCGCTGGTGCTGGATGTACTGGTGATCGACGAAGCCTCAATGATCGATCTGGAAATGATGGCCTGCGTACTGGCCGCGTTGCCGGCGCATGCCCGGCTGATCCTGCTTGGCGACAAGGACCAGCTGGCCTCGGTGGAGGCCGGCGCGGTGCTCGGCGACCTGTGCCGGCAGGCTGAGCAGGGCTGCTATAGCGCGCGTACCCGTGACTGGCTGGAAGCGGTCAGCGGTCAGTCGCTGGCGGCGACCGGCCTGACTGAAGGGACCGATGCACAGCAGCCGATTGAGCAGCAAACCGCGATGCTGCGCTTCTCCCACCGTTTTGGCAGCGACAGCGGTATCGGCGAGCTGGCGCGAGCGGTCAACCGCTGCGATGCCACCGGCGCCCGGCAACTGCTGTACAGCGGGCAGTTTGCCGACATCCATCAGCGCAGCCTGAGCCAGCCGACGGATCCGGCTCTCGCTGCCTGTGTGCTGGGCAGCGAGACCTTGCCGGGCTATCAGCTGTATCTGCAGCAGCTGAAGGCCGGGCGCCCGGCGGCGGATACCCCGGCCGAGAGCGATGCCTGGCAGGACTGGGCGCGTGCGGTACTGCATGCCTTCGACCGTTTTCAGCTGCTCTGTGCGGTGCGCAAGGGTGACTGGGGCGTGGAGGCGATCAACCAGCGTGTCGCCAGCCTGCTGCATGCGCGCGGCCTGCTGCCGGCGGAGCGGGGGTGGTACGAAGGCCGGCCGGTACTGGTCACCCGCAACGACTACGCGCTGGGACTGATGAACGGCGATATCGGCATTGCCCTGCGCATCGCCGAGCCACCGTTGAGCGCCGGCGAGCCGCAACGCACGGCCCTGCGCGTGGCCTTCCCGCGTAACGATGGCAGTGGCGGCATCCGCTTTGTACTGCCCAGCCGCCTGCCGCAAGTCGACAGCGTATTCGCCATGACCGTACACAAGTCGCAGGGCTCGGAATTCACCCACGCCGCCCTGGTGCTGCCGCCGGCACGCAACCCGGTGCTGACCAAGGAACTGGTGTACACCGCGATCACCCGCGCCAGTGCGCATTTCAGCTTGCTGGAAAGCCGCGCCGGGGTGTTCGAGGAAGCGGTTAGCACGCCGGTACGGCGGATCAGCGGGCTGCTGTTGAGCTAGTCCTCTCGCCAGCCCAGCTCGCCGCGGGTGGCGGTCTGCAGTTGCTCACGCAGTGACTCGGCAGCGCTGGCCGGCAGCCGCAGGCTGATCTGTACCGCACTGGCGTGACGGACCTCCAGCAGCTCGCCGCCGGCCTGCTCGATCAGACGCCTGGCCAGCCCCTCGTGGGCGTAGTCCAGGCGCAGCTCGATCTGGCTCAGGGCAATCGGGGTGATCTTTTCTGCCTGCAGCAGCGCCTGTGCCACGCAGTCGGTGTAGGCGCGCACCAGTCCGCCGGCGCCCAGCTGGATACCGCCGTAGTAGCGCACCACGCTGGCCAGAACACCATCCAGCTGCTGGTGGCGCAGCACTTCCAGCATTGGCCGTCCGGCGGTTCCCGAGGGTTCACCATCATCCACCGCAGCGCTGTGGCCGCCGGCCAGTAGTGCCCAGCAGACATGCGTGGCATCCGGGTGTTCGGCACGCAGCTGTGTAACCCGCGCCTGTGCTGCGGCGCGATCGGCGATTGGCTCGACGCAGCCGATAAAGCGGCTTTTGCGGATTTCCAGGTAACTGCTGACCGGGCTGGCGAGGCTGTACATGGCGGCCTGTCTGAATAACGGAGCCGTGATTATAGGGGATCACGGCTCCGCGTGGCTGCTCAGCGCAGGTGGTCGGCGAGTGCCGCCATGGCTTTCAGGGTCCAGGGCATGGTCACCGCCGAGGAGGCATAGGGATGCGAGGACAGCCGCACCACCACGGTTGATGTGGTCGGGTTGATATGGATCAGCTGGCCATGTACGCCCATCGCATAGTAGCTGCCATCGGCGTCATGGCTGATCCACCACTGGTTGCGGTAGGAGAAGCCCGGCATGAAATCACGCCCGGAGGCCTTGAATGCCTCGCGGTCGGCGCCGGCGGTGATGGTCGCAATCACCTCTGGGGCAACAATCTGCTGGCCATTGAATTGCCCCTGATTGCGCAGCATCTCGGCAAAGCGCGCCAGATCGCGCAGGGTTACGTTGAGGCCGGCGCCGGACCATTCGGTGCCGATCGCGTCCAGCAGCAGGTAGGCATCCTGTTCGGCGCCCAGTGGTTGCCACAGGCGCTGGCTGATCAGCTCGGCCAGCGACCGGTTGCTGGCACGCCGCACTATCCAGCCGAGTACTTCGGTGTGCACGGTGCGGTAGACAAAGTCGCGACCGTGCTCGCCGGGGCCGGCGGCGATGCCCGGCAGGTAGTCGGTCAGCGTCAGTTGGCCGGGATAGTCGTGCGGTGCCGGTGCCATGCCGGCGGCCATGGCGTATTTCAGTACGTCCGATTGCGGATCGCCATACACTTCGTTGTAGGCGATATCGGCGGTCATGTTCAGTACCTGCTGCACAGTGGCACCTTTCCAGCCGCTGTTCTCCAGCTCCGGAACATAACGGGTGACCGGGGCATCCGGGTCAAGCAGTCCCTCATGAATCAGCTGGGTGGCCAGCAGCCCGGTGAAGGACTTGGTCACCGACCAGAGGATGTGCGGATTCTGTTCCGGCATGCCCTGATGATAGGCCTCGTAGATCACCTTGCCGTTGTGCATGATCAGGGTGGCGTCGGCGTAGGTACCGTCGAGGTAGTCGGCAAAATTGCCGGTTTTGCCATCGGGGCCGATGAAGCTCAGCGCCTCGATCTCGGCGCGCCGGTCATCGCCCCGCGGCAATACCGACACCGGGCCGCTGCCCCGCGTCACCGCTCGGCTGGGGCGCAACTCGCGCATATGGTGGAAGGCCCAGCGCAGGTTGGGGAAGTTCAGCAGGTAGTTGCCGGCGGTCACCCGCTTGTCAGGCTCTGGCGGAAAGCCCTGCATCAGTTGCAACTGGTCCAGCCGGTACAGCGCCGGATCGGGAACCTCCGGCGTGTTGGCCAGTGCACTGGACAGGGTCAGGCAGCCAAGGGTGGCTAGGGCCAGGCGTTTGATCATCATGGGCAGCTCCGCATTGTTGTTGTCTGCGGATACTCTAGCCAGCATCTGCGCCAGCGGCCAGTCGGGCAGCGCCGGCTTGATTGGCTGAATGACCGGGCATCAGCCCTGCAGGCTCAGCTGACCACCCGGTAGCACGGCTGGTAGGCCACGCCACTCGGCAGTTTCATCCGGTCCTGGGCGACAAAGGCCTGCAGCAGCGCATCCAGCGGACGCATGATCGCTGCCTCGCCATTGATCTGGTAGGGGCCGTGTTCCTCGATCAGGCGGATGCCACGCTCCTTGACGTTGCCGGCGACGATGCCGGAAAACGCCCGGCGCAGGTTGGCCGCCAGCTGGTGGGCTGGCAGGTCACGGCTCAGTTCCAGCGCAGCCATGTTGTCATGGGTCGGATCGAACGGCAGTTGCAGTGCCAGATCTATCTTCAGCAGCCAGTTGAAGTGGTAGGCATCCTGATGGTCTCGACGGAAATCGCCGACCTGCTGCATGCCCCTGGTCATTTCCACTGCCACCGCGGCCGGGTCGTCGATGATAATGCGGTAACGCTGCTGTGCCTGTGGCCCCAGGGTGGCGGCGACAAAGGCATGCAGTTGCTCCAGATAGGGTTGGCTTTCGCGCGGGCCGGTGAGTACCAGCGGAAATGGCAGCCCGGCGTTGTCCGGGTGCAGCAGAATGCCCAGCAGGTAGAGAAACTCCTCAGCGGTGCCGACCCCGCCGGGGAAAATGATGATGCCGTGGCCGGCCCGTACAAAGGCTTCAAGGCGTTTTTCTATGTCCGGCAGGATCACCAGCTCGTTGACGATCGGGTTGGGTGCTTCAGCGGCAATGATGCCGGGTTCGCTAAGGCCGAGGTAACGGCCATCCAGAATACGCTGCTTGGCGTGTGCGATGGTGGCACCCTTCATCGGCCCTTTCATCACGCCGGGACCGCAGCCGGTACAGATATCCATGCCGCGCAGACCGAGCTCATGGCCGACCTTTTTGCTGTACTTGTATTCGTCCTGGTTGATCGAGTGGCCACCCCAGCACACCACCAGTTTCGGTTCCAGGCCGGGGCGCAGGGTGCGCGCGTTGCGCAGCAGGTGAAAGACGTATTCGGTGAGTCCCTGCGAGCTGTTCAGGTCGGCGCGTGGGCGGCCGGACTCGCTGGCGCTGTAGACGATGTCGCGCAGGGCGCTGAACAGCATTTCCCGGGTGCTGGCGATCATCTGGCCATCGACGAAGGCATCCGCCGGAGCATTGATCAGTTCCAGGCAGACGCCGCGATCCTGCTGGTGGATGCGCACGTCAAAGTCGCGGTGGGCCTCAAGGAGGGTCTTGGCGTTGTCGATCTGCACGCCGGTATTCAGAATCGCCAGCGCGCACTGGCGGAACAGCTGGTGCGCGCTGCCGCTGCCGATCTCGCTGAGCTGCTGGACTTCCCGTTGGGACAGGGTTTCCAGGCTGCCCTTGGGGTGGATAAAGGTACTGATCTGCGTGCCTTGCATGAATGTCTTCCGTTATGGGCGTAGGGCCATTCTAGCAAGACTGATGCGCATCAGACCCAGACATCGCTGCGGCGTTTGCGCCGGCGCACGAACAACGGCAGTATCAGCCCGGCCAGCAGCCCGGCACCGGCGATGCCGCCGCCGTACAGCATGTAACGCAGCAGCAGTTGCTGGTTTTCGTCGCCGAGCTTCGCGTGAGCCTCGCGCAGTTCGCTCTGGGTCGCCAGCAGTTCGGCATTCAGCCCGGCGCGCTGTTGCTCCAGTTCCTCGATCAGCGCCTTGCGGGTTTCCAGGGTTTCCTGCATGCCCTGTACGCGCAGCTCCCAGCTCTGGTTGATGTTTTCCAGTTCACTGCTCAGTTCGTTGACCTGCTGTTCCAGCGCCGGAATTCGTTCGGCCTGCCCGGGCACCGACTGTAATTCGCTGCTGAGAATCCACACGCTGTTGCCCGATTCGTTGCGCACCTGACTGTACTTGCCCTCGCTGCCGATCAGGGTGACCGCCTGCCCCGATTGCAGGGTGCCAACAATCCGGTGGCCATCGCTCGGGCCACTACGCACCCAGGTGTTCAGGCTGTCGCTGACCCAGCGCTGGGTGGTCTGGCTGCTGGCCGCCGAGGGCAGGGCAAGCAGCAGGGTGGCGAGCAGCATAGGAGACAGCAAGGGCGAAGTAAGGCGAACGGATGATTTTTTGGTCATTGGCATCCTTGTCGAGACATGGCTATCAGCAAGGTGGATTGAGGGTTCCTGCAAATGACCACGCAAGCGCTGGCAAGTTCAGCCGGGGATTACGTCCGCCCGCCTGCCGCTGCTCAGACAGGCTGTTGCCGGGCCTGCCAATAGGCCAGGGCGGCCAGTGTAAAACCATCCTCCAGCTCTCCTTGCAGCAAGCGCTCCAGCAACTGCTCAATAGCCACCCGATGCACTGCCTGTACCTCGTGATCATGGCTCCCTACAGCATCCTGTGAGGTCAGTCTGGCCAGGTACAGATCAACGCCGGAGGATAGGATGGCGGTGTTCGGGCGATAGCGACCAAGTCGTGTCAGCTGTTCCGGTGTGGCCCGGTAGCCGGTTTCTTCCAGCAGTTCGCGGCAGGCGCAGTCAATACTGCTTTCTCCGGGCTCGGCATAGCCACGGGGAATCTCCAGTGCTGGCCGGTTGCCCTGGGCCGGTCGGCAGACCTCAACCAGCAGCGCCTCGTGCTGATCGACAATCGCAAGTACGGCAGCCCCCTGGCTGGCACCATCCTCCTCGATCCAGTGGTAGCCATTATCGGCGACCACGCGGAACCAAGGGTTCTCGTAGAGGGTTTTCATTTGATCTCCAGTCCCATGTGGCGGCGCAGGCGCGGGTACATGCCAAACCAGTTGCGTCTGGTCATGTAGTCGTGGCCGCTGTCGACCAGTTTGTCCTCGATGAAATTCATTGCCTCATCCGTCAGGTAGCGTGCCAGTTCGCCAGCGCCGGCACTGGAAATGAATTCGAAGAGGCGCAGCGGATACTGGATCAGGGCGATTTCGCGGCGCAGCGCGCGGAAGGCAATACCGACATCCAGCAGCTGTTCCGGCAATCCTTGCAAGTGACGGATATTGTCCTGCAGAAAGCCTTCGCTGGGCATCGCATACAGCGAATTGTAAGCCGGGTCTATCACCTCGGCACACAGCTGCTCGAAGCCCTGCGGCTGGCCGCGGTTGGCAAAGAACTGCCGGGCATAGGCATACCAGTCTGAGCGCGATCGGCAATTACTTGCGCCCAGCATAAACAGCGTGCGCTCGCCGTCGCTGTCAAAACTGTGGCCAATGCTGCCCGGTTCATCCAGCCGGCGCAGCACTTCCCGGCTCAGGCCGTCGCTGCCCAGAACCAGGCTTTGAGAGACGGCACAAATGCTGTCCAGACACCCTTGCAGATGCTGCAAGCGCTGCTCCATCAGCTTTTGCTGATGGCCGCTGAGCTGCCCCTTGCACGGCGAGCCGGGCAGGCTGGATATGATGAAGTTGTCAGGCAGGCGCTGGTAATACTCCTGCATATCCGGTTTTCCGCCCATATTGAAACCGCGGATCACCAGCTTGCCGGCGCCTTCCTCGTTCAAGTACTTGTGGACGTTGGTCTGTGCCAGACTTTGGGTGACGTCCAGATTGTCGATCAGGGTGTTGGGTGACAGCACTACGCCGTCGGCAAAGGCCAGACCGGTAAGAAAGCGTTTTCGCCATTCCTCGGGGGACAGCCCGCGCACGGAATCGCAGTTGGAAAGCAGCAGTTTTTCCTTGAACAGCATGGAGGGGTGTCCGGTGATAATGATGACAGCATGATAGGCAAAAATGACTGGTCTGGCTGCTGTGGATTGTTGTCGCTGCCAGCGTAGATGTTTCGGTGTAGCATCAGACAAAACCTCCACCGCAGGATGCCTTCAATGTCTGACTCGACCTCCCCCGAATTGCTGATTGGTGCCAGCCCCGAGCGACGCGTGGCGCTGCTGGCACGCATGGCCAACCGCCATGGACTGATAGCCGGTGCCACCGGGACCGGCAAGACGGTAACCCTGCAGGTGCTGGCCCAGGCTTTTTCGGATATCGGGGTGCCAGTGCTGGTGCCGGACATCAAGGGGGACTTTTCCGGGATCGCCAGTGCCGGGCAGGAGTCGGACAAGCTGCGCCAGCGCGCGGTGCGCACGGGTCCCGATGACCTGCAGCTGCAGGGGGCGCCGGTGGTGTTCTGGGATGTCTTCGGCGAACAGGGGCATCCGCTGCGTCTGACCCTGGCCGAACTGGGCCCGGTGTTGCTGGCGCGCCTGCTGAATCTGAATGAAACCCAGACCGGTGTGTTGCAGATTGCCTTCCGGGTGGCCGATGACAATGGCTGGCTGTTGCTGGATCTGAAGGATCTGCGTGCCATGCTTAACCATCTGCATGAGCAGCGCGCCGAGATAGGTCCGCGATACGGCAATATTTCACCGGCCAGTCTGGGCGCCATCCAGCGTTCACTGCTGGCGCTTGAGGGGCAGGGTGGCGAACGGCTGTTCGGCGAGCCGGCGCTGGTGCTGGATGATTTCCTGCAGACCGCCGCCGATGGGCGAGGGGTGGTGAATATCCTGCATGCCGAACGGCTCTACCGCGACAGTCCGCTGGCTTATGCCTGCATACTGCTGTGGCTGCTTTCTGAACTGTTCGAACAGCTGCCGGAGCGCGGTGATGCTGACAAGCCGCGCTTTGTGCTGTTTTTCGACGAAGCACACCTGCTGTTCAAGGATAGCCCGCGCTCGCTGGTTGATCGAATCGAACAGGTGGTGCGACTGATTCGCTCCAAGGGCGTGGGCGTCTACTTCATCACGCAAAGCCCGCTGGATCTGCCGGAGTCGGTGCTCGGTCAGCTGGGCAACCGCATCCAGCATGCCTTGCGCGCCTTTACCCCGCGTGACCAGCGTGCCGTGCGTGCCGCCGCGCAGACCTTTCGCAGCAACCCCGGGCTGGATACCGAAACGGCCATCACCGAACTGGGAGTCGGCGAGGCACTGGTTTCGGTGCTGGACGCCAAGGGTTCACCGACCCCGGTGGAGCGGGTGATGGTGCGTCCACCGGCCAGCCAGATGGGACCGATCAGCCCGGAACAGCGCAGCCGGCTGATCCGCAGCTCACTATTGGCCGGGGTCTACGATCAGGCCGTGGACCGTGAGTCGGCTTACGAAATCCTCCGCGCCCAGGCCGAGCAGGCGCTGCAGAAAAAGGCCGACGCTGCACCGCCGCCACGCAGCACCCGCAGCCGTGCCGCCCCTGCCTCTGCCACAGAAAACCTGTTGGGTTCGGTTGGTCGCAGTGTGTTGCGTACCTTCGGTACCCAGATCGGCCGGCAACTGGCGCGCGGGTTGCTTGGCTCGTTGACCGGCAAGCGCTGAACCTCGGGCTTTTTGCCGGATGTTTCTGCAGCTGCATTTGCCGCTTTGAATGGTTATGGTTGGGCGTGAAACCGACCAACCTTCCTTGCGCATAACTGGAGAAGCCCATGGCAACTGCAACACTGGATACGCGTCGCTGGTCAGCTGTGCTACTGGCAGCCCTGGCAACACTCATGGTGATCGCCCTGACGGCGGCTCGCCCGGCGTTGGCCGAGCCGGCGGTATTCAAGGACAAGGTGGCAGTGATTACCGGCAGCAGTTACGGACTGGGTCGGGAACTGGCATTGCTGGCGGCTGGCTATGGCATGCCGTTGGTGCTGGTGGACATGCGCCCGCAACCGTCCCATGAACTGGCCGAACAGATCCGCAGTGAAGGCGGCAAGGCGCTGGTGGTCGAGGCCGATCTGGCCGAGCCGCAGGCCCGTGCACGGGTGATCGAGCAGGCGCTGGCCGAGTACGGCCGCATTGATTACCTGTTCAATAATGCCGGTTATTCCTATCTGGCCTCCCTTGAGGAGATGGACCTGGAGCAGGCCCGGCATCAGATGGAGGTGAATTTCTGGGCCTACGCTGACCTGGCGCAGCAGGTGATCCCGTCGATGCGCGAGCAGGGTGGCGGCACCATTGTGAATGTGTCATCGATTCTCGGCATGCGCGCCGCGCCGGCCAATATGGGCCACTACGCGGCGACCAAACATGCCTTGCATGGCCTGTTCCAGAGTGTCGCGGCTGAAGTGGCAGCGGACAACATCAAGGTCTTCGTGGCGGCTCCGGCGGGCATGCGTACCCATATCAGTCGGCACTCGCTGGGCCCGCGTGCCAACCCCGAGGTGGACCGGGCGGCCAGCTGGGAATATCCGGCGATCCCCGCACGGGACATCTTCGAGATGATCCAGGGCGAGGCGGTGATCTTCAATCCGGGCTATATCGGACGGCAGTAACACGGTGGCGAATGTCGGCGACGCATGGATTGCTGCGTTGCTGAGCGCCGCGCGATAACGCCAGCGGGCGCCGCTTACTGATCGCCGTTGGCCATGTCCAGAATGGCGCCGACGATGTCGTTCATGGTGATGATGCCGACCAGTGCGTTGGCATTGGTCACCAGCACCCGGTGCAGGCCCATGTTGACCATGAACTTGGCCACGTACTTGACGTCCAGCTCGCGCGAGACGATCAGCGCCGGCTTGGTGTAGATGTCGTAGACATTCAGCAGGTCGATGTCGCCTTCCTCGGCAACAATGGTTTTCAGAATGTCCTTGTAGGTGACCAGGCCATAGGCATCGTGCTCGTTGCCCTTGTCCACCACCAGCGACTTGATGTTGTGCTCGCGCATCTTGCGCATGGCATCACGCACCGAGGCGAAGGCGGAAATGGTCACCACATTGGGGATCATGATGTCTTTGACCAGCATGTCGGTTCTCCCGGGCTCAGAGGTCGTTCTTGATCAGTTGTTCGAATTGCTCGATCTGTTGGTGATCGATGCCGGCGATATGTTCCAGCGGCAGGGTGAACACCACGCCACTGGAATGATTCTTCAGGTCCAGATCATCAACCAGTCGCTTCATCACCTTGAGTGACAGCTTTTTCTCCAGCACGAAGATCATTACCGTCTGGCCGCCCTCGAAGGTCAGGCCAAAAAAGGTCTTTTTCTGCTCGTTGCCCAGTCCTCGGCCATTCAGGATGGTCACCCCGCCGGCGCCGGCGGCCTTGGCCGAGGCGATGGCCTGTTCCTCAAGGTCTTCGGCCAGCATGGCCACCAGTGCTGCGAATTTCATGCTTCAGCTCCTTTAAGACGGTACAGCAGTTCGCTGGCGATGGCGTAGAGCATCACCGTGATGATCGGAAAAATCGAGGCGAAGGCGATCAGGCCGAAGCCGTCCATCAGTACGCTGCGCCCTTCGATATGGGTGGCCAGACCGATGCCCAGTGCGGTGACCAGCGGTACGGTCACCTCCGAGGTGGTGACCCCGCCAAGGTCGAACGCCAGCGGCACGATGAACTTCGGCGCCAGCAGGGTCAGCACTATCACCAGCGCATAGCCGCCCATGATGTAGTAGTGGATGGAGTCACCGGTAATGATGCGGTGTACGCCGATGGTGATGCCGATCGCCACGCCCAGCGCCACCAGCAGGCGGATGTGGTTGCCGCGCAGCTTGCCATTGGCGGCTTCCTCGGCCTGCTCGCCAATGGCGATCAGTGCCGGCTCGGCCATGGTGGTGGCGAAGCCGATGCAGAAAGCGAACAGGTAGACAAACAGCAAGGTATCCAGCCCGATCAGCTGTTCGGCCATGCTGCGCCCGACCGGGAACAGGCCGAGCTTGAGGCCGACGACAAAGGCATACAGGCCGATCAGCACCATGGCAAAGCCGAGTACGGTGCGCCGCAGGTAGGGGATCGCCTTGCGGATCACCCCGTACTGAAAGAACACGATGACCACTATGATCGGCAGCACATCGATCAGCATGCGCAGCAGGTCGCCGAGCATGCCGACCAGTCCGTAGAGCAGTGTGACAAGCCAGTGCTGTGCCTGCTCGCCGGCGCCCGCCAGCAGCTGTTCGGCGGCGGCGACAACCGGCTCCGCAGGGGCCGGCAGGAGGGTGAATACCACTATGCCGTATAGCTGCACCACAATCATCGGCACCATCACTGCCAGCGCCACCAGCCCGAAACCGTGCAGCAGCGGGTTGCGGCCCTTGATCGATACGGCCAGGCCAATGCCCAGGGCGGCGATCAGTGGCACGGTGACGATATTGGTGGTAACACCGCCGGAGTCATAGGCCAGTCCGACGATTTCCTCGGGGGCGAAGAAGGTCACCGATACCACCAACAGATAGCCGGCGATCATGTACCAGTGCAGCGACTGGCCGAGCAGGATGCGCAGGACGCCGAGGGCTACCACCACGCCCACCGAGAAGGCCACCAGCAGCCGCAGGATCAGCGCGTCGATGCGTCCGGCGCTGATCATTTCCGCCTGGCTGGCGACCGCGATCAATGCCGGCTCGGCAACCACCGCCGAGAACCCCAGACAGAAGCCAAAGGCCATCAGCAGCGACAGTGAACCCTTGCGGGCAAAGGCATTGGACAGGTTCTTGCCGACCGGGAAAATGCCCAGTTCCAGGCCGCGCAGGAAGATCGCCACGCCAAACACCACGATCAGCAGACCGGCCAGCATGCTGACCAGGCCTTCCGGCACCTGACGAATCACCAGGGCCTGAAACACGCCAACCACCACCACGATCGGCAGCAGATTGTTGAACGAGTGCTTGAGGGTGTGCCAGAAATCGTGCAGATGATTCACAATAGACGCCGTCGCTTGCATCCTTACATTCGATTGATGCTACCAGACATTTCTGAATCCTTACTGACAAAGGTCAACTCCGCGTGGCAAAACCGGACTCTTCCGCAAAAACCTCAGTCATGACGCTGCGCAGCTGGATGTGGCGTGCCTTTGTACAGAGTGCGTTGATCCCGCTGATTCTGGTCGAAACGGTGCTGGTCGCTGCCTATTTGCTGACCAATATGGCGATTCGTGATGCCCAGATCGAACATTTGCGTGAATCGGCGCTGGTGGATCTGCAAAGCGCGGCACGCCAGGAGGCGGCGTTAATCAGCCAGCGTCTGAGAACGGTCAGTGAACTGACCGACATATTTGCCCGGCGGGTGCAGGATGCCTTGCTGGCGCAGCGTTATCTGGACAATCCCCTTGAGCGCCAGCGGTTACAGCGCAACGCAGAGGGCGTGCTCTTCAGCCCGGATGATAATGGTCGTGCTGCGAGTTTCTATTCGGGACTTACGCCGCCTGAGCAGCAGGATATGGAACGGGTGCTGCGCCTTACACAGCTGGACGGGCTGATGAAGGCGATCGAGCAAAGCAATCCTCTGGTCGCCTCCATCTACTTCAATACCCATGACAGCTACAACCGGATCTGGCCATGGTTCTTTACGCCGGACCAGTATCCGCCCGATATGGATATCCCGGCCTACAACTTCTATTACCTGGCGGATGCCGAGCACAACCCGGGGCGGCGGGTAGTCTGGACCGATATCTACGTCGACCCGGCCGGACATGGCTGGATGATGTCGTCACTGGCACCGGTCTATCGCGGCGAGTTTCTTGAGGGTGTTGCAGGTCTGGATATCACCGTGAGCCAGATTCTGGAGGAGATTTCTGCGTTGCAGGTGCCCTGGGGCGGCTACGCCATGCTGGTCAGCGAAGAGCTGAACATCATGGCGCTGCCGTCGGCAGGTGAGGCGGATCTGGGATTGAGCGAACTCACCAGTCACAGTTATGACGAGGCCATCAGTCAGGAAGTATTCAAGCCTGAAGACTTCAACCTGGCCAGTCGGGAGGATACACAGCGGCTTGCCGATGCCTTGCTGGCACAACGCGACGGTGTCAAGCCGGTCAGTCTGGGCGGGCGCCGTCAATTGGCAGCCTGGGCGGAAATCCCTGAAACCGGCTGGCAATTGGTAACGCTGGTCGATGAAGAGGCTGTGTTCAGTCGGACCAATCAGCTGGCCCGGCATTTCCAGAATATCGGTTATCTGCTGATTGCCGGGCTGGTGCTGTTCTACCTGCTGTTTTTTGCCGGCATGTGGTGGCGTTCGCGTCAACTTAGTCAGCAACTGCAGACCCCGATTGCCGGCGTGGGCCGGATGCTTGAGCGTATTGGTCAGGGTGAGCGTCACCCGCAAAGGCCCGCTGCCGCCTTGCTGGAACTGCAGCAGATGGCAGAGCATGCCGTTCGTCTGGGCGGTCAGCTGGAAAGTAGCGAACAGCAGCGCCAGTCGGTGCTGGAACAGCTGGAGAGAGTGCTTGATTCGACAACCGAGAGTCTCTGGGAGGTCGATCGGCATACCCGGCAGATCACTATCCAGGGACGACTTGCCGAATGGCTCGGACTCGGCCGTCCGTCGCTTGAACTGGAGAGTTTTCTGGGCTTGATTCATCCGGATGATCTGGGGGTGGCCCGCAGCAGCCTGCTTCCGGATTCGACATCGCAACGCCTGCAGGCAGAGTATCGCCTGCATAACCCGGCGGGTGAGTATCGCTGGTTGCTGGGGCGCGGACGTATTGAAGCCACAGATTCGCACGGCAGACCTCAGCGAATAGTCGGCACCCATGTCGATATCGATGCCCTTAAAGCGACTGAACAGGCGTTGCGCAGCGCCAGCCAGCAGGCGCAATCGGCGAATATCGCCAAAAGTCGCTTCCTCTCCAGCATGAGCCACGAGCTGAGAACGCCCTTGAATGCTGTGCTGGGTTTTGCCCAGCTGTTGGCGCTGGATCTGGAGGATGCCAAGGCTGATGACCGCCAGATCAATCAAGTCAACGAAATACTCAGGGCCGGCCAGCATCTGTCGCTGCTCATTGATGATGTACTGGATTTGGCTCGAATCGAGGCAGAACGTCCCGAGGTGCGGCTGGAAACGGTCGATGCAGCGCAGATCATGCGTGAGTCGCTGGAACAGGTGCGTCTGGATCTTGAGGCGGCCGGCCTGCAGATTGACAGCCTGCCCCCGCCGGGACCGGTATGGGTGACTGCCGAGCCGCGACGGCTACGGCAGATACTGCTCAATCTTCTGAGTAATGCGATCAAGTACAACCGCCCGGGCGGCCGAGTCGGTCTGGACTGCCGTCGGGTAGGCGGATGCTGGCAGTTGAGAGTCAGTGACAGTGGCCGAGGCATTGCCGCCGAACGCCAGCACCTGCTGTTCAAGCCGTTCCAGCGACTGGGGCACGAAAACGGCACCATCAAGGGTACCGGTATAGGTCTGGCATTATGCCGCGAGTTGGCTGGTCTGATGCATGCAGAGATGGGCTTTGAAAGTCAGGAGAGTATCGGCAGTCATTTCTGGATCGAGCTGCCGGTCGCTGCAGAAATGATCTCCATTACGCAGGAGGCAGGCGCGCCCTTGCTGGATGTGGTGTACGTCGAGGATGACCGTTCCAGTCAGATGCTGGTGCAGCACGCGCTGGCGGAGATGGCCAGGGTAACCTTGATCGGCAATGGCGTGGAGGCTCTGGACCGGATCGTTGAGCGGCCGCCCCAGGTGTTGTTGCTGGATATCGATTTGCCGGACATGCAGGGTGACCGACTGTTGCGCACGCTGCGCAGTAGCGCGCGTACCCGCGATCTGCCGGTGATTGTCATCAGCGCCGGCGCGTTACCGGCTGATCGTGAAAGGGTCAGCGATCTGGGCGTGCTGGCCTATCTGACCAAACCGTTGCAGTTGCCGGAGCTGCGCGAGGCCATGCAACAGGCAGTCAGGCTATTGGGTCGGCGCTGAGTCAGTGGCCGGCCAGGCTGATGTCCACCATAAGGTCATCAGCCAGGCTTTCCAGGTCGCGACGCAGCTGATCCAGATCGGTTTGCGGTCCGACAGCCAGAAGGGCTTCGGCACGAAACAGCAGGTCGGCACTCATGGGAGCCGGGCTGCGTTCGGTTTCCAGTGCCTCGACGTTGACCCCGTGACGAGCCAGCACCTGTGACACTTCGAGCACCAGGCCCGGGCGGTCGTTTCCGAGCAGGTCCAGTTGCAGGTGATCGGGTTCACGCTCCGCTTCGGCAGCACTGATAGCCAGTTGCACACTGATGCCCTGGCTGTTGAGAGCTTCCAGGTCCCGGCGCAGTGCATCCACGTCGGCCTCGGCGATATCCACCCGCAAGATGCCGGCAAACTGGCCGGCCATGCGTGCCATGCGGCTTTCCAGCCAGTTGCCGGCGTGGGCCTTGATGGTCTGGGCCAGTGTCTCTACCAGCCCTGGCTTGTCTGCGGCAATGACCGTCAATACCAGATGTGTACTCATGGGAAGTTCTCCGAAAGTCAGTCTTGATGGCCGGTGCCGCTGGAGAGCATTTCACGGCAGTTGTCACGCAGTGTCTCGAAGTCGTAGTCGGTCAGGCCAATGTAGTCGAGAATCGCATCGCCGGTATCCTCCCATTCGTGGTCCTGTTCGCCGCCGCCGAGAATTTGGTGGGTGCGACAGATGTGTTCGGCCATTTTCAGGATGGCCAGACGGTTTTTCAGGCCAATATCGGCGCAGCGATCCTCGATGAACAGCTGGCGGGCGTTGTGGTGGTTGGCAATGGCTTCGCACAGGTGCGGTGGCAGCAGCCAGGATTTTGCAGTGAAATAGCCGACCACCGCATGGTTGGTATTCAGGTGCAGGTTTTCCACATCGACAATGCGTTTGCCCGGGGAGTGGTAGGACGTCTCCAGCACATCGATGTAGTTGTCGAAGCGACTGAACATCAGGGGAATGCCGCAGTTGTGAAACAGCCCCAGCGCATAGGCCTCGTCCGGCTCGGTGCAGCCGAGCTGCTTGGCCAGTGTCATGCAGGTGGCTGCAACATCCTGGGCGTTGTCCCAGAAGCGGTTCAGTTTGAGGATGTTGTCATCACTCAACTGGCTGCGGATGGACTGGGCGTTGACTATGTTCACCACCCGGGCAATGCCCAACAGGTTGACGGCCTGCTGAATCGAGGTAATGCGGTTGGACAGTCCGAAAAACGGCGAGTTGACGATTTTCAGCAGGCTGCCGGACAGGCCGGGGTCCTGACTGATCAGCCGTGCGATATTGCGCATATCCGGCTCCGGCATCATCTGTTCCATCTGCAAATCGACCATGATCTGCGGTTGGGGGGGTACACGAATGCCCTGCAGGGCTCGCTTGATCTGCTCTTCGGTCAATTCCGCACTCATTGCTCGACTCCGTGATGCCAGGGCGCCAGTTTAGCCGCAGACTGCACGCGCTGGCACCCTGTATAATCGTTGCAGATTGTCTGCAACAACAGGCGGCACACTGCCGCACTGTCTGCCCCGTCATCACAGGAGTTTCTGCCCATGTCCCTTCCCGGTTTGCGCCTCAAATCCAATGCCGACAGGCGCATCAAGGCCGGACACCTGTGGGTGTTCAGCAACGAGGTGGATATCGCCCAGACACCCTTGACCGCGCTGGAGTCGGGCCAGGAGGTAACGATTGAGAACGCCTCCGGAAAATTTCTGGGGCTGGCTACTGTCAGCCCGAACAATCTTGTCTGTGCCAGATTGCACAGCCGTGACGCCAGCCATCCGCTGGACAAGTCGCTGCTGGTGCATCGCCTCAAGGTTGCCCTGAGCCTGCGCCAGCGGCTGTTCGAGCAGCCTTTCTATCGGTTGGTCTATGGGGATTCGGATCTGCTGCCGGGGCTGGTGGTGGATCGTTTTGGTGACTATCTGGTGGTGCAGATCAACACCTGTGGCATGCAACGTGTGCAGGATGCAATTATCGAGGCGTTGGTGCAGGTGCTGAAACCGGCGGGCATCCTGTTGCGCAATGACAGCGGTGCGCGCGCCCTTGAGGGGCTCCCGGCGACCGTCGAGCTGGGCTTTGGCGAAGTGCCCGAGCGGGTGGCGCTGGTGGAAAACGGCGTGCAGTTCGAGGCGCCGGTATGGACCGGTCAGAAAACCGGCTGGTTCTACGACCATCGGGTCAACCGTGCGCGGCTGGCGCCCTGGGTCAAGGGCAAGCGGGTGCTCGATCTGTTCAGCTACATCGGCGGCTGGGGCGTGCAGGCGGCGGCCTTTGGTGCCAGTGAAGTGATGTGTGTCGACAGCTCGGCGCCGGCGCTCGATCTGGTCGAGCAGAATGCCGCGCTGAATGGCGTGGCCGAGCGTATGAGCGTGGTCGAGGGCAATGTGCTGGATGCGCTGCGCGAGCTGAAGAACGCTGGTGAGAAGTTCGATGTGGTGATTGCCGATCCGCCGGCCTTTATCAAGAAGCGCAAGGACATCCGCAATGGCGAGCAGGCCTATCGCCGGCTCAATGAGCAGGCCATGCGTCTGCTCAACCGTGATGGCCTGCTGGTATCGGCTTCCTGTTCGATGCACCTGGCCGAGGACAGCCTGCGCGATATCGTCAATGCCTCGGCACGTCACCTCGACCGGCATCTGGTGATCACTGAGCGCGGCTTCCAGGGCCCGGATCACCCGCTGCATCCGGCCATTCCCGAGACCGGCTATATCAAGGCGCTGTTCTGCCGCGTGCTGCCGGCCTGAGCCGGCGCTGCTAACGCAGACTCAACACCGGCCAGCCGGCACCCTCGGCATGCGCGCGCAGCGTGTCGTCGGGGTCGACCGCCACCGGGTGGTCGACCATCGACAGCAGTGGCAGGTCGTTGATCGAGTCGCTGTAGAACCAGCTGCCCTCCAGATACTGGTTGTTTTCCAGCAGCCAGCGCTCCAGCCGGGTCACCTTGCCCTCGCGGAAGCAGGGAATGTCGGTGGTGCGGCCGGTATAGCGGCCATCGCTGCGCTCGCACTCGGTGGCCAGCAGTATGTCGATGCCGAGGCGGCGCGCAATCGGGGCGGTGATAAAGCGATTGGTCGCGGTGATGATCATCAGGGTATCGCCGGCTTCACGGTGTCGGGCAATCAGCGCCTCGGCCGCCGGCAGAATGATCGGTTCGATTTTTTCGTGCATGAATAGTGCATGCCATTCGTCCAGTTGCGCCTGGCTGTGTTCGCCCAGCAGCTGCAGGCAGAAATCCAGATACACGCGGATATCCAGCCGACCGGCCAGGTAATCCTCGAAGAAAGCATCGTTTTTCGCCTTGTAGCTGGCGGCATCGACGATGCCCTGTTCAACGATAAATTCGCCCCAGGCGTGGTCGCTGTCGCCGCCCAGCAGCGTGTTGTCGAGGTCGAAAATTGCAAGTGGCAAGGCAGGTGCTCCGCTGTCTGTGAGTCAGCACACAAGCATAATGCAGCGGCGGCACAAAAGCTGCACGCTCGGGCACTTGCGCAATTGCTGCTGCGCGCGTCTTTGTGGAACAATGCCTTGACACGTATTCAGGGGTAACAGCAGTGATCGACGCCGAAGGTTTCCGTCCCAATGTAGGCATTATCCTCGCCAATGAGGCGGGGCAGGTGCTGTGGGCGCGGCGTATCAATCAGGATGCCTGGCAGTTTCCCCAGGGCGGCATCCAGCACAATGAAAGCCCTGAACAGGCGCTATACCGTGAGCTGCACGAAGAAGTCGGGCTGCAGCCGGATGACGTGCGGATTCTTGCCTGCACCCGAGGCTGGCTGCGTTACCGTTTGCCTCAGCGACTGATCCGCAACAACTCGCGACCGGTATGCATTGGCCAGAAACAGAAGTGGTTCCTGCTGCAACTGACCGCCGAGGAGCAGCGTGTGTGCATGACCACAACGACCAAACCGGAATTCGATCACTGGCGCTGGGTAAGTTACTGGTACCCGCTGGGTCAGGTGGTCTCGTTCAAGCGCGAAGTTTACCGCCGGGCGCTCAAGGAACTGGCGCCACGACTGCCTAACGGATAACCGCTGATGCTCAACATGCTCAACACGCTTCGCCGTGTCGTCCAGGAAGTAAATGCCGCCCGCGACCTGCCGTCGGCGCTGGACATCATTGTGCAGCGCGTGCGTGAGGAAATGGGCACCGAGGTCTGCTCCGTCTATCTGTTCAATCCGGATACCGGACGTTATGTGCTGATGGCCACCGAGGGTCTGAACAAGGCGGCGGTTGGTGTGGTCAGCCTGGCCAGTAACGAGGGTCTGATCGGCTTTGTTGGCGCCCGTGAGGAGCCTGTGAATCTGGAGGATGCTGCCGCGCATCCGCGCTTCCGCTATTTTGCCGAGACCGGCGAGGAGCGCTACGCCTCCTTCCTTGGCGTGCCCATCATTCATCATCGTCGGGTGATGGGGGTTTTGGTGGTACAGCAGAAGGCGCGCCGGCAATTCAGTGAGGGTGATGAAGCCTTTCTGGTCACCATGAGCGCACAGTTGGCCGGCGTGATTGCCCATGCCGAGGCGACCGGCGCCATTCGTGGCCTCGGCTGGGGCGGTGAGGTGGTTCAGGACACCCGTTTTGATGGTGTCCCTGGTGCGCCGGGCGTGGCCATAGGTCAGGCGGTAGTGATGTTGCCGCCGGCCGACCTCGGGTCGGTGCCTGACCGGCATATCGAGGATGTCGAGGCGGAACAGCAGTTGTTCCGTGAGGCCCGCGAGGCAGTGCGTGACGACATGTTGCAGTTGTCGGACAAACTGGCCAGCCAGTTGCGCCGTGAGGAGCTGGCGCTGTTCGATGTATACCTGATGATGCTCGACGATGCTGCATTGGGTAACGAGGTCAACGCACTGATTGCCGGCGGGCAATGGGCGCAGGCCGCCTTGCGCGACGTGATTGCTGCACATGTGGCGCGCTTCGAGGCGATGGAGGATTCCTACCTGCGCGAGCGTGCCACTGATATCAAGGATATCGGTCGGCGGGTGCTGGCCTTCCTGCAGGAAGCCGGTCGTGAGCAGCGGGTATACCCCGAGCAGTGCATTCTGGTCAGTGAGGAAATCACCCCGGCAATGCTTGGCGAGGTGCCCAAGGAAAAGCTGGTTGGCCTGGTTTCGGTGATGGGCTCGGGCAACTCGCACGTGGCGATTCTGGCGCGCGCCATGGGCATACCCACGGTGATGGGTGTGGTCGATCTGCCCTATTCGCGGATGGACGGGCTGGAACTTATCGTCGATGGCAATCATGGCGAAGTCTATTCCAATCCGTCCCAGGAATTGCGCAAGCACTACCTTGAGCTGGTGCAGGAAGAACGTGAACTCAGCCAGGGGCTGGAGGAACTCAGCGAGCTGCCCTGCGTGACGGTAGACGGTCACCGGATGCCGCTGTGGGTGAATACCGGCCTGCTCGCTGATGTGGCGCGTTCACTGGATCGTGGTGCTGAAGGTGTCGGTTTGTACCGCACCGAAGTACCCTTTATGGTGCAGGATCGCTTCCCTAGCGAGAAGGAGCAGCAGATCACCTATCGTGAGCAGCTGGAGGCCTTCCATCCGCTGCCGGTGACCATGCGATCGCTGGATATTGGTGGCGACAAGGCGCTGTCCTATTTTCCGATCAAGGAAGACAACCCCTTTCTTGGCTGGCGCGGCATCCGTGTGACCCTCGATCACCCGGAAATCTTCCTGGTGCAGACTCGCGCCATGCTCAAGGCCAGTCAGGGCCTGAACAACCTGCGTATCATGCTGCCGATGATCAGCAGCGTGTACGAGGTCGAGGAGGCGCTGCACCTGATCCACCGGGCCTACAGTGAAGTGCTGGACGAGGGGGTGGATGTGCCGATGCCGCCGGTCGGGGTGATGATCGAGGTGCCGGCGGCGGTCTATCAGGCGCGTGAGCTGGTGCAGATGGTCGATTTTTTGTCGGTGGGCACCAACGACCTGACCCAGTACCTGCTGGCGGTGGACCGCAACAACCCGCGTGTAGCGGATCTTTACCACTCATTGCATCCGGCAGTCTTGCATGCGCTGGTCAGAATTGCCTCGGCCTGTCGCGATGCCGGCAAACCGATGAGCGTCTGCGGCGAGATGGCCGGCGACCCGGCGGCGGCGGTGCTGCTGATGGCGATGGGCTGCGACGTGCTGTCGATGAACGCTACCAACCTGCCCAAGGTAAAGTGGCTGCTGCGCCAGATCAGTCTGACCGATGCCAAGGCGCTGCTGGATGAAGTGCTGGGGCTGGATAACCCTTATTTGGTGCAGAGTAGTCTGCACATGGCGTTGAAGCGCATGGGTCTGGGTAAAGTGCTTATCCAGTCACGCTGAACTGCCAGCGTTGCTCACCGGCAGACATCCCTTGCGCAGCAAAGCGCCGTTCGATAAAGCTGACCTCGCCGCTGGCCTGCAGCCGCAGCAGGCTGCAGGCACGGGTGCCGTATTCCTCGCCGAGAATGAAGGCCGCCGACAGGCGCCGTTCCCACGCCAGCGGTACCCCGGTATCGGGCAGTTGTTCATCAGGATACTGGCGACTGTCGGTCAGCAACGCCAGCAATTGCTGGTCACTCGCGTGCAGATGATGCTGCAGGCCGTCACGCAAGGCACAAGCCTTGGGCCAGGGCGAATCCAGATCGGCATTCGATAACACGTGCAGCCCCGGCTCAACCGCCTGCACTATGGCGCCATGGCTGTGCAGGTGCCAGAGCTGTTGGCTGTCGCCGACCAGCAGGTTGAACCCGCCATAATCGCCGGCCTGCGCCTGCAATGCCTGCAGATAGACCTCTGGCGCAGTGCTGCCAAGCAGATAATCCAGTACCAGACTGCCGCGTGAACGCACGCCCTCGACCCGGTTGCCCGAGCGGATATTGGTCAGACAGGCGAAACGGCCGTTGCGGGTCACGCCCAGCCAGGTGCCGCCGGCCTGCAGGTCCTGCCCGGCCAACAACTGCGGGTGGCCGCGGTCATCCCAAAATCCGGCGGGGCGGGTAGGGCGGGCGTGAAATTCATCACGGTTGCCAAGCAACAGCAGCGGCTGGTCATCGACCTGCCAGGCGAAGGCCAGAAGGCACATGGGCAAGCTTTCCCTTGAACTGGTTTACGCAGGCTAACATGCCAGGCAGGTTTGGCGTGGCACCATGCATGTGCTGAATATCCTTGCTTCGGCGTAGGTGGCGCATTTCCGCTACAATGCCCGACTGTTGTTATGGAGCATTGGTGACGTGGAATTTCTGCTTTATCTGATTCTGGGTGGTTTTGCCGGTACCCTGGCCGGGCTGTTCGGCGTCGGTGGCGGCATGATCATAGTGCCGGTACTGGTGTACAGCTTTTCCGCCCAGGGCATCGCCCCCGAGGTGCTGACGCACATGGCGGTCGGCACCTCGCTGGCCACCATAGTGTTCACCTCGATCAATTCGATTCGTGCCCATCACCTGAAGGGCGCGGTACGCTGGCCGCTGTTCCTGTGGATGGCAATCGGCATTCTGCTCGGCAGTGTGCTGGGCGCGCTGACGGCCTCGACCATCAGCGGGCCCTGGTTGCAACGCATCATCGGCGTGTTTGCCATCTGCGTGGCGATCCAAATGGCCTTTGACCTGCGCCCCAGAGCGGCGCAGGCGATTCCCGGGCGTAGCGGTCTGGGGGGCGCCGGCGTGGTGATTGGCTGGGCCTCGGCGATCTTTGGTATCGGCGGTGGTTCGCTGACAGTGCCCTTTCTGGTCTGGCGCAGCGTGCCGATGCAGCAGGCGGTGGCCACCTCGGCGGCCTGTGGCCTGCCGATCGCCGTAGCCGGTGCCTTGAGTTTTATCTGGACCGGCTGGGCGCAGGCCGGCCTGCCGGACTGGAGTGTCGGTTATGTCTATCTGCCGGCCTTGATCGGCATCGCTGCCACCAGCATGCTGTTTGCCGGATTTGGCGCGCGGCTGGCGCACCGGTTGTCGCAGCAGTTGCTCAAGCGCCTGTTCGCGCTGTTGCTGGTGGGTGTCGGCATCAACTTTCTGACTTGAGGAGCGTACATGCTCAGTTACCCGACTATCGACCCGGTGGCCCTGCAGCTGGGTCCGCTGGCGATCCACTGGTACGGCCTGATGTACCTGATCGGCATTGGTGGCGCCTGGTGGCTGGCGCGCCTGCGGCTGGCCGGTTTTGATCCGACCTGGAGTCGCGACAAGCTGTCCGATCTGGTGTTCTGGGTGGCGCTGGGGGTGATTGCCGGCGGGCGGCTGGGTTACATCCTGTTCTACGACCTGGGCAGCTATCTGTCGAATCCGGCATTGGTGCTCAAGGTCTGGCAGGGCGGCATGTCGTTCCACGGCGGCCTGATCGGTGTGCTGCTAGCGGTCTGGTGGTTTGCCCGGCGCAACAACAAGCGTTTCTTCGAGCTGATGGATTTTGTCGCGCCCATGGTACCGATCGGACTGGGTGCCGGGCGCATCGGCAACTTTATCAATGCCGAATTGTGGGGCCGGGCAACCGATGCGCCCTGGGCCATGGTATTCCCCACCGATCCGCTGCAACTGGCGCGACATCCGTCGCAGCTGTACCAGTTTGCCCTGGAGGGTGTGGCGCTGTTTGCCATCCTCTGGCTGTATTCGCGCAAGCCGCGTCCGACCATGGCGGTCAGTGGGCTGTTCGGGGTCTGCTACGGTATATTCCGTTTTCTGGTCGAGTTCGTCCGCGAACCCGACGCACATATCGGCTATCTGGCCTTTGGCTGGTTCACCATGGGGCAACTGTTGTCGCTGCCGATGATTCTGATTGGCGCTGGTATGATGCTCTGGGCCTACCGCAAGCAGGAACGCAACGCATGAAACAGTATCTGGATCTGATGCGCCATGTGCGTGAGCATGGCACCTTCAAGAGTGACCGTACCGGCACCGGCACCTACTCGGTATTCGGCTACCAGATGCGCTTTGATCTGGCCGAGGGCTTTCCGCTGGTGACCACCAAGAAGTGCCATGTGAAGTCGATTATCCATGAGCTGCTGTGGTTCCTGCAGGGCGACACCAATATTCGCTACCTGAAGGAAAATGGCGTCTCCATCTGGGACGAGTGGGCGGACCCGAACGGTGATCTGGGGCCGGTATATGGCTACCAGTGGCGCAGCTGGCCGTCGCCCAACGGCGAGTCGATCGACCAGATCAGCAAGCTGCTGCAGATGCTGCGCAGCAACCCGGACTCGCGCCGGCTGATCGTCTCGGCGTGGAATCCGGCGCTGGTCGATCAGATGGCGCTGCCACCCTGTCATGCGCTGTTCCAGTTCTATGTGGCTGACGGCAAGCTGAGCTGCCAGCTGTACCAGCGCTCCGCCGACATCTTCCTCGGTGTACCCTTCAATATCGCCAGCTACGCGCTGCTGACCCTGATGGTTGCGCAGGTCTGCGATCTGCAGCCGGGCGAGTTCATCTGGACCGGCGGCGATTGCCACCTGTACGCCAACCATCTGGAACAGACCGACCTGCAGTTAAGTCGTGAGCCGCTACCGTTGCCGAGCATGCGACTGAATCCCGAGGTGCACGACCTGTTTGCCTTCACCTACGAGGATTTCACCCTGGAGAATTACCAGGCGCACCCGCACATCAAGGCGCCGGTGGCGGTATGAGTTCACCGCGCCTGGCGCTGATCGTGGCGATGGCCGAGAACCGCGTGATCGGTATCGACAACCGCCTGCCCTGGCATCTGCCGGAGGACCTCAAGTACTTTCGCAGCGTGACCATCGGCAAGCCGATCATCATGGGCCGCAAGACCTTCGACTCGCTGGGCCGGGCCCTGCCGGGGCGCACCAATATCGTGGTCAGCCGCCAGCCGGGATTGCAGTTGCCCGGTGCGCTGGTGGTTGAGTCGCCGGCGGCGGCGCTGGCAGCAGCCAACGCCCAGGCGGTGCAGGACGGGGTTGACGAGGTGTTGCTGATTGGCGGTGCGCAGCTGTATGCCGAGCTGCTACCGCAGTGCCAGCGGCTGTATCTGACCGAGGTGGCACTGCAACCGGATGGCGATGCCTGGTTCCCGGCGTTGCAGCCGGATGACTGGCGAGAGCTGTCGGCACGCCCGGTGGCTGCCAGTGATGTCCAGCCGGCGCACTGTTACCGGGTGCTGGAACGGGTCGTTTCGGACAGTTGAGCCAGCAGGCTGTTCAGTGGTTGCGGCTTGCCGATCCAGTAGCCCTGCAGGGCGTCCGCCCCCCAGTCGCCAAGACAACGCGCCACCCGCGCATTTTCCACGCGGCCGGCAACCACCTGCTTGCCGATGCTGTGGGCCAGACCGATCAGGTTCTTCAGCCAGGCAGCGGCTTGCTGTTCGTCACCCTGTTGCAGGGTGCGGCTGTCCAGTTTGATGCCGGTGATCGGCAGCTGGGCAAAGAAGCCAAGGGCGCCGTAGCGGTCACCAAAGTTGTCCAGCCAAACCTGCAAACCCATATCATGCAGGGTATTGCACAGGCTTTCAGCCAGCTCCGGGTGTTTCAGTAACACCTCCTCGCGCACCTCCAGCCGGAGGTCCTGTGGTGCCAGCTCCAGCTGTTGCAACTGGCGTTGCAGGTGCTCGCAGAAACGCGGTTGACGCAACTCGCGCTCACTCAGGTTGATTGCAAGGCGCGCACTATGGCCGGTTTCGCGCCATTGGCGCAGCGCCACCGCCGCCATACCGAGCACCTGCTGGCCGATCGGCAGGATCAGTCCGGCATGTTCGGCCTGCGCCAGAAAAGCTGAAGGCGCCAGCAGCCCCAGGCGCGGATGCTTCCAGCGCAGCAGGGCCTCCCAGGCCAGCGTTTCTCCCGTGTGGCTGTCGAGCATCGGCTGAAAGTGCAGGTCGAACTGCTCGGTCATCAATGCGTCGCGTAGTTCCTGCTCGATCAACAGATTGTTCGGTACCCGGTCCTGCTGGTCCGGCTGGTACAGCTGAAAGCCATTACGCCCCTGCGCCTTGGCCTGATACAGCGCCTGGTCGGCATTCTGTAGCAGCTCGGTGGCATTCAGCCCGTGGTTGGGGAAGGCGGCAATCCCGATACTGGCTGACACCAGCAGGTGATGGCCGCCGAGGGTGACCGGCTCGCCAAGGCTGTTGATGATCTTGGCGGCAATCAGTGCGGCGTCATCGAGATCCTGCAGACCAGCCAGCAGGGCGACGAACTCGTCACCACCGATGCGTGCCACCAGGTCCTCGGCACGCATGCTGCGCCGCAGCCGGTTGGCAATCACTGCCAGCAGCAGATCGCCGAGGCCGTGGCCGAAACTGTCGTTGATCTGCTTGAAGAAATCCAGGTCTATATACAGCAGCACGAAGCCCTGCCGGGTACGCTGACTGCGCAATACCAGACGCTCCAGCTCCTCCTCCATGCGTGCGCGGTTAGCCAGGCCGGTCAAGGGATCCTGGCGGGCCTGCTGCATCAGTCGCTGGGATTGCAGATGTCGCCGGGCGGCAGTGGCCAGGCTCCTTTCCAGCGCTGATGGGGTCAGTTCCTCCAGGGCCAGCAGCTCATCGGCACCGGCGTCGATCAGTTGCACATCACGCAGGTTGGAGGTGCTGTCGGCAACCAGCAGCAGGCAGTCGGGGGCGGTTTGTCGCAGGCTTTGCAGCAAAGACAGGTTGGCCGGCAGCAGGCAGACACTGACCCGGCCATGCATCAGCCGCTGGCTGGCCTGTTCGGGTGCAGTGCACTCCTGAATCAGGATGTGGTTGCCCGGCAGTGCCAGACACAGGGATTTCAGCCGCTCACGATAATCGCGATCGGCACCGATAAGCAGCACACAGACGTCTGATCCCTTCATGCTGTCCCCCGGACTGTCCCGTGTCGAGTACCACAGAAGTCTAGCCGGTGCCGCCGCGTTGCGCCGCCAGCCGCCAACGGGGGCGACCAGCGGTTAATTGCTGCCTGGGGTGCCGGCTGCCGTGCAGCTGGCGTTACCAGCCACTTCCGCGGTGGCACGCCCCAGCAGCACCGCCACTTCGCTGCTGTCACGGGAGCTGTATACCCGGCCCCCGGTGCTCTCGGCGATGCAATTGGATTCGGTGCTATCGCCAAGATTGACCAGGTTGATGCGTAGCCGCGGCTGCTTTCTGGCAATGCGACTGGCAATCTGGCAGACATCCATGCCGCAGCCATCCTCGCCGTCGATAAACAGCACCAGCACGGCATCACGCTGGCGGCCATCCATACGTTTGGCGGCGGCTTGCAGACTGGCACCCAGAGGCGTGCCGCCATCGGCCTCGAAGTGGCCAATGCGCGCAGTCAGTTGGGCGCGCTGACTGCGCGGGAAAATGCCGTGATCAACCAGATTGTCGCAACCGGCAAAGGTGATCAGCCGCATGTCGATATCCCCATGCAGCTGGCCGATCATTTGCGTGAATGACTGTTTCGCCACATCCAGGCGCGATGGCGGGCTGAGTAACCGGCGCATGTCCGGGTGATCCGGGGACAGCCGTGCGCCGCCATGCAGCAACCGGCGCTCCTCTGCGCTGCTGGTGGCTATGTTGAGTTCCATCGAGCCTGAGGTGTCGAGTACCACGGTAAACTCGGGTGGCTCGGCGCCGGCAGGGCGACAAGCGGCTGGAGTGAGCGGTTGCCGCTCGCCGGGCGCTGACAGGTAGCCGTTGTCGGCCAACCACCACAGCAAGAGGGCAAGCAGGAACAACAATGCCAGCAACAGCCAAGGCCACAGGCGCCTGCCTGCGTCAGCTGCCGATGGCGGGGCGGCGGCAGGCGAGCCTGGCAGGTCTCCCCAGCCGATCAATACAGGGTCACCGTTGATGCTGAACAGTTGCTGCGGATCAGGCGTGGCCAGCAGGCTGCGCAGGGTCTTGGCCTGCTCCTGCCGGCCCGAGGCGTCCAGACTGTCGGCCAGCAGCTGAATTGCCTGCTGACGCTGGCGACAGCTGTCGAGCAAGGCGTCCCGGGCTTCAGGCGCCAGGCTGGCGAAGGCCAGCGGTTGACCAGCCAGCGGAGTCCACCACTCGACTGCTCCATCCTCAGCGGTGCGTGGCAGGGCGAACAGGTTGGCGATGCTGGGCGGGAAATGCTGTTTGATCAGTGCGACCCTGGCATTCAGCCGGGCTACAGTCTGCGGGTCAATAACGCCGTCACGGGCAATTCTTTGCATCGAGCATGCTCCGAAATTGCATGGGCGTCGCAAGGGACACCCATGCCGGCCTATTCGTACCCGAGGCTCAGCTGGAGTCGACTGACCTGGCGCTGCAAGTCGCGCAGTTCCTGTTGCCGCGTGGCTACCGCCGCGGGGCTGCTGGCCGGCGATTGCTCGAGGCTGTGCATCTGCTGCTGGAGCTGGATTATCTGCTGCTGCACCTCGGCCTTGCTGGCATGGCGCGCCTGCAACTGTGACAGCAGACCGCGCAGCGAGCGGTTGAGATCTGCCTGCTTGCGCTGTTGTTCTTGCAGACTGAGGCTGGTCGCTGCCTGCTGTTCGGCAATCTGCTGGTAGACCTGGCGGAAGTGCTCGTTTTCGGCACGCGCCTGGGCCAGCTCCTGCTCCTGCTGGCGGACCTGTTCGGAATAGCCGCCGGAAAAGTCACAACTGGCCTTTTCCAGCAGGCTGGCATTGGCATTGTAGGAATTGCACTGGCGGGGAGTGCTGGCACAGCCAGCCAGCAGAGCCGCGGCCAACAGGCAGCTTGAAGCTTGCAGCAGTTTCATGAACACCTCACCCCAGAGTAATGGCCGAACGCTGATTGTAGAGACCGTCAACTTCCTGTTGCAGTGCAGCAACCCGCTGGTTCATGCGGGCAATTTCCTGATCGAGTAGCTGAACCTGGTCACCGGCACCGTCATTGCGCTCCTGCTCGGCTACCCGCTGATATTCATTGGCCTTGGCCTGCATGTTGCTGATATCCCTGCGCATGGTGGCGATGTTCTTGTCGATGGCAGCAATTTCCCGGCTGGCAGCATCGATATCCAGAGTCTGGTTCTGCATGTCCTGCTGGATCTGGGCAAGGCGTTGCTGGTCGTCACTGATGACCATCTGCATGGTTTCACTGCGGGCGATCACCCGGTCGGTATCCTGGCGGATGTCCGCGGTCATGATCTGCAGGCGCTCGGTGGTGTTGGCATACTCTGAACGGCGCTGGTCCAGGTAGTAGTTGGCGCCCATGGCCACGCCGCAGGCGGTGAGGCCGACGAGAATCATGCACTGCTGCTTGTTGCTGCTTTCCGACAGGGCACACGCAAGCATGCCAACGCCAGCCGCGGCGGCACAGGCCTGGAAGCCAGACTGGCTGAAGAACTTGGCATCATGGCCCTGGGTCAGACGGGGATCGGCGCTGACACTGTTGGACGACTGACTGCCGCCAGTGGTAGCGCAGCCGGCCAGCAACAGGCTGCCAGCGGTCAGCAGGCTGATGGCGAGTTTTGAGCGAATACGGGTTTTCATGGTCATTTTTCTGCTCCTTGGGGTAACTATTTGAGTACTGCCTTGCAGTTGCTCAGCCAGGCCTGGGTATCTATCTTCTGGGTTCTCAGGAATGTTTCCTGGTTGCTCCAGTGGGTTTGCAAGTAGGGTCCGAGTTCCTGCAACTGGCGGTTGCGGTTGATCAGTTCGTGCATTACCGGTACCTGCCGTGACAGCAGTGGATGCCCGTAGAGACTGGCGGCCTCGACCAGGCTGCTGGCGTAATAGCGGCTGAGCTTGTGCAGGCGGTCGCGTTGTTCATTGAGTTTTTCCTGGCGCATCGGGCAACTGGGGTCCTGGTCATCCTCGCCGGCACAGTTCAGCTCGTAGTTGCGTTGCAGGAAGTCCAGATATTTGCCGTCATCGAGCATTTTGGTGCAGAGGAAAGCCCCCAGGTTTAGGCTGGCACGGATCGCCTGGTCGCGGGCTTCTTCCTGTTGCTGGTTGCTGGCGCGCAGTTCGTTTTCCAGGCTTTTCAGGCGCTCGCGCAGACGCTGGTCCTGAACGCCGGATGCCAGGTTCTCCAGCTCCTGAACCGTGTCGGTGGCCTTGCCGTCGCTACCAGGCAGGGTGCCAAGTTTCTTCCACTCGGACTCGATGCGGGCAACCCGCTCACGGCTGGTCAGGGTCGGCGATACTACCGCCAGTCGTAGTCCGGTGGTGCGACTGGTAAAGCTGTTGGCTCCGTCGTAGTAGCTGCGCTCGGCCCGCAGCGAGGTGCGGATCTCGCCCTGTGCCGTGAGGTAGTTGCCGCCGCGCACCACATAACCCCCAGCCTGGCCGTGCTGACGATCCAGCTTGTTCAGCCTGAAGGGTTCGAAGATCATTTCGTCGACGTTACCGAGCATGTCATGCAACCCCAGCGGGTTCGGCTGCAGCAAGCCGGCCAGTTGCAGCTGACCATTGGCCGACTGGCTGCCGGCGAACCATTCATGTGCCTGCATGCCATCCGGCATCGGGTAACGGGTATCGCGGAACTCGGCGGTGCCAACGGCCAGACCGCCGCGTGCAGCAAACTCCCATTCGACTTCGGTGGGCAGGCGCACAAAGCCGCTCACTCCATCTTCCTTTGGCAAGGCGTCGGCGGCATGCGTGCGCAACCACAGGTTGTAGGTATGTGCAGCCTGCAAGGCATCGTGCCAGCTCAGCGAGACGGCAGGCAGTCGCAGGCGCGTCGAGGGCTCGGGGCATTGCTCATCGGTCAGAGCTTTGAGCTGCAGTTGGCTCATTTCGTATTTGGCCAGCAGGTAATAGCGCGAGCTGGCAGCGTCGGCGGAGGAAAAACTGCCGGCAATGAAGGCCGGACGGGTCTGCTCCATATAGCCCCATTCGTCGGTTTCCTGGCCGATATGTATCGGGTAGTCGTCCAGCGGGCCGGACAGCGGAATGTACACCTTGCGAAATACCATGGCGCCATTGCATGGCATCGGCAGTACCATATCCCCGTCGGCAGGCATTGGGTTGTAGTGACGCTCTTCCCAGCTGGCGGCCTGGGCCGGCAACAGACAGAGGGCAGCCACAGGGGCCAGCAGTGCGCACAGGCGCCGGCGATTTCTAGAGCTCACGCAAACTCTCCGCAGGTTGGATTCGGATGGCACGCAGGGCACCTGTGACGGACACGCCGGCGGCGACCGCCAGGCTCAGCAGCAGGGCGGCAATGCCATGCCAGGGTTCGATGGTGCAGATGAACTCGCCAGTGGCGCTGGTACTGCCGAGCAGGCGATCAAACAGCCGGGCAGCCAGCAGGTACAGCGCCAGTCCGCCCAGGTAGCCGAGCATGCCGAGCAGCAGGGCTTGCAGCACCAGATAGCCGGCAATGGACGGAGCCTTGAATCCGAGCAGCCGGAGTATCGCTATATTGCCGCGCTTGCGGTCGATATTAGCCAGCAGGGCGCCGGTCAGCGAGGCAATGCAGCCGGCCAGTGCTGCGGCGGCAATCACCGTGAAAATTACTCCCAGCACATGGCTGATTGCGCGTACCTGTTCTATGTCCGCCAGTCGGCTGCTGGTCTCGATATGCTGCTGGTTCAGCCAGCGCTCCAGTGGCGCAACCTGTTCAATGCTGCGTGCATACAGCCGTGCCCGGGCATACTGCGGAACCGCGGCGACCAGCGGAGCACCGGTGTTGCCACCAAGCTGGGTTACCAGATAACCGTCCCGGTAGTGCTCCAGCTGCTGCAGGGTGGCCGGTGCGACGAAGGCCGCCGCACGGGCAAAGCGTGCCGCCTCGAGCACCTCGACCACCTGCAGCAGTAGCTGGGCCTGCTCGTTACTGTCGTTGAGCCGGCGCATCACCTGCAATCGGATGTTGTCTCCGGTGCTGGCCTGCAGGCGTTCGGCAGCCTGGGCACTGAGGATCAACTGATGCTCATTCAGCTGGCGGGCCAGCCTGCCAAGCAGCGGATCACCTTCGGCACTCGGCAGGATCTCGGCATTTTCGACAAAGCGTCGGCCGTGCTGCAGGTCTGCCAGAGTGTTCAGCGAGCGGGTCTGGCCGATCGCAAAGCCGACCTCGGGGCGCTGGCGTAACTGGTCTATCCAGGCGCTGTCGTAGTTGCCGCTGCTGAGCATGCGAATTTCCAGATTGCGCGGGTCATCCAGCAAGTCACTGCGCAACTGGCTGACGATACCGTTCTTCAGTCCGAACAGCAGTAGCAGGGGCGCGATCACCGCCACCAGCGAGGCGGCAATGCAGAAGGACACCTTGCGGTCGTGCCATAGATCCAGCAGTGCCAGCCTGCCCAGCAGACCAATGTGCTCAGGCCATGATTTCAAAGCGCGTGGCCCCCTGCTGATTGACCGCGCACAGGCGCTGCATTCCGTACTCCTGCAGCAGAGCCCAGTCGTGCGAGACGATCAGGGCACTGAGCTGCAGCCGCTCGACCAGTTCCAGCAGCAGTTGCAGCAATCGTCTGGCGTTACCCGGATCCAGCGCGGCGGTTGGCTCATCGGCCAGCAGCAGCTGGGGTTCGTGGGCAATCGCCCGGACACAGGCTACCCGCTGACGTTCGCCAATCGACAGCGCCTGCGGCAGCTTGTGCAGCAGTCCTTCCAGTTTCAGCGCGCTGACGGCCTGATCCAGCGTTCGACTATGCCCTGGCAGGCCCAGCAGACGGCGCGGCAGGCTGATGTTTTGGCGCACGTCGAGGAACGGCAACAGCCCGCCACTCTGCAGCACGAAGCCGAGGTGGCGTGCGCGGATGTCCGCGAGTGCTGCGGCTTGCTGCCGCTGCAGCAGCTGGCCGATATTCACGGGGTCCCGACCCAGCTGATAGCTGTCGAGCTGCTCGGGCTGCAGCAGCAGGCCGATGCTTTCCAGCAGGGTGCTCTTGCCACAGCCACTCTCACCGGTGATGGCGCGGATTTCACCCGGCTGCAGATCCAGCTCGGGCAGTATCACCCGGTGCTCACCGCGCTGGACCTGCAGGTTGCGTATGTGCAGCATACTCAGGGCATCATCTCCAGCGGTACCGGATAGACGCTGTCACGGGCATCGCTGCCCTCGGCCAGGGACACCCAGCGATCAACATCGGCGTTGTAGCGCTGGTAGTGGCGCAATTTGGTTGCCAGATTGCGGATGAAGCGCTCCTGTGCCAGACCATCCCAGCTTTTCCAGGTTTCCTCGTCCAGATTCAGTACTTCGCTCTGGTAGGGCAGGTCCTCAAGGTATTCACCAAGCAGCCCGAGTTCGGCCAGTTGCAGGTTGTCGCTCTGTTTCAGCTTGTTCGGGTCGGCGCCCATGGTGGCGGCCACCGAGCGTAGCCGGTTGAACATTTCCTGCGGCGAGATCAGCCCTTCATTGGCAGCATCCAGTACCTGTCGCAGTACATCGCTCAGATCGCTCAGCTGCGACTTGGTCATCAGTACCCGCACCTCGGTGGTCGGCAGGTTTTGCCTGAGCAGGTCGCGGTCGCTGATCCATGCCTGGAATACCGGTGGTGCCTGGGTGCCGGTTTTCTCCCCGAGATAGGCCAGACGCATGGCGTGGCCAATCAGTGCCGCATCGTCAAGCAGTTTGCGGGTGTCGCTGTCTGTCTCGGCATTCAGTGCACTGCCGATGGCGTCCTCACCCATGTAGGCCGCCTTGACCTGGGTGGTGATGGCGGTGGCCAGGGCATCCACCATATTGCCGAAGGCATTCACGTCCCCGGCATTCACCGGGTAATACAGAGAGGTATTGGTGCCGCCATAGGTCGACAGGGTGCGATACTGGCTTTCTGCCTTGGCGTGGTTTCTGCTGCCGGCCGGGGTTTTCAGGTGCAGGGTATAAATGGCGGCGCCCGGCTTGGCTGCTTCAATGCGGACCTGCTCGGCATTCAGTCCGGTTTTCGACAGGGGGTTGTCGCCTTCAATGGCGCCGGCATCGGTAACCAGGACTATGTAGCGGGCACCAAACTGGCTCCAGTCAACCTCGTCGATGGCATGCATGACACCGGCAAAGGCGTCCTCATCAAAACTGCTGCTGGAGACCCTGGCCTGACGCAGGCCTGAGACCCTGGCCATAAAGTCGGCACCGTCCTGCACGGCATTCGGGTCGGCATACATGCGGCTGGTATATTCCAGGCCAGGCACGGCATCGGTGTTCGAGCGAAAGGCGACCAGGCCAAATTTGACCTGCTTGCCGAGGTTTTCCTTTTCGATGCGCTGATAGATCCGGCTGATTACCTCGCGTGTGCGGTCGATGTAGGGATCCATCGAGATCGTGGAGTCAATCACGAACACCACCGCAGCGCTGAACTCCTTCAGCTGGCTGGTGATGTTCTGGGCACTGCCGGCCGGGTTGCTGGCGCTGGCGGAGTCAGCCTTGCTGACCGAGGCAACATTCAGGATGCGCGTACGGAAACCCTGCTCGGTCATCACTTCCTCGCCACTCAGTACCGGCAGCAGATAGAACTCCTTCTGCATGTCGACGAAGTATTCGGGTTCCTGTGCCAGTACCCCGGATGCTGATCCGTTCTGCTGCAGGGCGCCGCGCAGTGGCGTTACCAGGCTGGCCGGGTCTGCTGTATCGAGGATCTTCTCCAGGGTCGTGCGGTCCTTGAAAAACAGCAGCCGGTCGCGGTTTGCCGGGTTGGTGAAGGCCAGCGAAAGCTGCATCTTCCACTCCACGGTGCAACTGGCGGGCAGCCAGCCGCTGCTCTGGCCGTAGCTGTCCGGGCCGACCTTGAGCCATTCGGTACTGCCGAGGGTGCTACGTTCATACACATAGAAACGGCTGAAGGCTGGCAGTGCCCGGTCGGGGGCGCCCGCCGCGGTGTTGCTCAACTGGCAGCCGGGGGTGGTCAGGACGCGCTGGTACAGGCTCTGCTTGCCCTCCTGCAGCAGCGGACGGTCTGCTGCAGAGGCGCCACAGGCGGCCAACAACAGGGACAGGGTGGTCAGGCGCTGGGCGATGTTCATGGCTGCAAGTCCTCCAGACGTTGGCGTGCCTCGAGGTCATCCGGGGCGTAACCAAGGATGGTTTCGTACCAGTAGGCGGCGGTGGTCGCATCAGCTTCGGCAAAACAGCTGTTTGGCTGGTGGTACCTGGGGTCGTATTCCTGGGCATAGCGGCGGGCTATCTGCAGGTCGCCGGCCTGAGACCGATGGGCGTAGAGGCGTTGGGCAATGCCGCAGTGACCGGCGGCCTTGGCCGCTTCGATGATCTGCAGCAGTTCGTTGCTGTCGGGCATTTGCTGCATGCAGGCCTGCACGAAGGCCAGTTCCGTGCTGTTGGCCATGTTCTCGGTACTGCATGGCTGAACGGTGGCCGGGACCGACTCGGCGGCGGTCTGGTAATCGCTGGCGTCTAGCACCGCGGCGGCGGGCCTGTTGAACAGCCAGAACCAGGCGGTCGCGGCCGCCAGCAGCAATAGCACCAGCACCAGGATTATCCAGGGCAGCGGGCTCTTGCCGGAATTGCCCGTTGCTACCGGGCTGACGGCAGGAGCTGGCGCCGGCGGCTCGGTCGGTTCAGCTGGTGCGGCCTGTTCGGCGGGAGGCTGCGGCACTGCCGGTGCTTGCGCTTGCCGGTCAACTGCCAGGATCGCTGAGGAATCCGCAGCCGCGGCACCGGGACCTCCAGCCAGTGAGGACATCAGGCCGGCTTCCAGTTTCATCGGGTTTTCTTCCTCGACTCCCTCTGCCGTGGAACGCAGTCGGAAGTTGAAAACGCTGCTGGCGGAGCACTCCAGCAGCGGATCGACCAGTGCCGAACCCACCGTGCAGCTGATGCTCTGGCCGTCATCCTCTTCGACGAAGTCCTGGGCAAACCAGCATGGCGTCTTGTTCCATTGCCGGTCCTGTTGCAGGTACATGTCGTCCTGGCTGCGCTGGATGGCAAATTCCAGGCTGCCGCAGTCGTAGTCCCAGCCACGAATTCGCAGGACGCCCTTGCCAGGGGTGGCGCACGCCAGGGGATGCAGTTTGCTATTGATTGACATTACTCAACTCGCCTTGAAAGCCTGAAGAACCCGGCCCAGGGCCGCATTCTGTTCGATGGTCAGTTCCTTGCCCTTGCGGTGGCCGGCATTTTCCTGGGTGTGGATGGCAATCCCGGACAGCCAGTCGTCGGCAAAGATTGCGCTCTGGTCGAGTGCCTGCGGGGTCAGCTCGGGGAAGGCGCCGGGCATCTCGCGCTGGTAGAAGGAAAACAGCGGCTGGCGGCTGCCCAGCAGGCCCTTCGGGCGCTGCCCGATTGCCTGGGCCATGTGGCCGAACCAGGCGGCAAAGTCATTGAACAGCAGTTGGGTGGTCAGTACCTGACGCTGCATCAGGGCTTCGCGCCGCACACCGCTCTGTGCGCGCTTGAGCAGTTGCTTGCTGAGCTGTTCGGGCAGTTTCAGCCGCTCGGCGCAAATCACCAGCTCCTTGGTCAGGATGGCAATCGATTCGGCTGGCAGCTCCAGCAGGTCAAGTAGTCCCTGACGTTTGCTCAGCTGGCGCAGGTGGGCAACCCAGAGGTCAAAGGCGCTGCGCGCAAAGCGGTGGTCATGGCTCTGGTACTCCGGCAGTGCCTGGCTGACCGGTTGCGTACTCGGCTCGCTGACCGGGCTGTCGCCCCATATGTCGTAATCGTTCTCCGGCGGCGCGGCGCTATCGCTATCGATTGCATCGTCTTCGGGCTCCGTGCGGTCGAACTCGGCGGACAGATAGAGGTCACGCAACTGGTCATCGGGCAGGGCCATGGCCGCCAGCAGTTCGCCCAGTACCGACTTGCCGTGGCGGGTGGTGGCAAACGGCTTGACGATCATGTTGGCCAGCAGCTTTTTCCTGGCGCGCTCGTCCTCGCCGCCGGCTTCGTAGTAGGTGTCCAGACGCGGCAGCAGTGCGGTCAGTAACTCATCCAGCTGTTCATGCAGCCGCTTGAGCTTGAACTTGATATCGGCAACCCCGGTCAGGTTGGCACTGAAGCGGTTGATGCCGCCGTCATTGATTGCCAGCATCGCGTCCCAGGCCTCGGCCGGCTGGTCAATATGGCGGAGGACCAGATCGCTGCCAACGAAGGATTGCTTGAGGCGTGCCAGACGATCGCGCATGCCCTCAACGATGCCGGTTTCCTCGTTGCTGCCATCCAGGCTGATAAATGATGTGGCAAAGCGCGGCTTGCGCACCAGGAAGGTATTGTTGAACGGCTTGCTGCCCCATTCCTTCATCCAGGGTTCATTGCCAAAACGCTCGACCATGGTCAGCTTCAGCATGTTGTTGCAGGCTTCGGGGAACTGCGTGTCATCGCCGTTGAGTGCATTGGCGACGAAGCCGTCACACATGGTCAGTGCCCACAGCAGGCCGCTGGGCTTGCCGTCACGCTGCTGTGACGTGGGGCCCTGGGTGCGGTCGATCCAGCTTTTCAGCACAGGACCGACGCTGACCACCTCGCTCTGCTTGAAGGTGCTGGTACACATCACCAGCGCATTCATTTCCTGCTCGTTGGTATAGCGCTCGAACAGGTAGGCCACCTTGCCCCTCAGCAGCAAGCGCGACACCGGGTTGTTGGCCTGGCCACTGGCGTTGATTTCTGCGGCATCCTGCAGGCCGAGCAGTTTCTGCCGGCTGCGGTAGCCGGGAAAGTCAAGCAGGTCGACCTTGTTCACCACCGGATTGGTTGGTTCGTTGCTCAGCCGGAAGATCAGTTCAGAGGTCAGTGCGGCCAGCTCCGGGGCGCTGATGCTCACCGGGTGACCGAGCTCGCCATCGATGCAGGGCCGCACCGTGAGCTGCATGGCAGCGGCATTGCCGAGCAAGCCAAGGGTGTCGACATTGATGATGCTGTTGCCCTGGCCGCTGCCATCACGCGGGTTGATTAGCGCGTGCAGCGGCGCAAACAGACTGTCTGCCAGTCCCAATCGGTGCAGGGCGCCGGCCAGTTGCTCATAGGTGGCAGTCATCTCGTCAATGCCGCCCCACAGCAACGAGAACAGCTTGGCACGCTCGCGGATGTTCAGGCCCGGGGCCAGCGCCAGCACCCTCGGCCAGTAGCGCGCGGCCAGTGGCCGAACTGCAGTCGGGTAGTTGTGTTCCAGGTAGTCCCACAGGGCAACTACGTCCTCGGCGCTGATGCCGGGAAGCGGCTGGTCGAGTTGCTGCGCCTCGAACGGGGCGAGTACCGCGGCGATGCGCGCTTCGCTTAATTCGCTGTCCAGCCGTTGATGATCAAAGTCCTCGAACCAGGCATTGGCCAGGATGATAGCGATTTCGATCTCGCGGAACAGTCGTACCTCTACCGGGAACTCGGGGTCCTGGCTGGCGGCAGCAAGGCGGGTAAAGCGGGTTACCAGACCGGTAGCCTCCTTGCCCCCGCCAACCGGGTTGATGTCGCGGATGAAGTCATACTTGGCGTGCCCGAGCTGGGTTTCCAGCTTGCCGTCGCGGTCGGCGGCCAGTGCCGAAATCAGATAGCTCTTGCCGGCCTGTGACAGACCGAAAAAGCCGATGCCCATGGGCGTGGTGGATACCCGGCTGAGGCTGCGCGACAGGTTGCGTGCGCGGTACAGGTCACGGCTCAGGGCGTCCGCCTTGTCAGCAATTTCGGCAACCCTGGGCACCACATCGCCAAGCCATTCGAGCGCCATGCCGGCGCCGGTGAATACCGAGGACCAGGCCTTGTTCAGGGCGATCTGGTCAGTAGTTAAGCTGCTCATTTGGGGGTCACACTCCCACTGTCAAGCCAGTAGTTGGAGGCGCCATCTTCTGCGCTGAGCATGGTATACAGCTGCAGCCTGACGTCCTTGCGGTCAAATGATTTGCCGACCACGTTGCTCTGGATATTGTCATCAATCACCAGTTTCTCGGCGATGATCTCCGCATCGCTGCGTTCCTGGTCGCGCTCCTCCACCTTGAAGCGCAGCAGCAGGCAGGCCTCCAGGCCATCACTGGTCGGCTTGCCTGCCAGTTTGCGGGTGCCGCATTCGGTCAGCTCGATCAGGTACAGTGGCGTGGCCGCCCAGCGTTCGGCGTCCAGCTGGCGGTAGCCCAGCCGGGTCTTGCCAAGCACGCGCAATTGCGGCCCGTCAGTCTGAGGGTCATGCAGTTGCAGGTATTCGCTGCCGCCCGGATCGCTCTTGATCACGTCGCGATAGAGCATGTCGTGGTCGATGATCAGGTTGTTTTCATCGAGCTTGCCGATATGGCGCATGGTCGAGTAAGGCTTCAATCGGCCAACACTGAAATAGAAGTTGGATACCTTGCGCTGCTCGCTCAGCAGGCAGAGCATCGCGCCTACCGCCGCCGTGCTCTTCGGGTCATCGATGCGGCCGTTCTTGTGGAACGGATACCAGCCGCCGGTGCGGTAGCCGTGCATTGGCACTATGCGCCCCGGGGGCAGTGGCACCTTGCGTCGAATATAGGCCTGCACGCCGGGCAGACGGGACGGCCGTCCGGTCAGCAGCAGGGCATCGCACGGGTATTGGAAGACGATTTCGCAGAGTGCATCGAGGATTTTGCACAGATTGATCTGGCCCTTGAGGAAGGCCCGGTGAATCGCCGAAGTATCGATGCGCAGCATCACCCGACGCAGGTCGAAGCCGTCACTACCGCCATCGGCACGTTTTACCCCGCTGGCAACGTACTCACAGATACGTTCACTGATAGCCTCGCCGAGCAGCTCGTCAAAACTGTAGTCGTGAACCGTACAGGGGAACTCGGGATTGTAGTTTTCATAGAGTTTCAGCAGGTGCAGGCCAAGCGGTACAAATACCTGCAGGTTGAGCTGCTGGCGCAGGATGGCATCCTGGGCACTGCTGGTCTCGTCACCACTCAGGCGTGACAGCAGTGAGCGTGGCGCCTTGACCCCGAACTCGGCCAATGCGCTTTCAACTGCGGGAAGCACGAAGCGCTGGATGATATCCAGCAGGATGTCATCACCGGCGACCTTGAAACTGTCGCGAAAGCGCTGTTCCGGTATGATCGACACGTTGCTGCCGGCGGTGTTTTCCTTGCCGCGTTGCAGACGGTAGTCGGTGATCACCAGATCGCTGGTGCCGCCACCAATGTCGAGGCTGGCCAGGGTGATGCGTTCGCGGTCCTGCTTGTCGGGGCGCGCCAGGGTATCGAAAAACTCCTGCGGATGACCGGCAAAGTTCTCGCGAATTTCGGTATACAGGTACACCAGCTGGCCACAGGTAGCCTCATCCCACTCGACCTTGACCCTCGGCAGAGGGATACGCGGTGCTGGTACCACCGAGTTGGGGCCTTTGGCCTCGGCCGGATCGAGGTCGCCGTCATGCCAGCCCATGCACTTCCATACCAGGGCTATTGCCTGTAGCAGGCGGTCGTTCAACAGGCTGCGCTCGACCTGGGGCATCCCCGGCGGCACGGTCAGGGTCACGCTGGACAGCTGGCGTGCGCGCTGGGTGTGACCCATACGGGTACGTTGGGCCGGACTGTTGATCTGCAGCAGGGCTTGGGTCAGTACTTCGGCCAGCATGAAGGTCATCAGCGAGCTGCGCGAGTACTGCGGCGAGAAGGCTGGCAGCCGGTCATCCTCGTTCTTCAGCTTGTAAAAGGCCTGCCCCAGCTTGGTTATCCGGTGCGAGAAGGGTGCGGCGGTGGCCTTGGGTTCGGTATCGCTGCGAACATAGGCACTGTTGAAGCGCCAGCCATGGGTATAGGCGTTTTCGTCCCACAGGTAGCGCTTGGGACTGGAGAGGCCGGTTGAGCCCTCGGTGCCACGACGCTGGCCGGACAGCCGGCTGGCTTCCATGCCGACCCGGGCAATGGTTGGCCAGAGAAACGCATCGTGGCGACCGCTCTGTACGGAAAAGTTTTCCTTGCCGAACGAGGCCTGGGCAAACTCCAGACGACTTTCGAAGGGCTGGCTGTAGACCCTTTCCGGCTCGCTCAGGTCGCGGACCTGCAGGATGTAGTTGTGTTTCAGACCATCGCCGGACTGCCCATGATTCTCGATCAGGATGCCGCAGGTGCGTGAATTGCCGACATCCAGTACCAGATCAACCGGGATTGGTGGTTCTATTGAGTCGACACCATTGGCACTCAGGCGGATTTCCGGAATTACTATGCGTGCCGGCTCACTGCTGCGCTCTTCCGGCAGCGGGCGTGCCATCAGGCTGAGCAGGTTCAGGTAGTGACCGATATGGCGTTGCTCGGCCAGTTCCTCATCGATTTCGTCGGCGGGACGCTGGCGGCGGTGTTCCCGATAGATTTCACTGAGCCAGTCCTGTACCCACTTCTGGTCAAGGAACCAGCGGGTCTGGTGGGCGTGGGTGGCCAGCCGAAAGGCAGCGCCGGCATTGATGTCATCCCGGGTAGGCGCGAGGTAATGCATTTGCCCGTTGGCTGGCATGATTCGCGTGTCAAAGGCCAGTGTCAGGCGGTGGGTATTACCGTCAAGGTCCGGCTGTTCAAGCCTGACCATGCGCAGGCGTGCCCAGTTGCACGGGCCTTCGTCATAGCGTTCCGGTTGCATGAAGCGGAAGAACGGCGCCGGCAGCCACAGACCGTCAAACAGTGCCAGGCTCGACTGCATGCTGAGCGTCAGGTCCTCGTCATCGACTACGCTGATCAGGCGCTGCTGGGCCAGCGATTGCTGCAGGCGCTCACCGCTCTGGTTGGCTGTGCCAATCGGGCTGAGGTGAAAGTACTGGCGGGTTTCGCGGTTTTGCAGCAGTCGTGTGATCAGGCTATTGCCCATTAGCGCGAAACGGCCGGTCGGTTCATTTGGCAAATCCAGACGGACGGCAAAATCCATAAACTGGATGCCACTGTCGTTGATCAGATGGATGGTTTCTTCGAATTGTGTCAGTTCTGGCAGCATGGAATCAGCCTTATTCGCCTACTTGCCGCATGGACATGGGGAAGTTTTCGGAGCCGTAACTGCCGGTGCAGTCGGCTATGTTCTGGGTGCCCGGCGTGCAGCTGATGTCGGGCATTTCATAGCGGCTGCCGTCGGCGCAGGCGGCCTGTGCCTCGCTGCGGATCGCCAACTGCGCGCCTTGCATGCTGGCAGCCACGGCGCCGCTGCAATTCACGCCATCCGGACGCTGAACGGTTACGTTGCCGCGGCCATCCTGGAATTGGTACTCCAGACGCAGGGGCTTGCCGGTGCGACGGTCCTGGATGCCGGCGCCGGCGCGATAGCTGCCGTTGAGAAAATCGGCCGGTCCCTGTGCCGCATCCGCCGGGATGCTCAGAGGCGGGGCGGGCGGATCCATCGGCTGCGGGGGCTCCGTTGGCGCAGGCGGTTGCTGCGGTGGCGCAGCATTGGTTTCCGCTGCTTCTGTGGGTGCTTCCGCTTCGATGTCAGAGGCGTTCTGCGGCTCGTTCGCCGGGGGCTCTGTTGCCGCAGGCGGTTCAGCAGCAGGGGCTGCTGAACCGCCTGCGGCGACGTCGGCTGCCGGGAGCTGTGCCAACGTCGTTGGTCGGGCTGGCCCGGAGGCCATGCCAGTGCCCGGATTGGCGTGGACATCCACGGATGGCAGGGTGGTCATCTTGGTGCTGACACCGGGGATGCCGAAACCGGGCGTGGCAGACGGCAGGCAACCACGCAAGGGGCCGAACATCAGCAGCAGTAACAACAGCAGTAGCAGCGGCAGCAGCAACCACCACAAGCGTCGCCACCAGGGCGTAACCGGGATCACCGCCAGGTCGGTCTGGACCGTCGCCGTGGCCTGCGAGCCCAGGCTGGCCGGTGCATTAGCGGTCACCGGGCTGGCAGGGGGGCTACTGAATGCCTGGCGCGGCGCGAGGAAATACAGCGGGTCGAGCAGACGCTCAGGTTCGCTGTGAACAAAGCCCCAGAAGCTCAGTACCGGTTGCAGATGTGGCAGGCCAGAGGTGCTCTCGGTACTGACCAGATAGATGAAGTTTGCATCCGGACAGTGCGCCACCAGCCCCAGCAACTTGCCAAAGATCACCTGGTCGCCCTGGCCGCTTTTGCCGCCCTGGCTGATCAGTGACTGACTGAGGCTGGCCAGCGACTGCTTGAATGATTGCAATGCGCTGGTGGCGCTGCCCCGTTCGTCCTCGGTTGCCGAGGCCCAGGGGATCACATCGCCAGGTAGCGGACTGTACCAGTCGATGCGGGTGCCCTGATCGTTACTTTTCGGGACTGCCAGAAAGTGTGCCAGTTCCGGCTGCTTGCGTGACAGTGCGGCAATGATCTGCAGAGCCGCCTTGTAAACCGGTTGACCGGTTTCGCCTAGCGCAATGAATTCGTCGCTGCTGCCGTTGCGGAGTAAAGTGCCGAGCATGCCTATCCCTCAATTGATTCAAGTCCTTGTTGCAGGCTGACAACTTTTAGTGCGCCGCAGGGGCAACATTAAAGCGAAGGAACTATGGCGTCAATCCGCCATCCTTCTTATTCGAAGGTTCCGGTGGATTACTTGCGGCCTGTCTGGCTAGCGGATTCCAGCTATTACAGCAGGTAGGAACCCTGGGCAGTTGGCGCTGCCCAGGGGAGTCAGGCTGTTCAGCCGTCGAGCAATGCCTTGTCGCGCACGGCACCCTTGTCGGCACTGGTAGCCAGCAGGGCGTAGGCCTTCAGTGCGGTGCTGACCTTGCGTGGACGGACTTCAACCGGCTTCCAGCCCTTGGCATCCTGCTCGGCGCGGCGCTCGGCCAGTTCGGCGTCGCTGACCAGCAGGTTGATGCTGCGGTTGGGGATGTCGATCAGTACCTTGTCGCCGTCGCGCACCAGGCCGATGGCACCACCGGCAGCAGCCTCCGGCGATACATGACCGATCGACAGGCCCGAGGTGCCGCCGGAGAAGCGCCCGTCAGTCAGCAGCGCGCAGTCCTTGCCCAGTCCCTTGGACTTGAGGTACGAGGTCGGATAGAGCATTTCCTGCATGCCCGGGCCGCCCTTCGGGCCTTCATAACGGATGATCACGATGTCGCCGGCGGTGACCTCGTCGGCCAGAATGCCTTTTACCGCGCTGTCCTGGCTTTCATAGATCTTCGCCCGGCCTTCGAACACGTGGATGGACTCATCCACCCCGGCGGTTTTCACCACGCAGCCGTCCAGTGCGATATTGCCGTAGAGCACCGCCAGACCACCTTCCTGCGAGTAGGCGTGCTCGACCGAGCGGATGCAGCCGTGCTGGCGGTCATCATCCAGGCTGTCCCAGCGGGTGCTCTGGCTGAAGGCAGTCTGGGTCGGGATGCCGGCCGGGCCGGCCTTGAAGAAGGTATGCACGGCTTCATCGTTGGTCTGGGTAATGTCCCACTGGGCGATGCCGTCGGCCATGCTCGGACTGTGCACGGTCGGCACGTCGGTGTGCAGCAGGCCGCCACGCGCCAGTTCGCCGAGGATTGAGAAGATGCCGCCGGCGCGGTGCACGTCTTCCATATGGTACTTCTGGATGTTCGGTGCCACCTTGCACAGCTGCGGCACCTTGCGCGACAGCCGGTCGATATCGCGCAGGTCAAAGGCCAGTTCGGCCTCCTGCGCGGCGGCCAGCAGGTGCAGGATGGTATTGGTCGAGCCGCCCATGGCGATATCCAGGGTCATGGCGTTTTCAAAGGCCTTGAAACTGGCGATATTGCGCGGCAGCACATTCTCGTTGCCTTCGTTGTAGTACTGCCGGCACAGGTCGACGATCAGCCGGCCGGCGCGCAGGAACAGCTGCTCGCGGTCACTGTGGGTGGCCAGCGTCGAGCCGTTGCCCGGCAGCGACAGGCCCAGCGCCTCGGTCAGGCAGTTCATCGAGTTTGCAGTAAACATGCCGGAGCAGCTGCCACAGGTCGGGCAGGCGCTGCGCTCGTACTCGGCCACCGTTTCATCCGACACTGTGTCATCGGCCGCAACGACCATGGCATCGACCAGATCCAGGCCGTGACTGGCCAGCTTGGTCTTGCCGGCTTCCATCGGGCCGCCGGAGACGAACACTACCGGGATGTTCAGGCGCAGCGCGGCCATCAGCATGCCGGGGGTGATCTTGTCGCAGTTGCTGATGCAGACAATGGCGTCGGCGCAGTGGGCGTTGACCATGTACTCCACCGAGTCGGCGATGATCTCGCGGCTGGGCAGCGAATAGAGCATGCCGTCATGGCCCATGGCGATACCGTCATCCACCGCGATGGTATTGAATTCCTTGGCCACGCCACCGGCCTTCTCGATTTCCCGCGCCACCAACTGGCCGAGATCCTTCAGGTGCACGTGACCGGGCACGAACTGGGTGAAGGAGTTGGCGATGGCGATGATCGGCTTCTTGAAGTCCTCGTCCTTCATCCCGGTGGCACGCCACAGCGCGCGGGCGCCGGCCATGTTGCGGCCGAAGGTGGAGGTTTTCGAGCGGTAATCGGGCATGACGGCATTCTCGTGGTGGGTTTTGCTGGCTGGAAAGCATACCAATTCGGGCTGCCGGGTGCAGCAGCCATGGGTAAGACGCCTTATATATCTTTGGGAAATATAAAAAATACAAAGAGGTTGAAGCCGGCGTGCAGCGCTGCGTCACCCTGTGCATACTGCGGCTTTGCCATATGACAGGGGGACGCCTATGTGCGAGCTGCTGGGCATGAGTGCCAATGTGCCCACCGATATCTGCTTCAGCTTTTCCGGGCTGATGCAGCGCGGTGGTCGCACCGGGCCGCATTGCGACGGTTGGGGGGTGGTGTTTTATGAGGGGCGGGGTGTTCGCTGTTTTCATGATCCGGCGCCCTGCCACAGCTCGGCGATTGCCAGGCTGATCGAAAGCTATCCGATCAAGTCCGAGAATGTCATCTGCCACATTCGCCAGGCCAATGTCGGGCGAGTCAGCCTGGCCAATACCCATCCGTTTACCCGTGAGCTGTGGGGGCAGTACTGGAGCTTTGCCCACAATGGCCAACTCGAGGGTTTCGTTGCCCGGTCCGGCCCGTTCCAGGCCGTTGGCGACACCGACAGCGAAGCGTTGTTCTGCGATCTGCTCAACCGCCTGCGCAGCCAGTTCAGCCAGATGCCAGCCCAAGCGACACTCGTGCAGGCGATCACCAGCGCCTGTGCCGACTACGCCAGACTGGGTGTCTGCAACCTGCTGCTGAGCAATGGCAACTGGCTGTTCACCCTGTGTACCAGCAAGCTGGCCTGGATTACCCGGCGGGCGCCCTTTGGTGCCGCGCAACTGAGTGATCTGGAGCTGGTGGTGGATTTTGGCGAACACACCACGGCCAACGATATCGTCAGTGTGATTGCCACTGAACCCTTGACCAGCAACGAGCAGTGGACGCTGTATCAGCCGGGTGAGTGGCGCCTGTGGCAGGGCGGCGAGACGCTGGCGCGTGGATACCTCAGTGATTTCAGAAAATGATGGACAAGGAGCTTGCCTTGCAAACCGGCAATTCAAATGATGGGCGTCCCGCTCATCCCGGCTTTCGTGAAGCCTTCTGGTACTGGCTGAAACTGGGTTTTATCAGTTTTGGTGGTCCGGCCGGGCAGATCGCAATCATGCATCAGGATCTGGTGGAGAAGCGGCGCTGGATATCCGAGCGGCGTTTTTTGCATGCGCTCAATTTCTGCATGCTGCTGCCCGGCCCGGAGGCCCAGCAGTTGGCCATCTATCTGGGCTGGCTACTGCATCGTACCTGGGGCGGCATAGTCGCCGGGGTGCTCTTTGTATTGCCTTCCCTGTTTATATTGGCTGCTCTGACCTGGGTCTATCTGGCCTTTGGCGACATGACGCTGGTACAAGGCATTTTTGCCGGCATAAAACCGGCGGTAGTGGCGATTGTGCTGTTTGCGGCCTGGCGTATTGGCAGCCGCGCGCTGAAGAATCATCTGATGTGGTTGCTCGCAGGTGCGGCCTTTATTGCCATATTCTTTTTCCGCGTGCCTTTCCCCTTGATCGTGGTTGGCGCAGCGCTGCTCGGTGCGCTGGGTGGCAAGTGGCTGCCGGGGTATTTTCAGCCAGGCGGCGGGCATGGCGCGACAGATAAGCATTTTGGCTCGGCGGTGATTGATGATGATACGCCGCCACTGGCGCATACCCGCCACAGCTATCGGCACCTGTTCAAACTGCTGGGCAGTGCACTGGCCCTCTGGGCTCTGGTGATCCTGCTGCTGCCAGCCGGTACCCTGACCGACATGGCGGTGTTTTTCTCCAAGGCCGCGCTGGTGACCTTTGGCGGCGCCTATGCAGTGTTGCCCTACGTCTACCAGGGCGGGGTTGAATCCTATGGCTGGCTGACCGGCCCGCAAATGGTCGATGGTCTGGCACTGGGTGAGAGCACCCCAGGCCCCCTGATTATGGTCGTTGCCTTTGTCGGCTTTGTTGGTGGCTGGACCTTCGAGCTGTTTGGCAGCGATCATTTGTTTCTGGCTGGCCTGGTGGCTGCCAGCGTAGCCACATTCTTCACCTTTCTGCCTTCGTTCGTGTTCATTCTGGCTAGTGGGCCGCTGGTGGAGTCCACCCATGGTGACCTCAAGTTCACGGCGCCGTTGTCAGCCATTACGGCAGCAGTGGTGGGGGTGATTCTCAACCTGGCGTTGTTTTTTGGCTGGCATGTGCTGTGGCCTCAAGCCAGTGCCGAACAGCCTTTTGTCGGCGGGTTCGAATGGTTTTCCGGGTTGTTGGCGCTGGCGGCCTTTATCGCGCTCTGGCGTTTCAATATCAGTATTTTGAAGGTGCTGGCCGTGTCTGCACTGCTGGGGTTGGGGTTTACTACACTGGTTCTCTAGGGCGCGACTGGCGCGCCCGATAGTTACGCTAAATTGGCCGGAGGTTGCCTCCGGCTGTGCGGGCTATCTGCAGCTCAGGCATATTCATGAAAGTCGGCATGTCGCTGCCCTGGTGCAGGCGGACCGAGAAAGCCTTTATTGAGGTATTCCCACCTCTGCCGATTGAACCTGTCCGTGTCTACCAGGCCCTGACCCATTGGCCGGGTTACAGCAGCACCAGGTTGTAACTGATGATGGCGCGCACTTCGTCCTGATCACGCTGACCTACCACATTGCTGCGCAGGCTGGCATGGCGCACGGACAAGCCAAGGTTTTTCAGCGGGCCGCTCTGGATGCTGTAGTCGATACGCAGGTCGCGTTCCCACTCGTTGTCCGCACCTGAGACGTTGGTGTTGACGTTGCTGCCGCGCAGGTAGGTGGCATTGGCGCGCAGTCCGGGGATGCCTGCCTGGGCAAAATCGTAGGCATAGCGCGCCAGCCAGGTTCGCTCGCCGGCACGCTGGAACTTGCCGATCTGCGAGTCGGTGATCAGGTAGGCGGTGGCGCCATCTCCGTTGTTGACGAACGGGAAGTGGCTGTCGCCGCTCAGGTGCTGGTAACCAAATCCGGCACTGTGGCCACTCTGGCTGTAGCTAAACAGCAGGCTGGCCGCACGGTTGTCGACTTCGCCGTTGTTGTTGAAGCCGCTGGCGCCGTAGCCCGCCTGGTTGCGCCGGTTGGCGCCGTGGGCATTGCTGTCAAAGTAGCGCAGGTCGGTGCTGAGCTTGCCGCCACCCAGTGTGGTGCTGTGCACCGCGCCGAGGTAGTGCTGGCGGTAGTAGTCCTGCAGTTCGGCAAAATAATAGCTGGTGGTCAGATTGTCGCTCAGCCGGTAGTCGCCACCGGCATAGCGGAACTGATTGACCCGCTCTGTGCCACCGGCAATTCGCAGGTTCTCGTAGTCACTGGAGGCTCGCCCGCTGGCCCGTTCGATCTGGCCCAGGTGCAGGGTCAGACGCTCGATGTCATTCGACACCAGTTGCACGCCGCGAAAGGTCTGCGGCAGCAGCCGGCCATCGTTGTAGGTCAGTACCGGCAGTTTCGGCAGCAGAGCGCCGGCGCGCAACTCGGTATCGGAGAGGCGTGCCTTGGCGGTCAGATCCAGCCGGCCGAATTCGCTGACCGCGCTGTTGTCGCTGTCGAGCGGAAACACGGCGCCAGGGTTGCGGTCGCGGCCGGGCTTGTCGGTACGACCGCCCGAATCAAGGCGAATACCGAGCTGGCCAGTCGCATCCAGTCCGAAACCCACTGTGCCGGGGGTATAGCCGGAGCGCAGGTCGAGCAGAAAGCCCTGTCCCCATTCTTCGCTTTTCGACGGTGCGGCGCTGCCGCTGCGGTTGTCCTGGTTGATATAGAAATTGCGCAGGGCCAGATTGGCCTTGCTGTCGCTGATAAAGCCGTTGCCGGCCAATGCCGGAATGGACAGGGTGGTCAGTGCAGACGCCACGGCGCCGGCAAGCAGGGTGTTTTTCATTTGGTGCTCCAAAATAAGGTGTTGTGTGCGGGAGCGGTCGCAGTTGCGCTTCGTGGTCGAGTGGCAGGTATGACCGGCATCAACGCTGGGTTGACGGAAGTAACATAGCTGAAACATTTTTTATTTAAAAAGAATAAAAGGATATTTTTATATTCTATTTAGCGATTTTTTGTGTCTTGGGTACGTCCTGCATTGCCCTGCGGCTGCCGAGCCACCCCCAGACCTCGCAGCAAGCGCTGGCAATAACGCCCCCTGAGCAGCTAGGGTGTTAGCCTCACAATATCTCCAGCGAGGAATTCATGAGTCAGGATCATTACACCCCGCCCAGGGTCTGGACCTGGGACAGCGCCAATGGCGGTGAATTCGCCAATATCAACCGCCCGATTGCCGGTGCTACCTATGAGCGGGAATTGCCCCGTGGTCAGCACCCGCTGCAGCTGTATTCACTGGCCACGCCCAACGGGGTCAAGGTCACCATCCTGCTGGAGGAGCTGCTGGCGCTGGGTATCAGTGGCGCGGAGTATGATGCCTGGCTGGTCAGCATCCGTGCCGGTGAGCAGTTTGGCTCCGGGTTTGTCGGGATCAATCCCAACTCGAAGATCCCGGCACTGCTGGACCAGAGCATGGACCCGCCGCTGCGGGTGTTCGAGTCCGGCTCGATCCTGCTGTACCTGGCCGACAAGTTCGCTGCCTTTATCCCGGAGGATTGGCGTGGTCGCACCGAGTGCCTGAACTGGCTGTTCTGGCAGATGGGCAGCGCGCCTTTCCTGGGTGGCGGCTTTGGCCACTTCTACGCCTATGCGCCGGAGAAGCTCGAGTATCCGATCAACCGCTACACCATGGAGGTCAAGCGCCAGCTGGATGTGCTGGACCGGCAGCTGGCGGAGCATCGCTATGTGGCCGGTGACAGTTACACGATTGCCGATATGGCGATCTGGCCCTGGTATGGCGGGGTGGTGACCAATCAGGTATATGGCGCGGCCGAGTTTCTCAATGCGCAGAGCTACACCCATGTGCTGCGCTGGGTCGAGGAACTGGCGCAGCGTCCGGCCGTGCAGCGCGGACGGATGGTCAACCGCAACTGGGGCGAGGCCCATGAACAGTTGCCGGAGCGGCATTCGGCGGATGATTTTAAATCATGACCTGGGCACCTGCTGGCTGAGCCACAGGTTCAGGGCTTCAAGAATATGGTCAGGGGCAATGCGCTCCTGTTCCAGTCTGCCCTTTCCAAAGCGCCCGCTACGCAAGTTACGAAATAGTCGAAGCTCTTCCACATTGAGCCCGACCGGCTCAGTCAGAACCGACAGGGGTTCATCTACCATGCGCTCCTGGTATTGCACCAGGGTCTGCTCGTCCATCAGCAATGCATCAATCGAAGGCAGCTTGCGTCTGGCGTCAGCCAACATGCACAACCCCTCGGAATCGATATCCCCCCAATAGCCAACGCGCTTTTGTTCGAGCCACTCTGCGTCCAGCCAGGAAAGATTCTTGCCGCCACCAAACACGGCGATAGTGTCTTTCAGCGGCGGCAGGGCCAGACCTGACTGTACATTTTCAACAACCAGCACATGGCGCGCCGGGAGCTCAAAACCCAGCAGGGTATCCGTCGCCAACTGCAGCAACGGTAATCCGCCCAAGGCCTGTCGGCAGTGCTCGCAGAGTGGCCGAACCCATAGCCAACCCCTTGGGTTCGCCTGGCAGTCCAGCCAGGCCAGCAAGCCACCTGATGCCAGCACCTCGCCGTCATGCAACAGATCCGTAATCTGTTCGATCAGTGCGTAATTCTGCTCGATAAACTTGGTATCCACATGGCGTACTGGTAACGCTCGCAGGAACCCGTCACCACCCATGCCAGGGCGCAGCTGGGGTATCAGGCTGATTAACAGCTCCATATCCAGATCGGTATAGCGCTCAAGCTCTTCCAGATAATCGATTAGCAGATTGAACAATTCACGCTGCAACACTGAGCCCTGGGCAAAAGGCTCGGCCAGGATTTGGCTGATGCGTGCCTGCCAGAGCTGAAGTGTTAGCTGCTCGGTTTCTCCGAGTAGCTTGGCCAAGGTGGCGACGTCAGCCACCATCAGACTTGCCGGCAGCTGTTGTGAAGCAAGGTTGCGGTAACTAATCGTTTTCCAGCGCACACAGGTAGCATGGGGGAAATCCCGCCAGGCATCGACAAAACGCTGAAAATGCCCGAGATCACTCAGCGCGCTGGAGCCTTGCGGCGGTTTGAGTTTGACCTCCATGTTCGGCAGTTCCATGCCTTTCAGGCGCTGTTTCAGGCGCTTGCGATTGCTCCACTCCCTGGCCCTGAGTTGCTGCAACGCCGCGTCAGGCAACAGCCCCCAACCTGGATCAATCATTGAGCTGTACGCCCAGCTCGGCCGCTTCGCGCCTTACCGAAGCCTGCCGGTCGGCCTTGCGTTGCTGGTCGATTTCCTCCCAGGTCAGCTCGCACAGATGGCTTTCGTGGGTATCCGGGTTGCGCTCGGCAATCAGCAGGGAGCGGGCCGACTCTCTGGCCAGATTGAGGTTTTTGTAGGGGGTGATCAGGTTGACGTGGATATGCAGCTCCCGGAATACCCGCAACACCCGACGGCTGACCGATTCGGCGGTATTGGAAAAAGCCTCATCCAGAAACACCGTGCAGTACACCGGTCGGTCATAGCCATCTGGGGTCAGCACATAGGCCAGACTTGCCGCCACCACCATGCCTGCGAAAGACTCCTTTTCGCCGCCGGATTTGCCGCTGGAGGAGTTCAATACGTCCCGCACCTCAAGGGTGCTGGAATCGACCTCTTCGGCATAGAAGGTCATCTGATAGCGCGGGTCGAGCAAGCGCATACTTTCCATCGTACTGGATGTGCCGGAGGCGCTGGCCTTGTCGAGTATCGCCACCACCTCTGAGAGGGTCTGGAATCGCCGCTCATGATCATCACTGGTGACCTGACTCAGCACCGCGCGCAGCTTGCGTTCGAAGTCCTGCACATGCGGATAGTTTTCCCGCCGGGAACCCAGTTTGAGATGACTGCCGATCTTGAACTCGGTTCGGCATAGCACAGTGTTGATCGTCTCGATACGTTCAAGAATATCATCGCGCTCGGCGTCCAGCTTGGTCTTGATCCGCGCCAGCGACTGCGTCGCATGCTTGTTCAAACGCTCGCGAAATTGCTCAACCAGCGCAGGCAAGCCCTCTTGCTCCAGCGCTTGCAGGTGCGCCAGAAAATCCTCCAGCGCCGCCAGCCCCACGGGCCAATCGACGACTATGGGCAGCCACTGATCCCTGCCGCGGAACGAGCCCATGATGCCATTGGCGATGTTTTCCGCCGTGCCTTTGCGTGACTGCTGCTTGCCAATCAGCTCATCCAGTTCCCTGGCTACCTGCGCCTGGTGCTCGGCGTTATCCAGGCTGATGCTGCCGACACGCTGGGCCAATAAAGTCCGGCACTCATCGCTAAGCCCCTGCTGCGCAAGCGTTGCAGCGGCAGTGTAGGCCTTCTGCTCGATATTCAGCTGGTTCTGTAAAGCGCCCTGATCTTTCTGCAATTGACCCTGCTCGTTACGCAAGGCCTCAAGCGCCTGCTTGGCCTGATTCCAGCGCTCCCTCGCCAACGCAAGATCACCCTCTGAAGACTCAAGTTGCAGCAAGTCAGCCTTCAGTGAATCATGCCTGGCTTGCCAATAGGGCGCATCGATATCCTCCCAGCGGCAGGCAGCAACACGCTCCAGCACAGCCTTGCGGGTAGTCACCTCTTCCATGGCCTGACGAGCGCTGTTGACCTCGCGCCATTGCTCTTCAATTCGGCTCTCCAACGCGGCCTTTTCTGAATTCAACAGCGCCAGCCGGGTAGTATTGGAAAAGCCCAGGCACCAGCGCTGACGATCCTCAATGCGGGTCTGGTCCTTCTTCTCGAAGCGTCCATTCTCCAGATGCACCAGGCCTTCACGGGTCATGGAAAAGGGCGTTGCATCCAGCATGTCGGTGCCATCAACACACTGCAGATCAAAACGACTCAAATGCTGTTTGAGCCAGTCCCGCCAGGCGTGCTGACGCCAGACCAGTTTGCGCAAAAAGCCATTGGCAAGGAACTCTGGGGGAGCCGTTTTATCCTGTGCGTTGCGGACAACCTGCACCCGTACATGCAGCCCGGTATGACGGGCATTCAGCCAGCGCGTCACCATCGAATATCCATCGGCAGGTACCAGCAAGGTGGTGCGATGACCGCCCAGGGCACGCTCAATGGCGCCTTGCCAAGGCTTTTCATCGTCCTTCACATCCAGCAGCTCACCAATAAACATCACCTGCTCGGGCGGCAGAGCCAGCGCCTCAACCAGCTCGTCACGCAAGCGCTGGTAGGCCGGGTCAATGTTGGAGTTTGGCCGGGCATCAATCTCCTTGATCTGCCCGATGATCTCAGCGAGATCCTGTTTTGATTGGCTCCAACGGCCGCTGATTTCACCAAAGCGGTTTTGGCTGTCTTCCTTGTTTTGCTCGATATCCTGCAAGGACGCCTGCGCAGCACGTTGGTTATCCAGAAAAACGCTTTCTTGCAGTGTTTCTGCCAGCCCCAGCGAACGCACATCCTGCTGATAGCTCGAAGACTTGCGCACCAGCTCTTTCAGCTTGTCAGCAGCATGGGCAATGTCCTTTTTCAGCGACTCGACCTGATTGCCGCCCTGTTGCAGGTACTCTTCGTGGCGACGTTCGACCAGTTCAGCACTATCCGCCACCTTGCGCTGGAGATCCTTGAGCTGCAGTTCGAGCTTGTCCAGGTCGCTCTTGATCTGTTTGATCCGCGCAGCCCGCAGGCCCGCCTGAACCTCCGCGAAGTAAACGCTCAGATGGTCTTTTTCCAGTTGCAGGCTGTGCAACGCGTCGCTGGCCGCCTGAATGTCTGCGGCAAGACCGGGCAGGCGCTGCAGGTGCTGCACCTGGGCCCGGGCATCGCTCAGCCGGTCATGGATGGCCACCAGATCGGCAAACTCGTCCACTACCTTTTTCACATCCTCCTTCACCGAACTCGGTTCCAGCACCAGCTCACGAATCAGTTTGGTCAGGTCGTCAATTTTCTTCAGGCCCAGCGCCCGGGATAGCAGAGCAGGGGCGTTACGGTTGTCCATATGCAAGAGCGTGCGATACAGCTCCTGATAATCACTGAAATTGTCATCGCAACAGGTAATCCGCGGATCATCGCGCAGCCACTGTTTCAGGCTTCTGGCGTTACCCTCACCAAAGGCATCGAGCATTTGCTTGAGCGGTAAATTGCGCTTGGCGACCACATAAATACGGCTTACATCGCTCAGGGCATTGGATGCCTGAGTGGTCCAGAACAGCGCCGCCAGGGTGATTTCGGAACCATCATCAGCCCGGTACAACGCACTCAACCCGGTAACAACTGCTTTTTCACGCTTGCTTTTGACCCGGGTGCCCGAGCCATCATGGGAGGAGCCAAAACTGCCGCGCATATACGACAGCAAGGAGCGGTCAGCCCGGTCGCCCTGTGCCGCAGCAACGTTGAACGTGGCCTTGCCCGCAGGCAGCAATAGCGCCATCAGCCCGTCAATATAGGTCGACTTGCCCGCGCCGTTATCACCGGTTATCAGGGTGCCAAAGGGATCGATACTGGCCGAATGCAAGCCATCGAAAGAACCCCAGTTGAATACTGTGAGCTCCGCCAGACGAATCTGTCCCTGCTGGAACAGAGTGTCCGCGAACGCTTGGCTGCCCGCCATCATGGGTTACCTCCGAGCAAGTCGCCCTGGTCGTTGCCACGGATTTTCTCTGGCGCTGCCTCGGGTACCTTCTCCAACAGCCGGGATTCAACCGGAATCTGCTCTTCGTGGGCCAAACGCAGATAATCCTCCAGCATGGATTCCAGGAAGGCCGCATCCACCACATAGCGAATAATCGGGGTGATTTCATAGCGGTCATCCGAACCACGTATCGCTGACAGCAGCTTCTTGCTGATCAGCCGCTGAATGGCAGCATTGAGCTTTTTGCGGTCGGCCTTGGCGTGGTTGGTCAGTGGCAAAAAGGGCGTCAGATAGGATTCCAGTTTCTCCACATCCACAGTTACCTTTTGCTCCCCGGCCGATTCCCGCTCCTGATAATGGCGCCGCAGCACTAGCAGCAACAGGGTGTCGTACAGGGACAGGGTGCGCTTGGAGATCAGCGAAACAAAGTCGTCATCGCCCTCTGTTGATGTTTCTGTGTCGGTCTCGGTGGTCGCGGCGTCCTCTTGCTCATAGCGACCAACAAAGGCAATACCAGCTTTTTCATCCAGTACCAGCCGCAGATAGACTTCGGCCAGATGCCGTCGCACCTGGGTTTGGTAGCGACCCAGGGACTGATACAGTTTGGGTTTCTGCGTGGCGATAATGGCGCCCTGGCGCATCAGATAGACCAGCACCCGACGGGCCTCATGGGGCATCTCGGCGCCTGCATCGGCTTCGCTGTCCGTTGCGCTCTGCGGCTCTTCAGCCAGCTCGGTCATGGCATCTTCGGGCGCGCCCGATGCAACGCTCTGCACCTGTTCTCCTTCTGCTGCATCGCTGCCGCGGACCATATCGAAGAAGCTGCCAGACCCGAGATCCCGCCCAGCCTGATCGTCTTTATTCTCGGTCATGTCAGCTCCTAAAGTACCAACTCATCAAGATTGTCTGGAAACAGCTCGGCGCTCAACAGCAGGGCAGGCACCGTGGCTTGCAGCTGCACACCGCCTTTGTCGGCAATGCTCACCTGCTCGGTATGCTCCAGCTGTGTCGCTTTCACCGCTTTCGCCACGCGCACATAGGCCACCAGTTCTTCCAGTCCTGCCTGCACCGGGTGCGCCTGCAACAGTCCGGCAATAGTCAACGGGCCATTGCTGCACAAGGTCACGTAGGACCTGTGTGCCACCTCCCGGACCCTGACCGACTCCAGACTCTGCAATATCTGCTCGCTGGGTTCACGTGCGTTTTCCTGAACCTGCACCCCGCGGGTATCCAGTTTTTCATCCGGGCTTTTCAGACGCATGCTCTCCGGGGAGGCCAGTTCCAGCGGCCCGACCGGCAAATCCAGACTGGTTTCTGCCCGCAGGTCGCAACCCCCGTCACGCAGGGCGACCGCGACCTTTTCCAGCTTGGCCAGTAACTGATCCACCGCACGATTCTCGTTTGCCGCGCCGCTTTCGATATAGGCGCGCAGGCCCTCTTCAGTGCGACGCCGAACCTGGAACACACGCTCGCTTTCACGACTCAATTCGCGCATCAATTGCGCCAGAAACTGATGCTGAGCGGGGGTCAGTTGCTGGGCGATAGGACGACTGAGGATGCTACGCAACTGGTCGCTCAGTTCGGTATAGCGGTTCTGGTCACAGAGCAGTTGAAAGAAGCCTTCAAAGGCGCTGCCCGCATCGGTTGAAGCCAGAATCGCCTCGCGCTCCATCACCGACAACAGCACATCCCCACGGGTTGTGCCCCCTTCAATCAGCTGCACGCGCAGGTCCTTGTCCAGTTGGCGGATTTCATCTTCCACCCGTCGAAAGTCACCAGTCAGCACCGAGGCAAGCTGATAGATCTCGCGGATGCGCTCGCGTTGCTGCTGCTCCCCCAGTTCCCTGACTACCCCGGCCTTGAGCTCGTCAATCTCGCGCTGCAGCTCGGCCTTGCGGTATTCCAGCAGGGTGACGCGCTCATCCACATTCGGGCTGATGGCCACGGCCAGATCACGCACGGCTTCCTGCACGATGCGCAGGTGTGACGCCGTGGTGCCGGTGGTGTGCTCATCCAGTGCGCGACAGAAACGCAATGCACGCTCGCAGGCATCGGTCTTGCTCAGCTTGTCGTCCAGCTCGCGCAGCCAGCCGGCACCGATCCACTGGTTCAGATAGGTACCAGCCATGGTCTCGGTTTCCCAGATACCCAGCTCGCGCAAGCGCTCGATTTCCGCATCCAGCCGCACGCGGGCACGGCTGAACGGCACTTCGCCCTCGTCGGCAAACACATCGGCGATAAAGGCCAGAATGTAGGGGGCGTTGTCCGCCCGCAACAGTTTCCAAGCGGCACTGTCGGCATGGAGACGGCGGAAGGTGGCTTGCAGGCCTTGAAAGCTCAACGGTCTCTCCTTGTAGTGCTGTTATCGGCGGATTTCAAAAAGACAGAGTCCGCTCCACTGCTTCATCAAGTTGCTGACATCTCGGGTTGCGCTTATCCCAGTTGCTCATCCAGATCCACCGGCAAGGTTATCTGATAGGTAGGGTGTAAACGACCACCCGGTATCAGGCCGCGCTTGCCGCGACCAAGGTTGACCCCTTCCAGTGAGATATGCGACAGCCAGTCGTGAGCGTGCCGCTCTGCTAGCGCCAGAAAAATACGCTTGGCTTTGATACTGGTGCAATGCTGCAGCAAATACTCAAGGCGTTTAGGACGCAGATTGGCCATGCCCTGCATGAGAGCATCTACTTCATAGATCAGAGCCGCACTCACCGGCGCGTCGCACAGTTCCAGCATCGCCCGCTCTGGTGTGGCGAAAACTAAGCCATTGGCCGCACTCTCGTGTGAGAGACGTTCAAGCCCGCTATCTCTCAGCGAGCCCTCCTTGTCCTCATCGCGGTGACACTCAACGGGAAAGGCAAATGGCCCCTTGCCGCAGCCAATGAAACGCTCCCCGAGCGGTAGCTTGCTTACCCAGCCGGGGAGGGAGTCAGAGCCGTATAGGGTGACAGTGGGGGCAGAGCCAAGTCGCAGGTAATGTTCATGGCCATGCCAGGCCAGCGCAAAGCGTCCGCCAACATGCATCGCCAAGCGCTCGCCGTCTTGCAACGCACGTATTACCGCCGGCCATGTCACATGGCCGCCAGCGCGCAAATACACACCTCGGGCGGGTGAGGTCAGCCAACCGCTTGCCACGTAACGGGCAACCAGATTGCTGGCATAACCGTGCTGACGCAGCCAGCGGCTGGTGACCAGGGTCGAATCCCCCAGGCTTGCCAATAAACGGTTTAATTTTCTTGAATTATGCTCACTCATGGTGAGTAAAATATAGACTTTATGAAGTAACAGCAACCATGTGTTTACGGGGGAGGTTGCCGATACTGATTGCAATGGGTGTGGTAAGACACCCAAACGGGTGAGCTGGCACGCCAGATGCCATTTGCCGGCCAAATCGGTATGTCAGGTCGTATCCAGTCTTCGCCGGCATCCCTAGCATTATGCTTCCGCTTGAGCTGCGTCTGGAAGGCGCCGCCAGATAATGACAACAAAGAGGAAGCCAGCTGTGTCCATCTCCTATTCATCCCTGCGCACGGCACCTGGTGTGCTTGCCCTGACCCTGGGCCTGTCCTTGACGCTGACCGGTTGCCTGTCGGGCTCCGGCGGTTCATCCAGCAAGGTCGAGGTTCCGCAAAATCCGTTGATTCGTACCACCGCGCAGGGTCAGGTGCGCGGTAGCGAACAGGCCGATTATCTGCAGTTCCTCGGTATTCCCTACGCCAAGCCGCCGGTCGGCGCGTTGCGTTTTGCTGCGCCACAGGAAGCGGACAGCTGGACTGGCATTCGCTTGGCTGAAAACTACGGCAGCGACTGCCCGCAGACCGGGCTGACCACCGATGCCGCCGAGGACTGCCTGTTCCTCAATGTGTTCACCCCGAGCAGCCCCGGTCCGCATCCTGTGATGGTGTGGATGCATGGTGGCGCCTTTATTTTCGGTTCCGGGGCCGGTACCTACCAGCCGCCGCGTCTGGTCGGCGAGGATGTGGTGGTGGTGACTGTCAACTATCGTCTGGGCAAGCTGGGCTTTACTGCCCACCCGGGGCTGACTGCCGAGCAGGGCGCCTCCGGTAGTTACGGCATCATGGATCAGCAGCAGGCGTTGCGCTGGGTGCGTGACAATATCAGCGAGTTTGGTGGTGATCCCGCTAATGTCACGCTGTTTGGGGAATCCGCCGGTGGTCTGAGCGTGCTGGCGCATCTGGTATCGCCGGCGTCTGCCGGGCTGTTCCACAAGGCCATAGTGCAGAGTGGCTCCTATAGCCAGACCCAGACGGCCATGGCGACTGCAGAAACTGTCGGGACGTCCTTTGCCGGTGCGCTGGGGTGTGCGGCTGAAACTCCTGCCGAACAGATCGCCTGTATGCGCAGCCGCAGTGTCGCGGAGATCATGGCACAACCGGCAGGCAGCATTACGCCGACTCTGCGCCCGGACATACTGCCGACCTCGGTGGGTGCCAGCCTGGCCAGTGGCAGCTTCAATGATGTGCCGGTGCTGATGGGTACCAATACCGATGAGTGGAGCTATTTTCTGGCCAGCCGTGGTGAAGCCAATCCGATAACAGCTGACAACTACCAGAGCATCCTGGCCGGTACCTTTGGTGCTACCGCCGTAACGGGACTGGCGCCTTTCTATCCGCCGGCGGCCTATGGCAATGATTACGCTGCGGTGGTGACGGCTTTTGGTACCGACGGTGTGTTCGCCTGCAATGCCAGCCTGCAGGCCGAACGCCTGGCAGCCAACGGCACCCGTCCGCTGTTCGTTTATGAATTTGCTGATCGGGAGGCACTGTCGCCGGGACTGACGGTACCCAGCTGGTTAACCCTGGGTGCAACCCATGCCGCAGAGATTCAGTATCTGTTCGGCTCGGATGAACTGTTTGCCTCGCGCGGAGCGACGCCGGAACAGGTCGAACTGGCGCAGACCATGACCCGGGCCTGGACCAGCTTTGCCCGCACCGGCAATCCATCCTTTGATGGTTTCAGCTGGGTTGACTATGGTGACAGTGCGGGCGGCATGCTGTCCTTGCAGACGCCATCCAGTCAGCCACTGACTCTGGCCGGCTGTGCGGCGGGGCTGCGTCTGGCGCCGCGTGCCTTGTCACGGCGGCTGGCGCAGGAGCACTCGAGTTTCCGGCAGATTCTGCACGAGGTGCGGGTGGCCTTTGCCAATCATCACCTGCAGGCATCCAGCCTGAGTGCCGAGGATATCGCCGAGCTGTCAGGTTTCTCCTCGGCTTCCAGCATGCGCCGAGCCCTGCGTCAGCCGCCGGGCTGAGCCAGCAGGCTACTGGCGCAGGCGCATGTCGTTGTTGACCCCGCGCACCCCAGGCACCTCGCGGGCAATGCGCACAGCCCGTTCGGCGGAGGCGCGGGAGCTGACAAAGCCGCTCAGCTGCACCACGCCCTTGTAGGTTTCCACGCTGATTTCCCCGGCGCGGACTTCCTTGTCGGCCACCAGTGCGGTCTTCACCCGGGTGGTAATCACGCTGTCGTCGAGAAACTCCCCGGCGGTTTTCTGGCCGGAGGTGACCGAGCAGCCGAACAGGCTGATCAGCAGCAACAGCAGTGTCAGTGGTCTCAGCAATGCCATGGGACTCTCCTTGTGGGTGGAATTACAGCGCCTTTTCGAACACCTTGGAGTTGCGCTGGAAGTTGTAGAGTGATGCACGCTTGGCCGGCAGCCGCTCTACAGAACTGGGTTCGAAACCGCGTTCGCGGAACCAGTGGGCGGTACGGGTAGTGAGCACGAACAGGGTGTTCAGCCCCAGCTCGCGGGCCTGCTGTTCGATGTGCTGCAGCAGCTGGTCGCCACGCTGGCCGTGACGGTAGTCCGGATCAATCGCCACACAGGCCAGCTCGCCGGCGCTGGAATCCTCCAGCGGGTAGAGTGCCGCGCAGCCGATGATCATGCCGTCGCGCTCGATCAGGGTGAACTGGGTGATCTCGGTTTCCAGCAGCTCACGCGAGCGGCGCACCAGAATGCCGGCTTCCTCCAGCGGGCGCAGCAGCTCCAGCAGGCCGGCAACATCATCAATCCCGGCCGGGCGAATCTGTTCAAAGGCCTCCTGACTGACCATGGTGCCACCGCCGTCGCGGGTAAACAGCTCGGTGAGTACCGCGCCGTCGTCGGCAAAGCTGACGATATGGCTGCGCCGCACTCCGGCCTCGCAGGCCTTGCAGGCGGCGCGAAGCAGGCTGCCGGGCAGGCTGTTGCCGAGCTGTTGCAGCAGCGTGCCGGCGCGCGAGGGCTTGAGCTCACGCTGCAGCCGTCCCTCGCTGTCGAAGATGCCGGTCTGCGGGCCGAGAAGGATCAGCTTGTCGGCGTCCAGGGCAGCCGCAGCGCTGGTAGCCACATCCTCGCAGGCCAGATTGAACACTTCCCCGGTTGGTGAGTAGCCGATCGACGACAGCAGCACAATGGATTGCTGGTCCAGATGCTGGCTGATCGCCTTGCGGTCGATACGCCGCACCTCACCGGTATGGTGGAAGTCCACGCCATCCAGCACGCCAATCGGCTTGGCGGTGACGAAGTTGCCACTGACTACACGCAGCCGCGAACGCTGCCCGGAGGGTGCGGTGCACAGGCGGGCCTCGATAGCGATGCGCAGGCTACCGACGGCATCCATTACGCAGCCGAGGGTGTCCAGGTCGGTGACACGCAGGTCATTGTGATAACGCGAGGCAACCCCTCGCGCATTCAGGCGTTCCTCTATTTGCGGACGTGAGCCATGCACCAGCACCAGTCGCACGCCCAGGCTGTTGAGCAGCATGATGTCGTGGATGATGTTGTTGAAGTTGGCATGTTCCAGTGCCTCGCCCGGCAACAGCACGACAAAGGTGCAGTCGCGGTGGGTGTTGATATAGGGCGTGGAGTGGCGGAACCAGTTGACGTAGTCGTGCATGGGCAGCGTTCCCTGGAAAACGCCAGTGTAGGAAGATTGCGGCGTCGCCATCAAGTGTATGATGGGAACAGCATCACAAGGGAGGCGCAGGTATGTCCGATCAGCACAATGGTTTTGTTTCCGTGGCTACTGCACAGGAGGCGGTGGATCGATTGGCCGGCCTCTACAAGGAAGCGGTGCGCGCCCTCGGGCAGGCGCTGCACGACTATCTGCAACAGCGCGTGCACCCTTCGGCTGAGCAGCTGGCGTCCTTCTGCTACCCGGCACTGCGCCTGCATTACACGGCCAGCCAGGAGCCGCCGGTCACTGTGCGCGCCTTTGCCCGGGTGCAGATGCCGGGGGTGTATCAGGTCAGCATCACCCACCCGCAGGCCTTTTGCAGCTATCTGCTGCAGCAGCTGGAGCCGCTGCTGCAGGACTTCGATGTGCGTCTGGAAGTGGGGCTGAGCGACCAGCCAATTCCCTATCCCTATGTGCTGGCGCACGATGAACTGGCGCGCTCCGGCATCACCGCCGGCGAGCTGGCGCGGGTATTCCCCGGTACCGATCTGGACCTGATCGGCGACAGCGTGGTCGACGGGCTGCATGACTGGAATGCGCCGGGGCCACTGCCGCTGGCGCTGTTCGATGCGGCGCGGGTGGATTTCTCGCTGCGCCGGCTGGTGCACTACACCGGCAGCGACTGGCAGCAGGTGCAGCCATGGATACTGCTGACCAACTACCACCGTTACGTCGACCAGTTCGTGCGCCATGGCATGGACATGCTGCTTGGCGAGTCGCGCTTCGAGGCGCTGGTGCTGCCCGGAAATGTGCTGATCGAGCGCGGCATGTCCGAGGACGACATGCAGGCGGTGGTTGACAGCGTCGCCTGGCACCGCTTCCAGATGCCGGCCTACCACCTGCTGGCGGCGGATGGTGACGGCATCAGCCTGATCAACATCGGTGTCGGCCCGTCGAATGCCAAGAACATCACCGACCACCTGGCGGTGCTGCGTCCGCACTGCTGGCTGATGATCGGTCACTGTGGCGGGCTGCGTCAGTCGCAGACCATTGGTGACTATGTGCTGGCGCATGCCTACCTGCGGCGTGACGGTATCCTTGATCGCATCCTGCCGCCACATATCCCGCTGCCGGCGCTGGCTGAGGTGCAGCAGGCGCTGCAGATGGCCGCCGCGCAGGTCACCGGCGAGCACGGCGATGCCCTCAAGCGCCGCCTGCGCACCGGCACCGTGCTGACCTATGACGACCGCAACTGGGAGTTGCGCTGGGCCCAGGAACGCCCGCTGATCAATCAGGCGCGGGCCATCGCGGTGGATATGGAAAGTGGCACCATCGCCGCCCAGGGCTACCGGCTGCGGGTGCCCTACGGCACCCTGCTGTGCGTCTCCGACAAGCCGCTGCACAGTGAAATCAAGCTGCCCGGCGCCGCCGGCGCCTTCTACCAGCGCGCAGTCAGCCAGCACCTGCAGATCGGTCTGGCCGCCCTCGACCTGCTGCGTAGCCAGGTCAACGCGCTGCATTCACGCAAGCTGCGCAGCTTTGATGAGCCGCCGTTTCGCTAAGCTGAACCGGCGTCAGTCCGCCACCCGCAAACAGAACCGCTCGATCAGCCCGCGCAATATCGCCAGCATCGGATCAATCCGTTCCAGTCCCAGGTACTCGTCGGGCTGGTGGGCCTGGGCGATGTCGCCGGGGCCGAGGATCAGGGTCTGCATGCCGAGCTGGTTGAGGAACGGACCTTCGGTGGCGAAGGCCACGGCGCCGGCGCTGTAGCCGGTGAGTTGTTCGCACAGGCGCACCAGTTCGGCATCGGCGGCGGTATCCATCGGCGGTACACCGGGGAACAGCGGCTGGTAGTCGATCTGCACCTGCAGTTCGGCGGCCAGCTGGCTGAGGTGGCTGCGGATGTCGCTGCGCAGCTGCTCCGGGTCCATTCCCGGCAGTGGCCGGATGTCAAACTCCAGCGCACAGCGCGCGCAGATGCGGTTGGGGTTGTCGCCGCCGTGGATGCAGCCAAGGTTCATGGTCGGTACCGGCACGCTGAACAGCGGGTTGTGCCACTGTTTCTGCCAGCCGGCGCGCAGGGTCAGCAGGTCGCTGATCACCGCATGCATGGCCTCCAGCGCATTGTGCCCGAGGCTTGGGTCGGAGGAGTGCCCGGCCTGGCCAATGATGTCGATGCGCTCCATCAGAATGCCCTTGTGCAGGCGGATCGGCTTGAGTCCGGTCGGCTCACCAATCACTGCGTGGCGCGCTGCGTGCAGGCTGTCGGCGACCAGCGCACGGGCGCCGCTCATCGAGCTTTCCTCGTCGGCGGTGGCCAGTACGATCAGTGGCCGGCGGAAGTCGCTGGCACGGTAGTGGCGGACCGCCTCGATGATCAGCGGAAAGAAGCCCTTCATGTCGCAACTGCCCAGGCCGTACCAGCGGTTGTCGGCCTCACGCAGGCTGAACGGGTCGGACTGCCAGCGATCCGGGTTGCACGGCACCGTATCGGTGTGGCCGGCCAGCACCAGGCCGCCGGGGCCGCTGCCGAGGGTGGCGATCAGGTTGGCCTTGCCCGGATAGCCGTCAATCGGCTGGATCTGGCAGGCAAAGCCCAGTTCATTCAGCCAGTCGGCCAGCAGGTGAATCACGCCGAGATTGGATTGATCCAGCTCCGGCTGGGTGCAACTGATCGAGGGGGAGGCGAGCAGGGCAGCAAATTGCTGCTTGAGACTGGGTAACGGCATCACGGGTACCTTGGGGCGCAAGCGAACTGTCAGCTTACGCCCCGCAGCAGGTCCCGTCAGCCGAAAATGGCGTGCAGGATAAAGAAGTAGATGATCGCCAGGCCGGCGCCGGCCGGCAGCGTCACTACCCAGGAACTGAAGATGGTGCCGATCACCCGCAGGTTGAGCGCGGCAATACCACGGGCCAGGCCGACCCCCAGTACCGCGCCGACCAGCGTGTGGGTGGTGGAGATCGGCAGGCCGATGCCGGAGGCGCCGACCACGGTGGTGGCGGTGGCCAGTTCGGCGGCAAAGCCGCGGCTGGGTGTAAGCTCGGTGATGTGCCGGCCAATGGTGGCGATTACCCGATAACCATAGGTGACCAGACCGGCGACTATGCCCAGCGCGCCGATCAGCAGCACCCAGCCGGGCACCAGCGAGCGGGCGGCGATCTCACCGGTTTGCAGCACGCCGACAATCGCTGCCAGCGGGCCCACCGCGTTGGCCACGTCGTTGGAGCCGTGGGCGAAGGCCATGGCGCAGGCGGTAAAGATCATCAGTACCGCAAACACCTTTTCCACGCTGGCATAGTGAAAGTCCTTGTCGGCCTGCGGGTCGCGCTTGATACGGGTCAGCAGGGCTGCGCCGATGGCAGTGATCAGCAGGCCGACCAGAATCGCCAGACCAAAGCTTTGCAGGTTGCTCAGGTGCAGCCCGACATGCTTGAGTCCCTTGGTCAGGGTCATGACGGTGACGATAAAACCGACGGCAAACATATAGAAGGGTACATAGCGCTTGGCATTGCGGAATGGGTCATCGGTATCCAGGATCAGCCGTTGCACGCTGAGAAAGATCATAAAGGCGACCATGCCGGACAGCAGCGGCGAGATGACCCAGCTGGAGACAATCGGGATGACCCCGGACCAGTTGACCGCCTCAATGGATACGCCAACGGCGCCGAAGCCGATAACCGCACCAACGATCGAATGGGTGGTGGAGACCGGCCAGCCCTTGATCGAGGCAATCATCAGCCAGGTGCCGGCGGCCAGCAGTGCGGCCAGCATACCGAACACCATCTGTTCCGGGCTGATCAGGCTGGCATCCAGAATGCCGCTGCGGATGGTCTGGGTTACCGAGCCGCCGGCCAGATAGGCGCCGAGGAACTCGAACACCATGGCAATGATGATTGCCTGCTTGATGGTCAGCGCCCGCGAGCCAACCGACGTGCCCATGGCGTTGGCAACGTCGTTGGCACCGACGCCCCAGGCCATGAAAAAGCCGAACAGACAGGCAAGAACCAGCAGGGTGGTGCCGTATTCTGCGATAAGGGTCATGGCGGAAATCTCTGGGTAGAGGAAAGAGTCAGCGAGCCATCAGCAGCTCAAGACGGTTGCCAACGCGCTCGGCACGGTCGGCTACGTCACCAATCCATTCGATGATCTGGTAGAGGAAGATCACATCCACCGGCGGCATGTCACGCTCCAGCTTGAACAGCTCGGCGCGCAGGGCTATCTGCATCATGTCGGTATCCCTTTCGATGTCTTCCAGCTCGACGATCAGGTTTTCCACCAGGGTTACCTCGCGGCCGGCAAAGCCGGTCTCGAGCAGCTCGTCCAGCTCGTTCATTGCCTTTAGCGCCTGCGCTGCGGCATCCACCGAGCGTTGCACAAAGGCCATAAAGGCTGGCTGCAAGGGCTGCGGAATGGTCATGCGCCGGCCCAGCATCAACCCGGCAATATCCTTGGCGCGGTTGGCGACTTTGTCCTGTACACTGAGCAGCTCCAGCAGATCCGAACGCGGCACCGGCAGAAACAGACTTTTCGGCAGGTGAATGCGCACGTCCTTTTTCAGCTTGTCGGCCTCGTGCTCCAGCTGCGCGACGTGTTGCTGAATCTGTTCCGCCAGTTCCCAGTCATTGGCAAACACCGCATCGACAAATGGAATCAGCTGCGCCGCACATTCGTGGGCCTTGGCGATGTGCTTTTGCATCGGCCCGATCGGCGAGCGGCCAAACAGGTTGAGAAAGGGATTGTTGGGCATGCTGCCTCCGGGATGAGCTGGGGCGCAAGTATAGTGGTCGGCCAATCGGCCGTCATCAGACAGACATTTTTTCGTCATTACAGCGGACAGGCATGAATACCGAAACCGAAATCAAGTTGCGCGTCAGCGCCGAGACATTGCAGCAGCTGCCGGATCATCCGCTGCTGCGCGGGCGCCTGCAGGGCGAGTGGCAGACGGTCGAGTTGCTCAATCAGTATTTCGATACCGCGGATGGCCAACTGGCGGCGGCCCGTGTGGCATTACGCCTGCGGCGTGACGGCGATGCCATCATCCAGACCCTGAAAACCCGTGGCAACAGCGTCGCCGGCCTGTCCGAGCGCAATGAGTGGGACTGGCACCTGCAGCAGCCGCAACTGGATCTGTCGCTGCTGACCGACGACTGCTGGCCCGCTGCCTTGGCGGGTCTTGACCTGAGCCTTTTGCAGCCGCTGTTTACCACTGATTTTCGCCGCGTGCGTGGCGAGTTGCGCTGGGAGCGCGAGGGTGAGCCGGTATGCGTCGAGGCGGCGCTGGACAGCGGCCGGGTGCTGGCAGGCGAGGCTGTTGAAGATATCTGCGAACTGGAGCTGGAGCTGCGCGAAGGCCCGGCCGAAGCTGTGCTGGAACTGGCGCTGGCGCTGGCAGCGGATGTACCGCTGATGCCCTGCGATATCAGCAAGGCCGAACGCGGTTACCGGCTGCTGCAGGCGGACAGTTACCAGCTGCGGTTGCCGGCGGTTGACTGGCAAGCCACCGCCGTGGTCGATGAGGTGGTTGAAGGACTGGGCTGGCAGTTGCTGGGTAACAGTCAGCGTCTGGCCGAACAATACCGCCACCTTGGCCAGTGGCGTTTGTTCCGTGAGCTGACCGGGCAACTGGCTGATTTGCGGGCACTGTTCGGGGTGTTCGACCTTGGCCTGCCGCGCTCCAGTGCGCAGCCCTTCACCGGGCCGCTGGATGCCCTGTTGGCGCAGTTGCGGCCCCTGGTGCTGAGTGGCTGGGCCGATGATGAGCATGGCCGCGCTGCCCGTGATGCAGCGCCGGCACTGTTTGCCGAACTGCTGGCGCAGCCAGCATGGGGGCAGTTGTTTGTTGGTCTGGCCCTGTGGCTGCGCACCCGGGGCTGGACCCAGGGGCGGCCGCCGCGCGGCAACAAGGTCGGCAATCTGGAGTTGCCGCGCTGGCTGCTGGCCGCCTGTGCCCGGGAAGTCCACGAACTGCAGGTGCCGCATGCCAACGATGATGATGTTCGGGTCGCCGAGTGCGTTGATCAGATGCCGCGTCTGGGCCGCTTGCATCTGCTGCTGGGCAATCTGCGACATCGCTTGGAGGTTCCTGAAGCGGACCGGCTGTTTGGTGAGCTGAACAAGCTGCAGGCGTTGCTCGAACAACTGCCGCAGGTGGATGCCGAGTCGCGGCCGCTGCTGCTGGCAGCACTGCGCAAGCAGGGTACCCGGGTACGCCGGCTGGACGCCTGGCGCGTTCTCAACAGCTGAGCGGGCAGGCATGAACTATCGACACAGTTACCATGCCGGCAACCACGCCGATGTGCTCAAGCACGCGGTGCTGCTGCGCATGCTGCAACTTATGCAGCGCAAGGAGGCGCCGCTGTGCTACCTCGACAGCCATGCCGGCACCGCGCTCTATGATCTGGCCGGCGAGCAGGCGGGCCGCACCGGCGAGTTCCGTGACGGTATCGCCCGGCTGTGGTCGCGTACTGACCTGCCGGAGCTGTTGGCCGGTTACCGGGCGGCGGTGCAACGGCACAATCCCGATGGCCAGTTGCGCTTCTATCCCGGTTCGCCGCAACTGGTGGCCGACCAGTTGCGCGAGCAGGACCGCATGATACTCAGTGAACTGCACCCGGAGGATGCCGCCGAGTTGCGCGGGCATTTTGCCGGGGATCCGCAGGTGGCGGTGCACCAGCGCGACGGCTACCAGCTCGGCAAGGCCTTCCTGCCGGTGCCGGAGAAGCGCGCGCTGTGGCTGCTGGATCCGCCGTTTGAGCAGGGCGACGATCTGCAGCGTGCATTGCAGGCGATGCAGGCCGGCATCCAGCGCATGCGCCAGACGGTGATTGCTCTCTGGTATCCGATCAAGAACCAGCGCGAGTTGCGCGCCTTCTACCAGCAGGTTGCTGCTGCCGGCTTGCCCAAGGTGCTGTGCGTTGAGCTGGCAGTGCGCCCGGTCGATACCACCCTTGGGCTGAATGGTTCAGGGCTGATGCTGGTCAATCCGCCCTGGCCGCTGTGGGAGGAGCTGGAACCGGCCTTGCCCTGGCTGGCCGGTGAACTGGCGCAGAGCGGGACGGGCGACTGGCGGCTGGAGTGGCTGGCGGGCGGGCCCTGAGGTTTGCGGCCAGCCATCCCTGGCTGGCCACTGTTTGCCAGCCCCGGCCTGCTTATTCCTCCAGCCTGAAGGCCAGGCCGGCATTCTCCTGCAGGCGCTTGATCAGTCGCTCGCCCATCGCCGGGGCGGTGGTCCAGATGCCGCCGGGGGTGTCGCTGGCGTCGCGCAGCAGGCACAGGGCGCTTTCGGCGATCATTCGTGAAGTTGAGCCATAGCCCGGGTCACGTTTGCCGGAGACGCTGGCACGCAGTTCATGGCCATTGGTGTCGCTGCCAATAAACAGCACATCGTAGTAACCATTCTCGCGCTCTTCCCGGCTCGGGCCTTCGCCCGGCTTGGGTGCCGAGTCGCTGGCCAGCGAACGGTCCTTGCCGACCGCCTCGGCAATCGCCTTGCCCTGTTCGCCGGGGCCGGTGAGGATCATCTCGTCATACACAAAGTCCTTGCCCCAGGCATGTCCGAGCAGGAAGTTGGAGCGGTGCACATTGCGCGTATTGATCGCCGCCATGACAAAGGGCGCGGCCCAGCTGCCGAGGGCCTCCTCGTACTCCGGCTGGTTTGCCGGCGGCTGGGTGGGGCCGTTAAAGCCGGGGGTCAGGGCAAAGGGGTTGACCAGCAGGCCGGCAATCTCCGGGTTCTGCTTGGCCGCTACCAGGGTTGCCTTGAGGCTGGCGGCGGTGCCGCCGGAGAAGGTGCCCTTCATCTTGCGCACGCGACCCTTGACCCGTGACAGCGGTGCGCCGAAGCGCTGTTGTGCGGCCTGTTGCAGGAAGAACACTCCAAGATCGAAGGGGATCGAATCGAAACCGCAGGAGAACACGATGCGCGCACCGGACTGGCGTGCCGCCTCGGCATGCGCATCTATCATCAGACGCATCCACGCCGGCTCGCCGCACAGGTCGACATAGTCGGTGCCCTGCGCAGCGCATTCGGCAACCAGTTCCGAGCCATACAGCTGGTAGGGGCCAACCGTGGTCAGCACCACCCGGGTACGCCCGACCATGGCCTTCAGGCTGGCCGGGTCGGAGGTGTCCGCGACCACCAGCGGCAGGTCTGCCGGGGCGCCGATCTGGTCGCGCACCTCGGCCAGCTTGGCGGCATTGCGACCGGCCATGGCCCAGCGCAAATCCGGGTCGTTGGCGTATTGCTGGCAGAGGTATTCGGCCACCAGACGGCCGGTATAACCGCTGGCACCATAGACAATCAGGTCGAATTCGCGTGCTGCAGACATGGGTAGGACTCCGTGACGGGTTCTGTGGCCCACCAGTCTGGCACAGCTTCAGCCGTATCGCTTGTGACCGGGGATGGATTTCGTCTGCCGGAATGGCGCGCGATAAACCGGCCTCATGCCGGTTGCGGCTGGCGCCGCACCAGGGCGATGGCGGCAATGATCAGACAGCCGCCGAGCAGCATGCGCAGGGTTGGCTGCTCGGCGAACAGCAGCCAGGCAAACAGAATGCCGTAGACCGGTTCCAGGGCAAAGAACAACGAGGCGATGCGCGCTTTCAGCACGCTCAGGCTGGCGACGAACAGGCCGTGGGCCAGACCGGTGCAGAGCAGACCGAGCAGGGCGATCCACAGCCAGTCGAGGGCCGGCATCGCGAGTAGCGCCGGAGTGCCCGGCAGCAGCAGGCAGAGCAGGATAAACAGGTTCTGCCAGCCGGCTACCTGCACCGCATGCAGCTTGCCGGCGGTCAGGCGGTTACCGACCGATACCGCGGCAAAGCAAAAGCCTGAAGCAATCGCCCACAGCAGCCCCGTGGTGGCCTGATCGGCCAGGGTAAAGCTGGGGGTCACCAGTAGCAGGCCGAGGCATACCAGCACTACCTTGAACAGGTCACTGCGCCCCGGCAGCTCGCGGAACAGCAGCAGTTCCAGCAGCACCACAAAGGCCGGGAAGCTGGCAAAGCCAAGGGTGCCAATGCCGACCCCGGCAATCTTCACCGCATGGAAAAAGGTCAGCCAGTGCAGCCCCAGCAGCAGGCCACAGAGCCCCAGTTGCAGCAGGCGCTGGCGGGTAATGCCGCGCACTACCGGCTCGCGCATCAGCCAGGCGAACAGCAGTAGAGAGACAACGGCAAACAATGCGCGGCCCAACACGATGGCGAGCGGGCCGGCCACTGCCAGCTTGCCGAAGATGCCGGTCAGGCCGAACATCAGTGCGGCAACGTGCAGCCCGAGCAGGGCGCGGGTATGGGTCATTTCAGGCATGATGGTTTCGCCGCAAAACGGCGCATTCTAGCACCGGCAAAGTTGCTGCGGGAAATGTCGTTGCATATTGCTATCATATACAGAGTGCAGTCCTGCATAACCGAACCAGGAGACAACGCTTGGCCGAGCCGATACGCGGTTTACGACACTGGATGATTCGTCTTAACGAGGCGGAACTACCGGCCATGGCCGGTATAGTGCAGGAGCTTTTGCGTGTCTCGGATTCCCAGACAGCGTCTGTACGCCAATTGTCGGATGTGTTGCTGCGGGACGCATCGCTGACGTCTCAAGTGTTACGGATCAGTAATAGCGCGTTTTTCAATCCGCGCCGCGAGGCGATAAGCACCATTTCGCGAGCCATTGTGGTGATAGGGTTCGAGCAGGTGCGCATGATTGGTCTGTCAATCAGTCTGCTTGACGGGTTGCAGCGCCACGGTTCCGGTGTCCAGTTGCTGGGGTTGCTGGCCCGGAGTTTTCATGCGTCCTTGCAGGCTCGCACACTGGCGGAGCAGGTCAGCCGGCGTGACAAGGAACAGGTGTTTATCGCCACCCTGTTGCAGCATGTGGGCGAAATGGCTTTCTGGAGTCAGGATGATCGTCAGATTGAGGCCTTGGCCGAGCGTCTGGCCATGCCGGGTGTCGATCGTGACAGGATGGTGCGGGATGAGCTGGGAACCAGTTTTCGCGATCTTTCCCTCGGGCTGCTGAAAAGCTGGAACATGGACGAGGTGCATCAGCTGGTCAACGAATATCCGGCCTTGCGCGCCCCGGCTGCGCGCTGTGTGGATTTGGGGACACGTATTGCGAATGTATTGCAGCAGGGGTGGAGTGATCAGGCGAGACTGGCCGAGCTTCAGGCAGAAGTGGCTGCTTTGACAGGTTTGCCGGAAGAAGAAGCCCTGGAGTTGCTGCATGATGGTAGTCGTCAGGCGGCGGCGGTGTTGCGCAGTAGCGGTAATAGCCAGTTGGCTCAGTTGCTGCCGGAGCCGGGAGAGGAGCTGCAGCCCCTGGGCGTTATTGGCGGAGCTCGAATCGAGATGCAACAGGCATTGCAGCCCAATCCCGAGTTTGAGCGCCTGTCTCTGCAGAATCTGGAGTTGATGTGCCAGGCGGCGGTGGATGTGGAAGCGGTGCTGGATGCCCTGGTCAATGGCCTGAACAAAGGTAGCGGCCTGGAGCGGGTGATGCTTGCGGTGTTGGCGGACCAGCAGCGGCGCTTTCGCGCGCGACGGGTGGCGGGCGAGCATACGGCGGCCTGGCTGACGGCTTTTGACCTGCCGCGCGTCCCGCAGCATCCGCATATCTTTGATCATGTCCTGGGTAGCCAGACACCGCTGTGGATGGGGCGAGCGCAGAGCAGCAGTCTGGATGATCTGGTCACGCGCGAAACGCGCCAGCAGGTTGGAGAGGGCATGTTTCTTCTGGCACCGCTACTGGCAGGCAAGCGTCAGGTTGGTGTGCTCTATGCCGATATGCGCAATACCGGCAGACCGCTTACTGACGCCCAGTTTGTTGCCTTCCGCCAGTTTGCCCGACTGGCCGGCGAATGCCTGCTGGCACTCGGCAGCCGCAAGCGCTGATCAGCCAGCGGGCATGCGCACGCCGGTGCCGCCCAGGCCGCAGTAACCACCGGGATTTTTCTGCAGGTACTGCTGGTGGTAGTCCTCGGCGTAGTAGAAGGGGCCAGCCGCCACGATTTCGGTGGTAATCGGCCCCTTGCCGGCCTCCTCCAGAGCAAAGGCGAAGCGCGCCTTGCTGGCCTCGGCCAGTGCCCGTTGCCACGAGTTGGTCACGTAGATGCCGGAGCGGTATTGGGTGCCCATATCGTTACCCTGGCGCATGCCCTGAGTCGGGTCATGGGCCTCCCAGAACGCCGCCAGCAACTGCTCCAGTGACAGTTGCTCGGGGTCAAACACCACCAGCACCACCTCATTGTGTCCGGTGCGGCCGCTGCAGACTTCCTCGTAGGTCGGATTGGGTGTCAGGCCGCCGCTGTAGCCGACGGCCGTTACCTGCACGCCGGGCAGTTGCCAGAAGCGCCGCTCGGCACCCCAGAAACAGCCCATACCGAAAATGATCTGCTGACTGCCCTCCGCGAACGGCGGTTTCAACGGCGTAGCCAGCACGGCATGCCGCTCGGCGGTGGGGATTGGCGTGGCGCGGCCCGGCAGGGCCTCATCGGCGCTGGGCAGGCGCCGTTTGAATTCGGACATCGAGTGGAACATCGGGCAGCTCCTTGATGACGGTATGGGGAATCAACGGCTCAGTTCGCCGCGCTGCTCCAGCAGCTCGCGAACCAGAAAAAGGGCCGCCAATGCACGGCCTTCGCTGAAATCATCACGCGCGGCCAGCTCGCTCAGTGCAAACAGGTCGACGCTATCGACCCGGATCGGCTCGGGCTCGTCACCTGGCAGGCGTTTTTCGTAGAGATCACGGGCCAGTACCACCGAGATCGACTGGCTCATGTAGCCGGGTGACAGTGACAGGCGGGTGATGAATTCCAGTTGGCGGGCGCCGAAGCCGGCTTCCTCCATCAGTTCGCGATTGGCCGCCTGCAACAGGTCTTCGCCGGGCTCGACCAGCCCCTTGGGCAGTGACAGTTGGTAATCGCCAGTGCCGCCGCAATATTCCTCGATCAGCAGCGCTGTCCGTGCATCGCGCAGCGCCACTACCATCACCGCTCCATAGCCCTGTCCCCGGCTGACCAGCCGTTCGTAGGTGCGTTCAACACCATTGGCAAAGCGCAACTGTTGCTGTTCCACGGTAAACAGACGGCTTTTCGCGACAATCTGTGCATCGAGGATTTCCGGCATTTTCCGCATGGGCACTCCGGGGCGAGCGGGGGTTGGCGTATGATACTCGCACATTTTTTACCAAATCAGGCACCCGATGCTCGACTGGAACACCATTGATACCGTGCTGCTGGATATGGACGGCACCCTGCTGGACCTGCACTTCGACAACCATTTCTGGTTGGAATACCTGCCGCAGCGCTACGCCGATCATCACGGCCAGTCGCTGGACTGGGCCAAGGCGGAAATCTACCCGCTGATGACCGCTACCCAGGGCCAGCTGGCCTGGTATTGCCTGGACTACTGGACCCGCGAGCTGGGCCTGCCGATTGTCGAACTGAAGCGCGAGGTGGCGCACCTGATCCGCCTGCGTCCGGACGCCGACACTTTCCTGCGTGCGCTGCAACGGGCCGGCAAGCAGGTAATCCTGATCACCAATGCCCACCGCGATGCGCTGTCGCTGAAGCTTGAACGGGTCGAGCTGCGCACCTATTTTCAGCGCCTGATCAGCTCGCATGACTTTGGTTTTCCCAAGGAAACCCAGGCCTTCTGGCAGGCATTGCAGGCAGAAGTGCCGTTTGACCCGGCGCGCACGCTGTTTATTGACGACAGCCTGCCGATATTACGTTCGGCGCGTGACTATGGCGTTGCCCGGTTGCTGGCGGTACGCGAGCCGGACAGCCAGGGCGCGCGCCGGGATACCGAGGAGTTTGCCGCCGTGGAGGATTATCTGGAGCTGGCCGTCGGCTTGCAGGGTTAAGCTATCAACCCTTGCCCTTGGTGCGCGTCTGGTGCGGACGGGCGTTCTTTTCGATGTACTGGATAATCAGCCCGGCAATATCCTTGCCGGTGGTGGTTTCAATGCCTTCCAGTCCAGGCGAGGAGTTGACCTCCATCACCACCGGGCCGTGGTTGGAGCGCAGGATATCAACGCCGGCCACGCTCAGGCCCATGACCTTGGCGGCGCGCACGGCAGTCATGCGCTCCTCGGGGGTGATCTTGATCAGGCTGGCGCTGCCGCCGCGGTGCAGGTTGGAGCGGAATTCGCCGGGTTTGGCCTGACGCTTCATTGCCGCAATCACCTTGTCGCCGACCACGAAGCAGCGGATGTCGGCACCACCGGCCTCGCGGATATATTCCTGCACCATGATGTTGGCCTTCAGCCCCATAAAGGCTTCCAGTACTGACTCGGCGGCCTGTTCGGTTTCGCAAAGCACCACGCCGATGCCCTGGGTGCCTTCCAGCAGCTTGATCACCAGCGGCGCGCCGCCAACCATGCTGATCAGATCGGGAATGTCATCCGGGGAGTGGGCAAAGCCGGTAACCGGCAAGCCGACGCCACGCCGGGCCAGCAGTTGCAGCGAGCGCAGCTTGTCGCGCGAGCGGCTGATCGCTACTGATTCGTTCAGCGGAAACACGCCCATCATCTCGAACTGGCGCAGCACCGCCGCACCATAAAAGGTAATGGAGGCACCGATGCGTGGAATCACCGCATCAAAGCCGATCAGCTCCTCACCCTTGTAGTGGATCGACGGTTTGTGGCTGGTGATGTTCATGTAGGCGCGCAGGGTATCTATCACCAGCATGTCGTGGCCACGCTCGCGGCCGGCCTCGACCAGTCGGCGGGTGGAGTACAGGTTGCGATTGCGCGACAGCACCGCGATCTTCATGGTTCAAGTCCTTCAGGCTGCCCGGTGAGGGCAGTGGATGTCTGTGGTTTGTCCTGCACATAGCGCAGGCCGGGATTGATCACCAGTTGTGCAGCCAGTAGCGCATTGCAGCCCAGCAACACCCGGTAGCGCATGGCCTTGCGGCAGGTCAGGGTGAACTCGACCTCGCGGCACTGGTCGCCCAGTACCATGGTTGTGCATATGGTCAGTCGTTCCTGCACCTGGCCGTTGGAGCTGCGGATCTTGCGACGATCCACCACCAGTGCCTCGCACGGCTGGGTGCGTTGTCCGCGCTGGCCAACATGGGCGACAAAACGCACCCAGGTCTGGTTGTCACGTTCAAAGGTCTGGATCTGGCTGGCATGCAGCGCCGAGGTGTGCGCACCGGTGTCGATCTTGGCGCGGATCAGACCGATGCCCAGCGCCGGCAGCGCTATCCATTCGCGCAGCCCGATCACGTTCAGGTGGTCAAAGGTCTTCATTGCCGCAGGAGGTCTCCCGAGTGGCGCGCATCATGGCTCAGCGGCCGGCATTCGACAAGTATGCGTGCCTGACTGTTACACTGCCGCGAAGATTTTGGCGGCACAGGGCACACTATGGCAGACGATCAGCGAATTCGCCTCGACAAATGGCTTTGGGCCGCACGTTTTTTCAAGACCCGGGCGCTGGCCAAGGCAGCCATTGAGGGTGGCAAGGTGCAGTGTGCCGGTGATCGCTGCAAGCCGTCGAAGGAGCCGAGGGTGGGTGAGCTGCTGCAGATCCGCCAGGGGGCGGATACCCGCATTGTCGAGGTGCTGGCATTGAGTGGTCAGCGTCGGGGTGCGCCCGAGGCGGCCTTGCTCTACCGTGAAACCGCAGAGAGCCTGGCGCAGCGTGAGCAACTGGCCGCGCAGCGACGTGCGCTGGGTGCCGGACTGGCGATCAGTGAGCAGCGTCCGACCAAGAAACAGCGTCGGCAGATTCATCGCTTTCGCGACGAGCGCAATGTCGATGGTGGCAACGACTTGCTATAATCTGCGGCTTTTCCCAGCGAGTCTGCCCAGATGCATCAACCGGACATCACCCAACGTTTTATCTTCGAGCACGCTGATGTGCGTGGCGAGCTGGTGGCACTCGACCACAGCTACCGGGAGATCCTCGCCAAGCATGATTACCCGCAACCGGTCCGCCAGTTGCTTGGCGAGATGCTGGCCGCCGCTGTATTGCTTTCCACTACGCTGAAGTTCGACGGCCTGCTGGTGCTGCAGGCGCGTTCCAGTGGCCCGCTGTCGACCCTGATGGTTGAATGTTCCAGTGGGCAGGAAGTGCGCGGTATCGCCCAGTTTGCGCCGGATCTGCAGGGCGCCGACAGCATTACCGATCTGATGCCGGACGGTGTTCTGGCGATCACCATAGATCCGGAGCAGGGGCAGCGCTATCAGGGTATGGTGTCGCTGCAGGGCAGCAGCCTGGCAGATGCGCTGAACGGGTATTTCGAAAACTCTGAACAGCTGGCCACGCGGTTCCGGCTGCTGGCCGACGATCAGCAGGCTCGGGGCATGTTGTTGCAGGCGTTGCCGGTTGATCGTCAGCCGGACCCGGAACAGCGTACCCAGACCTGGGAGCACCTTAATGTGCTGGCTGACACCCTCAAACCCGAAGAGCTGCTGGGGCTGGATAACCAGACGCTGTTGTACCGCCTCTATCACGAGGAGCAGGTGCGGCTGTTCGACCCTCATCCTGTCTGCTTCCGCTGCAGTTGTTCCGCGCTCCGCTGTGGCACAGCACTGATCAGCCTCGGGCTGGAGGATGCGCGCAATCTGTTGGCAGAGCAGGGTGGCGAGATCGGTATTGACTGCCAGTTCTGCAACACACGATATACCTTTGACAGTGAGTCGGTAGAGCAGCTGTTCTCTGCTGCAGATGAGCATGCGCGCAGCTTGCACTGACTGCTCATAGAGCTGGACTATCGGTCTAATCGAGAATGCGGTGCATCCGGATTTAGCACCCTTGACTTTTTTTTGGCATAATGTCGCGCCTGTGCGCTATGCCAGCGCTGAATCCGACCCGTTGAACCCGCCATGCCGGGGCTTGCGCCACCGGTTGTTAGGAGATTTCGGCCAAGCCGAAGAGGAACGTTTGATGACGCAAGCAACTGCCGTGTATTCCGACCTGAGCATCGCCCACCTGATCGAGCTGGCTGTCCAGCGCAACGAAGGCCAGCTCGCCGACAATGGAGCACTGGTGGTCAAGACCGGCGCCCGTACCGGCCGCTCACCGATGGACCGCTTTATCGTCGAGGAGCCCAGTACTCAGGAACAAATCGCCTGGGGCAACATCAACCGCCCGTTCCCGGCTGACAAGTTCGATGCCCTGTGGGCCCGCGTTGCCCAGTACATTTCGGATCGCGAGAGCTTCGTCTCGCACGTGCATGTAGGCGCCGACCCGGAGCACTACCTGCCGGTAGTCATGACCACTGAAACCGCCTGGCACAACCTGTTCGGCCGTACCCTGTTCATCAACCCGGAACAGTACAACCCGGCGTCCAAGGGACACTGGCAGATCATGAATGCCCCTTATTTCGTTTGTGATCCGGCGCGCGACGGCACCAACAGCGATGGCTGCGTGATCATCAACTTCGCCCAGCGCAAGGTGCTGTTGGCGGGCATGCAGTATGCCGGTGAAATGAAGAAGGCGATGTTTTCGGTGCAGAACTTCCTGCTGCCAGCCAAAGACGTACTGCCGATGCACTGCGCCGCCAACGTTGGCGACAATGGCGATACCACGCTGTTCTTCGGTCTGTCGGGTACCGGCAAGACCACGCTGTCGGCCGACCCGGCGCGCAACCTGATCGGTGATGACGAGCACGGCTGGGCCACCGGCAGCGTGTTCAACATCGAAGGCGGCTGCTATGCCAAGTGCATCGACCTGTCCGAGAAAAACGAGCCGGTGATCTGGAAGGCCATCAAGTTCGGCTCGATCATCGAGAACGTCATCATCGACCCGGAAACCCGTGTTGCCGACTATGCCGATGTCAGCCTGACCCAGAATACCCGTGCCGCCTACCCGCTGGCCCACGTCGAGAAGCGGGTGCTGGAGAACCGTGCCGGCGAGCCGAACGCGATCATCTTCCTGACCTGCGACCTGACTGGCGTACTGCCGCCGGTGTCAATCCTCAACAACGAGCAGGCAGCCTACCACTTCCTCTCCGGTTACACGGCGCTGGTCGGTTCCACCGAGATGGGTTCGGGCGGCGGTATCAAGTCGACCTTCTCCACCTGTTTCGGCGCGCCTTTCTTCCCGCGTCCGGCAGGCGAGTACGCCGAGCTGCTGATCAAGCGCATCAATGCCTTCGGTAGCAAGGTTTATCTGGTCAACACCGGCTGGACTGGCGGTCCCTACGGCACTGGCAGCCGCTTCAGCATCCCGACCACCCGTGGCATTATCGCCGCCATCCAGTCCGGTGCGCTGATCGGTACCGAGACCGAGCATCTGTCGGTGATCAATCTGGATGTGCCCAAGGCGGTACCGGGTGTTGATACCGTGCTGCTGAATCCGCGCAACACCTGGGCTGACAAGGCCGAGTACGATGCCGCAGCCCGTGAACTGGCCGCCAAGTTCATCGAAAACTTCAAGAAGTTTCAGGTTTCTGAGGCTATTGTGGCGGCCGGCCCGCAACTCTGATCCGGCGTTGTTGCAGTATTCAGAGCCCGCCATATGGCGGGCTCTGTGTTTTCAGCAAGGGATGGCCGACAAAGCCCGGCAAAGGGCTTGACACTGGACGTCGTACCGGTAAAATGGCGCGCCTCGACAGGGCAAAGCAAGACTGTTGAGGCGTTTTCAAGGTAATTCCGCGATAGCTCAGTCGGTAGAGCAAATGACTGTTAATCATTGGGTCCCAGGTTCGAGTCCTGGTCGCGGAGCCAACTTGCGGAACATCGGGGTATAGCGCAGCCTGGTAGCGCGCCTGCTTTGGGAGCAGGATGTCGGGAGTTCGAATCCCCCTACCCCGACCATTTTTTTGGGCATATGGGTCGTTAGCTCAGTCGGTAGAGCAGTTGGCTTTTAACCAATTGGTCGTAGGTTCGAATCCTACACGACCCACCATCCCTTTCTGTGTTCACATTTCCCCGCGTTGACTGGCACAATCGACACCTGTTTTGGTGAGGCGATCCCTGGATGCTGTCAGCTCTGTTGTTCTCTCCTGTAGTCCTTTCTGTTGCCTGGCTGCTCTATCTGTCGATGCTGCTGCTGGCGGTGTGGCGTACGCCCTGGCTCGAGTTGCTGGCAGACAGCCGTCGCCAGCACGTGTTGTTCGGCAGCGCCTTCATGCTGGTAATGCTCTGGCTGGTCAGGCACCAGTTTGATAACGGGCTGACCTTTCATTTTCTCGGGGTGACGGCAGTGGCCTTGCTGCTGGACTGGCCGCTGGCGATCCTGGCTGCAGCACTGGCGCAGGCGGTCTTGTGGTTGCTGGGATTGGATACGCTGGCGGGTATGGGGATCAATGGTCTGCTGCGTATCGCCGTACCGGTTGTTGTCTGCATGGGCATTCATCACGCACTGGAGCGACTGCAGCCACGCAATTTGTTTCTGTATATCTTTATCAGCGGTTTTCTGGCTGCCGGCCTGGCTGCCGCCGGTTGCCTGCTGGTCGGGTTGTTGCTTTTGTCGGGCAGCGGTGCCCTGGAGGTGCTGCCCTCGGTGATTGAACTGGTTGGCTATGCGTTGCTGGTCATGTTTCCCGAGGCCTTTATCAACGGCACCCTGATTACCGGCCTGGTGGTGTACTGCCCCCACTGGGTAGCGACCTTTGCTGCTGATCGCTACCTTCAGGCACCGCTGGATCAGGATCCGGCGGATGACTGAGCGGCTCAGGGCATGATGACTTCGATAACCCCGTCGGCGCTGACCACTACATCGGACTGCCCGGCCTCCAGTTGCGGGGCAGCCGTCTCCATATCCATGGCACTGCTCATTTTAAGTGCGCGTGGCATGAAGGGGGGTTGCGAAAACTGGGTGTTCAGGTTCAGGTTGACCAGTCGGTAGCCGTTCCCCCCCAGCGCTTCACTGGCCAGTTTGGCGCGCTGCTGGAAAGCCCGAATAGCTTCCCCTATCAGTTGGTCCTCAGTCTGCTGGCGCTGTGATGTGGATAGAGAGAACTGCATGTCGGCCAGGCTCAGATCCGCGAGTAGCTGGCCGGTCAGGCTCGACAGTGCCGCAAAATCGGTTCCCTCCAGAATCAGTTCAGCCCGCTCACGCCAGGCAATGATCTGTTTGCGCTTGTCATCATGGATGGGTTGGCTGCGCCTGTTGCCACTGCTGACGCGAATACCGCCTGTGGCGCGGGCCTGTTCAAGGGCGCGGTTGAGCCGCTCCGATACGGCAGCGGCCAGACGTGCCGGATCGCTGTCCTTTGCCTCATGGAACAGCACTACACGAAGCTGGTCCTGATTCACCGACTGCTGCGCCTCTGCACGCAAGGACACGCGATTGAGCGGGTCGCTGGAAGTATTGGCACTGACCGGCGAGGCCAGGCTCAGGCACAGCAGCAGCCCCGGGAGATGGATGAGTCGGAACATGCGGTGATCCTCGCTGGAAGCCGGATGGCAGTAATGAGAGAATATGCGACCTTGTGCCGCACAGGGGAATTCCCCCAGCTATTTATACTGGAGCACCAACACTTGGCAATGCTCTCAATGAGTCCAAATTCGCTGGCCCTGTCCCCATCACGGCAGAACCTCTGGCGTTTGATCGTGATCCGCATGCTGGTTCTGCTGGCACAAACCCTGTCGGTTTCTGCTGCGTATTACAGTGGTCTGTTCATAATGGATTGGACGGCGCTGGTGAGTGCCCTGGGTTGCTCCATGCTGGTCACGGTGCTTACGCTGCTGAGGCTGTCGCGTGACTGGCCGGTGACCAATCTGGAATATGCCGGCCAACTGTTCTTCGATATGCTGATCCACAGCGTATTGCTGTTTTACAGCGGCGGTCCGGGAAACCCTTTCCTGTCCTACTATCTGGTGCCTCTGACCATTGCCGCCGCCACCCTGAACTGGCGCTATACACTGGTGCTGTCCAGCTTGTCGGTGATTCTCTGTACGCTGGTATTGCTGTTCTACACACCAATGCAGGTATTTGAACTGGTACTCTTCGGTGAGTTTGGCAACCTCAGGGTGGTGGGTGCCTGGTTGAATTTTGTCATGGGTGCAGCGTTGATCAGCCTGTTTGTCGCACGTATGGCCGACGCCCTGCGACAGAACGCCCAGCGTTTAGCCGAGCGCCGCGAACAAAGTCTGCGAGATGCCCAGTTACTGGGGATCGCTAGTGTCGCCGCCGGCGCTGCGCACGAGATGTCCACGCCGTTATCTACCATGAGTGTTTTGCTCAAGGACTTGCGCTGCGATTGCTCGGATCCGAATATCCAGGAAGACTTGGAACTGCTGCAGGAGCAGGTCAAACTCTGTCGTGACACCCTGCAGCAAATGGTGCGCAGCGCCGAGATCAGCCGCAGCGGATCGCGTCATGTGGAGCCGGTGGACAACTGGCTGCACGAGTTGCTGGAGCGCTGGCAATTGATGCGTCCGGAGGTAAGCTGGACACTCCAGCCAATGCAGGAGGATGAGGCGCCGCTGGTGATGGCTAGCCCGGAACTGGGTCAATCTGTGCTCAACCTGTTGAATAATGCAGCAGATGCCTGTCCGGATGACCTGCAGGTGCGCCTGAGTTGGGATGCCAAACAGATTCGTCTGAATATTCGCGACCATGGCCCTGGTGTGCCATTGCATATAGCCGAGCAGATCGGCTCGCCATTCCTCACAACCAAGGGCAAGAAGGGCTTTGGTTTGGGATTGTTCCTCAGTCAGGCGGCGGTGCAGCGGCTCGGTGGCAGCGTCAAACTCTATAATCAGGACGGTGGGGGCACTCTGACCGAAGTGTTGCTGCCGATTGCACAGGAGCAACAACCATGAGCGACGAACTCGGGCTGGACGACCAGCCGCTGATCATGCTGGTGGATGACGATGAAACCTTTACCCGGGTTATGGCGCGCTCTTTGACCCGACGCGGTGTACGTGTGGTAACGGCCAGCGATGCTGACGAAGCAATGCGCGTAGCTGCCTGCGAAACGCCGGATTACGCGGTGCTTGACCTGAAGATGGAGGGGGACTCGGGGTTGGTGCTGCTACCACGCCTGCTGGAACTGTATCCGGATCTCAGGGTGCTGATCCTGACCGGTTACTCGAGTATTGCCACGGCCGTCGAGGCGATCAAGCGGGGAGCCTGTAACTACCTGTGCAAGCCGGCGGACGCCGATGATGTGCTGACGGCCTTGCTGTCAGAACAGGCTGATCCGGAAAACCTGGTGCCTGAGCACCCTATGTCTGTGGACCGTCTGCAGTGGGAGCACATCCAGAGGGTGCTCTCGGAGCACGACGGCAACATTTCTGCCACCGCCCGCGCCCTTGGCATGCACCGCCGGACCCTGCAACGCAAATTGCAAAAACGCCCGGTGAGGCGCTGACGGGAAATCCATACGGCCTCGGCTCCAGTCAAGGCCGTATGGAAATACCTGCGGGGCTAGCCGTTCTGGCGAATCCCGGTGATGATCCACGGCTGGTTGTCGCCGGCATCGCGCTCAAGCCGCCAGCTCTCCTCGAACCATTGCCCGGTGTCGCCGGCTTCATCATGATCCAGTCCGCGGAAGCTGATGCTGGCGACCGCATTGCCGGCACTGTCTTCCTCGACAGCATCCAGCTGCACACTGAGCTGCTCGACAAAGCCGCTGGCTGATGGCGGGTTGCTGTCGCGCTCGCGCAGCATGGCCTGCAGCAGTTCACCACTCATATACTCGGCCATGCCGGCGCGGTCGTTGTCGCGCCAGTGACGCTGCAGGGTATAGAAATGCTCCTCGGCAGCGGCCAGAAAACGTTCCTGATCGAACCACGATGGTTGCTCCGGCACGTTGGCCGCATCAGTCATCAGCGGCTCGGCAGTGCGCTGCATGGCCGGCTCAGGTTGCCAGTAACCGCTCGGCGCGCCACCCGCTACGGCTGACTGCATGGCCGGGCGACGGCCGCGCAGCAAGCGGAACAGTACAAAGGCAATCAGGCCGAACAGCAGGATGTCGAACAGTTGGATGCCCTCGAAGCCATCACCGAACAGCATGCTGGCGAGCAGGCCGCCGGCGGCAATACCGGCCAGCGGGCCAAGCCAGCGACTGGCGCCGGAATTGGCAGCGGCTGGCTGGGTTTGCTGGCGTGTCGGCTGCTGCCGGGGTGCCTGCTGGCGCTGTGCGGGTGCCTGTTGCGCCGGAGCGCTGCCGAAGCTCTTGCCGCCACCCATGCGCCTTGCTTCGGCATCCGGTATGGTGAAACCTATCATCAGCATGATGCTGAACAGTGGAACAAACCAGCGCATTGCGAATCTCCTGTGTTTAACTGGATCGCATTATTCGGCAATAGCGCCAAATAGCCAAATCCCAACTGTCTGATCGGCTACCCAGTCTGTATCCTGATTTGACAGTGGCGACTCTGCCATGGTGCAGGTTTACCGGTTTTCGATGTGGAGGATGCATGTTTACAACCCTGAAATCCGCCGGCATGCAGTCGGTACACCTGTTCGCCGACCAGCGCAGTGGACTGGAAGCGCTGGTGGCGATCCACAGTACCCGGCTCGGGCCGGCGCTCGGCGGCTGCCGCTATCAACCCTACGCCAGTTTTGATCAGGCCCTGCAGGATGCCCTGCGCTTGGCCCAGGGCATGAGCCACAAGGCGGCGCTGGCTGGCTTGCCCTTTGGTGGAGGCAAGGCGGTGATCCTGCGTGCCCCGCATATCGACAACCGTGCCAGCCTGTTCGAGGCCTTTGGGCGCTGTATAGAGTCGCTGCGTGGCGGCTATATCACCTCGGTTGACAGCGGCACTGGCAGTGCCGACATGGACTGTGTGGCACAGCAGACCCGCTATGTCACCGCAACCAGTCAGGCGGGTGATCCGTCGCCACTGACCGCCATGGGGGTGCTTGAGGGGATTCGCGCAGCGGCGGCTGAACGTCTTGGCAGTGCGTCGCTGAACGGTGTCAGGGTGGCGCTGCAGGGACTGGGTAGTGTCGGCTATGCCTTGGCAGAAATGCTGGTGGCCGAGGGTGCCGAGGTGATGGCCGGTGATATTGACGAGGGCCGGGTGCAACTGGCGGTTGAGGAACTGGGTATCCGTGCGCTGGCGGCGGCTGCGGTAAGCGAGGCACCCTGCGACATCTTCGCGCCCTGTGCTCTGGGCGGGGTGCTCGACGCCACGGTCATCGACAACCTGCGTTGCGCCGTGGTTGCCGGAGCAGCCAACAACCAGTTACAGCATGCCGCGGATGCCGAGCGCCTGTTGGCGCGGGGCATTCTGTATGCGCCGGACTATGTGATCAACGCTGGTGGTTTGTTGCATGTGGCGCTCGGCTGGCAGGGCCGCAGTGCCAGCGAGATAGCGGCGCAGGTGATGCAGATCGGCCCACGGTTGACCGATTTGTTTGTTGAAAGCCGGGCCGAGGCACGCACGCCACTGGCGATTGCCGAGCGGCGTGCAGCCGCATTACTGGCCGACTAGCTGGCGCTGCGATCCAGACCGAAGCGCTTGCGCAGTTGACTGTCTACCAGCCTGGTCGGCAGCCAGCGCTTGAGTGCCACCAGACGCCGGCTGCCCGAGCCGATCAGTACCTCGGGCGGACGTGACGGGTTGCGTACATGTTTCAGCAGTTCTGCGGCAAACTCGCTGGCCGGGGTCGAGCTGGCATTCTGTGAGGCGCGCGCGCGCGCCTGCACCGCTTTTTCCCAGGGTTTGAACCAGGAGTCCTCGGCCATGGTGATGGCGGCGCTGGCATTGCTACCGAATTCCGAAGCAATCGCCCCTGGCAGTACGGTGAGGATCTGGATGCCGAAGGGCTGCAGTTCCAGACGCAGGGCATCGGACAAGGCATGCAAGGCCGCCTTGGAGGCACAATACACGCCGGAGAAGGGCGTTGTGGTCACGCCGGAGACGCTGCCGATATTCACCACCAGGCCTTTGGCGTTGCGCAGCAGGTCGGCGCAGGCGCGCACCAGCTGCAGCGGCGCGAACACATTGGTGTCGAACTGGCGCAGCAGGGTCTCGCGGTCAGCATCCAGTATCGGCCCCATGGCGCCGTAGCCGGCATTGTTGATCAGCACATCCAGCCGTCCGGCCTGCTGGCGCAGGCGCTCAGCGCAGGCAGCCAGCTGCTGCGGATCATTCACATCCAGGGCCACGGCAATCGCGCCGCGCGCCTCAAGCTCGGCCAGACTGTCCGGGCGCCGGGCGGTAGCCCACACCTGGTAACCCTGTTGCAGAAAGGCCTCGGCCAGTGCCTTGCCGATCCCTGAGGAACAGCCGGTAATCAAGGCGACGGGTTGGCTCATGAAAACTCCTGATGGTTTTATCTGTTGTATGAAATCAGCGCACCAGTACGGCACGAACCCGCTGCGCCTGGTACTCAAGTTCGGCGGGTTGATAGCCGCTACGCAAACGCGGCAGACGCAAACAGTGCTGCCATTGTTCACCGGGCGCCAGCGCACGATCGGTTTCCCAGCCGGCATCGGTGCTGCCGGTATCGATCAGGTTGCTGCTGTAGCCCGGTTGCCGGGCCAGCAATTGCCAACTGATGCGCTGTGCAGTGCGCTCGCTGCGGTTGTCTATCCGCACCAGCAGCGGCTTGCCAAACTCGCACTGCTGCGGTGCATATTCGATGCGTATATCGATCCGCGCCAGTTGGCGGCTGTCGAGCCACTGCTTCACCCCGACCGATACGGCCAGCAACAGCGCTACCGCCAATACACCGAGACTGGCGGGAATCATGATTCGCGGAAAGCGCAGCAGCAGCAGGATCCACGCCAGCAGTACGACCAGCCCCAGTGGCAACATGTGCGACTCCGGAAAAGGTAACCGAGTCCGACTCTAGCAGAATGCGCGTGAGGCTTCAGCCCGCTTGCGTGCTTTGTTACGCCTGCCAATCAAACAGTTGGCAGCTGTTTGCCCAGCATTGTTCGGCCAGCTGCTCGAGAGGTTCATTGCGTAACAGGGCCATTTGACGGGCTATTTCCGGCAGATAGTGCGGTGAGTTGCGCTCGTCGGCCTGAAACGCTGGAGCCATGTCGGGGGCGTCGGTTTCCAGTAGCAACTGCGTTGCCGGCAAGGCTTTTATTACCCGCTGCAGGCGTATTGCCCGGGGCCAGGTAAAGGCGCCGCCAATGCCCAGCATAAACCCCAGACGCTGGTATTCACGGGCCTCTTCAAGGCTGCCGGAAAAGGCATGCACAACACCGCCACGCGGCAGCCGAAAGCGCTTGAGGGTGGCGATGGTGGCCGCATGGGCACGGCGTACATGCAGTATGACCGGCAGCCGGTATTCGGCAGTCAGTTGCAACTGGGCCTCGAAAAGCTGTTGCTGGCGCTGGCGATCCAGTGTTTCAACAAAATAGTCCAGGCCGATTTCACCGATACCCACGCAGCTCGGGTCACCCCTGCAGTCGTCAAGCAGAGCACGCAGAGCATGCAGGTCTTCTGGTTGGTGTTGTTCGAGAAAAAGCGGGTGCATGCCAAAGGCTGCATAGAGTCTGGGTGAGGTGGATGTTCTGGCCAGTTGCCGGATACTGTCCCAGTTGTTGCGGCTGACACCCATCAGCAGTATCCGCTCGACGCCACCGGCGACACACGCTGCCAGCACCGCCTGCCGGTCCCTGGCAAAGGCGGGAAAGTCCAGATGGGTATGGCTGTCGACGAATCTCATGCCTGTCCCTGTGGCTGCTTTCAGTGGTGTTCGCGCGTCGCGCGAAAGCGAATCTCCGGCCAGCGTTCCTCGGTCAGGCTCAGGTTGACCCGGGTCGGTGCCAGATAGGTCAGGTGGCCGCCACCGTCAACGGCGAGGTTTTCCATGGCCTTGTTGCGGAATTCCTCGAGCTTCTTCTTGTCATCTGACTCGATCCAGCGTGCTGACCAGACGTTGACCGGCTCGTACAGGCACTCGACCTTGTATTCTTCCTTCAGTCGGCTGGCCACTACATCGAACTGCAGCACACCGACCGCGCCGAGGATGATGTCATTGTTGCGCTCGGGGAAGAACACCTGGGTCGCGCCTTCCTCGGCCAGTTCCTGCAGGCCCTGGCGCAACTGCTTGGATTTCAGCGGGTCTTTCAGGCGCACGCGGCGGAACAGCTCCGGGGCAAAGTGCGGGATGCCGGTGAAGCCGAGTTTTTCGCCCTCGGTGAAGGTGTCGCCAATCTGAATGGTGCCGTGGTTGTGCAGGCCGATAATGTCACCGGCCCAGGCTTCCTCCAGATGTTCGCGCTCGGCGGCGAAGAAGGTCAGGGCATCGGCGATCCGCACATCCTTGCCGGTACGCACCTGATGCAGTTTCATGCCCTTTTCGTAATGGCCGGAGCAGATGCGCATAAAGGCGATGCGGTCGCGGTGTTTCGGATCCATATTGGCCTGGATCTTGAAAATGAAGCCGGTGAAGGGTGCCTCGATGGCCTCCACCTTGCGCTCGTTGGCCGGTCGTGCCAGCGGCATCGGCGCCCAGTCGACAATCGCATCCAGCACCTGGTCAACGCCGAAGTTGCCCAATGCGGTACCGAAGAACACCGGGGTCATGCGGCCATCCAGAAAGGCCTGCCGATCAAAGCTGTGGCAGGCACCCTGCACCAGTTCCAGTTCCTCGACAAAACTGTCGTAGAGGTCGCCCAGATGCGCGCGTGCCGCGTCCGAGTCGAGCTTTTCGATGATCTGGCGTTCGGTACGTTCGTGGCCGTGGCCGGGCTGGTAGACGATGATGTAGTCGCCCTCCAGGTGGTAGACACCCTTGAAGTCACGGTAGCAGCCGATCGGCCAGGTGATGGGTGCGGCCTGGATGTTCAGGACCGCTTCGATCTCGTCGAGCAGTTCGATCGGGTCACGGATATCGCGGTCGAGCTTGTTGACGAAACTGACGATCGGCGTGTCGCGCAGCCGGCAGACCTCCATCAGCGCGATGGTACGCGGCTCGACACCCTTGCCGCCGTCCAGCACCATGAGTGCCGAGTCCACCGCGGTCAGGGTGCGGTAGGTGTCCTCGGAGAAATCCTCGTGGCCGGGGGTGTCGAGCAGGTTGATCATGTGCTCGCGGTAGGGGAACTGCATCACCGAGGTGCTGACCGAGATGCCGCGCTGTTTCTCCATCGCCATCCAGTCCGAGGTGGCATGCCGATCGGACTTGCGCGCCTTTACCGTGCCGGCCACGTTGATCGCTTGCCCCATCAGCAGCAAACGCTCGGTGATGGTGGTCTTGCCCGCGTCGGGGTGGGAGATGATGGCGAAAGTACGGCGTTTACCGACTTCTTTTTCGATGGTATTGGGCATGTGCTGTTCGATTCAGGCTGTGGCAGGGAGCCACGGCACATCAGCGCCAGCAGGCTCCGGCAGAGGTAAAGGATGACAGGCGCGTATTGTCTCCGATTGTCAGGGGCAAAACAAAGGGTATCGCCCGGCTGTCATGCCGGCTTCATCTTTATCGGCTAGATTTCAACAAATAACGGCTGGGTATTGACCCGTGGGCCGCTTGGTTTTATGGTGCGCCCCGAACGTTGAGGCTGGCACGATCCATACGGCTCAAGTACTGACGACGAGACAGCAAGACTGGTAGATACCGGACTTATTGCTTTCGGCGCACGCCTTGGGAAGTAGGCGAACCAAAGTGGGGATACTGATCAGACGTTCGCACCCCTTGGGTTGTGTGTTGGCCTTGCATGTTCGGAAGCGCTTCCGTCGGAAAGCGCATCCCCGTCCCCATTGAAACAGTGGGTGAGGGGATGCACTTGTCTGCCCTGCATCTGATCGTCCTGTCCTCACGCGGCCCAATCCGGAACTTTTTGCTTTGGAGCCGAAGCCATGCCTATCAAGCTGGAAGAATATTTCGACCGTGACACCTTCAGCCGCATCAAAGAGTGCGCTGATCAGCACGAAACCCCCTTTCTGGTGGTCGACCTGAAGACCATCGACCGCGCCTATGACGAGCTGGTCGACGGTTTCCCCTTTGCCAACATCTATTACGCGGTCAAGGCCAACCCGGCCAATGAAGTGCTGAGCCTGCTGAAAAACAAGGGTTCGAACTTCGACATCGCCTCGATCTACGAACTGGAAAAGGTGTTGGCGCTGGGCGTCAAGCCGGAGCAGATCAGCTTTGGCAACACCATCAAGAAGTCCAGGCACATCCGCGCCTTCTACGAGAAGGGTGTACGCCTGTATGCCACCGACTCCGAAGCTGACCTGCGCAACATTGCCAAGGCCGCCCCGGGCTCGAAGATCTATGTGCGCATCCTCACCGAAGGCTCGACCACTGCCGACTGGCCGTTGTCGCGCAAGTTCGGCTGCCAGACCGACATGGCCATGGATCTGCTGGTGCTGGCCCGCGAACTGGGTCTGGTGCCCTACGGCATTTCCTTCCACGTCGGCTCGCAGCAGCGCGACATCGGCGCCTGGGACGCAGCGATTGCCAAGGTCAAGGTGATCTTCGAGCGCCTCAAGGAAGAAGATGGCATTGAGCTGAAGATGATCAACATGGGTGGCGGCTTCCCGGCCAACTACCTGACCAAGACCAACACGCTGAAGACCTACGCCGAGGAAATCACCCGTTTCCTGCAGGAAGACTTCGGTGACGAACTGCCGGAAATCATTCTGGAGCCAGGCCGCTCGCTGATCGCCAACGCCGGCATTCTGGTCAGCGAAGTGGTGCTGGTGTCGCGCAAGTCGCACACCGCCCTGGAACGCTGGGTATTCACCGACGTCGGCAAGTTCAGCGGCCTGATCGAAACTATGGATGAATCGATCAAGTTCCCGATCTACACCGAGAAGAAGGGCGAACTGGAAGAAGCGGTAATCGCCGGCCCGACCTGCGACAGCGCCGACATCATGTACGAGAACTACAAGTACGGCATGCCGCTGAACCTGGCCATCGGCGACCGCCTGTACTGGCTGTCCACCGGTGCCTACACCACCAGCTACAGCGCCATCGAGTTCAACGGCTTCCCGCCGTTGGAGGCTTTCTATATCTGAGGTGAGTTGCGCAGCGGATAACCGGCTGCTGGATGATGAAAAACCCGCCACCGGAAACGGGGGCGGGTTTTTTGTTGGCGAATGTTGATTGCCAAAGTCGGCTTCAATTACCCAAGCAAATCAGCGTAGTGGGTTACCGACAAAATACGACTCTCGATGCCAAGCCAGAAAACGCTGATCAGGGGTAAATTTGCTTGGCAGTGTAATTGGCTGGCCCATTCTGGTGAAAAATGTCTCGGCTATATGGGGATTTTTTTCATGCTGTTTGAGTTCTGCAGAAAGTACCAGGCGGTAGTCTTCTGAGAAGGTTATCAGGCCGAGGTCAAAGGCCTTGTCAATCATCAGGCTAAGACATAGTCCATTGCGCGGGTTAAGACGATTCTCAGGGTCTTGCCGCCAAGGGCGGATATGACTGGCAACTAGAAAGCGAGGTTCCGCTACTCCTGTGACACAGCAACGATTTTCATAGGCGGTTAACACGGCATCACGAAAGAGTTTTTGACCCTTGCGCACTTTGACATTAGCGAAGTGGTCATCCTCCTGATAAGCGGCAACATTCTCCGCTTCATGCATAGTCGTCTGTTTGCTGCTTTCCAGCGCTAGCTGCAAGGCCTGCTCGGCGAGTGGCAGCATGCTCAGGCTGTCTGTTGAAAAAGCGTTCCATACTTCCCGATCCAGTGCTGAAGCACCCTGCAAACCCTTGCGACCACTGCCGGTAATGATAGGGTCAAGACTGGCCAGATTTGACAGCTTCATAGCAACTGATCCAGGCGTTCGTTGCAGATGGGTCGCGACCTGTTGGACCAGTGGATTACGGCTATGAAATTGTCCAAATGGCAGCTGGCAGTAAAGACCCAGCACTACCAATAGTTCATCAGACGTCCATGTTTTAGCCATTGTTGCCCCTATAAGAATTGTGTTGTCTGGCGGGATAAGAGTGGCGCTGTTGGGCGAACGCTATCAACTTCAACGTGTCATCACCAGTGATATGGCTGCATGCTGAGCGCATGGATGGCCGCGTCGCTGCGCTCCTCGCCATGACGTGTGAGGGGGCGCGTGTTAGGTGCATTAGTACGGCAGATATGCGCCAGACGTTGTGGGGATGATCGTTGCTCTGAAGATTCTGTAATTCACGGCGTCATTGCGAGGGCTGCAAGCCCGTGGCAATCCAGTCGGATTTATGCATGGACGAAGGGTGGCGTGACTCTCTGGAGGGCAGGCTTTTGTGCTGCTTGGCCAACCACAGGCATGGCCAAACTGCGTGACCATGCCTGCCTGGGCTAACGCTGAGGCGTGCAGCGCTTAGGCGAACTTCTGAATATTCGCCATCAGCTCTTTCAGCGCTTCGATATTGTTTTTCGGGTGTACCGCACCCTCGAAGCTGCACAGTTGCTCGAAGTTGGCGGCAACGTCTTCGACGCTGAAGCCTTCATCCGGGTTGAAGCCAATGCCCAGCGAACGCTCCCAGCGTACCTTGCCCATCCAGCCGCCACCGACTTCGAACAGGCTGGAGGTTTCCTGGCACTGTTCGGAGCACAGGTAGACTACCAGCGGGCTGACCAGCTCGGGCTTGAGCTTGTCGAAGGCACCGGCCGGGAACAGGCCTTCGGTCATGCGGGTGCCGCCGGTGGGGGCGATGGCGTTGACCAGAATGTTGTTCTTCTGGCCTTCGATGGCCAGGGTGCGGGTCAGGCCGTAGAGGCCGAGCTTGGCCATGCCGTAGTTGGCCTGGCCGAAGTTGCCATAGATGCCGGAGGTGGAGGAGGTGAAGATCACCCGGCCGAAGTTGTTGTCCTTCATGTGCGGCCAGGCGGCGTGGGTGACCTTGTAGGCGCCCTCGACGTGGACCTTGTAGACCAGATCCCAGTCGGCGTCGGTCATCTTGACGAAGCTCTTGTCGCGCAGGATGCCGGCGTTGTTGACCACCACGTCGATGCGGCCGAAGTTGTCCATGGCGCACTGCACGATCTTGTCGCCATCTACCACGCTGTCCGGGTTGGCCACTGCGGTGCCGCCCATCGCCTTGATTTCCTCGACCACCTTGAGCGCCGCTTCGCTGTTGGCGCCTTCGCCGGTGGCGCTGCCACCCAGGTCGTTGACGATGACCTTGGCGCCATGCTTGGCGAACAGCAGGGCATGGGCGCGGCCAATGCCGCCGCCGGCGCCGGTGACAATGACTACCTTGTCGTCAAAACGGATATCGCTCATGGGACTCTCCTGTACTGGATCGGGGGAAAATGCCGGCCAGTGTCCACTGCCGCAAGGCGCAGGGCAAGAGCTGTCCGACCGGTGAATGGTCAGGCATAAATGCCTGTTGGTGGGCTGCGCCGCTGCCGGGGTCGACAGCGGCGCTCAGGCTCAGGCCGGTTGCTTCTGGCCGTGGATGCGCATGGCCTTGAGGCGCTTGCCAGCGGCGGCCTCGTTGACGTTCAGTACATGGTCGCCAATCCGCTCAAGACGATTCAGCACGTCGATAAACACCACGCCGGCACGGGTCGAGTAGGCGCCCCGCTCCAGTCGGCAGTAGTGCTGGTCGCGGAAGTTGTCACGCAGCTTGTCCAGCGCATCTTCCAGTACCAGCGCATGATCCAGGTTGACCTGCTCCGGCTCCTTGCTGACATTGATGTGCATGTTGGCAATGGCGTTACGCAGGGCGTCCATCATCAGCACCATCTCGGCCCGTGCTTCCTCGGGCCAGTCGGTTTCGGCCTCGTGCATTTTTACCGAGATCTTGGAGATCTGGTAATAGATGTCGGCAACCCGTTCCAGGTCGTTGATCATGGTCTGCATAAAGCGCATGCGCTCGGTCAGGTCGTGCTCCATGTTGGCGCCTTCGCTGATGCGTACCAGATAATCGGAAATCTCGATTTCCATCTGGTCGGTGGCCTGCTCGAACTTGTGGATGCGCTCCATCAGACGGTCGGACTGGGCGGCAGGATCAAACAGCAGTTCATGCACGCTGGCATGCATTTTCTCGATGATGCCGGTGAATTGCTGGATTTCCTTCTGTGCCTGTTCCACGGCCAGGGTCGGTGAGGTCATCACGCCAGTGCTGATGAAGCGCAGGTGGAATTCCTCGTCGCTGGCGCCACGGTCAGGCTGGATATATTCGATAAGGCGCACCAGCCAGGGCACGAAGGCGAACAGCAGTACCACGTTGAGCACGTTGAAGCTGGTGTGGAAAAGCGACACGGCGAGGGTGGCGTTGGAACGGGCCTCGGCACTGTTGGTGAATACCGAAACACTGCTGTCGGTAAAGAACTGAATGGAGATATCGATCAGGTTCAGCACCGGGTAGATCAGCAGCAGCATCCAGATCACGCCGATCACATTGAAAAACAGGTGGAAGCGCGCTGCCCGTTTGGCATGCACGTTGCCGACCATGGCGGCGAGGTTGGCGGTGACTGTGGTACCGATGTTCTCACCAAGGATCATGGCGGCGGCAATCGGGAATGAAATCCAGCCTTCAAACAGCATCACCAGAGTAATGGCGCTGGCAGCGGAGGATGACTGGGTGAGCAGGGTCAGTACGGTGCCGACCACCACGAACAGCAGCAGCGACAGGTAACCGTAGTCACTGAATCCATCCAGAAAGGCCAGCATCTCCGGGTTGCTGCGGATATCCGGTACGGCGCCCTTGATGAACTCCAGGCCGATAAACAGGATACCGAAACCGACCATGGCCTCGGCGATATTGCGCAGCCGGCTGTTGTTGGAGAACAGGAAGACAAAGAAAACCCCGATGACGGCAACCGCGATCGGGGTTATCTGAAACTTGAAGCCGAACAGCGCTACCAGCCAGGCAGTGATGGTGGTGCCGATGTTGGCACCCATGATCACGCCGGTGGACTGCACGAAGGTCAGCAGGCCGGCGTTGACAAAGCTCACGGCCATCACCGTGGTGGTGGTCGAGGACTGGGTAATTGATGTGGTGGCAAAGCCGGTCAGTACGCCGGTCAGGCGGTTGCGGGTCATGCCGCCGAGAATGGCCTTGAGCCGGTTGCCGGCGACCTTCTGCAGTGCTTCGCTGAAAATTTTCATGCCGAAGATGAAAATGCCCAGGGAGCCGACCAGTTGAAGGAAATCAAACAAAGAATAGGACATGGGTCACCGCTTGAGTGCAGGTTGGCCGGCCAGAGCTTTCCCGTTTTTGGGAGCATGGCCTGCGTCTGATGATCGTCAGTGTGCGAAAACGCGGGCAATTATAACGGCTGGATGACAGTTTGGTTGCACTGATTGCAGCTTCAGAGCGACGCAGATGTATAGAATTTGTTAACGGTGAAAGGTTGGGGCAGGCTGGCTGCCCCGAGGGATGGGGCTTACAGCAGCTCGATAGCGATTGCAGTGGCTTCGCCGCCGCCGATGCACAACGAGGCGATGCCGCGCTTGCCACCGGTTTTCTGCAGGGCGTTGATCAGCGTAACAATCAGGCGCGAGCCGGTGGAGCCAACCGGGTGGCCCTGGGCGCAGGCACCGCCATAGATGTTGACCCTGGCGTGATCCAGGCCGTGTTCGCGCATCGCCAGCATGGTGACCATGGCGAAGGCTTCGTTGATTTCAAACAGGTCAACGTCATCCTTGCTCCAGCCGGTTTTGGCGAACAGGTTGCTCATGGCGCCGATCGGGGCCAGGGTGAACTCGCTCGGGTCCTGGCTCTGGGTGGCATGCCCGACGATGCGCGCCAGTGGCTTGATGCCGCGCTTCTGTGCTTCCTCGGCGGTCATCAGCAGCAGTGCACTGGCGCCATCGGAGATGGAGCTGGCATTGGCGGCGGTAATGCTGCCGTCCTTCTTGAACGCCGGCTTGAGGGTCGGGATCTTCTCGATATTGGCGTTGTGCGGCTGCTCGTCGTCCTTCACCAGCACCTCGCCCTTGCGGGTGCTGACGCTGACCGGGACGATTTCGCTGTCCAGGCTGCCGTTGTCAATCGCGGCCTTGGCGCGCTTCAGCGATTCGATGGCGTAGGCGTCCATCTCTTCACGGGTCAGGCCGTGCTGCTCGGCGGTGTCCTGGGCGAATGAGCCCATCAGGCGGCCGGTGGCGGCATCTTCCAGACCATCGAAGAACATGTGGTCCTTGATTTCACCGTGCCCCATGCGCAGGCCGCCACGTGCCTTGGTCATCAGGTAGGGGGCGTTGGACATGCTTTCCATGCCGCCAGCCAACATGATGCGGTTGCTGCCGGCCTTCAGCGCGTCATGCGCCATCATTACCGCCTTCATGCCGGAGCCGCACAGCTTGTTGATCGTGGTGCAGCCGGTCGCTGACGGCAGGCCGGCCTGCAGGCTGGCCTGGCGGGCCGGGCCCTGCTTGAGACCGGCCGGTAGTACGCAGCCCATGATCACTTCGTCCACCTCGGCGGGTGCCACGCCGGCGCGCGCCACCGCCTCGCGAATGGCGATGGCGCCAAGCTCCACGGCGCTCAGGCTGGACAGGCTGCCCTGGAAGCCGCCCATAGGGGTGCGTACGCCGCTGACGATGACGATGCTGTTGTCGGACATGCGGAAATCCTCGTTCGATGTGACTGTGGTGATTGATCTGGTCACCAAAGGACCAGTTGCGCGCAGTATACCCGCAAAAATTATGGGAGGAAGGTTTCGTGGCGGATCATACTTTAGAGTGATAGGTGTCGATTGTCAGGCCTGTCTATAGTGCCTGCCAATCGGCCGTAAAGGGCCGCAGGACCGGCTACAAGCCCAACAACAAACAGGTCAGAATCATGCTCAATACCCGTGTCATTCCGCCGACCGAATCGGCCCACTCCACCCCGTTGCTGATCAAAAGCCTGCTGCAAAGCGGAGTCCGCTATGAGCGGACCCAGGAAATCATCTATCGCGACCAGTTGCGCTATGACTACAGCACCTTGTACCAGCGGGTTTGCCGTCTGGCCAATGCGTTGACTGAGGCCGGGGTCAAGCCGGGCGAGACAGTGGCGGTGATGGACTGGGACAGCAACCGTTATCTGGAGTGCATGTTTGCCGTGCCGATGATCGGTGCGGTCCTGCATACCATCAATATTCGCCTGTCGCCCGACCAGATTCTCTACACCATGAACCATGCCGAAGATATCTACGTGCTGGTCAACAGCGACTTCGTGCCGCTGTACAAGGGAATAGAGCATCACCTGACTACAGTAAAGAAGACCATTTTGCTGACCGATGGCAGTGACAAGGGCAGTGACATGCTCGGCTTTGTCGGCGAGTACGAGGATCTGTTGGCCGCTGCTTCGCCGGACTATGACTTCCCGGATTTTGACGAAAATTCGGTGGCCACCACCTTCTATACCACCGGCACCACCGGCAACCCCAAGGGCGTGTATTTCACCCATCGTCAGCTGGTGCTGCACACCCTGACGCAGGCTGCTTCCATGGGCGCGCTGGACAGTAACCGGCTGCTTGGTAACCGTGACGTGTACATGCCGATCACGCCGATGTTCCATGTGCATGCCTGGGGTATTCCCTATACCGCGACCATGCTTGGTCTGAAGCAGGTGTATCCGGGGCGTTATGAGCCGGAACTGTTGATGCAGCTGATCAAGCAGGAAAAGGTCACCTTCTCACACTGCGTACCAACCATCCTCGGCATGCTGCTGAATGCCAAGGGCGCACAGGATCATGACTTCAATGGCATGCGAGTCATTATCGGAGGTAGTGCGCTGAACCGTGGCCTGTTCGACGCGGCCAAGGCGCGGGGCATGCGCCTGTCGGCAGCCTATGGCATGTCCGAGACCTGTCCGCTGATATCTGCGGCCTATCTGAATCTTGAACTGGAAAAGCTTGATGACAATCAACGCGCGAGCTGCCTGATCAAGGCTGGCGTGCCGGGGCCGCTGGTCGAGGCACGCATCATGGATGCCGAGGGTAACTTCCTGGCACAGGACGGCAAGACCCAGGGCGAACTGGTATTGCACGCACCCTGGCTGACCCAGGGTTACTTCCGCGAGCCGGAAAAGAGTGTCGAGTTGTGGGCTGGCGGCTGGATGCACACAGGTGATGTCGCCACTATCGACCAGTACGGCACCATCGAGATTCGCGATCGCATCAAGGACGTGATCAAGACCGGTGGCGAGTGGATTTCCTCGCTGGAACTGGAAGATCTGATCAGCCTGAATTCGGCCGTCGCCGAAGTGGCAGTGGTGGGTGTGCCTGATCCGCAATGGGATGAGCGTCCGTTTGCCTTGATTGTCCCGAAGGCAGGACAAACCATGGATGCGCGTATTTTGCGTGACCACCTGAAGCCCTTTGTTGATGATGGTCGTATCAATAAGTGGGCAATTCCTACGCAGATTGCCGTGGTCGAAGAAATTCCCAAAACCAGTGTCGGCAAACTCGACAAGAAGCGCATCCGCGGCGAGATTGCCCAGTGGCAGGAGGCTGGCGCGCCCTTCCTGTCTACCCTGTAAGCCTGGCGTATTGATCAGCAAAGCCCCGGCCAGGTGCCGGGGCTTTTTGATGCCGTTGGTCAATTGACGTCAACTACGGGTTCACCAGATCAGCGCGTTGCGCTATAGTGTCGCACCTCCGAGCTAGAGGCTGGCTTTTGCTCAGCCATCGGAAGTGTCAGACCCATTCCGGATTCCAAATAACTACACCGGTCTACTGTGCCCATAGCGCGCCTTGCCGGTGCGTTTTTGCGTGCGCGTATTGACCGGAAGGTGAGTGATTGAATGCAAGCACAAATGATCCGTTCGTCCCTGGCTGCCGCCCTGCTGTTTGCAGGTGTCGCCCAGGCTTCCGTGACCGAACAGCAGGCTGCTGAACTCGGTAAGTCGCTGACCCCGATCGGTGCCGAAATGGCGGGTAACGCCGCAGGTACCATTCCAGCCTGGACCGGTGGTCTGGCCAAGGATGCGGCTCCGCTGGTCAAAGACAGCTTTATGGGTAATCCCTACGCAGACGATCAGCCGCTATTTGTGATTACCGCAGCCAATCATGAGCAGTACCTGGATCAACTGGCTCCGGGTCAGGTAGCCATGTTCAAGCGCTACCCGGACAGCTTCCGCATGCCGGTTTACCAGAGCCGTCGCAGTGTTGCCCTGCCGCAGGAGATCTATGATGCCGCGGCGCACAATGCGCGCAACTCCCGGCTGGTCGAGGGTGGCAACGGTGTGACCGGCTATCAGCTGGCCCATGCCTTCCCGATTCCGTCCAGTGGCGTTGAGGTGGTCTGGAACCACGTTACCCGTTACCGCGGTGGCTCCATGCAGCGTGTGGTGGTTCAGGCGACTCCCCAGACCAACGGCAGCTTCACGCTGGTGCGTTTTATCGAGGAGTATGTGCTGCCGGAATATCTGACTGACTTCTCATCTTCAACTAATGAGAACATCCTTTATTACTTCAAGCAGCAAGTGACTGATCCGGGCCGTTTGGCCGGTAACGTGCTGCTGGTTCACGAGACCGTTGACCAGGTCAAGACTCCGCGCATGGCGTGGATCTACAACGCCGGCCAGCGTCGTGTGCGCCGTGCGCCGCAGGTATCCTATGACGGCCCGGGCACCGCGGCTGACGGCATGCGTACCTCCGACAACCTGGACATGTTCAACGGCGCTCCCGACCGCTACGACTGGAAACTGGTCGGCAAGCGCGAGATGCTGATTCCCTATAACAGCTACAAGCTGGCGTCGTCCGAGCTGAAGTACGACGATATCGTTAAGGCCGGCCACATCAACCCGGATCACACCCGTTACGAACTGCATCGTGTATGGCACGTCGAGGCGACCGTCAAGGACGGCCAGCGTCACATCTATGCCAAGCGCGACTTCTTCTTTGATGAAGACAGCTGGCAGGCTGGACATATCGACCACTACGACGCCCGTGGCACCCTGTGGCGTGTGGCCGAAGCCCATGCCCTGCAGCGCTACAACTTCCAGGTGGCCAGCTATGCAGCTGAGACCCTGTACGACCTGATTGCCGGACGTTATCTGGTCATGGGCCTGAACAACGAGGAGCGTGCTGATTACAACTACGCTTACCGTACCAGCGCCAATGACTTCACTCCTGCCGCCCTGCGTCAGGCTGGCGTTCGCTAAGTAGCACCTCTGCAGCAGGGCCGACCGGCCCTGCTGTTACAATTGGGCATGTTTTGCCGGCGCCACTGCCGATAGACTTGTCCAATGCCTCTCTCCATAACGCTGCATCCTGCGGGTAGTTCAGTCTGGCCCGAGTTGCCGGAAGATCACCTGCCGCGCCCCCGATTGGTCGACCTGTTGATGCAGGCGGCGCAACGGCGCCTTCTGCTGCTTTGTGCCCCGGCCGGATACGGCAAAACCACACTGGCTATCGAATATTGCCGGGCCCGCTCCGCTGCGTGCTCGGTACGCTGGCTGTCTTTGTCTGGCACCGATGCCTGCCCCGGGCAATTGCTGGAAAAATTGCTGGTTGTCTGCGATGGCAGTCCGGACGTGGGCACCTGGCGTGTCGGCTCGCCGGAACTTGCTGCCCGGTTACGGCAGCTGCTGTCGCAGGCGGCTGGTAACAAGCCGCTATTGCTGGTGCTGGATGGCTACCATTTGGCGCGTGGTCCAGAAACCGATCTGTTATTGACTCGTGTGCTCGAATGCCTGCCGGCAGATGCCCAGTTGTTGCTCACCTGCCGCCAGCCGCCTGACTGGCAGCTGGCGCGCTGGAGGCTGTCAGGGCAGTTGTTTGAGCTGCCAGCACAGGCATTGTGCTGTGATCAGCAGGAGGCCTGCTGGGTGCTGCAGAAGAGCGGGCTGGGTGCGCTCGATAGCGAATTGCTGGCGCTGGCGTTGCAGCGTAACCAGGGCTGGATGGCGGGTCTGCGTTTGCTTGGAGTGGCCGCGCGCAATGCCGATAGTGCCGCCTTGCAGCGACTGATAGCTGAGGGTAATTGGGCAGAGGAGTATCTGCTGCAGGAAGTGCTGGCGCAGCTACCGGCTGATATGCGGGTGTTTGTCGAGCAGACGGGAGTGGCCGGCAGCTTTACTGCCGCACTCTGTGATTGGCTGCGTCAGGCGGATGACAGTGCCGTACTGATCGAGCGTTTACTGCAACTGCAGGTATTTCTTTATCAACCGGATGGGGATGACAGCTACAGCTTTCATCTGCTGCTGGTGGATGTGCTGCGCCGCCGCCTGCGTCGTGACAGGGCGCGGTGGCGCAGCCTGTGCCGGCGAGCCAGCGACTGGTACGCCGAGCAGGGTGCACTGCTGCCAGCCATTGCCCAGGCGCTGCAGGCGGATGACAGACAGTTGGCGCTGCGGTTGCTGGAGCAACTGCCACTGGCGCAGTTGCTGGCCGAACAGCCTGTGGCCGAGTTGCTGGAATGGCGAAGCCGGCTGCCGGAACTGCAGCAGGGCGGCAGCAAGAGGCTGGCGCTGATTAACGCCTGGACGCTGGCGTTGGCTGGGCAGTTGGAGGATGCCGCTGGTTCGCTGCTGGCGCTACAGCGGTTTCTGCCACAGCCGGACCGGCAGCGTCAGCAGGCGCTGCTGGGTGCTGGCTTGGCTCTGCGTGCCTGGCTGGGCAGGGCGGCCGGACGCCTGCAGGCTGCCCTTGAGGATGCCAGGGCAGCGCTTGACTGTCTGCCGACAGCCGACACGGGTAGCCGTATCCAGTGCATGCTGGTGCTGGCTGATGCGGAGTTCTGCCGGCAGCGTAGCAGTTCGGCCAATGGGTGGGCGCGACAGGCTGTTGAGGCAGCTCGCCGGGCGAATAGTCCGTTGCTTGAAGCGCAGGCTGAATTGATGCGAGCCCGCTTGCTGCAGACGCGCGGTGAGCCGAGTCGGGCCCGTCAGCTTATCGGGCAGCAGCGCAGCCGGTTGTTGATGCCGGGTCCGCAGGCGATTCGAGCGCGACTGGCTATTTATGACGGCTACCTGCTCGGACAGTTGGGTGACCAGGACGCCGCACTACAGGTGCTGACTGAAGGGATAGACGAGGCCAGGCGTTGCCACGATGTACATGTGGTAATGGGCTGCTGCGCCCGTGCTGCGCTGTTGGCTCAAACGCGTGGCGGGAGCGCCGGCGCCTTTGCGGCACTGGCTGAAGCAGAGCGGTTGATGCATCTGTGGGATATCCCGCCGGTGTTTTATCTGGCCTGGGTTACGGCCATCAAGAGCGATCTTTGGATCACCAGCGGCCGGCTTGATCTGGCCGGGCACTGGTTGCCACGTTTGCGCCAGACCTATTGCCTGCAGCCCTCGGCTGCACCGCCGGCATTTTTCCACGCGCTGCCGGCAGTGATTGAGCAAATCTACGCGCGTTATCTGGCCAGCAATGGAGACCAGCTGGCAGCCGAAAGCCTGTTACGCCAGTTGGCCGGGCGTCTGCAACAGCAAGGTGAACGGTTACAGCAGCTGTCGGTACTGATCAGTCTGGTGCGACTGCTGTACCGCAACCAACGTCCCGAGGAGGCAGAGCACAGCCTGTTGATTGCGCTGGCACTGGCCGATCGTGACTGTATAGCGGGTCCGTTCCATTCATTGCTGCTACAGGCTCCGGGCGGCCTTGCTGGCGCCCTGCAGCGTGCGCCAGCGTCGGCGTTGCGGGATCGCCTGCTGGGCATGTTGCCGTTGGAGCCGGGCCGTGTCAGTGGCCTGATCAACGATCCGCTGAGCAAGCGTGAGCTGGATGTGTTGCGCTGTATTGCCCAGGGCTACTCCAATCAGCAGATCAGTCAGGCCTTGTTCATTTCGCTGCATACCGTAAAAACCCATGCCAGGCGAATAAACCACAAACTCGGCGTCGCCCGTCGCACACAGGCCGTTGCCCAGGCCAAGCGTCTTGGCCTTATCTAGTCGTCAGCTTCGGTCTTGATGTGCTTTTCGCAGACACAAAAAAAGGGGCTAGCTTTCGCTAACCCCTTGAAAATCATGGTGGCTACACCTGGACTTGAACCAGGGACCCCAGCATTATGAATGCTGTGCTCTAACCAGCTGAGCTATGTAGCCATTCGAGGCGCGCATTATCAAATCAGTGTTGAAAGCTGTCAAGCCTTTCGCCGGTTTTTTTCAACTTCAATTTCAACTGCTTGCGCCCATGCATCAGCTACCTGCCGCTACGTAGCTGAGGGTCAGTTGATCCATTTGCTGCAGCAGTTGATTGGTGGTTGAGCTGATAACCGTGGGTACGAAGCGCAACTCAGTGGATAGATCGAAGCCCTGACGTGAAAAATTCCACTGCCTGGTCGCTTCATCCAGCATCAGCAAGGTTTCCGGGGTGTTTTCCGGTGATTGGCGCAGCTCGTTGAGCGCCGTATCAAAGGCGTCGATACTGTCTTTCAGACGGGTTTCCAGCTGGGGGACGGTGACTCCCCAACTGCGGGCCTGATAAAGCATGTTGATGCGCTGGCTGAGCATTCTTTGCCGGCCACTGAGGTTGATCAGCCGTGATGACGGTTGTGCGACATGTCGCTCGATCAGCAGCGTAAGCTCTTCTGCGGCTTGCAGCAGGGGTTCGGCCATCTCGATCAACTGCAGTGCGGCGGTGCGGTCGGGGCTGCGCATGGCCAGTGCACGGTAGGGTTGCCACAGGTTGACCAGCTGTTGCAGTTGTTGCTGTATCTCCTGTGTGCCACGGGCAGCAGCCCAGCTGCGCAGAGCCTGCAGGTTTTCCTCGTAACGGCTCATGCTGTCGTCCAGTTGCATATTGGCCTGCTGTGTGCGTACCTCGGCGCCAACCATCAGGTAACTTGCACCGATGCGTTGCGTCAGCATGCGTTGCATGCCGGCCAGGTTGACTGCCTCTGCATCGCCGATAGCGGCGTTGGCCGGTATGCTGGAAAACGCGAAAAGGCTCAACAGTAGCCAGGAAAACAAAAGGGATGCCGGGCGTTGCATGGAGTTGCTCCAGATGGTCGCTTGGATTGGTTTGCTGTCGGACAGCGGCCAGAGGCTTTTCGTCGGTCCGGACATCATCGATGACGCAGGCTGGGCAGGGCATTGACGCTTGTCAAGTGACTGCGGCCAGTGCGGGATAAGGGGCAAATTGCCGCAGGTACGACCTGTTACAGAAGCAACGCAGCCACGCACTGGCGCGGCTGTGTTGTCGGGCTGGCAGGGCTCAGACGTTAGACGGTAAGTTTCCATGTGGACGCCAGGTAATTAGGGGGGGGTGGTCAATTCTTATTTGAAGGATACCCGGTTTTCTACCCGGTTTATGGCTTCATGGCATATTGGCCAGCCAATCACGGATACAGCCTACACAGTCCCAAGATTTTGCCCCTGCTAGCTCGAAACCGGGCATAGCATCTCGGTGTCTCCGGTCGCAACGGTATCAACCCAGTCAACTGTTCCGCTGGCGCAAGCTTTCAGGACGGCAGCCTGGCTGCGGTTAGTGCAGGAAAGGCTGTGGTGCCGGGCTTGGCAGCTATGTCGCCCCGACGGTTAGCGCACGGCACGTATCGTGCTGGAGGCGCTGCGCAACCTGGAGACTGCTTTCAAGCGTTACTACGACGCATCCAAACAGCGCCATTATGGCCCAAAAGCAGAGAGCGACTAAGACTTCCGGTCGGAGAGGATGAGTCGTTCGATACTGCGCTGTCGGAAAGTTGTCCGGTTCATAGTTTAGATTACTAGTATGGTGCTTGGGCTGTTGCGCGCCGATAGGTTTCTTGTGCGGGATTGCGTCAGTTAACTTTGTGGGGCTCATATTGCTTTTTGATTATGAATCTTTTCATCTATCTCGACGTTGCTTGTTGAGTTTCATGTTTAATTATAAAGGACTTTGTTGCTATTCGTCTTGACTAGATGTGGTCTCAAGTGGGCCAAAATCTTCCAAATAGCTTGCTGCGATATTTTCTTGAATCGTAGCAGGTACGATGTAGCTCGTTTTTTTTCTTGTCGCGTATGTGCCTTGATTGGCGTTGTGAGTATTTATTTCTTCGTTGGAAAGATCATGAGCCGTAGGGGTGATTTCACTTGCGATTTCATTCTTTCTGCCTGAATTATTTTCATGGTTTCTATTTTCTGCGGGTGCGCAGGTAGGTTCAGCTTGGGAGGCAAGTTGATGTGGCCTCTTGCTAAAAGTAGTCCTAGAGTTTTCGGGTGTATCGCAATGGTTCGCTAGTAAAGGTTTCTCTGACTTTGTGCGCGCTACTTTCTCTCGCTTTTTTAGATGGGATTGGTATGCTCTTACTATCAGTTTTTCTATTAATGCTGTTGCGCTTATATTTAGATCCTTAGCCATGATGTGTAGGTTTTTTTTCGAATCGCCATTTATCGTGAAAGTGCAGTTGAGTTGCCCTTTCTGTTTTTTATTGTTTCTACTTCGCTGTTGGCGCCAAGCATCTTTCATGTCTTTAAAGATGTTTCTTGCATTAGCAGTGTCTAGCTCGATTGTGGCGCCTGCATGTAGCATTTGTTGGTGTGAAGGCAATTCGCCGGGGCGTATTTTTTGTTGATAATAAAAAATTTCCTCGAAGCCGTTTTTTAATAAAAACTCTACTGCCCAAGAACGTTGATCCGTATCTTGAGGATCTAGCCATTCCAAACCGATAGCCCTTTTTCGTCCCACAGGATGCCTCCGACTGTTAAAAAACATCGTAGCAAAAAAAGGGGGGAGCGAGAAATTCGTTGACGATAACGTTATTGCGTAACGGAAACAGAAGAGATAGGGTAGCTGTTTGATCTAAAATCGGTGTTCGAATGCCCTGTCTGCGTCTATTCCGGAGCGAAGAAAAAGGACTGTCGCCTGAAGAGCGTCTCGTTTTGGCCTCTTTTGTGATGCATTTTGAGGGCTATGAAGCGTTGCGAATGACCTTGCGAGAGTTGTCTGAGCGTTTAGGTATTTCTCTGCGCGTGGTCTCGCGGGCAGTTTCAAAGTTGGCGGCTGAGGCATATCTGGTTGTTGATAAGGTTTCGACTGGCAGAGGGCGCCCTTCAAGCACTTACAAGTTGTCAGCGGCGCTCCGGGCTCACCTGAGTGAGCTGGATGGAGAAAATTGTCCGTCCGTCTGCGCTCAGGCTATCAAGAATCTCCTTTCTGAAAGAAATGAGAAAAACGATCAAGGCGACTGTGCGAAAAAAAAGATTGGCTTAAAAAAACCACCGGGCAAAAGTAAGGCTGATCAGCCTAGTGCTAGTAGCAGATGGCTGCTTGCTGTGCTATTCAGTTATGCCGATGAGCTTGGTGTCGTTCGTGACGTTACCACGTCGCAGCTTCGGCAGATAACCGGTATGGGCGGGGTAAGGCTTAAATCGCAGCTGCAGGGGCTTTTGGCTCGGGGGTTAATTAGAAGCTACGTTCCGGGAGCATCGAACACGTTATTCGTGGGGGTCAAGCTTAGCACGACCTACTTTTTGAATTTGAATCATCCATTCCTTGGGCTCGGCAGAGATGTTTGTTCCGTCTTGGCGCTTAAGGATTTTGGGTGGAATCAACGCGAAGCAGTATGTGCTACTGCTCTGCCTGTTGTAGAGCGATATCTACGTGCTATTGAGGAGCAGGCCTTCAACGTTTTTTGCATGCGGCTCGATGCCTACGCGTCGTTCCTTCTTTCTAATCGTTGGGTTGAGCTTTCTAACCCTGACTTCCCCGAAATGGCTAAATCACTGGAGAAGATGATCGCTTCTGACTTTCAGAGGCCTAACGGGAGCGCTGGTGCTGGCACCGCTATAAATGAATCTGACTGGGCGATAGTGATCGAGCATATAGGTTGGTTGGCGCTGGAAAACGTTCGATGGATCCGGAAGATACTTATGCGCATGCCTTCGGGTGGGACTTGTAACACGCGCATCCAGATTATTCCTGCTCCGAAGAAAAAGGATAAGGCTAGGATTACCACGCTTCTAATGGAGCGCTCCCTCATACCCCAGGCTAGTTGCTTGGTTATTAAATACGTGACTCCGCGCGTTTGCGAGTTGTATCGCGAAGAAGCTGAGATCCCTATTGGTGAGCGTTACGAATTGGGCTTGCTGACTCGGTCAAGGGATAGAGCGTAAGTAATCTTTTACTTCCCCCGCACATCCTCTGAGCCACAGAGGAGCCTGCTCATGCGAATCATCCGTCTGAAAGAAGTCATCGACTCGACCGGTCTTGCCCGGTCTACCATCTACAAGCACATCTCGGAAGGCACCTTCCCGAAACCGGTATCCCTTGGCGACCGCTGCGTCGGCTGGGTCGATAGCGAGGTGCACGATTGGATCCTGGCAAGAATTGAAGAGCGGGACCTCGCTGGAGGCGCACCCGTTCTCTCAGTCGGTCATCTGAGCATGGCCTGCTAGGAAGGACTAACCATCGCGCCATGACTGGCCTCGGCTGGTCATGGCGTTTATGCCGCAGCTCAGGGTGCTGGGCTCTCAACTAACTCTCCTAGAATGCAATGCGGAAAATCTCTCGCCAGGCCGGGTAATGTTGCTCCCCATTGCCCGGCCTGGTCGGGATGGTCGGCATCGGCAGGACTGCATCTATTGATATATCAATATCCAATATTCAATAGCCATTAAGTATCTACTCTATCTATCCAATAGTAACCACCACTACCTATCACCGCTGACTACCACCAGAGGGAAAGAAGACCAGTAAAAAGAAACACACCACGTACCTGGTATGCGACATAACCAACTAGGTACTCAGCCATGAACAACCGCAAGCTCAACACCCACCTCTCCCAGTCCGACATAGCCCTGAAGATCGAATCACTCGTCCAGGCTATCGAACACAGCGATACACCCGCATTCCGGATCACGCATAAACGCTCAGGCTATGAGCAGGTCGAAAAGACCAGGCTCTCCCGCTACTTCACCAACATCCGGCAGATGTACGACCTTTTCGATGCGCGTGTGGAGTACGGCTACAGCGAGCACCTGCAAGCGTTCTGGGAGGCCTGTCAAGACATCAGCCTTCAGCGCTCACCCAATGGCCCTGTCTGCATGAGTGAGACGGGTACGTACTGGCTCAGTCATCAACAGAGCATGAACGTCCTGACCGAACGGATCCGAGAGTTGACTCGTCAGCAACGGTATCGACGCAGGCCAGGGGATCGACGAGAGCTGGCCAAGCAGCAGGCGAGGGAAATGGAGGCGTACACGGATGCTGTGATGAGCCTGTACTCCCGCACAACGGTCATCAGACTGGATCTGTATTACCGACCTGAAGCTCAGGCCAGACTTCGAGTCGAGCGAGTCTTTGATCACCTGGATGATCTGATCTACGAGCACAGCCGTCACCTGACTTTCGAGCACCTGATCGGCTACACGTACTCAGTGGAGCAAGGGGATCGGAATGATGGTAGGGGATACCACATCCATGCAGCCTACTTCTTCAATGGCAACCAGGTGTGCCGGGATGTCTGGAAGGCGATTGAGATCAGCGAGCTGTGGGAGGCGGTCACTCGTGGTCAGGGTTATGCCCACAGCTGCAACCACAACAAGGAGGGGTATGGTGACGAATGCGGTATCGGTCTGATCCAGAGGGATGATCAGTCCAAACGGTCTCGTACGCACTTCGCGATGAAGTACCTGGTCAAGGACGATCAGCACCTGCGCTTGAAGCCTGCGGGAGCACGCTGCCTGCGTAAGGGGGCTCTGAACCGTGTTCGTCGGCGATAATTCGTGCTGCTGAACCAGGGAATCTGCATGGCGCAGTCATGCGCCCTGGAAGTGTCCTACTCGATCTGATTTTTCAGCCCTAGTGCCGATTCCGCTCGATATAACACCCCTCGAAGCAGACGCCTTTCAGTTTCGCTGGATGGTGCCTCAGGCAGTTGGCTCAGACGCTCCTTGGCTTTGCGCAGAATCGCCTGCTCTGCTTGCTCCGTCTCCAAAGCGAGCCTTTGCAGGTCTAGCAGAAGCTCTCTGATTTCGTCGGTGCTCATTGCCTGGCCTCAGCCAGGCAACGGCTGCGCATCGCAGAGTCTTGAATCGCATAGCAGCGACCGGGGTCATTGTGCGCGAGAGCCTGGCAGTAGTTCCTAGCATCAGCCTCAGAAATTGCGTAACAGCTGGAGGTATCAGCTGCGTTTGCTGTGGCTGTGAAGCCAAGCAGCAGGCCGGCAAGGTAGTGACGGATCATGGGGGCACCCGGTTGTTTAAGTTATGACTGCTCAGGTGACCGATGAGAAAAACGGAGCGAGGCTGCCGCATTGCGGTAAGTGCATCTGTCTAGTGCTCAGGCAGAACGGTAGAACCCACAAGCGCAGGTCGGGGGACTTAGGGAAGCTAAATACTGTCAGGGCCTGACCGAAGGTTTCGGTCTTGGGATAGATCAGGATCACATCGCCTTTTCCGTCGAGATAGCTCTGGCCGTAAGCATGTAGCTGGTAGAAGTCGCTTTGATTCAAGCCGTACTTTTCCTTGCTATTGGCTTTCCGCTCATCAACCAGCTTCCACTTGGTGTCGAGCACCAAGCGATTGGTTTTGGCAGTTTGTACCAGCAGATCAGGCTTGAGCTGAAACCAGTCCTGCTCTTTATGTCGTACAAGCCTCAGGCTGCGTGTTTGGGGGCGCAGGTCGTGACCTGAGTTGAGTTGTCGGGCAAGATGTTTCGCGACAAAAGCCTCAAAGACCGCTTCCATCGGAAAGAGCAGGGACGGCGCGGAATGTTGGCCCGTACCAGTGAGGGGTGACTCATCTAGCAGAATCAGTCGGGCCCAAGCCATTGCTGCGTCGTAATGAGCCATCCCTCGATCTGGCCGTATCCGACCAAAGTCCGCGTTGATCTGGTCGGATGTGGGAATTTCGGCGAAAACGAAACACAGCTCTCGTGCTAGCTGCTGGTTTGCTTGCGAGGCAGTCCACTTCAATACGCGCTTTAGGGTTGTATGCAGTAGGCGGTTTTCCGGTCTGTTGAGCGAAAACTCGTCGAACTCGGTATAGAACCGGTCACGACGGCATAGGTTGAGACGAAGATGCTGTGCCATATTCAGCTTGCCGCGCAGAGCGAACAGATTGTCTTGCTGGGCGCGGTAATCGCTGCGCAGGCCTCGCTTCACGGTGTTATCTACTGCTCGCAGAAACTCAGCGATGAACACCTCTAGCAAAGGCATCCGGCGAGCTTGTAACTGGGCACTATTGGTTTGAATGTGGCGAAAACTACCGAGGCAACACAGCATCTCGATTAGCAGCTGTCGCGCATCTGCTTCGCCATTGGCTTTACCCAGCTTAGGCAGCACTTCAATCTGGAAGCCGTCGGGGCAGCGAATCACGCCCACGAAGCTTTTAACCTGTATGGCCCTTAGGCCGTGCCGTTGAGTCAGGCGCAGCCAGGTCGACTCGCCCGCTTCTGCGTTGCGTAATGCCTGGGTCTCCAGCCAGGCAAAAACATCGGCAGAGATCCTGTGCAACCCAACCATATCGTGTGAGCCGGACGGCAAAACCGCCATGGCGTCGAACTCGAAAATCGTAATGCCCGCCATTTCCGTACCTGTCAGGTCGAGGTTTGGTAAATGCCGAAATAGGCGGCTGGTTCGCTGTAAGCCGAGGACTGCGATAGGTAGCGGCGCTTGGTGGTATAGCTATCCAATCCGTGATCGCTCCCAAAGAGAGTGCTCAGATCCTGCTCATGTGAGTCATTCTCTGTAATGAATTGGGAAGCGTCGGGTTTCTGGTTGTCGCCTAGAACTAAGCGAATCTTGCGCCAATCCTCGAAGAAGTACTCCTCCAATAGGGGAAGAACTCGATTGCGGAACGTGTCGGCCAGTGCGTCGAATCTTTCTGGGCCATCCGTCTTGCTCCACAAATGAGTGAAGTAGGCGTGACCGATGCAATGATCACGGTCGTAAAGCGCTTCGATTCGCTCATTGATACGTTCCAGCATCCGGCGCACGTCGATCGCGCCTGCTCCCGTGGTTACTATCAATCCCGCCAGCGGCGCGCTGTGTGGTTGATCAGGTGATTTAGTTGCGCGAGTGTCGGGTAGCAGCGGTACGAAATCAAAACGGCGGCGCAGTGCAGTATCCAGCAGAGCCAGTGAACGATCCGCAGTGTTCATCGCGCCGATGATGTCTACGTTGGCTGGCACTGAAAAAGGCTTTCCTGAGTATGCAAGGATCACTTCAGTCGGCGGTGGAGTCCCATCGAGTGGGTCTCGCTTGTCGGCCTCGATCAGCGTGATCAGCTCGCCGAAAATCTTACTGATATTGCCGCGGTTGATCTCGTCGATGACCATCGCGAAACGCTTGTCAGGTGTGTTGCGTGCACGGCGGCAGAGCTCCTTGAATGCTCCGTCTTTGATCCTGTAAGCCACTTGGCCCGTTTCAGCGTCGCCATCAATCGGATCGTCCGCGAGTACTGGTCGCAAGCCCTCAACGAATTCCTCGTATCCGTAAGACTGGTGGAAGGTGACGAAGCTATGGCGTTGCAGTTGTTCGCCTGTATCGGGGACGGGGCCCTGCTTGATCTTGTCGACAAGCGTGAAGATGTCCGAGCAGATGTCTTGAGAGGCTCCCGCAAATTGCCACACCGAGTCTGACGACTTATCAAAAATGGCAGGTTCCAGGCGAAGTTTCGTGTTGACCGTTGCTGACTCCAGAACCGTATGGTGCTGAAGTGTGCCCCAGAGTGTCTGCTTTATGCCGCTGGTACGACCTTTTGCGCTAGCGATGGCTTTGATGAAGGGGTGTCCTGCTAGCTCTGGTACTTTGGCTTTGCCCCTCAGGTCATATAGCGCAGCGGCCGCACCTTCCCACCAGGTCAGCGGTGCAATCTTTTCAGCAATAATCTGAGCCCGCCATTCATCTGCATTGACCGAGGCCACATGCTCCTCGTAGTCGTGCTTGAGTAGCTGCATCAGCGTGAAGGTTTTGCCTGTTCCGGGCGGCCCGTAGTAGATGCGGTTGGAGCAGATTGCGACGGGTTTGCTGGCCACATGCTTTACCTGAGAGGTTGGGGGCAATGACTGGATTGCGGCGAGGGGGCTGACATCCTCGATGGGGTCACCGGCCAATGCGGCCAGTTCAGCTAAATCGGTGCCGAAAAACGGCTTGAGTAAATCACTCTCGAACTCCGGCAGATCGTGAGCGGGCACTTGTTTGAAGGTGGAGCGGTAGTTGGGCGTCCAGCCTTTCTGGCTGCCTTGAAAGCCACCATGCTTGATGCCGTGCTTCAACACCCTGTAGCGGCGCTGTAGCCAACCATCCCCTTTCAAGCATGGTGCAGGATCAGAGATGAACTGTCCGACCAGTTGAAGACTTTCATTTCCGTGGCACAAGTAGAACAAGCTGCCGGCTGGCGCCTTCTGGAAACTCTCGGCCTGGCCCTTCGCGGTATCGCTATGCATCACGCCCAGCTCTTCCTGCAGGTACTGCCTGCGCTCTTCGGCGGAAAAGTCGTTTAGCCCGTGCGATAGCTTCCAAATAGCCAGTTTTTTCAGACTCCAGGCCTCCCATACCTGGCGACTGAACTCCAGAATGCCAAGGTCGCTTGGGCGTTTCGCCAGTGTGGCCTTCTGCAGCGTGGCCATGCGCTGACTTGCGGTACCGCCAACAAACACTGCCAGCGGCGCACGCTTGAAAATATCGACGATCACTGGCGCCTTCCGCTCCTGGTAGTGGAAGGCAATCTTCCATTTAAAAGCCTCGCCCAGATGCTCAAAAGACTCGATGGCGTCCAGATCGCCTTTGGCGGCCCAGTCCGCCACCTGCGCTACGAAACTCCGGACTTTGTCGAAAGCAGCCTCGGCTGATGTGCCAAGCGATGAATACCAGCCGTGTGTTTCCGAGTAGGAAAGCTTAGTGTCCGAACCCTTGTCTTCAGTGTCCTTGCGCGAGAACACGCCGAACTTGAAAGACGAGCCACCCCAGATGCTGCCCAGTTCATCGAGGCGTGATTCGATCCAATAGGTGAAGCTGTCTTTCGATCCTGCCTGGGTGTATTCGTCCAGCGTCATGCTGGCCAATCGGGAGGCAGGCCAGATAGACAGAAATTCATCCCACAGGGCGTATTCTTTTTGAAAATCGCTCATTGTGCTTTCGCCTTGCGTGTAATTCGGATGGTTTAGCAGAACCATTGGGGTCAGCTTGCGGGGCAAAAGATCAGCAGTTGCTCAATGAGCATATCCAGCAGCGCAAGATCCTCGCGTTCATCGGTTGCTGTGTATTGTCCGCTGTGCCGATTGATTTCCACTTGCCAGGCTTGCCAGCCGCTATCGCAGGGCCTGAAGTGAACTCGGAAAATGCAGATACCTGTCCAGCTGCGGTGACAGTGCAGCACGCCGTCTTCGTAGAAGATGAACCACTTGTCATCCTGGCTGTTGGGCAAGGAACCACGGATGATTGTGGCCATTTCCTGAAGCGAATAGCGAGTTTCCAGAGGCACGGTTACTCGCGCAGCAGGCATGAACTTGCTTTGCCAGTCGTTTCGTCGGGCGATGGCGCGTTTGAGTGGTGGTTCGGCGGGTAGAAGAGCCAGCGCGGCCTGAAGAATGGCAAGGTCACGCTGTCGCCCTTTAGTGTTGGTTGATTGCGCGATCAGTCGCTTGGCTTCCTCTGCAGTTGCCCAGATCAGGCGCTCAGTCTCCCGATTCCCAAAGGTGAGGTCTGGTGTTCCACGGTCTGTCAGCATCAGGAAGTAACGATTGATCGTGGTGCCGCCAGCAAATTCGCAGTGTATGGCTGAGAGAATGGTGGCATCTATGCCCATCTCTTCGCGGACTTCGCGCAGTGCAGTCTGCCTTGGGCTTTCTCCTTTTTCCTGGCGGCCCTTGGCAAATGTCCACACATAGCCATCGAAGTGGTTTTTTACCTCGCGCATCAGCAGGTAGCCATTGGGGTCGATCACCACGCCGCCATAGGCCACTGCTTTGCCGGTGCTGGAGCTTTTTTGCCAGGGTAGGCCCTCGAATCCGTCGGGCTGGGGTTCGTGCAGATCATCCGGCATATCGTAAAGCGCCGACCGGATTTTGCCGTAGCGCTTGGCACGATCTTTCCCTAGGCCAAGTGCTACTTCGTCCTTGAAGTTCGCATAGTCAATGTCCTGCGCAATAACGCGCATTGCCTCGCCCAAGGCGGTGGATGATGTGGTGGCCCGCCAAGGGTAGTCGGTGCCTTCGTGAGCGCGGGAGGGCGAAAGCGAGGGCAGATAGTGATTGCGGAGTCGGTCCAGATCACTCTTGGTGCGGCTGCGCACCGTGAGTTCATCGTTATCGCCCTTGTTCACGACTGAAAAGAAGCCGAATTTGGTAAACAGCCACATGTACATGCCCGTCCCTGAGTTTGTGGGTCGGGCAGCGGGGCGCCCGAAGATCGCCTTAGGCTATTACGAATCAAAATGATCTGTAAATGGTGCGTTCGTGATTTTTAATTGCGGGTGTTGTGATCGCAATTTATGCTGTCCCGGCTTTAACTAAGGCCAGTCCAAGAATGACCACTGAAGCTCTCTCGCAACTAACGCAAGCCCAGCGCGATCGCCTGGCCTACCTGGAGTTGCGCCTGCGATTCGTGGGGGAGATAGGCCGGCAGGACCTGATTCAGCGCTTCGGCATTCAAACGGCGGCCGCCACCCGTGACCTCGCCACCTATCGTGAGCTCGCCGGCAACAACCTGGCCTATGACCGCAGCAGCAAAATCTACACGCCGACCAAGGAGTTCCGGCCGATCTTCACCTTCTCTGCTGACCGGGTTCTGGCCTGGCTGGCAGAGGGTTTTGGTGATGGCGAGCCGGCAAGCAGTGCGCCGGGAATCTCCTGCGTAACGTCCGGGCGTCTTACCCAGCCGGATCTGGATACGCTGGGTATCGTGACTCGTGCCATTTACCACCGCTGCCCTCTGCGTGTGGAGTACTACTCCCTAGGCAGCGGCAAGACCCAGCGGGAGATCGTGCCGTTTGCCCTCATCGATACGGGCTTGCGCTGGCACGTGCGCGGCTATGACCGCAAGCGCGGTGCATTTCGGGACTTCGTGGTCACGCGCATCAGGCGGCCGAAGCTGCTGATGGAGTCTCCCGTCGCCGAGCACGAGCGACCGGAGCAGGATGTCCAGTGGAGCCGGATATTGGAGGTCGAATTGGTGCCACACCCCGACCAGCCGCATCCGGACATCACCGCCATGGATTACGCCATGCAAGACGGTGTGCTGCGCCTGAGGCTGCGCGGGGCCACGGCGGGTTACGTACTGCGCAAATGGAGCGTCGACTGTTCGCCAGATCATCGGCTGCGTGATCCGGAGTACCGCCTCTGGCTGAAAGATCCCCTGCTGCTCTACGGCGTGGAAACAGCGGTGCTGGCGCCCGGTTACCGAGCGACCTGAGCGAACGATTACATACACGCCGCGATGCGTTAGTCATCCGGCGACACGAAAACTGAGAGTGATTACCGTCCCATGAGCAACACCAGAGATCTTGAACGCGCCGAACTGCACAAAACCATCTGGCGCATCGCCAACGACCTACGTGGCAGCGTCGATGGGTGGGACTTCAAGACCTACGTTCTTGGCATGCTGTTCTACCGCTTCATCTCGGAGAACCTGACCAACTACCTCAACGAACAGGAGCGCCGCGCGGGTAGTGCGGATTTTGACTACAGCGATTTGGCAGACGCCCACGCTATCGTGGGCCGTTACGAAACGGTTCAGGAAAAGGGCTTCTACATCCTGCCGTCGCACCTGTTCGCCAATGTGCGCAAGCGCGCCCGCCATGACCCGAACCTCAACGAGACCCTGTCACAAGTGTTCAAGGACATCGAGGCCTCGGCGTTGGGCGCTGGTAGCGAGGATGACTTCAAAGGGCTGTTCGATGACCTGGACGTCAACAGCAGCAAGCTCGGCCCCACCGTTGCCAAGCGCAACGAAAAGCTGGTGAAGCTGCTCGACGCCATCGGCGATCTGCCGCTGGGCAACAGCTCGGGCAATTTTGCCGACAACAGCATCGACCTGTTCGGCGACGCCTATGAATACCTGATGCAGATGTATGCTTCCACCGCCGGCAAGTCCGGTGGCGAGTTCTATACCCCGCAGGAAGTCTCCGAACTGCTGGCCCGCATCACGGTGGTGGGCAAGAAGGAGGTCAACAAGGTTTATGACCCAGCCTGCGGCTCCGGCTCGCTGTTGCTCAGCTTCTCCAAGGTGCTGGGCCACAACAAGGTGCGTCAGGGCTTCTACGGCCAGGAAATCAACCTAACCACCTACAACCTGTGCCGGATCAACATGTTCCTGCACAACGTGAACTACGAGAAGTTCAACATCGCCCATGGCGATACGCTGACCGATCCAGCGCACTGGGATGACGAGCCCTTCGAGGCCATCGTCTCCAATCCGCCGTACTCGATCAAATGGGATGGCGATGCCAACCCGCTGCTGATCAACGACCCGCGCTTCGCTCCGGCCGGCGTGCTCGCACCCAAGAGTAAGGCCGACCTGGCCTTCACGTTGCACATTCTCAGCTGGCTGGCAGTTAACGGCACGGCTGCCATTGTCGAGTTCCCCGGCGTGCTCTATCGCGGCGGTGCGGAAGCCAAGATTCGCAAGTACCTCATCGACAACAACTACGTCGATGCCGTTATCCAGTTGCCGCCGGACCTGTTCTTCGGCACCACCATCGCGACCTGCATCATCGTGTTGAAGAAGTCCAAGCGCGACAACGCCACGCTGTTCATCGACGCCTCCAGCCTGTTCGTGCGCAGCGGCAACAAGAACAAGATGTTGCTCGATCACCAGCGGAAAATCCTCGACGCATTCACTGGTCGCCAGAACATCGACCATTTCGCACGCATGGTTGAGAACGGTGACATCGCCGCCAACGGCTACAACATCGCCGTCTCCAGCTACGTCGAACAGGCCGACACCAGTGAAGTGGTGGATATTCGCGAGCTCAACGAAAAAATCAGCGGCATCGTTGCCCGGCAAACGGAGTTGCGAAAGCAGATCGACGCCATCGTTGCGGATCTGGAAGGAGGCCAGGCATGAGCGAGCAACCAGCAGGGGAAATCATTCTTTACCAACGTGGCGATGCAACCGCCATCGATGTACGGCTAGACGGCGATACGGTCTGGCTGACCCAGGAGCAGATGGCGGAGCTGTTCGGCAAGGCCAAGTCGACCATCAACGAGCACATCAAGAACGTCTTCGAGGAAGGCGAGCTGGTGCCGGAGCAGGTGATGAGAAAAATCGGAATTTCCGAATTTTCTACCAAGCCGACCAACTTCTATAACCTCGACGTCATCATCTCGGTCGGCTACCGGGTCAAGTCGCAGCAGGGCACGCGCTTTCGCATCTGGGCCACCGAGCGCCTGCGCGAATACCTGGTCAAGGGCTTCACCATGGATGACGCGCGCCTGAAGAACCTGGGCGGCGGCAGCTACTGGAAAGAACTGCTGGATCGCATCCGCGATATCCGCTCCAGCGAGAAGGTGCTCTACCGTCAGGTGCTCGACCTGTACGCCACCAGCGTGGATTACGACCCCAAGGCCGAAGCCAGTGTGGTGTTCTTCAAGGCCGTGCAGAACAAGCTGCATTACGCGGCCCACGGTCAGACGGCGGCGGAAGTGGTCAGGCAGCGTGCCGATGCCGGTAAGCCCTTCATGGGCCTGCTGTCCTTCAGTGGCAAGCAGCCCACCAAGGCCGAAGTCACTAATGCCAAGAATTACCTTAACGCCGACGAACTCAAACGCCTGAATACGCTGGTTTCGGCCTATTTCGATGCCGCCGAGTTCCGCGCCATGAACCATGAGCCGACCTATATGAAGGATTGGCTCGCGCACCTGGAGCAACTGATTCTGGCCATGGGCGGCAAGGCCCTGGAAGGCGCTGGCAAAGTCAGCCACCAGCAGGCCATTGCTCACGCCGAAACGGAATACGCCAAGTTCCGCGCCCAGTTGAACGAGCAGCCGAGCGAGGTGGAAGCGGCCTATCTGGAAATCGTAAAGACGGTGCAGAAGAAAATCACCGGGAAGAAAAAGCCATGAGCCGGATCGATGCATTGATCAATGAGCTTTGCCCGGAGGGGGTGGCGTTCCTGGAACTCCAAGAGCTCTTTGACACGAAGAATGGCTATACGCCCTCGACGACCAATAAGTCCTATTGGGCCGCGGGAACCATACCCTGGTTTCGAATGGAGGATATCCGTGAAAACGGCCGAATCTTGGACGAGTCGCTCCAGCAAGTCACTGAAGAAGCAGTGAAGGGGGGGAAGCTCTTTCCTGCCAACGCCATCATCATGGCGACCTCTGCCACGATTGGTGAGCATGCGCTCATCACCGTTCCACACCTCTCGAACCAAAGGTTCACTTCACTCGCGCTGAAGCCTGAATTTTCTTCTCTCCTAGACATGAAATTTGCCTTCTACTACTGCTTTGTACTCGGAGAGTGGTGTCGCAATAACACAACTACATCGAATTTTGCTTCGGTAGAAATGAGTGGATTCAAGAGGTTTCGTTTTCCGCTACCGCCCCTCGAAATTCAGCGCGAAATCGTGAAAGTGCTTGACGCCTTTACGGAGCTTGAGGCGGAGCTTGAGGCGGAGCTTGAGGCGGAGCTTGAGGCGCGTCGCTGGCAGTACAAGTACTACCGCGACGCCTTGCTCGCTTTCAGCGATCAAGATATTCGCTGGGCCGCGATGGCCGAGGTCGGCGAGTTCTTCCGAGGTCGGCGTTTTACCAAGGCTGACTACGTCGAAGACGGGGTGCCGTGTATCCACTATGGCGACATCTACACGCAGTACGGCACTGCTACCGAAAAGACGGTCTCACATGTGCGCGCTGATATGGCTTCGTCGCTCCGTTTTGCGCAGCCAGGCGATTTGATAATCGCTGGCGTGGGCGAGACGGTTGAGGATGTGGGCAAGGCGGTGGCCTGGCTCGGTCGTGACGAAGTGGCGATTCATGATGACTGCTTTGCCTTCCGACATTCGCTGAACCCTCGGTTCGTTTCCTATTACTTCCAGACCACGGCGTTTCACGCGGAGAAGAACAAGTTTGTCGCCCGAGCCAAGGTGAAGCGCTTGTCCTCAGAAAGCTTGGCCAAGCTGACCATCCCTGTTCCCTCGCTTGAGGAGCAGGCACGCATCGTCGCCATCCTCGACAAGTTCGATGCACTGGTAAATGACATCTCAGTCGGTCTGCCTGCCGAGATCGCCGCTCGCCGTCGGCAGTACGCCTACTACCGCGACCGTTTGCTCACATTCAAGGAAGCCGCATGAGCATTGAGATCCAGCCCTACCGCTACGAGGCCATTGCACTCTCCAACGAGAGCACCGTGGTGGCCGAGTTTCTGCCGGATGCGCTGGGTGTGCGCGAGACCGGCTACCAGAGCGAGGCGGCGCTGGAGAGTGCTTTTGTCGAACAACTGCAGCGGCAGGCCTACGAGTACCTGCCGATCAGTTCGGAGGCCGAGCTGGTCGCCAACCTGCGGGCCAGGCTGGAGCAGCTCAACAAGATCGAGTTTTCTGACAACGAGTGGCAGGGCTTCTTCGCCACCTGCATTGCGGGCACCAATGACGGCATTCTGGAAAAAACCGCGCGCCTGCAGGAGGACCACGTCCAGGTCTTGAAGCGCGATGATGGTAGCAGCAAGAACATTTATCTGATCGACAAGGCCAATATCCACAACAACGTCTTGCAGGTGATCAACCAGTATGAAACGCCGACCGGCGAGCACGGCGGCAAGCACGCCACGCGCTTCGATGTAACGGTGCTGGTCAACGGCCTGCCGATGGTGCATATCGAGCTCAAGCGCCGTGGCGTGGACATCCGCGAAGCCTTCAACCAGATCAACCGTTACCAGCGCGACAGCTTCTGGGCGGGCAGCGGCCTGTTCGAGTACGTGCAACTGTTTGTGATCAGCAATGGCACGCTGACCAAGTACTACAGCAACACCGTGCGCGACGGGCACTTGAAGGAGCAGTCCGGCAAGCGCAGCAAAAGCAAAACCTCCAACAGTTTTTCCTTCACCAGTTGGTGGGCCGACGCGCGCAACCAGCCCATCACCGAGTTGGTGGGCTTTACCAAGACCTTTTTCGCCAAGCATTCGCTGCTGAACGTGCTGACCAAGTACTGCGTGTTTGATGTGGATCGCAAACTGCTGGTGATGCGCCCTTATCAGATCGTTGCCGCCGAGCGCATCCTGCAGCGCATTGCCACCTCAACCAATCACCGCCAGTTGGGCACTGTGGCGGCGGGTGGTTACATCTGGCACACCACGGGCTCGGGCAAGACGCTGACCAGCTTCAAGGCCGCCCAGCTCGCCCGTGGCCTGCCGGACATCGACAAGGTGCTGTTCGTGGTGGATCGCAAGGATCTGGACTACCAGACCATGCGCGAATACGAGCGCTTCGAGAAAGGCGCGGCCAACTCCAATACCTCGACCTCGGTGCTGCAGAAGCAGCTGGAAGACCCAAACGCGCGGATCATCATCACCACCATTCAGAAGCTCTCGCGCTTTGTGGCCAAGAACAAGAAGCACCCGGTGTACGACGCGCATGTGGTGGTGATCTTCGACGAGTGCCACCGCAGCCAGTTCGGCGACATGCACAGCGAAATCACCCGTGTGTTCAAGCGCTACCACCTGTTCGGTTTCACCGGCACACCGATCTTTGCGAAGAACTCGGGAACCGGCGGCAACCCGTTGCGTCGCACCACCGAGCAGGCCTTTGGCGACAAGCTGCACACCTACACCATCGTCGATGCGATCAACGACAAGAATGTCCTGCCGTTTCGCATCGACTACATCAATACCCTCAAGATGCAGGCGCGGATCAAGGACAAGCAGGTCTCGGCCATCGACACCGAGCGCGCCCTGCTGGCGCCGGAGCGCATCAGCCAGATCGTCGGTTATATCCGCGAGCATTTCGATCAGAAGACCAAGCGCGCCAGCACCTATCGCCATGACGGCAAGCGGGTGGCGGGCTTCAACTCGCTGTTTGCCTGTGCCTCGATTGATGCGGCCAAGCGGTACTACGCGGAACTTGCTGCGCAGCAGCAGGGGCTGCCTGATGCTGAGCGGCTCAAGGTTGGGCTGATCTATAGCTTTGCCGCCAACGAGGACGACGAAGACGGCCTGCTTGGCGAGGAGGAGTTCGAGGCTGAGGGGCTGGATCAGAGCTCGCGGGACTTTCTGGATGCCGCGATCAAGGATTACAACGCGCTGTTCGCCACCAGCTTCGACACCTCGGCGGACAAGTTCCAGAACTACTACAAGGATCTGTCGCAGCGTCTGAAGAAGCGCGAGTTGGACTTGGTCATTGTGGTCAACATGTTCCTGACCGGCTTCGACGCCACCACGCTGAACACGCTGTGGGTGGACAAGAACCTCAAGGCGCACGGCCTGATCCAGGCGTATTCGCGCACCAACCGCATCCTCAACTCGGTCAAGACCTACGGCAACATCGTTTCCTTCCGCAACCTGGAGCAGGAAACCAACGATGCGCTGGCCTTGTTCGGCAACAAGGACGCCAAGGGCATCGTGCTGCTGAAGCCTTATGCCGAGTATTACGCTGAATACCAGGCCCGAGTCGGCGAGCTGCTCGACAAATTCCCGCTGGGGCAGGCCATCGTCGGCGAAGCGGCGCAGAAGGCATTCATCAAGCTATTTGGTTCGATCCTGCGGCTGAAAAATATCCTGACGGCCTTCGACGATTTTGCCGGGAACGAGATTCTCAGCGAGCGGCAGTATCAGGATTACCAGAGCGTCTATCTGAACCTGTATGCCGAGTTCCGCACCACGTCCGAAGCGGAGAAGGAATCGATCAACGACGACGTTGTCTTCGAGATCGAGTTGATCAAGCAGGTGGAAATCAACGTCGATTACATCCTGCTGCTGGTCGAGCAGTACCTGAAGAAAAAGGGCTCGGGCGACGACAAGGAAATCCGCGCCACCATCGAGCGCGCCATCAATGCCAGCCCCAGCCTGCGCAACAAGAAGGATCTCATCGTTCAGTTCGTGGAGTCGGTGAACACCAGGGCCAAGGTGGACGCCCAATGGCAGAGCTTTATGGCGGCCAAGAAGACCGAGGAACTGGAGCGCATCATCACGGAGGAAAACCTCAACGGCGAAGCGGCGCGCGAGTTCGTCGAACAGGCGTTCCGTGACGGCTCCATCCCCACGGCCGGCACGGCTATCACCAAGATTCTGCCGCCGGTATCGCGGTTCTCGCAGGGCAATGGTCATGCAGCCAAGAAACAGACAGTGCTGGGCAAGCTGGCAGTGTTTTTCGAACGCTATTTCGGACTGGTTTGACGCTGAGAGAGAAAAAAGAAATGAGCGAACCAACGGCATGAGCAGTCTCAGACTGCTCATGCTGTTTTTATTTGGGTTCATGGTGATGGATTTTCTTGGGTGATAGCAGCCTGCTGAGGATCCAGCACGCCAGCACCACCGCGATCAGCAGCGGCGGAAAACGCACCATCAGAATCACCAGCAGTAACATCGCCAGACAACCCGCGAGGATGCCGGCAAACACGAACACGGCAACGAAGGTTCGTAGCAGTAGCTTCATCTTGTTCGTCTCCTACAGGTAGCCCTGTTCCGCCAGCGACACGCAGCCTTCATGGCCCACGATGATGTGATCCAACGTCCGCACTCCGACCAGATCCAGGGCCTCCTTCAGTTTGTTGGTCAGCGTACGATCCGCCTGGCTGGGCTCGGGATCGCCGGAGGGATGGTTGTGCACCAGGATCATGGCGGCGGCGTTGTGCTCCAAGGCAATCTTGATGACTTCCCTGGGGTAGACGCTTGCACCATCCAAGGTGCCCCTGAACAGCTCGTGGAACGCAATGACCCGGTGCTTGCTGTCCAGCATCAGCAGAGCGAAGACCTCGTATTCATAGGCCTCCAGCAAGGCCTGCAGGTGGCTGAATACATCCCGTGGTGCGGTCAGTTGTCGTCCCCGGCGTAGGCGCAAGCTGGCCAGCTGTTTGGCAATCAGCAGGATGTCGGCTTCGGTGACCGGTGATTCGATCAGGTAAGTGCCAGCGGTCTCGCCGGCTTTGATTTTGTGCAGTCTCATCATCAGCTCCTTTGGCAGGGTGGTCAGCTCAGGCATTCAGGGATTGGTGCTGGGCTTCCAGCTTTTCAGCCAGGCTGGGTTTGCCCGAGGGGTGAGTGGTGGATCTAGAGCGGTGCTCATCGCTGCTGCTTTCAGCGGGGAAGAACTCCTCGACGATGGCGCCGACGTCTTCCTCGCTGTCCTCGAAGGCGCCGTTGCCGAAACCGCGCTTTGCCGCTTCGTCTAGCGCGTTCTGATCGAAGCCCGCCGCTTGCCGCTGTTCATCGAGCTCGCTGGCCAAGCGCAGCGCCTCAGTTATGTCCATGCCGCTACGTGCCGTCAGGTCGGTGTAAAAGATCGGTGTGCCGTGGCTCTGGCGAGTGGACTTGCCACGCAGACGCAGTTCCAGCGGCAGGCAGGCCAGGCGGTTACCCGATATGGCCTGGAAGTAATGCAGGCGAGCCGCCAGTGTGCGGATGCTGTTGAAGCCAGTGGTGCGAAACACAAAACTGCCCAGCGGATCCTCATCGCCGATGATCACGTTCAGTCGGCCATAGGGCTTGCAGGCACCGCCTTTTGCCATTGGGCAGGCGTCCGGTGAAGGGCAGGGCAGAGACTGCATGCCGTCCTGGGTAACCCGCTTGCAGGTCTCGCCATTGCCTACGCAAACAGGGCGACCCGATTGCCGGTCGAACAGCGTGTAATCCGCGCGGAAATTCAGTTCCGGCTCGTTGAATAGCAGCCGTACTGGGATGCTGCGCAGCTTGTCTTTGCCTTGGCGCAGCTCATCATTGAGCGGATGCACCAGCCATCCGTCGCGGCTCTGTACTTGGGAAGTGATGGTGAACTGATCATCCTTTTCCGGCAGGCGCTTGCCGTTTTTCTCGATGACCTTGCCGATGGAAATCCGCCCGAGCACAGGCGGGGTGATAGCCAGACCTTTGAGCATGGTTGCTCTCCTGGAAATGAAAAAAGGCCAGCCACGCAGCGCGAACTGCATGGGCTGGCCAAGGGGAGGGAGTGATGAAATGAGGTTGGAATCAGCCGACCAGGAAGCGCCGTGCGCCGGGTTTAACCAGCGAGTATTTGGCTTTCAGGTGCGGTCTCTCCTGAAGTAGCCGGGCCACGTCGAAGCCGACGCTGTCTTTGGCTTTACGCCAGCTGATGTACCCGTTGGTGAACTCAGCCCGACTGGCCTCGCCCATGGCCTGTTGCAGCATCTGCTTGAGCTGGGCTTCACGCTTTTCCTTATCGGCAATCGCTTGGCGCAGTGCTTTGAGCTCAATGTAGGCCGCTGACAATCCAGCATGACCGCTGAAATCCACGGTCTCGCCCGAATCCGTTGGGAAAAGGCAGCGCAGGGCGGTCTCGGCGGAAGCTGTGCCGTCGGCGGGGGGTGGGGTATCGGTTTCCACGTACTGCCAGAAGCGCCGTTCGAGCTCGATCAGGCGAGCAATCATCTGCTCATCCCGCTCTATGCGATGGATCTCCAGATGCTGCCCTCCGAGCACAACCGCCACATCAGCAGCCTGCTTCCCGGTGACGGCGAGCTGGTGCATCACCTGTAGCTGTACATATTCGGGCACGCCCTCTTTCCAGAGGCGTGCCCCGTTTATGCCGGCTGTCTTGCATTCGAGGATCTGCACGTCGTCGGCACCGATTACTTCTCGGTCGATATTGGCTAGCATCCAGGGCAGCTCTGGATCCGGGTGCTGCAGCACGGCATTGATTCGGCGGACCTTGTTCTTGGTGCGCTTGCTGTAATGCCAGGCCACGATGGGCTCTAGGACGTTGCCCCAGTACATCGGGCTGTCCTCATCATCAGGATCGGTCTTCGGCAATCCGGTATCTCGCCCGGTCTTTTCCAGCCACAGTTCCAGTTGCGATTTGTAGGGGTTGAGGCCGACGGCAGCGGCTGCATCGGAGCTGCCGATGCCTTGCTTGCGGACTGCCAGCCAATCTTCGCGAGGCAATTCCTTGGTGCTGATCAGACGCAAAGCCGGACGGGGTTTGCTGGTACTGCGGTTCAATGAGGTTGCTTTCATGCTGTTCACCTTGCAGACATAAAAACGCCCAGCCAGCGCGAAGCTGACCGGGCGATACGGTTGAGATGGGGTGACGGGGGTTAGGCAGCGAGCTGAAGAGCGGTATCCAGGGCGCGTTGTTTGATCTGTGCGCCTTGGCCGAACCAGGCTGAATCAAGCCGGTACTCGGTGCTGCGTGCACGCCGTTCGTGATCTACGTATTCGGTCACGGCATTCAGCAGGCCCCAGGCGGTGCCCTTTGCCGATTCCAGCTGACTGCCCCGGCCACGGCCTTCGTACAGCTCCTGAACCTTGCGCAGGGCGCGTTCGTTGGGTAGCTGTTCAGGAAGCTGGCCGGTCGGACTGACCTCGCACATGACGTTCATAAAGAAGCCCATTGCCTCATGCCACTGCACCTTGCGCTCAGCCAGATGGCGCATGCGGTACATGAAGTCGTCCCATTGCGAGACGGCGATGCCGAGCTGCTTCTTCACCAGATTCGGATCGAAGCGAGTGTTGTGCGGCACCTTGATGGCTCGGCTGGTTCCGTCCAGGGCGATGGTCAGGGTGTTGTTGCACACCACGCGAACAGTGGTCGGCGTTGCGGTGGTGGCCAAGGTGCCGTCGCATGACGTAGCCAATAGCAGGTAGCCGTTGACCTGGTCGTTACCCTTGATCGCCGTGCCTTGCCCAGTGCGTGCAAGCGCCCAGAACTTGCGCCCACCCTTGAGCACGCCGGCTGTCTCCAGCTCATAGCCGGAGACCTCGGTTAGATCCCGGTAAAACTCCAGTACCTCGCGTGGCTGCACGGTGTGATAACGCTTGGAGACCACTGACAGCGGGGCTTTGGTATCCGAGCGATAGAGCACCTTCTGCTCAGGGAAGGAATGAATCGTACCGAGGTGGCCGATGGCGTCCGATTTGAAATGAACGGGGCTTTCCAGGATTTGCCAGTCCATTCCAGCTTCACGTTGCCAGACCTCAATGGGTTGTTTTTGCGGCAGGTTGTTGCCCAGACCGTGCCAAGGGGTAGCTCCGGCATAAGCCATGGTTTCGATGAGATGAGCCATGAGAACGATTCCTTTGGGTGCGCGCCGGCATAAAGCGCTGCGCAGAGCGCAGCACCGGCTGGGAGTCAGAGAAAAGAAAGAGAGTGGAGCCGCCTGATCAGGTCGGCAGATTGAAGCGATGCCCGCAGAGCAGGCAAAGGTTGTTAGCCAGGACGTGGCGATCAAGCTTGTGGCCAAGCTGAGCGCCGAGGGCGCAGCCACCGACGCCGCCGGCCAGTCCGCCGAGGATGGCCCCGGAGATTGAGCCGACGGTAATGCCGACAGGGCCGGCAATAGCGCCAATAGCCGCCCCCGCTTGACCGCCAGCCAGCGCAGCACTGATGCCACGAGCGGCACCGCCGACCGTGCCGACAGCAGCGGCTATTTTCATGGCGTGGTGGAAGGAAGCGACTTTGGGTGAGCGACAGCGAGGGCATTGCAATGACATGAGGTGGACCTTCTTGGTGGTGATGTCATTGGAGTAATGTGTGGGTGAGATTTTTTTGAATCGAATGGCCGGCTTTCAGGCGCGTATCAAATGGAGCAACGGGCCGGAGTCGGCCAGAAGCAGACATGACAACATGTCTGCACTTTTAGCTCGGATTTTTTTACGAAGCTAGGAGCGATTCAAATGTCAAAAATCGGTCTTGGTTCAGAACGATGGATGAGGGCCGGGCGGAAATTGATTTATGGAGGGAAAATTACAGCCAAGTTCGACCGCACAGCTCACTGAACTACTTGCCGCTAGTTGAGGTCGCTCGAAGGGCGGCGTAACGTGAGAAATATCATTGAGCCGGGGGGGAATTCCGGTGAAAGATCAGAGCCTGCCAATGCTCTCGATAACGAAAGGGCTGCAATCTATTGAAGCAGACGGCCTTTCAATGCGGCAAACTCATCTTCATTGATGACTCCAGACTGGCGTAGCTCGTTCAGGTTTATCAACTCTTGTACAACATTACTCTTACCAGTCAAATAGGGTCTCGAATCAGCTGGGGGCAAGCGGGTATATATTGGAGACAAGTACTGCCGCATCTCTTCAGGATCTTTAGTAGAAGACAACAAGAATAGCTCTTGTCGGTTGCTAGAAATTCTAACAATGGTTTTAGTGGTGGTATGAGTAGTGAGCATGTTGATTATGGTAGCTGCCGCTGCACCTGCCAGAAAACCTTCAACGCCAAAGCCACCTCCCATAGCTCCACCTCCTTTCGTGAGGGTTCCAGGACCGCTTATGCCGAGATCAGTGATACTGTCATATGGAATCAAGTACTCCTGGAGCTCATCAAGATCGGTGAGATACAGGATGTCCGTGGCCAAGCTAAGCACCAGCGACTTACCCGAAAGCTGCTCCCAGCCGCTGCCCCCTTGAACAACAACCTTCAGGTCGCGACCGCTACTTCGGGCAGCGATATCCTCAAGAAGAAGCTGTTGCTTAGCAGCTTTTGACTTCATATTAGAATGAGCATTTAAGGCCTTCTTCATTCCGATTTTGGTTGATTCCTCGAGTTTCATTAGCCGCCGAAAACCCGCGGTTTGCTGTCTCTCGGCGCTATTCCAAAGCTTCTCGGAGACTGCGGTCGAATTTTTAACCAACCACCATCCAGGAAGCGCAAACGCGAGACCAAGAGCTCCACTCAGGATGCTTTCCCATAGTGGCAGAGAAAGATCAGCCACGAAAAAAGATGCAATCGCCAATGGGAATGAAATAACTAATAAAAGGCCCCCCAACCATAGAAAGAAACTACCCAAAAGCCAGACTGCTGGCTTCAACATCTTTTTGAAATAACTGTCCATACAGGCTCTCCAATATCCGACCTAAATTTGAGCGTACTGTTCAGAAAAGGGGACTGGTTTTTTCCAAGCGACGCGCTGAAGCTGCTAGAGGGCGACGTCTTGAACAACTTAGATTCGTACTAGGTACACCAGTCTTCAAGCGCAGGGCGAATGAGATACAGAGTATGCTAGTTAGAGCAGCGATTTTCACCTCTTTTAAAAAGCATCGCTGCTGGAGGCTTGAGTACCGCGACGAAATGAGTTTTCACATGGTGCTAGTTGGGGCTTTGTCGTGAACGGCAGCTTCTGGCCGATTCTGTTGAAAAAGGCGGTCTTTGCTGGAGCCGCTTTCAATCGTTCAAAAAACGCACGGTTTTGGCGTTGCTACGCGAATTCTGAAGCAGACTCGGTGCGGAGCTGCTTCAGATTTCAACGTCAGCGGCCTACTTTCGCACGCAGAAATCGTAGAGGGACTTTTTCAACAGAATCGGCCGGAAGCAGTCGTCTAAAACGTACTTGTTCCGTCTGTCATTATTGAGCGGCAGCATTCGATGTAGCTAGTGCTGCCTTCTTCCATGCATCCAGCATGTCAGCCCATTTCTGCATCATTTCTGCCCGATCACTTAGGTACTCAGCATGGTTGTAGGTGCGGCGAACTGCATTGGGTTCGATGTGGGCGAGCTGCCTTTCGATCCAGTCAGCTGAGAAGCCCATTTCATTCAGTCGGGTACTGCCTGTCGTGCGCGTGGCATGCGGGCTGTACTTGCCGGCCCAGCCCAAGACGTTGAGCATCTGGCGAAATGATGCGGAAACCATTGGCCGAGTACGTACGTCTCGGTGCGGAAAGACATGGGTGTATTTTCCGGTAATGGCATGAAGGCCTCGCAGCATTTCTACCGCTTGCTGGGGCAGGGGATTCGTATGCTCCTTGCGCTTTTTCATCCGCTCGGCAGGGATTTTCCAAAGCGCCTTTTCTAGGTCGAATTCCGACCATTGAGCTTCTACTGCTTCGCTTGGGCGGCACAGAGTCAGCCACATAAGGCGGAACGCGCAGAGCGTTTCGTGGCGCCCGCCGTGGGATTCGACATCGTGCAGTAGCTGGCCAATTTCATCTGTGGATAGTGGGCGCTTGTGCTGCGTCTTGTTGGCTGGGAGCGCTTTGCGAACCGGATGCACAGGGTCGCTGGTGGCGCGCAGCGTCGAGATCGCCAATTCGAACACGCCAGTCATGGTTCGCTTTGCCTCAGCGGCAACGGACGGCCCATTGTCCTGGGCTGCTCCTTTGAGCACCTCAAGAATGTGGGCGGGGGTGATGGCCTTGATCGGCTGGCTGCCGATCTTTGGAAAGACAACTCGCTCCAGCATTCTGAGTCGCCTGGATTTTGTGATGTCCTCCCAATCCTTCAGAGCCAACCACTCTTTCGCGACCGCTTCAAAGGTGATGGCCTTTTCGTAGTCGCGTTTGACTCGCTCTTGCTGGCGGTGATGGGCTGGATTGATGCCTTGTACGACCAGTGAGCGTGCTTTGATGCGCTCTTCTCTGGCTTCCGAAAGAGTAAATCGACGCCCTTTGCGGCGGTCCTCCGTCTGCTCAGGCGTTTCGCCCTTTGGAGCGATCACGTAATCCCCGATGGCGAACACGCTTTCTTTCTTGGCACCAGCGTCGCTTAGCTCGAATCTATAGCGCCATGCCTTGACCCCGTTGGGCTTCACCTCAAGGTAGAGCCCATTTCCGTCAGTCATTTTGTAGGGCTTTTCCTTCGGCTTTGCGGTACGGCACGCAGTGTCAGTAAGCGGCATGACTGCTCCTTTCTAGCTGTACCCGGTTAATGGGGTGGGTACGTTTTCGCTGTACCCGGTAGCGTACCCGGTTGTTCAGTAGATCGCATAGAGGTTTGATGGACGCTGCTGGATAAGAAAAACCCCTTGAGGCGGCATTCCTCAAGGGGTTTAGTGTCCATTAAGATCCGAGAGGATCTAAGTTTCTGTTCAGACGTTAAAACGGAAATGCATCACGTCGCCATCCTTGACGATGTACTCCTTGCCCTCCAGACGCCACTTACCGGCTTCCTTGGCACCGGCTTCGCCGTTGTACTGGATGAAGTCGGCGTAGCTGATCACCTCGGCGCGGATAAAGCCCTTCTCGAAGTCGGTGTGGATGACTGCCGCTGCCTGCGGCGCGGTAGCGCCAACCTTGACCGTCCAGGCGCGTACTTCCTTTACGCCGGCGGTGAAGTAGGTCTGCAGGTCGAGCAGTTGGTAGCCGGCGCGGATCACCCGGTTCAGGCCCGGCTCGTCCATGCCCATGCTTTCGAGGAACATGAGCTTTTCCTCGTCGTCATCCAGTTCGGCGATTTCCGCCTCGATCTTGTTGCACACAGGCACCACCAGCGCGCCTTCTTCCTCAGCAATCGCGCGGACAACGTCGAGGTGCGGGTTGTTCTCGAAGCCATCCTCGGCGACGTTGGCGATGTACATCACCGGCTTGCTGGTCAGCAGGTGGAAGCCCTTGGCCAGCAGGCGTTCTTCAGGGCTGAGACTTTTCAGCAGCGAGCGCGCCGGCTTGCCTTCGCTGAAATGCGGAATCAGCCGCTCCAGCAGGGCCTTCTGGGCGATGGCTTCCTTGTCCCCGCCCTTGGCGTTGCGGGTGACCTTCTGCAGCTGCTTCTCGCAGCTGTCGAGGTCGGCAAAGATCAGTTCCAGATCGATGATTTCAATGTCACGCTTGGGGTCGACACTGTTGGAGACGTGGATCACGTTGTCATCCTCGAAGCAGCGCACCACATGGGCGATGGCGTCGGTTTCGCGGATGTTGGCCAGGAACTTGTTGCCCAGGCCTTCGCCCTTGGAGGCGCCAGCAACCAGTCCGGCGATGTCGACAAACTCCATGCTGGTGGGGATGACCTTTTCCGGCTTGACGATCGCCGCCAGGGCATCCAGCCGCGGGTCGGGCATGGGGACAATGCCGCTGTTCGGCTCGATGGTGCAGAACGGGAAGTTTTCGGCACCGATGCCGGCCTTGGTCAGGGCGTTGAACAGGGTCGATTTGCCGACGTTGGGCAGTCCGACAATACCGCAATTGAATCCCATGGAGATGTCCTCTACCGTTGCCGGCTAAAAATGAATCAGGGTTTGAAGCTGTGCAGGCGCTGCATCACGCGGGTCCAGTCGCCATCGAGCATGCCGGGCAGCTCGTCAATCGCGGCGTCGATGCAGGCATCCAGTGCCTCCTGCTCGGCACGTGGGGCGCGGCCCAGTACAAAGCCGGTGACCTGTGAACTGTGGCCGGGGTGGCCAATACCCAGTCGCAGGCGATGAAATCCGTTGTTGTTGCCGAGTTGCGCGATAATGTCGCGCAAGCCGTTGTGTCCACCGTGACCGCCACCTTTCTTGCATTTGACCACGCCCGGCGGAAGGTCCAGTTCGTCATGTGCGACCAGGATCTGCTCGGGTTCGATGCGGTAGAAACCGGCCAGTGCGGCTACTGCCTGGCCACTGCGGTTCATGAAGGTGGTGGGGATCAACAGGCGAATGTCCTGGCCCTTGAGGGTCAGGCGGCCGGAGAGGCCGAAGAGCTTGCTGTCGGCACGCAGCGGCACATTGTGGCGTGCCGCCAGGCGCTCAACAAAAAGGGCGCCGGCGTTGTGGCGGGTCAGCTCGTATTCGGGACCGGGATTCCCCAGTCCCACCAGCAATCTGATTCCCTGCGTCACAACGGGCGCCCTCGTGGTTCGGCGGTTCGATTACTCGGCCGCTTCACCTTCGCTGGTGCTGGCGCCACGCGGAGCGTGAACGTTGGCAACCGGCAAGTTGTGGTCGTCGCCCAGAGCCAGGGATACCAGCTTCACACCCAGCGGCAGTTTCAGGTCGCTCAGGTGCAGGATCTGGCCCAGCTCCACCTTGGCCATGTCGACCTCGATGAACTCCGGCAGGTCCTTCGGCAGGCAGCTGACTTCAACTTCGGACAGGGTGTGGGAGATGCTGCCACCACCCTTCTTCACGCCGACGCACACGTCTTCATTGATGAAGTGCAGGGGCACCTGAACGGTGACCTTGTGACCGGCAACCACGCGCAGGAAGTCAGCGTGCATCACGTACGACTTGGCCGGGTGACGCTGCAGGGCCTTGAGCAGAACGTCCTGCTTCTCGCCGTCAACGTTGAGGCTGATCACGTGGGCGTAGAAAGCTTCGTTTTCCAGCGCCTTCTTCAGTTCACGGGCTTCCAGAGCAACGCTCTGCGGGGCCTTGTCGCCACCGTAGACGATGGCAGGTACCAGGTCCGCGTTACGACGCAGGCGGCGGCTCGCACCTTTCCCCAGGTCGTTACGGGCTTTCGCATTCAGAGTAAAGTCGACCATTGTAGTCTCCTTGGATGACCTGCCGGGCTCTTGCGACCAGTGCGTCGGCAGGTATTGATGAAACCCGTTTCCGGGCTGTATTACCGGCGCCTGTTCCTTAGCGGAACATGGCGCTGATGGATTCTTCGTTGCTGATACGGCGCATGGCCTCGGCAATGATCGGCGCCATGTCCAGCTGACGAACCTTGGCGCACTGTTCGGCGGCGGCTGACAGCGGAATGGTGTTGGTCACTACCAGCTCATCAAGGGATGAGTTGTTCAGGTTGTCCATTGCCTTGCCCGACAGGATCGGGTGGGTGCAATAGGCAGAAACCGTGGCCGCGCCGTGCTCTTTCAGTGCCTTGGCGGCATGGCAGAGGGTGCCGGCGGTGTCGACCATGTCGTCCACCAGAATACAGTTGCGGCCTTCAATCTCACCGATGATGTGCATGACTTCCGACATGTTCGGCTTGGGCCGGCGCTTGTCGATGATCGCCAGGTCCACGCCCAGCTGCTTGGCTACCGCACGGGCGCGAACCACGCCGCCGATGTCCGGGGAGACGATCATCAGATTGTCCAGACGGCGGCTGATGATGTCGTCAACCAGTACCGGCGAGCCGTAGATGTTGTCGACCGGGATATCGAAAAAACCCTGGATCTGGTCGGCATGCAGGTCAACGGTCAGCAGGCGGTCAACGCCCACCACGTCAAGCATGTCAGCCACTACCTTGGCGCTGATCGGCACACGGGCAGAGCGCGGGCGGCGGTCCTGGCGGGCGTAGCCGAAATAGGGGACTACGGCGGTGATGCGATGGGCCGAGGAGCGGCGCAGGGCGTCAGCCATCACCACCAGTTCCATCAGGTTGTCGTTGGTCGGTGCGCAGGTTGGCTGGATGATGAAGACATCCTTGCCGCGCACATTCTCGTTCAGTTCGACAGCGACTTCGCCGTCGCTGAAGCGGCCAACGGAGGCGTCGCCGAGCGGAATGTGCAGTTGACGCACGACGCGTCGTGCCAGATCGGGGTTGGCGTTCCCCGTGAAGACCATCATCTTGGACACGCTGCAGTACCTTTTGTGGGTAGTGGCCGATGCGATGCAGAACGAGGAAAAGGCAACGGCAAGAGCCATCCGCCGAATCACTCGGTCTCGCGATGTCTTGATTTGCTGCCGGAGAGAAAATGGCAGGGGCGGCTGGATTCGAACCAACGCATGGCGGGATCAAAACCCGCTGCCTTACCGCTTGGCTACGCCCCTGTAACAACTGTCCGGATGCACGGTTGCATCCTTTAATACGCCGCTTTGTCGAGCTGGATATGTAACGGTGAAACGTTACATCCCTTTGCAACAAAGGTTTGCAGTGTGGCTGGCAACCGGGCGCGAACTTTATCAGCTTCGCATTCGTTTGGGAAGGCCCCAAACAAGCAACTGCCAGTGCCGGTCATCTTAGCTTCACAATAATTGTTTAGCAAGATCAACGTGTTACGAACTTCATGGTAACGCGTTGTGACCACCGGAAGGCAATCATTCCGACCGCCGTGCTCACGGAAGGCCTGCAATGTAATGGGTGAGGTGTCGCGCGTCAACCTCTCATCCGAAAAAATTTCAGCGGTACTCACATGGCAGTCGGGTACCACCAGCAGATACCAGGGTTCGTCGATCTCAACCGGAGTCAGTTGCTCGCCGACACCTTCGGCCCAGGCGGCACGACCCTGCACGAATACCGGCACGTCAGCACCCAGCTGCAAACCCAGTACGGCCAGTTGTTCCAGGCTTAAACCGGTTTTCCACAGATGGTTGAGTCCCAGCAGGGTGGTGGCGGCATCCGAGCTGCCGCCGCCGATGCCGCCGCCCATTGGCAGGCGCTTTTCCAGTCGGATGTCGGCACCAAGGGAAGTGCCGCTGGCCTGTTGCAGCAGGTGCGCGGCGCGTACAACCAGATTGCTTTCGACCGGCACGCCGGGCAGCTCCGGGGTCAGGCGTATCTGCCCGTCGTCACGCCGCTGGAAGTGCAGGGTGTCACTGATATCGAGGAACTGGAACAGCGTCTGCAGTTGGTGGTAGCCGTCAGCGCGGCGTCCGGTGACGTGCAGGAACAGATTGAGCTTGGCCGGCGCCGGCAGGGTCAGTGTGTGCATGCCCTTAACGCGTCTCCCACTGGGTGATCACCAGTGTCAGCAGTACATCGTGGCCGGACAGTTGCAGGCGCTGCGGCAGCATGCGTCCGTCAATCTGCTGGTAGCGGCTGTATTCGACTGTCCAGCCGGACTGGCTGAGTCGGGCCAGACGGCTGTCGGTATCCAGTTGCAGCCGGCTCGGGCTGTCCGGTGCCGGCAGGCCGCGTACCCACCACAGCAGGTTGTTGACTGGCAGACGCCAGCCGATCTGCTGTTCCAGCAATTCTTCCGGGGAGTCGGCCTGTTGAATTGGCTGGCCGGCGATGTCCAGCAGGATACCGTGGCGGTCGCCAAGGATGCGCGTTGCACCGCGCCCCAGAGGGCCGGACAGGCGGATATCGTAATTGCCCTGATCCTGCAGCCAGAGCACTGTGCCGCTGCCGGACTCACGGGGGGCGCGAACGCCCAGCTTGCCCTGCAGGATCCAGTCAGTCAGTGGTTCGACACTGGCCCGGTGGGCCTGCCAGGCACGTGGATCACCCCCGAATTCCAGGGTTTCGCGTTGATGGAAGCTGCTGCAGGCGGAAAGTGCCAGCAGCAAGAGCAGCAGGGCCGGGAGTCGAAGTGCGCGGGTCACTCAGCGTTGCTCCAATCGTTGGCGCGTTTCCCTGACCTGCGGGCTGTCCGGATCGTTACGCAATGCGGCATCCCAGACCTCGCGCGCTTCGCGTCGCTTGCCAAGCATCCACAGGACTTCTCCCAGATGGGCAGCAACTTCCTGGTCAGGGAAGGCGGCATAGGCGCGGCGCAGCAGTTCCTCGGCCAGTTCAAGGTTGCCCAGGCGGAAATGTACCCAGCCCAGACTGTCGATGATGGCCGGATCTTCCGGGGCCAGTGCCAGCGCCTGCTCGATCAGTTCCAGCGCCTCTTCCAGGCGCAGGTTGCGGTCTGCCAGCGTGTAACCGAGGGCGTTCATGGCCATGGCATTCTGCGGGTCATCGGCAAGTATCCGGCGCAGGTCGGCTTCGAGACCCGACAGGTTGTCCTGTTGCTCGTGAAGCATGGCGCGGCTGTATAGCAGGCGACTGTCACCCGGCAGTTGTTGCAGGGCGCGATTGGCGACCGCCATGGCCTGTTCCGGATGCTGTTGCTGCAGGGCTTCAAGTTGCAGCAGGAACAGCTCGACATGCAGGCCGGGGTTGGCATGGCGTTCCAGTTCGAAAATCTCGTCAAGCCGTTCCGGCTGGCCGGCGGCACTGAGCATCTGGCTGATCTGCAGGCGGCTGCCAAGGTACTCGGGGCCGCTGGCAATACCCAGCCAGGTCATCAGTGCCTCTTCGTCAAGGCCAAGCTGTTGTTGCGCCAGGCCAAGGTGGTAGGCGGCGGTATCGTTGTCAGGCTGACTGTCGAGTACCTGGCCCAAGTGTTCGGCGGCACGTGCTGGCTCTCCGGCTTCCAGCATTACCAGCCCCAGCGACAGTTGCAGATCGCTGTCATCCGGGTTGGCTGCTGCCAGAATGGCAAACTGTTCGGCCGCTTCGCTGTGCTGGCCACTGCTCACCAGAAGGCGTGCCAGCAACAGGCGCAGGCGCTGGTCGTCAGGGTGCTGGACAACGCCCCGTTGCAAGGCGGGGATTGCTTCATTGCTGCGTCCCAGGCTGCCGAGCAGGCGGGTCTGTAACAGTAATGACGGGGTGCTGAGTGCCTGCTGAGGTTGCTCTTGCAGCCAGGCCAGTGCCTCTTCGCTGCGCTCCTGCTGCTGCATCAGCAGCGCCTTGGCGAAAACCAGTTGGGGGTTCTCCGGGTTGTTGCCCAGCAACTTTTCGGTAGCGGTCAGCAGGGTCGCACGGGTTGTGGCATCGGCGTCGGTGGCGGCCAGGGCGAGAAAGTCGAAATTGGTTTCACCGCGTGCCTCCAGTACCCGCTGCATCATGGCCATTGACTGCTGCAATTCGCCGGCACGTGCCAGATGCAGGGCCGCCGCTCGCAAGGCCTCGGGGTTGTCCGGCTGGCGCTGCTGCCAGAGCACAGCCATTTCCAGTGCCTGCGACTGGGCGTCGAGGTACTCGGCGACCCGCAGGGCGCGTTCGATCACGCCGGGGTCACGGGTCTTGCGTGCCTCAACCAGATAGTTGCGCAGGGCCAGATCGAAGTGATTGCGCTGGCCGGCAATCTCGGCGCTGAGCAGCGAGAACAGGGTGTCCTTGCTGAACTGACCGTAGACGACGGGTGGCTGGGTGTCCGGTTCGCTGGCGATTGGTGTTGCCGGGGGCTGGCTGACGGCCTGCGAGTCAGGTTGCAGTGAGCCGGCACACCCGCTCAACAGCAGGCTGGCAATGGACAGGGCGAGTAGCGAGAGTGCGGCCTTCATGGGTATCCGTGCGGTTGCTGCAATGGCTTAATCATGACACAAGTCAAAGGGCAAACCCATCTGCGACATGCTGGGAATTGCGGGATGCGTTCCAGCATAGGACAATTGCACGTCATACGAGAGCGAACCCGCCTTCCGGGTTCCGCTGAGCAGGGCACAAACGAGGCACAATGGGCTTTCTCGCATTCGGCATCAATCACAGGACGGCATCGGTGGATGTGCGTGAGCGGGTGGCTTTCGGCCCCGACCTGCTGGACGGCGCGCTGTCTCGCTTGCGCAGTGAAACCGGCAACCGCGAGGCGGCCATTCTGTCGACCTGCAACCGCACCGAGATTTATTGCTGCAGCGAGCAGCCGGATGCCGATGAACTGATCGATTGGGTGGCTGCTTTCCATAACTTGCCCGCCGATGAGGTGCGTCGCTGTGCCTATATGTATCAGGATGCTGCAGCGGTACGGCATCTGATGCGGGTGGCTGCCGGCCTGGATTCGATGGTGCTCGGTGAGCCGCAGATTTTTGGCCAGATGAAGGATGCCTGGCAGTCGGCGCGTAATGCTGGCGCCCTGGGTTCGCAACTTGACCGGCTGTTCCAGAATGCCTTTGCCACGGTCAAACAGGTGCGCACGGATACCGGTATTGGCGAAAATCCGGTATCGGTGGCCTTTGCCGCCGTCAGTCTGGCCCGGCAGATCTTCGCCGACCTCAAGCGCAGTACCGCGCTGCTGATCGGTGCCGGCGAGACCATCACCCTGGTTGCCCAGCACCTGCGTGAGCAGGGCGTCAAGCACATGATTGTGGCCAATCGCACGCTGGAACGGGCCGCGCAGCTGAGCGAGACCGTTGGTGGTCAGGCGGTGCTGCTGAACCAGATTCCTGATGTACTGGGTCAGTGCGACATAGTCATCAGCTCTACCGCCAGTCCGCTGCCGATCCTTGGCAAGGGCGCGGTGGAGCGAGCGCTGAAACAGCGCCGGCACAAGCCGATGTTCATGGTCGATATTGCCGTGCCGCGTGACATAGAGGCGGAAGTCGCCGAGCTGTCGGACGTCTATCTGTATACCGTGGATGACCTGCACGAGGTGATCGAGGAGAACCTGCGCTCGCGCCGGGGCGCCGCCGATGCCGCCGAACGGATGATCGATCATGGCGTTGTCGAGTTCATGCAGAAGTTGCGCGCGCTGGGCTCGGTGGATCTGCTGCGCCAGTATCGCAGTGATGCCGAGCAGTTGCGTGACCAGGAGCTGGCCAAGGCGATGGCGCGCCTGCAGCGGGGTGCCGAGCCGGAGCAGGTGCTGGCCGAACTGGCCCGCGGCCTGACCAACAAACTGCTGCACGGTCCCAGCGTGCGGCTCAAGCAGATGAGTGCCGAGGGCCGCAACGAGGCCCTGGTACTGGCCCGCGAGCTGCTGGCTCCGGAGCAGGACAGTTCACAAGGTCAATCATGAAACCCTCCCTGTTGCAGCGACTGGATACCTTGCGTGAGCGTTTCGAGGAGCTCTCGGCGTTGCTCAGCGATGCCGAGGTGATCAGCGAACAGACGCGCTTTCGCGCCTATTCCCGCGAATATGCCGAACTTGAACCGACCATCGACAGCTACCGGCAGTGGTGCAAGGTGCAGGGTGATCTGGACGAGGCGCGCAGCCTGCTCAAGGACAGCGACCCGGATCTGCGCGAGATGGCCGAAGAGGACGTTGCCAGCGGCAGCCAGCGCCTCGCCGAGCTGGAGGTGGAACTGAACCGGCTGCTGTTGCCGAAGGACCCCAACGACGAGCGCAGCGTGTTCCTCGAAGTGCGCGCCGGTACCGGTGGCGACGAGGCAGCATTGTTTGCCGGCGACCTGTTCCGCATGTATTCGCGCTATGCCGAGCGTCAGGGCTGGCGGGTCGAGATTCTCTCGGAAAACGAGGGTGAGCATGGCGGTTACAAGGAGGTGATTGCCCGGGTCGAGGGGCAGTCGGTGTACGCCAAGCTGAAATTCGAATCCGGCGCGCACCGCGTACAGCGGGTGCCGGCCACCGAATCGCAGGGCCGTATCCATACCTCGGCCTGCACCGTGGCGATCCTGCCGGAAATGGACGAGCAGGCCGCCATCGAGATCAATCCGGCCGACTTGCGCGTCGATACCTACCGCGCCTCGGGGGCCGGTGGCCAGCACGTCAATAAGACCGATTCGGCGATCCGCCTTACCCACATTCCCAGCGGCCTGGTGGTGGAGTGCCAGGAAGAGCGCTCGCAGCACAAGAACCGTGCGCGTGCCATGAGCCTGTTGCAATCGCGGCTGGCCAACCAGCAACGGGCTGCGCAGGAACAGGAAATCTCCGATACCCGTCGGCAACTGGTCGGTTCCGGTGACCGTTCCGAACGCATCCGTACCTACAACTTTCCGCAGGGTCGGGTCACCGATCACCGCATCAACCTGACCCTGTACAGCCTCGATGAGGTAATTCAGGGCAATCTGGACGGCGTGATCGAGCCGCTGCTGCGCGAATATCAGGCCGATCAGCTGGCGGCACTGGACCAGGCATGAGCTCGATCGCCGAGCTGCTGGCTGAGGCGGCCGGGCTGGTCGACTCGCCGAGTCCTGCGCTGGATGCCGAACTGCTGCTGGTCGAGGTGCTGGGTAAGCCGCGCAGTTACCTGCGCAGCTGGCCGGAACACCAGCCCTCAGCGGCCCAGTGCCAACGCTACCGGGAACTGCTGGAACGTCGCCGGCAGGGCGAGCCGGTGGCCTACCTGCTCGGCCAGCGCGGTTTCTGGAGTCTGGATCTGCAGGTTGAACCAAGTACCCTGATTCCGCGCCCGGACACCGAGCGGCTGGTCGAGCTGGCGCTGCAACTGGGGCCGGCCGAACCCGTGCAGGTACTGGATCTGGGCACCGGCAGCGGTGCCGTTGCGCTGGCCGTGGCCGCCGAACGTCCGCACTGGCAGGTCACCGGCTGTGACCGTATCGCTGCGGCCGTGGCGCTGGCCGAGCGCAATCGCCAGCGCCTGCAACTGGACAATGTGCAGTTCCGGCAATCCGACTGGTTTGCCGAACTGGGCCAGCAGCGCTTTCAACTGATCCTGTCCAATCCGCCCTATATTGCCGAGGATGACCCGCACTTGCAGCAGGGGGACCTGCGCTTTGAGCCGCACAGTGCGCTGGTCAGTGGTGCCGACGGGCTGGATGATATTCGCCAGATAGTTGCGCAGGCCCCTGCGCATCTGCTGCCGAGCGGCTGGCTGCTGCTGGAACATGGCTGGCAGCAGGCGTCGGCGGTGCAGCAGTTGCTGCGCGACCAAGGCTTTAGCGAGGTACAGTCATGGCAGGACCTGGGTGGCCATCAACGGGTAACGGGAGGGTGCTGGCGTGGATGATCAGCAGCTGTTGCGCTACAGCCGGCAGATATTGCTGGCGCAGATCGATATCGAGGGCCAGCAGCGCCTGCTCGACAGCCGCGTGCTGATTGTCGGGCTGGGCGGGCTGGGGGCGCCGGTGGGACTTTATCTGGCAGCGGCCGGGGTTGGTGAGCTGTGGCTGGCGGACGATGATCAGGTGGACCTGAGCAACCTGCAGCGGCAGATCATTCACCACCAGGCCGACATTGGCCGGGCCAAGGTAGCTTCCGCGGCTGACCGTCTGCAGGCGATCAACCCGGAGGTGAAGCTGCACTGCCTGGAACAGCGGCTGGATGCCGAAGCGCTGGCGCGGGTGCTGCCGCAGGTGGATCTGGTGCTGGACTGCAGCGACAGCTTTGCCACCCGCCAGGCGGTGAATGCCGCCTGTGTTGCTGCCGGCAAGCCGCTGGTCAGTGGCGCGGCAATCCGTCTGGAAGGCCAGCTCAGCGTATTCGACCTGCGCCGGGCCGACAGTCCCTGCTATCAATGCCTGTACGGGGCCGGCGAGGAAACCGCACTGAGCTGCAGCGAGGCCGGCGTGGTTGGCCCGCTGGTCGGGCTGGTCGGCAGTTTGCAGGCGCTTGAGGCGCTCAAGTTGCTGGCCGGTTTTGGTGAGCCGCTGGTGGGCCGGCTGCTGCTGGTGGATGCACTGGGCACGCGCTTTCGCGAGATGAAGGTACGCCGCGACCCGGCCTGTGGCTGCTGCGGCGCGAGGCCGGCGGCGTGAGCACGGCGCCGGTCGGGGTGTTTGATTCCGGGCTGGGCGGGCTCTCGGTACTCTGCGAGATCCGCCGCCTGTTGCCGGCCGAGAGTCTGCTGTATGTCGCTGACAGCGGGCATGTGCCCTATGGCGAACGCTCCACCGACTTTATTCGCGGCCGCAGCCTGGCGATTGCCGACTTTCTGCTGGGGCAGGGCGCCAAGGCGCTGGTAGTGGCCTGCAATACCGCTACTGCGGCGGCGGTCAACGAACTGCGCAGCCGATACGATCTGCCGGTGATCGGTATGGAGCCGGCAGTCAAGCCGGCCACCGCCGCCACTCGCAGCGGCGTGGTTGGCGTGCTGGCCACCACAGGTACCCTACAAAGCGCCAAATTCGCCGCCTTGCTGGATCGTTTCGCCGGCACCACCCGAGTGCTGACCCAGCCTTGTCCCGGGCTGGTTGAGTGCATCGAGCGCGGTGAGCTGGCGTCGCCTGCCACCGAGGCGCTACTGCGCCGGCTGGTCGAGCCGCTGTTATCTGCAGGCTGCGATACACTGATTCTCGGCTGCACCCATTATCCCTTTATCAAACCGCTGCTGCAGCGGCTGGTGCCGGCCGAGGTGGTGCTGATTGATACCGGCACCGCAGTGGCTCGCCAGTTACAGGCGCGGCTGGCGGAACAGCAGTTGCTGGCACCGCTCGACAACCGTCCGGCGCCGGTCCGCTTCTGGAGCAGCGGTGATCCGCAGGCGATGCATACTCGCTTGCCGATACTCTGGGGTGAAGCCGTCGAGGTACTGCCGTTGCCGGTATAAAACCGGCAGTGGGATAGATCAAACGTGACACAAGGAATCACGCATGTTGAAGCACACCCTGTTTTCCGGATTGTTGCTGAGTGGCGCACTGGTTTGTGCCTCTCCGGCCCAAGCAGCGGATGGTTTGACGTTGGAAGCCGGGCGCACCGGTGAGTCGAGCAACAGTTTTCGTTTGGCCGTGCAATGGGACTTCGGCAAGACCCTGTGGCAGTCGGATGCCGGCGCAGTGAAACTCAAAGGCTTTTGGGACGCAGGAATAGTGCACTGGGCTGGCAAGAGCGCTACCAACCTTGGCCTGTCACCGGTGTTCCGGCTGGAGTTTGCTGATCAGGGGGGGTGGACGCCCTATCTGGAAGGGGCTATCGGTGTGGCCCTGTTTAATCGTACCAACCTGGACAGACGCACCGACCTGGGCTCCAGATTCCAGTTCGAGGACAGGGTCGGCCTGGGTGTGCGCTTTGCCGGGCAGCATGAACTGGGCTTGCGTTGGTATCACTATTCGAACGCCGGACTGAAACAGCCGAACAATGGTATTGAAACCACCACGCTGCAGTACACCCGGTATTTCTGAGATTAAAGGTCTTTTGGATTCCCGCCTTCGCGGGAATGACGATCACCAGTGGGTCGGCAGTGTACTCCGTCATTCCCGCCTTCGCGGGGGAATGACGATCACCAGTGGGTCGGCAGTGTACTCCGTCATTCCCGCGAAAGCGGGAATCCAGAGAGCATTGCTCAACGCTTGCCGGCCACCTGAAGGCGGTATTGTTCGCGATACAGTCGGGCAAAACCGTGAAGGATCGGCAGTACCGCCAGCCAGATCAGTCCGAGCAGCAACAGGCTGGGCCACATGCCCAGCGGCAGGCCAACATCGGCCAGCTTGGCGCCGCCGAAGTAGGCCAGTGGGCCACCGATGCCGCCGACCAGTGCCGCCAGCCACCAGCGCCGGCCGCTCCAGTGCAGGCAGTGATTCAGCGTGGTGCCCAGCAGCGCCCACAGCAGCGCCAGCCACAGCGGGATCAGCGGCGAGTCGCCGGGAAAGCTGAACACGCCCATCTGTAGCAGAAAGGAGTCCAGCGCCGAGCCGGCGAGGAACACACTGACCACCAGCTTGCCATCCTCGGCCCAGCTGCTGGTCCAGAAAAAATGCACCAGCAAGGCAGCCACCGGCACCAGCAGCCACAGGCCGTTGCCACCCAGTACACAGGCCAGCCAGCCAAGCTGGAACAGCACGGCATTTACCAGCAGGCGCGGCATGTCAGCCTCCGGTTTGCGGCGGCAGACCCAGTTGCGGACGTGCCTGCGGCTTGCTCAGCAGCATCTGCACGGTACTGATTGATCGCTCGATGAAACCACCCTCGCAATAGCACAGGTAAAACTCCCAGAGCCGGAAAAAGGTCTCATCATAGCCGAGTTGCTGCAGGTGGCTGCGCGCGGTCTTCAGGTTCTCGTGCCACAGGCGCAGCGTGCGGGCGTAGTGCAGGCCGATATCGTCGACCTGCAGCACCGCCAGGTCGGTATGCCGGCGGGTCAGCTCGCCAATCAGGCTGACCGAGGGCAGCGAGCCACCGGGGAAGATGTAGCGCTGGATAAAGTCGACACTCTTGCGCGCCTGCTGGTAACGCTGGTCACGCATGGTGATCGCCTGCAGCAGCATCAGGCCGTGCGGGCGCAGCAGGCGTGAACAGGTCTCGAAATAGGTGCGGAAGTATTCATGACCAACCGCTTCGACCATCTCGATGGACACCAGCTTGTCATAGCGGCCTTCCAGTTCACGGTAGTCCTTGAGCAGCAGAGTGATGCGGTCCTGCAGGCCCAGCTCGCGAATGCGCTGGTCGGCCAGCCGGTACTGCTCATGGCTGAGGGTGGTGGTGGTGACCCGGCAGCCGTAGTGCTGGGCGGCATAAATGGCCATGCTGCCCCAGCCGGTGCCGATTTCCAGCAGATGATCCTCTGGCGTCAGTTCCAGGCGCTGGCAAATGCGTTCCAGCTTGTTCAGCTGGGCCTGCTCCAGGCTGTCGTCGGCGCTCTGGAACAGGGCGGCCGAGTACATCATGGTCGGGTCGAGGAAGTTCTCGAACAGATCGTTGCCCAGGTCATAGTGGGCGCGAATATTGCGCTTCGAGCCTTGCAGGGTATTGCGGTTGAGGCGGTGCAGCCACTGCAGCGGCAGCCGGCCGAGGCGTGCCAGGCCGCCTTCCATCTGGTCCAGCACATCCAGGTTGCGCACGAACAGCCGGGTCACCGCGGTCGGGTCCGGGCTGCTCCAGTAGCCGAGAAAATACGCCTCGCCGGAACCGACGCTGCCTTGGGTGGCAACCAGTGGCCAGACGGCGGCGTCGTGCACCCGCAGTTCGGCATGCAGGCCATCTGTGTCCGGCTGGCCGAACAGCAGGGTTTCGCCGTTTTCGTGCAGGGTCAGGGTGCCCATTTGCAGCGCCTGCAGCTGACGCAGCACCAGCCGCCGGCACAGGGCGGCGTACCAGCCGGCATTCTCGCCGCTTTGGCTCTCGGCTGAGGTCAGACAGGCAGTTGATTCGCTGTGGGACTCTTTCATCCTTTACTCCTTGGCTGAATGCGGGTCGGCTGCCGAGCGGTCACGCAGCTGCGGGCCATGGTCGAACAGCGGAATGCGTTTGATCAGCAGGCGCAGGGCCTGCCAGTAGATGCCGCCAACACTCTTGGCCACCATGAACGGAAAGCTCAGGCAATGGCGGCGCAGCTGGCTGCGACTGAGTGGCTCGCGCTGCAGGGTCAGGGTGGCGTCAAACAGTTTGTCATCGCCCTGCCAGTCCTCGATATGCACCAGCATCTGCTCGGCGGGGCGAGTGAAGTGCATGCGGTATTCCACTGCCAGCGGCAGGAACGGCGATACATGGAAATCCTTGGGCAGGCGGAAGTGCTGTTTATCCTGTGTCTGGTCGCAACGCAGCACATAGGCGTAGCGTTCCAGCCAGGGCGTATTGCTGACCTCGGCGATGATCGCCTGCAGGCGGCCATCACGGTCGTGGCAATACAGCAGTGACAGCGGATTGAATAGCAGGCCGAAGCTGCGTACCTGGGTCAGCAGGCAGATCTGGCCGTCAATGTCGATCTGCAGTTGTTCCTGCACCAGACGTCGTGCGCAGTCAGCCAGGCCTTCGCCAGGCTGGCGGTGCTTGCCCAGGTAGTCGCCTTCGCGGAAACGCATCGGCGAGCCGCGCCGGGTCGACAGCAGACGGCTCTGGCTGAAGGCCTCGGGCATTTCCGCAAGGTCCAGCCAGAGCAGGGTCAGTCGGTAGCGAAAGTCATGCGCCTTGGGCGCAAACCGGCGATGCCTGACCCAGCCGCTGTACAGGGCACTGTTCATCAGAGCTCCTCGCCAAAGGCCGAGGCCACGCGCAGTGCGCTGACCACGCCGTCCTCATGGAAGCCGTTGGCCCACCAGGCGCCGCAGTACCAGGTGCGGTTGGCCCCCAGCAGCTCGCGCCAGCGTGCCTGCGCGGCCATGCCGGCCAGACTGAACTGGGGGTGGGCGTAAGTGAAGCGTCCGAGAATGGTCTTTGGATCAATCGCTTCGGTCTGGTTGAGACTCACGCAGAGGGTTTGCGGGGCGGCCAGCCCCTGCAGGATATTCATGTTGTAGGTCACCGCTGCCGGTCGAGCCGGGTCATTGCCAAGTCGGTAATTCCAGCTGGCCCAGGCCAGTTTGCGGGTGGGCAGCAGCCGGGTGTCGGTGTGCATAACCACCTCGTTGTCAGCGTAGCCGATGGCGCCGAGAATGCTGCGTTCGGCATCGGTCGGCTGCTCCAGCAGCGCCAGCGCCTGGTCGCTGTGGCAGGCCAGCACCACCTGGTCAAAGCGCTCCTCGCCGGCGGCGCTGACCAGGGTCACACCCTCGGCATCGCGGCGGATCGAGGTGACCGGGCACTGCAGGCGGATTCGTTTGGCAAAGCTGGCGGTCAGCGGCTTGACGTAGCTGCGCGAGCCACCCCGTACCACACGCCATTGCGGCCGGTCATTCACCGACAGCAGGCCGTGGTTGCGGAAGAAGCGCACAAAGAATTCCAGCGGAAAGCTGAGCATTTGTGTCAGCGACATTGACCAGATCGCCGAGCCCATGGGGATGATGTAGTGGTCGATAAAGCGCTGGCCGTAGCCGCCACGGGCGAGGTATTCGCCGAGGGTGATATCGGCGGCGATCTGGCCCTGTTGCAGCTCGTTGGTGGCTTCGCGGTTGAAGCGCAGGATATCCCGCAGCATGCCGAGAAAGCCCGGCGACAGCAGGTTGCTGCGCTGGGCAAACAGGCTGTTGAGGTTGTTGCCGTTGTATTCCAGGCCGGATTTCGGGTCGTGTACTGAAAAGCTCATTTCGGTCGGCTGCGAGTCGACCCCGAGCTGATCCAGCAGGCGAATGAAGTTCGGGTAGGTCCAGTCGTTGAACACGATAAAACCGGTATCCACCGCATACTGGCGGCCCTGCAGTTCGATATCCACGGTGTGCGTATGGCCGCCAATCCAGTCGCTGGCTTCGAAAACAGTAATCTCGTGCTGGCGATTCAGCAGCCAGGCACAGACCAGGCCGGAAATACCGCTGCCGACAATGGCAATACGCATCAGGACGACTCCTTGTTGCTGGCCGGTCGGGCCAGTCCACGGGTAAGGGCAAAACGCAGACCGTTCGGCAGGTTGCCGAGCAGCCGCAGGAACAGGGTGAACAGCCAGGGGAAGCGGATTTCCCGCTGACCGCGCTCAAGGCCACGGATGATGCGGCGGGCGGCGCTCTGGCCGTCGATGCGCATCGGCATCGGAAAGTCGTTGACGGCGGTCATCGGCGTGTCGACAAAGCCCGGGCTGATCAGGCTGACGCCAATGCCCCACTGGGCCAGATCCAGTTCCAGCGATTGCAGCAGGTAGCGCAGCGCGGCCTTGGACGCACCATAGGCCTCGGCGCGCGGCAGCGGGCAGAAGGTCACGCTGCTACCGACTGCGGCCAGTCGCGGCTGATTGCCCTGGCGCAGCAGCGGCAGGGCGGCAGCAATGCACTCGACATTGCCGTGCAGGTTGGTATCCATCACCCGACGGAACAGTGCCGGGTCAAACTCATCGACCTCGACATACTCACAGCAGCCGGCATTCAGGATCAGCCAGTCCAGCGCGCCCCAGTGTGCGCCAATGTCGTGCGCCGCGCGTTGCAGGCTGGCAGCATCGGTCAGGTCGGCGGGCAGCACCAACAGTTGTCCGGGATATTGCTCCGCCAGTTGTTGCAGCGGTTCGGCGCGCCGGGCGCTGAGTGCCAGCTGATGGCCGGCAGCAGCCAGCTGGCGTGCCAGTTCAAGGCCGATGCCGCTGGAGGCGCCGGTCAGCCAGATGCGCAGGGGTGTGCTCATGCCAGCCTCCGTTTCAGCCAGCCAATAATCCGGCCGAGCAGCGGGATATGTTCGTAGAGCAGGGCGCCGGCATCGTAATAGTCGATATGCCGGTAAACCTTGCCGTCGCGCAGCCAGATAAAGCTGCAACCCTCGACCTCTACCGGTTGGCCACCGGCCAGACGCGGATGGCTGAAACGCATGGTCCAGCGCAGTACGCCACGTTGCTCGTCGAGCATGTCCTGCTGGTGGAAGCGGAAATTCAGGCTGCTGACGTTCTGGTACAGGTTGGCGCAGTAGTCGTGCATCGCCTGCAGGCCGTACAACTGGTGCAGCGGGTCACGGAACTCCATGTCGCTGTGATAGAGCTGGCCGAGCTGGCCGAGGTTGCCGGCATTCAGCGCGGCAAAACCGCTGCAGAAGGCTTGCAGATGTTCCCTGCTCATCGGGTTTCTCCAAGGTTCTTGAAGGCATCCAGTGCCCGCTGGCGCGAGGCGCTCAACTCGACCAGCGGTGGTGGATAGTCGCTGGCGCCGAACAGGTCGGCAGCTGGCAGCGGCTGATGGATCAGGCTGGTCGGACGGCTGGCCAGTTCCGGCAGCCAATGGCGAATGAAATCACCATTGGGGTCAAACTTCTGTGCCTGGGTGACTGGGTTGAAGATGCGGAAGTAGGGCGCGGCATCGGTGCCGGTCGAGGCGCTCCACTGCCAGCCGCCGTTATTCGCCGCCAGATCGCCATCAATCAGGTGCTGCATAAACCAGCGCTCGCCCTCGCGCCAGTCGATCAGCAGGTTCTTGGTCAGGAACATCGCACTAAGCATGCGCAGGCGGTTGTGCATCCAGCCGGTAGCGAGCAACTGGCGCATCGCTGCATCAATGATCGGATATCCGGTACGCCCCTGCTGCCAGGCTTCGAGTGCCTTCGGGTCGTTGCGCCAGGCCACGGCCTCGGTCTCCGGGCGAAAGGCGCGGTGCCGGGAAACATGTGGGTAGGCAACCAGAATGTGCTTGTAGAACTCGCGCCAGAGCAGCTCGTTGACCCAGGTCTGGACGCCCCGATTGCCGCTGTCCAGCTCACCCTGGTTGCAGCGCATGGCAGCGTGCAGGCACTGGCGCACGGAAATCACGCCGCTGGCCAGATAGGGCGACAGGCGGCTGGTGCCATCCAGATCGGGGCGGTCACGTTGCTCGCTGTAGGCGTGCAGGCTGTCCTCGCAGAACTGCTGCAGGCGTTGCTGTGCGGCGGCCTCGCCGGCTGGCCAGAGTTGCCGCTGTAACGCACTGGCATCGGCCAGCCCGGGCAGCTGCGGGATCGCATCGCTGCTGATCGCCAGCGGCGGCTGCGGCTCGGGTTCGGCCAGACAGCGCGGCAAGCGCTGGTGCAGGGTGGCTATCGCCAGTTTGCGGAACTGGCTGTAAACCTTGAACATGCTGCCGCTGCGGGTCAGCAGACTGCCCGGCGGAAACAGTAGTTGGTCGTGGTAACTGTCTGCCTGCAGCCCGGCCTGACGGAAGGCAATCAGGCAGGCATCATCGCGCTGCTGTTCATGGATGCCGTATTCAGCATTGAAATGCAGGCCGGCGGCCTGCAGTTCGCCGGCCAGCTGCAACAGGCAATCGGCGGCGTCCTGCCAGCGCGGGCAGTGCAGGATGCGCAGTGGTATGCCCCGTTGCTGCAGGCGCTGTTGCAGGCTGGCCAGGTTGCGCAGCCAGAAGTCGATTTTCATCGGCGCATCCAGATGCTCGCGCCAGGTCTGCTCGCTGACCAGCCATACAGCCACCACCGGCCCCTGTTCGCGGGCGCGACTCAGAGCCTTGTTGTCATGGCTGCGCAGATCATTGCGCAGCCAGCAGAGTTGCACGCGGTTCATCCCGATTCTCCTTGTCGCACGCTGCCGTTACAGGGCATTGCGCAGACTCATCTCCAGTGGATGCGGTTGCAGGTAGACCTGGCCGGCCAGGTAGGGCTGCGGGAAGCGCAGCAGGTGGTGCTGCAGCAGGGTGATCGGTACCACCAAAGGCAGATGGCCTTCTCGATAATGCTTGATGATGCGTACCAGTTCACTGCGCTCCGGCTGGCTCAATTGTTTGCGGAAGTAACCGGCCATGTGCATCAGCACATTGCCGTGGCTGCCACGGTGAGCGGGCTTGGCCAGTGCCTGCATCAACTGACTGAAGTAGCGCTGGCCGAGGCTGTCAAGGCAGCTGTTGTCGAGTTTTGCCAACAGCCGTCCAAGCTCGCGGTAGGCCGACTGGTGATGCGCCAGCAGCAGATACTTGTGGCGGCTGTGAAAGTCGAGCAGCGCGGCGGCGCTCAGGCCGGTCTGGCACAGCTGTTGCCAGCGGTGGTAGACAATCACCCGGGTGACGAAATTCTCGCGCAGCACCGGATCATGCAAACGGCCCTCTTCCTCCACCGGCAACAGTGGATTGCTGCGCATCAGGCTGGCGGTGAAGGCGCCGCGACCGCCGCCGGGGACCGGATAGCCGTTGTCGCCATACACCTTGACCCGCTCCATGCCGCAGCTGGGTGATTTCTGCATGACGATAAAGCCGCACAGCTGGCTGTTTTGCGCAGCTACCTCGCGGCCGTAGGCCTGCAGCGGTTCTGTTACTTCCAGCTCGGGATTGCGGCTGCCGCGTACTTCGGGGGCCTGCGGGTCACCGACCAGACGCAGGGTTTGGCGCGGCGTGCCGAGACCGATGGCCATTTCCGGGCAGAAGGGCACCAGCTGGAACAGTCGTCCAAGGTCGCCGGTGCACAGGGTGGAATGCTTGTGCCCGGCATTGAAGCGCACCGGGTCGCCGATCAGGCACTGGCTGATGCCGACTGGGATCAATTCAGGTTGCGGGCTGTGCATGCTGTACACCTCTCTTGTACACGAAAACGTTTTCGTACAAGAAAGAGTGTACACCAGTGCTTTAATTGTACAAGCGTAATTTTGTGTACATATTTTGTAAGCCCGAGAGATTCAACCAGCGCCCATCAGAGCCCGTGCAACCTGCCTGCCACTCAGCCAGGCATTTTCCACGCGACCGCCCAGACACCAGTCGCCGCAGGCATACAGGCCCAATTCGGGTGCAGCCAGCGCGCCCCACTGGCAATCCTCGGCCGGGCGGGCGTACAGCCAGCGGTGCGCATGGCTGAACACGGGTTCCGGTAGATCGCAACCCAGTATCTGCGCCAGTGCCTGTTGCACCGCAGCGATCACCTGTAGCGGGCTGTCATCCACATGCGCAGCGCTCCAGTCGGTCGAGGCATGGATCACCCAGCTGTCTGGCCCCTTGCGCCCGGCCTTGCTGCTGTTGCGGGAGATCCAGTCCAGCGCGCCGTCACGTACAAAACAGGCCTGCACCGGGGTGTCCAGCGGCTGTTCAAACACCAGTGCAACCGCCCAGCAGGGCAGCATGTTGATGCGAGCGGCAGCCTGAGCCAGTTGCACTGCAGGTTCCAGCAAGGCGGCAGCCTGAGGCGCCGGCGCAGCGACCACAACCCGGTCAAAGGGGCCGTGCTCAGAGCCTTGATCATCCTCAAGCCACCAGTGTGGCTCATCACGGCGCAGCCGCTGGATGCGGCAACTGCTGGTCAGCGAAAGGCCTTCCAGCAACTGGCGGCTGAGGCCGGTCATGCGCGGCATGCCGATAAAACGCTGCTGGTCGTCCTCGGAGGGGCGTAGTTGACCCTTCTCGTAAAGGTACAACTGCGGTTCCCAGTCTGCCACCCAGCCGGCTTCCAGCCAGCGTTTCAGTTCGCGGCGAAAGCCCGGTTCGCGGGCGGTGAAGTACTGGGCGCCGATGTCCAGATCGCCGAACTCGGTGCGCTTGCTGCTGAGGCGGCCACCACTGCCACGACTCTTGTCGAACAGCTGGACCTGGTGCCCGGCTTCGCTCAGGTGGCGGGCGGCACTGATGCCGGCAAGGCCGGCACCGATGATGGCAATGGAAAGTGTGTTGGGCATGGATATCAACTTGTACATGTGCTGTGGTCTGTATAGCATTGCCGATTCGCGCGTCCCATGCAAGGCGGCAAGAGCATTGCCTCTCGTTCGTCTGGGGTCGACAATGAAGGAGTGCAGGACTGCCTGTCGCAGTCCCGGTTTCACCATGGACGGGAGGAGTCGAACATGAACATATTATTGACTGGCGGTACGGGCCTGATTGGCCGCGCGCTGTGTCGGCAACTGTCGGCACAGGGACATCAATTGGTGGTGCTCAGCCGGCAGCCAGCCAAGGTGGCCGGGTTGTGCGGGACCGGAGTACGCGGTGTCAGCCAGTTGGCAGAACTTGACCGCGAGCCTCTGGATGCGGTGATCAATCTGGCCGGTGCGCCCATTGCCGATGCACGCTGGAGCGAGGCACGCAAGCGCGAGTTGTGGAACAGCCGGGTCACACTGACGGAGCAGTTGGTGGACTGGCTGGGCAAGCGCGAGCAGCGTCCGTCTGTCCTGGTCAGCGGTTCGGCAGTCGGCTGGTACGGTGACAAGGGCGAGCAAGTGGTGGATGAAACCAGTTCCCCGCACGGTGAATACACACACATGCTCTGTGATGCCTGGGAAGCTGCTGCCCGTCGTGCCGGATCCTATGGTATCCGCGTTTGTCTGCTGCGAACCGGCCTGGTACTGGCGCCGAACGGCGGTTTTCTCAAGCGCTTGTTGCCACCTTTCAGGATGGGGCTGGGTGGCCCGATTGGTAACGGCCAGCAATATCTGTCCTGGGTTCATATTGATGACATGCTGGGCATCATCCGCTTTCTGCTGGACAATCCCGAGTGCCGCGGTCCATACAATGCCAGCGCGGCCAACCCGGCAAGCAGTCGCGAGTTTGCCCGCACCCTGGGCAAGCAGTTGCATCGACCCGCCGTCTTGCCTCTGCCGGCGCCGCTGTTGAAGCTGGCGTTGGGAGAAATGTCCCGGCTGCTGCTGACCGGGCAACGGGTGCTGCCCGCGCGTCTGCAGCAGGCCGGCTATCAATTCCATTACAGCGATCTGGATGCCGCACTGGCGTCCGTACTGAAAAAACACTGAAACCAAGGGAGTCTGTGCATGTCTGACAGGGCGGTATTGCTGGTCAATCTGGGGTCTCCGGCCAGTACCGAAGTGGCCGATGTGCGCCGCTATCTGAACCAGTTTCTGATGGACCCGTGCGTGGTAGATCTGCCCTGGCCACTGCGTCGCCTGCTGGTGGCACTGATTCTGATCCGTCGACCAAAGGCCTCGGCAGAAGCCTACCGGTCGATCTGGTGGGAGGAAGGCTCGCCACTGGTGGTGATCAGTCGCGGGGTTCAGCAGGCATTGCAACAGCAACTCGACATGCCGGTTGAACTGGCCATGCGTTATGGCGAGCCGTCCATCGAACGCGGCCTGCTGGCGCTGGCGCAGCGTCCGGGTGTACGCGAGGTGCTGTTCATGCCGCAGTATCCGCAACATGCCGACAGCACCATAACCACCTCGGTGCGCGAGGCCGAACGGGTGATCAGCAAGCATGGCCTGAAAATCCGTCTGACCGTGGTTCCGGCCTTCTACAATCGCCCCGGTTACCTGGACGCCCTGGTGGCCAGTGCCGAGCCGCATCTGGCGCAGGGTTTTGATCATCTGTTGATGAGCTACCACGGCTTGCCCGAGCGGCATCTGCGCAAGGCTGACCCGACCGGCTGTCACTGTCTGGCCAGTGCCGACTGCTGCGAGCGTCCCTCGCCAGCCCATGCCACCTGTTACCGTGCTCAGTGCACGGCAGTCAGCAAGGCCTTTGCCGAGCGGATGGGGTTGCGCGATGACCAGTGGTCGCAGGCTTTCCAGTCACGGCTGGGCCGCGACAAGTGGATCGAACCCTACACCGAGTCACGCATCGACGAGCTGGCCGCCCAGGGGGTCAAGCGCCTGCTGGTGATGTGCCCGGCCTTTGTGGCTGACTGTATTGAGACCCTTGAGGAAATCGGCGACCGCGCCCGCGAGCAGTTTATCGAAGCCGGCGGCGAGGAACTGGTGCTGGTGCCCTGTCTGAACGATCACCCACGCTGGGTAGAGACGCTGGCCGACTGGTGTCGCACCGAGCCTGCCCAGGCCTGAGTGCTGCGTCACAAAACACACCGGCAGGCTGCATTGAGGCTTGCCGGTTTTTTTTGCGCCGACTAGGGTAATTGTCGACGCCGGTTGATTGATGTTCGTGTTCCTGGCGAACAGAACCCCTTGTGCTTTCCGTGTCGTACCGCAGTCGGAAGCCCGATTTCAACCGGAGTCGAGCCATGCTGCCCGCCGTCTTTCCATTATTTGCCGGCCGTTCATCCGGCGCCAGTCTGATTGAAGCGCTGGTTGCCCTGCTGGTGCTGTGCCTCGGCGTACTGGGCGTGGCGGCCATGCAACTGACTGCACTGCGCCAGACCGAGGCCGCCGGCCATGCCGCGCAGGCAAGCCTGATCATGCTGGACGCCAGCGAGCGGGTTCGCGCCAATCCCCGGCAGCAGTCCGATTACCGCTTTGATATTTCCGGCCCTTGCCAGCACGCCACAGTGCATGGAGCGCGACTGCTCCAGGATCTGGCCGATCTAACCGAGGCTGTGACCTGCCGCCTTCCCCATGCCCGATTACGCGTGCAGGTGGATGATGGTTACCTGCAGTCAGACCTGAGCTGGTCTGCCCGGCGCCTGCATACCGATGAACCGGAGATGGAACTCCATGCCCGAACCTTGCTCTCTCCCTGACCCTTTTACCTGCCCTGCCAATCGCGGCTTCAGCCTGGTCGAACTGATGGTGGCCATGCTGCTCAGCGTGGGGCTGCTGATGGCCGCTGTGCAGTTGCTGCCGGGTGGCAGTCAGTCGCTGCGTCTGCAGCAGGAGTCGGCACGCATGCAGGAGGATGCGCGATTTGTCCTGCAGCGCCTGGCTGGCGAGTTACGCATGACAGCCAGTCCGGGCTGCCTGCACCTGCCCACGCTCCCGCAAAATCTTCGTGAGCAATTACTGCAACCCGTCAACCTGGACCCTGGGCCACCCTTGCGGCTGTCGCTGCTGACGCTGGCGGTAAACCAGGCCGGCCCGCTGCAAGGCAGCGCCGGTACTGCCGAGCATGCCGCGCGCTGGGTGGTGGTGACAGACTGTCGTGGCCAACAGCAGTGGCTGGATCAGCACAAGGGGGGTGGTCGTCTGGCGGTCGCGCCCGGGGACTGGGTAATGGCGCTGCGGCAACTGGAATATCGCTGGCAGGGGTCTGATTTGCAGGTGCGTATCAATGGCGCCGGAACGCCGGTCAGCCTGATTGAGGGGGTGGCAGATTTTGCCGTGGACTTTGGTGTTGTCGGCGCTGCCGGCGGCCATCCCGAATATCACCCGGCACTGGCGTCTACGGCCTTACCGCACAGCGTCCGTGTGCAATTGTCACTGCAGGCACCGCCCGGGCCCCAGCCGGGAGCCGCAGCCCAGCGGCATGTACTGGTAACCGCACTGCGCAATGCCGCCCAGGAGGCTGAACATGACACCCCGTGAGCGCGGCGCGGCACTGCTGATGACTTTGATGATGCTGTTGATGCTGGGGGCAGGCGGCAGTGTGGCGATGCATTCGGCCTTGTTGCAACAGCGTGCCGCAACCAATTTGCAACTGCAGCGACTGAGTCTGCTGGCCGCCGAACAGGCATTGATGCTGGCGAAACGGCAGGTGCACTCCGATGCGCCGGAGCCGATGGCGGACGGGCAACCGGCAACTGGCTTGTCAGCACAGTTGGCAAGCCTGGATGCCACCGATCTGTGGGCCTGGCTGCAGGATGCCGGTGACTGGCAGAGCCGTGTCGAGGGAACCCAGCGTATGGCCTGGCGGATCATCCCCGAGGGTGAAGCCATGATTGGCGGCGCAGGTGCCGACATCTACCGGCTGCAGGCGCTGGGCATCAGCGGCAACAGCCGCAGTCTGCTGGAGGTGCAGCATGCACGTATACGTCAATAAACTGATGCGATGGCAATTGTCGCTGTGTCTGTTGGCATCGACAGCCGTTCTGGCCCATCAGCCGGTTAGCCTGCTGCACGGCATGGCGGATGCCTGCGCAGGCATGCTGGAGACGGGCAGCCTGCCACTGCAGCCAGGCTTGCTTGCCGCCGACGCAGTGCAGTTGACAGTACAGAGCGACCCGTCGGCAGGACGAGGCCGGCTGACGGCTATTGCCTTGAACGATGAGGGTGGCATCGGCGGCGAGCTGTGGCACAGCAGCGATCTGCCGCCGCTGTCAGCCGACCAATTGCACCTGTGGCCGGTTCGCGCCTCGGGTGAGGATACCGGCAGGCCGATACCGGAGCTGCTTGACTGGCTGCGTGGTGAACCGCAAGCCGACTTGCCCGCGTTGTCCCGACCGGGTGTACTGGTTGGCCGAAGCCTGTTGCTGGTCCATCCAAAGATTCCGGCAAGCCTGCCTGGATCGCCGGATGACGCGGACTGGCAGCGCCAGCGTGAAAACTTTCCCGCGCTGGTGCTGGCTGGTGATGGGCATGGCTTGTTGTGGGCGTTCTCGGCGGGCAATCAGGGCGTGCTCACTGCCGGAGACGTCTGGCAGACCTTTCTGCCGGCCAGCCAGCAGGCACGTCTGATGGAAAGGGCACAGGCGGTCGTTACTCATCAGGCAATAGCGGGCATCGAGGGTGAGCTGATGCAGGTCGATCTGCCACTGGGTGGCATCTGGCATACGCTGGTGGTCGGCAGTGCTGGCGCCGGCGGCAAGGGGCTCTTTGTGTTACGGCTCTTTGATGCATCCCTCGGGGCACGACCGGCGCCACTCTGGGAAGGCCATCCGCAGCGTGAGGGCTGGGAGTCGGTCGGCCACATACACACAGCACCACGGATAGCCTGGCACGGCAGCCGGGCGCTGTTGATCACCGGCAACGGTTTTGGCAGTCGCGATGGTCAGGCCATGCTGATAATTGCCGACGCCGCCACGGGTGAGCTGATCCGGCAACTGCCGGTGGGGCGTGCCGGCGACAACGGTCTGGCTGCGCCGCAATTGCTGCTGGATGCGCAGGGTCAGCTGCAGGCGGCCTGGGCCGGCGATCTGCACGGCAACCTGTGGCGTTTCGAACTCGCCGGGGATAGCGCCCAATGGCATGTTGCCTTTGCCGGCCAGCCACTGTTTGCTGCCGGCAGGGAACAGCCGATAACCCAGGCGGCGCAAGTCTTGCCGCACCCGCATGGCGGGCATATGTTGCTGTTTGGTACCGGCCGCTGGCTGGAAGCGGCGGACTTTGACGACGCAACCCCGCAGTCGGTCTTCGGTATCTGGGACAAACCGGGTGAGGGGCCGTTGCAGCGCAGCCAGCTACAGCCGCAGGTGCTGAGTGACCAGGGTGGTGTGCGCCACATAGAACAGCAGCTGCTGGACTGGTCATCCCGGCGTGGCTGGCAATTGAACCTGCCGGTGGTTGGCGGACGCGCCGAGAAGCTGGTGCAGACCCCGCAGCTGCAGGGGCATCGACTGCTGCTGCAAACCCGGCAGATGGGCCTTGACGGGTGCAGCGGGCAGGACTGGGTCTGGTTGCTGGACGGCTGGAGTGGCGGGGTGTTGCCGGGCGTGTTGACTGCCGGCAGTGACTCGGCAGCCGCCTTGCTGCAAGCGACCGGAACGCCGGCCCATCACCGGCTGTTACCGGTGGCTGCGGGCACGCCGTTGGCGTCATCCACCCGGCCCTCGGGTCGCCTGCCTGCTTGCCAGCCGGCAACGCCGCTGTTGTTGCGACAGCTCGGCGGCCAGCAACTGCTGGAGTTGCCCGACAGTTGCCGCTGGCAGCGTTTGCAGTGGCGACAACTGTTATGAGGCAGGCCGGTTTCAGTCTGATCGAAATGCTGCTGGTGCTGGCTGTTATAGCGATTGTCTGCGCCATTGCCTGGCCCAGCTACGACGAGCACCTGCGGCGCGCACAACGGGCCGACATGCTTACCCGTTTGCAGGACAATGCCTGGTGGCTGGAGCAGGGCCGCCTGCGCCATGGCGAATACCGCCGCGAGGGGCTACAGGCGTTGCAGTTGGGTGTGCTGGACTCAGGCAGTTATCGCCTGAGCCTGGAAGTGGACCCCGCTGGCTACCGCCTGCTGGCCGAGCCGCAGGGTCGTATGCAGGGTGACCGCTGCGGCCCGTTCAGTCTGGATCACCTGGGGCAACGGCAGCCCGGATTGCCGGGCTGCTGGCTACATTAGTGCGATTGCTCAGTCGCAGCGCCCTGCGGCAGAACCAGATTCAGCAGGATAGCCACAACGCCACAGAGGCTGATGCCCTGCAGGGTGAAGTCGCCGCTGCCGACCACCATGCCACCGATGCCGAACACCAGGGTCACCGAAACGATGCACAGGTTGCGTGGTTGCGACAGGTCGATCTGGTGGCGGATCAGGGTGTTCATGCCGACCACCGCAATAGAGCCGAACAGCAGGCACAGGATGCCACCCATTACCGGTACCGGCATGCTCAGCAAAATCGCCCCGAACTTGCTGACAAAGGCCAGCACCATGGCAATCACGGCGGCCCAGATCATCACGTTGGGATTGAAATTGCGGGTCAGCATCACCGCGCCGGTGACTTCCGAATAGGTGGTGTTCGGCGGGCCGCCGAGCATGGCGGCTGCCGAGGTGGCCAGACCATCACCCAGCAGGGTGCGCTGCAGGCCGGGTTTGCGGATGTAATCCTTGCCGGTGACCGAGCCGATTGCCAGCACATCACCGATATGCTCGATGGCCGGGGCAATGGCGACCGGAATCATGAACAGGATGGCCGCCAGCTTGAATTCAGGTGTCACGAAGCCGGGCACCGATACCCAGCTGGCTTCGTTGACGCTGGAGAAATCCACCACACCAAGCAGCCAGGACAGCGTGTAGCCCACCAGAATGCCAGCCAGGATGGGGACCAGACGGAACAGACCCTTGGCGAACACGGCAACCACAATGGTGGTGATCAGTGACGCCATGGCAATCAGGATCGCCAGGTGATAGTCGATCAGTTGGGTGCTGCCGTCGCCGCTTTTGCCCATTGCCATGTTGACTGCCACCGAGGCCAGCCCCAGACCGATCACCATGATGACCGGGCCAACCACTACCGGCGGCAGCAGGCGCTGGATAAAGCCGGGGCCACGCAGGTGCACTGTGATGCTCAGCAGGATGTAGACCATGCCGGCGGCCAGCAGACCGCCAAGGGTGGCGGGTAGCCCCCAGGTCTGGTTGCTGTAGAGAATCGGTGCAATGAAGGCAAAACTGGAGGCGAGGAAGATCGGCACCTGGCGCTGGGTGGTGAACTGGAAAATCAGCGTGCCGATACCGGCAGTAAACAGCGCCACACTGGGGTCCATACCGGTAATCAGCGGCATCAGCACCAGTGCGCCGAAGGCGACAAACAGCATTTGCGAACCGGCCAGCGCGCCACGCCAGCCGCGGGTGTCGAGGTCCTGCATCAGTGGACGTCCTTCTGCTTGGTGCCGAAAATCTTGTCGCCGGCATCGCCAAGGCCGGGAATGATGTAACCGTGCTCATTCAGCCGCTGGTCCACCGAGGCGGTGATAATCTGTACATCCGGATGCGCCTGGTTGACCCGCTGGATACCCTCGGGCGCAGCGACCAGTACCAGTGCGCGAATTTCGCGGGCACCGGCTTTTTTCAGCATGTCGATAGTGGCAATCATGGAACCGCCGGTGGCCAGCATCGGATCAATGATCAGCGCCATACGCTGGTTCATCTCGCCGACCAGCTTCTCCAGATAGGTATCGGCTTCGAGGGTTTCCTCGTTGCGGGCCAGGCCGATCACGCTGACCTTGGCGCTTGGCACCAGACTCAGCACGCCATCGAGCATGCCCAGACCCGCTCGCAGGATAGGCACCACGGTAACTTTCTTGCCGGAGAGCTTTTCCACCTCGACCTTGCCGCACCAGCCGTCGATGCTGTGGGTTTCCACCGGCATGTCCTTGGTGGCTTCGTAGGTCAGAAGTGCAGCGACTTCCTGGGCCAGTTCGCGGAAGTTTTTGGTGCTGATGTCTGAACGACGCATCAGGCCGAGTTTGTGGCGGATAAGCGGATGACGGATTTCCTGGACATTCATGGTGGCGGCTCTCGTGCGGGCGGCAGACAAAACCGGCATAGGGTAAACCAGCAAAGGGGGTGCGGTCACCCGCCAGTTCGTCGGCAAAGCCGTGCAAAACTTGCTTTTGCGCGGCAGGATCAGTATTTTTCGCCCCTTTTTCCGCTGCCCCGGAGGCTCCGATGTCGATCGATCTGCAACATGTCCGCCAGGTAATGGATGAAGCCGATTGCCTGTTTACCCGTGAACAGGTCGAGGCAGCGATGGATCGCATGGCCGTTGAAATCAACCAGCAGTTGCGTGACAGCAACCCGATTGTCTACAGCGTGATGAACGGCGGCCTGATCATTGCCGGCCAGCTGCTGACCCGTCTGGATTTCCCAATGGAAGTTGGCTACCTGCATGCCACCCGCTATCGCAACAAGCTGTCCGGCGGCGAGCTGTTCTGGAAGGCGCGCGCCGAGCATTCGCTGGTCGGGCGAACCGTGCTGATCATCGACGATATTCTGGACGAGGGGCACACCCTGGCAGCCATCGTCGAATACTGCAGGGACGCCGGTGCCGAGCAGGTGCTGACGGCAGTACTGCTGGACAAGCAGCACGATCGTAAGGCCTACGCCGGCATGCGTGCCGATTTCACCGGGCTGGATGTGGAAGACCGCTACATCTTCGGCTTCGGCCTCGACTACAAGGGCTACTGGCGCAACGCCGCCGGCATCTTCGCCCTGAAAGGGCATTGAACTGGCGCTCCCAGTGGCCGTGCATACTCTGAAAGGCGCGCTCGACCGCGGACTGGTGTTTGGGATCGCCGACTTCAGTCGGCAAAGCAGCCCGCGGGGCTGCCGGGGTTAGTCTTTCTGCAGCGCCCGCTCAATCAGCCGCGCCGCCTGTTCCGGGCTGCGGCAGTAGTGGCGCTGGTTGAGTACGGCACCCAGCCCGGCGCGTTTCAGCTTCAGCCGCAGCTCACTGCGCACGCCAATCAGCCAGACCTGCACGCCGCGTTGCTGCAGGCCATGCAGGGCCTTCTCCAGCAGGATCAGCGCGGTCATGTCCATGCTCGGCACCGCGCGCATATCCAGCGCCAGATGGCGGATGCTCTCGTCATAACGCCCCAGCGCATCCAGCGCCTTGTCGGCGGCGGCAAAGAACAGCGGGCCTTCAATCCGGTACAGCGCCACGCTGTCCGGCAGTGCGGCCAGTTCCGCTGACTGCTGCAGCGGCAGCGAGCGACCACTGCTGAGCCCGGCCATGCGCCGGATAAACAGCGCCGAGGCCAGCAGCAGGCCAACCGCCACCGCCAGCACCATATCGAACAGCACCGTCAGCAGCAGACAGGTCAGCAGCACCACGACATCCGGGCGGGGGGCTACCTTGAGCATGCGTAGCAGGTGCGGTGCCTCGCTCATATTCCACGCCACCATCAGCAGCATGGCTGCCAGCGAGGCCATCGGCAGCCAGGCAAACAGCTCGGCCAGCAATACCACCGACAACAGCACCACACCGGCATGCACCACTGCGGCAATCGGGCTGCGGGCACCGCTGCGGATGCTGGCGGCGGTGCGGGCAATCGCCGCGGTGGCGGTAATCCCGCCAAAGAACGGCACTATCAGGTTACCCAGCCCCTGACCCACCAGTTCACCGTTGGGATCATGCCGGGTAGTGGTCATGCCATCGGCAATTACCGCACACAGCAGCGACTCGATGGCGCCCAGCATGGCCACCGCCAGCGCGGCCGGCAGCAGCTCACGCAGTAGCGCGAAGCTCAGCGGCAGCGGCTGGCCGTCGGCGCCGGGCAGCTGCCAGGGCAGCAGCCAGTGCGGCGCCAGCGGCGGGATACCGGCATGCTCGACACCGTCCAGCTGGTAGCTGAAGCGTGAGCCGAGGGTGGCGACCTCGATATCCAGCGTACCCAGTAGCAGCGCCACCAGAGTGCCAAACAGCAGCGCCACCAGATGCCCGGGAATGCGCCGGGTCAGGCGCGGCCAGAAAATCAGCGTGAATAACGTCAGCAGTCCGACCAGCGTATCGCCCAGCCGGATACCGGGCAGCGCCTGAAACAGCGCCGCGACGTGCTCGGTCATATGGCTGTGCCGGCCGACATCCTGCAGGCCGAGCAGATCACCGACCTGCAGCAGCGCTATGACAATACCGATGCCGGCGGTAAAGCCGAGCACCACCGGGTAGGGCACCAGCTGGATCAGGTTGCCGAGGCGTGCCATGCCCATAGCCATCAGGATCACCCCGGACATCAGGGTCACCAGCAGCAGCCCGCCAAGGCCGTACTGCTGGGTAATCGGCAGCAGAATCACCACAAAAGCGGCGGTAGGGCCGGAAATGTTGAAGCGTGAGCCGCCGCACAGGGCGATCAGCAGGCCGGCGACTATTGCCGTGTAGAGCCCGTGCTGGGGTGCCACGCCGACCGCGATGGCGAGTGCCATGGCCAGCGGGATGGCAATGATACCGACCGTCAGGCCGGCCAGCAGGTCACCGCGCAGGTCGTGCAGGCCATAACCGCCCTGTAGGCTGGCACGCAGGGCGGTGAACAGCGGCAGACTGAATCTGGCCATGGCAACTCCTAGGCTGGGAATGCAGATGGAGGATCGGCGTCAGTCAGAGTCTGTCGTGGAAGAGTTGTTTTGCGGCAGGCAGGTCCGCCGTGCGGATACCTGCAACTGGCTGGCGTAACCCCCGGGAGTGTACGCCCGCCGTCGGCCTGTGGCCAAGCCGCTGTCGCGCTGGTGGGCATTGCAGGGCACAGGTACAATCCGCACTTTTGCACCAGTGAGGGCGACACAGATGCGCAAGGACAAGAAAAAGGTGATTGGCGAGGAGATCAGTGACGAGCAGGTGGCCGTCTTTCTGCAGGCCCGCCCGGTCGACGATCAGCCGGTCGATCTGTTTATCCTGACCCGCGCCTACCGGGGGCTACGGGCTCACGATTTCGAACGCTTCCTGGCCATGTTCAAAGCTGCCGGGCACGACCTGAACCAGACGGACGCCCAGGGCCGCAGTTTCCTGCAGCAACTGCGCGAGCACAGCCTGGCCGAGGATTACATCGCGGCACTGGAAGCGGCTGGCGCGCGCTGAACCAGCCGCACGGGCGGGCTATTCGACGAAACGCAGGCGCTGGCCGGCAAAGGCTTTCCGATCCAGCGAGGGTCGCAGGCGTTGACCTCGACCCAGGCCAGACCGCGGGGCGCCTCGCAGAGTTGCCAGAGGCCCAGGCAGCGGCCCTGGTTGTCGAGCAGGGCAAAGTGGCGTTTTGGTGTGCGATTCCAGAGTGACTGCAACATGCTGGTGATCTCCCGGTCATTTCCGGCAGCAATAATCGCGGCAGGCTGTTGCGAAGGCGTGACAGCTACGTGAACTCTTGGCGTCTGGCAGGTCAAAGCCGACGATCAATTATCAATCAGGCATCAGAGAGGTGCATTTGCATGGGTATTCGCAAGGGGCTTATGGCCGCGCTGTTGATGGGCTCGGCGCTGCTGGTCGGTTGTGCCCACAGTCCGCAGCAACTGAATGTGCAGCCGCAGGTGCAGGTACCGCTGAATCCGGTGGCTTCCCGCCAGCCGGTGGTGGTGGTGGTACAGGACACCCGGCCGTCGAAGGTGCTGGGTACTCGGGGTGGGATTTATCCTGAGTCGAGCAATATCACCATCAGCGAACAGAGCATCGGACTGATTCGCCAGCAGGTAGAAGGCGCAGTGCGCCAGCTCGGCTTCAGCGTGGTGCCGGAGGGTACGCCGAACGCCAACCGGCTGACGGTCAGTCTGGCCGAGCTGCGTTACCAGTCGCCCAAGGATGGCGCCTATGTAACCCAGGCCGACATCAGTGCCGCCTTCGTCGCCGAGGCGCGCAGCAGCAGCCAGCAGTATCAGGGGCGTTACGGGGCATCGGCCCAGCACCGTTTCGGCTATGCACCGAATCAGGCAACCAACACCCGTCTGGTTACCGAAGTAATGAACGATGCGCTGACGCGGGTATTCAAGGATCCAGCCATCGTACAGATACTGCAGCGCTGAGGGTCAGCCTTCGCGGTGATGCCGTGCCAGACGCTCCAGGGCGGCCCGCAATTGCGGGTCGCTGATCTGCTCGGCGGTCTCCTGCAGGCTGTCGGCGGCTGTGGCAGAGTGCCGCATCACCGGCCCGGGTGGTTGTTTTCTGATCAGTGGCGGTTGTACCTTGCACTGGATTTTGTTTAAGGTGCCGAACTCCGTAAAGGCCTGCAGGTCACGAATCAGGCGCTTTTGCTGATAGCGAAGGCGGGTTGCCCAGTGACTGTCGGTGACCACCAGCCGCAATACGCCATCGCGCAGCGAGGCAACCCGGCAGTGTTCGCGGGCAGCCGGCTCCAGACGCGTTTCCAGTAGCGTCTGCAGGCGCTGCAACTGGCGCGCCTGACTGACCAGCGACTTCAGCGTTCTGCCATTTAGCAGCAGATCGGCGGGACGTCGTGCGTCCAGCGGAGTGAAGGACATCGGAGACCTCAAGACGCTGCCGGTGAACAAACCACCGGCCCAGAGCGCAGTGTACACGGACAGATCGACAGGGCGAACAGCCGCCACGACCGATCCTCCAGGGGGAATTGCTTGAACGTAATCATACTTACCGCAGCGCACGGTGCTGCGCGCAGCATCACGCTGGGCCGAACGGCGCTGTTCGCGCTGCTGGCACTGGTGGTCAGCCTGCCGTTACTTGGCGCTGTGCTGGTCTGGCTGATGCTGGATGGCAGCAGTGCCGCCCTGCAGCAGCAGGGTGCCTACCAGGCTGCGCTGGAACAGACCGCCAGCAAGCGCCAGTTGCAGGAAAGCCAGCAACAGGTTGAATACATGGCGCGCCAACTGGCCAGACTGCAGGCCCGCATGGCGCGACTGGATGCCCTTGGCGAGCGCCTGACCGAGCTCACCGGCATGGATGATGGCGAGTTTGACTTTATCAATGAGCCGGCAGTTGGTGGCCCCGGTGACGATGCCGCCATGGCACCCGAGCTGCCGGATATCGAGCAGTTGCTGGATGGCCTGACCCTGCGTATCGACAGTCGCCTTGAGCAGATGCGGGTTCTTGAGCAGTTGCTGGTGACCCAGCAGATCGACAGCAATACCACGCTGGACTACCTGCCCGTACCCGCGGGTTTGCGCTCATCCGGCTTTGGTCGGCGTGTCGATCCGTTCAACGGTCGCATCAGCATGCATACCGGTCTGGACTTTTCCGCGCCCCGTGGCACACCCATTCACTCCGTAGGTGATGGTGTGGTCAGCTTTGCCGGATATCACCGTGCTTACGGCAACATGCTGGAAATCACCCATGCCGGGGGCTACACCAGCATTTACGCCCACGCCCACACGCTTGAAGTGGAAAAAGGCGATCTGGTGGAAAAAGGCCAGCAGATCGCGACCGTGGGCTCAACCGGACGCTCAACCGGGCCACATCTGCACCTTGAAATCCGCCGCAACGGCATGGCGGTCAATCCGGCACGCTATCTGGCTTCCAACTGAGCTGCCGGTTGATCCGGCAGCGTGGTTTATTGCCGCGTCAAAATCAGAGTAGAATGCCCGCTTTGCGTGATTCATGTCCGGTCGGGATGACCGCCGCCGCCCCCCAGTCAACGGATACCTGAAGCATTATGTTTGCGCCACTGATCAAGAAACTGTTTGGAAGCAAGAACGAACGCGAACTCAAGCGCATGAGCAAGATCGTCAGCGCGATCAGCTCCCATGAAGAGGCAATGGTGGCCCTCAGCGACGACCAGTTACGCGAAGCCATGTTCAAGCTGCGCGAGCGGGTTCAGGGGGGCGAAACGCTGGATGCAGTGTTGCCGGAATGCTTTGCCATAGTGCGCGAGGCCGGCAAGCGGGTCATGGGTATGCGCCACTTCGATGCGCAGATGATCGGCGGCATCACCCTGCACGAAGGCAAGATTGCCGAAATGAAGACCGGCGAAGGCAAGACCCTGGTAGCGACCCTGCCGGTGTGCCTGAATGCGCTGTCCGGCAAGGGCGTGCATGTGGTCACAGTGAACGACTACCTGGCCCGCCGCGACGCCAACTGGATGCGCCCGCTGTACGAATTCCTCGGCCTCAGCGTTGGCGTGGTGGTGCCGATGCAGGACCCGACGGAAAAGCGTGAGGCCTATCGCTGCGACATTACCTACGGCACCAACAACGAATTCGGTTTCGACTACCTGCGCGACAACATGGCGTTCAGCCTGGAAGAGAAGTTCCAGCGCGAGCAGAACTTTGCCGTGGTCGACGAAGTCGACTCCATCCTGATCGACGAGGCGCGTACCCCGCTGATCATCTCCGGTCCGGCCGAAGACAGCTCGCAGCTGTATATCGCCATGAACAAGCTGATCCCCGGCCTGACCCGTGGCGAGCCGGCGGAAGAAGGGCAGAGCGAAGCCACCGGGCATTACGTGATCGACGAAAAGGCCCGTCAGGTCGAGTTGACCGAAGAGGGCCACAAGCATATCGAACAACTGCTGGTGCGCGAGGGGCTGCTCAAGGACGGTGATAGCCTGTATGCCGCGCAGAACCTGAACCTGCTGCATCACGTGCACTCTGCATTGCGCGCCCACACCCTGTTCCACCGCAATGTTGAATACATTGTGCAGAATAACCAGGTGGTGCTGGTTGACGAGCACACCGGTCGTACCATGCCGGGCCGTCGACTGTCCGAAGGCCTGCACCAGGCCATCGAGGCCAAGGAAGGTCTGAATATCCAGGCCGAGAGCCAGACACTGGCATCCACCACATTCCAGAACTACTTCCGCCTGTACAACAAACTGTCGGGCATGACAGGCACCGCCGATACCGAAGCCTTCGAGTTCCGCCAGATCTACGGTCTGGACGTGGTGGTGATTCCCACCAACAAACCGATGGCGCGCAAGGACCACAACGACCTGGTATTCCTCACCATCGAGGAAAAGTTTGCTGCCATCGTTACCGATATCAAGGACTGCATGGCCAGTGGCCGACCGGTGCTGGTGGGGACTGCCACCATCGAATCCTCCGAAGCGGTATCGGCGTTGCTGAAAAAGGAAGGTATTGAACACAAGGTACTGAACGCCAAGTTCCACGAAAAGGAAGCGGAAATCGTGGCCCAGGCCGGCCGGCCCGGTGCAGTCACCATCGCCACCAACATGGCTGGCCGTGGTACCGACATCATCCTGGGCGGTAACTGGGAAGCCGAAGTGGCAGCACTGGAAAACCCCACCCAGGAGCAGATTGCCCGGGTCAAGGCTGACTGGAAACAACGTCACCAGCAGGTGCTGGAAGCCGGCGGCCTGCACATCATTGCCTGCGAGCGCCATGAATCACGGCGTATCGACAACCAGCTGCGTGGCCGTGCCGGCCGCCAGGGTGACCCAGGCTCCAGCCGCTTCTACCTGTCGCTGGAAGACAACCTGATGCGCATCTTTGCCTCTGACCGGGTGAAGAGCTTTATGAAGGCACTGGGTATGGAGAAGGGGGAAGCCATCGAACACCGCATGGTTACCAACGCCATTGAAAAAGCCCAGCGCAAGGTCGAAGGCCGCAACTTCGATATCCGCAAGCAACTGCTTGAATATGACGATGTGGCCAATGAACAGCGCAAGGTGGTGTATGGCCAGCGCAATGCCATTCTTGCCGCAGATAACGTGGAAGACAGCATCCAGGGTCTGCGCGAGGATGTGGTCGCCGCCGCCATCAGCCAGTACATTCCGCCGCAAAGCCTGCCCGAACAATGGGATGTGGCCGGGCTGGAGCAGCACCTGACCAGCGAACTGGCCCTGCACCTGCCGTTGCAGCAGTGGCTGGATGAAGACGACAGTCTGCACGAAGAAGGTCTGCGTCAGCGTATTCTGGCTGAGCTGATCAAGGAATATCAGGCCAAGGAAGAGCTGGCCGGCGCCGATAATCTGCGGATGTTCGAAAAGCAGATGCTGTTGCGGGTGCTGGATGACCGCTGGAAGGAACAACTGGCGACCATGGATCACCTGCGTCAGGGCATCCACCTGCGCGGTTACGCGCAGAAGAACCCGAAACAGGAATACAAGCGCGAAGCCCTTGGACTGTTCGAGGAAATGCTCGACTCGATCAAGCATGACACCATTCGTATCCTCAGCCACGTCAAGGTGCGCCAGGAGGATCCAGCCGAGGAAGAGGCACGCATGCGCCGTCAGGCCGAGGAAATGGCCCGTCGGATGCAGTTCAAGCACGAAGATGCCAGCGCCATGACGCAGCCCGAGCCGGAAGCCGCCGAAGCCGCCCCGGCCCCCAGCGCTCCGGTCACCCGCGACGGCCCCAAGGTCGGTCGTAATGACCCCTGCCCCTGCGGCTCGGGCAAGAAATACAAACACTGTCACGGGCAGATCTGATACCACCCCAATTCCAGGAGTCATCCCATGCCCGTTGGTCTCGGCCCTTTGCCTGTTCTGCATCCGGTTCGCGGTTTTCGTCTCGGTATTGCCTCGGCCGGCATCAAGCGCGCCGGGCGCAAGGACGTGGTAGTGATGCAGGCCGCGCCGGGTTCGGTCATTGCCGGGGTGTTTACCCGCAACGCCTTCTGCGCCGCACCGGTAACCCTGTGCCGTCAGCGCCTGGCGCATGCGCCGCAATACCTGCTGGTGAACACCGGCAATGCCAACGCCGGCACCGGCAAGCCGGGCATGCAGGCAGCGCTGCGCACCTGCGAGGCGCTGGCGGAGCTGACCGGCGTGCAGGCGGAGCAGGTGCTGCCATTCAGCACCGGAGTGATTGGCGAAATCCTGCCAGCCGACAAGATCATTGCAGTACTGCCGCAGGCGCTGGCTGACCTGGATGAAAACCACTGGGCTGTCGCCGCCGAAGGCATCATGACCACCGACACCCTGCCCAAGGGCTGTAGCCGGCAGGTCAGCATCGGCGGTGCCCAGGTTACGGTCACCGGTATTTCCAAGGGTGCCGGCATGATCCGCCCGAACATGGCGACCATGCTTGGCTATGTCGCCACCGACGCCAAGATCGCCCAGCCGCTGCTGCAGCAGATGCTGCGCACCGCCGCTGACCTGTCGTTCAACCGCATCACCATCGACGGTGATACCAGTACCAACGACTCCTGCATGCTGATCGCCACCGGTCAGGCCGATATGCTGGAAATCACCGAGCACGACAGTGCCGAATACCGGCAGCTGGCCGAGGCGGTGAATACGGTAATGCTGGAGCTGGCACAGGCGATTGTGCGTGACGGCGAAGGGGCCACCAAGTTCGTCACCATCCGCGTCAACGGTGGCGCCACGCAGGGCGAATGCCTCGACGTGGCGTATGCCGTGGCCCACTCACCGCTGATCAAGACCGCGCTGTTCGCCTCCGATCCCAACTGGGGACGCATTCTGGCAGCAGTCGGCTACGCCGGTGTCGAAAATCTGGATGTCGAGAAGATCGACGTCTACCTGGACGACGTCTGTATCACCCGCCATGGCGGACGTGCCGAGGAATACACCGAAGAGCAGGGCGCGCGGGTCATGGCGCAGGCGGAAATCAGCATCCGTATTGAACTCAATCGTGGCCGTGTCAGTGAAACCCTGTGGACCACCGACCTGTCCCATGAGTATGTGCGGATCAATGCCGAGTATCGGACCTGAAGTCTTTCAGCTGCCGGCGCAGCGCGGATCACCAGCGGGCAGTCGCTCGCTGCGTACCCGCCCACTGCGGTTGATCACCAGGCTGCGCCCGGCCACTGCCTCCTTCGCCGGGCACAACAGCAGGGTGCCGGCCTGAAAGGCGCCACTGAAGGTTTGTGATTCACCCAGGCCGTTGTAGCGTACATAGCCGGCCACCGAGCTGTTCCCGGTGATGTGCACCGGCTGCGCTGACTGGCTGCGCAGCAGCAGGTCACCACTGCCAAACCGACCGTCTCCATCCCTGTCCACAAACACCCGCCAGCCATCCTGCCAGCCACCTGCAGCTCCAACGGTGACCGCACGGTTATCCGCCAGCGCCTGCTGCCTGGCAAAGGCCAGATCACCCTGCAGCAGCGTACTGCTGACATCCAGCCGCCGCTGCTCGATCTGACGGTCCAGTGACGGCAAACCTATGCCAAGTGCAAGGCCGAGTATGGCCAGAGCTACCAGCAGTTCTATCAGCGTAAAACCGTTGTTGGTTGAAGTTTCCATACGGTGCAGCTCCCTGTTAAGTCGGCTGGTCCGTACCTGAATCAGCGGACCGAAGCTGCTACTAGTTTAGATGCAAATTCTGAAGATAAAGAAAAGGGGCCAGAAATTGGCCCCTTGTTTGCTGAACGAACTACACCTTACCAGCAGTAATTAGCATCTTTTGTCCCACTGTTGCCCTTGGTGCCGTTAGCAGTCAGCGTCAGATTGCCGCATTTTGGATCACTGAAAGCCGGTGTGGCGGTTAAGCTGTAACCACCGTCATCCGCAACTTTGGCTACAGTGAGGTTATAGTGTTCAACCTTCTGCAGGTTAAGTTGGCTCAATGTGGCGTTAGTGGTCACGTAACTACCGTTCTGAGCATAGAATCTTTCCTGTCTTGCGGCAGCATCCACCAGCAGTGTCTTCCCCTCGGCTCGCTTGCCGTCCCTGACATATTCGGCGTACGAAGGATAAGCGATGCTTGCAATTATCCCGATAATAGCCACCACAATCATGATTTCGATCAGGGTGAAACCGTTGTATCTACAGAATGGTTTCATCGGTTACTCCTCGCCGGGGGCAGGTAATTGTTGCCAACTGGTGCGGCCCTGATCGGATGGAGGTACCTCGAAACTTATACAGAGGCCAGTGTTGTCACAGATCAAACCATCTCTAGTCAGTGGTACACCGCCAGGTACTGAAACATCCAGTGCTGAAGGGGGAGTTTCACCGGGCAGATAGTCATCCTCAGTTATTTTCCCATCGCGATTTACATCAAATGTAGCCCTTGGAAGGCGTCCACCTGTATTGGCGTTGATTGCATACAACATGCTGTTAAGGCCATCAGCGCAGGGATCTTGATTTGGTGTAATAGTGCTGAAGAGAAGAACACCACCCCTCGCGAGCATATCATTGATCAGCATCTCGCCCTCCAGAACACCGCTGACAGCTAGATCAAGATACCAGCCCCGCCGATTTACTCTGGATTCGTTGTTTTCCTGTGCAGCAGTAGTGCCAGCTGTATACCAGTTGATACTGTTATCACTTAAAGTTCTTACAGTTTGTGTGGTTCCTGCTACGGACATACTTGTTTGCTGTGTGATGGTTTGTTGTTCCATATTGGCGAGCGTAGCAGATGCCAGGGCCGCACTTGTGTTCTCTCCGCGAGTGTGTCGGTCCCAGATGCCGTAGACAGTATTGGGTTTGCTTGTGTCTGGTGCGGCGTCAGATGTTTCAAAGTATTTGCCTGTGCCTACTATCACCAGATAGCCGCGCCCTGTTGGGTGTCTTACCAACGATGGTAGCCCTGTGATGGGTTGTGGTTGGCCGGCGGCACTTGCCTTGAACAAGGGATTACCACCAAAAGACACCTTGAAAGAGGAAGGTGATATGCCAGTTTGCACTGTCCTGGAAAAGGGGTCAGGCTGAGCTGCTATCGATGTCCCGGTGTTAACCAGGTCAAAGCGCCATACATTGCCTTTAAGATCACCCGCATAGGCGTAATCGACAATACCGTCACTGTTATTGTCAGCGCCGCGAACGCTTGATAATCCGTTGTCGCCGGAGGAGCCATTATCCACTTCCAGACGGCTCAATCGTGTACCTGTAGCTACATCTATCACATAGAGGACTGCTTTGCCGTCAGTGCTGTCATAGCCATTTCCAAGTAATACGCCCCACTGGCCTGAATGCAAGCGGGCAATTTCAGGCCGGGCAAAACTGTAACCGAGATCAGCATAGTCTGTGTCCGTGTTGCTGATTTCCCAAAGTAGTTTTACACCTGCCCCATTGACGCCTGGGTCTGTGATGTCAAGGGCAAATACAGAGCGACCACCGGCACGCAATGTACCAATAAGTACTGTTCGCCATGCGCCATCAAAATAGACGTCGCGAACTACCGGAGTGCCATCGACGTAGAATTGGTGACCTCCACCAACAAAGCTTTTACCAGAAAGTTTGGGAAGTTTCGGCAGTACTTCACTTGGAATAAAGGCAAAGGCTTCTGACCCGTCACTGAGGTTGAATGCATGTAGCATACCATCGTTGGCGCCTACATATACCAGTTCAGGCCTGGTGACTGTTGCGTCCATATACTGGAGATAGTCGCCGCTGGAGCCGTCAATCCTATCCATCAAGAATGGGACATTTTCCGCGCGACCTACAACAACGGGACTTGAATTGATGATATCACCCAGTACAGTGGTGCCTCGCTCACGGAAGCTTGTGTTTGAAGTGCCTTCTAGGGCGCGGCTGCCACGTACAAAGTTGACGCGATCCTGTCCCTTGCCATCATTTACAGTTCCCAACCCATCTGGGTTGATGTTGAAAGGCGCCCGTTGAGCGGTATTCAAGTTGCTCCAATTGAACTCTTTCAATCCGCTTGCACTGGTGCCGGCCATTAATATGGTGCGCCCGGCGTCACTGGTTAGTTGACTTGCTGCATTCCATACCTGTGTTGAAATAATACTTCCGTCGGTCAAGCGTGATACATCTCGTCTGATAAGGTCGCCTGACCAGCCAGACTGACTGTCATATTTGGCTTCGAGAATCCTGTTCTGAATAGTGGCTGTAGATAGGTCAAGGCCAGGGTCAAGGGATACCGAGGATGACACCCCCGGCTTGCTGGCAACTGAGCTACGCTCTGCAATCCTGCCGATGATGTCCTTGAAGGATTGTACGAGTGATTCAGGGCTGTCAGCACTGTAAAACTCGCCGCGGGAGTTTATCGCAGCGTGCCAAAGATCATAGACGTTATTTTCACTGTTTGCAGAGGGCACGGGCCAATCGTTAGTTCCGTTGGCAAGATTCTGGTATCCCGTGCCCTCGAAAGTGCCGCCAGCCCACTCAATCCCCGGTTGTTGCATCGAGTTGGTCAGCGCAAGACCAACCATGAAGTTCACCATATGCTGCCAGTCAGCGGGATTATTTCGCGGGTCCCAATATTCATTGGTCTTGTTCGCAGACGGAAAGGGAGTGAATGGTTTCAAATCATTGTCGATTGTCGGGCGCAGATCGGTTGCCCAATAGTGCATGGCAAGATCAGCAAGTGTATTGCTTGCAGCGCCATAGTAAGGGTTTCTGCTGCCGCTGTATGATGTCCCGTCGGGCAGGGTAAAGGACCGTGCATCATGCCGGAAGGTTCCGGATGGATTGCCGTCTGCACCGTTCCACATGCCGTCGGTCATCATAATGTGATAGCTGGGGCGGCAGGCGAGTACCGGATTGGTAACGGTGGTGCCGCCAATAGGGTTTGGGTTGTACGCCCAGGCTGTTGAATTGTCCTGTAAAAACTTGCCTGCACGATCCAGCGCGGCACGCAGTGGGGTGCTTTGGTCAAAATTCAGGTTGTTCATCCACTCGAAGAAATTATATTTGTGCTGACCGCTATAGGCTCTGAAACGGTTTGTGTTACAGCCACTACTGTTGAGCGTGGTGCAGTTACCTAGACTCTGCCAGGTGAATCGAATGGATGGTGGCAACTCATTGAAAGCCAGATTCGCAGCACTCAGGGTTGCCAGAGCACGGTTCCGATAAAAAGAGTACCAGATAGCAAAGTTTTGCCGCTCGTCACGACCTGCCACGCCTGAGTTGCTGCTTACACGCACCAACGTATAGCAGTTGTCGTTATCCGGATTTGCTCGGCAGGCGGCTGTGTCGTTCAGGCGGTAGTAGTATGCCGGTACCCCACGTCCTGTAAGGTCTACGGTCATCGTACTCCCACTCCGGGAGCAGTTTACGCCGCCTATTGATCCACCGTCAGGGAATGTTGCCGTTGCAGTACAGCCGCTACTGGTTCTGGAAATGTTGAATATCATGCCACCAGTTGTAGTTATTGTAGGGCAGGCACCATCGTTGTTTCTTGAGCATTGGGCCCTAAAGTCGCTCTCAGGGTTCCTGGCTAAATTAAAAATTGTGCCAGTAGGTGATGCATAACCAGTAGAACTATCATAAGTATAGCTTTGGGCAACGTTGATGTTATCATTCCACGAGACTCGGTAGTCTGACGATAGGTTTCTTACACCAAGATCATTGAATCCATTATGTTTGGCTGCGGTAAAATTTGTCGTGTAGCCTGTGCTGTCTACTGTCCCGTCGCTTTTGATTTTTACAGGTAGAAGATAATCAATTGCCGGATTGTAATACATCGGGTTGTATGAGGAAGATTTGCTCCTTCTTGCGTTTCTTATGCTGTTGTTGTTTGTACCCATTGAGTCTGGCACAAATGCCCAGCGCATGCTGCCTGAATCGTCAAGGGTAAGAATCAGGTTGGGTGGCACCGAGTCTACCAGCATAAGTGGTTGCTGACTGACATCCAATGAGGCGTAGGCGGTTGCCCCCTGCAGGCACATACCAAAGGCCAGGCTGCTTAAAATGGTTTGTTTAAAGAAGTTTTTAATACTCATGGCGTTTGTCCTGATCATTAGTAGTAGATGCGTACTACGGTCGAGCGCAGACGTACTTCATTTGTTCCGTCGGAGGCTCGTGCATTGATTTCATGCCTGACAGGCCCAATACTGGCAGCCGCTGCGCCATATTCAGGTACCTCAGACGCTGCATCGCTGGCGCCTCCAAAATATGGAATGGCGTACCATTCAATGATTTCAGTAAAGCTGGTGTTGGAGTTGTCCGGTGAATAAGATTTCGCCTCAGTAAAATCCTGCGCGAAAATGGGGTTTTTATCGATTACGCAAACATCGTCAAATTTAAGGCTGGCGGGGCATTCTTTTTTTGCATCAGGGCGTGATATAGCCGCAACTTTGTCGCTGTAACGCGTTAAGGGAATGATCGGATACTGCCCAGGGGCTTCAACAGCCAGTTTTCCGGCAATACGGTATTCGCCATCCCTAAGGCCGGCCTCAGCCGCATGAAAGCGATCTTTCTGACCGATCAAGTTGCCGGTTATTCGTGCATCCAGAGCGACTTCGCGCATACTGGTGACGGCCAGGCCAGTCAGAATCACAAGAAAAACCAGACCGAGCAGAAGGGCAGCCCCCCGTTGCTTCTTATGGCTTGCCTGTTGTCTGATTATGCTGAGGTTGTTTTTCATCGTGATAGATTCCTCAGGTTGATTGTGCTTTCAGTCATAAGATAGAGGGCGCGATCAGGGGCTTCTACGCCATCTACACCATTACGAACCTTATGCCAGGTTGCATAGGCTGAGCTTGTGGTGGAGTCAGTTAAATTGCTGGAACGACTTCTGAGAAGTGCGGCATATCGGATCGACTGAATATTATCGCTGGCAGTAGGGGTAAGCTTGAACTCATCAGACTCTCTAGATTCATTGTTGCTGATGCCGAACTCCAACTGAAATTCCGCAAGATCAGCTGTTATTGGTATACCGTTGCATTGAATCTGGTTGTTGATAACTTCAATCCTGACAATAACTTCCGGTACGCTGCTTCCAGTCGAGTAAGGTTCGCTGGGGCCTGTTTGTACAACACCGTCACAGGCCAGTGTGCTGGGTAAATGCGGCTGGTAACGTAGGCACAGGCGATTGCTAGTGCCGTCAAATGTTATAGTTTGTCCGCGAGCAAAGACACAGCTACCTGAGGTGACTGGTCGAAAGCTCTGGTCAAAGGGTATGTCAGGGCTGATTCTGTATCCTGTTCTTCTTATTTCTTCTTCAAAAACCAGCAAGGTATATCGTGCATTTTCATTGTTGTCCGACTGCCCCTGCTGAAATAGGTAATTGTTCCTGTTGTCGATAAATACTTGAGTAATCGCTAGTATTAGAATGGTGCCGATTAACAGGCTGATAAGCAGTTCAATTAGTGTAAGGCCTTGCTGCGTTTTTACCGTGGAATTCATATTTGTGTCCTCACACGATAGGTGCAGATGCCTGTATCTGTAACGCTACTAAGCATGCATTCTTCACCGGTGCCACGCCAAGCGATTTGAATTTCTACAGCGGAGCCAGCACCACAGATGCCGTCTGATGTGCTCAGGCAGGCATAAAACTGAGATGCGATATCTGCGGTGGATGCGCCTGGTAGCAACTGGCGAGCACGGTCACCCCAGCATTGAATCTGCTGATTAACTACGTCAGTGCCAGAAATTTCAGTGCAACTACCGGCTCCGTTGGTAGGAAGGCCGGTAAACAAGGGGGCAGTGGCAGTCATTCTGGTAGGCTGAGAACGCAAGATTTCAACCATTTCATTGGCAAGCATCATCGCTTGGGTTCGGTTGAGTGTGTCGGTGCTGTACTGGATAGCACGTCCCTGCATGGCCATCATTCCCAACAAGCCTATCGATATGATGATGATGGTTACCATTAATTCCAGCAGGGTAAAGCCTTTGCATTTGTTCATTTCAGCAGCCCCCCAGGTTGTTGCCATTTTCATCCTTGCCCCGTGGGTGCAGCGTTGTCCTGCCACTTGCAAGAACACTGATTACGAATCCACGGCTTGCCTCTGACTCGCTGCATACGGTGGCCCGGAATGCACCAGTCAGACTGGTTCCATTGGTACGGAATGTCACTTTGGCTGCACTCGGATTGAGTTTTACTCCACCAGTATTTAATGTTGCCGTGCGTAACACTACAGTTCCGGACATCACATCCAGTTTGCCTGAGGCCGCATCAATCACCACATCGGTAGACCTGCGATTGGTGGCTGCATGGCTCCTGGCATATTGCAACAGGGCATTGAATTCTTCGGCTTGTGCCTGTACTGCATTATCTTTGGTCATTGAACTCAGATTTGGAACTGCAATGGTCACTATGATGGCTATTATGGCGATCAGGATCATCAGTTCCAGCAGCGTGACACCTGCTTGGTGGCCGTGTTTCATGAAGGGCTCCGGCGATTTCTGGTTCGTACAAAATAGCCAAGCAGGCGCGGTGAGACAGCTTTCTCTGGACAGAAGGTAAAACTGGAGTGACAGGTGGCTTGGAAGCCCTCAACGCCTTTCCAGCAACACCCCTGATTCCATATGGTGGGTATAGGGGAACTGGTCAAACAGTGCGCAGCGGCTGATGCGGTGGGTGCTGTGCAGTTCGGCCAGATTGGCTGCCAGGGTTTCCGGGTTGCAGGAGATGTACAGGATGCGCGGGTAACCGCGCACCAGTTCGAGGGTGGCCGGGTCAAGGCCGGCGCGCGGCGGGTCAACAAAGACTGTGCCGAACTCGAAACCGCTCAGGTCGATACCCTGAAGGCGACGGAATTCGCGTACGCCGGTCAGTGCCTGGGTAACTTCCTCGCTGGCCAGGCGCACCAGGGTGACGTTATCCACGGCGTTCATCGCCAGGTTGGCCTGCGCCGACTGTACCGAGCGTTTTGCCAGTTCGGTGGCCAGCACCCGGCGAAAACGGGTAGACAGCGGCAGGGTGAAGTTGCCGTTGCCACAGTAGAGTTCCAGCAGATCCTGTTGCGGGTTGTCGCCCACTACATCCAGTGCCCAGCCGAGCATTTTGCGGTTGACCTCGCCATTGGGCTGGGTAAAGCCACCCTCAACCTGCTGGTAATGCCAGTCGCGTCCGTCTACCTGCAGGGTTTCGGTGATATGGTCGTCGCCCAGTACGCGCTTGCGGCCACGGCTGCGGCCGATCAGGCGGATATCCAGTTGCGCGGCCAGCTGGCTGGCGGCGGCATCCCATTGCTCGTCAATCGGCCGGTGATAGCACAGGGTGACCAGGGCCTGGCCGGACAGGGTGGTGAGAAACTCGACCTGGAACAGCTTTCTGCCCAGTTGCGGGTCGGCCTTGCAGGCCGCCAGCAACGGGCCCATCAGTGCATTGATGCGCTGGCTGGCGATCGGCAGCTGGTCTATCAGTACCGGGTTGCGCTTGTCGCCCTGCTCGAACATGGCGTAGTGCGGCACACCCTGTTCGTACCACAGGCGAAATTCGGCGCGCAGGCGAAAGTGTTCGCGTGGCGAATCGAACACCTCGGGTGCCGGTGCGCCAAAGGGAGCCAGCAGCTCGATCAGGCGCTGGCGTTTGGCATCCAGTTGCGCCTGATACTGCTCGGGTGCAAAGGCCAGGCCCATTAGCTGAACAGCGCCAGCTTGATGACGAACAGGCCGGCCAGTACCCACAGACTGGGGTTCAGGTCAGCGGCACGGCCGGCCAGCAGTTTGATCACTGTCCAGCTGATAAAGCCCAGCGCAATACCGTTGGCAATCGAGAAGGTCAGTGGCATCGCCAGTGCGGTAACGACCACAGGCGCGGCCACTGTCAGGTCATCCCAGTCCACCTGCACCAGGCCGCTGGTCATCAGCACGGCAACGAACAACAGCGCCGGCGCCGTGGCAAAGGCCGGTACGGTGCCAGCCAGCGGCGAGAAGAACAGGCACAGCAGGAACAGGCCGGCGACCACGCAGGCAGTCAGGCCGGTGCGTCCGCCAGCAGCGGTGCCGGCAGCGGATTCGACATAGCTGGTGGTGGTCGAGGTGCCCAGTGCGGCGCCGGCCATGGTGGCGGTGGAGTCGGCCAGCAGGGCGCGGCCAAGGCGTGGCAGCTTGCCGTCCTTGTCGACCAGGTCGGCCTTCTGGGCAACACCGATCAGGGTGCCGGAGGTATCGAACAGGTCAACGAACAGGAAAGCGAAGATCACGCTGATCATGCCGATTTCCAGTGCGCCGCGCAGCTCCAGTTGCATAAAGGTCGGTGCCAGGCTCGGCGGTGCCGCGACCACGCCGGTGAACTGGGTCAGACCGGCCACCAGGCTGATCAGGGTGATCACCAGAATGCCGATCATCACCGCGCCGGTAACGCGGCGGTAGGCCAGGGCTACGATAATGGCAAAGCCCAGTGCAGCCAGCAGCGGTGCCGGCTGGGTGACGTCGCCCAGGGTGACCAGGGTCGCCGGATGATCAACCACCAGGCCGGCATTCTTCAGTGCGATCAACGCCAGAAACAGGCCGATACCGGCGGCAATTGCCGAACGCAGCGCCATCGGGATGCTGTTGATGATCCACTCGCGGATCTTGAAGATGCTCAGCAGGAAGAACAGGAAGCCCGAGAGAAATACCGCGCCCAGCGCCACTTCCCAGCTGTAGCCCATGGAACCGACCACGGTGTAGCTGAAGAAGGCGTTCAGGCCCATGCCCGGCGCCAGGGCGATCGGGTAGTTGGCCCACAGGCCCATGATCAGTGAACCAATGGCAGCGGCCAGGCAGGTGGCGACAAAGGCAGCGCCCGGGTCGATGCCGGCATCACTCATCATCATCGGGTTGACGAAGATGATATAGGCCATGGTCAGGAAGGTGGTGAGGCCGGCAATGACTTCGGTGCGGACAGTGGTGCCGTGGGCCTTGAGTTGGAACAGCTTTTCCAGCATGACGGATTCTCGTGCAGGTGGGCGGGAAAAGCCGGGCATTTTACCTGAAAAGCCGTGCGTGTAGTGAATTTGCCGGATGACTGTGTCAGGCTGTAGCGCCAATTTTATACGGAGACCCGAGATGACCCAGTCCTTTGACAATGACGCGCTGCGCGTCAGCTATGGCATCGGCCGCCAGATGGGCGACCAGCTGTCCAACAGCAACATCCCCGATCTGGATCTGGATGCGGTGGCCAGTGGTCTGAAAGATGCCTTTGCCGGCCGCCCGAGTCAGGTTGATGAGCAGGCGCTGCAGGCAGCTTTCCAGCAGTTGCAGGCAAGAATGCAGGAGGCGGCCGAGCAGGAAGCACAGGCGGCACGTCAGGCCGGTGTTGACTTTCTTGCCGAGAATGCCCGTCGTGACGGTGTAGTGACGCTGGCGTCCGGTCTGCAGTACGAAGTGATCAGTGCCGGAACAGGCGCTACGCCGGGCGCATCCTCTACAGTGCAGACGCATTATGAGGGCACCCTGATCAATGGCGAAGTGTTCGACAGCTCCTACCGTCGTGGCCAGCCAGCCGAATTCCCGGTGGGCGGAGTGATTGCCGGTTGGACCGAAGCACTGCAACTGATGCAGGAAGGGGCCAAGTGGCGGCTGTTCATTCCGTCCGAGCTGGCCTACGGCGCTCGTGCTGCCGGCTCCATTCCGCCGCACAGCACGCTGGTGTTTGATATCGAGTTGTTGAAGGTAATGTGACAAGGCAGCCAGCTGGGGCTGCGAGCAGGTAGTTGAAAGCTCGCAGCGTCAGTGGGTGCGGTCTATGGCGAAGCGCGCCAGTTGTTGCAAGGCGTCGCGGGCTTCGGAGGCGGGCAGGCAGTCGAGCAGTCTGACCGCTTCGTCCACTTCGGTACGCGCCAGTTGCAGGGTGTAATCGAGCGCGCCGCACTCGCGTACGGCGTGCTGGATCAGTCCGATATCGTCCAGGCCGCCTTTCTGGATGGCCTGGCGAACCAGTTGCGCCTGTTCGGCAGTGCCTTCGCGCATGGTGTAGATCAGTGGCAGGGTCGGCTTGCCTTCAGCCAGGTCGTCGCCGACATTCTTGCCCATGGTTGCTGCATCGCCGGTGTAATCCAGGACGTCATCAATCAGCTGGAAGGCGATCCCGAGGGCGTTGCCATACTGGCGCAGCGCCTCGGTCTGTTCGGCGTCAGCACCAGCCAGTACTGCAGCGCTGTGGCTGGAGGCCTCGAACAGCATCGCGGTCTTGCTGCGGATGACATTCATATAGGTCGCTTCGTCGGTGCTGGCATCGCGCACCTTGGTCAGCTGCAGTACCTCGCCTTCGGCAATCACCGTAGTGGCGTGGGCAAGGATGCGCATGATGTCCATGTCGCCCAGGTCAACCATCATCTGGAACGAGCGGGAATACAGGAAGTCGCCGACCAGCACGCTGGGGGCATTGCCCCACAGGGCATTGGCGGTGGAACGGCCGCGGCGCAGGTCGGAGGTGTCGACCACGTCGTCGTGCAGCAGGGTTGAGGTGTGCAGGAACTCGATGATCGCTGCCAGCAGGTGCTGACGCGGATCATGCATGCCGCAGGCACGGCTGGCCAGCAGCACCACCAGCGGACGCAGGCGCTTGCCGCCGGCGCTGATAATGTAGTTGCCGATTTTTTCCACCAGCGGGATGCGCGAGTGCAGCTGGTCCATGATCAGCTGGTTGACGGACTCGAAGTCATCCTTCACGGCAGTATAAAAAGGCAGGGTAGTCATTGGCCGCACACTTTCACTAAGATTGCCGGCATGCTATGGGCCGGGTCTGCCGGTGTCAAGAAAACCGCTGTTGCAGTGGGGTTTTATCGCGCTTTGCACGGGCTTTGTCAGTCTGCAGAATTGCCTGTTGCAGTCTTGCGTTGCTGCATCCCTTTGCGTAGAATCCTCCGCCTTGAAAACCGATTGACAGCATCCCTGTTTTGACAATGGCAAGGTCGCACCCGATGGGCGGGTACACTTGCAGCCATGCCGGCCAATAACCACCATACCTAAGTGCCGGGTGAGCAGGATTACGGAGAAAGCAACATGTACGCAGTGATTGTTACCGGCGGCAAGCAATACAAGGTCGCTGAAGGCGAATACCTGAAGGTCGAGAAGCTGGATGCCGAAACCGGCGCCACCATCGAGTTCGACCGTGTTCTGCTGGTTGGCAACGGTGATGACGTAAAGATCGGTGCACCGGTCGTGGAAGGCGCCAAGGTGACTGCTGAAATCAGCGCCCATGGCCGTGGCGACAAGATCCGGATCATCAAGTTCCGTCGCCGCAAGCACCACATGAAGCGTCAGGGCCACCGTCAGTGGTTCACCGAAATCAAGATTACCGGCATCTCTGCCTAAGCCGATTCAGGAGTAGATATCCATGGCACACAAAAAAGCAGGCGGTTCCACGCGTAACGGCCGCGATTCAGAATCCAAACGACTTGGCGTCAAAATGTTTGGCGGCCAGGCTGCTGCTGCCGGCAACATCATTGTTCGCCAGCGCGGCACCGAGTTCCACCCCGGCAAAAACGTCGGCATGGGCAAGGATCACACCCTGTTCGCCAAGGCTGACGGCGTGGTTAAGTTTGAAGTGAAGGGCAAGTTCGGTCGTCGCTACGTCAACATCGTAGCTGCCTGATCCGCCCCGATCGAAAAAAGCCCTGTCTTGCGACGGGGCTTTTTTGTTTGTAGCCTGCCCGCAAGGGTGCAGGCCTTCTTCCATAAACCCATCCCGTCAGGGAGGGGAGAGCAATGAAATTTGTTGATGAGGTATCCATCACGGTCAAGGCCGGTGATGGCGGCAACGGATGCATGAGCTTCCGTCGCGAAAAGTTCATTCCCAAGGGCGGTCCCGATGGCGGTGACGGCGGCGATGGCGGCTCGATCTGGCTGGAAGCCGATGCCAACCTGAACACCCTGGTGGATTATCGCTATACCCGGCGTTTCAACGCCCAGCGTGGCGAAAACGGCCGCAGCAAGGACTGCACCGGTGCCAAGGGTGAGGACATGACCCTGCGCGTTCCGGTCGGTACTACAGTGATTGACGCGGGCACCCAGGAAGTCATTGGTGATCTGACCGAGGCAGGCCAGCGTCTGCGGGTTGCCCAGGGCGGCTGGCACGGGCTGGGTAACACCCGCTTCAAGTCCAGCGTCAACCGCGCGCCACGGCAGACGACCCAGGGTAGCCTGGGAGAGCTGCGAGACCTCAAGCTGGAGCTCAAGGTGTTGGCCGATGTGGGCCTGCTGGGCCTGCCGAATGCCGGCAAGAGCACGCTGATCCGCGCGGTATCAGCCGCCAAGCCGAAGGTGGCCGACTATCCCTTTACCACCATGGTGCCAAACCTGGGGGTGGTGGATGTCGGGCGCATGCGCAGCTTTGTTATCGCCGACATTCCTGGCGTGATCGAAGGCGCTGCCGAGGGCGCCGGTCTTGGTACCCGCTTCCTCAAGCACCTGTCGCGCACCCGGTTGCTGTTGCACCTGGTAGACATGGCGCCGCTGGATCAGGGCGACCCGGTCGAGGCGGTGGAAACCATTGTCCATGAACTGGGCAAGTTCAGCCCGGCACTGACCCTGCGCGAGCGCTGGCTGGTACTGAACAAGTGCGACCAGCTGCTGGAGGATGAGCAGCAGGCGGTGCTGGATGACGTGGTCGAGCGGTTGGAGTGGGAAGGGCCGGTATTCGTGATTTCTGCGGCCGAACGTCAGGGCACTGACGAGCTGGCACAGGCGGTGATGAACTGGCTGGACGAGCGGGATCTGCGTATGGTCGAGGACGAGGAATACGCCGCCGAAGTGGCAGCCCTCGACAAGGCCATTGAAGAGGAAGCTCGCGCCCACATCCAGGCCCTCGACGACCGCCGCGCCCTGCGCAAGCAGGGGCTGCTGCAGGACGACGAGGAAGAGGATGACCAGGATGATGGCGACGACGAGGATGGTCCGGAGATCATTTACGTTCGTTGATTGGTGACTGACAGAGGTGCCTGATGATCGATACCCGTGAGCTGCTGGATTACTGTGACCGTTTGCTGGATTCGGCAGCCTTTGCCGACTACTGCCCGAACGGCCTGCAGGTACAGGGCGGTGAGCGGGTTCGGCGCATTGTCAGCGGGGTGACCGCCAGTCAGGCACTGGTCGATGCAGCGATTGCCGCGCAAGCCGACCTGCTGCTGGTGCACCACGGCTACTTCTGGAAAGGCGAGTCGTCGCCACTCACCGGCATCAAGCAGCGGCGCATCAAGGCGTTGCTGCAGCATGACATCAATCTCGTCGCCTACCACCTGCCGCTGGATGTGCATGCCGAGCTGGGCAATAACGTGCAGCTGGCACAACTGATGGACTGGCAGATTGAGGGTGGGCTGGAGCCGGACAACCCGCGCTCGGTTGGACTTCAGGGACGGCTGTCAGCACCGCTGAGCGGCGAGCAGTTGGCCGCACAGCTTGCCCAGCGTCTGCAGCGCACACCCCTGCATATTCCTGGCAACGATCGACCGATCCGGCGCATCGCCTGGTGCACCGGCGCTGCCCAGGGCTATATCGACAGGGCCATCGCGCTGGGGGTAGACGCTTACATCACCGGGGAGGTTTCCGAGCCTACCGTGCACCTGGCCCGTGAGCACGGCATCCACTTCTTCGCCGCCGGCCACCACGCCACCGAACGCTACGGCGTCAAGGCACTGGGCGAGCACCTGGCGCAGCAGTTCGGCATCGAACACCGCTTTATCGATATTGATAATCCGGTTTGAGTGGCAGTCAGGCGCAATAATTCGGGGTGCGATCAGCGGCCCCGGCCTCCGCCGTTTCCATATATTCATATGCCATAAGGTTCTATCTTTCCGTCTTATTATAAGCAACTGCCTTTGCTACAATGCCGCGAGCCGACTTTCCGGGCCCCTGTGTCCGCCTACTTCAGTGAGATCGTCATGCTGGAAAAACTGACCCACCTCAAGCAGCTGGAAGCCGAGAGCATCCACATCATTCGTGAAGTGGCTGCCGAGTTCCAGAACCCGGTGATGCTGTATTCGATCGGCAAGGATTCCGCCGTGATGCTGCATCTGGCGCGCAAGGCCTTCTATCCCGGCAAGCTGCCGTTCCCGGTGCTGCATGTGGATACCGGCTGGAAGTTCCAGGAAATGTACAAGTTCCGCGCGAAGATGGTCGAGGAAATGGACCTTGACCTGCTGGTGCACCAGAACCCCGAAGGGCTGGCGCAGAACGTCAATCCGTTTACCCACGGCAGCGCGGTGCACACCGACGTAATGAAGACCCAGGGCCTGAAGCAGGCGCTGGACAAGTACGGTTTCGATGCCGCCTTTGGTGGCGCACGCCGCGACGAAGAGAAGTCCCGTGCCAAGGAGCGCGTCTACTCGTTCCGCGACAAGCACCACCGCTGGGACCCGAAGAACCAGCGCCCGGAACTGTGGAATATCTACAACGGCAAGGTGCACAAGGGCGAGAGCATCCGTGTGTTCCCGCTGTCGAACTGGACCGAGCTGGACATCTGGCAATACATCTATCTGGAAAGCATTCCGATCGTACCGCTGTACTACGCCGCCGAGCGCGAGGTGGTCGAACTCAATGGTGCTCTGGTGATGATCGATGACGAGCGCATCCTGCAATACCTGACGCCGGAACAGAAGGCCAGCATCCAGAAGAAGATGGTGCGTTTCCGTACCCTGGGCTGCTACCCGCTGACCGGTGCCGTCGAATCCAGCGCCGACACCCTGCCGGAGATCATTCAGGAAATGCTGCTGGCCAAGACCTCCGAGCGTCAGGGCCGGGTGATCGACCACGACTCCGCCGGGTCGATGGAAGAAAAGAAACGTCAAGGCTACTTCTAAGCGCGGCATGCGGCCGGAGAGAATTACATGAGTCACCAATCTGAACTGATCAGCGAAGACATTCTCGCTTACCTCGCCCAGCACGAACGCAAGGAGCTGCTGCGTTTTCTTACCTGCGGCAACGTTGACGATGGCAAGAGCACGCTGATCGGGCGTTTGCTGCACGACTCCAAGATGATCTACGAGGATCATATGGAGGCGATTACCAAGGATTCGAAGAAGGTCGGCACCACCGGTGAAGAGGTGGATCTGGCGTTGCTGGTGGATGGCCTGCAGGCCGAGCGCGAACAGGGCATCACCATTGATGTGGCCTACCGCTATTTCTCCACCACCAAGCGCAAGTTCATCATTGCCGACACCCCCGGCCATGAGCAGTACACCCGCAACATGGCCACCGGCGCCTCGACCTGTGATCTGGCGATTATTCTGATCGACGCGCGCTATGGCGTGCAGACCCAGACCAGGCGTCACAGCTTTATCGCCTCACTGCTGGGTATCAAGCATATCGTGGTTGCGGTCAACAAGATGGACCTGAAGGACTTCGATCAGGGCGTATTCGAGCAGATTTGCGCCGACTATCGGGAGTTCGCCAAGGGGCTTGAGCTGCTTGACGGTAACAGTGTGCAGTTCGTGCCGATGTCGGCGCTGAAGGGCGACAACGTGGTCAACCGCAGCGAGCGCAGCCCCTGGTATACCGGCCAGACCCTGATGGAGATTCTGGAAAGCGTCGAGATCGCCGCTGACCGCAATCTCACCGATCTGCGCTTTCCGGTACAGCTGGTCAGCCGACCGAACCTGAACTTCCGCGGTTTTGCCGGCACCATCGCCTCTGGCGTGGTGCACAAGGGCGATGAGCTGGTGGCGCTGCCTTCGGGCAAGAGCAGCCGGGTCAAATCCATTGTCACCTACGACGGCGAGCTGGAGAGTGCCGGCCCCGGTCAGGCAGTCACCCTGACCCTGGAAGACGAGATCGACATTTCCCGTGGCGATCTGCTGACCCATGTGGACAACCGTGCCGTGCTGGGTGACCAGTTCGAGGCGACTCTGGTGTGGATGGCCGAGCAGCCGATGCAGCCGGGCCGCAAGTACGATATCAAGCGGGCCACCAGCTACAGTCCGGGCTCCTTTACCCGTATCGTGCACCGGATCGACGTCAACACCCTGGAACAGCAGAGTGCCGGTGAGCTGGCACTGAACGAGATTGCCCGGGTCGAGCTGTCGCTGGAGCGGCCGATTGCCTTTGATGACTACCAGAGCAACCGGACCACCGGCGCCTTTATCGTCATCGACCGCATGACCAATGGCACCGTGGGTGCCGGGATGATCGTCGCCAAGGGCCTGATCGGCCAGAACACCGGCAGCAAGCACGGCACCTCGGCCCATGTGACCGCCGCCGAGCGTGCCGAACGCTTTGGCCAGCAGCCTGTGACCGTGCTGTTTACCGGTCTGTCCGGCAGTGGCAAGAGCACCCTGGCCTATGCGGTTGAACGCAAGCTGTTTGATACCGGCCGTGCCTGCTATGTACTGGACGGCAAGGTGCTGCGTCAGGACCTGTCCAAGGGGCTGAGTCAGGACGCTGCCGGGCGTGCCGAGAATCTGCACAAGGGTGCGCGTATTGCCCGGCAGATGAATGAGGCGGGTCTGATTGCGCTGGGTGCCTTTGTCGCGCCGACCGAGGAAAGCCGTGCGGTTGCCCGGCATATTCTCGGCAACCGTTGCCTGCTGGTGCACCTGGATGCACCGCTGTCGGTATGTCAGGCCCGCGATCCGTCCGGGCTGTATGCGGCGAATGTGGAGGGCACGGTTCCCGGGGTGTCCTACCCCTATGAAGCGCCGACCGATGCTGATCTGCTGCTGAATACCGCTGAGCAGGATCTGGACAGCTGCGTCAGTCAGGTGATTGAGCTGCTGCGCCAGCGTTCGCTGATCTGAGCCCTTGCCCCGGCCTGTGCTTGCACGGGCCGGGGCGCTGCGGAATACCCCGATGAAGCCGGCCGATATCGACTTTATGCGTGAAGCCATTGCCGAAGCCCGCAAGGGCGCAGCGCTCGGCGAGGTGCCGGTGGGTGCTGTGCTGGTGCGCGATGGTCAGGTGATCGGTCGCGGATTCAATCAGCCAATCAGCAGTCATGATCCCAGCGCCCATGCTGAAATGGTCGCCCTGCGTGCGGCCGCCGCCGCTGATGCCAATTACCGTCTGCCGGATACCACGCTGTATGTGACCCTGGAGCCCTGCACCATGTGTGCCGGGCTGCTGGTGCACAGCCGTATTCGCCGCCTGGTGTATGGTGCCAGTGAGCCGCGTGCCGGTGCCGTGGTCAGCCGTGCCCAGGTATTGGCGCAGCCCTGGATGAATCACCGGGTAGAGGTCGATGGCGGGGTGCTGGCGGAGGAGTGCAGCGACCTGCTGAAAACCTTCTTCCGCGATCGCCGGGGGTGAGGGGCCAACACACACCAGCGCATGGCTTCGCCATGCTGGCCGACTAAAGTCGGCGGTCCCAGAGGACCGTGCACACCGGCAGCCCAGTGGTTTTTCGGCACGCCGAATTCGTTCTTTGGGATCGCCGAATTCATTCGGCAAAGCAGCCCAGAGGCTGCCGGGTTGGTTCTTTGGGACCGCCGAATTCATTCGGCAAAGCAGCCCAGAGGGCTGCCGAGTTGGTTCTTTGGGACCGCCGAATTCATTCGGCAAAGCAGCCCAGAGGGCTGCCGAGTTGGTTCTTTGGGACCGCCGAATTCATTCGGCATAGCAGCCCGCAGGGCTGCCGGGGTTCAGCGCTCCGGCTACCCCCCCCCCCCAGCGCATGGCTTCGCCATGCTGGCCGACTAAAGTCGGCGGTCCCAGAGGACCGTGCACACCGGCAGCCCAGCGCTAACCGCTTTGGCTTTTTGGGACCGCCGAATTCATTCGGCATAGCAGCCCAGAGGGCTGCCGGGGTTTAAGGGCGCTGAGGGTGTTACCAGATACTTTCGGCGGCCAGCCCATGACTCAGATAAAACCCCAGCCATTCACCCAGAAAACGGTTCTGTTGGAGCTTTTCGTCGGGTTGCAGCATCTGTCGGTTGGGATAGGGGTAACTGCCTTCATATTGCCGGCGACCGGCTGCCGGAACCACTTCGGCCATACCGGCGTCGTGGTACAGGCACACCTCCATCGGTAAGGTACAGAACCAGTGGGACTGCTCCGACTGCAGCCGAACCCGCGTGGTGTAGGGGCATCGCTCAAGCACTTCGAGCACTAATCGGCTGCGCTGACCAGACTGTTCGGCATCAACAACCCGGCTGACCCCGGGCGCGGCAGGCAGCAGGCGCAACAGGCGCCAGTAATTGGCCTCGCAGCTGGCCTGCAGGCCCCTCAGGTCAATCTGATGGCGTGGCCGTTTCATTGCCCGACACCGGCAGCCTGACGCAGTCGCTCAGCATGCAGCGCCAGCCATTGCAGGCTGATGATGCTGGCGGCATTGTCGATACGCCCCTGCTCCAGCGCCGCCAATGCCTCATCCAGCGGCCAGACACTGACACGGATATCTTCACCTTCTTCCTGCAGCCCATGGATGCCACCAACCCCCTGGCTGTCGACCAGTGCACAGTACAGGTGGACCCGTTCGTTGCTGCCACCGGGGGAGGGGAAATAGCGGGTAATCGGGATCAGCTCGCGCAGCTGCAGGCCAGCCTCTTCCTCGGCTTCACGATGCGCCACTTCATCCGGTTGCTCGTCGGTGTCGATCAGGCCGGCGACCAGTTCGATCATCCAGGGGTTATCACACTTGTCGATGGCACCGATACGCATCTGCTCCAGCAACACCACGCTGTTGCGAACCGGGTCATAGGGTAGTACGCAGACAGCGTCATGCCGGACAAACAACTCCCGCCGCAACTCCGGCCCCCAGCCTCCGGCAAACAGCCGATGGCGCAGGCGCAACACATCCAGCCGATAAAAGCCCTGAAAGGCAGTATCGCGCTGGATGATCTCGACATCGGCGGTGGTGAAGGTCACGGCAACTTCCTTTCTCAAGCGGCAAGCTACAAGCTACAAGCAAGGCAGGGGGTGGGGCAAGCGACAGTCACTCTTGCAATCCGCATGGATTGCTTCAGCCCTGTGGGCTTCGCAATGACGGAGGGGGTGGGGCCCGTGGCCCGCCAGCGCGGGCCACCGGTGCCTTACACCTTCTGGTACAGCTGCGACCCGGCCTGACGGAACTCGGCGGACTTGGCTTTCATGCCCTCCTCGACCGCTAGGTCAACCGCCTCGATGCGCTGTTCAGCGGCATACTCACGGACTTCCTGGGTGATCTTCATCGAGCAGAACTTCGGCCCGCACATCGAGCAGAAGTGCGCGACCTTGGCCGATTCCTTGGGCAGGGTTTCGTCATGGAAGGCGCGGGCGGTGTCCGGGTCGAGACCGAGGTTGAACTGGTCTTCCCAGCGGAATTCGAAACGCGCCTTGGACAGCGCATTGTCACGGATCTGCGCACCCGGGTGGCCCTTGGCAAGGTCCGCTGCGTGGGCAGCGATCTTGTAGGTGATGATACCGGTCTTCACATCATCGCGATTCGGCAGCCCCAGGTGCTCCTTGGGCGTCACGTAACAGAGCATGGCGCAGCCGAACCAGCCGATCATCGCCGCGCCGATGCCGCTGGTGATGTGGTCATAGCCTGGGGCGATGTCGGTGGTCAGCGGGCCGAGGGTATAGAACGGCGCCTCGTCACAGCATTCCAGCTGCTTGTCCATGTTCTCCTTGATCAGCTGCATCGGCACATGGCCGGGGCCCTCGATCATCACCTGTACGTCGTGCTTCCAGGCGATCTTGGTCAGTTCGCCAAGGGTTTCCAGCTCGCCGAACTGGGCTTCGTCGTTGGCATCGGCAATCGAGCCGGGGCGCAGGCCGTCACCCAGCGAGAAAGACACGTCGTAGGCCTTCATGATCTCGCAGATGTCGTCAAAATGCGTGTAGAGGAAATTCTCTTTGTGGTGCGCCAGGCACCACTTGGCCATGATCGAGCCGCCCCGCGAGACGATGCCGGTGACCCGCTTGGCGGTCATCGGCACATAACGCAGCAGCACACCAGCGTGAATGGTGAAGTAATCAACGCCTTGCTCGGCCTGTTCGATCAGGGTGTCGCGGAAGATCTCCCAGGTCAGGTTCTCGGCAATCCCGTCGACCTTTTCCAGCGCCTGATAGATAGGTACGGTGCCGATCGGTACCGGCGAGTTGCGAATGATCCACTCGCGGGTTTCGTGAATGTTCTTGCCGGTGGACAGGTCCATGACGGTATCCGAGCCCCAGCGGATGCCCCAGGTCATCTTCTCGACCTCTTCCTCGATCGAGGAGCCGAGCGCCGAGTTGCCGATATTGCCGTTGATCTTCACCAGGAAGTTGCGGCCGATGATCATCGGCTCCAGCTCGGTGTGGTTGATGTTGGCCGGGATGATCGCCCGGCCACGGGCGATTTCCTCGCGCACGAACTCGGGGGTAATCTCCTTGGGGATGCTGGCACCGAAGCTGTGACCGGCGTGCTGTGCAGCCAGCAGACCGGCCTCGCGGGCTTCCTGCAGCTTCATGTTCTCGCGAATGGCGACGTATTCCATTTCCGGGGTAATGATGCCCTGACGTGCATAGTGCATCTGCGTCACGTTGCGCCCGGCCTTGGCCCGGCGCGGGGTGCGTACATGGGCAAAACGCAGCGGGTCCAGTGAAGGATCATCCAGACGCGCACGACCGAACTCGGAGCTCAGGCCCGGCAGGATGTCGGTATCGCCACGCTCGTCAATCCAGGCACTGCGCACATCGGCCAGACCGGCACGCAGGTCGATCTGCACCGTCGGATCGGTATAGGGGCCGGAGGTGTCATAGACCAGCACCGGGGCATTCTGCTCGCCGCCAAAGTCGGTCGGGGTATCGGCCAGGCTGATCTCACGCATCGGCACGCGGATATCCGGACGCGAGCCGGTCAGATAGATCTTGCGTGAATTGGGGAAGGCTTTGGTGGCGGCGCTGTCGGCACCGGAGGTGGCGATGGCGGTATCAGGCAACTTGCTGGTCATTGTTATGCTCCACTGCATGGCAACTAGGCAGGGAACCGAAGCGGCGGGGTCACTGCGCAGGGCAGCCGCGCAGCAGACACGCATCTCGATTCCTACGCCGGTACTAACCGGTTCAGGTTCAACGGGTGTAATCTCAGCCGACTTTCACGGCACCCCGTCAAGATGAAGTGGCAGCATAGCCCAGCCCGCATGCCTCGACCAGCCCGACCAATGCCCGCCGGTCGGCGCATTGTTATACTGCGCGTTTCCCGTGCCGCAGACCCTGCCATGTCAAATGCCCCGATCCAGCTTGCCGAACTGCCCCTGCAGCGTTACCCAGCGACCCAGGAGCCAACCCTGCTGGCCTTTGATGCTGCCGACCAGTACCTGCTGACGCGGCTGGCCGAGGAGCAACCCGCCGCCACGCCGCTGCTGGTGATCAATGACAACTTTGGCAGCCTGGCCACCGCCCTGGCATTGCAAGGCCGGCAGGTGCATAGCTGGGGTGATTCCTGGATGGCCTGGCAGGCGCTGCAGCACAACCTGCAGGCCAATGGGCTGGCGGCAGAGGCGGTGCAGTTCTTCAACAGCCAGCAGATACCCGACCAGCACTACGCCCAGGTGCTGCTGCGTATCCCCAAGAGCCTGAGCCTGCTGCAGGACCAATTGCAGCGATTGCGTCCGCAGTTGCAGGACCATGCCCTGCTGCTGGCCGGCAGCATGCTCAAGCACCTGCCACCAACTGCCGGTGATCTGCTGGCGGCGCAGATCGGGCCCTATCAGGCCTCACTGGCCTGGAAAAAGGCCCGCCTGCTGCAATGCCGGCGCGATCCGGCGCTGCAACCGGCCGCAAAGCCGCTGGACAGCCGCTACCCGCTGGAAGGCACGCCACTGACCCTGCACAACCACCCCGGCGTGTTCTCGCGGGAGCGCTTGGATATCGGCACCCGTGTGTTGCTGCCGTGCATTACAGCGGACCTTGGAGAGGCTCGGGTGGTCGATCTGGGCTGCGGCAATGGCGCCCTCGGGCTGATGGCCGCCTGGCGCAACCCGCAGGCGCGGCTGACCTTTATTGACGAATCCTGGGCCGCGGTGGCTTCGGCGCGGCAGAACTTTCAAGCAGCCTTCCCCGACCGGACAGCCGAGTTTATCGTTAGCGACGGCCTTAGCGAGGCAACCGCCGCCAGTTGCGACCTTATTCTGTGCAATCCGCCGTTCCACCAGCAACAGGTGGTTGGCGACCGCATCGCCCGCCGCCTGTTCCGCCAGAGCCAGCGGGCGCTGGTGCCGGGGGGACGCCTGCTGGTGGTCGGCAATCGGCATCTGGGCTATCACCTGACGCTGCAGAAAATCTTTCGTCAGGTGCGCCAGTTGGCGGCGAACCCCAAGTTTGTCGTGCTTGAGGCCGGCAACTCATAGCGCAACTGCTGGGAACGCCGACTTCAGTCGGCCAGCACGGCGCAGCCGTGCGCTGGGGTTGTTTGATGCCGCGCTGAGTCCCAACCCCGGCAGCCCTTCGGGCTGCTTTGCCGAATGAATTCGGCGTGCCCAAAGAGCCAAACCGGCAGCCTTGTGGGCTGCTTTGCCGACTCAAGTCGGCGGTCCCAAAAAGCAAACCACCGTGTCTGCGTGGGGCTGGCTGGCGGCACGGCCCTCTGGGAGCGCCGACTTCAGTCGGCCAGCACGGCGCAGCCGTGCGCTGGGTTTGTACAAAAAAATCACTGCAATGTGACATCGTTACTGGATTGTAACGGAAGCAATTGTCATTATTGCGGCATTGCCAGAATATGGAGCCGTCTGGATGTCCGGCGCACCCTTGAGTCAGTATGAACCACTGACGCTGATACAACTCACCGATAGCCATCTGTATTCCACACCGGGCGCTGACCTGCTTGGCATGGATACCTGCGCCAGTCTGCGTGCCGTGGTGGGGCTGGTGCGTGAGCAACAGCCCCAGGTAGACCGCATTCTGGCGACTGGTGACATAGCCCAGGATGCCACAGAGCAGGCCTATGCCCGTTTTCTGCAGGAAGTTGCCGTGCTCGGAGCGCCCTGCCGCTGGCTGGCAGGCAACCATGACGATGCCCGCCTGATGCAGCGCCTGCCTGATGCCGGGGCGTTATGGCCGGCCTGGGAAGATCTGGGTAACTGGCGGCTGGTGCTGCTGGATACCAGTATCCCGGGCGCAGTACCGGGGTTGTTGCAGCAGGATCAGCTGGAGCGACTGGAGCAGGCGCTGGCGACTGCCGGCGAGCGCCATGTGCTGGTCATGCTGCACCACCATCCGGTGGTGATTGGCAGTGACTGGATGGAGCCGATCGGCCTGTTGAACCGCGATGATTTCTGGACACGCATAGACGCCAGCAACCAGGTGCGTGCCGTGCTCTGGGGGCATGTGCATCAGGAGCACGACAGCCTGCGCGGTAATGTCCGCCTGCTGGCCAGTCCGTCAACCTGTGTGCAGTTTGCCGCCCACAGTCACGACTTCGCCACCGACACCCTGTCCCCCGGCTACCGCTGGCTGCGCCTGTACCCGGATGGCCGTATCGAAACCGCAGTCGAACGACTGCCGGAAGGGCTGTTTATTGCTGATCCTGATGCCACCGGGTATTGATTGCTCAACAACGGTGGTGCGTCTCAAAAACCGGCAAATTGCAGATAGCTGCGGGTAATCACATCACCCCAGAGCAGGGCCACCCAGCCGGCAATGGCTATGTAGGGGCCGAAGGGCAGGGGGGTGCTGTTGGATTGGCCGCGGGCCTTGAGGATGATGATGCCGAGTATCGCGCCCACCAGTGACGACAGCAGAATGGTCAGCGGCAATACCTGCCAGCCGCCCCAGGCACCTATCATCGCCAGCAGTTTGAAGTCGCCGTGGCCCATGCCTTCCTTGCCGGTCAGCAGCTTGAATGCCCAGTACACCGACCACAGGCTCAGATAGCCGAAGGCTGCGCCCCATACTGCCGAGGACAAATCAGTAAACAGCGCCTGTGCGTTCAGCAGCAGCCCCAGCCACAGCATCGGCAGCACCAGCACGTCCGGCAGCAACTGGGTGTCGGCATCGATCAGGCTGAGGCTGATCAGCGTCCAGGTCAGCAGCAGCATCGCCAGTAGTGGCCAGCCCAGCCCCAGTTGCCAGGCCACCAGCATACTCAGGGCCGCTGTCAGCGCCTCGACCAGCGGGTAGCGCAGGCTGATCCGCTCGCGGCAGTTGCCGCAACGGCCACCGAGCAGCACATAACTGAGCAGCGGAATGTTCTGCCAGGCCTTGATCTTGCTGTTGCAGTGCGGGCAGTGCGAATGCGGCAGTACCAGGTTGTAGGTGTCCTGCGCCGGTTGTTCCTGCTCCGGGTACAGGAACTCCAGCGCCTGCTGTCGCCAGTCGCGCTCCAGCATGCGCGGCAGGCGGTGCACCAGCACATTCAGAAAGCTGCCGACCACCAAGCCCAGTAGCCCGCACAGGGTAACCAGCAGCAGATTGTACGTATCCAGATATGCCAGAATTTCCATGGATCAGACGACTGAACCCAGCTGGAAGATCGGCAGGTACATGGCGATAATAAGGCCGCCTACCAGTACACCCAGTACGGCCATGATCATTGGCTCCATCAGGGTGGTCAGGTTATCGACCTTGTTGTCCACCTCAGCCTCATAATAATCAGCAACCTTGCCCAGCATGTCGTCCAGCGAGCCGGACTCCTCACCAATGCCGGTCATCTGGATGGCCAGTGCCGGGAAGATATTGGTGGTACGCATGGAGAAGTTCAGCTGCGAGCCAGCCGAGACATCTTCTTTGACCTTCATGGTGGCATTGTAGAACACCACATTGCCGGCAGCTCCGGCCACTGAGTCCAGCGCATCCACCAGAGGTACACCGGCAGCAAAGGTAGTTGCTAATGTGCGTGCAAAACGCGCCACAGCCGCTTCATAAATGATTTGGCCGATGATAGGAAACTTCAACAGAGCTCGGTCCTGGGCATCACGAAAAGGTTTGGATCGCAAATGTATTTGCTTGTACGCAATACCCACAATTATCAATCCGATCAAGATGATGAACCACCAAGACTGAAGCCAATGAGATATTGCAATTACCAACATCGTAAAGGCCGGCAGGTCAGCACCAAAGCCTGCAAACACGCTCTCAAATTGCGGAACGACCTTGAGTAGCAAAATGGCAGTTACGATTACTGCTACAACTACAACCGCAATGGGGTAGGTCAGAGCTTTCTTGATTTTTTTCTTCAGTGCTTCTGTCTTTTCTTTGTAGGTGGCAATCCTGTCAAGTAGAGATTCAAGTCGACCGGATTGCTCGCCGGATTCGACCAGACTGCAGAACAGGTCGTCAAAGTACTTGGGGTGCTTACGCAGGGATTCTGCCAGAGTATTACCAGCGCCTACGTCAGTCTTGATTTCGTTGACCAAGCGCTTGAGGTTACCGTTCTCGGTGCCTTCGGCAATGATGTCAAAGGCCTGGATGATGGGTACCCCGGCAGCCATCATGGTAGCCAGTTGGCGGGTAAAGAAGGCAATGTCCAGTGGTTTGATCGGCTTGCTTTTACTGAACAGGGTCGACTGGCGCGCCACCTTGGTGACGTTGACGCCCTGCTTGCGCAACTGGGCCTTGACCAGTGCGGCGTCGGTGCTTTCGATAACGCCTCCGCACTTGGCACCCTTGCGGTCCTTGCCTTCCCACTTGAAGGGAACGGTCTTTACCTGCTTGACCTTGCGCGGCGCAGCCGGCTTGCGTTTGGCAGCGGTTTGTTGGGCCATGACTTAATCCTTGGTCACTCGGTTGACTTCAGCCAGACTGGTCATTCCCTGCTTAACCTTGAGCAGGGCCGACAGGCGCAAGGTGCGGAACCCTTCGCTTTCGGCCACTGCACCAATCTGCAGGGAATTGCCGTCCTCCATGATAATGCGCTGCATCGCCGGGGTGATCTTCACCACCTCATAGATGCCCACCCGCCCCTTGTAGCCGTCCTTGCACTGGTCACAGCCAACCGGGCCATAGATATTCAGGCCGGCGTCCAGGTCGGCCTCAGTAAAGCCCTCGGCCAGCAAGGTCTCGCGGGGTACATCCATCGGCTGCTTGCACTGCTTGCACAGGCGCCGGGCCAGGCGCTGGGCAATGATCAGGTTGACCGATGTGGCGATATTGAATGAGGGTACACCCATATTACGCAAACGGGTAAGGGTTTCCGCGGCGCTGTTGGTGTGCAGGGTCGACAATACCATGTGCCCGGTCTGCGCCGCCTTGATGGCAATTTCGGCGGTTTCCAGGTCGCGGATCTCGCCGACCATGATGATATCCGGGTCCTGGCGCAGGAAGGCGCGCAGCGCCTGGGCAAAGTCCAGCCCCTGCTTGGGGTTGACGTTAACCTGGTTGATGCCCTCCAGGTTGATCTCTACCGGGTCTTCGGCGGTGGAAATATTGCGCTCATGGGTATTGAGGATATTCAGGCCGGTATACAGCGATACCGTCTTGCCGGAGCCGGTAGGGCCGGTTACCAGAATCATGCCCTGGGGTTTGGCCAGGGCATCCAGGTACATTTTTTTCTGGTCGTCCTCGTAACCCAGGGCGTCGATGCCCATCTTGGCGCTGTCGGCATCCAGAATCCGCAGCACCACCTTCTCGCCCCAGAGGGTGGGCAGGGTGTTAACGCGAAAGTCGATGGCCTTGTTCTTGGAAATCTTCATCTTGATACGGCCATCCTGCGGCTTGCGCCGTTCGGCCATATCCATTGCCGACATTACCTTGAGGCGCGCGGCAATCCGTACGCCTAACTGGACCGGCGGCTTGGCTACCTCGTGCAGCACGCCATCGGTGCGAAAGCGCACGCGGTAGAGTTTTTCATAGGGCTCGAAGTGCAAGTCGGAGGAGCCCATCTTGATGGCATCCAGCAGCATCTTGTTGACGAAGCGCACAATGGGGGCGTCGTCCGCGCCATCACCTTCGGCCTCCTTGGGGCCGGATTCGTCCTCGGCCTGAATATCCAGATCATCCAGGCTGGCATCGCCAACATCCCCCAGTCCGCCAGAGGGGCCGTCAAGAAATCGGTCTATGGTGACGGCCAGCTTGTCCTCATCGACTATCACGGCATCGACAATCAGGCCGGTATTGAACTGGATATCGCTGAGGGCCTGCTGGTTGGTCGGGTCGCTAAAGCCGATATACAGACGGCTGCCGCGCTTGAACAGCGGCAGCACATTGTGTTTGCGGATCAGCTTTTCGCTGACCAGGTCGCGCTCTGGCTGGGCCTCGCGGTCCAGAATGCCAATGTCCATATAGGGGTAGCCGAATTCCTCGGCACAGAGCATGGCCAGGTCACGGGCATTGGTCAGCTTGTGCTGCACCAGATAGGTAATCAGCGGAATCTTGTCCTGACTGGCCTGCTGGCTGGCCTTGAGCGCTGTTGGCTGATCCAGCAATTGCGCTGCAACCAGTCGCTGGGCCAGTCCGGAAAGGGCAGGGGTATCCATGGGTTATGCGCGCTTGCTCATCAGTGTTATAGGTTTATTGTGCCGACTATAGTACATGCACGGTATTGTGGTCACCCCGCCGGCGCAAAAACCCTTGTACCTGCTTCGGATCAGGCAGCTGTCTTCATTATTGTCCAGCACTGTCTTTTTTGTAATCATCCACGGCAAACATGAACATCAGCAAGGACTGCCATGCCCACTACAGCCAGCGCCAATCAGGATTCGGAGCGCATGCAAATAATGCCGCCTTTGCTAAAGAATCTGGCCTCCAGGCTGGAAGCGGGCGCAGCACATGTCGGCATTTTCGGCTTGGGCTACGTCGGTCTGCCACTGGCCCTGCGCTTTGCCGAAACAGGAATAAAGGTTACCGGCTTTGACATCGATGCCAACAAGACCGAACTGCTGAACAGCGGCAACAGCTATATAGAGCGCATCACACCTGCTGAAATCCAGGCAGCACTTAAGGCCGGCTTTATGGCCACGACAGATTTTTCTCTGACAGTAGGGCTGGACGCACAGATTATCTGTGTTCCCACACCGCTGGACGCACACCACCAACCTGACCTGAGCTACGTCATCAATACGGTGGAAGCGATACTGCCGTATTTTCGCGAAGGCCAGTTGCTCAGCCTGGAAAGCACAACCTGGCCGGGTACCACTGAGGAAATTATTGAACCGCGTTTGCGCAGCAGGGGATTTGTTCCGGGCCATAACTGTGCACTGGTCTATTCGCCGGAACGCGAAGACCCTGGCAACCCGCACTACACAACCGCAGACATTCCCAAGGTCATCGGTGGTACCACGTCAGTTTGTCTGGAACTGGGGCAGGCTCTCTATGGCAAGGCGATCAATACCACGGTGCCGGTCAGCAGCACCCGGGTAGCCGAAATGAGCAAGTTGCTGGAGAACATCCACCGGGCAGTGAATATCGGCCTGGTCAATGAAATGAAAATTGTTGCCGATCGCATGGGAATCAACATCCATGAGGTGATTCAGGCGGCAGCAACCAAACCCTTTGGCTTTGTGCCCTATACCCCCGGTCCAGGACTGGGCGGGCATTGTATTCCTATCGACCCGTTCTATCTGACATGGAAGGCCAAGGAATACGGTATCAATACCCGCTTTATCGAACTGGCCGGCGAGATCAACCACTATATGCCGCACTGGGTGGTGCAAAAGGTGGCAGATGCCTTGAATGAGCAGGGCAAGGCTGTCAAAGGCAGCCGGATTCTGGTGCTGGGGCTGGCTTACAAAAAGAATATCGACGATACCCGGGAGTCGCCAGCGGTGGAGATTATGTCATTGCTCGAGCAGAAGGGCGCGGAAGTAGCTTACTCGGACCCGCATGTGCCTGAATTCCCAAGAAAGCGCGACTATCACTTTGACCTTGCGTCAGTGCCGTTAAGTGAGGAAAGCATCAGGCATTTTGACTGTCTGGTGATAGCAACTGATCATGATGCGTTTGATTATGAAATGCTGCACAGCCATGCACGGCTGCTGGTCGACACTCGAGGACGTTTTACAGGCGGCAATAATGTGGTGCTGGCATGAATAACGCAAAGCCCAGGCGAATACTGCTGATTACCCGTAATTTGCCGCCACTGGTTGGGGGAATGGAACGCCTTAACTGGCACATGGCGGATGAACTGGCCAAATATTCTGAAGTAAGGGTTATAGGCCCCAGGGGGGCAAAAGCAATCAAGCCTGAAAAGGTCGCGCTGACAGAGGCGCCACTCAGGCCGCTACCATTGTTCCTGCTGGTTTCCATGCTCAAGGCGCTTTGGCTGGCCCTGTCATGGCGCCCCGATGTAGTTCTTGCTGGTAGCGGCCTTACCGCACCGCTGGCCTGGCTCAGCGCAAGGCTCTGTGGTGCCAAAGCGGTGGTATATTTGCATGGCTTTGACATAACAGTGCGTAGCAAACTCTACCAGAACCTGTGGGTGCCGTTTTTCAAGCGAATGGATAGGGTAATAGTCAATAGCACACCCACCAAGGGGCTGACTTTTGTAGCGGGTGTACCTGAACGCAAGATTGCGATTGTCTATCCTGGCGTCAGCTTGCCTGAAGCACCCCAGCCTGCGGAAAGTATCAATGCATTCAAAGAACAGCACGGTCTGACCGGCAAGAAGATCCTGCTGTCCGTTGGCCGCCTGACGACCCGCAAGGGGCTCAGAGAGTTTGTGGAAAAATCCCTGCCAGCCATAGTTCAGGCAGAGCCCAATGCGATTTTGCTGGTTGTTGGCGATGCACCCAAGGACTCTCTCGGGGCCGGGATTCAGACTGTCGAAAGCATTCAGCAACAGGCAGAAAAATCCGGTGTTGCAAATAACATCAGGTTTTTGGGCGTGATTACCGACCAAACACTGCTGGCGACAGTCTATGAAGCCGCTGATGTGCATGTATTCCCAGTGCGCCATATTCCAGATGATCCGGAAGGGTTTGGGATGGTTGCCATAGAGGCTGCGGCACATGGGTTGCCGACAGTTGCATTTGCTACAGGCGGTGTTGTAGATGCAGTTAGCTGTGGAGTGTCGGGTTATTTGGTGAGCAAAAAAAATTACACACAACTTGGTCAGTGCGTTTTGAGGTTAATCAGAGAGCCTGAAGAAAAAATAAAAATACAAGGCTTTGCAAATAGATTTGCTTGGGACGAGTTTGGGAAAGGCGTGGTGGCTGAAATGATTTAGTTTATAGTTAAATTAAATTAAATTAAATTCTTAATTATTGATTCAATATCTCGAATGAGCTCATTCCATTGCATGGGCTTGATATTTGGAAGCTGAGGATATTCTAGTTGTAAGTTTATAGTTTTCGCTAAGATTTTATGATCGCCGGGGGCGAAAAGTATAGCTGGATTCATATGTAGTGCATCTTCAATAGCTCCTACTTTGGCAGCCACCACTGGCAAACCACAGGCAATCATCTCGAAGAGCTTTTGCGGAAAACAATAGCGGCCAAATGCGGAATCATGTCCGGGAACAATTCCAACATCAAGTGCTCGGAATAGCTGAACAATCTCGTTCTCCAGAATTTCTCCAAGATAAATGACACGTTCCCCAGTTGGTAGTGGAAGCTTAGGGTCAGTTTTTCCTGCAAGTACGAGATAAGTATTTTCAGTGGTTTCTTGGAGTTCATGCCAAGCATCGTAGACAGTATCCAGGCCTTTCATCCGGGACAGATTGCCAGCGGTGCCAATCAATCTGCCCTGGAGTGGCAGCCTTAATGAAATACGTGCCTCCAGACGATCCCCTATAGAGAAACTGCCTGCATCAATGCCATTATTCATAACGAGAACTGAGCCGGTTGGTGAATAATCCCTCATGATCTTTGTTTTTAAAGTTGAGCTGACTACGATAATCGCGTTCGCTGCTTTAATGCTGGCCCTTAATGAGCGCTTGAACCATGGAATGCGAGCTTGTCCGAAGCTTTCGTAGTTGTCGTATAAATCAACAATGTAGTAAGCGCCAAGGCAATTTGATAGGTGTCGAGAAAGCCAAAGGCAAGGTATGTCAGATGAGCCTATTATTAGCGTGGCTTGCATGCTTTTTATTGTTCTATAGTTTGCTGTGAATTCAAAATTAAGGATATTCCGAATTGGCACAATTATCCATTTTACCGAGCCAGAACCAAACTGTTCTGTGAAGCCTTCCTGATGGTTTTTGTTACGATAGTCAAGACAGAGCACCAGTATATCGTGCCCTAAGCGTGCAAGCTGAGTAGGGATTTCGTATAAGCGACCAAAACGGTGCCTGATGACGTCTTTGCCGGTATAGTAGCGCTTGCAGACGAAGATGATATTCAAGTTATTTCCTTGTCAGCTGGTCAATCAAATCCAGGTATTGTGTCACAGCACCATCTACGCTGAACTCAGCGGCCCGTGCCATTAGCTCTGCTTCCGCAGCTAAAGGGGAGTGCAGGGCTTCTTGCATGGCTGCTGCCAATTCTACAGCATTGTCTACTGGGACAAGTCTTCCATATCGCCCGCCTTCCAGTATCTCAGCTGGTCCATCTGGACAGTCTGTAGCAACTATCTGTGTGCCGCAGCCCATTGCCTCGACCAGAACCAGCCCAAAGCCCTCAGAGTCTGAACACAAAACCAGTATGTCAGCCTGACGAATCCATGGCAGCGGGTTGTCACTATGGCCAATAAACTGGCAGGACGCTCCCAAACAAAGCTCTTTTGCAAGCTTCTCTGCCATCCCGCGCTCCGGGCCTTCACCGACAATCAGTAACTTTATTGGTGTCTTTTTAATGCAAAGTGAAAACGCTTGAAGCAGGAGGTCAAGCCGTTTGACCCGTGCCAGTCGACCTACAAAAATAACAACAGGAGTTTCACTGGGCTCCCACGGCCAGTTGATCTCTTCTTTGCTTCGAGTATCAAAATACTGATCAATAACCGGATTATATATAACCCTGATAGACAAGTTTGGATCGAGCGTGCGCCTCATATCATCGGCAACTGATCTGGTGACAGCTACTACACTGTCTGCATGTCGGACCAGGTAACGCATCATTACTTTCTCAAAAAATAGACGTATTCTTCTTGTTGTGTTTGCGCTACGAAGTGGGCCAGAAATTGACAGGTGCTGTGTCCATATTATTTTGCTGTCTTTCCAGAGCAGGCGGCGTAATAGTAAGACAAGGCAGCCAATATCGTTGGCACTGGTGATTATTACATTCGGTCGAACCTTGTGGAGCCAGCGTAACAGTCTGTATACGAAGCAAAATCGCCCACCACCGAGCTCACGTACTGGCACCTCTGGCCTGAAAAGAGAGCATGCCTCAATCTCCACTGCCCGCGCCACCACTTCGATATTTATCCCTGTATTTGCAAACCCTGCGGCAATGTGTGTCTGCACACGCTCAAGCCCTCCTGCCGCAAAACGGGACAGGAGAAAACATACGCTGGGATTATTCACCTCAGGCTCCTTGAGCCTTACAGAACACATTCTGAAAGTCTGCCAAAGCATTCAAGTTCAATGGACTCAAGCGACCTTTCTTGCCAATGCTAAAGAACTCATAGCCGAACCCACGGAGATAGTCGAAGAGCTCGTTCACCTCCCAGCCAGCCTGATGAGCAGAGAATTCCTGAATCTCAACAATCAGCATAGGCCGGAATTTTTGTAGCACATTCATGGCGCCCTGCAGACAGGCTAACTCTCCACCTTCAACGTCAATTTTTATCAAGTCTATCCGTGAAAAATCATGCAATTCAGCTACTTTATCCAATGTGTTAACTTCAACATATTCTATTGGTTGCTGCTGAGATTTTTCTCCATACAAGCTAGCCAACCCTTGATTCTCATCAGCTACATATTGGCCGCATGACGGATAAATTGGCATCCTGCCAGTCTCCGTACCCAATGCTTCTTTTTTTACAATTACCTGCGTCAGATTATTGGTTATAACGTGCTCGGAGAGGCGTTCTGCAATCACGCTTACTGGCTCAAAGGCTATAACCTTGCCTTCAGGCCCTACCCGCCGGGCAGCTACCATGGTAATTTCACCGATATTGGCGCCAATATCTATAATTACCATCCCAGGCCAAAGACTCTTTTTCAGCAGATTAACAATATCGGTACTGTAGTAGCCCATCCAGAAAATTCGTCGCTGCATGTGCTCTGCAAGATTCAGCCGCATATGAAGTGATCCATCAAAATCGTCTATAGTTACTTCTTTATTGATCAGTCTGAATGTACGCCGAAGGATAGACTTGAAGATGTTTATTCGACCATCAAAGGACGTGAATATACCAAGGCGCCTCAAGCTTCTGAAAAAAAATGAACCCAAAGAATAATTCATCAGTTTTTGACCTTTTTTTTCAATACGTAAATATTGCAGGATCCGCCAATTATTCTTGATAGTAAACGCCTGTGTTTCATGCCTAGATGTAATCCAAGCCCATTGGCCATGGTGTAGAAAATACTATTTGAGTCAATTTTTATAATTTCAAAGCCGGCATCTTTAAATTTCTTTGACCAGAAATGGCGTGAGTAATAGTAGATCTCGGTCACTGTATTGCCACGCTCACCATGTCTCATGGGGATCAGTGTCCAAAACCATGCTCGTGTGGAATCCGGCATACGCGGTACATCTTCCTTGGCAGCAAGTGAGCTTCTGGTCGCCAATAGCTTTTGTATTGCTCGTCGGATGAGCCAGACATAGTGTGCCAGCAGTGTCCATGCCCTGCATGATGACGTTGGCACCAGATGAATGCATACGCCATTGTGTGACAGCACTCGATATGTTTCATTGAGTACTTGATCCAGTTCAACAATATGTTCGAGAACATTCGAACTGAATATGACATCCTGTGATTGATCGGGAAATGGAATATGCACACCATCATATTCAACTATGTCAAAGCAGCGTACTTCTCGATAACTGCTACCCTGGACCTCCAGAGCTGAAACCTTGTAACCGAGGGCAGATAATCTTGATGCTTGTACTCCGGTCCCGGCTCCCAATTCCAGAAGTTGACATGGCTCACCTTGAATCAGGCTGTTTGGAAAGTATTGTCTGGCAACATCCAGCTCATAGGTGCGCACGGTATCCAGAAATGCCAGATGCGCCTGACGGGGAGGGGGGTTATTGGTCATTGTTCCCGACTCCTTCGTCAGGGTTAAGCGAATAGGGTGAGATAATGCCTATTAATAGTACCGCACTAAGCGCCAGTAGCCATTCGACACAAATGACCGCAATAGCCAATCCAATACTACCGTGCGATTGAACAAAGATTAGGGAAACGCTGATCAAATCAGATTTGCGCATCACCCGCGCCGATCAACTGAGTTTTTGATGCAACCAGCCTGTTCTTGGCGACAATGCCCCAAAAATCGCCTTCAATTCCGGCCATTTTGGCCTGTTTTCACCCCATTACAGGGGTTCAAGACGCAATAACCCCATCAGTCGTTGCATAACACCGCTTTGCCAATACCAGATTGGCCAGCGCAAACAGACTGAACAGCTGGGCCTGATTCTTCTCCATGCCCCGGTAGCGTACCTTGCGGTGGCCAAACAGATTCTTGATCACATGGAACGGGTGTTCCACCTTGGCGCGGATGCTCGCCTTGCAGTGCTCAAT